>CALLMM010000027.1 GCA_938005745.1 uncultured Chthonomonadales bacterium | reverse complement strand
CGAAGCGGCAGCGACGCCCGTACTGGCGGCAGTGCCGACCGAAGCGGCAGCGACGCCCGTACTGGCGGCAGTGCCGACCGAAGCGGCAGCGACGACCGAAGCGGCGGTGCGCACAGGCTCCGGTTTCGGGGGAGCCGCCGGCGCGCCGGTGCGCGCCAGCCAGCGCAGACGCCTGCCGTCCACCTTTGCCGCCGCCTGAACCTTCGCAACGATCTCGTGCCCGATCTTCTCGATATCCAGACTGATCGCTCCGGACGGCTTCTGCAGACAGTCCACCGCCCCCAGTTCCAGACAGCGCAGGGTGATCTCCGCACCGGCTTCGGTCAGGCTCGAGAGCATGATCACAGGAATCGGGTTCTCGCGCATCAGACGCGTCAGAAACTCCACTCCGTCCATCCGCGGCATCTCGACATCCAGCGTGATGACATCGGGACGCAGCGCCTGCGCCTTCTCCAGACCCTCCTGCCCGTCGCGGGCTGCGCCAACCACCTCTATCCCGTTATGGCAGAGGATCGCGCTGATCATCTTGCGCATAAAGGCGGAGTCGTCCACCACCAGCGCCCGTATCGCTCTCTCTTCCGTCACCTCTCCACCTCACCCGTCCGATTTCCGACGTTCGCGTCCGGTCCTCTCGCCGGCGCGCCGCGTCAGGCGGCTGCTGTCATCTCAAACGCGCTCCGCGATCGCTCTATCTGCTCGACCATCTCGCTGACGATCTCCTCCAGGTCGCTCTCCTCCAGCCCCAGACGCTGCATCGCCGCCGGATCCAGCGGGGTCTTCTGGCTGTCTCCCGAAAAGCCGATCCCCTCCGAGAGGCTGACGATATTGGCGACATGGACCACGGCGGTCAGGTCCGGAGCCTCTTCGCCGCGCTCCAGCAGGTGATGCCCGGCGATGGCGGTGCACAGCGAAACCGGCAGGTTCCACTTCTCCCCGATCTTCGCCCCTACCTCCGCATGGTCGAAGCCGAGCACCTGCTTCTCCGCCGCATGAAACGGGATCTCATCCAGTTCGACGATCGCCCAGATCGCCTGAAACTGCGGCTCCACGTAGGAGTGCAGGATCACCTTCCCCACATCGTGCAGCAGACCGGCGACGAACGCCTCCTCGCTGCGCACCACGCGGGTGCGTTTGGCGATCACCTGCGCCGCCATCGCGCAGGAGAGCGAATGACGCCACAACTCTCCCGCGGGCAGGCTATAGCCGCGAATCTCCTTCTTCAGGGTATCGTAGGCGGCGGCGGCAAGCGCCAGACTGCGCAGCGCCTTCATGCCCAGCACCAGCACCGCTTCGTTCACCGTGCTGACCCCCCGCGACAGTCCGTAGTAGGCGGAGTTGGCGATCTTCAGAACGCGAGTCGTTAACGCAACATCGGTCGAAATAAGATCGCCCAGCGCACGCGCTGAAACGGAGGGATCGTCGGTCATCTTCATCATCTTGATCGCGACGTCCGGGAGCGCGGGAATCTCCTGCACATACTCAACCAGTTGTTCCAGAGTTAGCTTGGACATTAAACACCACCCGGTGAAAAAGGTCGTTCAGGCTGCGCGGCGCAGAGACGCCGTCTCCGCCTCTCCCAGCACAATCAGATCCTTCTCTCCCTTTCCTATGGTCTTCACGCGCACGCACCCATTCTCCACAAAAAAATGGACGGTACGTCCGATGCTGCCGCCCAGGTCCTGCGCCGCGACGGTCAATCCGACCTCGCCCAGAGCGGTCAGAACCGCCGTCTGGTTGCGCTGCCCCACATCCAGGCGCGGACCGGCGCCGTTAAAGGAGAAGAGCTGCGCCCCGCCCGCCACCGCAACCTTCAACCGGCTCACCGTCGCTCCGTGCCGCTTCATCTCGTCCAGGAGCGCGGGTATGGCCGTATTGGCAAACTTTCCGGGGGCATCCTCTCCCGTGTGCAGCTTCGCCGGCAGAACCACATGTACCATCCCTGCTATCTTCGCCTGCCGATCATACAGGCAGACCCCTACACAGGAGCCCAGCCCCAGCGCGACCAGAACATCTCCGGGCTGCTTCGACACCTTGATCTCCGCCATCCCGACCATGATTGCCTGCCCCATCTTATGATTCGATCCCCAGTGCTTGAAATAGTATTTCCAGCGAATCCGGCTCCGGGATGAACACAAAGAATCCCTCCACCGGATACTCCGTATCCGCCAGCCGCGTCATGATCGTCAGCGCGTGGTCGCCAAGGTTCGGCGAAACCGTCACGATGCTGGCTAAGATCGCTCCCGCCATGTCTATGGCGATGCCCGGCGGCGAGGAGGGCAAACTCAGGTTGGACAGATCGCTGATCGCATTCAAAAACGAGGAGATGAGCACATTGCCGACCTCCATCAGAGCGGAGCACTCCAGCTCCTCCAGCACGGTGGTCGTCCCATGCTCCCGTCCCAGCAGCAGGTCGGTCAACTGACACGCGCTGTCGTAGGGAAAGAGGAAGGCGACGTGACCGCAGACATCTCCCTCCACAGGCATGTAGACAGAGGCTGCCAGCGCCTCCAGATCGCCCAGAATGCTTTCGAACTCGTTCATCACCATCACGCCGAAAGCCGGCACCGACATGGAAAAGGACTCCCCCGTCATCATGGTCAGCGAGGTCACGGCATGTCCGGTGCCGATATTGGCGACTTCGCGCAGCACATCCACCTGCAGATCATTGAGTTGTTTGGATGTTAAGGGCATAGAGGATGCCTCTCCTTCGTCACTTAACCATTATCGGTTTCGCTCCGCGCGATTCGCAGAGCAGGACAACCGACTCCGCCTCGTGAAGCGGGGTCTATCGTCCTGTATCCCGTATTCCATACAGTACCGCCCGGAATACCATAAGAAATTCAAACGCAACGATTTTGATCCCGATGTACCGCTCACTAGGAGACAAAAAGTGGGTTCGCCCGCTTTAAGCGGATGGCGAGAGGCGGCTGTATATCGGTCAGCGTAGCCGCTCGCGGTATGCGCGGATTTGATAGTAATAGATGGATATGCTGCGGGGTTCTGTGACTGCGGAGCGAACAGGGGATATCCGATGATCCGCTACCAACCTCTGTGAGGTATGCGGTTCGCAGGTTATCGGCGCGGCTTCATTGCCTGCTATCCTTCTCCGATAGATCAAGGCTCAACGTCTGCAAAAGCCCGACGGACCTGCTGGCAAGATTGCTCGCTACCGCTCGCAATGACAGGCTGAGAGCGTGTCGCATGTTTCTAAAACGGTTGAGACTGCCGGTCTGTCAATGCAGGTAAGCCGCAGGCTTATCCCCTCCTTCTGTCATTGCGAGGGAGGCGAAGCCCTTCCTTTCCTGTCATTGCGAGGGAGAGTGAGCGACCCCTTCCCGTCCTTGTGAGGGAGGCGAAGCCGACCGAAGCAATCTCCTCCCGTCTCCTGATCTTCCGAAAAGCGTGAACGACTGGCAGAACAAAATCTGTCGGATGGCGAATTTCCTGACCGCGATTCGTAGTAGAATATAGTGAGGAGAGACGTAGCCATGACACAGACACGCACTATTCCCGAAGTCGAGAAGCGGCAGCAGGAGGCTCCGCCGATTGATCTTGGCGGACCCTATGTCGTCATTCTCTACAACGACGACTATCATACCTTCGATGAGGTGACGGCGCAGCTTCAGAAGGCGACCGGCTGCACCATAGACCGCGCCTGGGAGATCGCCATTGAGGCGCACACCCGCGGGCGCGCCATCGCCTTTGTCGGCGATCAGCAGGAGTGCGACCGGGTGGCGGGCATCCTGCGCGCCATCCGGCTGCAGGTCGAGACCGATCTCTTCTGACATCCCCTCACGACGGCGACGGTGGCGGTCTCGCCCCGCACGCTGCGCCGCCGGACAGAAAACAGGACCCCGACCGATCCCGTATTCCCTGCGGGCTGGTCGGGGTCCTTGCGTGAAGAGACTATCCGGCGGGGAAGATGGCTCGGAGCGCCCCCTCCAGTTCGGAGTATCTCCACTGATAGCCCTGTCGCTGCGCCGCCTCCGGGATCGCCCTCTGCCCCGTCAACAGCGATTCGGCAAACTCGCCCAGCAGCAGCTTCAGCGCGAACCCCGGCGCCGGAGCGAAGGAGGGGCGACGCAGAACGCGCCCCAGCGTGCGCGCAAACTCGCGCATGGTCACCGGGTTCGGCGCGGTCACGTTGAGCGGACCGCGCACCTGCGGGTTCTCCAGCGCCCAGACGATCATGCCCACCACGTCATCCCGGTGGATCCAGGGGAACCACTGCCGCCCGCTTCCGAGCGGTCCGCCGATAAACAGCCGGAACGGCGTGACCATCTTCTCCAGCGCGCCGCCGCCCTCGCCCAGCACAATCCCGATCCGCAGCAGCACGACCCGCGCGCCCGCCCTCTCCGCCTGAAGCGCCTCCCCCTCCCAGTCCACGCTCAACTGTCCCAGAAAGGTATTGGCGGGAGGCGTCTGCTCCGTCACCACGGCGTCGCCCCGATCGCCGTAGTAGCCGACTGCGGAGGCGTTGACCAGACAGATGCCGGGACGCGCCGCCGCGCGAATCGCCTCCACGATCGCCCGGGTCGTCTCGATCCGGCTGCTGACGAGACGCTGCTTGAAGGCGGGCGTCCAGCGCTGCGCCGCGATCGACTCGCCGGCGAGGTTGACCACCGCCTCCGACTCGCCAACGGCTCTCTGCCATTCGCCCGGCTTCTTCAGATCCCAGGCGATAATCTGCGTCCCGGCGGGAAGCACACCGGACGCCTTCGCAGGGTCGCGCGCCAGCGCGATGACGCGGTGTCCGCCGTCCGCCAGCGCGCCGCAGAGCGATCTGCCGATAAATCCCGTCGCTCCGGCAACTACAATCTGCAAAAGAGACGCTCCTTCCGCGCGGATCGCGCCCTAATCCGCAACCTCCGGCATCCGCTGAATGCGCGGATCGGAAAAGATGTCGGCTTCGTCGCGGCTGCGCGTCGAAAACTCGGAGACGATGGCTCCCTCCGGTCCCGCCTGGAACCAGTGACGGATGCCCGGCATCAGCGTATACTGCTCGCCCGGGTTCAGGCGCACCTCATGCCAGACATGGTAGTGCTCCTCGCTGCCGGGCGGCGGCTTGCAGGCGGGGTTCGCCGTCGGCTCGCCCTCTACATACAGATAGACGGTCCCCCAGCGGCAGCGGAAGGTCTCCTCTTTGCCAGGATCGTCGCCGACCGGCGGATGGCGGTGCTCCGGACAGGTCTGATGCGGGAAGAGTATCAACTCCTTGGCGCAGCATCGTTCCGTGTTGATATAGGTGACGATCTCCAATCCGGTGTTCTTCAGGTCGCCCAGACCGAAATCGGCGACCTCCATCTCCGCCTTCTCTTTCGGCGTCAGCACGATTCCGGCTCGCTCCAGATACTCGCAGGCTCTCCCGATCGCCTCTTCGCGCTCCTGACGGGTAATCATCGGTTCTCTCCTTCCTCTGCATGTACATTCCGCATCACGGCGCATGTTGTCAGTATAGATAGTAAGATATACGCCTGTCAAGCCGATTCGACGCCCGGGCGCGGCGGCAACAGGACTCGTCTCGCTGCTCCCCGAACCTGAGAGCGGGCTGCACGTTCGCGGCAGACGCGGCGGGGCGGGTCGCAGCCGGAGGATACAGCCATGAACGACCGTCAGCGTCTCCTGCAGACGCTTCGCTTTGGAACGCCGGACCGGCTGCCCCTGCTGGAGGAGGGGATTCGCGATGAGGTGCTGGAGCGCTGGCAGACTGAGGGGCTTGCCCCGGATACGCCGCTTGCCGCGCTGTTTCCGTCGGATCGGCGCGAGCGCATCCCGGTAGACCTGGAGCCGCGCCCCCCGCAGCCGCCGGTGCGCGCGCAGGAGGACCTCGAACCGCTGTCCCGCGCGCTCGACCCCCTCGATCCGGCGCGGCTGCCGGAGGACTGGGACTTGCGCGTGAGGGAGTGGAACGCCCGCGACTACACGCTGGAGCTGCCGATCCATCGCGGCTTCTTTCTCACCATGGGGGTGAACGACTGGACGGGGCTGGCGCAGACCCTCTTCCTGCTCAAAGACCGCCCTGCGCTGGTTCGCAGCGTGATGGAGATACACGGGCGATTTCTGCTGGCAATGACGGAGCGTATCCTGCGCGATGTCACGCCCGACGTGGCGATCTTCTCCGAGCCGATCGGCGGCAATGACCGTCCGCTGCTCTCTCCGTGCGACTACCGGCGGTTCGCTCTGGAGACCTATCAGCCGATCCTGACCCGACTGCAGCAGCGCGGCGTCCCGATCCTGCTCTTTCAGACCTACGCCAATGCGCGCCCTCTGCTGCCGGCGGTGGCGGAGGCGGGCTTCAACGCGCTCTGGGCGATCGAGGTTGCTCCCGAAGCGATGGACTACCGCGCCATTCGCCGCGAGTTCGGCAGGTCGCTGAGCCTGATCGGGGGCATTGATCTCGACGCGCTGCGCCGGGGACCGGAGGCGATCCGCCGCGAGATGGAGGAGCGGGCGCTGCCCCTGCTGGAGAGCGGAGGCTATATTCCGCTGGCGGACGGACGGGTGCGCCCGGACATCCCCTTCGCCGGCTATGTCTGCTACCGGCATCTTCTGGAGCGGCTTGCCCGCACCGGAAGGCTCTGAGTCACAAGGAGCCGAGAGCGTCCCATGCAGCCATGGCGAGGAAGCCGTCAGGCGTCCCTTCTGTCATTGCGAGGGAGCTAGAGGCGGTCAGAAGAGAGCCGCGCTCTCGCCCGCCTCGGCCGGGCTACTTCCTCTGGTACTCGGTCTTCCCACCGGGATACCGCGTCAGGGCGTCCGACTGCAGATAGCGGCGCGCCTCCTTATCGTCCTTCAGATAGGCGTCCAGAAATGCCAGCGTAGAGAAGGCGGTCACGTCGGTGATATAGCCGATATTGTCCGGCGCCTTCTCCCCCGACAGACGCGTCACCCGCTTGCCGGCGTACGATCCGTGAGTCGCGCCCTCGATGAAGACCAGATACTTATCGCCGGGAGGAGCGTAGAGATAGGGGTCTTTGCGCCCTTCGGGTGTCTCATCGCTGACGGGGCTTCGGTCCTCGCTTCCCGCGATCACCAGCATCGGCGCACGGATGGTGTTCCACGACTCCTTGCGGAACGCCGGACGCGCCAGCCCCTGTCCGGAGATGACCAGAAACGCCTTCAGGCGCGGCTCCGCGAACCGCAGTCCCGCCTCTCCGCCGGCGCGACCGTAAAAAGCGACGCCCGCCAGCGCCTGCGTGGTCATCGCCCCCGCGCTATGTCCCGCCATCGCGATACGCTCGCGGTCTAAACGGACCCTGCCGCCCGGCGAGCTGGTTCCTGCCGGGTTCGCCTCCGCAAGCTCCGCCTCGATCTGCGGCAGCGAATCGAGGATCAAGCGGATGTCGTCCCGCCGATCCAGCAGATTCACCCGTTGGACGATCTGCTGGGCGACCGACCCGCCCTCCGGCACCAGCCTCTCGCCCTGCTGTCGGCGCAGCCTCACCGAGTCGCTGTGCGTCGGATTGACAACCACATACCCGTGACTCGCCCAGTGGGCGCACAGATCGGGAAAGGCTCCGCTGTTGCCTCCCGCCCCATGCGAGAAGATCACTATCGGCAGCGTGAGCGTGGAACCCGTTGCAGGACGCGGCGCCCGAACGCGCATCTCTATCTCTCTGTCGCGACGGACGTCCTTCAGCCGGATATCCTTCATCACGACCGAGTAGGGACCCGCCTCCTGCTTGTACGCGCCTTCCTTCGCCGGGCGGGCAGGGTCGGTCTCCCTCTGAGGGTCTTGCGACGGCGCGATCGCCGCAAGACAGACACCCAGACAGACCGCAGCCAACATCAGTGCCGAGAGCAGTAGACGCATCTTCTTCCCTCCAATCCTTTTCAAACTGGAGTCTTAGACGCCAAAGGCGCGGAGAAGTTCAGTCTTGGAGCAGCTCTGCTGAAGTTGCGACGGTTTGCTACAGCACGCCCTCGAGAGCCTCCCGCTGCAGCTTCTGCAGCTTCTGGATACCCCCCTGCGCCAAATCAAGCAGACGGTTGAGCGTCATCCGGTCATACGGTGCGCCCTCCGCCGTCCCCTGCACCTCGATGAAGCGACCTCGGTCATTCATCACGACGTTCATGTCTACCATCGCATACCGATCCTCCTCATAGCACAGGTCGAGCATCTCCTCCCCGTTGACCACCCCGACGCTCACCGCCGCGATCAGCCCCGTCAGCGGCATCTTCCGGATCATCCGCTCGGTGAGCATATAGCGTAGCGCCTGCGCCAGCGCCACGCACGCCCCCGTCACTGCTGCCGTCCGCGTTCCCCCGTCACCCTGTAGAACATCGCAGTCCAGCAGTATCGTCCGCTCTCCGAGAACATTCAGATCTACCGCCGCTCGCAGGCTGCGTCCGACCAGACGCTGGATCTCCATCGTCCGCCCGCCCGGACCTTTGGTGTCCCTCTGATTGCGCTCCCGGCAGGAGCGGGGCAGCATCGCATACTCCGCCGTCACCCACCCGCTTCCGCTGCCCTTCAGAAACGGCGGAACCTTCTCCTCCACCGTCGCCGTGCAGATCACCTTCGTATCCCCGAACTCCACTAGACAGGAGCCTTCCGCATACTTCATATAGTCCCGCGTGATGCGAACCGGTCTTAATTCGTTATTGGCGCGTCCGTCTATGCGTGGCATGAGCGTGCCTTCCTCAGATCAGATCTCTTTCTCGCCGACGCCGCCAGCGAGTGAACTCCTCTCCCCTTCTGCATGTGCCGCCCGTTTTCCTCTGTCGCCGCGACGGATGCAGATCGCCCCGCCGCCATACAAAACGCGGCGATTTATGCCGAGAACACTATCAGAGCCGGCAGAGGCCGACCCTCACAGGCGCGCCCGGGCGAAACCGGGTCTGCCGAAAAACGGAATAGAGGTCTCAACGATGGAAGAGGCGGAAGCGCCGAGGCGTCTGCCCGATGAGACGCACGTCGGCAAACAGAAGAAGAAACGCGCAAAAAAACAGGCGAGCGCCGATACAGCCGGAACGCTTCGCGAAAACAGACAGAAACTGAGCGAGAGATTCTATCTGCGGGAGTTGACCCATCTGCAGTTTGAACTGGTCAAACTCCAGCACTGGATTCAACATAAGGGACTGCGGGTCGTCCTTCTCTTTGAAGGACGCGACGCCGCCGGAAAGGGCGGCCTGATCCGACGCATTGTCGAGCCGTTGAACCCGCGCGGCATCCGTCTGGTCGCGCTGGGGAAACCCTCGGACATCGAGCGCACACAGTGGTACTTTCAGCGGTATGTCGCGCACCTACCCTCGGCGGGCGAGATCGTCATCTTTGATCGAAGCTGGTACAACCGAGCCGGAGTCGAGCGCGTCATGGGCTTCTGCTCCGAACAGGAGTACTGGGAGTTTCTGCGCTCCTGCCCGGAGTTTGAGCGGATGCTCGTGCGCTCCGGCATCATACTGCTCAAATACTACCTCTCCGTCAGCGATGAGGAGCAGGAGCGGCGTTTCCAGAGCCGCGCCCGCGATCCCAGGCGGCGCTGGAAGCTCAGCCCCATTGACCTGGAGACGCGCAACCGGTGGGTCGAGTACTCCCGCGCCAAAGACATCATGCTGGAGCATACCGACATTCCCGAGGCGCGCTGGTATCAGATCGAATCGGATGAGAAGGCGCGCGCCCGTCTCAACGGCATCCGCCACCTGCTCAGCATGATTCCCTACGAAGACGTGATCCCGCGCGCCATCGAGCTGCCCCCGCGTCCTCCGGCGGATCGCCACTACCTGCGCCCGCCGCGAGACCTGCACCTGGTCGTCGAGGACTACTACGCGGAGGAGGAGCGCAGACGAGCCGCCTGACCATCCGGCGGCTCCTCTTACGGCATCCGGAACCAGAGATAGACGGGGGATTCGCCGACGGAGAGGCGGAGCGTGCTGCCGGACGACTGCCAGGCGACCGTCTCCGCCGCTCCCTCCCGCAGCGGCATCCGCTCCGCCTTCTGGATCGTTCCCGGAGGCGCGGGCAGGCTGACGGTCGCCTCCCGTCCCGTGCCGGTTGGCGACCAGACCGCCCATATCCGCGCCTTTGGATCCGCGCCGTGCGCGAACTCGAACGCATAGAGATCGCCCGTCTTCTTCGCCACAGCGCGCGCAAACCGATAGTCGCCCAGCGAGCGGTACAGATGCGCCACCGCATGGAAGGCGGGCTTGGGCTGATAGTCGCGGGTAATCCCGGAGGAGCCGTGAAGCTGCGGCGCATCCTGATCGTTGAACCAAAACAGGTAGGCGCGATCCACGCCCATCTCCGCAAAGACCAGAAAGGAGCGCACCAGATACTGCGCCTGCTGCGTCTCGGTCGAACCGACCCACTTCGCGAAGTCGCCGGTCTTCGGAG
Source organism: uncultured Chthonomonadales bacterium (assembly GCA_938005745.1). Lineage (GTDB taxonomy): Bacteria > Armatimonadota > Chthonomonadetes > Chthonomonadales > CAJBBX01 > CALLMM01. The sequence goes on along the minus strand of CALLMM010000027.1, from coordinate 51,776 downwards.
CCGGCTTCGTCGAGGCGTCCCAGCCAAACTCCGTCACCCACACCGCTTTTCCCTGCGCATGCGCGTCCCGCCACGCCATCATCTCCCGCACATCTTTCAAGTAGGGAATGTTCGGGTCTTCGGGGTAGCTTCGCCGCCACGTCGGGTACTCCTCCGCCATCGCGTAGGTGTGCATGTTCAGGATATCGTACAGGCTCTCCAGTCCCTGCACGCAGGTAACGCTTTTGGCGTACCGATGGCTCTTGCCCGTTGTCAGCGCGCAGGTGGCGATCTTCAGCTTCGGATCGCCCTGCCGCACGCCCCGCGCCATATTCTCGAAGATCACGCGGTACGCCGCATCGTCGTAGAGTCCCGGCTCGTTGCCGATCTCGATCGCCTCCGCCAGCCGCTGCGTCCCCGACGGTCCGAAGAACCGCGCAAACGTCAACCCGTAGGCGAAGGCGTCACGCGCCGGATCTCTCCACTCCTTTGCCGGGAAGTTATCGAAGATCAGGCAGACGTTGACGGCGTACCCGGCTCGCAGCCAGTCGCCGTACAGCTGCTCCCAGTTGACCATATTCCGCGCAAACGGAAATCGGGGCGCATAGTGCGTCTCATTGCCGATGTCCCAGTCCAGACCGTGATAGTTGCGCAGAAGCCGGCAGACAGGCTTATACAGATCGGGCTTGAACTGCACGGTATGGACGTTCAGCCCCATAAAATCGCGAAAGAGGGGGGCGTCTGCGGCTCCCTCCGCGCCGGCGCGCCGCGCAAACGCCGCCGCCAGCAGCAAGAGCAGAACCAGAAACCGCGCTGTCGAAAATGAAACCTGTTTCATGTCAGAAGCGACGCTCCCTCCACAAAAGATAGGCTTCTCTTCGACCCACCGCCGCCCCACTCCTGCCTTCCGAGCATGGCAGTAAAGTCTTCGAGACCGGAATCGGCAGGAGGCGCACACCGCTTCCATACTCGACACCAGCGCAACGGTCCCGCCCCCTTCACCATTCACGCGCAACTCACCCCCGGTCTGTCGTTGCGAGCGTCCCGGTCTGTCATTGCGAGCGCAGCGAAGCAGTCTTCTACCCTCCGAACGGGTGCCGGGTATCGCCCCCCGCTCATTGCCCCCTTCAGAGCCGATTTTACGACTCCCTTTTACGATTTCGGTTCGCGAAAACCGCTTTTTCAGGCAAACCGTTTCAAAAAGCTTGACCTATCCCTCCCCTTCGTGTTATAGTGTATGTTCCCTTTCACACGGTACAAAGACGCCCGTGTTCATCGCGCACCCTTCCCGAACTCCCTCCGGGAAGCGATGCACCTGTGAACGCGGGATTTTTGATTCCGGTGACCATAAACGATCCATAAGACCTGCCAGGATGAGCATATGAACCTTCACGGACTGCCGGAAAGAGACGGACTCTACGATCCCCAGCACGAACACGACGCCTGCGGCGTCGGGTTCGTCGTCAATATCAAAGGGGTGAAATCGCACGCTATCGTCGAACAGGGGCTGCAAGTGCTGGTCAATCTGGAGCATCGCGGAGCCTGCGGGTGCGACCCGGAGACCGGTGACGGCGCAGGGATCTCCCTCCAGATACCGCACCGCTTCTTTCAGGATGAGATGCAGGGACGCCTGCCACAACCGGGCGACTACGGAGTCGGAATGGTCTTCCTGCCTCCGGATCGCACCGAACGCGCCATCTGCGAAGCCGCCATCGAGCATGTCGTCCGCTCCGAAGGACAGCAGTTCCTCGGATGGCGGGAAGTTCCCACCGACAATACCCGCATCGGCTGGGCTTCCCGCGCCGTTGAACCGGTCATCCGGCAGTTCTTCGTTCAACGCGGCGTCAACGCCCCGGATGAAGCCGCCTTTCAGCGCAAGCTCTTTATCATCCGCAAGACCATCTTCCGGGTCCTTGAATCCAAAAAGCTCTCGCAGTGGTCCTACTTCTACATCTGCAGCCTCTCCACGCAGACCATCGTCTACAAGGGGCTGCTGCTGGCGCGGCAGATCAGCGGCTACTATCGCGACCTGGCGGATCCCCGCGTCGAGACCGCCCTCGCCCTCGTGCATCAGCGGTTCAGCACCAACACCTTCCCGACCTGGCCCCTCGCCCACCCCTATCGCATGATCGCTCACAACGGCGAGATCAACACCCTGCGCGGTAACCGCAACTGGATGCGCGCCCGCGAAGCCAGACTCTCCTCCGAGCTGTTCGGCGAGGACGTGAAACGCATTACGCCTCTGGTGACCGAGACCGGCAGCGACTCTGCCACCCTCGACAACGCCCTCGAACTGCTCGTGATGGGCGGGCGCAGCCTCGCGCACTCCATCCTCATGCTTATCCCCGAAGCCTGGGATAACAATGAGTTCATGGACAGCGACCGTCGCGCCTTCTATGAGTATCACGCCTGCATCATGGAACCCTGGGACGGACCCGCCGCCGTCGCCTTCACCGACGGACGCACCATCGGCGCGGTGCTCGACCGCAACGGGCTGCGACCCGCCCGCTACCTCGTCACCAAAGACGACCTCGTGGTCATGGCGTCCGAGACCGGCGTGCTCGACATCCCCAACCACAATATCCGCCACAAAGGACGTCTGCAGCCCGGAAAGATCTTCCTGGTGGATACCGTCGAGGGCAGAATCATTGATGATGAGGAGTTGAAAAACCGCCTCGTCCGCCGGCGTCCCTACCGCCAGTGGCTCTCCGAAAACAAGGTGGACCTGCGCGAACTGCCCGACCCGACCGAGGTCTATACCCCCGATCACGGAACCATTTTGGACCGGCAGCAGGCGTTCGGCTATACCCTCGAAGACCTGAAATTCATCCTGGCTCCCATGGCGATCAATGGAGAACAGCCGCTCGGCTCGATGGGCAACGACACGCCGCTCGCCGTTCTCTCCCGCAGACCACAGCTTCTCTACAACTACTTCAAACAGCTCTTCGCGCAGGTTACCAACCCGCCCATTGACCCGATCCGCGAAGAACTCGTCACCTCCATGGTGCACTACATCGGCTCCAACGGCAGCCTCTTCGATGAGACGCCGGACAACTGCCGGCAGGTGCGCCTGGAGTCGGCGATCCTCTCCAACGTCGAACTGGAGAAGCTGCGCAGCATCTCGCGTCCCGGCTTTCTGTCGCGCACCCTCTCGATCCTGTTCGACCCGACTACCGGCGCGCCCGGCATGGAGACCGCTCTCAACGCCCTCTGCAAAGAGGCGAGCCGCGCCCTCGACACCGGCGTCAATATCATCATCCTGTCGGATCGCGGCGTAGATCGCGAGCACGCGCCCATCCCCGCGCTGCTCGCCGTCTCCGCCGTCCATCATCACCTCATCCGCGAGGGAACCCGCACCAACGTCGCCCTCGTGCTCGAATCCGGCGAACCCCGCGAGGTGATGCACTTCGCCCTCCTGGTCGGCTACGGAGCCTCCGCGATCAATCCCTATCTCGCCTACGAGACCCTCGCCGACATGCTCCGCGAAGGGACGCTCCCGGCGGGACTCACCTTTGAGAAAGCCTGCTACAACTTCACCAAAGCCGTCAACAAAGGGCTGATCAAGACGATGGCGAAGATGGGCATCTCGACCCTGCAGTCCTATCGCGGCGCGCAGATCTTCGAAGCTGTCGGGCTGCATGAGAGCGTCATTGACCGCTACTTCACGCATACCCCTTCGCGCATCAGCGGCGTCACGCTCGATGTGATCGCCGAGGAGACCCTTGCCCGGCATCGCTTCGCCTACCCGCCCGTCCATGTCCCCGAAAATCTCGATCTCGATCCCGGAGGACAGTATCAGTGGCGGCGCGGCGGCGAGTTCCACCAGCTCAACCCCGACACCATCGCGCTGCTGCAGCACTCCGTCCAGAACGCCGATCTCGAATACACCGAGGGCGGCAGGGAGAAGCGGCTGCCGCGCAACATCCGCGAATCGCAGGCGTTCCGGACCTATAAGAAGTTCGCCGACGCCGTCAACCGCCAGAGCGAGGAGCTTGCGACCCTGCGCGGGCTGTTCCGCTTCCGGTTTGCCCCCGAACCGATCCCGCTGGAGGAGGTCGAACCCGCCTCCGAGATCGTCAAACGCTTCGCCACCGGAGCCATGTCGCTCGGCTCCATCAGCCGCGAAGCGCACGAGACGCTCGCCATCGCCATGAACCGGCTCGGTGGCAAGTCTAATACCGGTGAGGGCGGCGAAGACCCGGTGCGCTATCAGCGCGAGAACAACGGCGACAGCCGCCGCAGCGCGATCAAACAGGTCGCCTCCGCCCGCTTCGGCGTCACCACCCACTACCTCGTCAACGCCGACGAGCTGCAGATCAAGATGGCGCAGGGCGCCAAGCCCGGCGAGGGCGGCGAGCTGCCCGGACACAAGGTGGATAAATACATCGCCAAGGTCCGCCACACCACCCCCGGCGTGATGCTGATCAGCCCGCCCCCGCACCACGATATCTATAGCATTGAGGACCTTGCACAGCTTATTTTTGATCTGAAAAATGTCAATCCCTACGCGCGGATCTCGGTGAAGCTGGTCTCGGAAGTAGGGGTCGGAACGGTGGCAGCCGGGGTCGCTAAAGCGCATGCCGACCATGTGCTGATCAGCGGCTACGAGGGAGGAACCGGCGCGTCGCCTCTCTCCTCGATCAAGCACGCCGGCATCCCTTGGGAACTCGGTCTGGCAGAGACGCAGCAGGTGCTCGTGAAGAACAACCTGCGGGGGCGTATCCGGGTGCAGACCGACGGGCAGCTGAAGACCGGGCGCGATGTCGTGATCGCCGCGCTGCTGGGGGCGGAGGAGTTCGGGTTCTCCAGCGCGCCGCTGGTGGCGATGGGCTGCATCATGATGCGGGTCTGCCACCTGAACACCTGCCCGGTCGGCATCGCCACACAGGATGAAGCGCTTCGCAAGCGGTTCGCCGGGCAGCCGGAGCACGTCATCAACTACTTCTTCTTTGTGGCGGAAGAGGTGCGCGAGTGGATGGCGAAGCTGGGCTTCCGCACCTTTGACGAGATGATCGGGCGCGTGGATCGGCTGGAGACCAGAGACGCGGTGGATCACTGGAAGGCGCGGGGGGTGGACGTGAGCGTCCTGCTGAAGCAGCCCGACGCGCCGGAAGGAACCCCGGTTCGCTGCGTCGAGACGCAGGATCACGGGCTGGAAAAGACGATGGATGTTCAGCTCATCCGGGAGTGCGCCGACGCGCTGGAGGGACGCGGCAGGGTCTCCCTGCATAAGCCCATCCATAACTATAACCGCACGGTGGGAACCATGCTCTCCGGAGAGGTGGCGCGCCGGTTCGGCGAGGAGGGACTGCCGGAGGAGACGATCCAGCTCTCCTTCGTCGGCTCGGCGGGACAGTCGTTCGGAGCCTTCCTGCATAAAGGCATTGCGCTGACGCTGGAAGGAGACGCAAACGACTATCTGGGCAAGGGCATCTCCGGCGGGCGCATCGTTGCCTATCCTCCCCGCGAAAGCGACTTCCCGGCGCACGAGAACATCATTGCCGGCAATACCCTGCTCTACGGGGCGACCGGCGGCGAGGTGTTCCTGCGAGGCGTAGTCGGCGAACGGTTCGCCGTACGCAACAGCGGCGCCAAGGCGGTGGTGGAGGGAACCGGCGATCACGGCTGCGAGTACATGACCGGAGGCGTGGTGGTCGTTCTGGGCAGGACCGGGCGCAACTTCGCCGCGGGCATGAGCGGCGGCGTGGCGTATGTCTGGGATGTGGACGGTCTGTTCGAGAAGCGCGTCAACCGAGGAGGCGGCTCTATCCTGCTGGAGCCGGTCATAGACCCGGAGGACATCTCCCTGCTGCGCGACCTGATTGACCGGCATCATCGCTATACCGGCAGCGAGCGCGCCGCTGAGGCGCTCAATCACTGGAACGAGGTCTTACCGCAGTTTGTCAAGGTGATCTCCATCGAATACAAAACCATGCTCGCGCAGCTGGCAAACGAAGCCAAAGGCATGGTGATGGACTGATACGCCCCGGACTCTGCGGGCATACGATGGCCAGCATGGCAACACAGCGAGGAAGAGGAGAGAGATGGCGGATCCGAAAGGCTTCCTGAAATACAGGCGTGAGACGCAGGCGCGCAGACCGATCGAAGAGCGCGTGCGCGACTGGAGAGAGGTCTACCTCCACCTGGAGCCGAAACGGCTTCAGACGCAGGCGGCGCGCTGCATGGACTGCGGCGTGCCCTTCTGTCATCAGGGCTGTCCGCTGGGAAATATCATCCCGGACTGGAACGATCTGGTCTATCGCAACCGATGGCGCGAAGCCCTCGACCGTCTGCACGCCACCAATAACTTCCCGGAGTTCACCGGACGCCTCTGTCCCGCTCCCTGCGAAGCCGCCTGCGTTCTGGGCATCAATCAGCCCGCCGTCACCATCAAGCAGATCGAACAGCATATCATTGACCACGCTTTCGAGCAGGGCTGGGTCGTTCCGGAGCCGCCGGCGAGGCGCACGGGCAGACGGGTGGCGGTGGTCGGATCGGGACCGGCAGGACTGGCAGCCGCGCAGCAGCTTAACCGCGCCGGGCACTGGGTGACCGTCTTCGAGCGCGCCGACCGGATCGGCGGGCTGCTGCGCTACGGCATCCCCGACTTCAAGATGGAGAAGTGGGTGCTGGACCGACGCCTGCGACTGATGGAGGAGGAGGGGGTCGCCTTCCGAACGGGCGTCAATGTCGGGGTGGACATCACCGCCGAGGAGATGCGCGCCGAATTTGACGCGATCTGTCTGTGCGGAGGCTCGACGATCCCGCGCGACCTGCCGGTTCCCGGACGCGAACTGAAAGGCATTCACTTCGCGATGGACTACCTGACCCAGCAGAACCGCGTGAACGCCGGCGAGACGATCCCGCAGGAGGAGCGCATCCACGCCGGCGGCAAGCGGGTGGTGATCCTGGGCGGCGGCGACACAGGAGCCGACTGTCTGGGCACGGTGCACCGGCAGGGCGCCGCCGAAGTCTACCAGATCGAACTGCTGCCGAAGCCGCCGACCGATCGCACGCCCTCGATGCCCTGGCCCGACTGGCCCATGATCCTGCGAACCTCCTCCGCGCATGAAGAGGGCGGCATCCGCGAATGGAGCGTCCTCACGAAAGCGTTCAGCGGAGACGAGAACGGACACGTGAAGGCGCTGCACGGGGTGCGCCTGGAGTTCGGACCGCCCGGCCCGGACGGACGCCGCCCCATGCAGGAGGTTCCCGGCTCCGAGTTCACGATCGAGACGGAACTGGTGCTGCTGGCGATGGGCTTTCTCTACCCGCAGAAGTCGGGTCTGCTGGAGGGGCTGGGCGTCGAACTGGATGCGCGCGGCAACGTTCGCACGGACAACTATGCGACCAGCGTTCCGGGGGTCTTCGCTGCCGGAGACATGCGGCGCGGGCAGTCGCTCATCGTCTGGGCGATTGCCGAGGGACGGGAGGCGGCGCGGGCGGTGGACGCCTACCTGATGGGCGTCTCGCAGCTTCCGCTGGCGGGCGCAAACCTGCCGGGCTGACGCCGCGCCGCTCACAGACAACGGGGCAGACCCTGCGGGGTCTGCCCGCCCCTTCCGGATAGATCACACGCGCCGTCTCCGCCCGCCCCGCGCCTCCCTCTCACGCGCTTTTTTCAACGATGTCAATTTTCGGCGTTGAATCGCAAACTATTCCACGTAATATTGTATATGCTTCGCGCGTCTATTACGTATAGCCTTACGTAGAAAGGCATACAACATGCAATAGAGTCTCTTGCCGCCCCCGCGCGGCAGGAGGCGCATCATCATCCAGCACTCTTCACGGTAGAGATTCACGAAAGGACAGGACTATGAGTCGTCGTTATTCCCGCCTGGCGGAGAGCCGCTCTCAGGACAGCGCGCCCGCAGGAGGCAGCCTCTCCCTGCCCGCCGCGCTGGGACTGGCGCTTCTGCTGCTGGCGATTATCGGCGGGATTGTCTGGGCGCTGACCCGTTCCAGACCGGCGGAGCTGACCGTACTCGCGGCGATGGATGTGAGCGGAAGTCATACGCAGGAGGAGCGCAAGAAGGCGTTTGGCGTGATGCATGCCGCGTATGAGATGGTCTTCCCGTCGCAGACCCCCACCGTCCTGTGGGAGTTCGACCAGAAGGCGCGCAAAGTCTATGAAGGACAGCCCGTCAAAGCGCGCGATCTGTGGCCCGCGCAGGACGCCATCGTACAGACCGAACCCAAAGCGCCTGGAACCTACCCGGAGGTGGCGCTGCAGGAGATGCAGAACGCGGCGCGTCTGGCGGAAGAGCGGGGCGCCCGACAGATCGTTCTGATCCTGATGTGGGATGGAGAGACGCACGATGCCGGGATGCTGCGCAACGTTGCCAGTCAGCTGGCGTCCGACAAGAAGATTAAAGCGGTCTGGGTGATCGGCGCGAAGTCCGTTCAGGGCATCCGCTCCTACGCCGAGAAGCTGCTGGAACCGCTCAACGACCGCCTGATCGTTACAGGCTCCTTCGATGCGCGCGACGGTCTGGAGAGGCTGCGCGCCATCCTGGAAAAAGAGGAATAACGATGGACCCACAAGACCTCACCAACCCCAACGGCATGTTCGCCGTCGTCTCAGGACCGCCTGCTGGCTCCTCCTCCGTCTCCCCGATCGCGTCGGAGCCGCTGCCGCCTGTTCCGCTCCCGCTCGGTCTGGAGATGCCGGAAGGCGCGCAGGGCGAGATGATCTGGTACGCCCCCGCTCTGCGCGACAATCTGCACTCCCGCATCTCCGCTCTTCTGGAGGAGCTTCAGCGAATGGCGGCGCAGTATCCGACCGAGGTCTGGAAGATCCGGTTCGACTACGAGACCCGCGCGCGCGCCGCCGCGCTGGAGCTGGAGCAGATCGAGCAGGCGAGCATCCGTCAGTATCATCAGCGTCTGCCGGAGGTCGCCCAGCGCGTGCAGGAGCTGGAGATCGAGATCGCGCGCGTGCGCGAGATGGATGTCAAGGCGCAGCAGCGGCTCTCCGAGGAGGAGGAGGCGTTCGCGCAGGCGATGGCGGCGGCGGGACTGCCCTGGGAGGTGAAGGAGAAGATTAACGCCCTCGCCGTCGAAGAGGCGCTGCACCATGCGGTTCCCACCGTCGAGATGCTTGCCGGAGAGCACGGCATCGAGCCGCCTCCCTCCCGTCCGCAGCCGAGCCTGCTGAATCAGATCCGGGACTTTCTCTTCGCCATCGGCGCGCCCGCCGTCTTCGGATTTCTGGTAGCCCTGTGTCTGAGCACCGTGACCGGACTGGTCTCCATCAGCGACCTTCAGCGCAGCGACCGGATCGGTCTGCTGGCGATGGTCTGGATACTGGGAACGATTCTGGTGCTGGTGCTGGGCGAAGCGGTAGTGCATGCGGCGAAAGCGCTTGCCCGCCAGCTGGAATCGGGGCGTTTCGATCAGGCGGGCAATCCGGTCGTTCCGCGTATGCGCGGCAAGTGGGTCGCCTTTGTCATTCTCTTCCTGATCGCGATGGTCGCAGCGGCGGAACTGACCATCGAAGCGATCGGTCTGCACGAGATGTATATGATGCGCCGGGTCGAGCAGGCGCGATTCACCACCGGGCAGATGCTTGCGCCGATGAACGAGGAGCTGCCTCTGTCGGTCTTCTTCCTGATGGGCATGGTCATCACGGGGGTCTATCTGGTCTACAAATTCCCCTCCGCCTGGAACGAGAGCGAAAACCGCCTGCGCCGCGCCTGGCTGGAGTGGATGCAGGAGGACTACCTGAACCGCCGCCGCGAGAATGAGAATGTTCAGGAGGCGTTCCGACAGGCGGAGCGCGTCGCGCAGGCGGCGGCGCGCAAAGCCGAGATCGGCGAGCGGCTGGCTCAACTCGAGGGGCGTCGGGTCGCCGCCGCTGCCGTGCAGCTCGATCCGGACACGCTGGCGCGTCTGAAATACACGTTCGCCGCCGCCGTCGGCGAGGCGCAGCGGCTGCATGACGCCATCGAGCAGTTGATGAACCGAATCCGGGAGGCGGAAGGCGCCAGCCGACCGACACAGTCCCATGTCTGAGCCTTCGCGTCCCTCCTCCTCAAAACCGTCCGAAGAGCGGGTCGTCCTCCGGAGACGTTCGCGCCGGACCTTCGCCCTGCTCGGCATGGCTGCCTGCCTGATGGCATTTCTGCTGGTGGAGGCGATGTACGCGGGCGTGCGCGTACACCGGCACATGAAGAAGCCCGGCACGCCCTCCATGCTGTTCGCGAAACGTCCGGAGCCGCCTCCCCCGCCGCAGGAGCCGGCAGCCCCGACGCCGCAGAGTCCGGTGCAGGTGCCCGCAGAGCCGGCGCCGAACATTCAGGAGCGGGTTCAGCGCGAAGGCGGACACACGGGGCGCGTGCAGGTCTCTCTGGCATGGAACGGCTTGAACGACGTGGACCTGAGCGTCGTTACGCCGACCGGCGAACGCATTGACGCCAATAATCGCCGTGACAGCCGAGGCGGAACGATGGACGTGGACATGAACTACACGCCTCTGAACTTCGAGGGAGAGCGGCGGTTTCGGGCAGGACAGATCGTCGGGGCGGAGAACGTCGAGCCGTACCAGGAGAATAACCCCTCCTACGGCGGAGGCTTCTCCCGCAAACCGGTGGAGAATATCTACTGGGCGGAGGATCAGGCTCCCGAAGGAACCTATCAGGTCTTCGTGCATCACTTCTGGAACCGCGAGCGTCTTGCCGCTGTGCCCTACTGGGTCGAAGTGCGGATCGGCGATCAGGTGCAGCAGTACGCGGGCGTCCTGTCGCGGCGCAACTTCATCGAAGATCAGGAGAAGGAGCAGCTTGTCTGCACCTTCACGGTCGCGCCGACGCAGGCGCAGGCTCCCGCCGTCCAGACCCCGACCGCCCCGCAGATCGCGCCGCAGGCAGCCGCGCCGGTTCGACCGCAGCCGCAGGACCCCCCGCGCCCGAGCGATTTTCTCTACACGCTGCTGCTGGCGATGGTCTGGGGCGGCGTGATCGGTCTGCTGCTGCCGACGCTGCTCACTCTGAGCGTCAATCAGTTCTTTGAGAAGCCCCTCTTTCCGCGTCCGGAGGGCTGGGAACTGGCGGTCAAGGGGCTGCTGCTGGGAATGACGCTCGGCGGCGGCGCGCAGGTTCTCTTCGTGGTGCTCAGCAGCATCTTCCCCGCCTGGCACACGAGTCTGGTTCGCCTGATCGTCTTCAGCGCGATGGGCGGGCTGTTCGGCTACGGCGTGAGCCGGATCGTGCCGCACATGGCGCGCTGGTCGCCGCTTGCGGGAGCGGCGGGCGGGATTCTGGCAAGCCTGCTCTTCTGGCTCGTCACGGCTTTCGCCTGGGATATGTGGGCGCGGCTGCTCACCGCGCTGACGCTGGGAGCCGCGATAGGAGTCTGCCTCTGCCTGACGAAAGAGATCATCGAGCGGATTGAGAAGGCGGTGATTATCGTCGGCGCGCTGCCCGCCCTGAAGGCTTCCCCGCTGAGAAGCCTGCCGGTGAACGGGAGACTGCCCGAGAACGGCTCGGCGTCCGGCGCAAAGACCGACGCAGAACCCGCCGATACGCGCAGACGCAGACCGCGCCGGCAGCCCGCCCCCCGGGAGCGTGTCTGAGAGCGCCCTCGGTTTCAAACATGACGCGGACACGAACTGAATGAAAAAACGTCTTGCCTGTGCGCTGGCGCTGATCGGTGCGCCGCTGCTGATACTGGCATCTCTGCTGCCCTTCTGGGCGTTAATGCGCACAGTTGCGGGCAGTCCGTTCGACGATAAGCCCTTCGATGCAGAGGTCTGGGCGGCTTCCACCGGCAACCGGCACAGTTTTCGCGCTCCGATGGCGCAGGACCTGATAGACAGGCACCTGAAGAGAGGCATGACCCGCGAACAGGTGGTTCAGTTGATCGGAGAGCCGGACTCGCGATCAGGCAAAGACCGCCTCGGAGCCGAATACGCCAGCAGACACCCTCGTCTGGAGGAGTGCTTTACCTATCATCTGGGCAGGGTCAGCGGCTATGGAACCGGCGACGACTACCTGATCCTCGCCTTTGAATCCGGCGGTCATCTGCTGGAAGCTGTCATCCGTCACGAATAGAGACCTTTCCGGGAGGCGGAAGTCTGTGCGGCAACCGCCTCCCGTCTTCTATGGGAGATCTTCGTCCCCTGCGCCATGTCCCGGTGCGCGCCATCCGCCGCCGGGACTGCGCGGATACAGCCGGAATACGCCTTACCTTACCACTCGCCAGGCAGGGAGTACGCCGTTGACAGCCGGTCATATGCCAGCCCCCCAACCGACCCCGCAGGAGACGCCGGACACCGCTCCCGCTCCCATCCCGTACGCCCCGGGCATCACGCGCCGCTCCATCATCCTCGGCTTCACGCTGTCGGTCGTCCATACCTGCTGGATGGTCTATCAGGAGCTGGCGCTGTTGAACATCGGGGAACCCACCATACTGACCATCGTGCCCACGGTGATCGGCATCGTCTTCACGCTGCTGGCGGTCAACTCCCTGCTCAAAAAAATTCGCCCGCAGTGGGTCTTCACTCCGCCCGAACTGATGGTCGTCTTTACCATGACCACCTTCGGGGTCCTCATCGCCGCCAGCAAGTTTCTCCACTACCTCTTTCCGATCATTATGCTGCCCTACCATCAGGCGGCGCAGAGCGGCGACACCTCGCGGCTGGCTTCGCTGCCCCGCTTCTTCGCCCCGCAGGACGCCTCCGTCGTTCGCCCGTTCTTCCTCGGCACGCAGGACTTCTGGGCGTTCTTCCGTCCTGAAATCTTCCAGGCGTGGCTGCTCCCGCTGGCGTTCTGGGGACTCTTCATCTTTCTGTTGATGTGGACGATGCTCTGCCTCAGTTCGCTCTTTCGCAGGCAGTGGGTGGATCGGGAGCGCATTCCCTTCCCGATCCTGGAGCTGCCGATCATGCTGGCAAAGGCGAATGACGCGGGGTCTCTCTTCTCCAACCGGTTTCTGCTGACGGGCTTCAGCCTGACCAGCGCGGTGATCTCGCTCAACTACCTCTCCTCCCTCTATCCCACGATCCCCCGCGTCGGGATGGCGATGCAGGATATCGGCTCCGGCTTTTTTGTCTCGCCTCCCTGGTCCACGATCAACCCGCTCATGACGGTCTGGTGGCCCTTCGCCATCGGACTGTGCTATATGATCCCGCTCGATGTCGCCTTCAGCTGCTGGTTCTTCTTCCTGCTGATCCGACTGCTGGCGGTGCTGGCGACGGCGGCGGGATGGCGCGACGTCGGCTCCGTCCACGACCTGAACCAGTTTCCCTACTTCGGTAATCTGGCGGAGGGGGCGTGGCTGGGGATGTTCGCGGTGGTGATGTGGAACTCGCGCGCGCTCCTCCGGCAGATATGGAATATGCTCCGCTGCCGGGAGAAGATCCCCGGCGAGGAGACGGAGGCGATCTCCTACCGCACCGCCCTTTTCGGGGCAGGGGGCGGTTTTCTGCTGCTGGCGCTGATCGGCGTTCTGGCGGGCATGCGCCCCTCAGTCGCCCTGCTGGCTTTCTCGCTCTACTTCATCGCCATCATCGTCATGGCGCGCATGTACGCGCAGGTCGCGCTGCCGCTCTTCTGCATGGCGTTTTTCAGCTTCTCCGCCTGGACGACCACCTTCACCGGGACGCGGGGGCTTCTGATGTCGGAGAAGGCGACGCTGACCACCTTCTACTGGTTTGACCGCACCTACGAGCAGATTCAGATGGGTCACCAGCTGGAGGCGATGGTCTTCGCGGATCGGCTGCGGCAGAGCCGCCGCACCATGTTCCGGGTGATGCTGATCTCCATCACGGTGGGGATCGTGGTCGGCAGCCTGACCCTGCTGCAGATCTACTATGATCGCGGCGCGTCCTCCGCGCGGGTCAACGGCGATTCGGTCTGGCTGGCGAACCTTGCCTGGTCGCGCATGGATACCTGGACCGCCAGTCCCCGCGCAGTGGAGCTGACGACCATGCTGCGGACGGCGATCTCGGCAGGGATCGTCATCCTGCTGGCACATGCCCGCTCGCTCTGGTTCGGCTTTCCGCTGCATCCTGTCGGCTACCTGTTCGCCAGCAGCTTCGCGCTGGAGTGGGGCATGTGGAATATCGTCTTCGTCACCTGGCTCATCAAGGCGCTGGTTGTGCGTTACGGAGGACTGCACCTCTACCGTCGAACCATTCCCTTCTTTCTGGGTATGGCGCTGGGCGACTGCGTGACGCAGTTCGCATGGGGCGTCGGCTTGAGCCTGACCGGCGTGCGGGGCGCCTCTCCCTACTGATCGGGGAGCGGACAGAGGTCGGACAGGGATGCCGCGATTGCGAGGGAGCCGCAAGCCGACCGAAGCAATCTCACATCACACACAGGGAGTACCATCATGGCTTTTCACTACTCCGAGCGTCACCGGGAAGAGTATGTTACCGACGGCTTCACCGTGCTTCGCGGCGTCATCCCCGCCTCCCTGCTGACCGATCTGCGGCGCGAGGCGGAGAAGGCGCGAGAGATCGCGCGCAGCAGGCAGGGACCGCAGACCCAGCGGCTTCAGCCGGTCTACGCCTACGAGGAGTTGAACCATCAGCCCTTCCGGGACTTTCTGACCCTGCCCGGCATGACAGCGACCGTCGAGGGGATCCTGGGGAAGGAGCACGGTCCGACTCAGATCATGGGCATCCTGCTGGAGCCGTCGCAGCAGGCGTGGTGCACGCACTGGCATCGGGACTGGGGATACAACGTCCCCGATCTCGACATGAACGCCTTCTTCGAGGCGGCGCGCAACTTGAAGATGTTCAATCAGTTGAACGGCGCGCTCTATGACGATCACTCGCTCTGGGTCGTGCCGGGCAGTCATAACCGCGAAGACACCCCGGAGGAGCGCGCCGTCTTCCCCGTGGTTCCGCCCCCGGGACCGACCCTGACCGACGATATGTCGGCGGAGGAGCGAGAGCGCGCCTGTCTGGAGTATGCCCGCAGCATGCCCGGCGCAACGCAGGTGGTTCTCTGCGCCGGAGACGTGGCGTTCTACCGCGCCTGCTGCTGGCATATCGGCAACTACGTCCCCTACGCCCGCCGCGCCACCCTCCACGACGGCTACTATGGACCGGAGGACTACGCCTGGCGCGAGAACGTCCCGAAGATGCAGACGGCGGTGCGGGCGGCGCGGGAGGCGCAGTCAGCCTCCTCGCCCTGACCGGCAGGAAGGTGATCACGCCGCTACTGCAGCCTCAGAGCAGCCCCTCCATGAGCGCCCAGAGGAAGGTGGGCGGAACCCAGGGCGAGAGCGGCATCCCCAGCCCGCGCCCGCTCTCGCCATGAAAATACTCGCAGAACTCGCCCGGTTTCGTGCCCTGCCAGGGATGCTCCTGCGTCGCCAGCACCGGCGCGGCGACCGCGTGCAGCGCATACAGGCACGCCTCCCGGCGACCGTGCTGCCCGCAGGCTGCCGCGTACCAGAGCGTCGGGTTGGGCCAGGAGCCGCCCAGCAGCCCGGCTCCCGCCGCAGGGTCATAGGCGGGATCGGAGGCGGGAACCGTGCGGATCCCCGCCAGGCTCCAGAAGTCCGGCTCCGACAGGCGGTCCAGAATGACGGCGCAGTCCTCCTCGGAGGCGATCTCGAACAGAACGGGGAAGATCATATCGGCGGTTACCTGCGCGTCGCGCGTCCCGTCCAGGTCTATCTTCAGCAGGTAGAGACCGTCGTCACGGCGCAGCTCCCGGTGAATATTGTCGGCAAGCCGCCGACCGGCGTCCGAATAGCGCGCATCGCCGGTAAACTCCCCGATCTTCTCCAGCGCAAACGCCGACAGACAGTTGATCTCGGTCACCGCGCCCGCCTGAATGCGCCCCTCGATGATGTTGCGCCACCCGGCGATCCCGAAGACGTTTCCGTCGCCCGAGGGGATCGTTCGCAGCAGCCCCTCTCCCCGCTCCATCTCCGCGATCAGGTGGTCGCCTGCCAGCCGCATCGCGGGGGTGAAGACGGCGTGAAAATCGGGGAAATAGCGGTCGCCGTGCCATGACCAGTGGTGCCAGACGCCCCATGCCCACAGCGGCGTATTATCGGCGGCGTTCAGGTCGTAGTCGTAGGCATGACCGGTCGTTCCGACCACCACCTCCGGGATGCGCCCGTTGGCAAACTGCCTGCGCCGGAAGGTGTCGAGCGAGGCGGCGGCAAACGCCGGGGCGACGTTGTCCAGCCCGACCGCCATCCATCCGGTATCGCGCCCGACCAGGATGTCGCTGGGCGGGTTATTGGTCATGCCGTAGCCCGCCTCATAACGCTTCATGGTGCGACGGAGATTCTCTACGGCGAAGGCGGCGGCGCGATCCAGGTCAGGATCGCCGAATGAGGGCAGTTCTGCAGTGATCTGCAGAATGGGATCGAGATCGTCGGCGGTCATCGCGTTGACTCCTTTTTGGCGGGATAGCGGGTTGCCGCGCACACTGCCGACACAGGGCGTAGTCCTGCGGGTCGGCGTGCGCGTGATGATAGAGAAACGTTCGCGCCGTCCGCCCCGATTCTCCTGCCAGCGCCTCGATCGGCTGCCGTCGGTAGTCATAGTGGCGCGCTGCGCCGCTGAAGTAAAACGCGCGCGCCTGCGCCGGAAGCGAAATGCCCCCGCTCCGGGAACTGCATCCCCTCCATTCACGTTATAACTCGGTGTGAGTATGCGTCCCCCCCGCCGGGGGGCGGGAGAGAGGCTGTAAATGCGTTTTCACTGGATATGGATCCTTCCCATTGCGCTTGCCGCCGGCTGCGCGCGTCCCTCGCAGCCAGAGCCGGACGAGTCTGCCGGAACGCCGGCGTCTCAGACGGCACAACCGGCGAAATCGGAAAGGGATCCGCAAGTAAACCCTGCATCTCCGAAGGAGAAAAAGATGAGCGAAGAGAAGGTTGTTAAGAGCGAAGCCGAGTGGAAGCAGATTCTGACCCCGGAGCAGTACCATGTGCTGCGCCAGAAGGGAACCGAGCGCGCCTTCACCGGCAAGTACTGGAACCACCACGAAGACGGCAGCTACTCCTGCGCCGGATGCGGTCAGGTGCTGTTCTCCTCGGAGACCAAGTTCGATTCCGGCTGCGGCTGGCCCAGCTTCTGGCAGGCGATTGACAAAAGCAAGATCGAATATAAGGACGACTTCAGTTACGGAATGCATCGGATCGAGGTGCTCTGCAGACGCTGCGGCGGGCATCTGGGACATGTCTTTGACGACGGACCCAACCCGACCGGAAAGCGCTACTGCATCAACTCGGCTGCCATTCAGTTTCAGAAGAGAGCGGAGGAGAAGCCGCGCTGACCTCAGGGCAGGGGCGCGTCTGCGCCCCTGCCGACGCCTCCCCTCCTCCCTCGCCCCGTCCGCTCCCCTGCATACAACGAAAGCCTCACGGAAAAGCCATGAACACCGATCGTATTCTTGCCACCTATCTCCTGGAGACCCCGCACCCGGTAGAGCAGGCTGCCGCCGTGATCGCCGGCGAGCAGTCCTCCGGAACTTTTGTCGCAGTCCCCGGCGAAACCCCGGAGCTGAAGGCGCGTTTCGGCGCGCAGATCGAGGCGATCGAGCTGCTGGACAGCGTCGAAACGCCCTCCCTGCCGGGAAGCCGACCGCCGAAAGGAGCCGACGCCCCCCCGCGCTATCAGCGCACAAAGATCGTCCTCTCCTTTCCTTTCGAAAATATGGGAGCCAACCTGCCGACCCTCGCTGCAACGGTCTGCGGCAACCTCTATGAACTCAGCGATCACTCCGGCTTGAAGCTGCTCGATCTGGAGCTGCCGGAGGCGTTCGCCGCAAAGTATCCGGGTCCGCAGTTCGGGATCGAAGGCACGCGCCGCCTCTGCGGCGTCTACGACCGCCCGATCATCGGCACGATCGTCAAGCCGAGCGTGGGGCTGTCGCCGCAGCAGACTGCCGAACTCGTGCACGAACTGGCGGAGGCGGACATAGACTTCATCAAAGACGATGAGCTGATGGCGAACCCGCCCCACTCCCCCCTGCCGGAACGAGTCGCCGCCGTGATGCGGGTGATCAACGATCACGCCGACCGCACCGGCAAAAAGATCATGTACGCCTTCAACATCTCCGACGATCTGGACGAGATGAAGCGCCACCACGACACGGTGCTCAACGCGGGCGGAACCTGCATCATGCTCAGCCTGAATCACGTCGGGTTCGCCGCCGCGGCGCACGTCCGCCGGCACAGCCAGCTTCCCATTCACGGACACCGCAACGGCTGGGGAATGCTGACCCGCTGCCCCATCCTGGGCATCGCCTTTCCCGCCTACCAGAAGCTCTGGCGGCTGGCGGGCGCAGATCACCTGCATGTCAACGGACTGCAGAACAAGTTCTGGGAGCCGGACGACTCGGTGCTGACCTCCATCCGCGCCTGCCTGACCCCGATGTTCGGCGGCTATCTCGCCATGCCGGTGGTCTCCTCCGGGCAGTGGGCGGGACAGGCTCCCGAAACCTATCGCCGCACGGGAACCGTGGACCTGATGTTTCTGGCGGGCGGCGGCATCATGGCGCACCCGGGCGGACCGGGAGCCGGAGTCGCCTCCATCCGACAGGCATGGGAGGCGGCGACGCAGAATGTTTCGCTGGAAGAGTACGCACGCACGCATCGCCCGCTGCGCGAGGCGCTGGAGAAGTTCGGAAAACTGCGCGCATGACCGCATACCGAGGAGAAACCCGATGACCGCTGAAATACCGCAATGGGACGTCTTCGAAGCCGCATTTCGCGCCTCCCCCCCCGGCAATCCGTTTACCGATGTCTCCTTCGGCGCGACCTTCCGCCTCGGTCATCGCGCCGTTGCGGTGCGGGGCTTCTATGACGGAGACGACACCTTCCGCGTGCGCTTTATGCCCGACACGCCGGGAGAGTGGCGCTACGAGACCTCCAGCGATCTGGAGGCGTTGAACGGTCTCACCGGCTCGTTCGTCTGCGCGCCCCCGCTTCCCAACACGCACGGGCCGGTGCAGACGACCGGCACCTTTCACTTCGCCTACGCCGACGGCACGCCCTACCGTCCCATCGGGACCACCTGCTACGCCTGGACGCATCAGGAAGACGCCCTCGAAGAGCAGACCCTGCGCACGCTCGCGCAATCCCCCTTCAACAAAATCCGGATGTGCGTCTTCCCCAAAGACTACGACTTCAACCGCAATGAGCCGCCCCGCTACCCCTTCGAACAGAGCGAAACGGGGGAATGGGACTTTACGCGGTTCCATCCCGCCTTCTTCCGTCACTTCGAGACCCGCGTCCGGCAGCTGCGCGATCTCGGCATCGAAGCCGACATCATCCTCTTCCATCCCTACGACCGATGGGGCTTCGCGCGCATGCCCGCCGAAGTGGACGACCGCTACCTGCGCTACCTGGTCGCGCGTCTGGCGGCTTATCGCAATGTCTGGTGGTCGCTGGCGAACGAGTTCGACATCATGGACTCCAAAACCGACACAGACTGGGAGCGAATCTTCCGGATCATTCAGCAGGAAGACCCCTGTCAGCACCTGCGCTCCATCCATAACTGCGTCCGCTGGTACGATCACGGCAAGCCCTGGGTGACCCACGCCAGCATTCAGAGCAGCGACCTCTACGCCATCCCGCGGTGGCGCGACCAGTACCGCAAGCCGATCGTGGTGGATGAGTGCTGTTACGAGGGCGATATCCACTGGCTTTGGGGCAACCTGACCGCCGAGCAGATGGTCAACCGCTTCTGGATCGGAACCGTCGGCGGAGGCTATGTCGGGCACGGAGAGACCTATCTGCACCCGGAGGAGATCCTCTGGTGGTCGAAAGGCGGCGTGCTGCACGGCGGCAGCCCCCCGCGCCTCGCCTTCTTAAAACAGGTGCTCGACGCCGCCCCGCCCGGTCATCTGGAGCCGCTAAACGATCGGTGGGATCATCGGGTCGCGCACATCGGCGAGGAGTACTACCTCTACTACTACGCCCGCCGGCAGCCGGCGCAGGACCTCTATCATCTGCCGGAGACGCACGCCTATCAGGCGGACATCCTCGATGTCTGGAACATGACCATGACGCCCGTCGAAGGACGGTTTCGCGGAAAGTTCATGCTGAAGCTGCCCGGAAAGCCCTTCACCGCCGTCCGGTTCCAGAGGGTCGCGCTATGAGCCGTGAAGAGGTCCTGCTGCTCACCTTCTACGGAGACGACTTCACCGGCTCCACCGACGGCATGGAGGCGCTGGCAAAGGCGGGGCTGCGCACCGTCCTGTTTCTGCAGCCGCCCGCACCAGAGCAGCTGGAACGCTTCCCGGGCGTGCGCGCCGTCGGGGTGGCGGGGGTAAGCCGCAGCCTGACGCCGGAAGAGATGGATGTCGAACTGCCGCCCATCTTCTCGCGGATGCGCGCCCTTCCCGCGCCTCTGTTTCATGTCAAGGTCTGCTCCACCTTCGACTCCTCGCCGCAGATCGGCAGCATCGGGCACACGCTGGAGTGGGGGCAGCGCATCTTCGGCTCGCCCTTCGTCCCGCTGCTGATCGGCGCGCCGATTCTCAACCGCTTCTGTCTGTTCGGGAACCTGTTCGCCCGCTCCGGTCCCGAAAGCGAGGTGTTCCGCCTGGACAGACACCCGACCATGTCGCGCCATCCGGTAACGCCGATGGATGAGAGCGACCTGCGCCTGCATCTGGCGAAACAGACGACGCGCAGGATCGGACTGGTGGATATCCTCCAGATCGAGGCGGGGGATCAGGCGGTCGAGGCGCGGTTAGCCCAACTGGAGCAGGAGGGCGCGGAGGCGGTCCTGTTCGATATCCTGCGAGATGCGCACCTGCCGATCATCGGGCGCGCCCTGCAGCGGCGGGCAAGCCGTGAAAATCCGCTGTTCGTGATCGGCTCGTCGGGGGTGGAGTATGCGCTGGCTGCCTGCTGGCGCGAAGAGGGATGGCTGCCCCCGCCCCCGGTCTTTCGCGCTGATCCGACGGAGCGGATCGTCGTCGTTTCAGGAAGCTGCTCGCCGATTACGGCGCGGCAGATCGAGTGGGCGGTCGCCGGCGGCTTCGCCGATATACCGCTCGACACGGCGTCGGTCGCCGATCCTGACCAGAGAGAGCCGCTGCTGCGCTCCGTCTCGGAGGCGGCGATCCAGGCGGCGCGAAGCGGGCGCAGCGTCGTCGTTCACACCTGCAAAGGTCCGGACGATCCGCGTCTGCATCAGAGCGGAGGCGCGTCGGCAGACGCGCGGCTGAGCGGCAGACCGCTGGGGTCGGCGCTGGGGCGAATCCTGCAGGCGATCCTGCGGGAGACGGACATCACGCGCGCGGTGGTGGCGGGAGGAGACACCTCCGGCTACGTCGCCAGAGAGCTGGGCATCGAGGCGCTGGAGGTCATCACCCCGATGGCTCCCGGCTCGCCGCTCTGCCGCGTGCATGCGCCCGGGCAGCCCGCTGATGGAAAGGAGATCCTCTTCAAGGGCGGACAGGTCGGCAGAACCGATCTGTTCGGCAGCGTGCTGCGGGGCGCGGCATAGGGTTCCGCAGAAGTCGTCGGGGTTGTGTCGGTTCTAAAGAAGGGAGAGCGGCAGAGCGAGGGGGCAGGAACAGGCGCGGCGGTGGCGAGCGTGACCAAGGGAGAGGTGAACCGCGGACGCTGCACAGCCTCTTCAAGCCAGGCTCTTGCGGAAGCGGAGCGTGGAGAGGGCGAGCAGAATCGCGGTGATCGCCAGCAGCGAGAGAAGACTGGGCGTCAGATCCAGCAGTCCCGCGCCGCGCACCACCACGCCCCGCAGGATCTCCAGATAGAAGGTGACCGGGAAGGCGAAGGTGATCAGATAGATGAAACCGGGCATCGTCTCACGGGGAAAGATAAAGCCCGACAGAAGAATGGAGGGCATCATCGTCAGCAGCGTGAACTGCAGCGCCTGCGCCTGGTTCTGCGCGACGGTGCTGATGAGCAAGCCCATCGCCAGCGAGGCGATCACAAACGGGATCGTCAGCAGGAAGAGGGTTACCAGACTGCCCGCCACCTGTACATCGAACGCCAGATTGCCGATCAGAAGCACCGCCCCCATCTCCAGCATCGCCAGAAAGGCGTAGGGCGTCAGCTTCCCCAGCATCAGCCCCAGCCGCCCGACCGGACTGACCATCAACTGCTCCAGCGTGCCCTGTTCGCGCTCGCGTACCAGACTGAAACTGGTCAGCGAGACCGTAACGATCTGCATCAGCACGCCGATCAGACCGGGGATCATGAAGGTCGGGGTGCGCATCTGCGGGTTGTACATCACATTGAATCGCGCCTCCGCCACGCCCGGCGCGGACGCGGAGGGACGCAAAAACGCCATCCGGGCGCGCAGAGCCACCTGACTGTCGGAGCCGTCTATCAGAACGCGCACCGTCTGCGGCTCCCGCGTCCCGACGCGCCGCGCAAAGTCCGGCGGAATGATTACCGCGACCCGGCACTCGCCCCGGCGCATCTTCTCCTCCGCCTCCTCCGGGGTTGCCAGATAGCCCGCGATGTCCAGATACTGCGTGTTGCGGAGCGTATCCAGATAGGCGCGGCTCTCCCGCGAGCGGTCTAAATCCACCGCCATCGTGCGAATATGCCGCACGTCAAAGTCAATCGCAAATCCGTACAGCGACAGCTGGATCACCGGCAGAAGCAGCGCCATCACCACCGTCAGACGATCCCGCTGCAGGTGCAGAAGCTCCTTGATCGCCACGCTTCTATATCCGTAGAGCGCACCGCGCATCCCTTCGCCCCTTTCTACCGCTTTCCGCTGCTCGCCAGCCGGCGGGTGATCGTTACGAAGACATCCTCCAGAGAGGGTTCGATCGCGCGAACGGCGACGCCCTCGGAGAGTCCGGCGTCGTTCAGAACCGCCTTCACCGCAGCATCGGAGACCGTCTCCGGCAGCAGCAGGTGCACCTCCGCTTCGACCAGCGTTGCATCCAGCGAGAAGGGCTGCCGTTTGAGCACGGAGAGCGCGTGAGGCGGCTGATGGGAGGTGACGGCGATCCGGCGCGTTCCCTCCGGACAGACCTCCGGCAGCGCCTTCAGCTCCATCGGCGCGCCTTTGACCATCAGCCGGGAGAGGTAGATATAGGCGATATCGTTGCAGCGCTCCGCCTCATCCATATAGTGCGTCGTGACGAACAGCGTTTTGCCCCGGCTCGCCAGTTCAAACAGCAGGTCCCACAGTTCCCGGCGCGCCACCGGATCAATTCCGGCGGTCGGCTCATCCAGAAAGATCAGTTCCGGCTCGTGGATCAGCGCCGCCGCCAGCGCCAGCCGCTGCTGCCATCCCCCCGACAGCATCCCGGCGCGCCGATCCAGATAGCTCTCCAGCCCGACCAGCTCCACGACCGCCCGTTTGCGCTCCCGCATCCGCTCCCCGCGCAGACCGTAGATCCCGCCGAAGAAATCGAGGTTCTCCGAGACGGTCAGATCGCGGTAGAGGCTGAACGACTGGCTCATATAGCCGATGGATCGCTTGACCTGCTCCGGCTCGCGGCGGATATCGAACCCGTTCACCCGTGCAGTTCCGGAGGTCGGCTCCAGCAGACCGCACAGCATCCGGATGCAGGTGCTCTTGCCGCTGCCGTTGGGTCCCAGAAATCCGAAGATGGTCCCGCGCGCGACTGAGAAGGTGAGCGAGTCGACCGCCGTCAACGTCCCGAAACGCCGGGTCAGCGACTCCAGTTCGATGGCGTTCGCCGCCGCGCCGGCGTTCATCGCCACGCTCCCATGCGGATGACAGAGGCGTACATCCCGGCTTTGATTCGCGGGTCCGGCTGTATCAGCCGCAGGCGCACCGCAAAGACCTGCCTGCCCCGCTCCTCCGGCGTCTGCAGGTTGGCGGGCGTGAACTCCCCCTGTGTGGCGATACTCTCGATCCGGGCATGCAGCCGCTCCGGCACGCCATCCGCCTGAAGCTCTACCGGAGTGTCGAGGGAGATCCTCGCCAGCATCGCCTCCGGCACATAGACGCGCAGCCAGAGGTCGGCGGGATCGGTCATCCGGATGACGGCCCCCCCCGCCGGGATCAGGTCACCGACCGCCGCCTGCACCCGCTCGATGATTCCGTCGCGCGGGGCGCGCAGAATCCGCTCCTCCAGCGTGACGCGGGAGCCGGCGGCGGTGGCGCGGGCGGAGCGTTCTGCCGCCTGCGCCTGTCGTATCTCCTCCACGCGGGTCCCGGCACGCAGCGCATCCAGCGCCGCTCTCGCCTGTCCTACCCGCGCCTCCGCCGCCTGGATGTCCTCCTGCCGCGCGCCGCGCAGCAGCAGAAGCAGGCTCTGCCGGGCGGCGTTGACCTCAGCGCGAGCCGCCTCGATATCCTCCCGGCGCGCGCCCGCCAGCGCCAGTTGCAGTGCCGCCTGCGCCTGCCGATACGCCTGCCGCGCCTGCTCCAGCTCCTCCGCCGGGGTTCCCGCCTCCGCCCGACGCAGCGCCTCCTCCATCTCCCGGCGTCTCGCCTCCGCCGCCCTCAGGTCGGCGTCCGCCCGCTCCATCTGCTGACGGCTGACGGCTCCCTGTGCGTAGAGGTCGTTCATCCGGGTTCGTTCCGCGCTCGCCCAGCTCTCCTGAACCTGCGCCGCCTCCAGCCGGGCGCGAAACTGGGCGCGCTCCTCCGGCGTCAGTCCCCGCTCGGACTGCGCCAGCCGCGCCCGCGCCGCTCGCTCCGCCGCCTGCGCCGCCGCGATCTCTTCGGGTCTAGCTCCCGCCTGAAGCCGCTGCAGGACCATCTCCGCCTGCCGCAGCCGCGCCCGCGCCGCCGCGATCTCCTCCGGCAGGGGACCGTTTCGCAGCTTTCGAAGCGTCGCCTCCGCCTCCCGAACCACCTCCTCCTGACGCCGGATATCCTCCGGACGCGGTCCGTTCTCCGCCTGCCGTCTGCGCTCCTCCGCCTGCCGCGCCAGCGCCTGCTTTGCATCGGTCTCCGCCTGCGCCGCCTGCGCCTCGAAGATGATCAACGGCTGACCGGCGCGTACAGAGTCTCCCTCCCGCACCAGAATGCGCTCCACCCTCCCGCCGATCCGCGAGGAGAGCGCGACAGGCTGACTCTCGAAAAAGCCCGACAGCGCGCTGCGAACCCGATCCCGCTGACGCTCCACATACCAGCCGCCCGCTCCCAGGGCGGTTACCAGCGCCATAGGAACCAGTAGACGCGGATTTGGATGCCTCATGACCGCCCGCCTCCTCTCTCCTCGCCGTCTTCACGCCTCAACATGCCGCGTAGAAATATCTCCACGGTCGCCGCGACCACCGTCTCCGGGTCTGTCTGTTGCGCCTCCGGCAGTTGAAATATCTCCCGCGCCAGTAGAAACAGCGCCATCGGTCCCAGAAAACTGCGCGCCGCCTGCGACGCATCCACCGGGCGCAGAGTCCCGGCGCGCATCTGCCCCTCCAGATAGGAAGCCACAAAACCGAGCACCCGACCGGGACCGAACTGCACAAAGCCGCGCGCCGACTCCGGTCGGCGCGCCGCCTCCCCGATGAGCAGTTTGAACAGCGCAACCGCCTCACGCTGTTCGATAATCTTCAGATAGGCGCGCCCTATCCGCGTGAGCGCATCGGCGGGAGGCAGACCCAGGATCTCCTCCGGGCGGTTTATCAGCAGTAGCAGCGGATGACGCTGCTCAAAGACTTGCTGAAACAGATCCTCTTTGTCCCGGAAATAGTGGTAGATCAGTCCGGGCGAGCCGATGCCCGCCGCCGCCGCGATCTCCTTGTTGGTCGTCCTCTCAAAACCCCGTTCAGAAAAAGCCTTCAAGGCGCCGTCAATAATCTGCTGCCTGCGACTCTCGTAGTCCGGGTCTCTCTGCCGCCCCATCGGCCTCTATCCTTGATTGATTGATCAATTAATTATACGCCGACGATCCAGAGGCGTCAAGGTCTCCCCGAATTTTGTTACATGGTTCACACATAAAGGCTGAAACGAAGCCGCCGCTCCTGCCGTCTTAACCTATGGAAAGAGACACTCACCGAGGCAGGCTGCCGTCGCAACGACGCGAAACGAGCCATCAGCATTCAGCAGCCGCGGAGATCAGGGGAAAGAGATCATGATGACTTTGCTGCAAGAGAAGGAGCCTTACATGAGTTACGGAGTTGCGCTCAGTGAGACGCAGCCCCGTCCCCGGGATGCGGCTTTGACGAGAAAGCCGCTGGACGTCCACGGACGACTGGGGATGTACGGAATTGCCCTGCATACCGTACACCTGCCTGCGGGAGAGACGATGCGCGTGCGAGCCGCCGCCGAGGGAGACATAGACATCTACGTCTATGACCGGTTCGGCGAGCTGGTCGCCTTTGATAACGAGGATGGCTGCATGCCCTCCTGCGAATGGACTACCCTCGGAGAGGGCGAGTACCTGATCAAGGTGGTCAGCAATGAGGGATTTCCGGTGGACTACCAGGTGCGCGTCGGATAGACGGGCGCAGGACGCGCTTCCCCGCGTCTCTCTGCACTGTCTGCCCGCCGCCTGCTCCCGACCGGCAGGATAAGCGGAGACGGGGAGTGTAGCTGCAAGTGAATATCCCGTGATGATGTAACTGTCGTTGTAGGAACTGAATAGCGCCGGCAAGAGGATCAGCCTTGTCCCTTCGCACTGGAGGACGGGGCTTTTCTCTTTTTCGGGGAGGGAGACAGGAGTTTCAAGATGCGGTCGAGGATCTCTATACAGGTGCATTCGGAGGCTGCGCCGCCAATCTTTCCATCGCACAGGAGCTTTCGCCATGTTCACGCTTTTCACCCTCGTGCTGGCGTTATCAGCCGTCCTGTCGGACGTGCAGACATCCGCCAGTCGGGTTCTCTACCGCACCGGATTTGAGGAGGAGGCGAGCCTGGAGGTCTGGGGCGACCTGCCGGCGGGCGTCCGTCTAGATCGCCTGCCGGACGGAACGAAAGCCCTGCGCGTGGAACGAGAGGGGGAGGGGCTGGAGGGGAGCGTCATGCTGCGGATGCCTCTGCTCCTCGATCAGGTGCGCGGAAGACGCCTGCAGATCGAGGCGCGGCTGCGCGCCGAGGGCGTGGCGAAGCCGCCCAACGTCTGGAACGGCGTCAAGCTGATGCTCCACTTCGTCTCACCCGGCGGTCCACGCTGGGAGCAGATCAACGGCATTCATGGAACCTTTGACTGGCGGACGCTGCGCTTTATCCGGCGGATCCCGGCGGACGCCTCGGAAGCCTGGCTGATGATCGGGCTGGAGTTGACGCATGGCAGGGTCTGGTTCGATGATCTCTCCGTCACCCTTCGCAGCGATCCGACAGCAAAGAGAACCGGCAAAGCCCCCTATAAAGGACACTCCCTGCCCCGTCTGCGGGGGGTGATGATCGGCATGCAGGTCGGCGCGGAGGACCTGCGGGAGCTGGGGAACGTCTGGAGAGCCAACCATGTTCGCTGGCAGCTCACCTGGGGCGGCTTCCCGCAAAGCCCCGCCGACACCGCCGACCTGCCTGCCTACGAAGCCTGGCTGGAGAGCGAACTCAAGCGGCTGGATGCGCTGCTTCCGGTCTGTAGAGAGGCGGGCATTCTGGTGCTGATTGATCTGCACACGCCGCCGGGCGGGCGCGACCAGGCTTCCGCCTGCCGTATCTTTCAGCAGAGACGCTTTCAGGATAAGTTTCTGGAGATATGGGACCGGATCGCGAAACGCTACCGGGACCATCCCGCCGTCTGGGGATTTGATCTGGTCAATGAGCCGGTCGAGGGGGGCATGGTGGCGGAGGGACTGCTCAACTGGCAGTCCCTCGCGCAGACGACGGCGAAGCGGATACACGCCATCGCCCCGAAGAAGGCGATTGTGGTGGAGCCGGCGGACTGGGGCGGTCCCTCCGCGCTGGAGAACTTCGAGCCGCTCGATGTTCCGAATGTCGTCTACAGCGTCCATATGTACGAGCCGCACCGATTCACCCATCAGGGCGTCTACGACGCGCACGTCGGACGGACCTATCCGGGCGTGATTGACAACGTCCGATGGGACAGGGCGCAGCTTCGCCGAGCGCTGGAGCCGGTGGTCGCCTTCCAGCGAGACTACGGCGTGCACATCTATATCGGGGAGTTCAGCGCGATCCGATGGGCGCCCGGAACCAGCGCGCACGACTACCTGCGGGATCTCATCGAGATCATGGAGGAGAACGGCTGGGACTGGGCGTACCACGCCTTTCGCGAGTGGCACGGCTGGAGCGTCGAGCACGGCTCCAGCCGCGAGGACGCCGCCCCGTCTCCAACGCCGACCGATAGAGCGCGGCTGCTGCGCTCCTGGTTTGCCCGAAATCGCAAGCCGTCATTCTGAGTCGGCTATGCCTGCGGAGATTGAACCTCCACCTCCAGCGACGGCTTGTAGATGCGCACTATCCCGTCCGATCCCTGCGCCGAGAAGGTGAAAACCAGCGTATAGAACCCGGCGGCAAGGCTGGCAGGAGCGGAGGTGTCGAGGTTATACCAGACGCGGGGAGCCGTCTGCGCTCCGACGTCGTACCCGGAGACCCCGATCCCCTCCAGACCGATGACCGCCGCCCCGTTCGCATGGTAGAGGGTGCAGGTCGGCGCGGGGCTGCTCTGCACCGTCAGCGTGCCGCTCTTCGCCGTCACCTGCCCGTAGAGAGGGCGCCTCTCGCCCTGTTTGATCCGCACATACCCGTCCGGCATGCCACTCCCCCTCTCCTCAGTCCAGCAGCGCTGACAGGCTGCCTGCCGGGATCACAAACTGACTGCCCGCGTTGACCGTCTGCGCGGCGGCAAGACTGCCGTACATCAGCAGATTGCCGCCGCTGAGAGCGTCGAACAGTCCGACCGCCGTAATCGTCCCCCAGTCCGCTGATGCCGCCGGGAAGATGACATCGGCGGCGGAGGCGGTCTGCGCGCCGCTGGAGGCTCCGTTATCTGTCGGCGCGGCGAAGGAGACCGCCTGCCGCACATAGGAGCCTCCGGAGACCTCCGTTCCGCCTCCCTGATCGTCGGGAGCCGTCGTAAACAGCCCGACGTAGACGGCGGCAGGCGGAAAGCCGCCGGTTGCGGTGTTGCGAAGCATATAGTTTAACAGCGCCTTCTCCGCAAGATGCGTCAGCGCCACGCCGGTCGCCATCTAAGCCTCTCCTCCTCTCCGCGAGACTCCCTCGCCCGCGCCGATCCGCGCGCTTCCATCGGAGTCGCCGCGCCTCTGCACCGCCTCCGAATGCGCCGACCGCTCCGTCAGTATCAGCGTCGCCTCTCCCGCCAGAACGCCCGCCGCCAGTATCGCGCCGGCTCCGCTTAACGCCGCCCCGCCGAACCATCGGATCCTCCCCCCGGCGGACAGGCTGCCCGCGCCCTGCAGAGCCGCCTGCCCGCTCACCGGCTCCGTCTCCGCCGCCAGCCATCCTCTCGCCGGCGGCTCCCATCCCGTCAACCATCCACAGCCGAGATCCTGCGCGATCTGCGTAAGCTCCGCTTCCGATAACACGCGGCTCCAGCCGAAAGAGGCTCCCACCGCGCCGTTCCATCTGGCGGTGCTCGCCGTGCCGCGCATCCCCAGCCGAATGCCCGCCCCCGACGCCGTATATGCCGCATTCACCGCCGTGGTGAATGTCCCCAGATCGCTCACATACAGACGCAGATCCGCGCTGTCATACGACATCGCAATGAAGACCCACTGACGCGGCGCGAGATTGCTCGTCGCCGTTGCAGAGTAGACCGTCCCGCCCAGCCGCACGCTCGCCCTGTACCGCATGGTCGCGGCGTCTGATCCTAAAGCGATCGCGCCGTTGCCGGAGCCGACATTCCCGCGCGCAAGCGCATCCCTTGCCGCCGCGCTTGTGAAGTCGGGGCGCACGAAACAGCCGTAGGTGAAGGGAGCCGCATCGTAGGGCGTCGCGTAGGTCAGGCTTCTGTCCGTCGTGCCGTCAAACCCTGAAGCCAGCGTCCCCCACGGCGTCATGTCCGCTAAAGCCAGCGGCGAAGAGAGCGTGATCCCGGTCGTGCCGTAGGCAGCGTTCGGACCGTAGCCCATGAACGGCTCCAGCACGGCAAAGAAAAGCCCCGCTGCCAGCGGATGCGCCTCCCGCGTATGATAGAACTGACCTCCGCCAATGCGCTCGATCGGCAGCATGGTTACACGCTCTGCGTCCGGTAGGGGAGCATATTCAGCATCTGCGTCTCCTCCGGCGTGGTCGTGAAGGCGATGTTGGTGTTGTTCCTGACCAGCGCCCTGAACTTCGCCGGAGGCAGGGAGACGCCCCGCAGAACCATCCTCTGCATCGCGGTCGTGCTCTGAACGACAAACGCCCCGATCAGAAGGTTGGGCGGAACATAGGAGGCGGAGCCGTCCGCATAGGTCGTCCCGTCCGGTGCGGGGATCAGGTAGACCTCTATCGTTCTTCCTGCCGTCGGACCGGTTCCAAACTGAACATTGATCACAAAGTCGCCCCAGAACCACAGGTTGGAGGCGTCGGCATTGTTGTACTCCGGGGCGCACAGCTTCGACGCTCCCGCCGCCAGACCGGACAGGTCCATCGTGTTCGAGAGGGCGAAGATCGTCCCGCGCTCAAACTTCTGTGTCATGCTCTACCTTCCTCCCGTCCAGAGCGTAACGATATAGTGCATGATCGCGCCGGTTCCCACCAGCCCCACCAGCCACAACACCGCTGCCCGAAATCCCTCCAGCTGCGCGACGCGGTCGCGCAGCGCGCCCTGATCCTCCTGCAGCTGCACCAGCGGCTCCACCGCCTGACTCAGACGGGCAACCTCCAGCGCCAGCTTCTGCAGGCACTCGCGCACCTCCGCCATCTCCCTGCCGATCCGCTCTTCCATCTCCTGCATCCTTCATGAACTCTCAGGCAGGCTCGTTCGGGTTCAACGGCTCGAACAGCCTGTCTTCCGCCGCCCGCTCCGTCAGCGCGACGATATGCGTGCGCCCCGGCGACATCAGGGGCGCGCCCCGCACATACCAGCGGGAGCCGTCACCGCGAATCACCCGGTCGCCGTCCTGTATCGGCGTCTCCGGCAGCAGCCAGAGGCACAGCAGCGGCTTATGCGTCCAGGTCTCCAGCTGCACGCGGCGCGGGATCGGGACCGGCTCGAAGGTCGCGGGAACCCGCTCGGCAATCCGACTCCAGACGCCGTCCGCCTTGCGCTCGATCTGAACGACCTCCAGCAGGATGATCCCCAGATGCTCCGTGCCGGGGAGCCGGCGCACGGGATCGGAGGAGCCGCCAAACTCCTCCGGATCCGCCACCTTCTCAGACATATCCTCACCATCCCTCCATTGTTCCGCCCTCGCCCGCCGTGAACGGCGCGGGCTGCGAGGGCGGGTTCCAGGCAGGCGGCACGTCGGCAGAAGCCCGCAGCGCCGCCGCAGCCTCCATCAACCGCCGGCTGCGCACCCGCATGTCCTGCCGCAGCGACCCCTGCGCGATCTCGATTGCCTGCGCCGCATACTGCGCCGCCTTGATCTCCAGAAGCTGCGCGGCAGCCAGCCGGACGCAGTTTCCGTTCCGCGCCAGCAGCGCGGCGATCTCCTCATCCGTGCGCGTGCGGTCTCCGCCAGAACGGTTCAGCCCCTCCGGGTCGTTATCGCCTGAAAAGAGCCGCACCTGCCCGATCGCCGTGCTCAGGTCATAGGTGAATGCAATCATCCCTCTCCTCCAGAGAACCATCCCGCCAGCCGGAGAGCGGCTGCTCTACCGCTCTGCGGCAGCCTCTGTCGCGAAGCCGTCCCTCCCGCCTCCCCGCCACCACTCCGACCAGATCACATGCCGTCTCCAGGGAAGCGGCTCGCCCGTCCGATAGGGAGCCTCCACATACGCCATGTTCGGTGCTATTGCAGACAGCTCCACAAAGCAGATCGTGCGCGAACGCGCGTCCGCAACATACGGGCGCCCGCCCCCCAGCAGCGGCAGCCAGTTCCACGCCACCTCCGCGCTGTCGAACACGATCACCCGTCCCCGATCGCTCATCAGCTCCCATCTTCGCGAAAAGGGACTGAAGACTGCGATCGCCGCATAGTCCGGCTGTCTCATCGTCGCGCCGTCTCCTTCCATCGTCTGGCTTGCAGAAAAAAGAGGGACTGCCGACCGGCGCTCTCTCCCGCGCCTGCCGCAGTCCCGTAGAGAACCGTCGGGTCTCGCCTATGCCGTCGCGCCGGTGATCAGGTAGCCGCCCACCGCCAGACCGGAGCCGTCCACCGCGATCATGCGCCAGTCGCGTAGAAACGAGGCTTCGATCAGCGTCCCCTTGCGCTTCTCATCACGCCAGCGGCGCACCGCGTATCCCCGCACCCCTGTCGCCTCGTCCGGCGCCTCGAACGTATATCCCAGACTTACCGAACGCAGCGTGGGAGTCGGATTGCGGTAGAAGATCAGCGCCATCCCGGAGCCGTCATCCGCCTGCCAGATATGCGCTCCGGAGTATGCCGCGCCCTCCGCCGCCGTGTTCTTCTGCGTCGCCCCCTCGATCACCGCCATGCCCCGCAGCGCCTTCGGCAGTCCGCTCATAGTCAGCGCATCCTGATGCACATACTTCACCAGGTCCCGCACCGCAGGATGATCCGCGAGCGTCCGCGCCGTGTCCACGCCGAGCAGAAGCGCATTCGCCTCCCGCGCAATCCCCTTCATCACCGCCAGCTTCCCGTTTTTGATATCGTTGAACGGGTTGGAGTTGGCGGAGGCGTACTGCGCCCAGGAGGTCCCGCTGCCGCCTCCGGTCAGGGCGATTTTATGAGCGGCGGGATAGTTGGCGCGTTTGCAGACCAGCGCAGCGACCGCGATCTCGTTGTCCAGCATCAGCCGCTCCGTCAACTGAATCGTCTGATCCGAGTCGGGCTGCATCGGATTGTCCGCCGCCGACGCCTCCGCGTCCGTCACCAGCCCCCGGTAGGCGTACTCCTCCGCATAGTAGGTCGCTGTGGAGACGCTGTAGTCTATCTCCGCCGCCTCGGTTCCCGGTCGGCGCAGCGACGCCAGCGCGCCCGTCGCCGTCGCGGAGGAGGGCGTCAGAAAGTCCTCCTTGCGATAGAGAAAGTACCGGTCGGAACGACGCGCCACCGGCACGACCGGAAACACCTGATCCGCCACATACGACTCGTTGCGATACATCACCGACAGGTTCGTCAGAGCCTGATCTATATGCACTTGCGAAACCGCAGGCATCCCTCTCTCCTCCCCTAAGGTCTATGCAGCATCGGCTGCAGCAGAACGTCCACCAGCAGCCCGGCGGTGTTGGTCGCGCCGCTCAGCGCGATCCCGACGATCTCACGGACCGTCGCCCCGCCAAAGCCCGGCGTCACCGGAGCGATCCGCCCACCGGTATCGTTGATCGCCACATAGTCGCCGGCGTTGATCACCGCCGATCCATCGCTCTGAATCTGCGCGATCCCCGCCACCTGTACCGGAACGCCGTTGGACGCGCCTGCCGCCGGCTCCAGCGCCACGCCCACGAACTTCGTCGTCTCCCCCGCTCCAGGCAGCTTCACGTTCCCGGCGTTCGTCCCGGACATCAGCACGCAGACATTCGCGTTCGCAATCGCCGTATCCGCTGTAAACGTCTTGACCAGCAAGGGTGTCTGTTTTGCCATCTCTTCCTCCCTCCGATTCGCCGTCAGGCGTTCAGCCCTTCCTCCCGCGCGCTCCGCGCCAGATCGGGATGCGCCGCGCAGACCTGATGAAACGCCGCCAGATAGGAGATGCTCTCCCTCCTCGCCTGCTCGCGCGCCAGCGCCGCCAGCCGCTCGGAGGCGCCGCCCGACGGCGTCATCTCCGCCCGCGCCGTCTCGCCCATCGGCACCACCGGACCGTTCGCCTCCAGAAAAGCCGCAAACAGCGCCGAGACACTCATGCTCTGACCGCCAAACAGTACTGAACTCCCCTGCCCGAACCGCAGCATCGTCCGGGCGATCTCCTCCGCGCGGGGAGCGGCGCGCAGCAAGCCGCCCCGCTTGAACGCCTGTATCTGCAGCTCCGTCTGCTGCTCCGTCAACGCCTCCCGCTCCCACTCCAGCCGCTGCCGCTCCGCCTCGCCGGCGTGGAGGAAACCCCGCAGATACTGCATCAGTCCCTCGGCAAACTGCCGCACGCTCGCGCGCCGCTCCGGCAGCGGCTCTCCCTGTTCGCTCCTCATCCTCTCCTCCTGCGGCGCGCCCTCGCCGCGCGTCTCATCCATCGTCTCCTCCAAGATCTTCCCCGTATGAAACAGCGCCCTCTCCCCGCCGAACACCTGCGCTCCGGCGACGCGGGGATGGCGCACAAACGAGACCTCGATCAGCCTGCGCCCCACGACATCCAGCGCCACCGATAACGCCCGCGCGCCCGCCTGCTGCACAAACCGCCACGCCTCCGCCGACAGCCTCAGCGTTCCCCATAGCTGCCCGCCAGTCGCCCGCAGTCGGGTGATGACCCCCAGCGCGCCGTCAAACGGCGTCTCCGGCAGATGCTCGATCTTCACCGGAACCGGGTCGGGCGTGTTCGCCGCGATCGCGCGCAGGTCTTCGGGCAGAATGCGCACGCCCCGATCCGGATAGTCGCCCGCCTCAAACAGCAGGCACTCCCGCTCTACCTCGCCCCCCTCCTCCCGAAATTTCCAGCCGTTCCTCTGCAAATGCATTGTCTGACCTCACTGGCGGTAGTACAATAGAGGTATCCATCCGGAAGCGCGCCCTTCTGCGCCTATCCTCAGAACGGAGACCCCCATGAAACTGCTTGTTGTCGGCGGATCGGGCTATGTGGGACGGCTGACGATGCCCTACGTCGCCGAACATTTCACCCTGCGCATCTATGACCGCGTGCCCCCCTCCCATCCAGAATGGGAGTATATCCAGGGCGATGTTACCGACCCGACCGCCCTGGCGGCAGCCTGCGAGGGCGTGGATGTCCTGCTCTATATGGCGATGGGAACCAATCGCGGCAATCCGGGAATCAACGACCCCGTCCCTGCCTACGATGTCAATGTCAAGGGACTGCATCTCGCGCTCGATGCCGCCGTTCACGCCGGCGTGCGCCATGCGGTCTATACCAGCACCCTCTCCGTCTACGACGGTCATCTCGATATCACCAGCGGCGCGACCGACCGCGAAGAGGTTCCTGCCGAGCCGCGCAGCCTCTACGGGTTCACCAAACTCATGGGGGAGGAGGTCTGCCGCTTCATCCATCGCAAATACGACTTCCCGATCTTCGTCCTGCGCCTCTTTATGCCCGTCTCGCAGGAGCAGTGGCATGCCCAGCACAATCAGCAGACCCGCGTCGACTGCCGCACCAGCGCGCCCGACCTGGCGCGCGCCTTCATCGCCGCCATCGCCCACGACCGCCCCGGCTTTGAGATCATTCATATCACCGGCGACTACACGGGGCGCGCCTATCACCATGAAAAAGCGAAGCGGCTCCTCCACTGGGAGCCGCTGGAGAGACCCTGAAGGCAGACAGGGCAGAGGATCGCCCTCTGCCCTGTCACGCTCTCTGCCGCCCCTGCGAACAGGGCGCGTCTGTCAGCGCAGAGAGAGCCGCCGGATCCCCGAATGGTATCCGGTCGGGAGCGGCCCGATAGACATTCAGCACGCTGGCGAGATCGAGATGGTAGCCGAAACGCGCATTCATCGCGTCTACCGTCTCGCTCAGCCGGGTCTTCTGGAAGGGATCGTCAAACAGGCTCAGGTTCCTGTCCGCGCTGCGGATCAGCCCGCTGAACACGATACTGACCCACAGCGGCGCGTATCCGCTGCGCGGCGCGGGAATCGCCTCCAGAATCCCCGACACGATCTTCATCCAGGTAAAGTCATCGTTGGCGTGCAGATGCTTCGCGCTGCGCTTCGTCCAGGAGTAGGCGCACCTCCGCCGCGCATGGCAAAACTTCACGTGGATATGCACCGCGCTCGCCGCCTGCTCATACGCACGCAGCCGCTTCAGCGCCTTCTGCGCCAGACGACGCAGAACCTCCCGCGCCTGCCGCAGCGTCCGCATCTCCGGCGCAAGCACGTGCGAATGCCCGACCATCTTGCGCGGAGCCTCCGCATGCACGCCGTAGTCCGCCTCCTGGCTGCCCCGCAGCATATGCCACCAGCGTTCGCCCACCACGCTGCCCCATGCGCGCCGAAGCTCCAGCGCCGACGCCTCCCATAGCTGCCGCACCGTCGTGATGCCGTGACGCGACAGCCGCGCCTCCATCCGACCGGCGATCCCCGGCAGATCGGTCAGCTTCAGGGAGAACAGGCGATCCGGCAGGTTATCCCGATCCAGCACCGTCAGCCCGTCCGGCTTCTTCATCTCCGAACCCACCTTCGCCAGAAACACGTTCGGACCGATCCCCACCGAACAGCGCATCATCGGACCGAGCGTCTCCCGCAGATGGCTCTTGACCCGCTTCGCCAGCGCGATCTCGGCGGCGCGATCGCCGTAGCAGGGGCTGATCCGACACGCCATCTCGTCCACCGAAAGCGGGCGCACCGTCGCAAAGAAGTGGTTCAGCGCCTCCAGTATCCGTGCATGATACTGCAGATAGAGGCGCGGACGAGCCTCCACCACCCGCAGATTCGGGCACAACGCCTTCGCCTCCCGCACTCCGGTTCCGGTCCGGATCCCGTATCGCCGCGCCTCATACGACGCCGCTATCGCGCAGGTCGCCTCCGTCAGCATCGGCGCCACGATCACCGGACGCCGGCGCAGCTCCGGACGCTCCTGCTGCTCGACGCTCGTATAGAACGAGTTCATATCTATAAACAGATACCGCGTTGCCATCTCTGCCGCTCATAGAGGTCTCTTCCGAGCCTCTCCCCCTCTGAACCCTCTCACCCCTGCACATCCTCCAGCGGCGGAAGATTGAACATCTCCCGCACTACCGGCTCCTTCGCATCCACCACCTGATGGGTCAGCAGCACATCCATCGCCTGCGCCAGCGGCGCAATATCCTTCTCGTTGAGATTGCCCAGCGAAAACTGCGGATACAGAGCGTGGTCGAAGTTGTACTCCACCAGCGGACGTACGATCTGCGCGTTGACGGCTGACTCCACATCCTGCTTCATGCACTGCAGCGCGAACAGCAGAATGTCAAAATGCACCCGTCCCAGCGCCATCGAGCCGGCGCGAAGCCCCTCCCCGCTGGTCAGCGTCTGCAGCAGGATCCCGATGGCGATCTGCTGATTATGCCACTCCAGCGCGCTCAGAAACGGTCCCCCGCCGTCGCCGCGCGTCTCCAGAAGCTGCGGGCGAACGTTGGGCGGGAAGACCGCGCTCGAATCCTGCTGAAGCTCCCGCAGCACCTCCAGCAGCCTCGCCCCTGCGTCGCTGCCCGTCGGCGCGTTGGCGTACGCAAACGGAATTCCGAACCGCTGCAGACGCAGGTTCCAGAACTCGATGATCCTGGTCTTCGAGTACCAGTGCCGGTAGACGGCGCGCAGATCGCTGTCGCCGTAGGGCAGCTCATCGCGTTGATTGTAGACATAGAGCAGGCACTTGCGGCGGGGCAGCGTCTGAACTCCCCCGGTCGGCGTCCACGAGGTGACCGCCTCCACGTTCAGAAAAGGATCGAGTTCAAAGCCGATCTGACGCGGGTTCTTGAACTTCAGCGCGGTCAGCATATACCGCCCACGCCAGCGTCCCCGCTCCTCCACCCGCCAGACCATCTCCGCCAGCGAAAAGCCGCGATAGAAGGCGGACATCATCTCAAACAGCGTATGCCGGAAATCCCGCAGACTGCCGTCCGGTCCCCGCAGACTGCGCAGCGCCTCCTCGACAAAATCGCGCGCCGCGCAGGCGGCGGCGAACTGCGGATGCGCCCGGTCCCGGATCGCCGGAAAGATCTGCCAGGGACGGGCAAGAATGGCAAACCGCTTGACATTGATCGAGGCGCGCACCTGCGCGTCCGTCATCATCCGGTCATAGATGTCTATGCCCCGCGTGCTCTGCAGATCGTCCGGATGGTAGGGCGGCAGCCGGAACGCACGCTGAAAGACCGCGTCCCAGGCGGTCATCTCCTCCCGCAGCATCTCCGCCGGGGTCGGCGTCGGTCTCTCCCCTCTTCGCTCCTGCGCCCCCGTCGCGCTCCTTCGTGCCATCCTCTCTCCCTCCCGCAAATAGAAAGGACTGCCTCCCCTGCGGGAGACAGTCCGTCTTCTTCGCCGTGCCTGCGCTGGACGGGCGCGTCCGGGCATGAGGAGCTACTCCTCCGCCATATCGTCCACGATCCCCAGGTCCTGATACAGCCCCTCCGGCAGAATAATCGTGCCGATCCGCTTCTCATACTCCTGCACGTTCTTGCGCATCAGCAGACTCATAATCTTGGCAAACTGCGGACTCATCCGCATCACCGCCAGCGTCTGCGGCGGCTGATCCTGCCCCTGCATCAATCCGAACTCTACGGTGAAACCGTAGACATTGGTCGTGAAGTTCACCGAATCGGTGTACAGATCAGGAATATCTTCATAATCGTTGGGACCCATCGGGACATCGCCTCCAGCCAGAGTCGGAGACTGCGCCCCGAACCGACGCCCTCTCCGCTGCGTTCAGTGTATCAGACGCCTCCCCGCAGCGTCAACTCCCGCGCGCCCCTACCAGCCCTCCATCTCCGCACGCAGCTGCGCCGCTGCTGAGGGCGGCAAAGAACGGAGTTCGCCGGAGAAACCCTCGCCCGCCGCCCCGTCAAACAGCAGCGCCAGCATATCGGCGCGATCCGGAGAGCCGCCCCCGCGCCGGCGCATTGCCTCCTTGCTCGCCATCTGAATCTGACCGCGCGAAGTGTAGGCGTAGCGAATCTGCGCCAGCTGCGAACACAGCGCCTCATCCGGCGGAATCGTAATATCGCCCGTGCGAAACCGCTCCCGCAGTCCCCAGTAAAGCTCCGCCCGACGGTTGGCGAAACGCTCGCGGTCACAGGCGGGCAGGCTCACGTTGACCGCCTCCACTCCGGCGATCCGAAGCTCCTGCAGCCGATCCGCCACCCCCGCGCCGATCCCGATCCCGTCAATGGCGATCCTCTCCGGTCTCTCCTCCTGCGCCAGACGCGCCACGCGCCCGGCAACCTCCATCAGGTCGCAGCCCTGAATCGCCTCCAGCCGTGTGACCACCGACCCGATCCGCAGACCGATTACCGTCCAGTCCCCCCCGAACCGCGCCACATCCGCCGCCGCATGCCGCACGCCCGTCAGCCCCGCTCCGGAACGATACTCCTCCCGCCAGCGTGCCGCTGCCGCCTCGATCCACCGCAGCGGGATCAGCGTATCCTCCCCCGAATCGGGAAACTCGCCCAGCACCCGCACACGAAAGGCGTTGTTCGGGCGGTAGCGTCTGCCGCGCCACACCAACAGATCGGCATCGGCGCCAGCCTCGCCCGGTGGTATCTCCTCGCACCACTCCAGCACCCGCTCCTCGACCACCTCCGCCGTCACCGCGCCGGGAATCGGCGCGCCCCTCCCCGTCACATTCGGATGATCCAGCGCGCTGATCGTATGCCGGCGCCACAGCGGCTCCGACTGGAATATCCGATAGAAACGCCCGGAGGTCGTCATCGGGTTGCCGATGGCGACGATCCGGTTGTTTTTCCCAACAGCGATCCCCTCCGCCGCCTCCCATATCTCATCCGCAATCCCGCTCGCCTCATCGAACAGGATCAGCAGGTTCTCCGCATGAAACCCCTGAAAGCGCACCGGCTCATCGGTCGCCAGCCCCAGCGCATACCAGCCCGGTCCCACCGACAGCCGCTCCTGCAGCAACTCACCCGGCAGCGACTCCCGCGCTCCCCGGAACCGGCGGCGGATCTCCTCCCACAGCAGATGGCGCACCTGCCTGCGGGTCGGCGCCGTCGTCAGCACCACGCTCGGCTGATAGCAGTAGAGAAACCACAACGCCAGATCGGCTGCCAGATAGGTCTTGCCGACCCCGTTCGCCGACTTCACCGCCGTCCGCCGGTGATGCGCCACGCTCTCCGCCACCTCGCGCTGCTTCTCCCA
The DNA here is from genome assembly GCA_938005745.1 of uncultured Chthonomonadales bacterium. GTDB lineage: Bacteria > Armatimonadota > Chthonomonadetes > Chthonomonadales > CAJBBX01 > CALLMM01. Next base: position 11,990 of record CALLMM010000027.1, on the reverse strand, counting down.
CCATAACGACCCCAGCGCGCGCCGGGCAAACGCCTCCGGCTTGCGCCGGTACCGCGTCATCCGCCCCTTCCAGACCTCTTCCAGAAAACGTCTATTCAGACGGACGCAAAAGTCCCGCAGAATCTGCTCTCTCATTTAAAACGTCTATCACCCTGCGTCGTACCGTCACATTGGCGGCTTCCAGCGCCTCCATCACCGCCTCTTCAAACGCCTGCACCGCCTCGGCGCGCGCCGCCGTCTCCAGAGTCTTCTGCGCCAGCGCGATATGCTGACGCAGCTCGGCGGCAGCCGCCAGGCGCATCTTCGGATCGTCCGCCGCCTCCATCTCCCGCAGCAGAGCCTCCACGCGCCGGAAGTTCTCTTCCAGTCGCTCCCGCACATTCCAGACCGAGTGCATCCCCGCTGTCTTCACCGATCATTCCGCCTTTGATGTATTAATGTCTACTATATCCTCTCATATATTATCCCGCTCCATCGCCTTTTTACTACCGAAACCCGGAACGATGTTTACTGCGGATGGATGTTACACAAAGAGAGTCTCCCCGTCTCTCGCTTCCTGTGCATAATGACAGTGTGAGGGCGTCCCATCCCGTCATTGCGAGGGAGCTGACAGGCAACCCCCTCTGTTATTGCGAGGGAGGAGCAGCCGACCGAAGCAATCTCACAGCCAGTAGCGTGAATACAGCGATGGACTTAAGTCCATCGCTGTAGGAACCATCCTGTATACTGCCCGCGCACATCTTTTGCACGTGCGCGGGCGGCGCCTTCTCGCCCCGGCAGCTCTCAGCGGTCGCCCCGGCAGATCTCCTCAAAATCGCGCCATCGCCTCCCGCCGTCGTCGCTGCTGGCGATACATCTCCTGGAACAGCCGGAACTTCGTCCGGTGGTACGCCGCCGTCTCCCGGCGCGGCTTGATCGTCGCGCCGGAGCCGCTCATCCTCTGCATCGCCGCATAGATGTCGGGATACAGCCCCGCCGCCGTCGCCGCCAGCACGCCCGCCCCCAGCAGCACCGCCTCCGGCTCCTTCGGTAGCAGGATCGTGCAGCCCGTCGCATCGGCGTGCTCCTGAAGCCACAGCGGGTTCTTCGTTCCGCCCCCGGTTACGTACATCCGGCGGATCCGGTAGCCCGCCCGATTCAGCGCCTCGATGTTGTCCCGAATGCCATAGGCGACCGCCTGAATCGTCGCATAGTAGCGCAGCGCCTGCGAGGTGATCGTCTCGTCCAGGTTCAGCCCGTCATAGATCCCCCGATAGTGCGGATCGCCCTTCGGAGAGCGGTTGCCCAGAAAATCCGGCAGAATATGGATATCTTTGACGATCTCCGGTCCCTTCCCCTGCTCCTGCTGAAGCCGTGCGATCTCTTCGTTCAGCAGCTCATAGACCGTCTTGCGGCGGCGTTTGGCGGCAGCGGCAAGCGCGGGAGCGTTGGCGTGATCGGCGATCACATGGTCAATCGCGCTGCCCGCCGTCGTCTGTCCGCCCTCATTCAGCCACATCCCCGGAACCATCGCCCCGTAATACGGTCCCCACACGCCGTCAATAAAGCGCATCTGCCGCGAGACCGCCATCAGGCAGTTGGAGGTTCCCCCGATGAACGCCAGCGCGTACTCGAAGTCGTCCAGGTTCGGCTCGCGCTTGCCCTCCCAGGCGGCGCCAAGCAGCCCCAGACCGCCCGCATGCGCGTCAATGATCCCTACGCCGACGGCGCAGCCGGTCGTCAAGCCCAGCTCCGCCGCCGAAACCGCCGTCAGACCGCCCAGACGGCTCCCCATCGGGCGCACATCCTCCACCACCTTCTCGCCGTCAAACAGGTCGCTCAGCCCGATCCGCTCAAAGTAGCTGTGATCCCACGCACCCCGCTCGCCCGCATGTCCCAGATAGGTCCACTTGCAGACGACCGTGCAGAGGCTGCGCGCATCCACTCCGGATGAACGCCAGGTCAGATAGTCCGCCAGATCAAAAAACTTCCCGGCTTTTGCCCATGTCTGCGGCAGATGCGTCTTGAGCCACTTCAGTTTCGGAGTCTCCATCTCCGGCGACAGCCGCCCCCCGACATACTTCAGCACCTCGTACCCGCCCGCGTTGATCTCCTCCGTCTCCGCAACCGCCCGGTGATCCATCCAGACGATGATATTGCGCTCCGCCGCGCCCTCATCGTTCACCGGGATCGGCGCGCCGTCTCGCCCCAGCGCCACCAGCGAACAGGTCGCGTCGTAACTGATCCCTGCGACCGCCTCCGCCGCGATCCCCGCCTCCTCCCGGCAGGCGCGCGTCACCCGGCAGACCGCCCGCCAGATATCTTCCGAAGACTGCTCCGCGTAGTCCGGCTTGGGCTTCCACATCTGAATCGGCTCCACCGCCGACGCCAGCATCTTCCCGTTCAGGTCAAAAATCCCGGCGCGGGCGCTGCCCGTCCCCACATCCACGCCGATCACATATCGGTTCTCGCTCATCTTCTCTTCCTCGCGAACACGAAAGGCGCGTCTCTCGCAAGCACGACAGCCCCGGTCTCCGGCGCGCCCCCTGATCGAAAACGGTTTTCCCTGCGCGCTCCGGTAAATCCTACCGCCCGCGAAGGCTTCGGGGTCCGCAGACAGGCGCAAAGCTCCAATGCGCCGCTCCTCCTTCGTGTCATGCCCGCGCAATGCGGCGGCGGGGAAGGGACGGAAAGCGCATCTCGCCTCAAAACAGGCGCAGGGGAAGGATCCGCATCCTTCTGAGAAGCGGATCCGACAGGAAGACGTTCGCACAGAGCCGGAAGAAATCCTGCCGGCGGCTACAGGCGGGAGTGGAGACCGCACTCGGTGCGGGAGGTGCCTGCCCAGCGTCCGGCGCGGTCATCCTGACCGACCGTTACCGGACGCGTGCAGGGGAAGCAGCCGATGCTCGGATACCCCTGATCATGGAGCGGATTGTAGGGCACATCGTGGTCGAAGATATACTTCCAGACCTCACGCTTGGTCCAGTTGGCAAGCGGGCTGATCTTCACCAGCCCGAACTTCGGATCCTGCTCGACGATGGCTGCCTGCGCCCGATCCCGCGTCTGATCGCGCCGGATAGCGCTGATCCAGGCGGTGTGTCCGGCAAGCGCGCGACGGAGCGGCTCGATCTTCCGCAGACGGCAGCACTCCTCCGGGTGAGTCCGGTAGATCGGTCCGCCAAAACGCGCCTCCATCTCCGCCACCGTCTCCGCCGGACGCACATACTCTACCGTGATCCCGTACCGCTCCCGAATCCGCTCCCGCAGCGCCAGCGTCTCCGGAAACTGATACCCCGTCTCCAGATTGAACACGCGCACCTGCGGGGCGATCTCCGACAGCATCGCCAGCAGAACGCACCCCTCCGCCCCGAAGGCGGTCGCCATCGTCAACCCCTCCCCGTAGGTCTCCCATGCCCAGCGGAGAATCTCCTCCGGCGTCGCCGTCTCGAGACGGCGGCTGATGATGTGCAGAGGCTCAGAGGCAGACACAGACTGCATGCTAGATACCCTCGTCTGAATTAATCCTGACAAATCCGATCATCTTAATAGTTGACTATCTTGATTGGATTATAGTATAATCCCCGCCGGAATGTCAAGCAGAAAAAAAAGGAGCCGTCATGCATAAAGGGTTCATTCTCTGGTTTACGGGGCTGTCCGGCGCAGGAAAATCCACCATCTCGCAGCGCCTGGCGGAGATTTTCCGACAGCGAGGCTACAAGGTCGAACTGCTGGATGGAGACGAGGTGCGAACCCACCTCTCCAAAGGGCTAGGCTTCTCCAAAGAGGACCGCGACACCAACATCCGCCGCATCGGATATGTGGCGCGGCTGCTGGCGCGCAACGGCGTGATCGCCATCACCGCCGCCATCTCCCCCTACCGCGAAATTCGGGACGAGGTGCGCGCCCATATTCAGGAGGAGGGAGCCGCCTTCGTCGAGGTCTTCGCCAACGCCTCCCTCGATGCCTTGGTGGAGCGGGACGTGAAGGGACTCTACAAAAAAGCCCTGGCGGGAGAGATCGCCAACTTTACCGGAGTCTCCGACCCCTACGAGCCGCCGCTTCAACCGGAGATCGAGGTGCGTACCGACCGCGAAACGGTGGAGGAGTCGACCCAGCGCATCCTCAACTACCTCTCCGAGCGCGGGCTGATCGGCTGATCCCCTCGCCGGAGGCGAACCTTCCCGCCAGACCCACTCGCCGGCGCATCCGGATCACTCCTCAAAGCCGGCGAACCGATGGACACAACGGGCGCTCCGTTGAGGACCGAAAAAAGGACCCGCAAGCCGAACGCACCGAAAAAAAAGCGTTCCCGCGCCTCGCTGCCCGGGAACGCCGCCCTACTCTGCCTGTCAGAAAAATATCTCGTTACCAGCCGTTGCGTCCCGGCACGTAGATGTGATCCACCCAGTTGAGCCGTCCCTTCGCCATCGCCTTGGCATGCCCATCGGCAAAGATGGTGGTGCAGTGATTGCTATGACGGAAGCGGGGCATGACGGCGGAGTGGGGCCACGCTCCGTTCCATGTGCCCGGCGACCAGTCGCGGTCGGCGTTGGGATAGGAGAAGCCCGTCGCGCTCTGGGTCGCCGGACCGTTAGGCCATCCCGCCGCCGCGTTCTCCCACGCCCACACATGCCCCCACGCCTGGAAGAAGGGCCAGGAGTTGGAGGTTCCATCCGCCTGAACCGCCTGAAAGTCGGCGCGCCCCTTCTCCAGCACGATGGCGATATTCGCTGGACGGTCAATCTCTGCCAGAGAGGCGGAGATATCGTTGCAGTTGTTTATCTCCGACGGACTGCCCCACCAGCAGCCGCGGAACAACGCCTCGTGCACGCCGTAATGGAAAACCTGCTTGGGATCGGGGTGCGACGGGCAGATAAAGATGCCCCCTACGCCGCGCGCCGCCCCGTGTCCCGAATCTCCATACTGACCCGCCTTCACATAGGGAGCGATATCCATCGTCCAGGCGCGACGACGACCGGGAACCACCGTGTCGCCCCAGTCGCGCCACTGCTGGTGCGGATATCGCTCGTCGTAATCGTTCGCATACATCATCATCGCCAAGCCGATCTGCTTGGCGTTGGAGACACAGGTCGCCTGGCGCGCCTTCTCCCTCGCCTGTGCAAAAACCGGGAAGAGAATCGCCGCCAGAATCGCAATAATTGCGATTACTACAAGCAGCTCTATGAGTGTGAAACCTCTTCTACTCATTCCGTATATTGCCTCCTTGTAAGTGAAAGAGATTTCAGACACCTTCAACATTGATGGTATCCTTTTTACACCAACATGCATATTATACTAGCCTCTCAAGAGGCTTCACCCCCTTTTAAAGGTTAAATTTTTATTAAGAAATTTATTCTAATTGTATCCATAAGAATGAATCGACCGAACCTTCACGTGACTCTGTCACATCGCTGTGACAGATCGGGAGGTGATGCCGTTGAGGGGCAGGACCCATATCTTTCACGGGCAATATGCCAAGTCGGTATCGCCCAGAGATGAGACGCCGAGAAACGCAACGGTCGCAGGCGCATCTTCTCCTGCCCGGACGAAGACTCTAACAGGGAAAGTCACCGCGTTAGGAGACGTCGCAGAATAAACGCCCCCCCTTCGCATGAAGAGGGGGCGTAAGAAAGGCTGTCGCAAAGGTTAGCTGTCGCAAAGGTCAGGCGAGCAGCTCCTTGATCACCTTCGCCGGCTCAACGCCCGTCAGCTTCTGATCCAGCCCCTGATAGCGCACGGTGAACCGCTCGTGGTCAATTCCCAGCATCCGCAGCACCGTCGCGTGGAAGTCGCGGATATGCACCGGGTCCTTGACAATGTTGTAGGAGAACTCGTCGGTCTCGCCGTAGATCGTGCCGGGACGCGACCCGCCCCCCGCCATCCACATCGTGAAGCAACGCGGATGATGGTCGCGCCCGTAGTTGTCCTTCGTCAGACCGCCCTGCGAGTAGATCGTGCGCCCGAACTCCCCGCCCCAGATCACCAGCGTCTCATCGAGCATCCCCCGCTGCTTCAGGTCCTGGACCAATCCCCAGCACGCCTGATCCACATCCCGGCACTGATCCGGCAGGCGTCCCGCGACATTGGCGTGGGTGTCCCAGTTGTTGTGGTAGACCTGAATGAAGCGGACGCCCCGCTCCACCATCCGCCGCGCCAGCAGACAGGTATAGGCGAAGGTGCCCGGCTTCTTCGCATCCTCGCCGTAGAGCTTGTAGGTGCTCTCCGGCTCGCTGCCGATATTGGTCAACTCCGGCACGCTCGACTGCATCCGGAACGCCAGCTCATACTGCTGAATGCGCGTATGCGTCTCGCTGTCCCCAACCATCTGGTAGTTCATCTCATTGAGCGCCTTCAAGCCGTCCAGGGTCGTGCGGCGCACCTGCATCGGCACGCCAGGCGGATTGTTGATGAAGAGGATCGGATCCCCCGCCGCCCGGAACGAGACCCCCGCGTGCTCGCCCGGCAGATAGCCCGCCTGCCACAGCCGCGCCGAGATCGCCTGCACCTGCTCCGTATTCGAGGGCTGCGCCACCAGCACAACAAACGTCGGCAGGTCGCGGTTTAATGACCCTAGCCCGTAGGAGACCCACGCGCCTAAACAGGGACGCCCGGTGATCTGATTGCCCGTCTGGATGTAGGTGATCGCCGGCTCGTGGTTGATCGCCTCCGTGTGCATGCTGCGGATGAAGCACATATCATCCACCATCTTCGCCGTGTAGGGCAGCAGCTCCGTCACCCACATCCCCGACTTGCCGTGCTGTGCGAACTTATACTTCGACGGCGCAATCGGGAAACGCGCCTGACCGGAGGTCATCGTCGTCAGACGCTGACCCATCCGCACCGAATCGGGCAGGTCCTTATCGAACCACTCCCGCATCGTCGGCTTGTAGTCGTACAGGTCTATCTGCGAGGGACCGCCGACCATATGCAGGTAGATGATGTGCTTCGCCTTCGGCGCATAGTGCGGCAGTCCCGGCACGCCGCCGAACGCCTTCTTCTCTTTCGACTTCGTCTCGGCGGCAAACGCCTCGCCGCCCAGCGCCGCCAGAGCCGCCATGCCCAGCGCGTTCGCCCCCCGACGCAGGAACTGACGCCGCGTCTCCAGACGCGCCCACTCCTCTACGACCGGATGGACCCTGTCATTCTCCTCGAAGAAGGGAACCACGTTCTGATTATCGCTCATTTCGACAGCACCTCGTCCAGGTTCATTAACTTGTTGACCAGCATCGTCCAGGCAGCCAGTCTGCGGGCGTCCAGCGACGGATCCGCCTTCGACTCGCCGTAGGAGATCAACTCCTGCGCCGCCTTCGCGTCGTTCTGATAGAAACGAGACAGTTGACCCAGCGACTTTACAACCACCGCCTGCTCCTCCGGTCGGAAGGGGCGTGAGAGCAGACGCCGGGCGATGAACTGAATGCGCGCCTCGTCGGTTTCGCCCCCCTCCAGCAGCGCGCGCTGCGCCAGATGCCGCGCCGCCTCCACAAACTGCTCATCGTTGAGCGTTACCAGCGCCTGCAGCGGCGTATTGGTCCGCTCCCGGCGCACCACGCAGGTCTCCCGGCTCGGAGCGTTGAAGATCTCCATCGAGGCGGGAGGCGCGCTGCGCTTCCAGAAGGTGTAGAGACTGCGCCGATAGAGATTCTCCCCGCTGTCCCGCCGATAGTCGCGGGTATCGCTGCCGATCATCGCGACCGCTTCCCAGACGCCGGGGGGCTGATACGGCTTCACGCTCGGTCCCCCGATCTTCTTCACCAGCAAGCCGCTCGCCGCCAGCGCGTAGTCGCGGATCATCTCTGCGTCCATCCGGAAGCGCGGTCCGCGCGAGAGCAGCCGGTTCGCCGGGTCGAGCTGCCGCTTCTGCGGCGTGGTCACCGCCGACTGCCGGTATGTCGCGGAGGTAACCAGCAGCCGGTAGAACCGCTTCATATCCCAGCCCTTCTCGCGAAACTCCACCGCCATCCAGTCCAGAAGCTCCGGATGCGACGGAAGCTCCCCGCTGATGCCGAAGTCGCCGGTCGTGCGCACCAGTCCCTGCCCGAACAGCTCCTGCCAGATACGGTTGACCGTCACGCGCGCCGTGAGCGGATGGTTCGGCAGCAGCAGCCACTTCGCCAGTCCAAGCCGGTTTTTCGGATAGTCGGCAGGCATCGGCGGAAGCACGGCGGGCGTGGCGGGCGTCACCATGTCGCGCCGCTTGTCGTATTCGCCCCGGAACAGCACATAGGCTTTCGCCGGCTCCGGACGCTCCTGCGCGATATGCGCGATGGTTCCCCGCATACGGATGGCGCGCTCCTCCTCCTCCAGCGACGCCACCCTTCCCGACAACGTGCGGTAGTCGGCATCTTCGCCCGTCAGCCACCAGGTGAACAGTTCGTCCTTCTCCGGCGCGGTCAATTTATCGCTGCCACGCGCTGCCAGCCAGGCCGCGCGCGTTCCCTTCGCCAGCTGCGCCGCCTCCTCCGGCTTCACCACCCGCTGATAGAGGCGCACATCCTGAATCGCCGCTCCGTCCGTCGCCGCCGTCGTGTGCCGCTGCCCGATCTTCAGCGGAACCTGCGTGCGGATGGTGCTCTTCAGGGAGTCTGTCTGCGTATCGAACGCGCGCGCCGCGCCGTTGATGTAGATCCGCACCGACGAGGGCTTCGCGCCGCCGTCGTAGGTTACGCAGACATGGTGCCAGACGCCCGGCGCAAGCGCGTCGCGGGCGACGACCTTCAGCGCGTCCGAGGGCCACTTATGGATGATGTGCGTGCCGATCCGGTTCCCCTCGACCCACAGGTCCCATCCCCGGAAGTCATTCCCGTCATCCATCCGCGCCACCAGCGCGCCGCCGGTGTTGGGCATCAGCTTCACCCAGGCGGCGATGGAGAACGCCTGATCCTTCTCGAAGTCTCCCACCTGCGGAGCCTCCACCGTGCTGCCCGCCTTGCGCTGAAATGCGCGCTCCGCCACGTGTCCCGGCTCCCAGCCCGGATCGGCGGCGGCGGTCAGGTTCAGCGGCTGTCCGTTGAAGACCCCCTTCACATCGCGCCCCGCGCCCTCATTCAGGGGCAGATGGAAGAGCAGATCCCCCGACGGAACGCTCGCGGCGATCTTTCCGGCGTCCGCGCCGTTCAGCCAGCGGTCGAAGTCGGGACGCGCCGCCTGCCTGCGCGCCTCCGCCTGTCTGCGCGCCTCCGCGATCTCTCCCTTGAGCACCTCAAACCGGGCGCGGTCCTCCTCCCGCGGAACCGGGATGACCGGAGGCGTATCCTTGCGGTTGCCGTCCATCGCCGGCTGCGTGGTGTTGTTGAAGAAGGCGGACAGGGAGTAGAACTCCTTCTGGCTGAGCGGGTCGTACTTGTGGTCGTGGCAGACCGCGCAGTTGGCGGTGGTTCCGAGCCAGACCGTCGCGGCGGTCTCGGTGCGGTCGCGGGTATAGAGCACCAGGTACTCCTCGTCTATCGCGCCGCCCTCGCTCGTCGTGATGTTGCATCGGGTAAATCCGGTGGCGATCAACTGATCCAGCGTCGGATTGGGCAACAGATCGCCGGCAAGCTGCTCCAGGGTGAACTGGTCGAACGGCATATTGCGGTTGAACGCCTTGATCACCCAGTCGCGGTATGCCCACATCTCGCGGTAGTTGTCAATGTGAATGCCGTGCGTATCGCCGTAGCGCGCCGCGTCCAGCCAGTAGCGCGCGCGGTGCTCTCCCCAATCCGGGCTTGCCAGATACTTATCCACCAGCTTCTCGTAGGCGTCGGGCGACTTATCGTTCACAAAACGCTCGACATCCGCCGGATCGGGAGGCAGTCCCGTCAGATCCAGGCTGAGGCGTCGCGCCAGCGTGCGCCGATCTGCCTCCGGCGCAGGCTGCAGCCCCGCCGCCTCCAGCTTCGCCAGAATAAAGCGGTCTATCGGGTTGCGAACCCACTGCGCGTTCTTCACGGCGGGAAGCGCGGGACGGCGCGGTGGAATATAGGACCAGTGCGGCTCATACGCCGCGCCCTCTTTCACCCAGCGCGTCAGCGTGGCAATCTGCTCCGGTGTCAGCTTCTTGTGGCTGGAAGCCGGGGGCATCAGCAGCGGTCCCTTCGCATTGATCCGCTGAATGATCAGGCTGGCGGACGGATTGCCCGGAACAATCGCGGGACGCCCCCCGCGGGACGCCGTCGCATCCGTCGGACGATCCAGACGCAGGTCGGCTTTTCGGGCGGCAGAGTCCGGACCATGGCACGCAAAGCAGTTCTCCGCCAGAATGGGACGGATATCGCGATTATAACGCAGGGGCGGCAGCGGTTTCGATCTCTGCTTCTGGCTCAGCGCGGCGCCAGACCATCCGGCAGCCGCCAGAAAAAAAAGCGTTCCGACCACTATTCCCGCCGCCGGGAACAGAGCCTTCATCTTCCCACACGTTCGCATGACGATTTACCCTCAGATGTCGCAGGTCGGCTGGGTCTCACCATTAATGAGAACCGCTAAAAGATTGCTAATAGTTTAACACAGAATAGCCCCGCTCCCTGCCTCAATTTACACCCGAACCTATGCAGAGAGAGAAAAAACCGCCCGCGGGACCTCGTCCAGGACGCTCTTGCCCGGCTGCAGCGGTCGAGCGTCCCGGATTGCCATTGCGTAAGAGCCGGCAGCGCGTCCCCTTTCTGTCATTGCGAGGGAGGCGAAACCGACCTCATCCCGTCATTGCGAGGGAGCGACAGGCGAACCCTCTCCCGTCGTAGCGAAGGAGCAGCAGCGACCGAAGCAATCCCACACTACGAACCACTTAAGAACAGACCGGCAGGTCGCCGCGTTATAGAAGAGCGCGGCGACCTGCCGGTCCGCCTGTTCTGTGTCGAACCTGCTACGCGTCCGGTCGGGCTATCCGCTGGACGCAGGGGACGCGGTTTTGCGCTGCCGCGACCGGCTGCCCGTAGCGGGGGGAGCCGCTTTCGCCGCCTTCGCCGCCCGAATCTCCGCCTGCAGACGGGTCTCTTCTCGCTTGCGCATTCGGCGCAGCTCTTTCTGACGAATCCGCATGGATGTCTCCTCAACTCCGATCCTGTCTGGGGGAACCGCCGGACGCCTCTCCCGGCAGACTCTCCATTTCCGAACCGAGAGTATAACCAATCCTTCCCTATTTGTCAAATTGAATCGAAAGAACGCAGGGAACCGTGCGCAGACGGAGAATCCTGAAAAGAGGAACATACGCGGAAAAGCGAACCTCGTGTTTTCCGCAACTGTGAAGGAAAGGGAAGTCTGATGCTGTACCGCGTTCTGGGAAGAACAGGCATTCGGGTGAGCGAGATCGGTTTCGGCGCCTGGGGAATCGGCGGCGGATGGGGCGTGCAGGACGACCGCGAGGCGGAGCGCGCTCTGCTGCGAGCGCATGAACTGGGCATCACCTTTTACGATACCGCGATGGGCTACGGCAACGGGCACAGCGAACGGCTGATCGGACGGACGCTGAAGGGGGTGCGCGATCAGATCGTCATCGCCTCCAAAATCTCCCCGAAAACCTTCCGATGGCCCGTGCTGCCCCACGAGCCGCTGCACGAGACGTTTCCGGCGGACTGGATCGTCTCGTGCACCGAGCAGACCCTCCGAAACCTGGAGACCGACTATCTGGACGTTCAACAGCTCCACGCCTGGACCGACTCCTACACGCAGCTCTCGGACTGGTACGAGGCGTTCACGCGCCTGCAGGAGCAGGGAAAGATCCGCGCCTTCGGCATCTCCGCCAACGACTGGGATCCCTACGGTCCGGTCAATCTGACGCGCTCCGGGCGCGTGCACTCCGTGCAGGTGATCTACAATATCTTTGAACAGCGTCCCGCCGAACAGCTTCTGCCCGCCGCACAGGAGGCAGGCGTCGGCATCATCGTCCGCGTCCCCTTCGAGGAGGGGCTGCTGACCGGAAAGATGGGACCGGACTACTCGTTTGAAGAGGGCGACTGGCGGCGCGACTGGCTGACCCGCGAGCGGCTGGAGGAGGCGGCGCGCCGGGTGAAGGCCCTGGAGGCGTTCCTCACCCC
>CALLMM010000026.1 GCA_938005745.1 uncultured Chthonomonadales bacterium | reverse complement strand
CTGACGGTGGTGAGCCGGACGCTGTGCGTCTATCTGCTGGGGGTTCCGCTGCTGGCGTTGTGGGGGAGCGGTCGGGAGGGGCGCAGAGGGCTGTGGCGGGTCTACGGGGGCGTGGTGAGCGTGCTGCTGCTCTACCTGCTGACATGGTACCTGCCCCATCGCGCTGAGCTGAGCCATATGAGCCGCTACTACCTGACAGAGCAGATCCTGCCGAAGTCGGCGGGATCGCTCGCCGCCAACGTCGCCTCCGGCTTTTTTGGCAACTACCGCAACCTCTTCCCCTACCTGTTCCTGCATACGCCGGTTCTGCTGATCCTCTCTCTCCTCGGAGTGGCGGCTGCCGCCTCCCGCCTGCGGAATCCCGCTGAACGCCCCTCGCCTCCGGAGATCTATCTGGCGGCGTGGCTGGCATGCGGATGGGCGCTGCTGATCCTCAGCAGCTACGCGCCGAGCCGCTACTACGTAACCACCTACCCCGCGATGGCGGCAACGGCGGCGATCCTGCTCGGCAGACAGTTTGGGCGGGACCGCTCATCCGGCAGCCCTGACGCAGACGCGCGGTGGCGGACGGCTCTGCTGACTCTCTGGCTCCTCATCAATGCGGCATGGCTGACACACTGGCTCGCTACTCTGAGCTATTCGCAGCATGAGATGTCGCGCCTTCTGTCGAATACTCTTCCCGCGAACAGCGTTCTGATCGGGGAGGCGGCGCCGGGCGTCAGCATGGATAACCGGTTCATGGTCGTCAATGTGCTGCCCGGACTGTGCAACGACCGGCAGCCGGTCGAGCGTTTCGCCAGAAGACCGCGCTATCTGGTCATCATGGACGGGCGCGCACGAAAGCCTTACTGGGATCGGTTCTATCCATCGCTGCTCGCGCCGGAGCGTCGCCTTCTCGCCGCGAAGGTGATCGGGTGGGATGTCGGGGTATACCGGGCGGATGACGCGCCGTAACACGGCATAGATCGGGAGTTTCTGGAAATGACTCGCCATACTCTGTTTCGCTGCGCCGTATGCCTGACGGCTCTGCTTGCGGCGAACGCGAACGCGCAGACGCTGAAGGTGGAGCGTCTGCAGCTCAAAAACGGGCTGACGGTGCTGGCGCTGGAAGACCGCTCGCTGCCGACCGTCGCCTACTATACGCTCTTCCGGGTCGGCTCGCGCAACGAGAGACCGGGCATCACCGGACTGTCGCATCTGTTCGAGCACATGATGTTCAACGGCTCCGCGAAATACCCGCCGAAGTCGTTCGACCGGATCATTGAAGCGGGAGGCGGCTACTCCAACGCCTTCACCACTCCCGACACCACCGAATACTATGAGGAGTTCTCCTCCACCACGCTGGATCAGGTGCTGCGGCTGGAGGCGGACCGGATGCGCGCCCTGCGGCTGGACACGCAGAATCTGGAGCAGGAGCGGAGCATTGTCAAAGAGGAGCGGCGCGTCGGCTACGACAACTCCGTTGAGGGCGGCATGTACGAGACGCTCTGGAACAACGCCTTCGTCGCCCACCCCTACCGCTGGCTGCCCATCGGCTTCATGGGCGATCTCAACGCCATTCGCCTGGAGGACGCCAGAGACTACTTCCGCACCTACTACGCCCCCAATAACGCGGTGGTGGCGGTGGTCGGCGACTTCGACACAAAGCAGCTGTTCGCGAAGATGCGCCGCTACTTCGAAAGCATCCCGCGTCAGAAGCCGCCCCGCCCGGTCGTCAACTCCGAGCCGCCACAGCGGGGCGAAAAGCGCATCCTCTTTCATCGCGCGGCGGAGCTGCCCGCCGTCATGATCGCCTATCGCGGCGTCTCCTTCCGACATGCGGACGACCCCGCGCTGAACCTGCTGGCGTTGATCCTCTCGCACGGACAGAGCGCGCGTCTCTACCGGCGGCTGGTCTATGAGAAGCAGATCGCCGCTGCGGTCAACGCGACCAACGACTCCCGGATAGATCCCGGACTGTTCACCTTCTACGCGCAGGCGCAGCCGTCTCACACCGCCGCCGAGTGCGAGGCGGAGATATACGCCGTGCTGGAGGAGATACAGCGGAACGGCGTTACCGAACGGGAGCTTCAGAAGGCGAAGAATGTCGTTCGCGCCGGATATGTGGACAACTTCAAGACCAACTTCGGACGCGCGGGACTGCTGACCGGCTATCAAGCAAACTGGGGAGACTGGCGCCGTTACGCCGACTACCTGCCGCGCCATGACCGGGTAACAACGGCGGATATTCAGCGGGTCGCACGCCGCTGCTTTACGGACCGCACGCGCACGGTGGTCACGCTGGTTCCGCAGCGAAACGCGCAGAGCGGGGAGGCGCCGCGATGAGAAGAGCGTCCGCGTCCCCTTCCGCCCGAATCCTGCTGACCGCCGTCGCGCTCTGCCTGGCGGCGGCAGCCGCGCCGGCGCAGAGGATCAACCTGCCGCCCGTCACGCGCCACAGGCTGAAGAACGGCATTCAGCTGATGCTCATGGAGTACCGGCGCGCCCCCACGCTGTCGGTTGAGGCGCTGTTTCCGGGCGGGGCAAGCGGCGATCCGGTGGAGAAGGCGGGAGTCGCCGCCATGACCGCCGATCTGCTGAAGCGCGGCACCTCCTCCCGGACGGCGATACAGATCGCCGAGGAGATAGATTTTCTGGGAGGGTCGCTGAACGCCGGAGCGGGTGACGACTCGCTGACGGTCTCTCTCAGCGTGCTGTCGAAAGATGCCGACGCGGGTCTGAATCTGCTGGCGGACGTGATCCGCCGATCCGTCTTCCCGCCGGAGGAGATCGAGCGCGAACGGCAGCTGGCTCTCGCCGGTCTGCAGTCGCTTCCAGACAGCCCGGAGGAGACCGCGACGCGCGTCGCGACCGAGACCGTCTTTCGGGGGCACCCCTACGGCGTTTTTCGCACGATCGCCAGCGTCAAACGCATCACGCGGGACGATCTGCTCCGCTACTATCAGCGGTTCATCGTCCCGGATCGTCTGACGATCATCGCCGTCGGCAGCTTCCAGATCCCGCAGATGATCGAGAAGCTGCGCGCCCGTTTTGAGGACTGGACGCCCTCCGGCTCCGCCGCGCCGACGGTTGCAGAGGCGCGACCGACGCCCCGTCAGCTGGTGCTGATTGATAAGCCGGACGCCACGCAGACGCAGGTGCGCCTGATACGCCCCGCCTTCCGGCGCAATCATCCGGACTTCTTCGCGGCGGAGCTGGCGGACGCGATGCTGGGCGGAGGGTTCACCTCCCGACTGGTAGACGAGATACGGGTCAACCGCTCCCTGACCTACGGGATCGGCAGCCGGTTCCGCCTCCACAAATATGGCGGCTTTCTCGCTATCTCGACCTTCACCCGTATCGAGACCACGCGGGCGATGCTGGACGCACTCAACGGCGTGTTAAAGCGCACGGCGGAGCGCGGCTTCACGTCGGAGGAGCTTCAGAAGGTGAAAAGCTACCTCGCCGGCATGTTTGCGCTGGGACTGCAGACGCCCGACGCGCTGGCGAACATACTCTCCGACATCGCGCTCTACAACCTGCCCGCAGACTACCTGCAGACCTACCTGACCCGCCTTCTCGCGGTCCCGCTGGCGGATGTCAACCGGATCGCCCGCGCATACTGCCGCCCGGAGAGCTTCTCCGTCGTGCTGGTCGCGCCCGTGGCAAAGATCTCCGGGCAGTTGAAGGGGCTGGGCAGGTTCGAGACCCGCCCGATTACGGCGGTCGGGAAGTGACGCGCCGGTCTGAAACGAGCGTCGGGCGGGAGAGGCTACGGAGAGCATTCCCCGCCCTGAAGTGCGCTCCCACTGTCATTTCGGATCGGCGAGGAGGGTCTATGGGTCGCTCTCAGAACTCTGGAAGTAGGCTTGCAGCGCCTGCGCGATGGTTCGGTTCATGCCGGGCGCGGAGGCAAGCTCCTCCAGCGACGCCTGGCGTATCCTCTCCAGCGATCCGAACTGCTTGAGGAGGGCTTTGCGGCGTTTGGGACCGATGCCGGGAACGCTGTCGAGCGCGCTGCGGGTCTGCTTGCGCCCCTGCACGATCACGCGGTAGGCGTTGGCGAACCGGTGCGCCTCATCCCGGATACGCTGTACCAGGTAGAGCGCTTGCGAGGTGCGGGGCAGGGCGACCGGATCGGGTTCGTTGGGCAGGATCAGCAGTTCAAACCGCTTCGCCAGACCGCAGAGCGGTAGCCGGACGCCGGTCGCCTCCATCGCCGCCATCGCGGATGAGACCTGCCCCTTGCCGCCGTCCACAATGATCAGATCGGGCATCCGGTGAAACTTCGGGTTGCCCTGCTTCCCCTCGTTGAGCCGGCGCGTCAGCACCTCGCGGATCATGGCGTAGTCGTCGGGGCGGTTCTCGTGGAAGCGTATCTTGAACCGGCGGTACTCGCTCTTGTTCATCTCGCCCTGCTCGCAGACAACCATCGAGCCGACAAAGTGATCGCCCTGAAAGTTGGAGATGTCGTAGCACTCGATCCGATTCGGCAGGGTCTCCAGTCCGAGCGCCTCCTGCAGCTCTTTGAGGGCGCGTTCGCTGCTGTTGAGCTTTGCGCGCAGTTCGGCGCGCACCTGATCCATCGCATGGGCGGCGTTTTCAGCAGCCATCTCGACCAGCCGCCGCTTGTCGCCCCGCACCGGAACGGTGATCTCGACCTTGCTGCCCCGCTTCTGCCGGAGCCACTGCTCCACGATGGCGGTCTCGTCAATATCGCAGGGGAGGATGATCTCCTGCGGCACATAGGCGGCGTTCTGATAGTACTGCTTGACGAACTCCTGCACCGCCTGCCCCTGATCTGCGCTCTCCTCCGTGCCGTCGAGCACGAAGTGGTTCTGCCCGATCAGTTTGCCGCCGCGTATATAGAACATCTGCACGCAGGCACTGCCCTCGTCCGCCACCACCGCGACCACATCCTGATCTATCATGCGGGTGCTGATCACCTTCTGCCGCGCCATCACCTCTTCCACCGCGACGATCTGATCGCGCAGTCTGGCGGCGCGCTCGAAGAGAAGATCTTCCGCCGCGCGCTCCATCTGTCTGCGCAGGTCCTTGATCAGCTTCTCCTGTTTGCCCTCCAGAAAGACGATCACGTCCCGAACCGCCTGCTGATACTCGCTCTTCTCCGCCAGTCCCGCACAGGGAGCCAGACACTGCCCCATGTGGTGATAGAGACAGGGCTTCTGGACGGGTCTGCCGTCGAAGGGCTTGCCGCAGGAGACGATAGGAAAGAGGCGGTTGATCAGGTCCATCGTCGCGTAGACGGCGCGGGAGTTGGTGTAGGGACCGAAGTAGCGGTTGCCGTCCTGCCGGACGCGCCGGGTCAACAACAGGCGGGGGAACGGCTCGGAGGTGGTGATGCAGAGGTAGGGATAGTGCTTGTCATCGCGCAGGCGGACGTTGAAATGCGGCTGATACTTCTTGATCAGGTTGCACTCCAGCACCAGCGCCTCCAGTTCGCTCTCCACAACGATAAACTCCATATCGTGGATCGTCTGAACCAGACGGCGCACTTTGGGCGTCAGGTTTGCGCTCTTCTGAAAGTAGGAGCGAACCCGGTTCCGCAGATTGACCGCCTTGCCGACATAGATGATCTGCCCGTTGGCGTCTTTGTAGAGGTAGCACCCGGGCTTGGTCGGCAGGGTGTCGAGTTTTTCCTGAAGCTGCGCGTTCGGCATACCTGCTATTATACACGCTCCTGCGCCCTTTCTGAAATGCGGCAGGAACCGGCGGGGCGGAGGGGGAATATCGCAGCATCCTTAACATGAGCGAAAAGGTATCGGGATGGAGAAGACTCGCGTTGTCATTGCGGAGGATGAACGGCTGACGCGGGAGGCGCTGGCGCGGCTGTTGGCGCTGGAGGACGACCTGGAGATCGTCGGGCAGGCGGGGGACGGAGAGCAGGCGTTCCGTCTGGTGCGCGACCTCGTGCCGGATGTGCTGCTCACCGACATCAATATGCCGAAGATGAACGGCATCGAACTGACGCAGAAGGTCAAGCAGCTTCTTCCCCAGGTCGGCGTCTGTATCCTGACGATCTATCACGACGACAGCAGCGTGTTTCAGGCGATCAAAGCCGGAGCGACCGGCTACGTGCTGAAAGACAGCCCCCCGGAAGAGACCGTCGAAGCCATTCGCGCCATCGCGCGGGGCGACGGACTGCTGCACCCCTCCATCGCCGCGCGCGTCCTCGCCGAGTTCAATCGGATCAGCGCGCAGCGCGCCGCCGATCTCAAACTCTTCTCCGAACTGACCGACCGCGAGATCGAGGTGCTGAAGGAGGTCGCGACCGGCAAGCGCAATCGGGAGATCGCCGAGACGCTCTTCATCAGCGAGAAGACGGTCAAAAACCACATCTCCAGCATCCTCTTCAAACTGCAGGTCAACGACCGCACCGAGGCGGCGATGCTGGCGGCGCGCGGCGGGCTGATTGATACGTAGCCGCGCCGGAGGACGTTCGCGGGCTATTCGTGGTCGTGCGCGTGGTCGCCGTGATGGTGGTGCGGATGGGAGTGACGCAGCGCGCCGTGCCGATGGCTGTGCTCATGGATGAGATTGACCGCCAGCAGCAGGTCGGTATTCTCCAGGATCTCCTGCGGCGTTCCCACGGCGGCGATGGCGTGCGACTCATCCATCACCACCACCCGATCCGCGATATGGGCAACGATGTCCAGGTCGTGGGTGGCGGTAACCAGCGTCTTTCCCGCCCGGTTCAGGCGCACCAGCAGCTCTATCAGCCACTGCTGACTGCGCGGGTCCAGTCCGTTGGTCGGCTCATCCAGCAGGATGGCATCCGGGTTGAGCGCGAGCACCGAGGCGATGGCGACCTTCTTCTTCTCCCCGCCGGAGAGACGGAAGGGGGGGCGATCCAGCAGCGGCTCGATCCCCAGCAGCGCCGCGACATCCGCGATCCTCTGCGCGATCTCCGCGCGGGAGAGGCTCATCTGCAGAGGACCGAAGGCGATCTCCTCGCGGACGGTGGCGGAGAACAGCTGCGCTTCGGAGTTCTGGAAGATGAAGCCGGCGCGCCGTCGGAATCGAAAGGCGGTCTGCTCATCGCGCAGGGTCTTCTCGGTGATCTCCTCGCCGAACGCCTCAAAGGTCCCCGCCGTCGGATGCAGCAGCCCGTTGAGGATCTTTAACAGCGTGGACTTCCCGCTGCCGTTCGCCCCCAGCAGAGCCACTTTTTCGCCCCGCGCAATCGTCAGGGAGACATCCCGGAGCGCGGGGATCCCCTCGCCGTAGTCGAAACGCACGCGCTCCAGCCGGAAGGCGGTCTCCCGTACCGTCTTTGCCGCGTCTGCGACGATCAGATTCTGTGTCATCCGAGGAGTCTCTCCAACATCAGCGCGGACAGCGCGACCAGCGTCAGCGCAGTCAGCCAGACCATATCCGCCGCCTGAATGCGCGGGACGCGCAGGACATGCGCCTCCCCCGTCCAGCCGCGCGAGAGCATGGCGGCATGCACCTCTTCGGTCAGCGCGAGCGTTCTGCCAAACAGCGCGCCCATGACCCCGCCGAGAAAGCGGCGGCTCTCCGCGCGAGGGATGCGCCCGACCGTGCGGCTTTTGCGGGCGGTGAACATCTCGGCGGCGGACTGGATCAGCACCGCGAGATACCGGTAGGTCATCGCCAGCACCGCAACAAACATCTTCGGGATCATCAGGGCGCGCAGTCCGTGCAGCAGGTCGTTCCATGGCGTGGTGAGCGTGAGCAGGACAACCGATGAGACCGCCACGCCGACCCGCAGCGTCAGCAGCAGCGCGGCTGCCAGTCCCGGCTCCGTAATCGCTATATACGGTTCGCGCCAGAGCGTCAGCAGCGGCGCGCCGGGTGTAACCAGGTTCAGCGCCGCCGGCAGGGTGACCGCCCCGACAAAGAGCGGAACTGTCAGCCAGACCCGCCGCAGAAACATCCCGACGGGCAGGCGAGAGCAGACCGCCAGGATCAGGCTGAGCGCAAAGAGTCCCAGCAGACCCGGAAGGCGGTGCAAAAACGCCGTAACGACCACCAGTCCGATCAGCCCGATCACTTTGACGCGCGCATCGAGCCGCTGCAGCATCCCCTCCTGCCGCGCCCACCGCTCCGCGAAAAGGATCTCCTGCGCCGACCCGGTGAGTTCGTTCAGCGTCTTCTCCACAAAACCGATGCGGCGCGAGGCGCGGGGCGTGACCGCCTGATACGCGGATGCGCCGGTATCGGATCTCTCGTCGCTCTGCGTCATCCAGGCGGGAAGATCGTCGGAGCGACGGGAGGCGGAGGGAGGCGAGTCGTCCGGAGGGGGAGCGGGCGGCTCCTCCCGACGCGCCAGAAGCCTGCCGACCGCGTAGAGCATCAGAACGATCATCAGCGCGCCAGCCAGCGCGGCGACGATGTAGAAGCCCATTCCCCGCTCGCTCAGGTAGTCCGGCAGCAGATTGAATCCCTTCCAGCCCTTCTCGTCTATGGCATCCAGATGTTTCGGCAGATAGCCCGCCTGTTTCGCCAGGTCCTCTTTGCTCCACTCGCCCCAGGCATCTCCCGTCGCCAGCATGCCCAGCGGAGAGAGCGCGATCAGCACGCCCATTCCCACCCAGAGCAGTTCCAGACGCCCGCCGGAGGCGGTTTCGCCGTCGGCGGCATAGAGCGGGATACGCGCCTTCTGCATATAGCGCACCGCCAGCGCGGTTACAACCGCTTCTGCGACTCCCGCGATGGTCAGGTGCGCGCTCATGATCGCCGGGATCGTGATGTTCAGCCCGAAGGGGAAGTAGAGGGCTTTGCCGTCCGCGTCGCGATAGAGCACCGGCTGGATGCCCAGAAAGATCGCGACCAGCAGCGCAGCGACGTTCAGCCCGACATAGGCGGCGATCCCCGCCGCCAGCGCGCGGCGCGGCGAATCGGAAGCCGAACGTCCCGCGATCAGCCGGTAGACCAGAAAACCGCAGCAGGGCATCGCGAACGCCATGGCGAAACTGTTTGCGCCGATCGCCAGCACGCCGCCGTCGGCAAAGAAGAGCGCTTGGATCGCCAGGGCGACAGTAACCCCGATGATCGCCGCCCAGGGACCGAGCGCCACCGCCATCAGCACGCCCCCGATCGGATGAACGGTCGTTCCGCCCGGAGCCGGGATATTGAACATCATGATCGTGAAGGAGAACGCTGCGCCGATGGAGAGGAGCGGAACCTGACGGGTGGTCAGAGTCGCACGCAGGCGGCGGCTGGCGGCGTACCAGACGGGGAGCATGACCGCATTGGCGGCAAGAGATGTCATCGGGCTGATGGCGGAGTCGGGTATGTGCATCTCGCTGTTCCGAGGCGTAATACAAACATTAAGATTGTAGCATACGTCTGAAGGTGGAGCAACGACGGGAGGGTTACGCCAGGGTTACATTTTTACAGGGGCAGGAGAGTCCGGACGACCGGAAAACAAGGGGGAGCCATGAACTACGCGCACCGAATTGACGGGAAAAAGAGGGTGCATCTGAAGGAGTACGACCCGGAGGAGAGGCGAGGACTGACCAAAGAGGAGGCGCAGGAGAAGACGGCGGAACTCGCCAGAGAGTTGAATGAACTGGACGATCTGCTCTTTGCAGCGGGGCAGCAGAGCATGCTGATCATCCTTCAGGGGCGCGATACCAGCGGCAAGGACGGGGCGATCCGGCATCTCCTGAACATCGTCAATGTGCAGAGCTGCCGCGTTGTGCCGTTCAAGGTGCCGACCCCGATAGAACTCGCGCACGATTTTCTCTGGCGCATCCATGCGGAGACCCCGCCGCGCGGCGCGATGCATATCTTCAACCGCTCGCACTATGAGGATGTTCTCGTCGTGCGCGTTCATAATCTGGTGCCGGAAGCGGTCTGGCGAAAGCGGTACGACCATATCAACGCTTTCGAACGACTGCTGGTCGACTCCGGAACCATCCTGCTCAAGTTCTACCTGCACATCAGCAAAGAGGAGCAGGAGAAGCGGCTGCTGGAGCGAGAGAAGGAGACGGAGAAGGCGTGGAAACTGTCGGTCGGGGACTGGAAGGAGCGGGAGCTGTGGGATCGGTACACCGAGGCGTATGAGGAGGCGCTGACGCGGTGCAGCTCGCCGGAGATCCCCTGGCATATCGCTCCCGCCAATAACAAGTGGTTTCGCGATCTGGCGATCACCGAGCAGGTCGTGGAAGCGCTGCGCCCCTACCGCAAGCCCTGGATGGAGCATCTGTCGAAGATCGGTGAGACGGCGAAGCGCGAACTCATGGAGTACCGCGCTCAGAGGACCGGTGCATAACGTCTGCAGTCTCGTCGTTTCCGGAACGTGGAAGATTGCTTCGCTGACGCTCACAATGACGGTTTGGGGGCTGGTTGCGCGTAACTGGAACGGTCGAGCGTCCCGGATTGTCATTGCGAGGGAGGCGCCAGCCGACCCCTTCCTGTCATTGCGAGGGAGGCGCCAGCCGACCCCCTCCTGTCATTGCGAGGGAGGCGCCAGCCGACCGAAGCAATCTCACTGCTTTGCGGAACGTGGAAGATTACAGCGATGGACTTAAGTCCATCGCTGTAGTTGCAATACAGTGACAGGCTGAGGGCGTGTCGCACGTAACGCGGGCAGCGGCGACTATCGCGCGCTACCCTGTTGCGGCGTCTATCACACCCCGCAGCGCATCGTCCACCCTTTTTGCCGCCCCGGCAACCTCGCTCTCCGGGAAGAGATCCATCAGCTTCGACGGCAGCGCCATCGCCACCACTGTCCGCGACCCCTCCTCATAGACGGCGATCCGGCACGGCATCAGCGTCCCGATCATCGGATTGACCTGCAGTACGCCGGAGGCGATCTCCGCGTTACACAACTCGATCACCGCATACGGCTCTCGCTCGATGCCCTCTTTTCGCATGGATGCCGCCAGATCAATGACGCCGGGTATGCGAAATCCCGCCGCCTTTGCCGCCTCCTGCACCGCCTCCAGCGTCTCCGCAAAGGGTCGCGGCGTGGTCCGCGCATAGACCGCGGTACTGTGTGATATCTGTGTCATCGGTCCGTCTCCTTTCTTTTCTCAACCGGCGGCGAGACCGACGGCGGCTGGAGAGCCGGCTTCGTCTCTGCGGGACAGGAGAGAACCTCTCCCGAAGGGGTCAGAGTCCGTATCCCCGAACAGCTCCCTGAACGCGCCCCGGGCGTACGCCCGGCAATCAGCGCGAACACCGCCGCCGCCGCGAAGAGGAGTATCTTCTTATTGCGATACACTCATGCCTCCTGTCATGCGTCGTTTCAGGACGCCGCGCCCTGCCCGAGATTGCGCCCGTCCGGCGTCTTCGGAGAGGAAGAGGTTCCTAACTTCTCCAGCAGCGTCTTCATCGGACACCAGTCGGTGAAGGCGGACTGAAACAGATTCAGCCCGACAAACGCCGTGAAGGCGAAGAACCAGGGGTTCACGTACCACCCCAGCGCGACCGACAGCATCACGAAGAAGCCGGCGATCAGTCGCAGATAACGCTCCGTTGTCATGGTCTATCTCCTGTGTTTATAGAATAGCTCTAAGCGTGCGCCGGTTCCGGAGAGGGTCCGCCCGGCTCCCCGCGTCCCTGCGGAGCCGGCTCCATCAGTCCCTGCTCCCGTCGGCGCATCATAAAGTAGAGGATCGGAACCGCCAGCCGCGATAGCAGCGTCGAGGCGATCTCTCCCGCCATCAGCGAGATCGCCAGTCCCTGAAAGATCGGATCGAACAGGATCACGAACGATCCGACGATCACCGCCGCCGCCGTCAGCAGCATCGGGCGGAAACGGGTCGCCCCGGCGTCTATCACCGCCTCATCCAGCGGCATTCCCTGCTGCAGCCGCAGCTCAATGAAGTCCACCAGAATGATCGAGTTGCGCACGATGATGCCCGCGCCGGCAATGAACCCGATCATCGAGGTCGCCGTGAAAAACGCCCCCATCAGCGCATGCGCCGGCAGAATGCCCACCAGCGTCAGCGGGATGGGCGCCATGATGATCAGCGGTGTCTTGAACGACTGGAACCAGGCGACCACCAGGATGTAGATCAGGATCAGCACCGCGCCGAAGGCGATGCCCAGATCGCGGAACACCTCGTAGGTGATATGCCACTCGCCGTCCCACTTCATCTGCACTTTATCCATCGTGAAGGGCTGGTGGGTGGTCAACACATTGATCCCGCTGCCGTCCGGCAGCTTCAGCTTCGCAATCGCCTGATTCATCTTCAGGATTGCGTAGACCGGACTCTCCTGCCGTCCCGTCACATCGCCCGTTACATAGACAACCGGCATCAGGTTCTTGTGGTAGATGGACTTGTCGGTCGGGATCGGTCTGGCTTCGACCAGCTCCCGCAGCGGAACCAGGTGACCGTCGCGCGCCTGCACGAATAGATGCTCCAGTTCCCCCAGACCGCTGCGCTCGGCGCGAGGCAGACGCACCGTCAACGCCACATCCTCGCGTGCCCCCTCGTCGTGCGCCAGCCCGATCTGCATTCCGGAGAGTCCCATGGTCAGCGTCCGGTTGACCGCCGCCACATCCACGCCGTTGAGCG
Organism: uncultured Chthonomonadales bacterium; assembly: GCA_938005745.1. Classification (GTDB taxonomy): domain Bacteria; phylum Armatimonadota; class Chthonomonadetes; order Chthonomonadales; family CAJBBX01; genus CALLMM01. The sequence continues at coordinate 225,018 of CALLMM010000026.1, read as the reverse complement.
CCGCCTTCTCCCTGTCCACCACGAACTGGTAGGTCGTCTGATCGTCATCCATGTACCAGTCCACATCGGTGACGCCCTCGGTCGTGGCAAAGATTTCGCGGATCTGCCGCGCGATCTGCTCGCGCTCCTCAAAGGTCGGACCGTAGACCTCCGCCACCAGCGTCTGAAGCACCGGCGGTCCGGGCGGAACCTCCGCGATCTTGACGCGCACGCCCCACTCTTTCGCGATCCGCTCGATATCCGGGCGGATCCGCTTGGCGATGTCGTGGCTCTGCGCCTTGCGCTCCTCTTTCCCGATCAGATTTACCTGAATGTCCGCCTGATAGGAGCCTTGCCGCATAAAGTAGTGGCGCACCAGTCCGTTGAAGTTGAAGGGGCTGGCGGCGCCGACGTAGAGCTGATAGTTCTCCACCTCCGGAACTTTCGCCACATAGTCGCCCAGCGCGCGCGTCGCCGCCGCCGTCTGCTCCAGCGTCGTTCCGGTCGGCATATCCACGATGATCTGAAACTCGTTCTTGTTGTCGAACGGCAGCATCTTCACCGTGACGGCTTTGAAGGCGACCAGAGACATAGCCCCCACCAGCAACACCGTTACCACCGCGAAAAATCCCCAGCGCACCGTCGCGTAGCGCAGCATCGGCGTCATCATCTTGCGGTAGATGCGGGTCGTCCAGTCGTCCTTATGCTCATGATGGGCATGTCCGCCGCCCAGCAGAAGCCGCAGGTACCAGGGACGGGGCTTCTCCTCCGGCTCCGGCTTGCCGAAACGCTCATGCTCTCCCTTCAGGAAGCGATAGGCTGCCCAGGGTGTAACGATAAAGGCGATGATGAGCGAAAAGAGCATCGCCGCCGAGGCACCGATGGGGATCGGGCGCATGTACGGACCCATCAGACCGCCGACAAACGCCATCGGCAAGATCGCGGCGATCACCGCAAAGGTCGCCAGGATCGTCGGGTTGCCCACCTCATCTACCGCATAGATGGCGGCTTCCAGCGGAGGCTTGCGCTCCGAAAGCGGCATCCGATAGTGGCGCACGATGTTCTCCACCACCACTATCGCGTCGTCTACCAGAATACCGATGGAGAAGATCAGGGCAAAGAGGGTGATCCGGTTGAGCGTGTAGCCGTACAGATAGAAGACCAGCAGCGTCAGGGCGAGGGTTACCGGTATGGCGATCAGCACTACCAGCGACTCCTTGCGCCCCAGCGTCAGCGCGATCAACAGGGTCACCGAAACCACCGCCAGCATCATATGATAGAGCAGCTCTCCCGACTTCTCGCTGGCGGTCTCGCCGTAGTTGCGCGTTACCGAGACCTCCACACCGGCGGGGATGATATTCCCCTTGAGGCTCTCCACCTTCTCCAGCACGTGGTGCGCGATATCAATGGCGTTCTTGCCCTGCCGCTTGGCGATGGAGATCGTTACCGCCGGCTCCAGCTCCGCAGACGCCTTTGCGCCCTCCTCACCGAGCGCGGTCTCCTTCCCCGATCCGTGCTTCTCCGCCGTCTCATGCGCCGGACCGTAGCCGAACAGCACGTAGCTCTTCGGCTCCTCGGGTCCGTCGGTTACCGTCGCCACATCGCGCAGCAGGATCGGACGTCCGCCCGCCGCGCCGACAACCACGCTCTCGACATCCTTCGCAGAACGCAGGAAGTCGCCGGTCTTCACCGCGATCTCCGTGTTGTCCCGCGCAAATCCTCCCGCCTGCGAGCGGCTGTTCGCGCCTCCCAGCGCCATCGCCACGCCGTCCGGCGTCAGATTGTAGCCCGCCAGCTTCATCCGATCCAGCGTAACCCGCACCTCGCGCCGGCGTCCGCCGATGATGGTGGTTTCGGAGACGTTATCCACCTGCTTGACCGCCTCCTCCACCCGCGCCGCGATCTGCCGCAGGGCGTAGGCGTCGTACTGTCTGCTGTGCAGCGTCAGCGCCAGGATCGGCACATCGTCAATGGAGCGGGGCTTGATGATTGGCAGGGATGCGCCTGGCGGGATCATATCGTAATGCGACTGCAGCTTCTCCCGCAGCCGCACAAACGCCGCCTCCTGGTTCTGTCCCACGTAGAAGCGCACCACCGCCATCGCCTGACCGGGGCTGGAGGTGGAGTAGACGTACTCCACGCCCGGGATCTCCCAGATCAGCTTCTCCATCGGGGTGGTAACCCGCCGCTCCACCTCTTTTGCGCTCGCGCCCGGCATGGTTACCAGCACGTCCGCCATCGGCACGATGATCTGCGGCTCCTCTTCACGCGGCGTCCGCAGCACGGCGAACGCGCCCAGCGCCAGCGAAGCGATGATCAGAAGCGGGGTCAGCTTGCTGTTGATGAAAGCCGCCGCCAGTCTACCCGCCATTCCTATGCGCATCTTCTCTCTCCCTGTCGTTGCGGATCGTCTGTCTGCCTGTCGTTAGCGCGAGTGCACCTTCATGCCGTCCCGGACCTTCTCGCGTCCTTCCGCCACGACCCGTTCGCCGCGGCTCAGCCCCGAAAGCACAGGCAGATTCTCTCCCTCGCCTTCGCCCACCGTAATCATGCGCAGGCGCGCAACATTCTCACGATCCACCACGTAGACGTAGCGCAGTCCCTCTCGCTCCCAGACCGCCGATGCCGGAACCATCAGGCGGTTCTCGAAACCGACGGCGATACGGGCGCGCCCGAACATCCCGGCTTTCACGTTCGCCGTGCGCGGAAGGTCTATCTTCACCAGGAAGGTATGGCTGGCAGGATCGCCCTGCGGGGAGATCTCCGCCACCCTGCCCCCGAGCGTCTGCCCTGCCAGCGCGTCGAGAGTGACCGGGATCGTATCTCCCTTTCGCACGGCGCGCAGCGCGCTCTCCGGCACGACGGCTTCCAGCCGGATCGCGCCTCCCTGCACCCTTAGCAGAGGCGTGCCCGGTCCCGCCATCGCGCCGGGATCCGCCAGACGGCGCGTAACGATCCCGTCGAACGGGGCGTTGATCGTCGCATAGTCGCGGTTGACCCGGGCGATCTTCAGCATGGCTTCCGCCTGCCCGATCTGCGCCTGCGCTCCGCGTACCTCCTGCGCTCGCACCGTCACCTGCATGGCGGAGGCGCGCGCCTGCCGCAGTCCCGCCTGCGCCTGCTGCAGATTGGCTTCCGCCTGTCGCACCGCCTCCTGCGCGGCGCGGATCTCCTCCGCCCGGCTGCCCTCCTCGGCGATGCTCTGCGACTGCACCGCCGTCTCATACTGCGCCTTCGCCACGGCATACTGGGTCTGAGCGGTCTCGAACTGCTGCCGGGAGACAGCGCCCTCATTCACCAGATTCTGGTACCGCTTCAGGTTGCTCTCCGCCAGCGCAAGGTTCGCCTGCGCCTGCGCCACCGCCAGGGACGCCTGCTGCCTCTCCTGTTTGCGGGGACCGGTCAGCACCAGATCGAGACGCGCCTGCGCAGACTTCAACGCCGCCTCGCTCTGCTCGACGCGCGCTTCCGCCTCGGAGATCCGGGCGCGACTCATCGAACGCTCCATATCCGCCGCCACCCGCGCATTCTCGTAGCCCGTTCCGGCGACGCGCAGATTGGCATTCGCCTGCGTAATCGCCGCCTCCAGATCGCGCGCATCCAGATAGATGAGCGGCTGCCCCTGGCGCATCGTATCCCCTTCCCGCACGGTGATGGAGGTGATCCGCCCCATCACTTTGGTCGAGATCGTCGCCTCCAGTTCCGGACGCACGTTTCCGGTCACCTCCAGCCAGCGCGGAGCGTTCACCGCGTCTACCGTCTCCACCTGCGCCTCGACGGTCTGCGGGAGCGACTCGCTCTTCTGCGCGGACTTCGGCGGCTCCGGGCGCACCAGCGCCCAGACGATCGCCGCCACCACACCCGCGCCGAACAGTCCCGCTCCGATCCAGTTCTTTCTCATCTGTCTCCTCCGAAACACCGTTTCCACACCGATACTCTGCCTCGTGAAAGTTTGAACAGCACTTCTACGGTCGGCATCCGCCATGATGCCGAATGCACTCCAGCAGCAACAGAACGCTGGGATCGGCAATCCGATAGAAGATGCAGGTTCCTTCCCGTTGACTGGCAAGGATTCCCTGATCCTTGAGAATGCGAAGCTGCTGGCTGACGACCGCCTGCGCCGCTTCCACCGCATCCGTGATCTCGCTGACGGTACAGGGACGATCCTCCCGGCGCAGATAGTCCAGGATACGCAGCCGCAGCGGGTGCGCGGCGTTGCGTATCACCGGCGCGACGCGCTCCAGCGTCTCCATATCAATCAGCGGCGCAACCTTTTGCATGGGCGTCCTCCTCTAGCACGATGACTCATTATATATGAATATTTATATATAGTCAAGTATTCCTCAGACTTTTTTTCCACATTTTTTCGCCAGACATGCAAAAAAAGCCGACGAACGGAGTCTCTCCGTTCGTCGGCTTCCGAAGGCTAGCGGTTGCGGATCGGGCAGTAGGGGTTGGGTCCGCTTCCGTCACGGCGACCGCCTCCTGGTCCCAGTCCAAGCCCCTGTCCCTGTCCGGGACCGCGCCACGCTCCCGCGCCGCCCCCGATGAGGCAGGAGCCGTCGCGCAGGCGAAGCTGCTGCCCGTTCCCAAGATGCGGACCGTTGCCGTAACGCGGACGATTCTGCGGCTGCCACTGCGCTCCTGCGACTCTCCCGCGCCCGGCTCCCACTCCCGGTCCGCCGCCGCGTCCCTGTGCAAGCACCGGAAGCGAAGCGAACAGCAGCAGCAGAGCCAGCGTCAGCGAGACCATCATCCATGTGCGTTTCATCTCTCTATCTCCCTTCTCTATCTTCCTTCGCCGGGTATTCTCTCCTCGTGCGAGTTTCACATTCAGCTTCAGGACGCCGGCGGTGAAGGCTGGTTCCCGTGAAGGACAGAAAAATCAGGGAAGAGAGTCGGCGATCTTCTGCAGTTCGCTCTCCGCAAGGTCGCCGATCAGCAGATAGCTTCTCTGCCCTCTCTGAACCTCGACGATAGACTGCTGAACATCGCTGCGCAGGCGGTTCTGCCAGCCGGCGCCCCGTCCGAATCCGCGTCCGCCGCCTCCCGGTCCTCTGCCGCGCTGGTAGATGGTGAATGCCGACAGACCGTCGGAGTAGCGGACGGCAGGCGTATGCCGACCGCTGCCGGTCGTCATCACACCGTAGAGCGTGGGGCGATACCCCGCAGGCACATAGGCGGGTCGCGGAACGGAGAAGCCGGTCTCCCGCTCGACCGCTTCCGCAGAGGCAGCCGGACGAAACGAGAACGGTCCGACGGCGTTCTCCGGCAGTTGACGGGCGGGCGGCTGAAAGAGCGTCGCGGGCTGCGGTCTCAGCGTCAGCGCGGTGAAGGTGGTGGCGGAGCGCAGCCGTCCATCCGGCGCAAACAGCCGGTCCTCCAGCAGCAGCCCCGTCTGCGGATCGAGCCAGAGCCGCCGCGAGGGGTTGCAGCTCTGCCGGGGAACGATCTGGATCGGGATCGTTCGGCGTCCCAGCCGCGTCTCCGGCTTGCCGACCAGGATCCGGTAGTTGGCTTCGATCATGGCGGCGGCGCGGTCGGTATCCCGATCCGCGGTGACGGGAAGCGGCTGCCAGGCGTCCGTCCCCTGCCTCTTCCAGACCTGATGACCGATCTGCAGAAGCTGATAGGCGGACGCGCCGGAGTATTCGCGCAGGATCGCGCCTTTGCCGTCGCCGCGAATACGAACCGTTGCAGACGCGATCCGGTCGCCGACCGCCACCTCCGTCTGCTGAATGCCCTCGAAAGCCGCAGAAGGACCGCGCAGCGCAAGGCGCAGCAGCCGAAGCGATTCCGGATCGGCGTGCGCCCCCGTCAAGAAGCCGCCGAGCCAGACGATCATCATCAGCGGCAGCATGGCGCGCCATCGGGATCTCATCGTCTCTCCTCCCCAACGCTCTGTGACGCGCTCATCAGGATGACGACGCGGTTTGGATCGCCGAGAACATCCCCGGCGGAGACCATCAGATGCGCGGAGGCGTAGGTGGCGGTCTCCGACTCAACCGCATGTGCGCCTGTTGTTGCAGGGGGCGGCGGCTCGACCGGCGCGGGGACAAACCCCTGTCGAACGACGGGAAAGATCAGCAGCAGAAACGCGACCGCCGCCGCAAACGCCATCGCCGGACGCCAGAGACGTCTTGCCGGATGCGCGGCGCGCTGATGCGCGGCATGCACCTGCGCCCATGAGACGGCGCGAGGCGTCTCTTCGGGAAGATCGGCAAGCATCTGCGGCATCCGCTCCTCGATGCGAAGCTCGAACACGCAGGAGGGGCAGGTCTCCAGATGCGCCTGCACCTGCGCGCGTTCACGCTCCGACAGCCATCCGCCCTGATAACCAGCCAGCAGCGGACGGATATCGCCGCATTGGATCTCTCTACTCATACTCTCCTCCGATCTCCACCCAGGGACGCATCGTCTCGCGCAGACGCTGCCGCGCGCGCCCCAGCCGGGATTTCACGGTCCCCTCCGGAACGCCGGTCAACTCCGCGATCCCCTTCAGGTCCATCTGCTGCAGGTGATGCAGAACTAGCGGCTCACGAAACTCTAGAGGCAGCCGCGCGATCGCTTCGGTCAGCGCCTCATTCTGCGCCTTCTGCGCGGTCAGGCGTTCCGGATCGAGCGACCGATCCGCAAACTCGACCGGTTCGGGCGGATCTTCCGGCGCGGAGCGTTTCGACAGCAGGTCCAGAAAACCGATCAGGGGCTTTCGCTGCCGCTGCCGGGCGCGATCCCGCACCTGATTGATCACAATGCGATAGAGATATTTCAGAAATGCCTGTCCGTCGAGAAGATGCCCCAGCGACTCGTAGGCGCGAATGAAGGCTGTCTGCGCGATGTCCTCCGCCTGATCCCGATCTCCCGCCAGGCGCAGGGCGAAGTTATACACCTTCTGGTAGTGACGGTCGAACAGACGGTCATATGCCGCCGTCTCTCCCTGCCGCACACGCTCCACCAGCTCCGCATCATCCGCCAGTATGTGAAGCCTGTGGTCTCCCATGATGGCTTTTTCTTTCACGGCGCACCTCGCTGCGGAAGACGCCTCAGGACACGCGGGACGCTCTCTATCAGCTTCAGGACGCCGCGCCGCGTTTTCGGTTCCAGACTCTTTCTACTTCAGCAGGCGCGCATTTCGTTGCTCTGTGCAAAGATAAAGGACAGGCGCGCGTGCGCCTGTCCTTTGATCCGGAGGGAGGGACGCCTACACGATCTCCTTCAACGCCTCCAGCACCTCCACGCTGTGCCCCTCCGGCTTCACCTTCGGGAACACCTTGCGGATCACGCCCTCGCGATCAATCAGAAAGGTGACCCGGTGGACGCCCATATACTTGCGTCCCATAAAGGTCTTCTCGCCCCAGACACCGTAGGCTTCCGAGCAGTGATGCTCCACATCCGCCAGCAGCCGGAAGGGCAGGTTATACTTATGCGTGAACTTCGCCAGCGCCTTCACCGGATCGGGGCTGACCCCGAGGATCGCGACGTTGAGCGCCTGATAGTCGGCATAGGCATCGCGAAAACCGGAGGCTTCCACCGTACAGCCGGAGGTGTCCGCCTTTGGATAGAAATAGAGAACGACCGCCTGCTTGCCGCGAAAATCGGACAGCGTTACCGGGCTGCCCGTCTGATCCTCCAGCGTAAAATCGGGCGCCGGGGTTCCCACCGCAGGAAGCGTATCAGCCATGTAGACCCTCCTCCACAGGGATGCGTGTACTTACAGCCTGAAAATGTTGTCCGACAGACCGGTGTTCACCTTGATATCCTTGTAGGCGGTTACTCCCGCGATCACCCGATCCGTGTTCTGCACCTCGATCCGCGTCGGGAACCAGATGCCGGGGCGAATCTCCCGCACCTCTCGATAGAAGTAGATCGCCTGCAGCTTCCCCTCCTGGCTGAACGCTTCGCGGCGACGCACTACCCGGGTCTTCGGGTCAATATAGATGATGTGGTGCGAAGAGTCCTCATCGCGATCCTTATAGGTCATCCGGAAGACGGCGCACCGCACTCCCTCCACTGTCGCCTCGCGCAGAAACTGGGCGTCGGTATAGCTCAGATAGAACTCGGAGACCAGCCCGACGTCCATCAGAGACTTCTTCTTCCCAGGCGAGCTGCCGAAATCGCGCCGGGTGCGCAGGTTCATCTTCGGCACGGAGACCCACTGCGTGGTTCCGTTGATAATGAACAGACCGCGCGTCCCCTCGACCGATCCCTCCAGCCGCATTCGGTTCGGCTCTTTATAGCTGACCGTCACATCCTTGAACCGGTAGAGCAGTCCAAAATCGCGGCTGATCTTTCCCAGCTCGCGCTGATTGGCGGAGACCACCGTCATCACGGCGGTAAAGTCGTCTACCTTATCCGCCACGTAGCTGCGGATGTCGGTACTGACCGGCTGCGCGGAACTGAGCGCGCTCAGGGCGACGAACGCCGTGAACAGAACGCTCAGGCTTGCTCTTCGCATAAAAAGGTTCACTCTTCCTGCCTCCTGGTTTACTGGAGTTTTCTACGCTCTACTCGATAAGACGGGTTCCCCGAAAGCCCGGTTCGCCTCCCGCCGCCCCGCCGCGCCTTCCCGGTCGGCAGGAGACGGCTCCGCATTACAGCATACCCTCTGCCTGCGAAAAACGGGCGTCCTGGCGCGTAATAATGGGTCTTTCGGCTCATGCAGGGAACAGGCGTTCTGCCCTATCCTGTTACCATCACAAGCCGATTTGAGGGAGAAGAGCATGGATACGATATGGGACAACCTGATTCGAAGCTGGACGGTGACCGCTGCCTGGACCGCCGCGGTCACCAGCCTGATTCTCATCGGAATCTGCGGAATGAGCAGCCTCTGCCGCTGCACTCCGCTACGGCGTCGGGCGGCGCGAAAGAGGAAACAGAGCCGTTCTGGGCGAACTGCTCTTCATTCGCCGATCCGCCGCGCATAGGGTCAGAGAGGAAAGCATGGACGCAGGGGAGACCGCCCTGACAGACAACTCGTTTTCCGGCATTCGGTCCTCCACGATTGTCATCGTTTTGAATCCCGCCTCCGGTCGCGGACGCGGGGCGAGAGAGCGCGCCGTGCTGGAGTCGCTGCTGACAGAGGTCTCCCGAAGACATCCCGATCCGCCCGACTGGCGCATCGTGGAGACGACCGGTGCGGGAAGCGGCGCACAACTGGCGGCGGCGGCGGCGCGGCAGGGGGCGCAGATCGTCGCGGCAGCGGGCGGAGACGGAACCCTGGGCGAGGTCGCGAACGGTCTGATCGGAACGGGTGCGGCGCTGGCTGCGCTGCCGATGGGAACCGGCAACGACTTCGCCCGTCATATCGGACTGGGAACCGATCTGCGCCGGGCGGCGCAGACCCTCTTTTACGGAGTTCCCCGACGGGTGGATCTCGGTCGGGAGCATGGCGGACGCCGGTTTATCAACATTGCGGGAGGCGGTTTTGACGCGGTGGTGGCGGACAGGGTCAATCGGGGCTATCGCCTGCTGGGCGGAACCGCCGCCTACCTGGCGGCAGTCTTCGAGACGCTGATGCGCTTTCGTCCCGTTCCCATGCAAATAACGATAGACGGAGAGGTCCGGGAACTGCGCGCGATGCTCTGCGCTGTCGCCAACTCCCGCAGCTACGGCGGAGGGATGAAGATCGCGCCCGACGCCCGCATTGACGACGGCTGGTTTGACATCTGTCTGATCGGCGCGGCGGGGAGACTGGAGTTCGTGCGCGCCTTTCCCCGCGTCTTTCGCGGAACGCACATCACCCATCCGAAAGTGACCATGCTGCGGGGCAGACAGGTGCGACTGGAGACCGATCCTCCGCTTCCCGTACTGCTCGACGGCGAGGTCTGCGGTCTCACGCCGGTCGAATTCACGGTGGAGCCGGGCGCGCTGCCGGTCTTGATGCCCGTTCCGACGGGAGAAAAATCCCCGCATGATGACAGTCAGCCATGAATCCTAAGCCAACCTTTCGGGACTATCTGGGCATCAGCCTCTTCTGGTTCGCGCTGTCGTTCTTCTGGGGCGCCATGCTGACGATGGTGCTGCCGGAGATTGTGCAGAGACTGGTCGGCGACAGGCAGAAAGACCTCGCGCTGACGCTGGTCTCCAGCGTGGGCGCGCTGGTTGCCACCGGATCGCAGATCTTCTTCGGGGCGTTGAGCGATCAGAGCCGCCACCGCTGGGGACGCCGGCAGCCGTTTCTGATCGTCGGCACGCTGCTGGCGACGCTCACCCTCTTTCTGTTTCCGCAGGCGAAGTCGCTGGCGGCGCTGGTGGGAGCCTATGTCGCCATTCAGTTCTGCCTGAACATCGCCACCGGTCCCTATCAGGCGCTTATCCCCGACCTGATCCCCTTCTCCCTGCATGGAACCGCCTCCGCCTACATGGGTATCTGTACCCTGCTGGGGCGTATCGGCGGACCGCTGGCGGTCGTGCTGCTGCTTCAGGGGGACTCCGAGCGCGGTCTGTTCCATCTGATGATCGTCTTCGCCATCTTCCTCAACCTGTTCATGGCGATCAACGTCCTGCTGGTGCGCGAAAAGCCGCTGACCGAGGCGGGTCCGGGTCTGCGCGAAACCCTCCGGAGGAGCTTTGTCGTGCCGCTGCGCCCCTATCCCAGTTTCATCTGGCTGCTCTACAGCCGTTTCATGATCATGATGGGCGTCTATGCGGTCAACTTCTGCCTGCTCTACTATGTGCAGGACACGCTCGGTTTCAAGGATCAGGGGCTGGAGATCGTGAAGTGGTTTCTCATCCTAGCGACCCTCACCGGACTGATCAGCACCGTCCCGGCAGGCATGCTCAGCGACCGATACAGCAAAAAGACCGTCCTCTACGTCTCCAACGGGATCAGCATCGCCGCCGGCTGCCTCTTCCTGATGGCGCACTCGCTGACGCCCGCCTACATTGCGGTCGGCATCTTCGGGGCGGGTTTTGCCGCGTTCACCGCCGTAGACTGGGCGCTGGGATGCAACCTGCTGCCGCCGCGAGAGCCGGCGAAGTATATGGGGGTCTGGAGCATCGCAGACATCGTTCCGCAGATCGTCGCCCCGATCATCGCGGGAAGTCTGGCATTCGTCCTGAACCGACAGATTGGAGGCGGGACGGGCTATCGCTGGGTGATGGGGCTGGCGATGCTCTTCTTTATCATCGGCACCCTGATGATCCGCAACATTCGCGAACGCACCGCGCCGGTCGGCGATTCGGAGCATGAAGCGCTGGAGCCGATCGCCACGGAGACAGAGAGATAAGAAGATGCTGCTGCGATGGATCAGCGCGCTGATCGGCATTCCCCTCTTTCTGGGAGCCTGTCTGTGGGGAGCGCAGCCCTTCGCCGTCGGGGCAACTGCGCTGGCGGGCATCGGACTCCGGGAGATTCAACGGACGTTTCGCGCGCAGGGTCTGCGCCCCAACCCGCTGCTCGGCATTCTGGGACTGGGAAGCCCCGGGATCGGGATTTTCGCCTCTCCCTGGGAACTGTTTCACGACTATCCGCTTCAGCAGGCGGCTTTTGTCTGGCTGGTCGGAGGTCTCTTTGCGGCGATGCTCTGGGAGGTGGTCGCCGCCATTCGTACCGGAGAGATGCGCGTCGCGCAGAACCTCGGCTACGGACTGCTCTGCGGGGTCTATATCGCCCTGTTCGGAGGGATGGTCTGGCTGCGCTATCTGCCGGGAGCCATCCATGCCGGACCGTTTCCGAATCTGGAGATGGGCGCGGCGGTTATGCTGCTCTTCGCCTTCTGCGTCTGGGCGACGGACAGCGGATCGCTGTTCGCCGGCAAAGCGTGGGGCAGGCGCAAACTGGTTCCCGCGCTCTCTCCGCAGAAGACGGTAGAGGGAGCCGTCGGCGGATTGGCTTGCGGACTGCTGATCGGCGCGGGAACCGGACTGCTCCTCTTTGGATCGCCCTGGGGCGGTCTGCTGGCGGGAGGGATCGCGGGGATCATCGCGCCGCTGGGCGACCTGTTCGAGTCCGCGCTGAAACGCGAGGCGGGCGTCAAGGACTTCGGCAGCCTGATCCCCGGTCACGGAGGCGCGCTGGACCGCTTCGACAGCCTAATGGTCGTCACCTCCTTCGCCACCCTGCTGCTGGTCTGCTTCTTCCGTCCTCCGGTCCACTGACGGGCGCGGAAGGAGCGTGGTACAATAGAGAGTAGCGCAGTGAGTCAGACGCGGCGATTTCCGGACAGGGAGCGGCAGCATGGCGACCGAGCGACAGACCTTCTACACCCCGGAAGAGTACCTCGCGATGGAGCGCGAGGCGCAGGAGAAGAGCGAATACTACTCCGGGCAGGTCTACGCGATGGCGGACGACAGCCCGGAACACAACCTCATTGGAGCGAATGTGCTGGGCGCGCTTGTGCCGAAGCTTAGAGGAGGCGGGCGCCGCTGCTTCCCCTCCGATCAGCGCGTCCGGGTCACCGAGACGGGGCTGTACACCTCTACCCCGATGTGACGGTCGTCTGCGGGGAGCTTCAGTTCGATGACGCTCGCCGGGACACGCTCACCAACCCCGCGCTCTTGATCGAAATCCTCTCCCCTTCCACCGAAGCCTACGATCGCGGCGAAAAGTTCGCCCACTACCGCCGCATCGAGTCGCTGCAGAAGTATGTGCTGATCGCGCAGGACCAGCCCCGGGTCGAGCGGTTTCTGCGCCAGAGCGACGGCACCTGGAACTACCGGGCGGCGGAGGGAGCGGAGGGGAGGCTGCGGCTGGAGTCGGTCGGCGTCGAGCTTCTCCTGTCGGAGGTCTACGAAGGGGTAGAGTTTCAAAACAGAGACGGGGAGCCGACGGATCTGCCCCCCGCGCCGACACAGACGGCTCCCGCGCAATGACCATCTGAAGGTCTGTCGCCGCCGCTCCGGGTTTCTCGCTCTACCGGAAGAACTTGAAATCCTCCAGCGTGCGGCGGATATGCTGCAGGAACCTGATCGCCGTCTCCCCGTCCACCACGCGGTGATCGTAGCTCAGACACAGGTACATCATGGAGCGGATGGCGATGCTGTCGTCGTCGCGCACCACCGGCTTCTTCTGGATTGCCTCCACGCCCAGGATCGCCGACTGCGGCGCGTTGATGATCGGCGTGGAGATGATCGCCCCGAACACCCCCGGATTGGTGATGCTGAAGGTTCCTCCCTGCACGTCCGCCGGCGCCAGCCTGCCGTCCCGTGCTTTGCCCGCCAGCGTCTCGATCTCCCGCGCCAGCGTGATCAGGTCTTTCTTATGCGCGTCTTTGATGACCGGCACGATCAGCCCGCCTTCGCCCAGCGAGACCGCCACCCCCATATGCACATACTTCTTCGCGATGATCTTATCGCCCTGAATGGTCGAATTGACCATCGGGAACGCCAGCAGTGCATCACAGGCTGCCTTCACAAAGAAAGGCGTGTAGGTCAGGCGGACGCCATACTCCTTCTCCCATGACTCTTTGTTGGCGTTGCGGAAAGCCACCAGGCGGGTAACATCCGCCTCCGCCACCGTCGTTACATGCGGCGCGGTGAAGGCAGATCGGGAGAGGTGATCCGCGATCATCTTTCGGATCCCGGAGAAGGGAACCACGATCTCGTTATCGGTCTCCGCCGGCTCCATTCCCGGCAGGGAGGCGAGCGTTCCGTCCGCAGGCGCGGGCGCGGCAACCGGCTTCGGCGCGGCGTGCACCGTTGGCGGCGTCACCGGAACCACCTCCGGACCGGTCAGCGGCGCAGGGGCGACAGAGGGCGCAGCGGAAGGCGCAGAAGGCTCCGCCGTGCGGCGCGCCACAAAGTCCAGAATGTCCTGCTTGGAGATCCGCCCGTTCTCACCGCTGCCTCGCAGCAGTCCGGCGGCGGTGAGCGACTCCAGATCGAGGTTATACTCCTTCGCCATGCGGCGCACCAGAGGCGAGAAGACGACCCGGCGTCCCTCCGCCGCCGAGACCTCCGCCGCCGACGCAGGCATCGGGCGGGGCGTGTCGGCTTCCGGCGTTTCGGGCGTCTCCGTCTCTGCCTGCGCCTCCGCCGTCTTCCCGTTGGACGCCGCGAACTCCGTCGCCTCCGCAATCAGAGCGATCACCTGCTCCACCGGAACGGTCTCCCCCTCCTGCGCGCGAAGCTCCTGCACAATGCCCGCCGCCGGAGACGGAAGCTCCACGTTCACCTTGTCGGTGGTGATCTCCACCAGCGGCTCATCCATCGCCACCACATCGCCCGGCTTCTTCAGCCAGCGCGTGATGACGCCCTCGGCGACGCTCTCTCCCAGTTGCGGCAAAATCACTTCCGTAGGCACAGTTCCCTCCACTGCGATACAGGTTCTATAGACCGATCATCCGGCTCTCAAGGCTCTCCGGCAGGCGATCCTAATACTTCGCCAGTTTTCGCGCCGATTCCACGATGTCGGTTACATTCGGCAGGTAGTACTTCTCCAGCGGCGGGCTGAAGGGCACATGCGCGTCCACGCTGGCGACCCGCACCACCGGCGCATCCAGATACTCAAACGCCTCCTCCGCCAAGATCGCCGCGATCTCTCCTCCGTAGCCCCCGGTGCGGGGAGCCTCGTAGACGATCATCGCCCGGTTGGTCTTTTTGACGCTCTCCAGAATGGTGGTCTTATCGAGCGGCAGGAGCGTGCGCAGGTCTATCACCTCCACATTCAGGGCGTCCTCCTCCAGCAGCTCCGCCGCCGACAGACAGTGCTGAACCATCGCCCCCCAGGTGATGATCGTCAGATCGGTTCCCTCGCTGGCGATGCGTGCCTTGCCCAGCGGAACGATATAGTCGTCGTCCGGGATCGTCTCCTTCACGCGCCGGTAGAGGTACTTGTGTTCAAAGAAGATGACCGGGTTGTTATCGCGTATGGAGGCTTTGAGCAGCCCCTTGGCGTCGTAGGCGGTCGCGGGCATCACCACCTTCAGCCCCGCCACCTGCGTAAACCAGGCTTCACGCGACTGCGAATGGAACAGACCGCCGTGTACATTGCCGCCGCTCGGACCGCGCACCACCATCGGAACGGAGAGATTGCCGCCGTACCGGTAGCGGTAGGTCGCCGCCTCGTTGACAATCTGGTCGAAGCCGCAGGAGATGAAGTCCATAAACTGCATCTCGGCGATGGGACGCATTCCCTTGATCGCCGCGCCGATCGCCACGCCCACGATCGCCGATTCGCTGATGGGCGTGTCTATCACGCGCTGCGCGCCGAACTCCTTATAGAAGCCGTCCGTCACCTTGAAGGCTCCGCCATAGACGCCCACATCCTCCCCCAGAACAAAGACGGAGGGATCCCGGCGCATCTCCTCGCCGATGGCTTCGCGTATCGCGCCTAAAAACGTCACTTCATGCATGGATTATCTCGGTGTCCGATCTCAGCGTCCTAGCCAGGGGATACGGACATAGTTGGGATAGGGAGACGCCCAGTGCGTGACACCGGCGGACTCATCGTAGATATCCTCCACCGCCTGCCGCCCGTCGGGCAGCGGGCTTCGGGTCGCCCAGTCAATCGCGTCGCGCACCTCGTCAATGATGGACGGAGCCGGCTCGGGCAGCTCCTCCTCGGTAAATCCGTTTGCCAGCATATGGCTGCGCAGCCGCAGGATCGGGTCTTTTTTGCGCCACTCCTCCACCTCGGCGCGGTCGCGGTAGGTCGCCTGATCCGCCTCGCTGTGCCCCTCCATCCGGTAGGTAACGCACTCGATCACCGTTCCGCCTTCGCCGCGGCGGGCGCGCTCCACTGCCTGCATGGTCGTCTCATAGACGGTCAGCACATCGTTGCCGTCAATCGCCAGACTGGGCATGCCGTAGGCTTCCCCCCGTTTGTAGAACGGCACGGGCGACTCTAGATGCGTGGGGGTAGAGTAGGCGTACTGGTTGTTCTCGCAGACCCAGACGCAGGGAGCTTTATGAATGCCCGCGAAGTTGAGCGCCTCGTGAAAGTCGCCTCGCGCCGTAGAGCCTTCCCCGAAGAAGGAGACGACCACGCTGTCCATTCCCTGCATCCGCGCCGCCAGCCCTGCGCCGACGGCGATCGGCATGGAGGAAGCCAGCATACTGGTCGAGCCGATGATGCCGATCTCGATATCTCCCGTGTGCGTCCAGGAGTCCTTGCCCCGCGAGGGAGCCGATTCACGCGCCATGATCTGCGCCATCACCAGACGGGCGGACATCCCTTTGACCAGAAACGCCCCGATGTCGCGATGCACCGGCGCGATCATGTCATCCCGGCGCAGTCCGAACACCGTGCCGACCACAATCGCCTCCTGACCGCGACCGGAGTAGACTCCCCCGAGTATCTTGCCCTGCTTGTTCAACCTCGCAACACTGTCCTCAAAGTGGCGGACGCGCCAGAGTTGATAGTACAGCCCGGCGAGCAGTTCGCGGCGGCTCTGCGCCGCCTCTCCGCCGGAAACTCGCTCGTCAGCGCCGCCTTTGCGCCGCGAGGCATTGGTCTTCACATCCACCCGTCTGGCTCCTTCTGGCAGCCGCGCTCCGTTTCATGCTCCGTCGTCCACGCAAAGAGTGCGGCGCGGCATGTGCTGAAATATTGTACCTTGCGCGACTGTTCTGCCACAACCTTAATACGCATATACGAAACGCTGCCACCGGATGCGCCCGGCGCGCGATCTTTCCTTTTCGGGTATAACTTGCATAGGAATTGCGGATGTTATGCGGCAGGCGAAATCCCGTCTGTGCAGACTCGCCGGGAGCGATCCTCTCACCGTTATGGTGCGGGATGGGCTGCGTCCCCCCTGTCATGACGAGGGAGCGACCGCGACCGAAGCAATCTCATCCTGACGACCGAAAAACACCAGGAAAAGGAGCGACATAATGGAAGAGTTCATTCAGCAGATGATAGCGAAAGTCGGCATTGACCGGGCGACGGCGGAAAAGGTGATCGCGTTTCTTCAGGAGCATGCCGCCGACCTGCCGGCGCTGCTGGGAAAAGCCGGAGGCGCAGAGGGACTGCTCGATCAGGCGAAGGGTCTGTTTGGCAACAGGTAGCCCCCGTGAGCGGCGGAAGCGAGCCATTGGCGTTCTTCGCGTTGCCGCGCAGCGCGCCTCTGTGAGCAGCCTCTTCTATGGAAGGAACACGGTTTCGCCATGTCATCTGACCCCTCTACCTCTTTCCTGCCAGACGCGGAGACTCTCTCCCGGATTTTCGACGCCCTGCCCGACATGGTCTTTCTGACGCAGGCAGAAACGACGCACAGATTTCGCATCCTTGCTTGCAACCGCGCCTTCTTTCAGATCATCGGCATCCCGCGCGAACACGTGATCGGAACGCCGCTGGACGAGGTGATCCCGCTCCCCTACTATCTGCGGCTGCTGCTCCACCTGCAGAAGGCGCTACAGGATAGACAGTCCGTCACCTACCGGGAGACCATCTGGCTGACCCCCGGGATCCGGACCGGGCAGGTGAGTATCACGCCGCTCCCGGATGAAACTGGGCAGTGCGCTCGCCTGGTCGTTACCGCGCATGAGATCGTTCCCGTCCCGGAGGAAGAGGAGCAGCTCCGGCAGGAAAAGGTCGAAGCTGTCTCTCTGCAGGAGAGCATCGCTGTCCTGCATCAGGTCTGCCGGGAACTCTCCGATTCGCCGTCTCTGGATGAACTGTGCCGCCTCGCCGTCGAGTACGGGCACAGCCGTCTGGGCTTTGACCGCCTGAGCCTGTGGTTCGTGGATCCGCAATCCAACCGCTTGACCGGCAGCTATGGCATCGACGAATCGGGACAGGTTCGGGACGAACGCAAATGCTCCTTCCGTCATCCCTCCCGCCTTCCGGCGGACATCTACCTCCTGCAGGATATGCCGATCACCTATTCGGGAAGCCAGGTTCCCCTCTATAACGACCGCTTTGAGCAGGTGGGAACCGGCGAACAGTACTCCGTGGCGCTCTCTGACGGACAGAACATTCTCGGCGTCCTCTTCTGCGACAATTTGCTGTCGGGCAAGCCGCTGTCGCTTCTGCAGCGCGAAATCCTGGTCCGCTACGCCCACACCATCGCCCTGCTGGTCTGGAAAATGCGCGCCGAGGCGGCAATCCGGGAGCAGAAAGAGCGATACCATCTTGCGATGAAATCCGGGCGCATGGCCATCGTCGAGTGGGATCTGCGGACCGACGGCATATCCTGGAGCGAAGAGTGCCCGGAGATCCTGAAGTTTCCCCCGGACCTGCATCAGATCCGGGGGTGCGAGGTCTGGAAGTACATCCATCCAGATGATCGGGAGATGGTGCTGCAGACGCTTCGGCGTACGCTGGCGTACTCCGGGGAGTTCTCGGTAGAGTGCCGATTCATCAACGGAGAGGGAGATTACGTCTGGCTCGCGCTGCATGGACAGGTGTACGGCGATGAGGGCGAAAAAAGACGCTTTCTGTTTGTGATGAGAGACATCTCAGGAGAGAGGGAGCTGCGGGAGAATCTGCTGCAGGCGCAGAAGATGGACGCCATTGGACGGCTGGCGGGAGGCATCGCCCACGACTTCAATAACCTGCTGACCATCATTCTCGGCTCGCTGGAGCTGGCGCGCATGTCCTCCGACTCTCCTGCCGAAGTGGACAACTGCCTGCATCAGATCGAAGCCACCGCCAGACGCGCCGCCGACCTGACCCGCCAGCTGCTTACCTTCGCTCGAAAACAGCCTTCACATTCGCAGGCATTTAGCCTCAACGATCTTCTGGAACGCCTCCTCTCCGTCCTGCCGCGCCTGATGGGAGAGGATATTCGTCTGCAGTATCGCCTGGAGCCTGAACCGTGGTGCGTTCAGGCAGACCCTTCCCAGATCGAGCAGGTGATCCTCAATCTGGCGGTGAACGCCCGCGACGCCATGCCGCACGGGGGAGATCTGATTTTGGAGACGCGCAATATCACTGTTGCCGCAGACCGCGCCCGACGCCGGGAGGATGTGCCTGCGGGAGAGTACGCGCTGCTGATCGTGCGGGACACGGGAACGGGCATCACGCCGGAGATACAGAAGAGGGTGTTCGAGCCGTTCTTCACCACCAAAGAGATCGGCAAGGGGACCGGACTGGGACTGGCGACCAGCTACGGTATCGTGCAGCAGAACGGGGGCGCGATCCGTCTGGAGAGCCGTCTGGGAGAGGGAACCTCCTTCTATGTCTACCTTCCGCGCTGGATAGACAACCGCGAGGAGGATGCGCCCGCCCCGCAGGAGCGAGAGACCACAACGGTCCGCAATGCGCCCCGCTGCGTGCTGGTGGCGGAGGATGAGAAGGAGATACGTAGCCTGGCAGCGGAGGCTCTCAAGAAGGCGGGATACACGGTCCTGAGCGCAGGGGACGGCGCGGAAGCGCTGCAGGTGATTGACGACTACGGCGGCGAGATTGACCTTCTGTTCACCGATATCGTCATGCCGACGATGGGCGGGCGGGAGCTGGCGGCGGCTCTGCAGCCGCGCTTCCCGAAGATGCGGGTGCTCTACGCCTCCGGCTATATCGCCGATTTTGAGAGCACGATGGAGGGCGAGGTCCTGCTGCACAAACCGTACCGCATGTACGAACTGCTGCGCGAGGCAGACCGGCTTTTGAACCAGCCCGAGGCGGGCGCATGAGGATTTCCGCGTAGCTGCGGCGAAACGATAGACAGTTCAACCTCAACGACACGAAAGGATCAGGCTATGTCTGATTTCGATACCATACGTGAGCTTGCCATCGCCGCCGAGACGAAGATCGTGATGCTGGTGATGGACGGTCTCGGCGGGCTGCCCCGTGAAACCAACGGACCGACCGAACTGGAGTACGCCCGCACCCCCAACCTCGACCGGCTGGCGCAGGAGGGAAGCATCGGTCTCTCCTACCCGATCTCTCCCGGCATCGCCCCCGGCTCCGGTCCGGGTCATCTGGGGCTGTTCGGCTACGACCCGGTGCGCTATCTGATCGGGCGGGGCGTGCTGGAGGCGGTGGGGATCGGCTTCCCGCTCACCCCCGATGACCTGGCGGCGCGGGGCAACTTCTGCACGGTGGACGAGAACCTCCTCATCACCGACCGGCGCGCCGGGCGCATTCCCACCGAAAAGTGCGTGCAACTGGTCGGCAAACTGCGCTCCATTCAGATTCCCGGTCTGGAGGTCTTCGTCGAGCCGGTGCAGGAGCATCGCTTCGTGCTGGTCTTTCGGGGCAAAGACCTCTCGGACGCCCTCAACGAGACCGATCCGCAGAAGGTCGGACTGGCGCCCCTGGCAGTCCGCGCGCAGGCTCCCGGCGCGGAGCGCACGGCGGAACTGGCGAATCAGTGGATCGCCGCCGCCCGCGAGACCCTCAAGAGCGAACATCCCGCCAACATGGTGACGCTGCGCGGATGGGCGAAGGAGCCGGGGCTTCCCGGCTATCGTGAGGTCTATAAGCTGCGCGCCGCCGCGCTCGCCGTCTACCCGATGTACAAGGGACTGGCGAGTCTGGTCGGCATGGAACTGGTTCAGGGGCTGCATAACCTGGATGAGCAGATGAGCGCGCTGGAGGCGCGCTGGGCGGACTACGACTTCTTCTTCATCCACCACAAATACACTGACAGTCGGGGCGAGGACGGCAACTTCGAGGCGAAAGCCGCCGAGATCGAGAAGGTGGATGCGATCCTCCCGCGCCTGCTCGCCCTCAAGCCCGACGTGCTGATCGTTACCGGCGACCACAGCACGCCCGCCGGATGGAAGGCGCACTCCTGGCATCCCGTCCCGACCCTGCTCTACGCGCCCGGTCTGACCCGCCGCAACGAGGTGAGCGGTTTCGGCGAGACGGAGTGCCTGAAGGGGTCGCTGGGCTTCTTCCAGGCGAAAGACCTGATGCCGATGGCGCTGGCGTACGCCCGCCGCCTCAATAAGTTCGGCGCCTGAAAAAAACGGATCGCGGCGGACAGCGCGCTGTCCGCCGCGATGCTCTGATCGAGCGATCTTTTTGCCTACTGGGGAACCGGTCTGCCCATACTGCGATAGATATCCTCGATGGTCTTCTTCTCCGCCGCCGCCTTCTTATGCCCCGGATCCAGAGCCAGCGTGCGCCGGAAGTATTTAAGCGCGCCGCTGTACTTGACGCGCGGCATCAGCTTGCCGGAGAGCATCATCTTGTTGCCGGTCACATAGTTCTGCTCGGCGACGCGCAGCTTGAGTCGGGCGTCTTTCGGCTTCGCCTGAAGCTGCTTCTCCAGTTTGAGCGTCTCCTCCTGAAGCTTCTTGACCTCGGCGTCCTCCGCGACCAGCGGGAGGGAGACCGGGCTGCTGGCGGCGTCCGGCTTCTGCGCCTGCGCCGGGGCAGCGAAAGCCAGTCCCAGCAGCGTCAGCGCAGCCAGACCGGCGGTAATCATCTTCTGCATGGCGTTTAACTCCTCAACAGAAAAGTGTTGCCTGTTAGATTACCCTGTAAAGCGCGGTCTCGCTACCCTTCCGGCAAATTTGCCAGCTTCTCCAGCACGCGCACCAGCGACTGCGTGCCCAGATCGCCTCCGCCCTCCGCCTCGACCGCCGTAAACAGCTGGTTCGCCAGCATCGCGCCGGGAAGCGCAACGCCCAGTTCGGACGCCGCCTGCATCACCAGACGCAGGTCCTTCTGCTGAAGCTTCACCATGAAGCCCGGCGCGTAATCGTGAGACGCCATCTTCGGACCCAGCACGTTGATCACCCAGCTTCCCGCCGCGCCCGCCCCGACCGCCTCCAGCATCGTCATCGGATCCAGCCCCGCCTTCTTCGCAAAGGCGACCGCCTCCGCCGCCGCCACCAGATTGCTGGCGATGGCGATCTGGTTGCACAGCTTCACCATCTGTCCCTGCCCGTGATCTCCGCAGTAGACCAGCCGCTTCCCCATCGCCTCGAAGATCGGGCGGCTCTGCTCGAAGACCTCGCGCCTGCCCCCGACCATGATGGAGAGCGTCCCCTCGATCGCGCCCTTCTCTCCTCCGGAGACCGGCGCGTCGAGCATCTCTACGCCCCGCGCCTGCAGCTGCCGCGCGATCTCGCGGGTCGTCCGGGGGGAGATCGTGCTCATATCTATCACGACCATGCCGGGACGCGCACCCTCCACAATCCCGCGCTCTCCCAGGATCACCTGCTCCACATCCGGCGTATCCGAGACGATGGTGATGACCGTCTCCGCACGCTCCGCCACCTCCCGGGGCGAGTCCGCCACTGCCGCGCCCTCCGCGATCAGGCTCTCGGCGCGGGAACGGGTGCGATTGTAGACCGTAACGGCAAAGCCCGCCCGCAACAGGTTGCGAGCCATCGGCTTGCCCATGACCCCCGTCCCGATCAGTCCTACACGCACGCTGCTCATCAGAACTCCTCTCTCTATCCGCCGTCCTGCAGACGCCCTATCCTTTCCCCGCCGGTGAGCGTTTTCCCTGCTGACGCTCCGCGGAAGCCCCTCCCTGTTCCATAATCCGCCTGAGAGATGCACTGGTAGAAATACCGGTTGACAGAAGTTTTAACTGAAAATTTATATAGACGTGTTGCATGAATCAATTTTCTGTTGTATAGTGTACGGACTTACCTAGCATCGTTGCGTTAATTAACGCTAATGGGAACAGATGTTTCAGGAGTCTCTCTGCGCGTATGCTGAAGTGATGCTGTGACGGTTTTGCCCTGACGCAAAAGAGCGAGTTGTTCCTGGACACTCTTCCGTTTCTGTCACTGTGTGAATGCCCCTTACCAGAATGGAGGACGGATGGTGAACAGACTCCATTCGCGGCAGTGTTTGCCGCCGCCGCCTTTGCCCTCGCCGGCTTGAGCGCCGGGAAGGCGCAGGCGCAGCACATCAGGACCTATTCATTTACTTCCGGCAGTTACAGTGCGCAGGCGATCTTCACGAAGAACGGTACCGACCTGGAGATACTTTTCCGAAACACCTCTACTGTTGCGGTTGCGGACAACCCCTATGTCCTGACCGGTCTCTTCTTCAACGCCGACGACACCAGCCTAACGAAAAACTCCCTTTCACTTGCCTCCGGCTCCGTGTTCGTTCGAACAGACTCCAGCTTGGAGAGCGCAGACAAACACTGGGCTTATAAAGGCAATGTCTCGACCGGAAGCGATACCTGGAACCATGGGATCGGCGCAGCCGGTTTCGGCATCTTCAGCAACTCGGACGCTTTTGCAGGCGGCGGTTCCAACCCGGTTCTGGATGGCGTGGACTATGGGCTGGTCGGCGTGCTCTCCTCAAATCCTTCTAACGGTCTCCTGAAAAACCTGATTGACGATCAGATTAAGATCGTTCTCTCCGGCTGGTCTGGAACCGATATTACCAAGGTTCGCTTCCAGTGGGGTTCCAGCTTGAACGAGAACAGCACCTCCATCACCGGCGTCCCGGTGCCGGAGCCTGCCTACGACCAGATGGCCGCGCTGCTAATGCTGGGCGGACTGGGCATTCTTCGCTATCGCAGGAACCGCGAGCAGTTCAAGTGGTCGTCCTGACACGAGATCTCTCACAATTCGGACCTCGCCCTGCCGGGTACGTAATCCGGCAGGGCTTTTTTGACGTTGGGTCCGTCTCTAAAACGCCGGGGACAAAGGCTGACTAAGAGGAAGGGAGTTCCCGTATGTCTAACGGATAGTGCCAGGAGGGAGAGCGTATGCTGATCTGGGCGTGTATCGCGCCGCATGGCGGAGAGTTGATTCCGGAGCTGGTCCCGAAGAGAAAACTGCCCCGCATGGCGCTGACGCGAGCCGGAATGGAGGAGCTGGGGCGTCGCTGCCGCACTGCATCGCCGGAGACGCTGGTGGTCTATACGCCGCACGGACTGGCTATTGAGGATCACATATCTATCAGCGTCACACAGGGCGCATCGGGAGTCCTGGAGGGAGAGAACGGCAGAAGCGTCGCCGCGCAGTTTGAGGTGGACGGCGCGCTGGCGCGCGCGCTCTCCGATCTTGCCGCCGACGCCGGCATCCCGATGGCGCAGGCAGCCTATCTGCCGGACGGTCAGCCCGCGCCGCTCCTCCCGCTGGACTGGGGCGCGCTGGTCCCCTTATGGTTCATAGCGGACGGCAGTCAGCCCCCGCCCCGCGTGGTGGTTGTCTGCCCCGCCCGTTCGCTCTCACGCCGTCAGCTCATCGCGTTCGGATGGGCGACGGCGGAGGCGGCGCATCGATGCGGACGGCGGATCGCCATCGTCTGCAGCGCGGATCAGGGACACGGACACGCGGAGAACGGACCGTATGGCTTCTCGCCGGTCTCCGCCTCCTATGACCGCGCCTACTGCCGCGCCGTCTCTGACAACGCACTGCAACGCCTGCGCTACTGGCGCGAAAACTGGATCGAAGGGGCGTTGACCGACAGCTTCTGGCAGACGCTCATGCTCTATGGCGCGCTGCAGCACACGCCCCTCCGTCCGCACCTGCTCACCTATGAGGCGCCGACCTACTTCGGCATGGCTTGCGCAGCGTTTGAGCCGGAGGACCGGCGTCCCGCTTACTGCCGCCAGCGCGCCTGCACATAGAACCAGTCGGAGTGGTCAGCGCGACCGTTGTTGACCTGCCGTACGAAACTGCCCGGCATAAAGCGCGCATACCCGGCTTCCAAGCTGAGCGTCTTCGAGTAGGAGTAGGAAGCCAGAAGGTCCAGCTCCGTCCCGACGTTCTTACCGGCGGCTCCGGTCGGGTCGCGCAGCACCTTGCCACCCGTTCCGGTGTTCGCGCCGCCGCCCGAGCCAAACCACGCCTCCTGCGCATGCATTAACCAGAACCAGTGGTGATCCACAGCGACCGTCACATTGGGACGTGGCGAGGCGGAGACGCCCAGCCGCAGGTTCCGCATATTCTTCCAGCCCTGATAGTCTATGTAGCCGTATTTACTATGATTGGTCGGGAAGAGCTGGTCGAAGGTGCGGATCCTATTCGAATCATCGGGATTGCCGCCCGACGCCGCATTGTACTCTACCAGCACGCGTGGTTTCCAAGCAGCGGCGAATGTGTAGACGGCGTCGGTGTGGATCGCCCAGGCTTCGATGCTCCTGCTGCCCCGCGTCCCGAACTGAAACGCGCCTTCCGCCGTGTATCCAATCCCCTGCGGGGCAGACCGCGCGCTGCGCGTCCCGAACGTGTAGACGTGCTGGCGGACGCCGGAGATTCGATCCGCCTTGTACAGCCCGTAGAAGTCCACCGTGTGCGCCCCGCGCACCCTCAGCGTGTGGTAGAGGCCGTACAGCTTCGGACGCGAGGCTTTCACCGGAGCGTTGCCCAGCTGCGTGGCGAACAGACTGCTGGTCAGCCCGCCGCTGCCGTAGGTTATCTTCGCGCCGTCAAACGAACGTCCCGTGTTGACCCAGTCGAGCCGTCCGATCAGCCGCTCATCCCCGAACGTCAGCTCCTGTCTGCCCAGCCGAATCTGCATCCGCTTCATGCCGGTAGGACGCCATTCGCCGTACAACTGATGAAAAGCGGTGCGCGCCTCGGTCTCGTCGGCGGCAAGCTGCGGCTGGAACAAGAACGCGAAGTCGCGCTTCGGATTCTCAAACAGCGCGCCTATACGTAGGCGGAACAGGTTCTCATCGGTGTGATCCGGTCGGCTGGAGTCGAAGTCCTTATTGTATCGCTGCTCATTACGATAGCGCATCTCGATGCGTGTCGTCGTTTTCCACTCCTCGCTCTGCGCCAGCACTACTCCGCACGTCAAGATCAGCAGACATCCTGTCAACAGATAACGCATGTTACTCCTCCACGTTAAGAATTATGGGAGAGCGCGTGCGATTATACAGAGGCAGTTGAGCAGACCGCGCCTATCAATCCATGCGCGTATAGGTATGCACGCTCTCCGCAGCGGTCGGCAGATAGTTTATCCCGAACCAGCAGATCAGCAGGACGGCGAACCCGATCACCAGAAGGGTCAAGTTCAGGCGCGGCAACAGCGCATGACGGGATCGGACATGCAGGTAGACCAGATAGGCGCTCCAGGTTAGAAACGCCCAGGTCTCTTTCGGATCCCATGTCCAGTAATGCCCCCACGCCTCTTTCGCCCAGAACGCGCCGAAGAGCAGCCCGCAGGTCAGCAGCGGGAAGCCGACCATCACCAGACGATGCGGCAGATCCACATCCTCCGGCACAGACGCCTCGCGCCGCCACAGACGGCGCGCCAGCGCCCACGCCGCCACTCCGCAGGAGAGTCCCAGCGCGGAGTACGCCAGCATATAGACGATCACATGGGGCACGAACCAGGGGCTCTGCAGCGCGGGCATCAGGGTCTTGTCCATATACTCCGGATGCTGCAGATTGACGAAGGCGAAGAGCGCGCCCATGAAGCAGGCGGGTATCGCCAGCGCGCGCGTCTGAAATCGCCAGCCGATCAGCAGCCCGAGTGCGGGAACCAGTACGGCGTACCACCAGCGGGTCTCGCCCAGCGTTCGCAGCGGCGGTCGCTCCAGCGTGATCCAGAGCCATGTCAGCAGAACCGCCCCGACCCCGACTCCGAGCATCGTCAGCAGGTCCGCCGCCCTCTGCGCCCGGGGACGGCGTATCGCATAGGCTCCCGCCGCCGCCATCCATGCCGCAATCGCCAGCGGCGCAGCCAGTGTCGTCGTCATGCCCGCGTCTCCTTTCCTTTCGGCTGTCCGATGCCGTTCCAGAGCATCAGCGCGGCTCCCCCCAGCAGCAGAAACATCCCCGCATAGACCATCGGCAGACCGTGATCCCGCACCGCCTCGACCACCACATACTCCGACGCGCTCCCCATCGTCTCATCATAGGAGAGCAGATAGAGCCGATAGTCGCCCACCGAAAGCGGGTAGTTGACCCGCAGCAGCTGCGTCCCCCTCTGCTCGCCCTGTGCGATCTGAAGCGTCGCCCGGTATTCACGGGGACGGGGCTTCGGCATGACAATCGCCTGCGTCGGAGAGAGCTGCACGAGCGAGCGGTCGGTATCCAGCCCGCCGCAGGAGACCCAGCCCTCCGCCGCAAGCGCGCCGTTTCGGTCGGTAACCGCGATCCGCGCCGCCGGTGCGCTGGTCGAAAACGGAACCGCATGCCACCGGTCTCCCACCAGCGCGGCGCGCGGCAGATACTCCTTCACCTCCACCTGATACCCGCCGATACGCTCCCGCATCCCCGCCTTCACGAACTGGTGTCCGGGCGTCATCGCCAGCCCGTCCGGCTTTCTCTCATCCAGGGTCGCCAGCGCGAGCGTCGGCGGAAAGCTCTCCAGCGTGAACTCCCGCAGCTGCAGCGTGAAGGGCAGCGTGACGGCGCGTCCGTTCTCCATCTGCGCCGTGTCGGAGGCGTTTCCGAGCGATACGACCAGACGCGAACGCTCCAGGCTCGCCCCGCTCCACGCCCCGCCCAGAATCACCAGGATCAGCCCCAGATGACTGAGCGTGAACTGGAAGTTTCGATAGGTCAGCGGCAGGCAGCGGCGCGCCGTCACGCTGAGCAGGTTCGTCAGCATGGCGAGGATCAGCATCCAGAAGGTCCAGGAGCGAAAGACGGTCGGGATTCCGATCCACCGTTCCAGCTGCGAGGAGGGGATTACCGCGCCGACGCCTGCCGTCAGACCCACCGCCACGATGCTCGTAACGGCGAACGGGACGCCGGAGACCCACCGCACCAGACGATGGGTCTGCCAGCGCCGCGTCACGATACAGACGATCAGCGCGTAGATCAGTCCGCCGATCAGCGCCGCTCCGGCAGGCAGTTCAAAGCGATACCCGATGCGAAGGTGAAAGACGACTCCGATCGCCATCGCCGTCAGGATCGTCAGGATCGCCTGCGGATAGCTCGGATCTCCCTCCCAGAACCCCTCGCGCCCTCGTTCCGCCGACGGAGTCTCCCCCGCGCGGCGCGGCATGGCGCGCAGCTCCAGGCTGCCGGCGCGATTCTTCGGACGGTCTGCCAGAGCGGGTTTCATCAGCGCATCCCTCCTCCCGGCGCAGCATTCTGTCCGGCGGGCGGAGCGGCAGGAGGAGCCTGCTGCGCCTCTTTTGCCTTCTGCGCATCAATGTAGGGCTGGACGAACGCCAGCGCCTTCTCTTTGGTGGAGAGATCGGGCATCTGGTAGAGCGACTTCGCGCCGTACTTCGTGCGCAGCTGCTCCGTCGCCAGACGGCACTCCTGCGCCAGATTGTTCGCCTTGCCCAGCACGCGGGCGCACTCCTGCGGCGCGTGGAAGCCCATGCCGTTGTTGGACGCCACATAGTCCCAGAACATCTGCGCGCGGCGCAGCATCTTGCGCGGAGCCTCCAGTTCCGCATCGGTTGCTCCCAGCTTGATGGCGTCGCCGATCGTCAGATGCGCCAGCACCAGCGAACGCTCCGTCTGAAGCAGCATCTCCTTGTTCTTGTCCTGTATCCCCTCCACCCGCTTCTTGATGTCCTGCTCCGACCAGCGATGACAGACCTGGCAGGAGTTCGCCATATTGTAGAGCGGGCTGCGTATCTGGTGATCGGTGAACTTGACGCCGCCCTCCGAACGGTAGGGCATATGGCAGTCGGCGCAGGAGACTCCCCGGAACGCATGGACGCCCTGCATCCATATCTCGTAGTCCGGATGGCGCGTCTTGATGACCCTGACCCCGCTGATCGGATGCGTCCAGTCGCTGAAACCGACCCGCTCGTAGTACCTGTCGAAATCGTCGGCGTTCAAGCCGTCGTCCCAGGGGAAGATCAGTTGATTGGTCTGCTTGTCCTTGAAGTAGTAGCTGACATGGCACTGCGCGCAGACCAGCGAGCGCATCTCCTGATGGGTCGCTTTGGTGATATCCTTTCCCTGCCGCTCAAACGCCTCTTTCAGCGCAGGGCGGGAGATGCGCAGCGACATCGTCTTTGGATCGTGACAGTCCACGCAGCCGATCGGGTTCTTGACCTCGTCTTTGAAGTCGGAGAACTTGCCGGCATAGAACTGCGCCACCCCCTTCTGCGCCATCAGGCGCGGCACATCGGGGCTTTTGCAGGTCCAGCAGGTCGCCGGGGTCTTCTCATTGACACGCTTGGTGCTGGTAACATCGGTCACGGAGTGGTAGTGCCCGCGCGGCGAGTTGTAGTCTTTTCCAAATCCAAATCCGGCAAACAGCACTACCAGGTTCGGGTTGTCCGCCAGATAGTCCTTGAGTTTAGATCCGCCGTATTTGGTGTTTTCGTTCATCTGTTTCGTCTGCTCCCACGAGTTGAACTCTCGCGGGAAGTTGACGCCCCACTTGCTGTTGTCAGCCTCCCACTCAGCAATCGGCTGGATCATCTGCACGCGGCTGATATTGCGCTCGGCGCGCCGCTCAAAGATCGAGCTGGCGAGCAGACCGAGCATCACCACGCCCAGCGCCGCGCCGAGAAAGACCAGCCAGCCCAGCAGCTTTCCGGAGGGACGAGGGGAAGCGGTTTGCGTACTCATATGCTACTCCTTCCCGGTTCTATCCAGAGCTTTGTCGAACCACTCCGGCGTTACCGGACTGAGCGGAGGAATCGCCGCGTTGGGCGTGGCAGAGAGGCTGTGCACTCTGCCGTGCGGCACCTCCCGATGACAGTCGGTGCAGGAGCGGTCTTTATCGGTATGTGCGGAACGAGTGACGTCCTCCACCACCCGCGCATGACACCGCAGACAGTTCTCCTGAATGACACGGCGCGACTCCGGGATCGCCTGGATCACCTGCGGCTCGCGCCGCAGGGTGAACAGGACGGAGTGTCGCATGCCATCCTTCGCCTTGAAGTAGTACTTGGAGATCAGGTTGTCATGCGGAACGTGACAGTCGTTGCAGGTGGCGACGCGAGCATGGCTGGAGTGCTGCCAGGTCGCGTACTGCGGCGTCATGATATGACAGTTGATGCACGCCTTCGGATCGTCGGAGAGGTAGGAGGTCGCCTCCGAAACACGCGCGACATAGAGGCTCATCCCTACAAACACCCCGACCGATCCGAAGCACATCATTCGCAGCCCCGGCGGAACATCCGCCAGCGTGATAAGTCTGCGCAGCCTCATGTTCGTGGCTCACTCTACGCCGGGGTCAGAATCGCGCGCAGGTCTTCCTCCGCCGTGCGGATCGGCTGAATGTTGTACTGCTCCACCAGCAGATTCACCACATTGGGCGTCAGGAAAGCCGGCAGCGACGGACCCAGGCGAATGTTCTTGATACCTAACCAGAGGAGAGTCAGCAGGATGGCGACCGCCTTCTGCTCATACCAGGAGATAATCAGCGACAACGGCAGGTCGTTGACCCCGCAGTTGAACGCCTTCGCCAGCGCAACCGCGATCTGAATGGCGGAGTAGGCGTCGTTGCACTGACCGATGTCCAGCAGGCGCGGAAGTCCCGCCACCTCGCCGAAGTCCAGTTTGTTGAAGCGATATTTGCCGCACGCCAGCGTCAGGATCATGCAGTCTTCCGGCACGGCGCGGGCAAACTGCGTATAGTAGTTGCGTCCCGGCTTGGCTCCGTCACAGCCGCCGATCAGGAAGAAGTGGCGCAGCTTGCCGCTCTGAACGGCTTCGATCACCTTATCCGCCACGCTCAGCACGGTGTTGCGTCCGAAGCCGACCGTCACGGTTCGATTGGGTCCGTTCTCCGTAAATCCGGGAGCCTCCAGAGCCGCCTCGATCACCGGGGCGAAGTTGCGGTGGAAGATATGGCGCACGCCGGGCCATGCGACCAGTCCGGAGGTGAAGATGCGGTCCATATAGTTGTCGCGCGGTCGCTGAATGCAGTTGGTGGTCATCAGGATCGCGCCGGGAAACTTCTCGAACTCGTTCGCCTGATTCATCCACGGACCGCCGTAGTTGCCGACGAGGTGCTTATGCGCCTTCAGTTTCGGGTAGCCGTGCGCGGGCAGCATCTCGCCGTGCGTGTAGACGTTGATCCCGGTACCTTCGGTCTGCTCCAGCAGCGCCTGCAGGTCGCGCAGATCGTGCCCGGAGACGGCGATGGCTTTGCCTTTGATCGGCTCGATGCGCACGGTGGTCGGGACGGGATGCCCGTAGGTCTCAGTATGGGCGGCGTCCAGCATCTCCATCACCCGGTAGTTGAGTTCTCCGGCTTTCAGACACATGCCGAGAAGCTCCTCCATCGTCGCATCTTCGCGAGTCAGAAAGTCCAGCCCGGCGTGGAACGCCGCGCAGACGGTCTCATCCTCCCGCTCCAGTTGAACGGCGTGATCGTAGTAGGCGGCAGCTCCCTTCAGACCGTACAGCAGAAGCTCCTGCAGCCCCGCTACATCCTCGCCCAGCCGTGCCTTCCGCTTCTGAATCGAGACGGAGCGTCCCTGATAGATCAGCTCGTCCACATCCTCCGCCGGCTGCCACTGCGCCGGTTCGCCCAATGCCTCCGGGGTCTTTCCGGCGCAGCGGCAGGCGTCCTCATAGAGCACGCGCGCGCGATCCCGCGTCTCCGCTGCCCGGTGAATCATCTCCTGCAGGCGCGGTGCGTGGAAGTTCACATTGGTCACGGTGGCAAACAGTGCCTCGATCACAAAGATATCTATCGCCCGATCCACAGCTCCCAGTTGACGCGCGCGATGGGCGTACATCGCAATCCCCTTTGTCGCATGGATCAGCAGGTCCTGCAGCGCGGCGGTGGTGGGGTCTTTTCCGCAGACGCCCAGTTCGACGCAGCCCGTCCCGTGGCGGGTCTGTTCGCATTGATAGCAGAACATGGCATGTAACTCCTGTGTGGTGATATGAGATCGCCTCTACAGTGAGAGGCGGTTGGCTAGCAGAACGCAGACGGTAAACCAGAGCGCATAGAGCGACTCCAGCATCCCGACCCGCTTGAAGGAGGGCGTCCGATTCGTCAGACGCGCCTCGCCGATATACGCCCGAACCATGACAGGAACGATCGCCAGTTCGATCAGCGCGAATCTCCAGACAGGAGATCCGATACAGAGAACCCCCGCCAGCACCGGCAGAAGCGCATGGTATATCCTCTGTTCGCGACCGATGCGCTGGCGTTCCTGCCTCTCGATCGTTCCTCTTACCGCAAGAGCTGCCAGCAGCATCTTCACATAGAAGATGCCGCTGCTGAAGTAGAGCGCGCAGAGCGCCCATAGCCGCCAGGCGTCTGTATCCAGCGCGCCCCCGCCCGCGACTACTCCCGCCGGAGCCGTCAGCGTCAGCGCGGCGACCGCCACGATCTCCCCTCCGAGCGACCGATCCAGCCGCCTGCGTGAAGGCATCACCTGTAACCACGCATGAACTAGGAAGAGCAGACCCATCGGCAGACCGAGCCAGATCATCGCGGGCAGGCGGCAGACAGTGAGCAGCCAAATTGCGCCGATCGCGCTGACCAGCAGGTAGACGCCCAGCCAGAACGCGCTCTCCGGTCTCCCGCGCCGACGCAAAAGCGCGCCGACCAGCGGTCGCGACAGGAAGAGTCCGGTCACAGTCAGCAACAGAATCAGGAAGGGAAGCGGCGAGAGGCGAGGCGCGGAGGCAAAACCGAGAAGCAGCGGCGCGTAGAGGATAATCCAGGCTCCATGTTCGCGGGGAACGGGAGGTCGCCCGATCCTCCATACCGGAGAGCGCGGTCGGTGCAGCGGAGAGGTATCGCCTGTCTGTCGGGAGATCACAGCTCGGCTTTCTAGCGGATAGCGGATAACAGGATACATTTATCTTGTTTACAGAAAGTATACTCATGTGGTACATTAGAAGTCAAGTCTTCACTATCAAAAATCGGTGAAAAGATACGATGTTTTCGCAAACAGTTGAATACGCGCTGCGCGCCGTCGTCTGTCTGGCAACCACCCCGGATCAACCGCAGACGGCGCGACAGATCGCCGAGGCGACGCGGGTTCCGGTTCCCTATCTCTCCAAAGTGCTTCAGGGATTGGGACGCGAGGGACTGATCAGTTCTCAACGCGGACTGCACGGCGGATTTATGCTGACGAAGCCTCCGGAGTCGCTGACGATCTATGAGGTGATCGAGGCGGTCGAGCCGCTGCCTCGCCTGAGGACCTGCCCGCTGGGGCTGGCGGCGCATGGCGCACAACTCTGCCCTCTGCATCGGCGTCTGGATAACGCGATGGCGCTGGTTGAAGAGACCTTTCGCGCCACCACGCTGGCGGAGCTGCTACAAGAGCCGACCGACAGCAAGCCGCTCTGCTCCATCCCGGCGGCTCCCGCCTCCTGAAACACAGGGCGCAGCTCCCGCCCTCGCGCTGCATGCGCCGCAACCTCTCTGCAAATTCGCTTCTCCGGCAGCAAGATAATCGCGCCTCCGTCGCGAAGAGAGATACGGGCTGACGGTCAGCCTCCTGCACGATGCGAAAAGGAGAGAGTCGTGAAACCCCGCTGGTTACCCGCTGTTTTTCTGCTTTTATCGGCTGTTCTGCTTCCTGCTGGATCGCAGGGACAGGCGCGAGAGGGACTTCCGGAGGAGATAGTTCAGGAGATCGGCGACCTGCGAACGCTTCCGCCAGGAAGCTACCGGCTAGAGCGGGAGTGGGAAGCCGAAGGACCGCTGGCGTCGCACCAAGCGGGACGCGCCGTAGACGACCCGCAGGCCTCCGGCGGACGCGCATGGGAGCTGCTGCCGCGCCGCGACAGCCCCGAGACGACCGCCCTCTACGGTCCCTACCTCACCCTGCCCCCCGGCGTCTACGTCGCGCTCTTTCGGATCAAAGCGCTGCAGGTCGAGGGAGAGGAGCGGCTGGGACAGGCGGACGCCGTCACCGACTACGCGCAGACGATCCTCACCGCCCGCGAAATCTCCGGAGGAGACCTGCCCGCCGGAAAGTACGGTCTGATCCCTCTGGCGTTCCGCTACACGGACGGAAAGTTGGAGTGCCGGCTGACATGGAGCGGCTACCTCCCGGTTCGCATAGACCGCATTCTGCTCTATCGGGTCGAGGGCGCGCCCGCCGTGCTGCCCTCCGTCCGCGCACCTGAAGCCGTTCCTAGCGGACAGCCGCGCGGACTGATCTACCGTCCGCAGCCGCGCCCCTTCCCGGAGATATTTCCGCGCTCCGCCCCGCCTGCGCCACGCATTGCGATCTTCGACACGCGCCGGCTGCTGCCCGATGAGCAGCTCCTCGTCTACACCCTTCAGGGGCTGGTGAACCGCTCGCGCCCGGAACTCTACTGCCTGACCAATCCGTTCGATCAGCAGTGGCTCGACTGGCTGCAAAGACGCGGGCATATCCGCTCTGTCGAGACCATTGCGGACCTGAAAAGCCTGCTGGCGCGCTATCGCAGCCGGTTTCAGGGAGCCGTCATCACCGACCCAAAACTGCCTGCCTCGATCAATGTGGCGACCATGATCGCCGGGGTGCGCGGAGCCGTCGTGCTCTCGCCGCGCCTGTCGCGGCAGCTGGACCTGCCGGCGCGGGAAGATCTGCGCGGACGCTGGCGCACCAGCGTCGAAGCCTACCAGTGGGCGTTTGATAATCTGTGGTCCCGGATGAATCACCACGTCCTCGCCTGCTCCTACCCCGACCATCTGGCTCTGCGCGACTACCTGGTGCAGCATCGCGTCTTCATCTTCTGGCTCTCCGGTCCCATTGACGGCGCGAAGCCCTACGCCAATCCGACCGCGGAAGCGCGCCTGATGGAGCGGCTCTTTGCGAAGATGCCGGTCAATATCCCGGTGATGAGCTACCCCTGGGCGGCAAAAGATGTGGGCATCGGCGAGGGACCGGGTGTCACGCTCTTCGCCGAGTTCGGCAAGTATCTGGTCGGCTCGATCAACTGCTCCAACCTGAGCCTGCACTCCGGCATCC
Source organism: uncultured Chthonomonadales bacterium (assembly GCA_938005745.1). Lineage (GTDB taxonomy): Bacteria > Armatimonadota > Chthonomonadetes > Chthonomonadales > CAJBBX01 > CALLMM01. The sequence continues at coordinate 190,480 of CALLMM010000026.1, read as the reverse complement.
GCATCCCGCGCTTTGTCCAGAAACCCGCGCCGCCTGCGCCGAAGCTGAACAGGGACAGGGTCTACGTCTCCTGGATCATCTCCGACGGCGATAATCTGCCGGTGTTGACGCACCACAACTTCCCGCAGCTATGGAGGGAGCCGACACGCGGGAAGCTTCCGCTGGGCTGGACGATCTCCCCCTCCGCCGCCATGCTGATACCGGGCATCGTGGACTACTACTACTCCACCGCCACCCCCGCCGACGACTTTCTGGGAGCCGTCTCCGGCGTGGGATACACCTACGCCGACTCCTACGCTGCCCGGTACCGCAGCCCGGACCGACAGCGGATCTTCGACGGCTTCCTGGAGCAGACCCGCGCGGCGATGGCGCGTATGGACCTGCAGTCGCTCTGGATCATGAACGCGACCCGCCCGGAGGCGATCCGTCGTTACGCTGAAAAGATACCGCAGCTGGAGGCGCTCTTCCCCGACTATGGAAGGCGCGTCATCCGCTACGAGGAGGCTGTCTATCCGAGCGCGAATAGTGTTCCTGTCTTTCATGCGCTGACCCAGTTTTACGAAGGCAGGTCGCGGCAGGAGCAGATTGAGGGCGTCCTGGAGCAGATTCGCAGCCAGACCCCCGCGCAGCGTCCCGCGTTCATGCACCTGTTCGTGTTGAACTGGTTCGCCGACCTGAAGATGCTGCAGGAGATCTCGGAACGGCTCGGACCGGAGTACGAGGTGGTGCGCCCGGATCATCTGGCGTCGCTCTACCGTCAGCACCTTGCCGCCCGGAAGGTGCTGGTTCGCGCTCCCGACACGCTGGTGTCGGTGGAGGGACAGTCAGCGCAGTTCACGGCGACCCTGCAGAACGTTACCTCTCGACCGATGACGACGCGCCTGCGGGTCCTGCAGGGACTGCGCGACGCAAAGGTTCGCCTGGAGCGAGTCCGTCTCGCCCCCGGGCAGGCGGTCCCGATCACGGTGCAGGGCGTTCCGACGGGCGCAGAGATCGCGCTAATCCCGGAGGGGATCGCCGGAACCGACCGGACGCGCATCCGCCTGCGGACCATCCCGGAGCAGGAGATTCTCAACCCCGCGCCGGTTCGGGAGAGGCTGGAGTTTATACGGCAGTTTCCGGCGGCGGAACTGCCGCACCGCTCCGGATTTGCGCAGAAGGACCCTCAGGCGTTGAACGGCGCGGTCTGGACGGCGCAGACCGGCAGGGCGGAGACCGGCTTCATCCTCTTCGGACCCTATACGCCGATGCCTGCGGGACGCTATCTTGCGCTGTTCCGGCTCAAGCGGATCGGATCGGGGAGCGGACGCCTGCTGACCCTAGACTCCTGCGTCGGAGGAGGCTTTCCGGTTACGGCGCAGCGCGAGGTGCGCGCCGAGTCGCTGCCCGACGGTGAGTTCCGCGCGATCCCGCTGCGGTTCACGCATCCCGGCGGCGCGCTGGAGATGCGCGTACAGTGGTGGGGCGGCGACTCGGTGGCGGTGGACAGCATCCTGCTCTGGCGGATCGCGCCGGAACGCCGTTAAGAGAGAAAAGTTCCTGAGGGAGGCAAGCAAAATGACCCCAACATCGGGATGGTTTACCGGGCTGGATTTCGCCCTGCCCGATCAGGCGATCCACTCGGACCGCCTGCCCTGGGTTCCGCAGGGCGAGCGCGTCTGGTTCAAGCCGCTGCGGTTCGATCTGGTCAACGGGCGCTGGGTGAACCTGTTGAAGATCTCCGGCAAAGGCAGGGTGAATCGGCACCGGCACAGCAGTCAGGTTCTGGGCTACTGCCTTCAGGGCGCGTGGCACTACCCGGAGCGCGACTGGCAGGCGCGTCCCGGAACCTTTATCTACGAGCCGCCCGGCGATATTCACACGCTGGTAGTGGACAGCGACGAGGAGATGATCACGCTCTTTCTGCTGGAGGGCGTCATCCAGTATCTGGACGATCAGGACAACCTGATCTATCAGGACGATGTCTTCTCGAAACTGGAACGCTACCTCGCCTACTGCCGCCGCGAGGGGATTGAACCGCTCGATCTGCGCTATTGAGCCATGATTCTGGACCTGTTTCGACTTCATGGACGGGTTGCGCTGGTTACCGGCGCGGCGCGGGGCATCGGTCAGGCGATCGCGGTCGGTCTGGCAGAGGCGGGAGCCGATGTCTGCGTGCTGGATGTCCTGCCGGCGAAGGAGACCCTGCAGCAGATTGCCGCCTGCGGAAGGCGCGGCTCGGATCTGCAGCACGATCTGTCGCAGACCGACGCGGCGGCGGCGGAAGCCCTTGTGAGCGCGTGCGTCGCCGCGCACGGCAGGCTCGATATTCTGGTCAACAACGCCGGGATCATACGCCGCGCCCCCGCCGCCGCCTTCCCCGAAGAGGACTGGCGCGCCGTGCTGCAGGTGAATCTGAACAGCGCCTTCTTTCTGGCGCAGGCGGCGGCGCGGCACTTTCTCGGCTCCGGACGCGGCGGAAAGATCATTCAGGTCGCCTCCATGCTCTCGTTTCAGGGCGGCTTCCGCGCGTCCGCGTACGCGGCGGCAAAGAGCGGACTGGCGGGACTGACCCGCGCCCTCGCCAATGAGTGGGCTGGGCAGGGCGTCAACGTCAACGCCATCGCGCCCGGCTATATGGCGACCGAGGTGACGGCGCAGCTGCGCGCCGATCCCGCGCGCCGGGACTCTATTCTGGCGCGCATCCCTGCCGGACGCTGGGGCGAGCCGTCCGATGTGCAGGGAGCCGTCGTCTTTCTCGCCTCCGACGCCTCCGCCTACCTGCACGGCGTGATCCTGCCGGTGGACGGCGGCTGGCTCGCCTGGTAGCCGCTTCACCGAAACCATCCAACGAAGGAGATTCCTCTATGGCTCTGCCCGATCAACCTGCCGGGGACACCCCGCGCAGACTCGACATCACTGATCTGGAGCGCATCGCGCGCTTCCGTCATGCCGGATATGGCGGCTCCGTCTCCGACGCGCTCGCCAGTCTGGGCATTCGCGATACGGTCTTCTCGGCGCAGTTCAAGCCGCTGCGTCAGGGGATGCATCTGGTCGGGCGCGCCCTGCCCATCAAGCTGCACTCGCTGGTAGAGCAGCGCACCCCCGAAGAGCAGAGACGGCTGGAAGAGAAGTGGGAGGCGGAGGGCGGTCATCCGCAGAAGCGCATGATGCGCGCGGTAGAGGCGGCGGAGAACGGCTCCATCCTCTGCTTCGACTGCGGCGGCGACATGCAGCCCGCGCACTTTGGCGAGATGAGCTGCCAGTTAGCCTACGCGCACGGCTGCCGGGGTATGCTGCTGGCGGGCAACTGCCGCGACACGCAGTATGTCCTCAAGATGCCCGACTTCCCCATCTACAGCTTCGGCACGCGCCCCAACGCCTTCGGCGGATGGATCATCACGGAGGTCAACGTCCCCATCTATCTGCCCGGACATCTGACGCACTATGTCTGCGTGCGTCCGGGAGACTTCATCTTCGGAGACAACGACGGCGTGCAGTTGATCCCGGAGGCGGTGGTGGACGAGGTGCTTCTGCGCGTTGAAGCCATCTTCGAAAAAGAGAACGAAGAGCGGGAACTGATCGCCAACGGCATGCCGATAGACGAGGTCTACCGCGTCTACGGAGTGCTGTAGAGGTGCGCCGGGAGCCGGCGCGAAGTATCTGGCGCGCTGGCTCCTGTAGTTCGATCCTACACGACGGCATTCAAGCCGATCTGCGCGCCGGCGGAGCGGTTGATGATCTTCTCGCCGCCGCGCAGACGATTGCCCATCAGGATCGCCGCCTTCACCTCCGCGCCGATCTCCACCTGAGTCTTTCCCGCAACCATGAAGTCGCAGGCAGCGATCGTCAAGCCATTGCAGCGCGCCCGGATGCAGGGGACGCCCTCGTTCTTCCGATCCCATCCGGCGAAGTGACACCCGTTGAAGGTAATATGCCCGCGCCCGGCAAGGTCCGCCTGCGTGGTGGTCGTCTCGATGGGCCAGAATCCGCAGTTATGGAACTTCACCGGACCGGAGTTGCTCTCGCGCACCACGATGTTCGCCATGAACTGCCCGTTGGTGAACGCCACGCCCGCATGCGACTGCACATCCTCCACCAGCACCGCCACCGGTCCGATGTCGTGCCCGCACTGCGTCAGCACGGTGTTGCCGGGACCGTGCTTGAAGCGGGTGAAACGAAAGCCGACCGCATAGAAGATGCCGAAGCAGTTGAGCATATACTCCCAGTCGGTTTTGCCCAGGATGAACGCCTCGCCCTCCTCCTTGATCAGCTTCAGCACCGGCTCGGACATGGACCACCAGGGGTTCCAGTGGACGTTCTCAATCCGCCCAATGTCGTATATCTGGTCCACCAGGATCCCCCGGCGAAGCGGCTGACCGTGCACGTTGCGGATCAGATGACGCTCGTTCTGCGTGGCGTCAATGCCGTTGTAGGGATTCAGAAGCTCCACATCCAGCACGGCGGGGTTCTTCCCGCGCATGGCGATCGTCCAGGGGTAGGGCTTCGGGCGCGCCTGCGGATCCTGCTCCGAGTAGTAGATCGTAACGCCTTTGAGCGTGCTGTTGGTATCCAGCGTCAGGAACGGCTCTCCCTCCTCCGATCCCGCACCGCCGGTCACCATCAGCGTCGTGCCGTCCTCTCCGGGCTTCGGCAGTCCGGCGTCGCGAATGCCGTTATGCGCCGGAGGAGCATGAAACGATCCCGCCAGCGTGACGGAGATCGGCACCTTCAGACTGCCCCGGAACAGATACCTGCCCGGCGGCAGGTAGACGGTTCCGCCGCCGCCTTTTCGCGCCGTATCCAGCGCGTGCTGCACAGCGGCGGTGTTATCGGTCACGCCGTCGCCTTTCGCGCCGTATCCGCGCGCATCCAGCCAGCCGGACGGAACCGCCTCCTGCGATATGAACGGGTCTCTTTCCATCGTCCTTCAGCTCCTTTCAGAGTGATCCGGGAGACCGCCCCGGAGCGCTACAGTTTTGTGCGCCAGGGTTCGTTGAGAGTGTGAACGGGAAGAGCCAGGATGCTGCGCCCGGAGCGTTCCGGCACCTCGTAACGTGCAAAGTGATCCTCCAGACGCGCGCAGATGGCGGACCGTCTGCGTCTGCTGCGGGTCCGAGATCCGGTTCGTCGTCTCGCGGGGGTCTTCGCGCAGATCGTAGAGTTCGTCCGGGAAGGCTCCAGCGTGGGGCGGATAGCGGACGCTCTCGCTCCATCCAGCGGCGCGTATCTCCCTCCTCCCGTATCCAGTCATGTATGCCGTGCTGGGGAGGCAGACGTCCGGTAAAGAGGCAGGCGCGCGCGGGAGAGCAGACCGGACAGGGCGGCGCGGCGGCGGTCATGCGCGCCTCCGTCGCAGCCAGGTAGTCCATGTTGGGCGTCTGCAGTTCGCGATTGCCGTAACAGCGCGACGCCCACTGCCCGTGAACGTCCGTCAGAAAGAGAAGGATGCCGGGGCGGATCGGCGGATCCGCAGGCGTTTCGGGGACAGGCATGATCAGCGTCTCCGTGACCAGCGGGGTCAACGCGGCGATCTGGAGAAATTCCCGGCACGTCAGAGACATCGCGATCTTCCCGGCGCAGAAAGACGATCCCTCCTCCGCCCTTTATATCGCCCGCTGTAAGGATAGAGAGGGCGTTCTCTCCCGCTCTTCCCCTCAGCATTCGCCGGGCGCGAAGCGCACTCCTTTCATGCAAGCGGTTCGATGAGAGTATTCGGCGCGGGGCTCGGGGAGGCGTCGGCGCGGGAGATGCGTCCCTCCCGGTCACACAGCAGGCGGATCGCCCGGCGCACCGACTCGAAGCCGATCTCCTCGGGGGAGACCGTCTCCGGCGCAAGAAAGAGGGTCTCTATCACCTCATCGCGCGCGGCAAGTGGCGAGAAGTCGGAGACTTCGCAGAGAAAGACCAGGTCGAGGGAGTAGTAGGTAACGCCGCGATAGTCGTAGCGGTTGGTGAAGGAGGCGAGAAATTCGGCGCGTTCGATCTGCAGCCCGACCTCCTCCCGCACCTCGCGCCGCAGCGACTCCTCCGCCGTCTCCAGCGGATCCACAAAGCCGCCGGGCAGGTCGAGCTTTCCGCGCGCCGGCTCCTTCTCGCGCCGGGTAAACAGCGCCCTGCCATGAGGATCGCGAATGAGGGCGATGGTCGCGGCGGCGGCGTTCTGGTAGTAGTGAAAGTCGCAGGCGCGGCAGACGAAGAGCTTGATCGTCGGGGACTCGACCTCCTCCGACCCGCAGCGCGGACAGAAGCGAAAGACGGTCAGCGGAAAGAGGGGGGTCTCCATCGCAGGCGGCGCTAGAGGGGCGACTGGCAGACGCCCCCGTCCACCAGCAGCGAGATCCCGGTGATGTAGGAGGCGCGCTCCGACGCCAGAAAGACGGCGGCGTCGGCGATCTCGCGCGGCTGCGCCAGCCGTCCCAGAGGAATCTTCTGCGCGGTCTGCGCGAGGGCTTCCTCCGGCGTGATTCCCTGCGCCTGCGCCCGCACGTTCGCCAGATGGTAGGCGCGGTCGGTGAGGGTGTTGCCGGGCAGCAGGGCGTTGACCAGAATGTTATCCGGGGCGAACTGATTCGCCTGCGTGCGAGTCAGCGCGGAGATGCCGGCGCGCAGCGTGGTGGAGATGGTCAGGTCATCCGAGGGCTGCTTGGCGACCAGCGAGGTGACGTGGATGATTCGCCCCCACTTCCTCGCCTGCATTCCCGGAACCACCAGCCGGGTGAGCCGCACCACATTCAACAGCGTGGACTGCACGCCCGCCTCCCACTGCGCGTCGCTCAACGCCATAAAGCGCGCCGCCGGCGGACCGCCGGTATTGGTCACCAGAATGTCCACCGCCCCGAACGTCTCCGTCGTGCGCTGGAACCATCGCTCCAGATCCTCCGCGCGCGACACGTCCGCCGTGACCGACAGCACGCTCTCCTCGCCGACCAGCGCGGCGATCTCCGAGGCGGTCGCCGTCAGCGTCTCCGGCGTGCGCGCGCAGACCGAGAGTCTGCAGCCAGCCTCCGCCAGTCCGACCGCAATGGCTTTTCCGATCCCTTTGCTGGCGGCGGCGACCATCGCCACGCGCCCCGCGATTCCCATGTCCATGATTACTTTAAGTTCTCCGGGTTATCCATGAAGTCTACCAGGGCGCGAATATGCTCGAACTTGGTGATCTTGCCGTCGGGCTTGATGATGAAGAAGGTCGGCGTGCCGCGCACCTCCGCCTTCAGCGCGACGCGCATCTGATCGTCTACGCGGTCTTTCATCGCCTTGCTGTTGAGGTCGGAACGGAAGCGCATGATATCCAGCTTCAGATCCGCAGCGATCTTCACGATCTCATCCACCGCCTTCGAGTCGGAGGCGGTTTCGAACAGATCACGCCTCTCATAGAGCCGATCCAGCATCTCCCAGTACTTGCCCTGCAGACCGGCGGCTTCCGCCGCGCGCGCCATCACATCGGAGTTGAAATGATTGGGCGACGCCTGGAAGTGATGATAGACGTAGTTCATCTTATCCTTATGTTTCCGGATCATGCTCTCGATCTCCGGCTTCACCTGTTTGCACTGGGGACAGAGGAAATCGGCGAACTCCACCAGCGTATAGGGCGCATCCGCCTTGCCACGCAGATGACTGCCGGCAGGAACCAGATCGGCGCGGGAGAAGGAGACCGCCACCGGTGTCAGAATCTGAGGCTTTTTACGCTGCTCCATCAGGGTCGGATAGAGGGCGACCCCGACCAGCACGATCGCAATCACCAAAATAACGGCGAATAGCTTCACTTCGCCAGACTTCACGAACTCTCTCCTTCTTGGCGTCGTCCCTGCAAAGACGGCGGGTCTATCCAACGGAGGGCGAACCTGCGGATCGCGTCGCAGAGGACAGCCGCTCATAGCTGCTGACGAGAAAGGCAAGTACGGTGATGATCCCGGAGGCGACGCACCAGACGCACCACGCCTGAATGACATACTTCTCCAGATAGGTCAGATAGAGGGTCGCCGCCACGCCCGCCAGCAGCATCAGCCACTGCACGAAGGCGGCTCTGCGCTCCAGCACGTCCGAGCCGACGGCGGCGCGCGCAAACGACAGCGCCAGCAGCGCGACGAACATCATCAGCCCGAAGGCGGCGGTGGGTATCGCGCGCAGCGCCGGAATGCCGAAGCCCCGCGCGCTTTCATGCTGCGCGACCTTATCGCAGCCACCGTGCGTCAAGCCGCAGGGCATCTCGAAGTTCAGTTGATGCGCCAGCGTCAGGTAACCGGAGACAAAGACCCCGACAATGGCAAGCAGAAAGATAATACGATTGCTGAGAACGCGACTCACGGGAACTATCTCCGGGATATTATACCTGATGCAGCACGGGGCAGAGTTCCCGCGGCAGTTCGATCCGCAGGTCTTTACCCGCATCCCTCATCAGATGGAGATCGGGGATCGGAGTCGCCCGCGAAGCTTTCGCCGGACAGCCAGGACTGCAATGACAGCGATGGAATGAGTTCCATCGCTGTCAGATATCCTTCCGATCGCGGGCTGTCTGCCTGCGTGACGCGCCTTCTCTGGCAGAGGATCGTATGTTACTGCCTCTTCTGGACGGCGATCGCGATGACGGTCTCCTCCCCCTCTCTTACGGCGGTGATCGTCACCGAGTCTCCCGCCGCATTGGTTCCGAAGAGCGCGCCTCCCTCCGGCATGGGGGTGCTGGTCTGCACGGTGATCTTCTGTTTATACCACTCCAGCACCCTCTCCGGCGTATCTTTCGTCTTCAGCCCCATCGCGTAGGTGGCAGCGCCTCCGCCCTCGACCTTGCCCTGACTGTTCTTGTCGGACAGGGCCGCGCCGGGATAGGCGGGAACGCCCATCGCCGACATATCCATCTTCTCCCCGATCTCTACTTTCGTCGTGCGTCCCTCTTTATCGGTGTGGGTGATCGTGGACTTACCCTCCTGATGCTCCGACTTCGTCTCGCCTTCCGGTCCCTTCGCCTCCGCCTTCGGACCATCCTGCGAAACCGTCACCCGTCCGTCCGGCGTCGAGACGGTCTGTTCCCTCCGGCTGCACCCGGTCAGGACAAGCATAATCACTAGGGGCAGCCACCATCGTCTCTGCATTGCCATGCTCCTCTCACGTCTTGCGGCGAGTGGAACGCACTCCGTTCAAAGCCCGCACTCCCGCCCGACCTATCTCTTTTACGAACCGCCGGGCGGAAAGATGCGCCTTTCAACGCAGGTCGCTGCCCTGCAGTCCGTCGGGCGTCAGATGAAAGTCGGGGCAGTCGTCGGCGGAGGGTCGCAGGCGGGTCGCCATCAGGAACTTCACGTGTCCGTCGGCAAACGCATAGGCGCGCCCGCCCGTCCACCGATCCGGTCCCGGCGTGCGCGGTCCCTGCAGCGTTCCCCAGTAGCCCACCGGTCCCCGCTCATGCTGATGGCTGTTGAACCACTCCCCCGCCAGTATCTTCTGGGAGGGATAGAGCACGTTCGCCTCCGTCTGCGTGACGCAGACCGCGCCCGGTCCCGGATCGTTCAGCGCGATACGCAGGTTTCCCAGACGCATGGCGTTGATCTGCTCCGGCGTATGGTAGAAACAGGCGGAGTAGCCGTAGGAGGTGGCGTCGAAGCCTGTGCCGGAGAGGGTATCCGACGGGCAGAGCAGAATGGCGGGCGCGCCGGATTGACTGTCAAAGCTGCCCGCTCTCTGCTGCTGCCCGATCGCCAGATAGGGCATCAGCGACCATCGCCAGCGCCGCCCCACCCACAGATAGGGGTCGCCCGTGTTCATGTAGGCTTCGCTGTAGTCCTGGGTGTAGAGCCGATGCGCCAGCGCGATCTGACGCAGATTGGAGAGGCAGGTTACCTTTCGAGACTGCTCACGCGCTCGGGCGAAGACCGGAAAGAGGATCGCCGCCAGGATCGCAATCACCGCGATCGCCGTGAGCAGTTCAATCAGCGTGAATCCCCGGCGCATCAGAGGCGTCGTCTCCCTGAAGAGAGCTTTCCAACGGCAAGGATCGCCAGCATCGCCTTGACCGCGTCCCAGAAGAGGAACCAGCCCGCCCCCATCAGGAGCGTCTGCCAGACGCTGAGCCGCAGCCATGCTCCCAGCCAGAGACAGCCCATGCCGTAGACCGCCGCCAGCCCCGACAGACACGCCAGAAACGGAGCGCCGCGCCGCTCACCCCCGCGCTCCATCACATATCCCGTCAGCCATGCCGCCAGCGGACAGCTGAGCAGATAGCCGCCGGTGCCCATCGGATTGAAGAGATAGGCGGCTCCGCCGTTGCCGAAGGCGAAGATGGGCGCGCCCGCCAGCCCGAGCGTCAGATAGAGCGCCTGCGAGGCGAAGCCGCCGCGCGCCCCGAGCCACAGCCCGGAGAAGAGCACCGCCGCCACCTGCCAGGTCATCGGTACCGGCGTATACGGCAGCTTCAGCGCCCAGTGTGCGCCCGCCGCCGTCAGCGCGGTACAGAAGAGTATGCGAAGGATGCTGCGCGCATCCCATTGCGCGATGGTTCTGGAACTGCTGTGCGACATGAAAACGATTACCTCCCATGTAATTTGCTGCCCGCGCCTGCGCCCTGCACACCGGGGCGCCCTGCACACCGGCAGTGCGGCGCACACCGGGGCGCGGCGCAAACCTGTTCACCAGCCTGCGCCGGACTTCCTCCTGTCAAACGGCGTCTCAAACGGCGTCGCCGGATCAACCGACCATCTGCGGCTCCGCGATAGAGTACGGCTCTCCGGAGAGAGGCTCCCCGCTGAAGAAGCGGATGAGGTCCTCGATCGCCGCCGGACAGAGTATCAGATCGTTATGCGCCGCGCCGGCGATCTGCCGATGCACGGCGTTCGGAAGAGTCGAGAGGCTCTCCAGCGCGTTCTCGGTCGGCGTAAATCCGTCCAGCGAGCCGGTGAGGATAAAGAGCGGGTGGGGCGCGCTGAGCGGCGCGCGGAACGTATCGCCAGCATCGCGCTGCCGCCACGCCTCACGGATCGCCGGGAAGGGGAAGTTCACCGCGTTCCCCAGCAGGCAGTCTCCCTTCTCCTCCTCTATCCGCTGAAGTCGCGCCGCCGTCGCCCCGCTTGCCGAGTCCTTCAGGTAGAAGACGGCGTTTCGCTGTGTCAGCATCTTCGCAAAGCCCTGCGCCGCACGCTCCAGCCGGGAGAGATCGCCCTCCTCCAGCGCGCGGTAGAGCGCAGGAATATGCACAAAACGGTTGGAGACGCCGACCCAGCTGCTCACGATCCATCGTAGCCCGAACAACCCCGCCGGGGTCGGCGCGCCGTCCGTCAGCCGCACCGTCACCGGAATCTGTTCCAGCCGCGCATGCGCCCGCGCCATCCGCTCCAGTAGGTTCGGGCAGGCTCCCTGCCGCGCCGCAAGCGCGTCCAGCCGCTCCAGCTGCGCCTGTATCCGGGAGGGCAGCTTCAGTGTCTGATCCGGTCCCTCAAATCCGCACAGCGCGACCCGCTCCACCCGTTCCGGGATCGCCTTCAGCGCAGTCTGCGCCAGATGTGTGCCGTAGCTGTAACCCCACAGATCTATCTGCGGCGCGCCTAGCGCATCCGCCAGATACGCCAGATCGCGCGCGCTCTGCCACGGCGTATACCGCGAGGGGATCAGCGACGGACGGGCGGACAGCGCGCGCTCCGCCTGATCGGTCAGCATGGCGAACGCAGCCGCCTCCTCCTGCAGCCAGCCCTCCCGGAAGTCCGGCGGCGGACAGCGCGTATCCTCCTCCGAATCGCCGCACCCCCGCTGATCCAGCAGGATCAGATCCCGCGACCGCGCAACCCGTTCAAAAACCTCTCGAAAAGGCGCATGACGCAGCCACCCGATCCCCGAATCGCCCGGTCCTCCCGCCAGAAAGACGATCGGGGTACGCTCCGGGAAGGGCGAGCGCAGACGGATGAAGCGCAGCGCCAGCGTTCCTTCGCCGGAAGCGTCGTGATCGGCGGGAACGCGCGCCGTCTCCCGCTCAAAACGCCGGACTTCTCCGTCCGCCAGCGTTATCTCCACTGTCTCCGACACCGTTCAGAAGTTCCCTTCGATCGTCTCCAGCAGCTTTTCGGCGGCGCGGCGGGAGGTCAGCGTGCCGGCGCGCACCCATCCCTCCAGGTCTTCGCGCCGCGCCTGCACTTCGGGACGCTCCAGCAGCCGCTCCAGCAGGATTCGCCGTACCAGGTCGTCCATCCACGCCACCGCCTGCTCCGCCCTGCGCCGCGCAAACTCTCCCGTCTGCCTGCCGTGCGCGATAAACTCCTCCACATCGCCCCACAGCTCTTCGATCCCGCTGCCGTCCAGCGCGGAGCAGAGCCGCACCGGCGGGCGGCGTCCGCCGACCGGGGGCGCAAGCAGGTTCAGCGCATTGATCGCCTGCTGTCGCGCCACCTTCGCCCGGATCAGGTTCTCACCGTCGGCTTTGGTGATCGCCAGCACATCCGCCATCTCCATCACGCCGCGTTTGATCCCCTGAAGCTCATCCCCCGCGCCCGCCAGCATCAGCAGCAGGAAGCAGTCCACCATCCCGTGAACCGCCACCTCCGACTGCCCGACCCCTACCGTCTCCACGAGAATCACATCGAACCCCGCCGCCTCGCACAGCTGGATCGTCTCGCGGGTCTGATGCGCCACGCCTCCCAGCGAGCCGCCGGTCGGCGAAGGGCGGATAAAGGCGCGGGGATGCGCGGAGAGGAAGGTCATCCGGCTCTTGTCCCCGAGAATGCTGCCGTGTGTCGCGGCGCTGGTCGGATCCACGGCGAGGACGGCGAGGCGGTGATCGCGCTTCTCCACCAGCAGCCTGCCAAGCGCCTCGATCAGCGTGCTCTTGCCGACGCCCGGTACGCCGGTGATCCCAACCCGGATCGAATTGCCGCTCAGAGGCAGCGAGAGGTCGAGCAGCTCTCCGGCGAGCCGGCGGTGCGCCGGAAGCGCGCTCTCTATCAGCGTGATGGCGCGGCTCAGCGCGGCGCGGTCTCCCTGCCGTATCTGCGCCAGCATCTCCGAGGCAGGGGGAAGCGGGCGTCTGCGCGCCGCCGTCAGGCGGGGATTGATCGAGGGCGGCGGCGCCACTCCCTCCATCACAGACAGCGCGGTTTCAGGCTCTTCGCGGTTCATTCAGAGGCGTTCCGTCGAAAAAATCTTATGACTTCAGTGTACCGTATGAATCGGCGATCTCTTCCGAAAACGGACAAAAAAGACGCAGGCGACGGGCGTCATCGCCTGCGTCCTGCTCCGATTCCGGGACTATCTTCCCGCGCTCGCCTGTCTTTGCGCTGGATAGAGCGAGGCAGGGGTCAGAGAGGGGGCGTACCGATAGCGGTAGATACGCTGCACCAGATCGAGCGGCTTGGGCACGAACACATCGTTCCATCGCTCATCGTCCGCCTTCATCGCGGCGTTGAGGTTATTGGTGATCATGAAGCCCGGCTTGTCCAGCAGTGAGAAGTTGAGCGCCTGCGCCACCAGCGCGTCCGGAGCCTCCTTCTGCATCTCCACCACCCTGTTTACCAGCGGCTCCGCCTCATTGGGTCGCCGCTGCGCCATCAGCGACGCGGCGTAGCCCAGCATGGCGTAGACGTTCTGCGGATCGCGCTTGAGCGCGAACTCAAACAGGGCGTCGGCGGAGGCAAAACGACGACTGCCGCTGGTGAGAAGGATCTGATAGGCGCGCATCGCATAGGCTTCCGGAAGCAGCGGGTCCAGCTCCTGCGCGCGCAGCAGCGCACGGCGCGAGTCGATGCTGTCCGTCAGGACGTAGGCGCGCAGCAGATGCACCTCCGGCAGATCGGGCGCGATCTGCTGCGCCTGCTCCGCCATCATCTGCGCCTGCCGGCTCTGCTTGAGCACCAGATGCAGGTAGCCGGAGACGATCAGCGCGGAGAGCATACGCTTTTCGACCATCGGCTTGAGCGTCTGCTGCGCCTTTGCGAACTCCTGCGTGTTATAGAGCATCAGCCCCCGGATCACCGTCGTGACATCGTCGGCGCGCTTGAAGTTGGTGAGCACGCGCAGGAGCGTCTCCGCATCACGCCGGCGACCCGCGTTGATATAGGCGAGGAGCAGGCGGTTCAACGCCTCCATCGGCGCGGTCTCCGCCGACCCGGCTCTCTGATACTCTCTGATCGCCGCGTCCCAGTTGCGCGCCGCAAAGTAGGCGTCGCCCCGCGCAATCGCGGCGGAGACCGCATCCCCGCCTGACGACTGCCTCAGTTTCCGCGCCTCCTGAAGCTTCGCGTAGACCTCCACCGCCTTGCTCGCCTGATCCAGAAACGCCTCCGTGCTGCCGGCGTTCTCTCCCGCGTTGATGTAGAGAGCGACCAGATCGGCGCGGGTCTCCACATCATCCGGCGGGATCTCGGCTCGCTCCAGCACCTCGATTGCCCTGCCCAGCTCTCGCTGCTGACGATAGATGCCCGCCAGCGCGCGCGCCGCCCGCAGATTGGACGGTGCGATCTTCAGGGCGCGCCGGGCGAAGCGGACGGCGTCGGCGGTCTTTCCCTCCTTCAGCGCCGCCAGCGCGGCATCGGCGTGAAAGTCCGCGCCTCTGCTCAACTCGTTGTCCACCACGAGCGTCAGCTTCGCGCTGGCGGCGTTGTTTTTGGCGTCGTAGGCGCGCACCGTAAAGGTGTAGCTGCCCTCCGCAACCTGCAGCGTATCCCACTCATAGGTGTAGGGCGTGCTCGTATCGGTGGCGACCAGCTGGTCGCCAAGATAGAACTCCACCTTTTCGATGCCGGTATCGTCTTCACTGCGGACCCGCGCCGTCAGCGTCACCGTGTCGCTGACCTTTGCGTTGTCCTGAAGATCAAAACGGATGGATAGCTGTCCCTGAGCCGGGGAGGCTGCGCCGAAGGAGCCGAGCAGCAGGAGAGCGATCAGACAACCGGCGAGGCGCGCCGGGAGCGGACGTGCAGACATGGGGATGGTCTCCTTATCAGAGATCGAGCGTGTGTCGGGAAGGCTTCAGATCGCTTTGAGACGCAGAATGGCGGGTGCACGCTCGGTATAGTAGCCGATACGGGCGACAATACCGCGCCCGTAATCACTGAGTTTCAGCGTAAAGGTTGCGCGTACCGACTGCCCGGGACGAAGCGTCTGGAACATCGCCGGCTCATCCGGACGGATCGCGGCGTTATCGGTCGCCGTCACCTGAATGCGCACATAGGAGACCGAACGCTGTCCCGCATTGCGCAGAGAGACGGTGATCTGACGCGCCTGCGGCTGATTCGGGTCCGAAGCTGAGATCGCCATCGCCGGAACCAAGTCGAGACTGTTCGCGCTCAGCTCCGCCAGCATCTCCTCCAGACGATAGAGCGTCTCCAGCAGCGCATCCGCCTCCGGAACCGGAAGGTCCTCCTGGCGCGCGTTCTTCGCCAGCGTCAGCAGGTGCGCCACCGTCAGCAGGGCGCGATGGATGCTGCGGATGTTGGCGTAACGCTGTTTCGCCGCAGAGCCGTTGAGGATCCGCTCCACATGCGCGGAGCACTCCTCCAGCGGCGGTCTCAGACGCCGGTAGACGGCGGGATGTCCTCTCCGCACCCTCTCCGCCCGGCTCTTCACCGCGCGATAGGCGGAGGCGACCTGCGCGCTCCGATGGGTGTAGCGATAGATGGCTGCCTGTCCGGGCGAGAGCGACCCCGGTTTGATCTCCGATCCCGCCGCATCGCGCACCACAGACTGTAATCGCTCCAGACGCGGCAAGGTTTCCGATTCTGTCGGGGAAAACGTGAAACGCTCGATATTCCAGACGCCGGATGACAGGCGCGTATCCAGGCGTATCTGCACCTTCGCGCGGCTGTGATTGACGATCACGACCGCAAAGCCGTCCGGCTGACGCTGCGCATACGCCGGCACCGTCGCCTCGTCGCCGGTGAGCGCGTTCAGACGCGCTCCCGCCAGCGTGATCCAGTTCGCCCAGACAGGCTCGCTGCCGGACGCCGGGGGCGTAAGGCGGCAGACCGTATAGAGGTTCGCCCCCTCCTCCGACTGCGCCTCCGTCCCGTCTATTTCGATACGTACGGGGCTATTCGGCGTAGCGGGAGCCGTTTCCTCCTGCCGGTCCTGCTTCGTCAGCGGTTCGGTAGCGTCGAAATCCGCCGGAAGCACCAGCGCCAGAAACAGAAGGCTGACCCCCAGCGCGCTGGAGAAGCGCGATGCGGCGCGGCGTCTATGCGCGCGGTCGGCGGAAGAACCGTTCAACGCGCCTCCTCCTCCGCAGACGCCGGAGTAACGCATCGGACGCGCCGCTCAAACTCCTCACGATCCAGCATCACGCGGCGACCGCAGGACAGACAGATCAGCCCGATATCCGCGCCCGTGCGCGTTACCGTCCAGTCGAAGCCGCCGCAGGGATGGGGCTTACGCAGCGTAACGCGATCGCCTGCCGCTACCGATAACACTCTCTGCATATCCTCTCTGTCCCTCTCTCCCCGAACCATTATAACACGAAAACAGCAAATATACCGGAAACACTGCAGCAGACGCGCGCCCTTGCAGGACCGGCAGACATCTACTCTCGCTCGCCCTTTCCGGACGGAAACGGGAACGCAGGAAATTATATATACGTACCGCGAAAGAGAATCTGTCCGAAAACGAATCTTACAGGAAAATCGAACAAAATCATGTCCGACAGGCTTGTTGACAGCCCGCATGAGAGGCATCAGGACACTGCGCGAAGTTTCGTCGGATTCGCGCGCGTTGCTGCGCCTGCGCCGTTCGACGCTCAGATTCAGCCATGATCCTCAGCGCACTGTTAGTGCTGGTGGCAGGCGCGGCGGCGGCTCCACTGCTGTACCGGTGGATGGGAGCGCGCGCCGGATGGGTTCTGGCGCTGCTTCCCCTCGTCCTTTTTCTCGCCCTGGCAGCCCGCCTTCCTGACATCGCTGACGGACGCCCGATTGCGGAGCGGACGCCGTGGATTCCCTCGCTCGGCATTGATCTGGCGTTCCGCATAGACGGTCTTGCGCTCCTCTTCCTGCTGGTGATCCTGGGCATCGGCGCGCTGATCCTCCTCTACGGCTCCGGCTACCTCAAAGGGCATCCGCTGCAGGGACGGTTCTTCGGGTATCTGCTGCTGTTTATGATCGCCATGTGCGGCATGGTCAGCGCGGACAACACGATCCTTCTGTTCGTGTTCTGGGAGTTGACGGGCATCGCCTCCTACCTGCTGATCGGCTTCTACCACGAAGACGCGAAGGCGCGCTCCTCCGCGCTTCAGGCGCTGCTGGTCACATTCCTGGGCGGGCAGGCGCTGCTGGCGGGTCTGGTGCTGCTGAGCATCGCGACGGGAGGCTCTTTCTCCCTCTCTGAAACGCTGGAGCAGAGGGAGCAGGTAACGGCGCATCCCTGGTATCCGGCGATCCTGCTGCTGATCCTGTTCGGCGCGTTCACCAAGTCCGCGCAGTTTCCTTTCCACTTCTGGCTGCCCGGGGCGATGTCCGCGCCGGCTCCCGTCAGCGCCTACCTGCACTCCGCTACCATGGTCAACGCGGGCATCTTCCTGATGGCGCGCATGGCTCCCGCGCTGGCGGGAACCGAGCTGTGGCGCGGACTGGCGACCACCGCCGGCGTCGCCACCATGCTGGCGGGCGCGCTTCTCGCCTACCCGCAGGCGGACCTGAAGAAGCTGCTCGCCTACTCCACCGTCAGCGCGCTGGGAACGATGATCCTTCTGCTCGGGCTGGACACCGTGCTGGCGGTGAAAGCCGCGATGCTCTTCTTCCTGGTGCATGCCCTCTATAAGGGCGCGTTATTCATGGCGGCGGGCACGGTAGACCATGAGACCGGCACGCGGGACGTTCGCGTGCTCAGCGGGCTGGCGAAGGCGATGCCCCTCACCACCGCCGCCGCCGTCGGAGCCGGACTCTCGATGTGCGGATTGCCTCCTCTGGTCGGCTTCATCAGCAAGGAGCTGCTCTACGAGGCGAAGCTGGCGGCTCCCTACATCGGTCCGGCGGTAACCGCCGCGGGGGTCGCCGCCAATGTGCTGATGGTCGCGGTCGGACTGATCGTGGCGTTTCGTCCGTTCCATGGAACGCTCAATCACACGCCAAAGCCCCCGCATGAGGGAAAGTGGACGCTCTGGCTGCCCCCGTTGACTCTCGCGCTGCTGGGCATCCTCTTCGGGCTGGCTCCGGGACTGATAGACAGAGGGTTGATCGCCCCAGCGGTAAGCGCGGTGCGGGCGCAGGAGACGGAGGTAACGCTCAAGCTGTGGCACGGGATCAACTCGGTGCTGATGCTCAGCATCGCCACAGTCGCGACGGGGTTTGTCGTCTTCCGGCTGCGCCATCGGGCGCGCCCTGCAGCGGAGCGAATCGCGCAGAGCGGTCCCGGCTCGCTGGGTCCGGCGCGCCTGTACGAGTGGCTGCTGGAGGGGATGGTGCAGTGTGCTAAATTTCTCACCCATACGCTGCAGCACGGCTCGCTGCGGGGCTATGTCGGGGTCGCGGTATCGGTGATGGTCGCGGTAACCGGGGCGGCGCTGCTGCGCGTCTGGAGTCCTGCGGCGCTGGTCTGGGACTTCTCCGATCTGCGCCCGTATGAGGGCGTGCTGCTGATCGCCATGATCGCCGGAGCCGTGTTCGCCGCGCTTTCAAATTCGCGCCTTGCCGCCATCGCTAGTCTGGGAATCGTGGGGTTTGGCGTTGCGCTGGTCTTCGGCATGTACGGCGCGCCCGACCTGGCTCTGACCCAGCTTCTCGTCGAGACGCTGACCCTGGTGATCCTGGTGCTTGTGATCTACCGGCTGCCCCGCATCGCCTCCCGCTCCACCCCGCGCCAGCAGATCGCCGACGCCATACTCGCGCTGTCCGCCGGCGCCGTGATCACGGTCCTGCTGCTGATCGCGCAGAACCTGCATCCGGAGCCGGTTCTGCGCGACTACTTCGTGCAGAACAGTCTGGAGGCGAAAGGGCGCAATGTGGTCAACGTGATCCTGGTGGACTTCCGCGCGCTGGATACGCTGGGCGAGATCACCGTGCTGGCGGCGGCGGCGCTGGGGGTCGGCGGGCTGATCTGGCTGCGCCCGCGCCGCAAACAGCCGGAGGGAGGCGAAAGCTGATGGAATCGCTGTTCCTTCGCACCGCTGCCACCCTGATCGTTCCGCTGCAGATCGGTCTGTCGGTCTTTCTGCTCCTGCGAGGACACAATGAGCCGGGAGGCGGTTTCATCGGGGGGCTGGTCTGCGCCGCGGCGATCCTGCTGTGGGGGATCAGCCGCGACTTTCCGACAGCGCGCCGGCTGATGCGTCTGCATCCGACCACGCTGATCGGGCTGGGCGTGCTGACGGCGGTCGGCTCCGGGCTGGCAGGCTCGCTGCTGGGCTTATCCTTCCTGACGGGCGTCTGGGCAGGCTCCATCCCCTGGCTGCCCTTCGTCGGCGAGGTAAAGCTGGGCACGCCTCTCTACTTCGATATCGGCGTCTATCTGACGGTCATCGGCGTGATTACGCAGATCGCGTTCGCGCTGGAGGAGGCGGACTGAGATGGGAAGCGCGCTGGCAATCACCATCGGCGTTCTCTTCGCCGTCTCCATCTATCTTCTGCTGCGGCGCAGCCTGGCAAAGGTGATCTTCGGGCTGATGCTCTTCGGACAGGGGGTCAACCTGCTGATCTTCAGCGCGGGCAAGATGGTGCGCTATCGCGCCCCGATCATCCCGCCCGACGCGACGACGCCCCCCGCTCCCTATGCCGATCCGCTGCCGCAGGCGTTGATCCTGACCGCCATCGTGATCGGGTTTGGCATCCTCAGCTTCAGCGTCGCGCTGATCTACCGCGCCTACCGCTCGCGGGGAACCGATGATCTGGAGACCGAGGAGGAGACGCGATGACGCTGCGTCCGGACATCCTGATCGCGCTGCCTCTGGCGCTGCCGTTCGCTACCGCCGCCCTGCTGATCCTCCTGCGGCGATGGGTCCGTCTGCAGTCGGCGGTCAGCGTGCTCGGCGCGGCGCTGCTCTTCGCCGACGGAATCGCGCTGACGGCGGCGGTAGAGCGCGCGGGCATCCTGACGATGCAGTCCGGCAGATGGATCGCGCCCTTCGGCATCACGCTGGTCGCGGATCGTCTGGCGGCGATCATGGTGCTGGTAACCGGCTTTGTCGCGCTGATGACGACCCTCTACGCGGTCGCCGACATCCCTGAACGGCAGACGCGCGCCGGAATGCAGCCGGTCATCCATCTTCTGGTCGCCGGGGTCTGCGGCGCCTTCCTGACGGGAGACCTGTTCAACCTGTTCGTCTGGTTCGAAGTGATGCTGATGGCGTCGTTTGTGCTGCTGGCGCTGGGCGCGCGCGCCGGTCATCTGGGAGGGGCGGTCAAGTATCTGGTGCTCAACTTCCTCTCCTCGGGACTCTTCCTGACCGCGCTGGGGCTGCTCTACGGCAAGGTGGGCACGCTCAACATGGCGGATATGGCGGTCAAGCTGCGCGGGGGCGATGAGACCAGGCTGGCGCTGGCAGCCGGATCGCTCCTGCTGATCTCTTTCGCCATCAAGGCGGGCGTCTTTCCGCTCTTCTCCTGGCTGCCCGCCTCCTATCATACCGCGCCCATCGCCGTCTCTGCGCTGTTTGCCGGGCTGTTGACCAAAGTGGGCGTCTACGCGCTGCTGCGCGCCTACACGCTCTTCTTCGCCCTCGATCACGGCTGGTTCGGACCGATCCTGCTGATCGCCTCCGTGCTGACCATGGCGGTCGGCGTGCTGGGCGCGGCGGCGCAGTACGAGATTCGGCGCATCCTCTCCTGGCACATCATCAGTCAGATCGGCTACATGACGCTGGGGATCGCCCTGTTCACGCAGCACGCCCTTGCCGCGACCGTCTTCTACGTCATCCATCACATCGTGGTCAAAACCAACCTCTTCTTTTTAAGCGGGGCGATTGAGCAGTCGGCTGGCAGCGACCGCCTGAGCAGGATCGGCGGACTCTATCGCGCCTATACGCTGCTGGCATGGCTCTTCTTCATCCCGGCGTTTTCGCTGGGGGGCATTCCGCCGCTGTCGGGCTTCTTCGCCAAGTTCGCCCTGCTGCGCGCCGGATTTGAGGTGGGAGCCTACTTCGCACTGGCGGTCGGACTGCTGGTTGGTGCGCTCACGCTCTTTTCGATGACGAAGATATGGGCGGAAGTCTTCTGGAAAGAGGCTCCGGAGGAGGCTCCCCCTCCGCGGCGCGTCGCGCCTCTGCGCCTGCTGCCCATCGCCTGCATGGCGCTGACCACGCTGGCGATCAGCCTCTATCCCCAACCGCTGCTCCGCTACTCCGAAGCGGCAGGCGCGCAGCTGCACGACTCCTCCGTCTATATCCGCGCCGTGCTCGGAAAGGAGGCAGCGCCGTGAAGCGGCTGATGTTCGTCCTCTACTCTCTGGAGTTTGTTCTGTTCTATGTATGGGAGGTGATGCACTCCAATCTGCGCGTCGCCTACGACGCGATCACGCCCGACCATCACGCCCGTCCGGGCATCGTGGCGATCCCGCTGCGGGTACAGAGCGATCTGGAGATACTGCTGCTGGCGAACCTGATCTCGATGACGCCCGGCACACTGAGCCTGGATATCTCCACCGACCGATCCACCCTCTACGTGCATGCCATGTTTCTGGACGACCCGGAGGAGATGCGCCGGGAGATCATCGAGAAGATGGAGGGGCGCGTGCTGCGTCTGCTGCGCGGATGATGATTGCGACCTTTCTCCTGCTGGCGGCGGCGATGGCGTTGACCGTCATCCGGTTGCTGCGCGGACCGAGCCTGCCGGACCGAGTGGTGGCTCTCGATCTGCTGGGGTTCATCGTCGCGGGAATGATCACCGCGGCAGCCCTGTTCGCCGATCAGCCGGGTCTGCTGGACATCGTGCTGGTATTTACCATCCTGGGCTTCTTCAGCACGGTCGCCTTCGCGCGCTATCTGGAGAAGCGGAGGTTCGACGATGATTGAGTGGATCGCCGCAGGGCTGGCATTGCTGGGCGCGGTCCTGGTTCTGATCGCCGGACTGGGCATTTTGCGGTTTCCGGATCTCTACACGCGCATGCACGCCGCCACCAAAGCCAGTTCGCTGGGCATGAGCCTGCTGCTGCTTGCCGTCGCCCTGCGCAACCCGGAGGCGATGGTCTGGATGAAAGTGCTGTGCGGCATCCTCTTCCTGTTCCTCACCGCCCCGATTGCCGCGCATCTACTGGGGCGCGCCGCCTATGTGCATAAGGTGCCGCTCTGGGAAGGTTCGGTCGCGGATGAGATCGCCGGAAACTACTCCGACGATCACACCGTCCTGCGGGGAGTCGCGCGACAGAGCGGCACTGACAACCTCTCGAACACGCAAGGATAGACACTCCCCGTCATGGATTCCATTACCCTACTCCTGTTCCTCGCCGGCTTTGCGCTTCTGATCGTCGGCGCCGAACTGCTGGTGCGGGGCGCGTCCGGTCTGGCGGCGCAGATGGGCGTCTCCCCGCTGGTGATCGGACTGACGGTGGTCGCCTTCGGAACCAGCGCGCCGGAGGCGGCGGTCAGCGCGATCTCTTCGCTTGCGGGTCAGCCCGACATCGCGCTGGGCAACGTGATCGGCAGCAACATCTTCAACGTCCTCTTCATTCTGGGGATCTCCGCGCTGATCACCCCGCTGATCGTGGCGCGTCAACTGGTTCAAAAAGAGGTGCCGTTCATGATCGGCGTCTCGCTGCTGCTCTACGCTTTTGCCGCTGGAGGAGTCATCGCCTTCTGGGAGTCGCTGCTGCTGTTTGCCGGCGCGATCCTCTACACCCTCTACCTGATCCGGCAGAGCCGTAAAGAGCTAACAGAGGATCCGCCTCCGACAGAGCCTGCGAAGACCGGAACCTCTCCCGGCGTCCTCGTGTGGCAGATCGCGCTGGTTCTGGTGGGACTGGGCATGCTGGTGCTCGGATCGCGCTGGCTGGTCGGCGGAGCGACCTCGCTGGCGCGCGTCTTCGGGCTGAGCGAGCTGGTGATCGGTCTGACCATCGTCGCGGCAGGGACCTCCCTTCCCGAGGTCGCCACCTCGATCATGGCGGCGGGGCGGGGCGAACGAGACATTGCGGTCGGCAACGTCGTCGGCAGCAATATCTTCAATATTCTGTTTGTTCTCGGCTTCGCCGGCGTGGTCAGCCCCGGGGGCATTCCCGTCTCCACCGCCGTGCTCGGCTTCGATCTGCCGGTCATGCTGGCGGTCTGCGTCGCCTGCCTGCCTATCTTCTTCACCGGTCACCTGATCACCCGCTGGGAGGGCGCGCTCTTTCTGGCATACTACATCGCCTATACCGCCTACCTTCTGTTGCAGGCGGCGCAGCACGACGCCCTCCCCCTCTACAGCGTGATCATGGCGGAGTTCGTCCTGCCCCTCACCGGCATCACGCTCGTCGTCATCGCCCTGCGCGCCTGGCGCAACCGCCGTCCCGCAAGCGATTCCGCGTAAAACAGCCCGATCCATTCACAGGAAGCCCCGAAAGAGGCGTCGAAATCGTCTCTGAGCGCCATATCGCGCTCAAAAACGCCTGTGAGGAAACGCCATGCAGCCGCATCTGTCCGGAGCGCGGAGCAGAAAGGGTCTCCTCTGTCTGCTCGCTGCCGCCGCTCTTATTGCCGCCGCTTCCACGCGCACGGAAGCCGCCTCGTCCGCCGGGAATACCGCCATGAACCTCTATATCTCTCCCTCCGGAAACGACTCCTGGTCCGGCAGACTCGCCAACCCCAACCGCAGCCGCACCGACGGTCCCTTCGCCACGCTGGAGCGCGCCCGCGACGCCGTCCGCGCCCTCAAACGTTCCAACGGGCTTCCGAAGGGGGGCGTTACGATCCATCTGCGGGCGGGCGTCTATTCCCGCGCCTCCTCCTTCACGCTGACGGAAGAGGACAGCGCAACCGCAGACTCGCCGATCACCTATCGCGCCTACCGCCGTGAAAAGGTCGTTCTGAGCGGCGGGCGCGAGATCGGCGGCTTCACGCCGGTTACCGATCCCGCCGTTCTGGAGCGTCTCGATCCCGCCGCGCGCGGAAACGTTCTGCAGACCGACCTGCGTGCGCAGGGGATCTCCGACTTCGGCAGGATGACGCGCCGGGGTTTCGGGCAGGCGATCGTTCCGGCAGGGCTGGAGCTTTTCTTCCAGGATCGCCCGATGCAGCTGGCGCGCTGGCCCAACGGCGACGAGTGGACGAAGATCGTCGCCGCGCCCGCCGGACAGGAAGGAGGAAAATTTACCTACGCAGGCGACCGCCCGTCGCGCTGGAAATCGCGGGACGATATCTGGGTGCACGGCTACTGGACCTATGACTGGGCGGACACCTACGAGAAGGTCAAATCGCTCGACACGGCACAGCGCATGGTGGAGACCGAGCCGCCGCACGGCGTCTACGGCTACTCGCCCGGTAAACGGTTCTATTTCCTCAACATCCTGGAAGAGCTGGACTCTCCGGGCGAGTGGTATCTGGATCGCCAGTCCGGCATCCTCTACTTCTGGTCCCCCGCGCCGCTGGATCAGGGAAAGACCGTCGTCTCGCTGCTGGAGGCGCCCCTGCTCTCGCTGGAGAAGACTTCCCATATCACGTTTCAGGGGCTGGTTCTGGAGTGCTCTCGCGGACCGGGCGCGGTGATCGTAGACGGAGCGTACAACCGGATCGCCGGCTGCACGCTGCGTAATCTGGGAACCTTCGCCGTCAGCATCGGCGGAAACCATCGCGACTACCAGACCGCCATCTATAACGACTCGACCCTCAACCGGCAGGCAGGCGCGCAGAACGGCGTCCTGGGATGCGACATCTATCAGACCGGCGACGGAGGGATCCTGCTGGGCGGAGGCGACCGCAAGACGCTGACCATGGGCGGCAACTATGCCGTCAACAACCACATTCACAACTACAGCCGCTGGTCGCGCACCTACCGCGCCGCCGTCACAGTGGACGGTGTCGGCAACCGCGTGGCGCATAACCTGATCCACGACGCGCCGCACAACGCCATCCTGCTGGGCGGCAACGAGCACCTGATCGAATACAACGAGATCTACCGCGTCTGTCTGCAGACCGGCGACGCCGGAGCCTTCTACATGGGGCGCGACTTCACCATGCGGGGCAACGTGATCCGCCACAACTACTTCCACCATATCACCCGCCTGCTGGAAGGCGGGGGCGGTTTCGTGGATGTGATGGCGGTCTATCTGGACGACTGCGCCAGCGGAACCACCGTCTTCGGCAATCTCTTCTATCGCGCCGGACGCGCCGCGATGATCGGCGGAGGACGCGACAACACCATCGAAAACAACATCTTCGTGGAGTGCACGCCCGCCGTGCATGTGGACGGTCGGGGGCTGGGCTGGGCGAAGTTCTGGTTCGACGGACGCGACAGCACCCTGATGGATCGGCTCAAAGCGGTACAGCACGATCAGCCGCCCTACAGCCTCCGCTACCCGGCTCTGGCGAACATCCTGCAGGACGACCCCGCCGTCCCGAAGGGGAACCGCATTCTCCGCAACGTCCGCGCAGGCGGAACATGGCTGGAGATGTTCGACAATCTGAACGACAGGATCGTGCTGTTTGAGAACAACTTCACCGAGGGCGACCCCCGCTTTGTCTCTCTGGAGAAGCGCGACTTCCGCCTCAAGCCCGACTCGCCCGTCTGGAAACTCGGGTTCAAGGCGATCCCGGTTGAGAAGATCGGTCTCTACAAGGACGCCTATCGCACCGCGCTTCCGAAGCGCGATCCGCTCCCGTAGGTGCAGCGTCCTTCTGCCGTTCCAGTCACGCGCATCCCGCCCCCATACTGTCATTGCGAGCGCAGCGAAGCAATCTTCCGCCTGTCTGCCCCACCCTGTGTGTAACGCGGAAGAAATTTTTAGCTATGCTAAATAAACTCCCCTGCAGTGCGTGAAAATCGTTGTCTCTATGGTATAATTTTGACAAATCTCGTTAATTTCAACCGCCTTAGCCCGTATCAGCCCGTGCTCCGGACCCCCTCCGAATTCGCTCTGAGACAGGGCTAAACCGATAGATACTATGCCGGGACGCGCCCGTTTTCGGGCGTCCCGAAGAAGGGAACCCGCGATGACTCCGCAGACTGCGACGTCCACCCGCGTTACCGATGTCGTTATCCGGCTGGTAGGCGAGTCCGGCGAAGGAACGGTGACGCTGGGAGACATCGCCGTTCAGATGCTGACGATGATGGGTCTAGACATCTATGTCTTTCAGACCTTCCCCGCCGAGATCAAAGGCGGCACGGTGATGTATCAGATCCGCACCCGCTCCGGAACGATCCTCTCGCATGGCGACGCCTGCGACATTCTGGTCGCGCTCAACGACGAGGGGTTTGACCTGTTCGGCGGCGGAATGCGCGAAGACGGCATCCTGCTCTATAACTCCGATGTCTTCACGCCGACGCCGCAGCCCGGACGCACCGAGTACGCGCTGCCGATCACCACGCTGGCGCGCGCCGAAAAGGACGCCGTCCGCCACGATGTTGAGCCAGAGATACTCAAGCGGCTGCCCGCCCCGGTCAACACGGTCGGTCTTGGCGCGCTGCTGCGTCTGGTCAACGCGCCGCTGGAGCCGGCGGAGCAGTATCTGCGCGATACCTTTGGACGCAAGGGCGAAGCTGTCGTCCGCATGAACATCAGCGCGCTGCACTCCGGAGCGAAGCATGTCGCTGAACAGATCGGCAACAAGCGGACGCCGCAGGTCTTTCCCCGCGAGCGTGAAGAGAAGGTGCTAATCGTCAACGGCAACCAGATGCTCTGCATGGGCGCGATCGCCGCCGGGATGCGCTTCTATGCGGGATACCCGATCACCCCGGCTTCCGAGATCATGGAGTTTCTGGCGAAGGAGCTTCCCGCGTTCGGGGGCGATGTGGTGCAGGCGGAGGATGAGATCTCCGCGCTGGGGATGTGCCTCGGAGCCGGGTTTGCCGGGAAGAAGGCGCTCACCGCCTCCTCCGGCCCGGGAATCAGCCTGATGGTGGAGCAGATCAACCTGGCGGGACAGGCGGAGATTCCGGTCGTCATCGCCGACATCCAGCGCGGAGGAGCCAGCACCGGAATGCCCACTAAGACCAGTCAGGGCGACCTGAATCTGGCGGTCTACGGCGTCCATAACGAGTCGCCCCGCGTCGTGCTGGCAGCCTCCAGCGTGGAGGACTGCTTTTGGACGACCATCGAGGCGTTCAACCTCGCGGAAGCCTATCAGTGCCCGGTGATCCTCCTCTCCGATCAGGCGCTGGCGACTCGCAAGTCCACCATTCCGCCGCCCGATCTGAGCAAGGTCGAGGTGGTGAACCGTCTGCTGCCGACCGAAGAGGAGCTTGGCGACAGCTATATGCGCTATCGCGATACGGAGACCGGCGTCTCGCCGATGAGCCTGCCCGGCATGCGCGGGGGACGCTACGTCAGCACCGGCATCGAGCACGACGAGACGGGCGACCCCGGCTACACCCCCGAACTGGCGATGCAGATGAAGCGCAAGCGGTTCCGCAAGATGGAGACGCTGCTGCGCGAACGCGGCGACGCGATGGTGCGCGTCTGGGGCGATCCGGGAGAGGTGGAGGTCGGCATCATCGCCTTCGGCTCCACCGAGGGGGTGATCCGCGAGGCGACCGAGCGCGCACGCGCCGAAGGCTATAAGGTCGGTCACCTGCATCTGCGGATGCTCAGCCCGCTCCCGGTAGATCCGATCAACGCCTTCGCGGCGCGCTGCAAGCGGATCCTGGTGCCGGAACTCAACTTTACCGGACAGCTTGCCGGGTGGCTGCGGGTCCATACCGACATCCGGTTCACGCCCTTCCATAAAGATGAGGGCATCCCCTTCATTCCGAATGAAATCTACCAGCAGATTACCCATCTTGCCGGGAAGTGAGGAGATAGATGACCGCTACGTCCACGCAATACTCTCCCAGAGACTACAAGAGCGATCTGAAACCGATCTGGTGCGCCGGCTGCGGCGACTTCGGCGTGCTCAACGCCCTCTATAAAGCCATGAGCATGTGCGGACTGAAGCCGGAAGATACGGTGGTGGTCTCCGGGATCGGCTGCTCTTCGCGTCTGCCCGGCTTTGTGGAGACCTACGGCTATCACGGCGTGCACGGACGCACGCTCCCGGCGGCGACCGGGATCAAGGCGGCTCGTCCGGAACTGAACGTCATCGCGGTCGGAGGCGACGGCGACGGCTACTCCATCGGCGCGGGACACCTGCCCCACTGCGCCCGCCGCAACCCGGACATCACCTACCTGATCATGAACAATAACACCTACGGACTGACGAAGGGACAGATCTCTCCAACCTCCATGGTTCCGCTGGCATCCATCAGCCCGAAGGTGGACCCCAAGCGCTGGAAGACGACTCCCTACGGCATGACCGAGGAGGCGATCAACCCCATCGCGCAGGCGATCGCATGGGATGTCTCGTTCGTGGCGCGCGGCTTCTCCTATAAGCCCAATCAGCTGGCGGACATCCTCGCCGCCGCCATCTCGCACAGAGGCTTCGCGCTGGTGGACGCCTTCTCGCCCTGTCCGACCTTCAACCAGGATCAGAACGACGACTACTACAAAGATCACACCTACGACGTGCCGGAGGATCACGATCCGACCGACCGGGTAAAGGCGTTCGAACTGGCGCTGCGCACCGACGGCTACCCCATCGGGATCATCTATCGGCGGGATAACAAGCCGAGTATGCTGGAGGAGCAGGCGTTCCTGCGCCGGCGGTTTGAGAACAACCCCGGCACGATGGAGAAGCTGTTCGCGAAGTATCAGGGCTGATCGCCGCGCGCGACAGAGACGTTCAGGGCAGGCTCGCGTGAGCCTGCCCTGTCTGTTTCGCCGGTGATCCGTCGGTTATCGGTCGTCTGCGGGGAAGATCGGTCGCCCGCGGCTAGGGTCTGACAGGCGCGAGCGACGCCACATACCAGTCGAGAAACACCTCCTTCTGCGGATTGATCAGCACCGTCACGTTGGGCGTCCCCTCCGTAATGCGCGTCATGCCGTCATCCTCCACCACCACGCGCCTCTGTTCGCTCTCGCAGAAGCGATGTCCGAGCGCGTAGGCGACCGCCATCGGGTCGTACAGCGTCGGGGTCGTGTGCCCCCACAGGATCGTCAGCGCGGCGAGGGCGTCGGTCATCGGCGTGCCGTAGCCGAAGAGCCTCTTCTGACGCTCTGCATCTAGTTGCAGCATCGTCGTCGCCTCCAGCCCCGCCATCACTAGCGGAACACCGCCGTCATAGACGATGCGCGCCGCCGCCGGATCGCACTTGATATTCCACTCCGGCGTCGGCGGAGCCTGATTGTTATAGCCGACGTAGACCGCGCCCCCCATGATGACGACCTGTTTGATCTTCGATTTCACATCGGGATAGCGGGTCAGCAGGTCGCCGAGATTCGTAAGGGGACCGATGGCGATCAGCGTTACCTCGCCGGGAGCGCGCTCGATCTCCCGCCGCATGAAGTCTACCGCCTCCCCGCTTCGCAGGGATCGTGATCGAAACCCCTTCGCCCACTCATACTGCCGCTTGATGGGGAACTCGCCCTGCCGCCCCGCATAGACCGGCACATCGCTGCGCCCGATCGTCCTGAGCAGTTTCGCCGCCAGTTCCGCCCGTTTGGTCGTCTCCCCGAAGGCGGTCGTTACGCCCAGCAGCTTCACTTTCGGCAGGGTGGCGATGAGCGCAAGCGCATAGGCGTCATCCACATCGTCGCCGATGTCGGTGTCGAGAATGACCTTCTCCTGCGCGCCGACGCTGCCGGCCAGCACGGTCAACAGCGCGGTGATCAGCAGGGAAACCATCAGCATACGTATCAAGGTTCGTTCCTTTCTGTCGGATCGGACGGACTGGCGCGCAGACGCTGGCGAATGGCTTCATACAGCAGCGCGCCCGCCGCCACCGTAACATTTAACGAGGAAGGTCCCCCCGCCGCCATCGGCAGGGCGACCCGCTCATCCGTTGCTTCCAGCGCCTCGCGGGTCAGCCCGTCGCTCTCATTGCCCACCAACACCACCAGCGGACGCGAAGCGATCGGCGCGTCATAGACAAGACGGGGCGCGTGCGCCGCGCCCGCCGCCACCCGAACGCCCCGCGCGCGCAGACGGTTAAGCGTCTCGGGCAGACGGGAGACCAGACAGAGCGGCAGCCGCACAATCGAGCCGGTGGTGGAGCGCACGGCGGCGCGCGAATAGGGTTCGGCAGAATCGGCGGAGAGCAGCAGCGCGGCGCATCCCGCCGCCTCCGCCGTGCGGATCAGAACCCCGACGTTGCGCGGGTCCTGGATGCGCTCTCCCGCCAGAATCAGCGAGTCCCCGAACGCCGGCAGAGCGTCCTCGCTCAGGGTCTTCTGCCTCACCACCGCCATCGCCGTCACCGCGACCTCGTATCCCGTTCCCACAAGCCGGTTCATCAGACCGCTGCCCAGAACATAGAGCGGCGCGCCCCGCGCCGCGCAGAGCGGAGCTAACTCCCCCACCTCCTGCGCCAGCGCAAAGACAGAGATAACCTCCGCAGACGACCGCAGCGCCTGCAGCACAAAGTTCGCCGTCTCCAGCAGGTAGCAGCCGGTGCGCTCGCGCTCGCTCTGACGCAGAAGCGCCTGGGCGTCGCGATAGGCGCAGTGTTTGATGCCGGTAATGGTCTCCATCGCTGTTTCGTCTTAGAATTCCCTCCCCGGCTGACTTCTTCCTTCCGGCAGCAGGAAGATGCTGTGCGCGAAGAGTAAGGTGAAGAGGGTCTGCGAAGCGCGCGGGCGCGGTCTGTCCGCCTGCTCGCAGCCCGACTTCGGAGAACAGGATAAAGATCATGCAGATAGGAGTCATCTCCGGTCTAAGGGAGGACGCGAAGAATCTGGAGCATGTGCAGCAGTTCGGCTTGACGGTCTGTCAGCTTGCCTGCTGGAATACGAAACTGGCGACGCCGGAGATCGCCGAACGGGTGAAGGCGAAGTCGGCGGAGACGGGCGTGCGGGTCTGCGCGGTCTGGGCTGGCTGGCCCGGTCCGGCGGCATGGAACTTCACGGAGGGACCGATCACGCTGGGACTGGTCCCGCCGCAGTATCGCGCCCTGCGTATCGCCGCGCTGAAGCAGTGGGCGGACTTCGCCGTCCAGATCGGCGCGCCCGCGATCATCACTCACTGCGGCTTTATTCCCGAAAATATGACCGACCCGGAGTTTCCTCCGGTAGTCGAGGCGATCGGCGAGGCGGCGCGCTACTGCGCCGAGCGCAATCTGGGATTCTGGTTCGAGACGGGACAGGAGACACCGGTCACCCTCCTGCGAACCATTCTGCGAATCGGCACCGGCAACCTGGGCATCAACCTCGACCCGGCGAACCTGATCCTCTACGGCAAGGGAAACCCCATCGACTCGCTGGAGGTGTTCGGGCAGTATGTCCGTAACATCCACGTCAAGGACGGTCTCTATCCGACGGACGGCGACCATCTGGGGCAGGAGGTGCCGGTCGGAGAGGGGCGCGTGCGCTTCCCGGAGTTCGTCCGACGCCTGAAGGAGATCGGCTTTCAGGGAGAGTGGATCATCGAACGCGAGATCAGCGGCGAACAGCAGGCGCGCGACATCCGTCTGGCGGTAGAGCGGCTGCAGCAGTGGCTGGCGGATTGAGCGGGCAGCAGATCATGCGAACGCCTCCCTCTGCGCTCTATACTCTCAGGAGAAAGCGATGCGCGCTTCCAACGCGGCGCGGCGCATACTGCCGCGCAAAGACTGCTTCTTTGGACTGCACTTCGATCTGCACCCCGCAAAGACCGACACCGCGCTGGGGGCGGACATCACGCAGGAGAATATCGCCGCGCTGCTGGACCGGGTGCGCCCCGACTTCGTGCAGTACGACTGCAAGGGGCACGCGGGCTACGCCGGCTATCCGACGAAAGTCGGCTGGGCTTCGCCGGGGATCGTGAAGGACTCGCTGGCGATCTGGCGGAAGATGACCCGCGAGCGCGGCGTCGGACTGTATATCCACTACTCCGGCGTCTGGGACGCCGCCGCGATCGAGCATCACCCCGAATGGGCGCGGCTGGGTCCCAGCGGGGAGCGCGATCCGAACTATACCAGCGTCTTCGGTCCCTATGTGGATCAGCTGATGATCCCGCAGCTGCGCGAGGTCGCCACGAACTACGACCTGGACGGCGTCTGGGCGGACGGCGAATGCTGGGGGGCGCAGATGGACTGGTCGCCCGCCGCGATTGCCGCCTGGAAGCGCGAGACCGGCTATACGGATGTCCCGAAGAAGCGGGGTGATCCGCACTGGCTGGCGTGGAAAAACTTCCATCGCCGACAGTTCGAGAGCTACCTGCGTCACTGGGTAGACAGCCTGCATAAAACCCACCCGAATCTGAGCCTGACCAGCAACTGGATGTACACCACCTTCGCCCCCAAACCCATCGAGGTGAAGCTCGACTATCTCTCCGGCGACTACTCCCCCACCCTCTCCGTAGACCGCGCCCGCGTGGAGGCGCGCTATCTGGCGAATACCGGCATGCCCTGGGACCTGATGGCATGGGGCTTTAACTGGGTCGGCGGGCAGGGGCACTCCCTCAAGCCGGCGATCCAGCTGCAGCAGGAGGCGGCGGTCGTCCTCATGCAGGGGGGCGGCTTTCAGGTCTACTACCAGCCGACGCGCAGCGGCTACATCGTCCCGGAGATCATTCAGACGACGGGCGAGGTCGGCGACTTTGCCCGCGCGCGCCAGAAGGTCAGCCATAAGAGCGTCAGCGTTCCGCAGGTCGCGCTTCTCCTCTCCGCCGAGACCCAGTTCGACCGATCCGACGCCGTCTTCACGCCCTACGGCTGCATGGATGAACTGGAGGGCGCGCTGCACGCACTGCTGGAGCTTCACTACTCGGTGGACATTCTGGCGGAGTGGCAGCTTCAGCCGCGCTTGAAGGAGTTCCCGCTGGTGGTTATCCCCGACTCCTACAGACTGAGCGACGACTTCCGGGCGGCGCTGCTGAAATATGTGGAGGAGGGCGGAAGCCTCCTGCTGCTCGGTCAGCAGTGCGCACGGCTGTTCGAGTCCGCGCTCGGCGTGAAACTGGAGGGCAGTCCGCAGGAGATCGGGGCGGAACTGGCGACCTCCGCCGGCGTTGTGAACGCCAACGGCGTCTGGCAGAGGGTAACCCCCGCCGCCGCGCAGGTGGTCGGCTATCGCTATCCGAGCCGCGATACGCGCACGGGAGGCGAGCCGGCGGCGACGCTGATCTCACACGGAAAGGGCAGGATCGCGGCGGTCTACGGACCGGTTGCGCTCAACTACTTCCGCGCCCATCACTCCAGCCTGCGCCGCTTCCTCGGCGACATCGTGCAGAAGCTCTTCCCCGATCCGGCGGTACAGATCGAGGGGCCGCCCTGCCTGGATGTCGCGCTGCGCCGCACGCCCGACGGCAGGTTGAGCCTGCATCTGCTCAACGTCGCCAATATGCAGCGGTTTGATCGGGGACTGGTCACCGACTACGTTCCGGCGGTTGGACCGATCCGGGTGAAGCTGCGTCTCCCCGAAAAGCCGAAGCGAGTGCGCCGGGTTCCCGACGGCGGTCGCGTCCAGTGGACATGGAAAGAGGGCGTGCTCTCCGTCACGCTGCCCTCCGTGCATGTTCACACCGTTCTGGTTGTAGAGTAGCGCACGCGGCGGTTTGGGCGGTCAGGCCCGCGGCGGTTTATATGCGCAACACGTCCCTAGACTGTCATTGCGAGCGCAGCGAAGCAATCTTTCACGTACCGGAAAGCGACGTGATTGCTTCGGTCGGCTTCGCCTCCTTCGCAAGGACAGAAGGGGTCGCTGTCGCTCCCTCGCCGCTCACGCCGCTTCCGCTTCCGGCACTTGCCAAAAGAGAGCTTCGCAGGTTAGAATAGAGAGCGCGACGGCTCCCCCTCGAACCGGCGCGCCCGTCAACCCAGTCCCGATCTGCCGGTTCCGCGCCGGAAGAGTCACTCAACGACGCAAAGAGGCTCATGTGATGGAAGACCCGACCGTCTCAAAGACCCTGACGCCCCCCGCGCCTGCGGAGACGCGCAAGGAAGGTGAATCGGCTATGTTCTGCACGTCATGCGGTACGCGAAACACCGCCGATGCCCGGTTTTGTAAACGATGCGGACATGCGCTGGATCGCAGCGACGCCCCGACAATCACGGAGGAGGAGTTCACCCGTCCGGATGTCGAGGAGGAGCGTTTCAAAAGCCTGCTCCTGCTGGCGTTCCAGAAGAACGAGGCGAACGACCTGGACGCCGCCATCGCCGCCTGCGAGGAGGCGCTGACCCTGCGCCCCAACAGCACTGACGCCCGCTCCCTGCTGAGCACCCTCTACGAGAAGAAGGGAGACAGGGAGAGGGCAATCGTGGAGCGCGAAAAGGTGGTGCAGCTCAATCCCGGAAGCATCGCCGACCGGGAGAAGCTCGACTCGCTGCGCGACGGCGAGACAGCCGTGACGCCGCGTAAGATCCACATGAGCCGACGGCAGCCCGGAGGCGGTCTGTTCGACTCCCCCGCCAGCGTCGCGTTTGCGGCGGTCGCGGTGACGCTGTTGATCCTGCTGCTCGGAACGGGTTACGCCCTGTGGCAGAACAGCAGACCGCAGCCGCTCTCCACCACCCCGCCCGTTCTGCCGACCCCGCCTCCCTATGCGATCACCGGCACACAGCAGCCCGGCGGAACCGTCTTCGCGCCGCAGAACCCGCCTGCGTATCCGGCGCAGTCTCCTCCACCGCCCGCAATACAGCCGCCGGCGGGCGCAGGCACGACCTTTACGCCGGGAGCCGCCTACGGACAGCCCCCCTATCCGCCGCAGTATCCCGCTTTTGACCTCGCGCAGGGGAGCCGCCCCGTCTACGACGGCGCCGGGCAGCCGCGCGTAACGCCTCCCGCTCCCGTCAACCCTCCGGCGCAGGATCGCAGCGCGACGCCGGGCGGAGAACGACGCAGCCGCGACGGAACAACCTTCATTCTGCCGGATGATCAGAATGCCGGTCAGAATACGCAGAACCCGCCGTCCGGAAGCGCAGCACAACCGCCCTCCTCCAATCCCGGGCGCATCCGCATAGACATCGCTCCCGACAGCGGCAGATCCGCCGCTCCCGGCGAGTCCGCTCCCGGAGCCTCCAGCAGCAGCAACTCCCGCTCCGCGCGCGCCGCCGCCAAAGAGTACCATCTGCAGGGCAACTACCAGGCGGCTATCCGCGAGTACATCCGCGCCCTCGATGGAGCCGGAGAGGATTCCGCCATGATCCACCAGCAGATCGCCATCTGTCACCAGCGGCTGGGGGATAAGGAGAGCGCCATCACGCACTATGAAAAGGCGCTGGCGGGATTTCGTGAACAGATCGCCGCCGGGCGCAACGTCGAGGCGGCAAATCAGGGCATTCGCGTCTGCGAAGCCGGAATTCGAGCCTGCCGATGAGAACCTGTCCCCGCCTGCTCGCGCTGTGCGCGCTTCTCGTTCTGAGCCTGCCCGCCCGGATGGAGGCGCAGACCCAGAGACTGCTGATCATCTCGCAGCCCCCCGACGGAGCGAAAAAAGAGGAGATCATTGACTTCGCGCCGTTCCTCAAACAGGCGCTGACCGAGACCGGACGATACGAGGTCATCGTCTTTCGCCCCGGTATGCCGGAGATCGCCGACGCGATAAACGCCAAGAAGCTGACCGCCGCCGACCTCAACGCGCCGATCAGCCTCCTGAACGCCCAGAAGATCGCCAGCGCGCTGAGCGCGGCGCATGTGCTGCGGGTCTCCGGTCGGCGTGCGAAAGAGGGCGTCGAAGCGGAGGCGCAGATGGAGTCGCGAGTCGGTCAGGATTCGTGGCGCACCGCCTTCAACCTGACGCTGCCCGCCTACAAGCCCCGCAACCGCAATTCGGTGCTGGAGGGGATCAACGCGCAGACCGGCGCGATCCTGGAGCGGATAACCGGAAACCGCCCCGGTCCTCTCAGCGCGCAGCAGGAGACGATCACGCTGCCGGAGCCAGCCAGAAATTCCGAAACCCTACCCCCGACGCGCCCGCCCGACACGCAGCCCAAGCCCGATCCTCCCGCGAACACGCCCTCCGCCACCATGATCCTGATTGACCGGTTTCGAAAGCAGGGCGACACCGCCAACCTGATACTCTCTCTGCGGCAGGCGATCAACGAAAAGCCCCGCGAGGCGCGTCTGCGCAGGGAGTTGATCCAGGCGTATCAGGAGCGGGGATGGGACGCGGCGGCGCGCGATGAGGCGTCCCGCGCCGTCGCCATCGTGCCGGACGATCCGATCCTGCGCCGCCTGCTCGGCGACGGCTTCCTGGCGTCGGGCGATATGGAATCAGCGATCCGGGAGTATCAGGAGGCGATCCGCCTGAACGAGAAGGACGCCGCCAG
This sequence comes from uncultured Chthonomonadales bacterium, assembly GCA_938005745.1. Lineage (GTDB taxonomy): Bacteria > Armatimonadota > Chthonomonadetes > Chthonomonadales > CAJBBX01 > CALLMM01. The sequence continues at coordinate 154,205 of CALLMM010000026.1, read as the reverse complement.
CCATGTTGCGCTGGGGAACGCCTACTGGCAGAGCGCGCGTCTGGAAGACGCGCTCCGGTCCTATGCCGCCGGGGCGCAGGCGGACCCGAAGAGTCCCCTGCCTCACCGCCGGCTGGGGCGCATTCACGCGCTGCGCGGACGCTTTGCCGAGGCGCTGGCGGCGATGAAGACCGCGAAAGAGCTGTCTACGCCGGAGACCATGCCCGACTATGCGGCGGAGACCGCCGACCTGATGACGACCCTGGAGGGCAGCCTGCTGGACTCGATTGCGAAGATGCAGAAGGCGCGCAAAGACCTGCTGAGCGGGACGCGCACCCGCGAAGAGCTTTACCGAGAGATCAGCGGCGAGAAGCGGCGCGTGCTGGAGATCGCCGACTTTCTGAACGACCTGCCCGCCGCGCCGGGCGGCTACGCGCAGGCGCAGGCGCTCTACGCGCAGGCGGCGGCGCTCATCGCGCAGGCGGCGGATGCCGCGCTCAGTCATCTGGAGACGCGCAGCGAAAGCGATGACCGCGAGGCGACCCTGCAGCGACTGGAGGCGGGAAAGCAGATCGCGGAGGCGTCCCGACGGCTGAAGAGCCTGCAGGAGAAGGCGAACGCGGCGCGCTAAAGAGACGGCAAGAGAGCGGGGCAGTGCCCCGCTCTTCTGTTCATACGCTCCTCTATTCGTCGAACAGGTCGAGGCTTGCCTGAACGCGCTGCGGCGCGCCGAGCGGCGTAGGCTTGGGGATGCAGGCGTCGAACCCCTTCCCGAACGCCTCGCGCAGACGGCAGGCGAACTTATACAGCTTGTCCATGTAGTAGGTTGTGTTCACATCCTGCCCGTTCGCCTCATAGTCCTGCAGCAGCCCCATCCTGCCGTTCGCCCGCTCGTAGACCTGCACATACTCCCCGACCGCCACATCGCGCGTCACCTCCGCCAGCCGCTGCCTGCTGGCGCTGGTGACGGTCTTCTCGGTGATCCGCTCGCGCCGCGCCAGCTTCTCGATCGGAATGCGGCGCTGCAGAATGTCATCGAGCGTCTGCGCGTAGAGTTCGCCGATCTCCTGCAGCCGGTGCTCCAGCAGAAGGTCTACCGCCTTCGCCAGAAACTCGCGTCCATACGGCTCATCGGCGCGGGAGCGCAGGGAAGCCCCCTTGAAGGTCTTTTTGCCGTCGTAGCCGTAGAGCACATAGTTCTTCGTCTTGAGCGAGACCATCGCCTTATACCGCCCGTCAAACGCCAGCCGGATCCCCTGCGGCAGCGTCGCCCCGATCCGCTCCACATAGGCGCGCTCCGCCTGCTCCCCCTGAACCGTCTCCGGCGGGACGAAGTAGACCCCGTCGGTATCAATCTCGATCAGACGGCTGCCGGTCGCTCGCAGCTCTTCGGCGATCTTCTGCACGATCTCCCGCCCGATCTCCGTAACGGCTGCAGCGGCGTCGTAGTCGTTGAAGTGACATCCCGGCGCGCCCAGATAGCCGTAGAAGGAGTTGATCAGCACCTTGAACGATCCCTGCAAACCGTCCCAGTAGTGGCGTTCCGCACCCTGCGCGGACTGCGCCCGCGCCTTCGCCTCCAGACGGCGGCGCGTCAGCTCCGCCAGCATCGGAAGGAAGATGCCCAGTCTGTCGTTGGCGGGACGAATCTTGCGGGCGAGCATGATGCTGGGGTACAGGCTCTCCACATCGGCTTTCACAACGCGATCCAGCACGCCGGTCTCGCAGACCTCGGTATAGCCGCCCGGATAGGGACGGGGCGTCTGCGCGAAGGGGATCGCCTGTCCGGCGGCAAGGTAGGCGCGCAGAAACAGGGCGTTGATCTTCTCGCCGGTCCCGCTGACGGCGGCGGCTCCATAGCTGTCGGGAACCATCTGCGTCTGATAGAACTCGGTCGCCGTTACCAGTTCCGCCAGACGCGCCGTCTCGATCACATCCTGCTGCGCGTAGGCGATCACCCGCGCCGGGTCTTCACGCACGAAACGCTCCATCTCCGCGCGCGGTATCTCCACCCGATCCGACTCGGCGATCCCGAAGGCGCGCGCTGCCTCTTTCAAGCCGTAACTGCTGAGAGAGCCGCGCGCCCAGTCGAAACGCTGCACCGCCAGATAGGTATCAATCACATGCCGACCGTACAGGTAGATCGGCGTGAAGGGACGGGAGATCCCCCCGATGGCAAAGTTGCGCTCCGCGCCGACGCGCGCCTCGGAGCCGTCGCGCCCCAGCGCAAGGCGGATGTTGTGCCGATGCGCCCGCGCCATCAGAAACGGGAAATCGAACCCGAAGAGGTTATGCCCCTCGATAATATCGGGGTCGCGCTCCTGCACCAGCGAGACCAGCCGGTTGAGCATCTCGCGCTCGTCGCCGGTGAGCACCTCCAGCAGACCCCGGTTGTCCCGCACCGCGATCATCAGGATGCGGTCCTCCTCCCGCTCATAGGAGAGGCTGCAGGTTTCGATGTCCACCTGCATCCGCACGACATCCTGCATGGTCATGCCTTTGAACAGCGTCTTGCCGGAGCGTATCAGATAGAGCCGGGCGGCGGAGGGATAGGTCAGGTGCGCCACATGCTCATCGCGCAGAAGAAAGCGGGCGTCCTGAAAGGCGCGCCAGCCGGGAAACTCATACAGGCAGCGGTAGCCCTCCCCCTCCAGCAGGATCGGCTCGATTCCCCGCAGCGAACCGGGAGCCATCGGAATTTCGACGGCATGGGGCGGAGGCGTGTAGGGTCCCGTGAGCAGGATCCAGGGGCGGAACGGCTCGCGCAGCGCCTCGATCGAGCCGTCCTCCAGCCGACGCCAGAGCGTAACATGGGTCTCCCCCGGCTCGATGGCGACGATCCGCTCCATCGGGTCCTGTCCGAACAGAATCTGCGCGCACCGCTCCTCCGTTCCCTGCAGGATCTGCGGAGCGTGCCCCTGCGCGCCGACGCCGTTCGTCTCCGTATCTATCTCATCAAACAACCCGGCTTGCTCCGTCCGGGGGCGGTTCCTGTTTTCAGACACGAGCGGTCTCAACTCCATCTGACGAAAGACGCCCCCCTGCCTGCCGAAAACAGGGGGGCGTGAGCGTTATGAAGGGGCTACCGGGTCGGGGTCTCCGGCTTCTTCTCGGATTCGGAGGAAGCTGCGCCGTCCGCGCCGGTAACATCCACGGTCGCACCGCCGTTCTCCGTTCCGCTGAGCGAGGGAACCCGGTTCATCAGGTCTGACAGCTTCAGTCCGGTCATGGCTTCGATGACCGGAGGCACCTGCGCGATGATGTTGGTCACCTCGCCGGTCAGCCGGCTCGCTCCGACCTCTCCCCCGCCCGAGTTGACCATCACGATCTTTTCTATGCGGGAGAGCGGCGCGGAGACCGCCTCGGCGATCTGCGGCAGCTTCTCGATGAGCATCTGCGCGACCGCCGCCTCATTGTAGGCGCGGAAGGCTTCGGCGCGTTTCGCCATCGCGGTCGCCTCGGCGAGCCCCTGCGCCTTGATCGCCTCCGCCTCCGCCAGACCTCTCGCCTCAATGGACTTGGCTTCCGCCAGACCCTTCGCTTCAATCGCGGCGGCTTCCGCCAGCGCCTTGGCGCGGGCGACCTCCGCCTCCGCCAGACCGCGCACCTTGTTGGCTTCGGCTTCCGCCTGACCGGTTCTCTGAACGACCTCCGCCTGCGCGAAACCGGTGGTCTTGGCGGCTTCCGCCTGTCCCTGCGCGGTTACCTGCAGCCGATACTGCTCCGCCTCCGCAATGGTGCGGATACGATTGCGCTCCGCTTCGGCGGGTCGCTGCACAGTCGCGATCAACTCCTTCTCTTTACGAGCGATCTCGCGCTCCTCCAGCTCCGCCTGCTTCTCTTTCTCGACGATCTGAACCATGACCTCCTGCTCTTTGACCGCCTGCGCCGTCTTGAAGCGCTGCAGATCGTAAGCCAGGTCGGTCTCCGCCTTCTTCTGGTTGACCGCCGCCGTGTACTCCTGCACCTTCAGCTTGTAGTCGCGATCCGCCTCCGCCACACGGGTATCCGCCTCCAGCTTGGCGGTAGAGGCTTCCTGGTTCGCCTGCGCGGCGCGGATCGTGGCGTCGCGGTTCGCCTCCGCCTCGCCGATCGCCGCATCGCGCTTCACCTGCGCGATCCGCGTCTTGCCGATGGCGTCCAGATAGCCCCGGCTGTCGCTGATCTCGCGGATGGTGAAGGAGACCACCTCCAACCCCATATTTGCCAGGTCGCCCGCCGATACCTCCGCCACACGCTGAGCGAACGCCTCATGCGCCGCATAGACCTCTTCCACCGTCAGCGTGCCGAGAATGGCGCGCAGGTGTCCGGCGACCGTCTGATAGGCGATCTGCTTGATCTCCTCCCGCGACTTGTTCAGAAACTGCTCGGCGGCGGTGCGGATCGAGACATCGTCGCCCCGGATCTTGATCTGCGCGACGCCGTCCACCTTGATCGGCACGCCCATCTTGGTGTACATCTCCGGAGTCACGATATCCAGCGTGATCAGTTCCAGAGACATCACTTCCACGCGCTCGGTCAGCGGGTTGACCAGCGTACCGCCGCCCTTGACGACGCGGAAGCCGATCCGATGCCTCTCGCCGCTGCTGTCAGTAATGTACTCCCCCCTGCCTCCGGAGATCACCAGCACCTCGTTGGGACCGACCTTGCGATAGAGCGCCTGGTAGACCCGAATCACCATCAGGACAAATACAACAAACCCGATCGCTCCCGCGCCAATGTAGATTAACCATCCTGGCAAATCCATTATGAATTTCCTTTCTCAGCACCGCTCTCTTCTCAGAGAACCTGCGCCTGTCGCGGCGCCGCCGCCTCCCGGCGGCAGTAGATCAGACAACGGCAGGGAAGTTAGGGCTCCTGTTTGAGCGTCTGCTGCGCCTCTTCGCTCTTCTGCGGTCTCTCTGCCTCCTCTTCAAGGGTCGGCAGCGGCACCAGACGCTCGCTCATTGGAATAACGAACGCGGTGTTGGAATCGACCCGGCGAATACGCACGTTCGCTCCTACCGGGATCGTCTGCCCCTCCTCTGTGATGGCGCGCGCCGTCTGGCGCATCCCCGCAATGGTGTAGCTGATCATGCCCGGTCTGCTTCCGGAGATCGGGGCGATCACCTGCGCCTGCCTGCCGACAAGCGCCTCCCGGCGCGTATGGCTGGATCCCCCGGACTGCGCGAAGACCCGCACAATGATCAGATAGGCGACCAGCCACAGCCCCAGACCGCCTACCATGCCGTTGAGCGTGCTGAACAGTCCGCCCGCCCCCAGCATCCGGCTGATGACGCCCAGTCCGCCAAAACCCAACAGGAAACCGGCGATGGACACGGGACTGAAGTACTGGAGGAGATTGAACCTGCCGCCCTCCGCAACGGCGTCGCCGTGATCGCCGTGGGACAGGTCTGCTTGATGAGAGGCATCCAGAGAAGCGGCGTCGGCGGGCGCGGCGTCCGCCTGCAGCGCATGGTCGAACCCGGTATGGGTATGGGTAAACAGACCCGGGTGGGCATGTCCGAAATCTCCCGTCGCGTCGCCCGCTCCTGCGTCATGCCCGCTTCCGTCACCGGAGGAGACGAATCCGAGCAGCAGCGAGATCAGCGTATACGCGCCGCCCAGCATCATGCAGGTCCAGAAGAGAATGTCTAACGGGTGCAACGAAAACCTCCTGAGCGTATGATTACGCTCCCTCTCTGCAAAAAGAGCCGCGGACTCCTCTCGCGACCCTTTTTCTGCGGTTAGATAGCACCCTTAACCGATCCATTTCTAGTATTATATACGAAGCACCGAAAAAAAGGTAGTCATCAGTTTTCCGGAGCGAGGGGGAGATGATACTCGGAGTGGATATCGGCGGCACCAAATCGGCGGCGGTTCTGGGGCGCGCCGACGGCACGATCATCGCGCGCCGCGAAGAGCCGACGGAGGCGCAGACGGGACCGCAGGCGATTCTGGCGCGTCTGATCGCGTTGGCGCGCGAGCTGTTGAAACAGCAGGACCTCTCGCCGCGCGATCTTTCCGGGATCGGCATCTCCTGCGGCGGTCCGCTGGACACAAAGACCGGCATCGTCTACCGCCCCCCCAATCTGCCCGACTGGGACGCCGTCCCGGTACGCGCTCTGTTCGAGGAGGCGTTTCCCGGAGTCAGGGTCGTGCTGGAGAACGACGCCAACGCGACGGCGCTGGCGGAGTGGCGTTACGGAGCGGGCAGAGGAACGCAGAGCATGGCTTTCCTGACGATGGGAACAGGCATCGGAGGCGGCTTGATCCTGGACGGCAGGCTCTATCGCGGCGCGAACGATCTGGCGGGCGAGGTCGGACACCAGACCATTCTGATCCACGGTCCGCTCTGCAAATGCGGCAAGCGCGGCTGTCTGGAGGCGCTGGCTTCCGGTCCGGCGGTGGCGCGGCTGGCGCAGGAGAGCCTGCACTACGGACGGGGCAAACGGCTGGTCGAGATCGCCGGCGGCAAGCCCGCGCAGATCACCGCAAAACACGTCATTGATGCGGCGAAAGAGGGCGACGCCTTCTGCCAAAACGTTCTGTCGGAGGTCGGAACCTACATGGGGATCGGGCTGGCAAACCTGATCCAGATCCTCAACCCGGAGCGGATTGTGCTGGGCACGCTGGCGGTTCATGCCGGCGATCTGCTGCTGGAGCCGATCCGCAAAGCGGTGGCGGAGTACGCCTGGGAGCGGTCCCGCAGCGTCTGCAGCATTGTCGCCGCCGAACTCGGAGACCGCGCCCAGGACCTTGCCGCCATCGTGCTGGCGGCGGAGTGAGACGCGCGCAGGCTACCGCGCGCAGCGAAAGCCGACCGGCAGATAGTAGAAAAGCTGCGGACCGCTGGCGCTGCGCCCGTCGGTTTCGTTGAGAGCAACCGGACGCCCCATCTCCTGCCGGAAGTGGCGGGGCATCCCCTGCCATAGCTGCAGTCCGGCAGGACGCCCGAACGCATCATACGGTCCGCGTCCCCCCTGCCAGGTTGCGCCGGTCGAGCCGTAGTCCCTCCCGACCGCCACCCGCCAGCCGGAGAGCGGCACAAGCATTGCGGTGACCTCGCTCAGGTTCGACCAGAGCATGATCTCCTCGGCAGGCGGGCTGAGCAGCGTCCGACGATAGAGGCGGGAGAGCGGGGGCAGCCCCTGATCTCCGGTCAGAATCTCCACCGGGCGCGCCCACCAGGGATCGTCGCGGGCAGGGAGCAGCGGCGTCCAGACCACCGCCATGTAGCGCGCCCCGCCGTTAGTCGGCGCGCCGGGATAGGGCGCAACCAGTTCGTAAGCGTTCAGGATCATGTCCGCCGCCCCGAACGGACTGACGTCGAAGCCCCGCGAGCCGACCGGCAGGACGTAGAGCGGATCGCGCCACATGCCCCACAGCGGCTCCAGATGCGCCTCGATGGTCTGCTTCGACCAGGCGGCGGCGCGCTGAAAGATTGGCGACTGATTGATCCAGGGCAGACGAAACGGCGACGGCGTGAAGACCCGCCCCTGCTGCAATTCGGGATGCTCGCGCAGGTACTGGATGTGCATCTCCCGGATCCGCATCCAGACGGCGCGCCGCTCCGAAACATACTGGCGCGCCCACTCCGGCATCTCCGTATCTCCTTCCGGTCCCAGCGCCGCCAGACACCACTCATACGGCGTCGGCAGCCGCTTCCCCGCCCATCGCGCATAGGCGCGCGCGCCCGGCAGCGGAACGCCCAGAACCGGAGCGTTCGCCAGACCGGCGGGAAACGGCGGATCCGTCTTCGCCCAGGTCAGCGGATAGTACTGCGACTGAAACCCCAGCCGGCGGCGGTCGCGCTCGGGCAGCGAACGCCAGAACGCCAGATACTGCGCGTTGGTTACCTCAAACTGATCTATCTGAAACGGCGCGACGCAGGCGACCCGCGCCCCCTCCATATCCGGCTGCTCCGCCAGAACCGCCGCCGGAAGCCGCACCGGTCCCCCGGGAACCTGCATCATCGGCGTCGGCTCCTCGCCCGCCTGCCCCTTCGGCGTGTTCTGACGGGAATCGGGGGTCGGCAGCGGCGTAACGCAGTTGGTGGCGCGATGCAGGTGAGAGAGCGCGTAGAATCCCGCGCACTTTCCCTGCGCGTCGGATCCGCCGACCATTCCGACCGCCATGCCGTCGGGTCCGATGACCACCGCGCCCGCCGGGACGCCCTCCAGCGGCTCGGCAAAGGCGATGAAGCCGGGCGGTCGCGTCTCCTCCTCTCGCTCGCCCTCCTCTTCCCGCTCCGGGAGCGCCGCCAGCCGCGCCGCGCGCCGCTCCAGCGGCTGAAAGGCTCTGCGGGAGGAGCTCCATGCGCTCCAGACCACCTGCACCGTTTCGCCCGGCTGCAGTGTATCGGGCAGGAGCGTTCTCAGCGCGGGCAGATGCGCCTCCTCCAGCTTCAGCGCGACATAGGCGACGTCGCGCCCCTGATAGCGCGGACGTCTTGCCGTTACGCGCTGCGCCCGCTCGGCGCCGGGAGAGAGGGTTATAATGACGCTCTGCTGTCCGACGCTCTCCGACTGCCCTGCCACCCGCACACTGCGCGGGAAAAGCCCCGCCGGAGCCAGAATGAAGCCGTCGCAGCGCAGAACGAAGCCGTTGCCGCGCCGGGTCTCCGAGACGGCTCCATCGCCGGATGCGCTCGTTACCTCGATGCCGACCAGCGCCTGCTCCGCCCCGCCGGTGTGCGGTCCGCGCGCATACGCCTCCAGAACCTCCCGCGACTGTCCGAAGGCGCAGAAGGGAAGGAGCAGTAGAAGCGACAGCAAAAAAGCCCTATACTTCACGGTTCTCTCTCTTTCGCCGCCAGAACGCACCGCACAGCATCAGCGCGCACACTCCCACAAACCAGTCTCCCCATCGCACATAGAGCGTCTCGCCCTCCCGCAGGCGCGCTTCGGCGGTCAGAGACTGCTCGCGGTAGGGAGCGACGCTGACAGCGCGACCGGTCGGCGCGATCACGCCGGTGATGCCGGTAGTGGCGGAGACGGCATAGTAACGGCGCGTCTCCACCGCCCGCAGAGTTGTCATCGAAAAGTGCTGTCCGAGCAGACCCGACCGTCCCGACCAGGAGTCGTTGGTTATCAGCAGCATCAGATTGGTCTGATGGCGTATGCGCGCCCGGGAGATCGCCGGAAAGAGCGACTCAAAGCAGATCAGAACGCCGATCCGAACAGGACCGGCGGTCAGCGGCGCATGGGAGTCGCCGCGTACCGTATCCTCCACGAAGGGAAAGATAGAGCTCAGAGGCGCGAGGATGGCGCGCCCGGGCGTAAACTCGCCGTAAGGAACGAGCTGCATCTTGTCGTATCGGGCGATCAGCCGCCCCTCCGGCGAGATCAGGACGGCGGAGTTATACTCTCTCCCCCGCGCATCCGCCGATCCTGTTCCGAAAAGATGATACGCGCCGCTCTGGCGCGCCAGCCCCTCCAGCGCATAGCGGATCACGCCGTCGTGGATGGCGTCTCCCGGCGACGCGCTCTCGGGCCAGACGAAGAGCCGCGGCTTTCCGTCTGCCTGCGCGGTCATCCGCGCAAAGAGCGCGAGATCCGCCTCCACGCTGCGCGGAGCGCGCCGCTCGCTGACCAGATTCGGCTGCATCACCGCGACGGTAATCGGCTCTCCGTCATAGGAACGCATCAGGCTGACCGCGCCGTAGAGCAGCAGAGCCGTCAGATAGAGCAGCGGCGGAAGCAGGCATACCCGGACGTCCGCCAGCCCGGAGACCGGCTCCTCCGCCGGCGCAGCCTGTCGGAGCCGGTTTCTGCGCTCCATCCACTCCGCCAGCGCGGCATTGACCAGCGCCACCCCGAAGCTGACCGCATAGACCCCCGCCAGGTCCGCCGCCTGTATCAGCGGCAGGAGCCGGTACTGGGTATAGCCGATCGTTACAAACGGAGCCGCCAGCGATCCCTGCCCGCGAAGCCACTCCACCATCGTCCAGGCTGCCGCCAGCCCCACAACGCGCCATGCGCCTTCGGCGCGTCTCCCGATCCGCCAGCCGACGCCCGCAAACAGCCCGAACCAGAACGCCTGCGTGATCGTCAGCCCGATCCAGGCAACCCATCCTAACGGCGACTGCATCCAGTTCGCCACCGCCGTCCCGATCCAGGTCGTGCTGATCCCCCAGAAGACCAGCCCGAACAGATAGCCCAGTCCGATAGCGTGCCGGGTTCGCCGTGCGCGCAGCGTCGCCAGAAAGAAGGGCGACAGCCCGAACCATGCCAGCATCCCCGCATCCAGCGGCGCATACGCGGACGCCATCAGCAGAGAAGCCGCCAGCGCCAGTGGAAAGAGCCGGGCGCGTTGCGCGGGCTTTGCCGGTTCTGTTATACTGGAACGGGTCATCGGTCGGAGCGATCCGCCTTTCTATTCCGATGGTTGGACGATCGGTTCACGGGGAAGGTTAGCACGCCGCAGACGACCGTTTACTGACGGAGGGGAAGAGAGTCATGTCCGCTGGATTTCGACGAATCGCCGGAATGCTGGCAGGAGGATGGGCGCTGCTGTTTTGCCTCAACTGCGCCCGCGCGCCCGCCAATGCAGGCTCCGGCGTGCGGCTGGCGGTTACGCTGCGGTTCAACGGACCGATCAATGACAACTATCAGTACTTCTTCCTCATTCGCAACGGCGGCGACCCGACCGGACAGAACGGACCGATCCCGGTGGTGACGGTTCCCTATCTCAACGGCTTCGCCACCGGGCAGAACACCGCTACCGCCGGCTTCACCGACTTTGTCGCCTATAGCCGCGTGCAGCGACAGAATACGATCTCCGGCTATGCGCTCTACCACCTGCCCAACGGCATAGACGGCGACCCCAACCGCAACATCTTCGAGGCGCGCGGAGAGCCGGTGCTCACCACTCCGCCCGCCGGCGGCAATATCCTGCGGTTTGAACTCGACCTGAACCAGATCAAGCCCGGCAGCGGCGAACGCGATCCCAACAACGGCGAACGTCCCCGCTACCTGCAGGTCAACGTCGTGGCGACCACCACCACCCCCACCAATCCTCAGGTGATTGACAATAACAAGATCGTGGACGCCTTCGGCGATCAGCGCATCGGCTCCGGCTCCTTCAACTACTATATTACGCTCGATACCGCGCAGATCGGCCGCGTCTACCAGAGCGTCAACAACCCCGGCGATCCCAACTTCGAGCCGGAGGGCGACCTCTATCCGGATAACCGCGATCCGCGCGTAGACCTGCTCTCCTGGAGTATCCAGATCACAGGACGTTAGAGGTCCGCCTGCGGAGAACGCCTGCAAGCGTCCCTTTCGCGGGCAAACGCGCATAGACCCGCAGCGCGTCCCGGGTCGCAGGCGCATCCCTCAGGCGTCGGCAGTGAATCTGCAGATAGCGAGCAAATCCCGGCAGAAACCGCTCCATATGACGCGGATTGACGACGATCAGGCGCGCCCTCCCGCTCTCCACCGCGGCGATATACTCCGACTCCATCGCCGGACCCGCCAACGAGTTGAGCGTGTCGAGCGTGGCAAACCAGTGGTGCGTCGCCGCCGGACGGAAGGGTAACAACACGGGCCAGGGCTGCAGGATCGGCTCTCCCGGCGCGACGCGCGCCTGCAGATAGCGCATCATGCGCCGCTGCTCGGCAAACTCGCGCTTATAGAACTGATCCGCAGAAAAGCCGATTCGAAAGACCAGTCCGGGCGTGAGCGACATCGCCATCAGACACGACAGACGCGCCTGCGCGCTCCCGGCGCGCCGCCAGAACTGCCAGACGATCCAGCCAATCACGCTCCAGGCAGCCACTCCCAGCAGCGTATTCAGCCAGGTCATCGCGCACAAAACCAGCGCGGACGCCGCCAGCATCCGGAGACGGTCGGCGCGCAGGGAACCCGGCTCGGAAGACAGGCGCGCGATCTGCAGGGAGAAGAGGCAGACCGCCCAGGGAGCCAGAAACACCAGCACAGACTGCCAGGTCGGGATCGGCGTGGCGAACTGCCCCGCTATCCCTGCCAGCAGAAGCGCGCCGGGAAGCGTCTCCGGGGCGGCATCGCGCAGAAGCGCGCGCCCTCTCTCCAGCATCCGCAGCAGCGCGGTCAGCGCAAAGACAGAGAGCGGAAAACAGAGCAGCAGCGTCTCGGGCATACAGTGCCAGCCCGGCGCGATCCGCTTCCAGCGCAGATTGATCGCGATGACATGCTCCCAGAACGCTCTTCCCGCTCCCTGCACCGCAAACAGCAGCGCGCACGCCCCGACCACCAGCCCTGCCCCTGCTATCAACGCCAGCAGCGCGGTAATCCGGCGTCTGCGCTCCTCCCGCTGCGGCGGCGCGAACAGGAAGGCGGATCCCATCCATACCGCCGCGCCTGCCAGCGGAACCAGCGCCTTCTGCGTGAAGCAGACGGCTGTCCCGAAGAGCGCTCCGGCGACAAAAGCTGGACGCGCCCCCGTCATTTTACCGGGCTGCATATTTCGCGCCAGAATCAGGACCGCCCCCGTAATGGTCAGCAGTCCCGGCACATCGGGGCGCAGCTCCATGGCGGAACGTCCGAAGACGGGCAGCGCGATCATGGCGCCGATCCCGATACAGGCAGTCATCGGCGAGACCATGCGTCGCAGAAGCCGGTAGAGCAGCGCCAGCGTGATCAGGGTGATACCGAGCGCGATCGTCCGCGCCAGCAGCAGAGCCGCCGCATCCGCCTCCGAGAAGGCGCGAAAGAGCGGCGCCAGCAGCAGAGGAAACAGCGGAGGATGGTGTTCAAAAAAGTCCCGGTAGGGAAGCTCCCCCTGCCCGATGCGCCACGCGATATGCAGATGTTGAAGCTCGTCCGCATCATACCCGTGAAACAGATAGGCGGCAAACCCCAGCGCAATCGCCGACGCCCAGATACGCCACAGGTGACGAAGCCTTAAGTCCTCCTCCGGCGCGCTGACCACCGCCCTGTTTTCTGCCGCAATCGCCTCCTGCCGTCTCATACGCTCTCTTCCCCGCTCCTGCTCGGCTACTCATTTCACCGGACGCCCGCTGTATCCCTGTTCTCCCGTGCGGAGGAGATTGAACGCAGGATGGAGAACAATCACCCTACTCCCCTCGCAAAGGCTTCTTCCCGGATGGACTGGCGAAATCGGTTCCCTGCGCTGGCGTCCCGTGACTTTCGACTGTTTTGGTGCGGACAGGGAATCTCCTCTATCGGGTCGCAGATGCAGTTCTGGGCGATCAACTGGCATCTGTGGGAGCTGACCCGCGAAGAGGTCGCCATCGCGCTGGTCGGTCTGTTCCGCATCGTGCCGATTGTCCTCTTCTCGCTGCTGGGCGGAGCGGTCGCGGACGCCTGGAACCGCCGGCGCGTCATGCTGGCGACCCAGAGCGTTCTGACGGCGGTCGCGCTGGCTCTGGGACTGCTGACCCGAACCCACTTGATCAGCGCATGGAGCATCTACCTGCTCTCGGCGGCGGGCGCGGCGGCGATGGCGTTCGACAACCCGGCGCGCCAGTCGCTCATCCCCAATCTGGTTCCGCGCGATCATCTGCTGAACGCGCTCTCCCTCAACTCCGTGATGATGCGGGTCGCGACGATCTCCGGTCCGGTCGCCGCCGGGTATCTCATCAAAAACGGCTGGATCTCCGCCACCTACTTCCTGAACGCGCTCTCCTTTCTGGCGGTCATTCTGGCTCTGCTGAAGATGAGACCGCCCGCCGTCGAACGCTCCGAGGAGGAGCGACCGGAGATCAGTCTGCGCGCGCTGCGCGAGGGGCTGGAGTTCGTTCGCAGAACGCCCATTCTGGTATGGACGATCACCCTGGACTTTCTGGCGACCTTCTTCGCCTCCGCCGACGCGCTGCTGCCGGTGATCGCCACGGAGGTTCTGAAGGTCGGACCGGAGCGCTACGGCTATCTGGCGGCGGCTCCGGCGGTCGGCTCGCTGGTTGCCGGCGCGGCGATGGCGTCGCGACCGCTTGTCATCCGGCAGGGGCGCGTGATCCTGATCGCGGTGCTGTGCTACGGCGGCGCGACGATCCTGTTCGGCGCATCCCGGCTGTTCTGGCTCACCTGGTTCGCCTACTCCCTCACCGGTCTCACCGACACCATCAGCACCATCCTGCGGCAGACGATTCGACAGACCGTCACGCCGGATCACCTGCGCGGGCGCATGACGGCGGTCAACATGATCTTCTTCATGGGCGGTCCGCGTCTGGGAGAGATCGAGGCGGCGGTTGTCGCCCGCTGGGTAGGCGCGGACTGGTCGGTGATCCTGGGGGGCATCGGCTGCATCCTCTCCGCACTCTGGGTCGGCAGCCGCGCGCCAGCCCTGCGCCATTTCCGCCTGGAGCAGCGCACGTCGGAATAACGACGGCGCGCCCGTCTGAGAGAACGCCGCCCGGGAGATTCATACAGACAGATTGCGTCTTGTCCTGCACAGAGAAGCGGCGTATGATGATACCGGAAGGAGGTGATAACGGTGTCAATCTCCGCAAAGCTGCAGGGCTACCTCGATGAGCACAAGGTGCGCTACCATGTGCTTAAGCACCATGAGACCTACACCGCCAAAGAGATCGCAGAGGCGCTGCATGTCCCCGGCAAAGAGCTGGCAAAGGTGGTCATGGTTCGGACGAACGGCAAGTTTATCATGGCTGTCCTGCCATCCAACCATATGATCCATCTGAAGACGCTGGCGCAGGCTGCGGGCGTGGAGCACGCGACGCTGGCGGAGGAGTCCGAGTTCGCCGGTCTGTTCCCGGACTGCGAGGTGGGCGCGATGCCCCCGTTCGGCAATCTCTACAATGTGCCGGTCTACGTGGACCAGAGCCTGACGGAGGATGAGGAGATCGTCTTTGAAGCCGGAACGCACCGGGAGGCGATCAAGATGGCGTATCGCGATTTCCAGCGTCTGGTGCAGCCAGAAGTGGTCAACTTTGGACGTCGCGCATAGGTTTTTTCCACACGTGAGGCTGACTGCGAGGAGCGGTCAGCCTCTGTGTGCTTTACTGGCTCCGCCGCAGCCGCTATCATTTCCGCCGTAAAGACCCCTGACAGAGGACTCGAAATCACCGATGTACAGCACACTTTTGACGGGACTTGCCGGAATGGGAGCCATGATGACCGCACAGATTCAACCGCCCGCCGCGAACGCTTCGCCTGCGCTGGAGCGGCTGGAACGGACGGAGTTCTCCTTCGGCGGCGAGATCGGCAGGCGGCTCGCTGTCAATGAGAAGCACTGGCTGCTGGTCGCCCCCGGAGCCAACCCCGCCATGCTGCAGATGTACCGCGACCGGGATCGCCCGCCGCGCCGCGACCTGCTGCCCTGGTCGGGAGAGTTCGCCGGAAAGTACCTGACGGCGGCGACGCTCGCGCTCCGCGCGACCGGCAGTCGCGCACTCCGAGCTCACCTGCGGCAGTTTGTTACCGATCTGATCTCCACGCAGGACGCCGACGGCTATCTCGGTCCCTTCCCGAAGGATGCGCGGATGATCGGACCGGGGCTGTGGGACCTGTGGGGGCAGTATCATGTGATGCTGGGTCTCTATCTCTGGTATCAGGAGACGGGAGACGCCCGCGCCCTCGCCGCCGCCCGACGCTGCGCCGACTACTTCTGCCGCTACTTTCTGGACGAGAACCGGCGAACGCTGCAAGCCGGCTCCGAAGAGATGAATCAGTCCAGCATCCATATCTTCACGCTGCTCTATCGGGAGACGGGCGAACCACGCTACCTGCAGATGGCGCGGGCGATTGAAAAGGACTGGGAGACGCCGCCCTCCGGCGACTACGTCCGCACCTCGCTTGCCGGAAAGCCCTTCTATCAGACGCCCAAACCCCGCTGGGAGAGCCTGCACGGCGTACAGGGCATCGCCGAGCTCTACTTCATCACCGGCGACTCGAACTATCGGCGCGCCTTCGAGCAGATATGGTGGACGATCCTGGAGGGAGATCGGCACAACACCGGCGGCTTCTCCTCCGGCGAGCAGGCGACCGGCAACCCCTACGATCCCCGCCCCATCGAGACCTGCTGCACCGTCGCCTGGATGACCATCACGCTGGACATGCTGCGGATGACCGGTGACTCCCGCGCCGCCGACGAACTGGAACTCTCCACCTGGAACGCCGCGCTCGGCGCGCAAAGCCCCTCCGGACGCTGGTGGACCTACAATACCCCGATGGACGGCGACCGCAAAGCCTCCGCCCATGAGATCGTCTTTCAGGCGCGCCCCGGAAGCCCCGAACTCAACTGCTGCTCCGTCAACGGTCCGCGCAGTCTGGGGATGCTCTCCGAATGGGCGGTCATGCGCGCCCCCGACGGCATCGCGCTCAACTACTTCGGCGCGTCGCGATTTCGCGTTCCGCTCCCCTCGGGCAACCGCGTGCAGATCGTTCAGGAGACCCGCTATCCGCTGGACGGAGCCATCCGGATACGCATCCAGCCGGAGCGGGAAGAGAGGTTCACGCTGTCGCTGCGGATTCCGGGATGGTCGCGCAGCACGACGGTGAAGCTGAACGGCAGAGCCGTCTCCGGGGTGAAGCCGGGCAGCTATCTGCGGATGGAGCGGGTTTGGAGAGCGGAGGATCGGATCGAGATGACGGCGGACCTCTCCCCGCGCGCGTGGGTCGGGGAGCGCGAAGCCGCCGGGAAGGTCTCGGTCTACTGCGGACCGATCCTGATGGCTTACGATCCGCGGTTCGATACGCACGCCCCCGACAGCCTGCCCGCGCTGACCCCGGAGATGCTGCTGCGCGCGCCGCAGACGCGCGAGAAAGAGACCGCGTCTCTGAAGACGCAGGAGGCTCCCCTGCTCCTGCTGCGCTTCACAGACGCGCAGGGCGGCGGGATCACCCTGTGCGATTTCGCCTCGGCGGGCATGGCGGGCAACGTCTATCGCACCTGGCTGCCCGCAAAGGGCTTCTCGCCGGTCGCGTTCAGTCGCGAGAATCCGCTGCGCCTTCCGCCGCCGTAGCCGGATCGAGCCACTCCATCCATAGCCCGTGGTGATGGCAGGCGGCAAGCCGTACCGGAGCCGCCTGCAGCTGCCGGAACGTCTCCCAGGAGAGCATGGCGCAATCCTCGCCCATCTGCCACTCCAACGCCACATGGTAGAGTTCTCGCTGTCCGGCGATCTCTCGCACCATCTCCCGGAACCGCTGCCGCGCCGCGGCAGGAAACTGGTTGATCGTGTAGGAGTGGAAGAGGCAGATCGGCAGCCCGTCGGGAATGGTTGCCGCCACAGACGGTAGCTGCTCCAGCGCGTCTCCGGCAACCATCTCCGGCGGCTCCTCCCGGATCATCTGCATCGCCTTCGAAAGCGTCTGCGCGCGCTCCGTCAGTTCGGGCCAGACCAGCGCGCGCAGCCACAACGCCGCATCGGGGTCGCGCACATCTATCGGATGGAGGTCTATGCCGCAGCGCGCCGCAACCTTCGGGAAGACCCGCGGGAAGGGCGGCTTCAGGCTGCCACGCAGCGCACTTCGCACCCGGACCGGCGAGCCGGATACGCCAAACCGCCCGCCCGTCCCGAAGTCGTAGGCGTACCGGTCCCAGATCAGGTTCAGTCCCGCGCTCGCCCCGACTTCGATCATCGCCAGCGGTCTCTCCCCGATCATGCGCGCCACCAGCCCGAACGCCGGAAGCAGGCTCCCGCAGCGGGAGACCTCGTTCGTCTGCACGCGCCGCGTGCGCAGGATCGCCTCGATCTTCTGACGCCGCGAACGGCAGAAGCTGCGAAAGAGCGGATAGGGATCGCCGTTTTTCGGCGGCTCCGCCTTCAGCAACGGATAGAAGCCGGCGAGCGGGTGCCGCTCTCCCTTCAACAGCAGGTAGTAGACGGCGGCGAAGAGCAGCGGCGGGATCGGCTGATCGGGCGATGCTGCGGAGGCGAGCTTGAGCATCTCCGTATCGGCGGCGCAGCCCAGCGACAGCCGTTCATAGAGCGGCGAATAGCCGTCCCCAACCTGCCGGGCGAAGTAGGCGAAGTGATGCGCGACCGACTCCAGCGGGGGCTTGCGGGGCGGCGCGGGCAGGGGATGAAAGGAGGTCTTCATCGCGGACGTCTCACCGCCGCTTCCAGCGCGGCGATCTGTTCCGGTCCGCTGACGACCCCGATCTCCAGATGATATTCGCGCCGCTCTCCCGGCTCCAGGTACTGCAGTCTGCCCGCCTCGCGCTCCGCCGCCCGTCCCATCACCAGCGCGTTGCCCGGCTCAACCCCGACCACATAGGTTCCCTGTCCCATCATCTTCCACTCGGTGAAGCAGGGCAGCTCCGCCTGACGATAGACGCAGTAGACGCCCAGCCCCCGCCCGCCGTCGCATTCGGGATTCACCACCCCCACCGTCACATGCCCCGCGTCATCCGGCTCCATCGTGTGGAAGTAGACCTTCTCCGGAAAGTCCGGCGTCGGCAGATGCATGCGGGCGAAGTTCTCGCCATCTACTGCCGACTCGGCGTCGCGCGGCGCGGCGGTCACGGTGGGCGCGATCAGGCGGGAGTGCTCCGATACGACCGGAAAGCCGAGGTTCATATGGTAGAGGATCATGTGCGGGGTGCGCTTGTGCCCCAGATTCTCGACCGCATCCTCCAGAAAGAGCCGGTTTTCGCCCATGCGCGCCCAGATCCGGCGCGTCAACTGAACGTTCTCCCCGAAGACGACCGCCTCGCGCACCTTTCCGGTAACGGTCAGGATGTAGTCGTCGCCCTCCCAGTGCCCGTCCCAGTGAACGCCGGTCGCCGGGATATTGCTGACCCGCCCGTGCAGACCAAGCTCCCTGCCCTCATCCTCTCCCGGCGCGCCAAACCAGGTCAAGCCGCAGGTAACGACCAGCCCCCCGTAGAAGGAGCGCAGCCATCCCAGCCCCCCCGGCTCATAGTAGGCGGGATGGCGGTCGGTGGTGGCGGAGCGCCATGCCAGCGGGCGTCCGTTGAAGCGCGCGGCGGAGATGTCCATCCCCCGGCTGCCGAGCACGGTGAAGTCCAGACCGCCCCCGGTTACAACATCCAGCGCGAGAACGCCCTCCTCGAACCCCTCCGCCAGACGACAGGGCTTGATGCGGGCGATCTGGGAGATGTCGCCCACGTACGCCAGCAGTTGGGCGCGCGTGTAGTTTCGACCGAACAGATGTGCCATGATCCCGATTCTCCCGGCAGAACTCTCTTTTGCTTCAGAGTTTCGCGGTCTCTGGAAAGGTTCCTGCCCCCAAAAAAACAGACGTCCCCCTCCTTGTTCCGGGGAGGGGGACGTCCGAACCGGGGCGCGCGGCGTCAGCCGTTTCCGGCGCGCAGCGGGTTGACGATGACCCCGTCAAAGACGGCGGCATTGGTCTTCACATGGCAGTTTTTGCCGACCACGCACCGCTCCAGCCAGGTATCCCGCATCACCACCGCGCCGTCCCACAGGATCGACTCCTTGACAACCGCTCCGCGCTCCACCGCGCAGCCGTTGCCGATGATGGTGTTCTCCAGCACCTTCGCCCCCGACTCAATGCGGCAGTCGTTGCCGATGGCGACCGGATAGCCGATCTCCGCCGAGGGGTCTATCTCCACATTGTCCCCGATCCAGACATACTTTCGCACCTCTTTCATCGGGAAGTTGATGGCGACGCGCCCTGCCAGCGCATCGTAGTGCGTCTGCTGATAGACCGCCAGATTGCCCACATCCTTCCAGTAGGAGGCGGTCAGATGTCCGTAGAGAGGACGCCGCTGCTCCAGCATCTGCGGGAAGAACTGCTTGCCGAACAGGTAGAAGGTGTTGCGCGGGATCAGTTCAAACACCTCCGGCTCGAAGACATAGACGCCGGTATTGGCGGTGTTGGAGAAGATCACCTCGCCTTTCGGCTTCTCCATAAACCGGGTGATCCGTCCCTCTTCGTTCATCAGCACGATACCGTACTCGGAGGGGTCGTCCACCAGCGACAGGGCGATGGTCGCCAGCGCCTTCTTATCGCGGTGGGTGCGCACCAGCCGGGTCAGATCAATATCCGCCAGGTCGTCGCCCCCGACCACGATAAAGGTCTCGTCCTTGAAGAAATCCTCCACGCGCTTGACGCTGCCCGCGTCCCCCCAGAGTTGATCCTCATAGGAGTAGTGGATATTCACCCCCAGATGCCTGCCGTCGCCGAAGAAGCTCTCGATCTGATCTCCCAGATAGTGCAGGTTGACCATGATCTCCTGAAAGCCGTGCTTTGCCAGCAGAACGACGATATGCTCCATCACGGGGCGGTTGACAATCGGAACGAGAGGTTTGGGCAGGTTGCGGGTCAGCGGATCCAGTCGCGAACCGACCCCCGCAGCCAGAATCATAGCTTTCATAGCAGGTAAAAACACTCCTTACGCTTCGGGGTAGCGCTGTTAGTCTAAATTAAAGATTTCGTCCCTGCGCGCATCATCCGCGCAGCGGATTCTCAACGATAAAACCTCTCCTCGAAGTGAAACTCAGGCGTCAAAACGCCGTATCTGATCGGCGACAAACTCCACCTGATCGTCTGTAAGATCGGGGTGGACCGGGATCGAGAGCACCTCCTGGGTGGCGCGCTCCGCGTGGGGCAGGTCGCCGGAGCGGTATCCCAGACGGGCATAGGCTTCCTGAAGATGGAGCGAGAGCGGATAGTAGATGCCAGAGTCGACGCCCTGCGAAGCCAGATAGGTCTTCAGGGCGTCCCGGCGCGGGTGGCGAAGGGTGAACTGATGGAAGATATGATAGGCGCGCGGATCCACGAAGGGCAGCGTCACGCAGGTTTCGGACAGCCGCTCCATATAGCGTGCGGCGTGCCGTCGCCGCGCCTCATTCCAGGCGGGCAGATACTTGAGCTTCACGCGCAGGATCGCCGCCTGCAGGGCGTCCAGACGGCTGCAGTAGCCGATCTCTTTGTAGTAGTAGCCCCCGCCGCTGCCATGGAATCGGAGATTGCGAAGATGCTCCGCAACCGCCTCCTCATTGGTCAGAACCATGCCTCCGTCGCCGAATGCGCCCAGGTTTTTGGTCGGGAAGAACGACAGGGTCGCCGTCCCGTCGAACTCCGCCAGACGCCTGCCGTCGAAAGCCGCGCCGATCGCCTGCGCCGCATCCCAGATGCAGGTCAGGTTATGAGCTTTTGCCAGCGCCAGAAAGGCATGGCGATCCGCCATCTGCCCGAACAGGTCTACGGGCATGATGGCGCGGGTCCGGGGGGTGATCTTCTCCGCCGCGCGCTCCGGACAGAGATTGAAGGTCTGCGGGTCTATATCGGCAAACACCGGTGTCGCCCCTGCCTGCACGATCGCCTCGACGGTGGCGACGAAGGTGAAGGGCGTGGTGATCACCTCGTCCCCTCTCCCAATGCCGTGCGCCACCAGCGACAGCAGCAGCGCATCGGTCCCGGAGTTGACGGCGACGCCGTAACGCGCGCCGCAGCAGGCGGCGATCTCCTCCTCCAGATGCGACACCTCCGGTCCCAGTATAAAGCGTCCGCTCTCCAGTACGGATCGGATGGCGGCGTCCACCTCCTCTTTCATCGTCTGGTACTGGTGAACCAGGTCAGCCAGCGGAACTCTCAAAGTTGTCTGCCTCCGCGTCTATAATCTCGTGCCTCGCGCAACCATGCTGCCCCGAGCAAGCACCGGTCCGGGACGCGACGTCACGTCGTCGCCGATCTGCGTATCCTCATCGGCGATCAGCCCGGTCAGAGCGGCGTTTCTGCCGACCCTGACATTTCTCAGAAGAACACACCCTTTCAGTCGGCAGCCGCTCTCGATGACCGCGCCGTCGCCGATACAGGTCGCGGCGTCCACCTCGGCATCGGGCGCAATCTGCACGCCCTCGCCGATCGGGCGATAGGGAACCTCGGTGCGCACCATGCGCGACAGCACCGCGGCATTGGCGGCGAGATACTGATCGGGGCGTCCGATATCCAGCCAGAACCCGAGCGGCGCAAAGCCGTAGACCGGACAGCCCTGCCCGATCAACTGCGGATAGGTTTCGCGCTCAATGGAGACGGGGCGGTCCGTCGGGATGCGCGCGATCACCTCCGGCTCCAGAATGTAGACGCCCGCGTTGATAAAGTCGTGTTTGCCGGACGGACCGGCGGGGTTCTCCGCGACCCGTCGCTTCTCCTCATCCGACGGCTCGTGCCAGGAGAGAACGCGCCCGTCCGGCTCCGTCTGCAGCGCGCCGAACGGATGGGGACGCTCCACCGTGCGCAGGGCGATCGTCGCGCGCGCCCCGCGCATACAGTGAAACTGGACGATCTCCGACAGGTCGAAGTCGGTGAGGATGTCGCCGTTGAACACCAGAACGGTCTCATCGGGAGCGAGCGCGGCGGCGTTGCGGATCGCGCCCGCCGTTCCCAGCGGCTCCTTCTCCAGCGCATACCGCATGGTAACACCAAAACGCGAGCCGTCCCCGAAATGCGCCTCGATCTGATGCGCCTGATAGTTGGTCGCGAAGATGATGTCGGACACGCCGTGCCGCTTCAGCAGCGCGACTTGGTACTCCAGAAAGGGGCGGTTCGCCACCGGCAGCAGATGTTTGGGACGATCATAGGTCAGCGGGCGCAGGCGCGTGCCGAAGCCGCCGGCGATGATGATACCTTTCATGGGCGCGCCGCCTCCTCTCGCAGCATCTTCCGCACCGCCTCCCCGAACTCCGGATCGCACGCCGCCGCCTTCGCCGCCGCCTTCAGATAGGTCTCCCATCCGCCGATATCGCACCGGCTCTCGCCCTCGCCCATCGCAACCGCCCAGACTCGTCCGCCCTCCGCAATCCAGCTGCGAACGGCGTCCGTCAGGTTCAGTTCGCCCCCGGAGTCGGGGCGCAGGCGGCGCAGATAGCAAAAGATGCGCGGCGAGAGCGCCCAGCGCGCCGCGACCGCCAGATGACTGGGCGCCTGCTCCGGCTCCGGCTTCTCCACGATGTCGGACAGGGGAAACGCCCCCTCCGCCCTGCCGACCGGCGCAACAATTCCGTATCTGCGCGTCCTCTCCGGCGCGATGCGTTCGGTCAGCACGGTCGCATCCGCTCCCTGCGCCGCATGGGTTCGCAGCAGCCGGGCTAAAGGCGGCTCTCCCTGCGTCTCGATCACGCAGTCACCGAACGCAACCACGAAGGGACGCTCCTGCACCCAGGCTTCGCCCCGAAGCACCGCGTCGCCCAGCCCCAGCATCTGCGGCTGCACCACATACTCGCAGCGCACTCCCCACGCGGAGCCGTCTCCGAAATAGTCGCGTATCATCTGCTTTCGCGGCGAGATCACAAACAGCGCGCGCTGTATCTTTGCCTCGCGAAGCTCCTCCAGCACATACTCCAGCGCAGGCTTGCGCCCCAGCGGGAGCATCTCTTTGGGGATGGCATGCGTGAGCGGACGCATTCTCGTGCCGTAACCGGCGGCGGGGACGATGGCGCGGTCTATATGGGACGACGAGAGCGAAGGTGTATACATTCCTTCCCTGCGGACTGCCGCCGAAAAGACAGACAGTCCAGACCTGTCAGCGCAAATTATGGCAGATAAATTCTCGGTTTGTCAAAGAGCAATTCTACAGTCCGCATCCTCGAAAAAACTCCTGTGACGCCGACGCGGCGGCTCAGCGCGCGACGGGACGGCTCTGCAAGGCAGCCCACTCCCTCTCCGCCGCCGCCAGCGCCTCCGGCGTGCCGACATCCGACCAGAAGCCGGTCAGCTCTCGCGCCCGCACCTCCTGCCCGGAGGCGATCAGCGCGGAGATGGCGTCGGTCAGTTCCCGCTCCCCCCGCACCGAAAGCGGCAGCGTCTGCAGCACGGGCCAGATCGCGGGGCTGTAGACGCTGACCCCGGCAACGTTCCAGCTGCTGGCGGAGGCTCCGGGCGGGGGCTTCTCAACCACGCGGGTTATCCGGCTTCCCTCCCGGTAGACCGCCGCGCCGGCGGACGGGTCGTCCATCGGATTGATTCCAATCACGGCGGCGCAGGGAGAGGAGAGAAAATCGGAGACCAGCCACTGATAGTGGCGGGGATCGGTCAAGATGTCGCCGTAGGTCGCCAGAACGCTCTCCCCCGCCGAAAACGCCTCTCCGAAGGCAAGCGCGGCTCCCGTGCCGCCGGGATGCTCCTGAAAGGCATAGGCGATCCGCACTCCCAGACGCTCCCCATCGCCAAAGTAGCTCTCGATCGCCTCGGCGCGATACCCGACCACCATCAGCATCTCTGTCAGCCCGGCTCCTTTCAGACCGAGCGCAATATGCTCCAGAACGGGAACGCCGCAGACGGGGATCATCGGCTTGGGACGCGCATCGGTCAGCGCGCCCAGACGCTTGCCGCGCCCGGCGGCAAGTATGACTGCCTTTCGTAACGTGTTCGCTGCGTGCATGTCTCATTTTAGGATGAGGAGCGCCGTCTGTCAATCGGGAGGCTTGAGCCGGAGCCATTTCGACTGCAAGGAGCGCGACGAGATACCGATAATGAGAGAGAGGGGAAGCCGGTCTCCCCGATCCGCCGCCGTCCTGTTGACCCGACATGCCGGCTTCAGGATCGCAGACAGATCAGCAGGTAGGTGACAATCATGCGCGCGATCACTGTCAATAGCCGTCTGGCTCGTCGTCTGGTCCTGCTCTTCACCAGCCTTGTCGCCCTTCCGATCGCCCTCTCTCTGCCGATCATCGGACACTTTGAACGCCAGCAGGTGATCTGGACCGCCCGCACGCTCAACGCCATCAATAATAAGGCGATCTACAACGCGCAGACAGAGTTTCATCTGGTCGGCAGGGACGCGATCCGACAGTTCAGCACTCAGACCATACAGTTCTCCACGAAATCGCTGCGTCAGGCGATGAGCGATCTGGGCGAGCGGCAGCAGAGGACGCTGGAGACCGCCTCGCAGCGAGCCGACCGCCAGATATCCGAACGGTTTCGCCGGGAGTCGCAGCGCTGGCAGGAAGCCGCTCATCGCCAGATTGAGGCGGCGTATCTCCAGTCGGACCGGCTTCTGCAGAGGATCGGCGCGGACGCACTGAAAGAGGGCGACCGATCGGAGAAGGTCGTTCAGCAGGCGCGCGCCGCGCTGCGCCGCTCCCGCAACCGCTCCCTGCGGGAACTGGATGCGCATCTGGAGCGGATCCGTCTGGAGGGACTGGCGCAGCTGCGGCACGAGAGGCATAACCGCCTGGTCGAGCTGCGGCAGACGACCCTGCTTCAGACGAGCGCCGAGACGAAGCATATGGAACAGGCGATCCGGCAGCGCGCCGAGGAGTTAATGGCAAAAACGGAGGCACGGATGGACAACGCCGCGCGCGAGTCTTCCATGCATCTTACCGAACAGACCGAAATCCTGATTGACGAGACGTCCCGGCAGATCAGCCGCCGCCTAACCATCATCGCCGTGATCATCGTGCTGATCTGCTGTCTGTCAGGCGCGCTGCTGGCGGCAGTCGTCTCGCGCGACATCGTCAATCCGGTGGTGCGTCTAGCTAAGGCTGCGCGTGGAATCGCCCAAGGCGAGATCTTCCAACGGGTGGAGGAGAACGCGCCGGACGAGATCGGCGCCCTGGCGCGCGCCTTCAACACGATGGCAGAATCGCTGCATACTAGCCGCGAGGAGCTGCGCGAAACGGAGGTGCAGCTGGTACACTCCGCCAAACTAGCTTCGCTGGGAACGCTGGCTTCTGGGGTGGCGCATGAGCTGAACCAGCCGGTCGCCATCATTCGGGGGATCGTACAGCAGCTGGACCTTGAGCCCGATCTGCCCGAAACCGTTCGCAGCGACCTCTACATCATCGAAAGTCAGACCAGCCGCATGATGAAGATCATCCGTCATCTGGGCGTCTTCTCGCGCATGGGAACGGAGGAGATGACGCGGGTGGATGTCAACCGGGTGGTGGAGGGCTGCTTTATTCTGATCGGTCAGCAGCTGCGCGCCCACGATATAGACCTGGAGCTGAACCTGTGTCGAGGCAACCCGGAAGTCTGGGGAGACGCCAGTGAACTGGAGCAGGTCTTCATCAACCTGCTGATCAACGCGCGCGACGCACTGGACGGACAGCCGGATGCGCGTATCTGGATCACGTCGCGGCTGACCAGAGGACAGTATGTCATCGAGTTTCGCGATAACGGTCCGGGCGTGCCGCCGGAGATCGCGCAGCATATCTTCGACCCCTTCTTCACTACCAAAGAGCCGGGAAAAGGAACCGGGCTGGGACTGTCCATCTGTCACAGCATCCTGCAGAAACATCACGGCAGCATCCAGGTCTCCTCCCGGGACGGAGCCGTGTTCACCATTACGCTGCCTTTGGCTCAACCGGGAGAGACGCACTTTCCCCTACAGAATCGCTCTGAAGCGGCATAATATGTTAGTGATTGTTTCCATGTTTCTAATTAGTGATTGTTTCCATGTTTC
Organism: uncultured Chthonomonadales bacterium; assembly: GCA_938005745.1. Lineage (GTDB taxonomy): Bacteria > Armatimonadota > Chthonomonadetes > Chthonomonadales > CAJBBX01 > CALLMM01. Next base: position 127,949 of record CALLMM010000026.1, on the reverse strand, counting down.
TAAGCAGAGAGATCCTATAATGGCAAAGGTACTGCTTGCAGACGATGAAGCGGTGTTGCGAGCGATGATGGCGCGTCAGCTTGAACGCGCCGGACACGAGGTGCACCTTGCGGAAGACGGCGAGGCAGCGCTAGAACTGATCCAGCGTCATAGCTTCGATGTGGTCATCTCGGATATGAAGATGCCGCGTCTGGACGGCTTGGGCGTTCTAGCGCGCTCCCGTCAACTTGCCCCCGACACTGAGTTCATCATTCTCACGGGCCACGGTTCGTTGGAGAACGCGGTGGAGGCGTTCAAGACCGGAAACCTGTTCGACTATCTACTGAAGCCGCTGGAAGATATCCGCGAACTAGATATCATCGTCTCGCGAGCAGCCGAGCGGCGGCGACTGAAGCGGGAGAACGACCGTTTGATCGCCGATCTGGCGCAGAGAGTGCGAGAGTTGGAGGAGGCGCGGCGGCAACTTGCGGAGCAGGCAGAGCGCGATCTGTTGACCGGACTGCTCAACTACCGCGCTATTCACGTGCGTCTGCAGAGCGTGCTGGAGGAGCAGAGAGAGATTCCCATCTCCGTGATGCTGCTCGATATGGACGGGTTCAAGTCGTTTAACGAGACCTACGGCTATACCGTCGGGGACGCGACACTGTGCCACATCAGTCAAGCGCTGCGGGAGGCGTGCAGCGAGAACTGCTATCTGGGGCGTCTGGGCGGAGATGAGTTCATGGCGGTGATGCCCGGCGTCACCGCCACGGAAGCGACGGCGGTCGCGCAGAGGATCCGTCAGTATCTCGCCTCGCGCCCCTTCCTCGACGCCGACGGCACGCCGATTCCCATCCATCTGTGCTTCGGGATCGCCGATGCGGCAAACATGGACGGCTACTCCTCTGTGCATCTGGCGGCAGCCGCGGAAGCCGCCCTCTATGAATCGAAACAGCGCGGCGGCAACGCGATCACCTTGCACAACCTCTCCGAAAAGCTCTCGCCCGTCACCCGCACCACCTTCGATGTGCTGGACAGCCTGATCAACGCCATTGACAACAAAGACCGCTATACGCGCCGGCACTCCGAGGAGGTCGCCTTCTACGCGCTGCTGCTGGCAGACGCGCTCGGGCTTCCCGAAGAGACCTGCAACGCCTTACGCATGGCGGGAATCCTGCACGACATCGGAAAGATCGGGGTCCCCGACTCTATCCTTCGAAAACCGGGAAAGCTGACGGATGAGGAGTACGAGGTGATGAAGGGGCATGTCATGCTCTCCTCCCTCATCATTCACGGGCTGCCGAACCTGGAGGACATCCTGGATGCCGTCTCCAATCATCACGAACGCTGGGACGGCAGGGGCTATCCCCGGGGGCTGTCGGGCAAGCAGATACCGCTTCTGGGCAGGGTGATGGCGGTTGCGGACGCCTTCTCCGCCATGACGATGGATCGTCCCTACCGCGCCGGTCTGCCGATAGATCAGGCGCTGGAAGAGGTTACGCGCGGAGCCGGTACGCAGTTCGACCCGTATCTGGCGCAGGAGTTCGTGCGCGCCGTCAGCGCGCGGATGGCGTCTCTGCGCACCCACCTGCGTTCCGTCGCCTGAGGTCTGTCGAAGACGGACGGGACACCCGGCGCGCGCCGGGCGTCCCGTCTTTCCGAGAGGAGAACGACTACTCGGTGAGATAGTCGCGCAGGCGGCGTCGGTTCGCCACCGCGCGCAGATGCTTGAGCGCCTGCGCCTCGATCTGCCGAACCCGCTCGCGGGAGATACTCATCGTCTCGCCGATATCCTGCAGGACGTGAGTCTCCTCATCTTCAAACCCCAGCCGCATCCGCATCACCTTTCGCTCGCGCTCGGTCAGCGAATCGAGAATCTGATTGAGTTCCCGGATCACCTCGCTGAGGATCACCGCGTCCTCGGGGTCTGTCGCCGTCTTGTCGTTGATCAGAGAGGCGAGCGGGGTATTCTCCTCCTCCCCGACCAGCATATCCAGCGAAACCGGGTCCTGCCCCGCCTGCAGGTAGGCGGTTACCTTCGCCGGGGTCATCTCCAGCCGCTCCGCCAGCTGCTCCAGCGAAGGCTCCACTCCCTGCTCGCGGATCATCAGCGAGCGCGTCCGCTCGATCTTGCGGATCATCTCGGAGACGTGCGCGGGAACCCGGATCGCGCGGGCTTTGTTGTCTATGGCGCGGCTGATCGCCTGCTTGATCCAGTGCGTGGCGTAGGTGCTGAAGCGGTATCCCATGTCGGGATCGTAGCGTTCGCACGCCGTCATCAGACCGATGGCTCCTTCCTGCACGAGGTCTTCAAACGGCACGAGCGCGCTGTGATAGTTCTTGGCGATGTTGATGACGAGGCGCATATTCGCCTCGATCAGCCGATTCTTGGCGTGGCGGTCCCCCTGCTGCGCCAGCCGCGCCAGCTCTCTCTCCTCATCGGGCGTCAACAGGCGCTGACGGGTCAGATGATGAATATAAGAGGAGGGCTCCGTCGAGGAGCGAAGCGTCGCCAGCGCTTCCATCATCTCCGCTTCGTCCGCGAACGCAGTCACTTTACGTTTTCTGGGCATTACAATCACTCTTCCCACCTTCTTCAAGATCGGGCGGGATGGCTAAAACAGATATAAACGATTGACAGGGCAGGATCGTTCACTTGCTTCCAGAGCGCACCCGCGTTATAATGAACGCCGTGTTGCCTTCGGATCTCACAACCTGCTCTGCCATGCGCTGTGTCCTCCCTCTGAATGGGCGCTGCCGCGAGGGATGGATACTTCAGATATGCCTGGACTGATGCCCTCTGCATTTTACTTCTATATAGCTATACGATGATTGCGGGCAGGATGTTAAGGCAACTTAATATATGAGACGAATCGCTGTCGGCTGTGTTACGTAAAGACCTCCTCACTCCATAATATAGGGGCGTTCTGCGTTCTTTAATCTCCTCATTGCACAGAGCGTGCCAACAGGCGCAACGGTATACGCGCCGCGCGCCGACCGGAGCAAGACCGGTATCTTTCAGGGATACTCACTGCCTGTCAACAGATCGCAGCGGCTTGTATTCGCCGCCACTTCAAGGAGGGAGTTATGCCGCACTACATTCTCTGTATCGGGGCGCACCCGGATGACTGCGAAGGCAGCGTGGGAGGCACGGCGGCGCTGTTTCGCAGACGGGGCGACGTCGTGAAGTTCGTCTCCGTCACCAGCGGAGACAAGGGGCACTTCGCCGAAGAGTACAGACGCGATCCGAACGCACTGGCGCGGCGGCGCCATCAGGAGGCATTGAACGCCGCCGCCATTATCGGCGCGGAGTATGAGACGATGGGCATCCATGATGGCGAGGTCTACGTCAACCCGGAGAACACCGAGGCGATGGTACGGCTGATCCGCTCCTTCGGACCGCCCGGACGCGGTCCCGACCTCGTGCTGCTCAATCGTCCCAACGACTACCATCGCGATCACCGCTACGCCGCGCAGCTTGTGCTGGACGCGACCTACATGCTCACGGTTCCGCTGATGTGCCCGCAGACCCGCCATCTCGATCGGATGCCGGTCTTCGCCTACTGGTACGACGAGTTCACCGAAGGGGGCGTCTTCCGCGCCGACGTGGTAGTGGGAGTCGATTCGGTGATGGAGCAGAAGATAGATATGGTCTGCGCGCACGAGTCGCAGTTTTTCGAGTGGCTGCCCTACAATGCGGGCGTGCTGCACGAGGTTCCCGACGACCCGGCAGGCAGACGAGAGCGGGTCGCCTCCCGCTATCGCGCGCGGGCGGCGGCGCGGCGCGCCCGACTGGCAGACCGCGTTCCCGCCGGCGTGCAGTATGTCGAGGCGTTTCAGATCAGCGAGTACGGCGAGCAGCTGTCGCCGGAATCGCTGCGGCATCTGTTCCCGCTCGAGGATTAGCGGACAACGCCTCCTCTTCCGGTCATTGACAACCGTACTTTTGTCTGGTATAACAGTGCATATTTCCGGTTCTGCCGCGCCGCAGACAGTGTTCGTAAAAAAGAGGGGATTCGCAGGATGGAAGAGGAGCGGCTGGTCAATGCCCGACGTCAGGAGGAGGACGAGAGCGAGCTATCGCTGCGTCCCCGCCGCCTGCGCGAGTTTATCGGGCAGGCGCGTCTGAAAGAGAATCTGGGCATCGCCATTGAGGCGGCGCGCGCGCGGGGCGACGCCCTCGATCACGTGCTGTTTTACGGTCCTCCGGGACTGGGGAAGACCACCCTGAGCCTGGTCTGCGCCAACGAGATGGACGCGCCGATCCGCACCACCTCCGGTCCCGCCATCGAGCGTCCCGGTGATCTGGCGGCGATCCTGACCAACCTGGAGAAGGACAGCATCCTCTTCATAGACGAGATTCACCGCCTCAACCGCGTGGTGGAGGAGATCCTCTATCCGGCGATGGAGGACTTCACGCTCGATCTGATTATCGGCAAGGGACCGAGCGCGCGCACCATGAAGCTGCCCCTGCCTCCCTTCACGCTGGTCGGCGCAACCACCCGCGCCGGACTGCTCTCCTCTCCCCTGCGCGACCGGTTCGGCATGCACTTCTACTTTGAGTTCTACACTCCGGCGGAACTGATCACCATTGTGCGCCGCTCCGCCGACATTCTCAACATTCCGATAGATCCCGACGGCGCGGAGGAGCTTGCCCGCCGGTCGCGCGGAACTCCCCGCATCGCCAACCGCCTGCTGCGCCGCTGCCGCGACTTCGCGCAGGTGCGCGCCGACGGCGTGATCACCCGGGAAGTGGCGGACGCCACCATGCAGATGCTCAACATTGACCATCTGGGTCTGGACGATTTCGACCGCCGCTATCTGCGAACGATCATCGAAAAGTATGACGGAGGACCGGTCGGCATCGAGACGCTGGCAGCCGCCCTCGGCGAGGAGCGCGACACCATCGAAGACATGTACGAACCCTATCTCCTGCAGCTCGGCTTCCTGAACCGAACGCCGCGCGGGCGCTTCGCCACCCGGCTGGCGTATGAGCATCTTCAGATCCCCTGCGCGGAGCCGGGCGGTCAGCAGCGGCTGCTGTAACCGCCTCCGCGCGCGCTCTGCCGCCCGTGCAGAGGCATTCTCACGGGCGGCAGCCTCCCCTCCCCGTCGTTTTCCCGACTTCTGTATGAAAGCGGTATGAAACTTACGCCTTTTTTTTCCGTCTATACTGATGACGGAGACGATCGGCGTCAGAAGCAGCCGGCTATCTCCGTCAATCTATGCGTGAAGGAAGGGGAACCGGGCGGCAGTCGCTCCTTGATCGCCCGGTCGCAGGACAGCGAACACCGTATCAGCCATCGCGTTATCCGAGGTCTTCCCTGACCATGGCAACGCCGTCGAGAAGTAGAAGGGGGGAGTGGGAAGGTGTTCCAACTGAGCCGACAGACCTGTATTCTGGCAGGCATCTGCCTTTTTGATCTGCTGACCACTCTGTGGCTGCTGAAATACCATCAAGCGGCGGAGGCGAATCCGCTGATGGCGGTCTTCGTCTCGCAGGGGATCATGGCGTTCATCGCGGCGAAACTGACGCTGACCGTCATGCCGCTGGGCATTCTGGAGTGGGCGCGAAAGCGCCGACCGATGTTTGTCCATCGCGCTCTGAATCTGAGCATTGCCGCCTATCTGTTTCTCTATGTGATCGGGGTGGCGCGCGTCAACTTTGTGCCGCACCCGTCCAGACTCTCGTCGCACAACCCGGCGGCGGAGCGGATCTTCTCCCGGATGCAGGCAGCGCAGCACGTTCAGACATCCCCGACGCCGCCGCAGTACTATCCGTTGCAGGAGACATCGCCGTCTTCCACCCGACGCTTTAGGAAGGATTTAACGCAGATTTAACACTCCCTCCTCTGTACGCACTCCCGCCGAACGCGTTATAATGAGACAGGCATGATGCCGAAAGATTGAGGGAGGAACTGCGTAGATGGAAGAACTGATCTCCCGCCGCGTTTTTCTGGCGCGCGCTGCCGGACTGACACTGACGCTGGGAACCGCTAGTCTCTGGCAGCTGGCGCATGGAACAGCCGCTCGCAATCCCTATGCGGGCGGCTTCTGGCTTGCTGGAGACCACCATATTCATACGCGCTTTAGCCCGGACGGGCAGTACATGATTCAGAGACAGGTCGCCGAGGCGTCCCGACACGGACTGCACTGGTGCGTGATCACCGATCACGGCGGACCCAGTCATGACCGCATCGCGCTGGAGCTGGCGTATCCCGACCTGCTGGACGCCCGCAAGCGATACGCCCACATGCTGATCTTTCAGGGGCTGGAGTGGAATATACCCGCCGGAGAGCATGGCAGCGTGATCCTGCCGCCCACCGACAGTGAAGCGAAAGTGATCGCGGAGTTCGAGGCGCTCTTCGATGAGCGTAACACCTCGCGCCCCAACACCCCGGCGAATACCGAGCAGGACGCCATCGAGGGAGTGCGCTATCTTCAGTCGCTGACCCCGAAGCCGCTCTTCATGGCGAACCATCCGTCGCGGCGCGGACTGGACAGCCCCGGCGAGCTGCGCAACTGGTCGGATGCCGGTCCGGACGTGGCGCGCGGCTTTGAAGGCACGCCCGGTCACCACGCCTCCGTGCTCACCGGCTATCCGCGCGGCTACTACGACAACGAGCCGGGTCCCCGCTCCTGGAAGGGCTATCCGCCGGAGTCGTACCGCACGTGGGGCGGCTACGACTGGATGGTCGCCCGAGTCGGAGGACTATGGGACAGCCTGCTGGGCGAAGGGCGCCCCTGGTTCATCACCTCCAACTCCGACAGCCACCGCCATCATAGCGATCTGACCGTCGTCGACTCCTCTACCTATACCACCAAAGGCTACGTCACCGAAACCAACCGGAAGATGGAGAAGCCCGAAAACGGCGATTTCTTCCCGGGAGAGTACAATAAGACCTGGGTATACGCGCCCGCGCGCAGCTATCTGGCGGTGCTGGACAGCCTGCGCTTGGGCAATATGTTTACCGTTATCGGCGACCTCATAGACCGCTTGGAGTTCTACGCGCACAACGCGGACCGCGCCGTACCGATGGGCGGCAATCTGTTCCTGAATCGCGCCGGAGAGGATGTGGAGGCGGTGATCCGCCTGCGCGTGCCGAAGAAGCTGAACTTCGGCGGGAGAAGCCTGAAGCTGCACCATATTGACCTGATCGCCGGCGACATTCTCGGCGCCGCGACCGATCGCGATCTGATGGTCAACCCCACCACGAAGGTTGTCGCGCAGATGAGAGCCTCCGAGGCGAAGCGCGAGGGCGATATGCTGACCTTCCGCTATCGCTTCCCGAAGGTCGCTCGCAGCTTCTACCTTCGTCTGCGGGGAACCAACACCGACGTCGAATCGCCCCGCATGGACGACCTGAAGGTAAGCGTCTGGGACGACCTCTGGTTCTACAGCAATCCGATCTTTGTGCGGGTGGGCTAGCCTCCGCTGATCTTTCGACCGCAAGCGCCGCCAGATCGGGCGATCCGGCGGCGCTTTTGCGCTTCGCTTGACCGAAATTTAACCTGCTCTTAACTGGTTCTTGACACGCCTCCCCTACGATATTGCCCATAATGTCCCGTCCAACAGAAGGAGACGCACATTGTTGCATGAGAACGCTGTCGCCTCGCCGCTTCTGCGGCGCTGGAGAATCCTCACCCTCGCCCTGATGGTCGTCGGCTACGCGGGCTACTACGTCTGCCGCTCCAATCTCTCGGTCGCCACCCCGGACATCATCGAAGAGTTCGGCTCTCGCGGCATAGATAAGGAGGCGATCGGAGCCATCGCCTCGCTGGGAACGCTCTTCTACGCCTTCGGTAAGTTCATGGGCGGCTCGCTGGCGGACTTTCTGGGCGGTCGGCGCATGTTCCTCTTTGGCATGTTCGGCGCGATCGTCTGCACGATGGTCTTCGGCGCGGGCGGACTGCCCCTCTTCACCCTCGCCTGGGTGATCAACCGGCTGGTGCAGTCTACCGGCTGGGCGGGCATGGTCAAGATCACCTCGAAGTGGTTCTCCTACTCCGCCTACGGCGCGGTGATGGGGATCGTCAGCCTCAGCTTCCTCTTCGGAGACTTCTTCTCGCGGCTCTATCTGGGTCAGCTGATGAAGTGGGGGCTGGGCTGGCGCGGCATCTTTCTGGCGGCGGCGGCGACGCTCGCGGTGATCTACCTGGTCAACCTGTTCCTGCTAAAAGAGACCCCGAAAGCCATCGGCGAGCAGGAACCGGAAGCCAGCCCGGATAACCTTTTCGGGAAAGAGGGACTGGAAGACCGCCAGACCGGACTGAAGGAGCTGCTCGCTCCGCTCCTGCGAAACGCTCTGTTCTGGGTGGTCTGTCTGCTGTCGCTCGGTTTCACGCTGGTGCGCGAGACGTTCAACACCTGGACCCCGCAGTATCTCGTCGAGGTCTACCGGATGGACAAGGGAGACGCGGCGATGCAAAGCTCCCTGTTTCCCCTGTTTGGCGGGATTTCGGTGCTCCTGGCGGGTTTCCTGAGCGACCGGCTGGGCAGAGGAGGACGCGCCGCGATCATCCTGTTCGGGCTGCTGCTGAGCCTGCCGGGTCTGCTGGCGCTGGGGTACGCGCGCTTTGAGAGCCTGCCCTGGCTGCCGGTCGCCCTTCTGGGGGCGGTGGCGTTTATGCTGATCGGTCCCTACTCCTTTCTGGCGGGAGCGATCTCGCTGGACTTTGGCGGCAAACGGGGCAGCGCCACCGCCTGCGGATGGATTGACGGCGTCGGCTATCTGGGAGGGGTCTTCGCCGGAAAGGGCGTCGGAGTCGTCGCGCAGCGATATGGATGGGAGACGGCTTTTCTCGGACTGACCGGGGTCGCGCTGCTCTCCTGCGCGGCGGCGGCTCTCTACTGGTTCCTGCAGGTGAAACGAGACCGCCGCCTCGCTCCCGTTCGCGACGACGAAACGGCGGCGTATGCGTCGCTGGAGACACTTCAGAAGACAGGAAGCCACACGCATGGATCAGAACTATGATGTCGCTGTCGCAGGGGCGGGGATTCTCGGACTGGCGCACGCCTACCATCTGGCGAAACGCGGGCGGCGCGTGGCAGTGTTTGAACGCAGCGCGAAGGCGTGCGGCGCCTCCATTCGCAACTTCGGCATGATCTGGCCCATCGGGCAGCCCCCCGGGGCGATGCATCGCATGGCGATGCGCAGCCGGGAGATATGGCTGGAGGTTCTGCAGGAGAGCGGTATCTGGCACGAGCGCGTCGGGTCGCTGCATCTTGCCTATCGCGAAGATGAGGCGCAGGTACTGAGCGAGTTCGCACAGCAGGCGCCGTCCAACGGCTATGACTGCGCTCTGTGGTCTCCCGCGCAGGTCGCTCACTGTGCGCCGATGGTCCGGCAAAGCGGGCTTCTGACAGCGCTCTGGAGTCCGACGGAGGTCTGCGTGGATCCGCGCCAGGCGATTGCGGAGCTTCCCTGCTGGCTGAACCGCCGATATAGCGTGGAGTTTCACTTCGGCTGTGCCGTCACAGGGTACGATGCCCCGCACCTTCAGGCGGGCGGCAGGAAGTGGCGGGTTCCGCATCTCTACGTCTGCGCGGGCGACGACACGCAGACTCTCTTCCCGGAGGTTCTGCAGAACGCCGGAATGGTTCGGTGCAAGCTGCAGATGCTCCGCTCGCAGCCCTATCCCGACCGGCGTCTGGGACCGATGCTGGCGGCGGGACTGACGCTGCGTCACTACAGGTCGTTTGAAGTCTGCCCCTCCCTGCCCGCGCTCCGGCGGCGCGTCGCCGACGAGATGCCGGAGTATGATCGGTATGGCATCCACGTGATGGCTTCGCAGCATGGCAGCGGCGAACTGACCCTCGGCGATTCGCATGAATACGAAGAGGAGATCACGCCGTTCGATAACCCGGCGATTGACGCCCTGATCCTGGACTACCTTCAGACCTTTCTGGAGGCTCCCGACCTTCAGATCGCCTCACGCTGGCACGGCATCTACGCCAAACACCCGACCCATCCGTTCTGCGTCTTTCGCCCTACTTCGAACGCCACCCTCGTTACCGGCGTGGGCGGCGCGGGAATGACCCTCTCATTCGGTCTGGCGGAGCAGGTCGTCCACGAAAACCTGCTCTAAGAGCGTGTGACACCGCAGAACGTCTACGTGCGACCGCGTTCATATAGGGAGGGAGTGAGGTGGCCTAAAATCATGCGCGTTACTCGACAGCTGGCATTGAAGCGATGCGCTGTAGCATTCGCATGGACCGCTCTACCATCGGGCGCAGGCGCGGCGGAAGGCTCTGCAGAGACGCCGGCTCCGACAGCAGAAGCGGGATCTCCTGCCGGGGCGGTGGCTGCAGGAGCGACACAAAGACGGCGTGCAGGGTCTGCCGGATCTGCGTATCGGCGACCTCCTCGCGATGCAGCAGGTTCCCGTTGTAGAAGACGACATCCCCCGGCTCCAGACGGATTCGCACCTGCCCCGCAAGCTCGGCGCAGGGGTCATCCCTCAGAGGATCGCGCAGTTCCGGAGGCAGAGGGGTCGTATGCGTGCCCGGCATAACGAGCAGGCTTGTGTCCTCCTGCAGCGCGGCGCGAACCTGGATATTCCGGGAATATCGCTCCAGGTGCGCCATCTGCTCTCCCGCCGGCGCATCCAGGTCCGGTCCCTGATCGCGATGCCACGCCGACCGCAGCCCCTCTCCCGACAAAGGAACGAGCAGATACGCCTGCAGACAGGCGGCATGTTCGCGGAAGAGGTCTTCCGGAACGCCGACGATCTGCGGATGCGCCAGCGCCTCCAGCAGCGCAGGCTCGTCCGCGTCGGGAGACAGCAGTTCGACAGGCTCCTCCGCCTCTCCCCTCTCCGCAATCCGCCCCGCCGCCTCCCGGCACGCCTCCAGCAGCCCGCCCGTTAGCACGCCGCGACGCACAAAATAGCCTGCCCGCTCCAGATAGTAGAGTTCCAGTCCGGTCAGCATCGCCTTCGTCCCCTCTGTGCAGGAATCGAACAGCGGGCGCATTCGGACGCCCGCTGTCTAACATACTGCTCTCGCAGCCAACCGGGTTCCTGAAACGCATTCCTGACGCTTTTCTACGGCGCTCCCCTGCTGCCGATCCGATCGCGGGAAGGAGGCGGCAGCCGTCCCCCCCCTGTCATTGCGAGGGAGGCGCAGCCGTCCCCCCCTGTCATTGCGAGGGAGGCGCATCCGCCTCCCTGTCATTACGCGAGATCGGCAACCCCCTTTCCTATTCTTGCGAAGGAGGTGGAGCGTTCCCTTCCCTGTCATTGCGAGGGAGCGACAGCGACCAAAGCAATCTTGTCGTTTCAGCAAAGTGGAAGATTGCTTCGCTGCGCTTGCAATGACGGATTGAGGGCGTGTTGCGCGTAACTGTAAACGCCGGCACCCGACACCCTCCGCCGCCTGCCGCCCGGCGCAGGCTCCTAAAACGGAATCCACACCCGCATCGCTCCCGGCTCCCGATTATCCCAGGCGTAGTAGGGGATGGCGGTTACCGGGACGGAGGGAAGCGGCTGCGCCGCGCGATAGAGCCTCCCCTCCCAGTCCGCCGCCGGCGCATGTCCTCCCTGTCCCTGCAGCACTACAATGCCTCCCATGAGATCCGTTTTGCGAGGAGTCAGCGACGCGCCGCGCGGAATGACGATCTCCGTGATCGGAACGGAGTGATCGCACGCCTCCAGGCAGTAGATCAGCGGACCGCGCTGAAGCGCGAGACGCCCCCGATCGGCTTGAACCTGCGGATGCGCCTCGATCTGCAGCACGGGCATCGGCAGGGAGAGCGCGACCGTGTCGCCGTCGCTCCATGTCCGACGCAGAACCAGATAGCCGCTCTCCTGCGGCGCGGTCACCGGATTTGCGTTATCGTTGAGGCGCAGGCTCGCCCCCTCGCACCAGTCCGGAACGCGCAGATACAGCCCGAACTCGACCGGACGATCCAGCGAGAAGGTGATTCGCACATCGCCCTCCCAGGGATAGCGCGTCTGCGTCCGCGCCGTCACGTCGGCTCCCGCCAGCGCGGTCTGCAGGGTTCCCTGTGCGTAGAGATTCACATAGAGGTCTTCGTCCGTCTGCGCGTAGAGATACCCGCCCAGCGACGCCAGCGTGCGCGTAACGTTTGGCGGACAGCAGGCGCAGGAGTACCATGTCCGCCGATGATGTCCTCCTTCGCTCTCCAGCGGGTTCACGTAGAAGTACCGCTCGCCGTCCAGCGATACCCCCGCCAGAAAGCCGTTGTAGAGCGCGCGCTCCATCAGGTCGGCATAGCGCGACTCTCCGCGCAGCAGGTTCAGGCGATGGTTCCAGAGGATCATGGCGACCGAGGCGCAGGTCTCCTGATAGGCGGTCAGGTTGGGCAGATCGTAGTCCACTGTAAAGCCCTCGTTATGCGCGGAGGGACCGATGCCGCCCGTAACGTACATCCGCTTCTCACAGGTGTTATGCCAGACCCGATCCGCCATGCTCAGCAGCTTCGCCCCGTCTTCCGAAAGCTCCGCCACATCCACCACCCCGGACATCAGGTAGATGGCGCGCACTGCGTGTCCTTTGACCTCGTTGTGTTCGGTGATCGGCACATCGTCCTGCCAGTAGGTTCCGTCGTACTGATCCGGGGGCGTGCCGTGCTCTTCAGCGAAGAAGCGGCGTCCCCGGTTCTCCACAAAGAAGCGCGCCAGCCGCAGGTAGCGCGGCTCCTCTACCGCGCGTCCCAGCTTCACCAGAGCCAACTCGATCTCCGGGTGACCGCAGTAGCCCATGCGCTTGCCCGGCGCATCGCCAAAAACCCGGTCTATGCAGTCGGCAAACCGCATGGCGACCTCCAGCAGGCTGCGCTTGCCGGTCGCCTGATAGTGGGCAACGGCCGCCTCGAACAGATGTCCCGCGCAGTAGAGTTCGTGATCATCGCGCAGGTTCGTCCAGCAGCGGTCGGGGGCGTTGATCTGATACCAGGTATTGAGGTAGCCGTCGGGGCGCTGCGCCGACGCGATCTGCGCGATCACCGCGTCGGCGCGCCGATCCAGTTCGGGATCGGGGTAGGTCGCCAGCGAGCAGGCGACCGCCTCCAGCGCCTTGTAGAGATCGGAGTCCATGAAGACCGGACCGGAGTAACCCTCGCGCGCGCCCTGCGCCGCCAGTTCAAAGTTGCGCAGGTTGCCCGCCTGCTCCAGCATATCCAGGCTCTGCGGGATGGAGACCCGTCGGTTCGTCTCCTGACGCGGCTGCCAGAAATCGTCCTCAAGACTCACCTGTGTGAACGGCACGGCGCGCAGCTTCACTTCCCCGCTCCCGCTTCGATCCGCTGACGGCACAGAAACTCGCGCGCCAGCGCGACGTTCTCCTCTACCATGTCGTCCTTATCGCCCCGATGCATCCCGACGTTGACGACATCGCCCGGCTTGATGTTCTCAAAGGCGAACTCAAACGCCATCCGCGCATCAATCCGCCCCGCGCCCATGATCTTGTACCCGATGCAGGGCTTGCGTATCTCCCGGATACAGGCGACCGCGCGCAGCATATCCGACAGGCTGAACTTCTCGCCCTCGCCGTTATGGATGCTGCCGCAGGTGAAGAAGGGGACTGCGTGAAAGTCCACGACATCCAGCGAATCCACCCACCGATGCGCCTCCGGCGTATGTCCCGCGCAGCCGACCGGCACGCCCAGACTCCGGGCATGACGGCACCAGCGGCGCAGCGTGCTCTCGTCGCGGCGGCAGAAGAGATGGTCCACCTGTCCCCCGTGAATATAGAGCGCGCGGCAGCCCATCTTCACCGCCTCCTCCAGCGCCTTCTCCATATCGGGCTGAATGCGGCAGTTGACCTGCGCGATCCACTGCAGGCTGCCGCCCCCGCCCAGATACTCGCGCACCGCCTGAACCACATGGGGACTCTCGTTATTGGTGACCATCGTGTTGATGCCCGCCGCCTCCGCTCGTTCCCATGTCTCGAGGATTCGATCCACCGTATAGTAGGCGACCATCTCCTGATCGCGTGTGCGGTTCTGGTGACTGAATCCCCCGAACGGGTTCGCGCCCAGTATCAGCCTGGTCACGGTGAGACCGCAAAAGTTGACTGTCGGCAACATGACAGGTTCCTCCCTCCGGCGTCGCGCCGTATCCTCTCGATAGAGTCGTCCGCCCGCCCCGAATAAGCGTTCTGCGTCCTCTATTCGCCGCCGATGATCGCAACCCCTGCCGGTTTGACTTGCCATTTGTCGTGTGCTATACTCCTTTATCGCGGCGACGTGCGCCGCGCAGGAAGGAGAATCGAGTTCATGCCGGACTACGGAAACGTTTCTGAAGAGGATATAGAGGCTATTCAGGGCGCGCCGGAGGCTGCCGCGCGCATTCTGGAGCGGCTGTCGCCCGCGCTTCCCGCCGAGTGGCAGGGGATGACCTATGAACTGGTGCTCGACGGGATCCTGCAGGACTGGGTCGCCAACGGTACGACGGAACTGGACGAGGAGGACGAGGAGGATATCGCCAGCCTGGTGCGCGCCGCCGCCGACTCCGCGCTCGCACAGGCGGAGAACCTGCAGGCAGTTACCTATCGCGTGTCGCTCAAGCATGTCATCAGCGACTGGGTGCATAATTGGAACGCGGAGGAGTAGCTCTACGTCCTTAGACGGCATGACAGAGACTGCCCAGCAGCAGAATGCGCGCCTGAGGCGGGCGCGCTCTAGTATCTTTGGAGGGGGATGTCAAAGGCGATGCAGCCTGTGGTCATAGGAAACACACAGACTCTGCCCGCGCTGGACCTGCTGCGCCTGATGCAGCTTTCGCGCGAGGGAGACCGCCGCGAGGGGATTCTGCTGCGGCAGAGCCGCGGCTGGTTTCAGGTGTCGGGCATCGGACACGAGCCGATTGCCGCGCTCGCCTATCTGATGCGCCCGGACGACTACCTTTTCCCCTACTATCGCGACCGGGCGCTCTGTCTGGCGCGGGGCGTGACCAACTATGAGCTGGCTCTCGCCTACTTTGCCAAGCGCGACTCCTCCAGCGGCGGCAGGCATATGCCCGGACACTACAGCAGCCGCCGCCTGAACATCTTCTCTGTCGCCACTCCGACCGCCTCCCAGTGCCTGCCCGCCGCCGGCGCCGCCTGGGGCATGAAGCGCGACGGCAGAGACTCGGTGGTTCTCTGCACCATCGGCGACGCCGCTACCCGGCAGGGAGAGTACTACGAGGCGATCGCCTTCGCCCTGCAGGAGGAGCTGCCGCTCGTGATGGTGGTGGAGGACAACCAGTACGGCATCAGCACGCCGACGGCGCGCTACAACCCCTACCGCCTGAAGCTCTTCCACGAAGAGCATGTCGTCTTCGTCAACGGGCGTGATCCCTATGAGGTCTACGCCAAAGGGGCGACCGCCATCGCCCGCGCCCGGCAGGGAGGCGGTCCGACCGTGCTCTGGTGCGAACTGGATCGCCTCTCCTCCCACACCTCCTCGGATGATCATCGTGTCTATCGCTCTGCGGAGGAGATTGCGGCGATGCTGCAGCGCGACCCGATCCCCTGGATGGCGCAGCGGCTGATCGCGGAGGGGCTGCTGACGCCGGATCAGTGGGCGCGCTGGCAGGAGGAGATCGCCCGGCAGGTGGAGGACGACTACGAGCGCGCTGAACGCGCAGCCGATGTGGAGCCGGAGAGGGTTCTCGATCACCTCTACGGCGTGCCGCAGCCCTCCCTTCCGCCCCCTATTCAGCCCTCGCAGACGCCCGCGCCGATCACGATGGTGCAGGCGATCAACGATACCTTTCGCGCCGCCCTCGCCGCCGATGACCGGGTCATCATGATGGGAGAGGATATCGAAGACCCGAAGGGCGGCGTCTTCGGCATGACAAAAGGGCTGAGCACGGAGTTTCCGGGCAGAGTGGTGAATGCGCCGCTGGCGGAGGCGACCATCCTCGGAACCGCCGTCGGGCTGGCGGCGGCAGGCTACCGCCCGATCTTCGAGATCCAGTTCATAGACTTTCTGGCTCCCGCCGTCAATCAGCTCTTCACGCAGATCGCCACGCTGCGCTGGCGTTCGATGGGCGAGTGGTCCTGCCCGATGGTGCTCTACGCGCCCTGCGGAGCCTACCTGCCGGGCGGCAGTCTGTGGCACAGCCAGAGCAATGAGAGCACCTGGGCGCACATTCCCGGCATCCAGGTCGTGATGCCCAGCACCCCAGAGGATGCGGCGGGACTGCTCTGGTCCGCCATTCGCGGCGACGATCCGGTGCTGTTTCTGGTTCCCAAGCATATCTTCCGCAAGCGGGTTCCGGTGGCGGAGTTTCCGGCGGTTCCCATCGGGAGATGCGCCATCCGACGGTCAGGCTCAGATGTGACGCTGGTCACCTGGGGCAACGGGACCGAACTGGCGATGGAGGCGGCTTCGCGCGCCGAAACGGAGGGCATATCGGTGGAGGTGGTAGACCTGCGCAGCATCGTCCCGACCGACTGGGAGGGCGTTGCCGCCTCGCTGCAGAAGACCGGACGGCTGGTGGTGCTGCATGAGGACGCCCGCACCGGCGGATTCGGGCAGGCGGTGGTCGCGGAGATGACCGCGCACATCGAGCGGTGGAACGGGCTGCTCTCCGCCCCGCAGCTGGTCGCGCGCATGGATGTGCACATCCCCTACTGTCCGACGCTGGAGTACACCGTTCTCCCGAACGTCGAACAGGTGATAGACGCCATCCACAATGTGATGTCTTGACACAAGGGAGGTCCGCCGCCCGCCATCCGGCGCATACAGAGAGCTATGCGCGCCGATCGCTTAGTCGCACCCGACATCGTCGCGCCTGGCTGCGCGAGTTTGGCGAAGCGGACGCGCTGACCGATCCTCACAACCGCTACGGTTAAGGGTGTTGTAACAGCCTGGACTGCTATAGCCTGCCATACGCACAGGAAAGGTGCCGTCTCTATGAAAATCGGCATTGTGGATTTGGATACGTCGCATCCGCAGAACTGGATCCCCATCCTGCGCGACCTGGGACATGAGATCGTCGGAGTCTGGGACGGCGGCGCGGTGCATCCCGCAGAGTATGCAGGCAGCTTTGCGCGGGAGAGGGAGATACCGCGCGTCTACTCCTCCCTGAGCGAGATGGTCTCCGAGGTAGATGGCGCGATCATTCACGGATGCGACTGGGACACGCATCTGGAGAAGGCGCGCCCCTTCGTCGAGGCGGGCAGAGCCGTGCTGATTGACAAGCCGATCGCCGGATGCCTGCGCGACCTGAAGCAGATGCTCGCCTGGAGCCGGGAGGGGGCGCGCATCTCCGGCGGCTCCTCCCTGCGCTTCTGCACGGAAGCGAGGGAGTGGCTGGCGCAGCCCGTCGAGGAGCGGGGTGAGCCGCACACCGCGCTGTGCGGCTGCGGCACGGATGAGTTCAACTACGGCATTCACGCCTACTCCCTGCTCTGCGCCGTCATGGGACCCGGCATCGAGAGCGTGCGGCATCTGGGAGCGGGAACGCAGCGGCGTATTCAGGTTCGCTGGAACGACGAGCGCACCGCCTATCTGACCATCGGAGGCGCGGTCGGCTATATCCCCTTCTACATCACCATCGTTACGGCGAAGGGGGTGAGTCATCTGAAGCCGGACGCCGCGAAGCTCTACCGCGCCCTGCTGGAGTCGGTTCTCCCCTACCTCTCCGGCGAAACCGCCGCTCCCCCGCTCCCGTTCGACGCGCTCATCGAGCCGGAACTGTGCGCGCTGGCGGCGCGGCAGTCGTGGCTCCACGGCGACCGCGAGATCAGGATCGCCGACCTGCGCGAGTCGGACGCCGGCTACGACGGCGCGGAGTTTGCGGTCGGATACCGGAAGATGCGCTACCCCTGAGCCGATAAAGCTGAATCCTGCCTCTCTCTGGAGACTACCGTGAAGGAGCTGAAAGCCACCATTCTCGAGGCGCGGGTTACGTTCCGGCTGCGCCCCTTTCGCATTCCGCTGGTGCTGAGCAGCGGACCGATCACCGAGATCACCGAAGCGGAGGCGCAGGCGAGGGTGCGTGTCGGAGACCGAGAAGGCGCGGGGCGCGGAGTCATCTATCTGAGCGACCTGTGGGCATGGCTCCATCCCGATCTCTCCCACGCGCATCGGGACAGCCGTATGCGTCAGCTGTGCGAGCAGATCGCCGCGAACCTGCCCGCGCTCTGCGGCGGCGAGCCGGAGCATCCGCTGGAACTCGGT
Source organism: uncultured Chthonomonadales bacterium (assembly GCA_938005745.1). Classification (GTDB taxonomy): domain Bacteria; phylum Armatimonadota; class Chthonomonadetes; order Chthonomonadales; family CAJBBX01; genus CALLMM01. Next base: position 109,833 of record CALLMM010000026.1, on the reverse strand, counting down.
CTGCGTCTTCAGCAGTCGGTTCACCGGCTGGAGCTGCCCGACGACCCGCCCCTGCTAGCGCGCTCCGTCTGCCTGAGTCCCTTTGATGCGGCGATCCATGACGCCGTCGGGCAGGCGTTGAACCGCTCCGCATTCGACCTCTACGAGGACGATACGCCGCTGCCCTCTGCCGACGCCCTCTTTCCGGAGGAGGGTGCAGCGAGGGCGATCGCGCGGACGCTTCAGCCGCCTCAGTCGGCGTTGACGGCGTGGCTGGTCGTCGGAACCAACGAGTCCCTCGATCTTATGCGCTTCTGGATACAGGAGCGAGGCTACCACGCCTTCAAGCTGAAGCTCAGCGGCAAAAACAGTGTGACAGATGTCACACGAACAATCGAAGTCTACCGGGCGGCTCAGGCGCTTGGCGTCCGCGCGCCCCGTATCTGCGTGGACAGCAACTGCGCGAACCTGAACGCCGACAGCGTCATGGAATACCTGCTTCGCCTGTGGGCGTCCGCCCCGGATGTCTATGACGCGCTTGAGTACCTCGAGCAGCCGACCGGACGCGATATTGCTGCCCATGCCTTCGACTGGCGTCCGGTGACGGCGATGAAACCGGTAATCCTCGATGAGGGACTGATCGGTTTCGACCAGATGCCGCTTGCCCGCGATCAGGGTTGGAGCGGCTTCGCCATCAAGACCTGTAGGGGGCACAGCTTCTCGCTGGTCGCCGCCGCATGGGCGCGCGCGCGCGGTCTGCTGCTGGCGCAGCAGGACCTGACCAATCCCGGCATCTCCGCCATCCATTCATTCCTGATGGCGGCGCGCCTACACCCCTTCAACGGCATCGAACTCAACTCGCCGCAGTACACGCCCGACGCCAATCGCGACTGGCTCCCGCGCCTTGCGCCCCTGTTTGAACCGACCGACGGCTTTCACAGACTACCGGGTGACATCCCCGCCGGATTAGGAACCACGCTATGACAACCCTGCACACCTCCCTGCCCGACACCCTTCGGGACGCCGCGCATCTGGACGATCTCTTGAGCGAGCCGACCGACGGCGTCCTGCAGACCTTTCGCCGCCTGGAGGGCGACCTGCTGATCCTCGGCGTCGGCGGAAAGATGGGACCGAGTCTGGCGCGCATGGCGCGCCGCGCCTCCGACGCCGTCGGGCAGGCGCGGCGCATCCTCGGCGTCTCTCGCTTCTCCGCGTCCGGCTTGCGGGAGCAGCTGGAGCGCGACGGGATCGAGACCCTCTCCTGCGATCTACTGGACGCAGACGCGCTGGCGAGGCTGCCCGACATCCCGAACATCGTGTTCATGGCGGGCATGAAGTTCGGCTCAACCGGACAGGAGTCGCTCACCTGGGCGATGAACAGCTATCTGCCGGGCATGGTCTGCCAGCGATTTCGCAGCAGCCGGATCGTCGCCTTCGGAACGGGCAACGTCTATCCGCTCTCCCCGGTAACCCTCGGCGGCTCCGTCGAGACCGATCCGCCCGGTCCCATCGGCGAGTACGCGATGAGCTGCCTCGGTCGCGAGCGGATCTTCGAGCACTTCAGCCGCACGCTCTCGATCCCGACCGCGATCCTCCGCCTCAACTACGCCGTCGCCATCCGCTACGGGGTGCTGGCAGATATCGCCAGAAGCGTCTGGGAGGAGCGTCCCATCTCGCTGGCGATGGGGATGGTCAATGTGATCTGGCAGGCGGACGCCAACGCGATGGCGCTGCAAGCCTTCGATCACGTCAGCAGCCCTCCCTTCATTGTGAATCTGGCGGGTCCCGAACAGGTCAGCGTGCAGCGCGTCGCCGAACAGTTCGGCGCCCTGATGGGGAAGACGCCGGTATTTCAGGGAGAAGCCGCGCCCAACGCACTGTTGAGCAACGGTCAGATGGGGCATCGGCTCTTCGGCTATCCCCGCGTCGGCGTCGCGCAGATGGTGCGCTGGATCGCCGACTGGGTGATGCGGGGCGGCGAAGACCTGGGTAAGCCGACCCATTTCGAGACGCGAGACGGCAAATTTTAAAGCCTGTTCACCCCCGAAGCAGGAGTCTGAGCCATGCAGAACAGCCTGTGGCGACAGCCGCTGAACGCCGGTCTGGTGATCCCGGCGCACCCGCTGGCGCTGGACGCACGCCGACGTCTGGATGAACGCAGACAGCGCGCCCTCTCCCGCTACTACCTCGCCGCCGGAGCGGGCGGGCTGGCGGTCGGCGTCCATACCACGCAGTTCGCCATCCGTGACCCGAAGATCGGGCTGCTGGAGCCGGTGCTGCAACTGGCGGCGGAAGAGATGACCCGGGCGGACGAGACGCGCGCCGCGCCGCTGGTTCGGATCGCCGGGGTCTGCGGACGCACCCGACAGGCGGAGCAGGAGGCGTCGCTTGCCCGTTCGCTCGGCTACCATGCCGGGCTGCTCAGTCTGGGCGCGATGAGAGACGAAGATGAAGACGCCCTGATCTCCCACTGCCGCACTGTCGCCGAAATCCTCCCGCTGGTCGGCTTCTACCTGCAGCCGGCGGTCGGAGGCAGGGTCCTCCCCTACTCCTTCTGGCGACGTTTTGCGGAGATCGAGAACGTTGTCGCCATCAAGATCGCCCCCTTCAACCGTTACCAGACGCTGGATGTCGTGCGCGCCATCGCGGAAGCGGAGCGCGAAGATATCGCCCTCTACACCGGCAACGACGATAACATCGCGCTCGATCTGCTGACCCCCTTCCGGTTTGCGGCGGGGAGCCGAACGGTCGAACGGCGGATCGTCGGCGGTCTGCTGGGACACTGGTCGGTCTGGACGCAGAAAGCGGTCGCGCTGCTGAACGAGTGCCGGAGACTCAGCGCGCAGGAGGCGGCGGTCTCGCCTGCAATGCTGGCGCGCGCGGTTGAGATCACCGACAGCAACGCCGCCTTCTTCGACGCCGCGAACGGCTTTCGCGGCTGCATCGCCGGACTGCATGAGGTTCTGAGACGGCAGGGACTGCTGGAGGGCATCTGGTGCCTCGACCCCGAGGAGGGGCTCTCTCCGGGACAGTCGGAGGAGATTGACCGGGTCTACCGCGCCTATCCCCATCTGCATGACGATGCGTTTGTCGAGGCGCATCGTCATGAGTGGCTGCGAGGTTAACGCTCACCTAAGGAAAGGAGAGCCGCCATGGGATGGATCGCCGGACTGCTGATCGCCCTCTGCCTCTGCCTGATCGCCGCCTGCGCCGGCGAAACGGAGACGCAGGAACCCAAGCCGCCTGACACCGATAAGACGCTGATGGTCTGGGTCTCCCTCGCCGATCTGTCGCAGCGTGGCGGCATCACCCCGATTCGATCGGTCCGGGCGACGGCGACGAGGGCTGCTTCAGCGGCGGCGCGTTCGTAGCCGAGGACGGCGCCGCCTACCTCTCCTACTGGATGCTCTGGGGAGCGAAAGGCATCGGTATTGCCCGCAGCGCCGGTCACCCGTATGATGTCTGGACCAAGCTGCCGGAAAACCCGGTCATCCGCTCCACCGAGTTTGGCGTGACCGAGACCCGATCCCCCGACGGACAGCCGCTCTTTCTCGGCTCCGCCGACCCCTCCAACATCTGGAAGCACAACGGTCGCTACTACATGCTGACCGGCAACCTGCTGGTGCTCAACAAGGTGGGACGCCAGCCGGACGCCCCCCTCTCCGAACAGGGCGACCGACTCTACCTCTTCGAGTCACAGGACCTAAAAACCTGGACCTACCGCCACGTCTTCTACCAGCGCAGACCGGAGTGGACGGATCGCAGCGGGGACAACATGTGTCCGAGCTTCCTGCCCCTGCCCTCCCGTCCCGACGGGGGCAAGCCGAGCGGAAAGCATCTGCTCCTCTTCATCAGCCACAACAAGGGCTGCCAGTACTACATCGGAACCTATCGCGACGACCGCTCCATGATCTAACACGACGCAGCTTCCCGCCGCACGACGGAAATCTTCCAGATAGTGGTCTATATTTTCCGGATAGACGCCTGCCCGCGCATGATTCGCTGCGTCATCCGCTCATCAGCGCGGAGGCTTCCAGGCGCGCCTTCAATTCATCAGCGCGGAGGCTTCCAGGCGCGCCTTCAATCACGCAGACCGCACGCCCGTCCGCAGGCGCAAGCACCTCCTGCCGAAGCCGGCAAAATCGTGCGCCGCAAGGCTCTCCGTCATCCTCCCTCTCAGCAGGCGCAGACCGTCGTCCTCCAGAGGAGCCGGCTCTGAATTCAACTGCCCCTCTGGATCGTTTGCTGGCGTGAAATGGACTCCCCGTGAAATCCTGCACGGGCAGGTTGAAGGCGGCTCCGGAGCCGATCGCCGGGCTGCCGGGCTGCAATCGGAAATCGGACTTTCCGGCGGAGACAAACAGAGGGTCGGCGACGATCTGATGGGAATCGGCAACCGGAAGTGAAGGTCCTCGCCATCCGGCATTTTGCGCATGAAACCACAGATTGTGCGTAAGCGCGAAGGTCTCCGGAAGTGTCCCGGGACCGACATTGCAGTCCGCCGACACCTGACTGTCGCGATAGATGATATTGTTGGCGAACCGATTATTGCCGCATCTAGCGATCCGGTCTCCGGTATTCTCCTGCAGTATCCGGAGAACCCAGCGGGCGGGCAGATAGATGGTATTGTTGATTACCTCTGAACGGATGCATCCCACAAATGCGACAGGAGCATCAGAGCCGATGATGATATTGGCGTATACCTTCAAAGAGGCTGCTTCGTAGCCGGCATTCAGAGGACGGAAAAATGCGCTGCCCGTGCTTCCGCCTAGATTGAATGCGCGCGGTCCGGCATTTTTTAAAAGATTTCGTTCGAATATGATCTCCGCGCTGCCGCCTTTTGCCTGAAAACCGTTGCCTGCATGGGAACCGGAATGCCTCCCCTGATTCTCCAGAGTACAGCCTGAGATGCGCCCGTGGTGGCATCCGACCATATCAATGCCGCTGCCATTGAAGGAGCCGTTCAGGAATTTGCAGTTTCTGATCTCAAAATGATTTACGCCGGACATCTTCAACAGGTCGTTATTGCCCGCCGCCTGGATATCCCGGAAGGTGCAGTCTTCCATGATGATGTGATGCGACGGCGTCTCGTAGGAGCCTCCGTCGTCCAGATTAAAGCCGTTTCCTGTCTGCTGCTGAAAGACAAACCCGCGAATATGCACATAAGCGGCGTCGGTCATGTGCCACCCGTTCGTACCTCCGTGAAAAACGACTTTTGCACCGGGGGCTGCAAATATTTTGATCCAGGCATTGGGAGCGCCCTGCAGATTTCTGATCGTCACCCCTCCCGGATAGACGCCCTCATGCACTAAAATCGTATCTCCGGAACGGACATCTGCAACAGCCCGGGTCACATCCGCATACTTCTGCCCCGGACCGACGTGAAGGGTTGCGCCCAGAGCAGCGCTGCAGAACAGCAGAAGAAGCGTTCCGGCTGTCAGAGATGTTTTCATGGTTATGAGTCTCCTGCAGACGATGATGTTCTGTCCGTGATGTCCGACCCCCTGTTGATCCAGCAGTTCCGTCCGTCGGGCTGGATCTCCTTCCCCCGGCGCCTGCGTCCGTAAAAACCAACTCCCTACGATTTCCGCATCCAGACGGCTTATACCTGCCAGAGAGACCGGATTTTCCGATTCCCCTTCAGAGCGTGGTAAACCGCGCGTCGGGTATGGCACAACGCTTTCAACAGATCGCGCGCAGAGGATGCTCTCTCTGCGCCGTCATCCCTTTTACGGTGTGCCCGGCTCCTTGCAGGAAGGAGATCTCTATGTCGGATCATTACAGGCTCTGGAGGATCGGGAGAGGCTGCCTTACAGCGCTCCTGCTCCTTATCTCGCTCACCGCCGCAGGGGCGCAGGAGCGAAATATCCGGGGAGCGGCTTTCCCGACCGTCCGCCTGCCTTTCGCCGTCAACGGCGAACAGGCTGTTCGCAGTCTCGGAAACCGTCTGCCGCAGGTAGCCGCCTGGTACGGCAGGTCTCCCGAAGAGATGCGCGGCATGCTCAAGCGCGACTCCGATCTGTGGGTGGACCCGCAGGGAATGCTGCTCTACGCCTGCGGAGCCGAACACGCGCCGCCGGTCGAGCGGGGCAGGGCGAGAAACGAAGTCTCCATTCAGGGCTACTTCCCGCCCGATCAGACCTTTCAACTGCACAGCAAGCGCGGCTCCGCCCGCGTGATCTACCTGGACTTCAACGGGCACACCACGTCCGGCACCTACTGGAACAGCAACTTCAACGGCGGTGCAGACATCGTCTCCGCGCCCTTCGACACCGACGGCAATCCCGCTTCCTTCAGCGCGTCCGAACTGGATGTCGTTCAGTACGTCTGGAAGCGCGTTGCGGAGGACTTCGCGCCGTTCGATGTAGACGTTACGACGGAAGACCCCGGTCTGGAGGCGCTGCGACGGACCGGCTCCACAGACAACGCCTACGGCGTGCGGGTCGTCATCAGCCCGACCAACTACTTTCTTCCCAACGCCGGAGGCGTCGCCTACGTCGGCTCGTTCACCTGGAGCAGCGACACCCCCGCCTTTGTCTTCCCGAACAAGCTCTCCAACCACGAGAAGTATATCGCGGAAGCGGTTTCGCACGAAGCCGGACACACGCTCGGTCTGTCGCACGACGGCGTCACCGGCGGAGCCGCCTACTACTCCGGACACGGAAACTGGGCGCCCATCATGGGCGTGGGCTACTCCAAAGAGGTGAGCCAGTGGAGCAAGGGCGAGTACGCCAACGCCAGCAACACCGAAGACGATCTGGCGGTCATGCAGACCTGCGGTCTCAGCTATCGGCAGGACGACTACGGCAACACCTTCGGGACTGCCAGAGCTTTGACGGGGACCAGCTTCCTCCTGTCCGGCATCATCGAACAGCGCAGCGATGTGGACCTCTTCTCCTTCATCACCGGAGCCGGAACCATCACGCTCAACGTAACGCCCGGCATTCGCGGAGCCAATCTGGATATCGAGGCGAAGCTGTTCAACGCCAGCGGTCAACTGGTCGCCGTCAGCAATCCTGCCGGACTGAGCGCGAGCATCTCGCTGGCGGTTCCCGCCGGAACCTACTACCTTCAGATTGACGGCGTCGGAACCGGAGACCCGAACACCGGCTACACCGACTACGCCAGTCTGGGTGAATACACCGTGAGCGGCTCCGTCGTCAGCGCGGGAGGGTCGCAGCCTCCGACAGCATCCGCCTCCGCCAGTCCGATCCGCGGAGACGCGCCGCTGCTGGTCGCCTTCTCCTCATCCGGCTCCTCCGACCCGGACGGGCAGATCGTCCGCTACGATTGGAACTTTGGAGACGGCTCCGTCTCGACCGCCGCCCATCCCTCGCACACCTACAACGCGGCGGGCGTCTACACCGCAACGCTGACGGTTACCGACAACGACGGTCTGAGCGCGACGGTCTCGGTACAGATCACGGTTCAGAATCCCGCCAATCAGCCGCCGGTCGCCTCCGCCTCCGCGAACCCCCTGTCCGGCTTCGCGCCGCTGAAGGTGACCTTCTCCAGCGCAGGCTCTTCCGATCCGGACGGGCAGATCGTCAGCTACCTGTGGAATTTCGGCAACGGGCAGTCCTCGACCAGTCCCAACCCGACCTGCACCTACCGGAAGGTGGGAACCTACACGGCGACCCTGACCGTGACGGACAACCGGGGCGCGAAAAGCTCCCGCAGCCTCACCATCGTTGTTACGCAGAATCCGAAGAAGGTACTGTTTGTCCAGTCCATCGCGATGTCGCTGGACAGTAACAGCAGCGGCGCCTCGGCGCGGGCGGTGGTGCAGATCAAAGACATCAGCGGCGCGCTGATCCCCGATGCCGTTATCTCCGCAAGCTGGTCGGGACTGGTCGGCGGCAGGAGAGAGCTTAAGACCAACAGCAAAGGCGAGGCGACCTTCTCCTCCGCCCGAACGCAGCGGCAGGGAACCTTCACCATCACCATTACCAACGTGCGGGCGGACGCCTATCTCTACGATTCCAGACGCAACCGGGAGACAAAGAGGTCCATCTCAACGACGAGACAGTAAACCGGAAGCGCGCGCCCTCCTCAGATTCGCGCAGGGTGGAGAAGAGGAGGGCTTTCCCCTTTGCAGGTTCCGCCGATCTTTTTCTCCGCCGCACAGCAGTGGCGGAGAAGAAGGGTATAATACGATAGTAACGTCTGCTAGGACGCCGGTTGCGCTTGAGGCAACCGGCGTATTCGTGCGCGGAAGGAATGATGCTGCACCTGCTGACGCAGCGCGTGGACCGACTGCCGGACTTCGACGCGCTGCTATCAACGCTGCAGGCTCCCCATGGACGCGGACATGTGGTCGGTCTTTCGGGAGCCGCCAGAGGGCTTTTTCTCGCGCGTCTGCACCAGCGTCTGGGCGGGCAGATGCTGCTTGTCGCCTACCAGAACGAGCAGGCGCAGCGTCTGTGGGACGACCTTCACGCCTTCGGCATTCCGGAGAGCCGCCTCTTCCTCCTTCCCGCCTCTGAAAGCCACTGGCTCTTGCATGACGCCGCCGACTACCGCGCTCTCAGCGAACGCATCGCCGCGCTTGCCGCGCTCGGCACCGGCGTTCCCTGCATCGTGATCGGAACCGCCGAGGCGGTCTTTCAGCGGACCTGTCCGCCGGAAGACCTCCTTGCTCCCGCCCAGTCGCTGGCGGTCGGTCAGACGATAGACCTGGACAGCCTGCAGCGAAGCCTGGTGCAGATGGGCTATGAGGCGGAGATGACCGTCTCCCGTCCCGGTCAGTTCTCCCGGCGCGGCGGCATTCTGGACATCTTTCCGAGCGCCAGCGAGTCGCCCGTCCGCCTGGAGCTTTTCGGCGACGAGATCGAGAGCCTGCGCGCATTCGACGTAACGACCCAGCGTTCGACCGGCGCGGTCCCGCAGATCACAATCTATCCGGTGCGCGAGATTCTGCTGACCCCGTCGGGCATTCAGGCGGCGGTTCCGCGCATCCGCAAAGCGCTGGATCAGCGTAAACGCCAGCTCTTCGCCGAGAAGAACCGCGAGGGACTTGATGCGCTGCATGAGAGGGTCGAGAACGATCTGGTGCGCCTTCAGAACGGGGTCTATTTCGACGGCGTGGAGGAGTATCTGCCCTACTTCGTGCCGGAGCCTGTCTGCGCGATAGACTATCTGCGGGATCCCGCCGACGCCTCGCATCCTCCCCCCTTGATCGTGGTGGACGAGCCGGCGCAGGTGCGGGCGCACTGGGAGCGTCTGCGTGCGGAGATCGGCAATGCGCGCGAACGGCGCGCCGCGCGCGGAGAGCTGATGCAGGGAGCCTCGCATCCGACTATCTGCGCGGAGCGACTGGAAAGCCTGCTGCACGGCGAAGAGGAGACGCATGCGATCCTGGCGCTGACGCAGCTCTCCCGCGCCCCCGAAGGCTTCCGATGCCAGACCCGGCTGCAGGTCTCCGCCGCCGCTATGGAGTCGTATCGCTCGCGGCTGCCCTTCTTTGCCGAAGAGGTGCAGACCTGGCTGGCGAACGGCGCGGAGTGCCTGATCGTCTCCGACCAGCCGCAGCGCGTGCGCGAGATCTGCCGCGAGCTGAAGCTGCCGGTCAGTGAGGAGGAGACGCTTCCCGCCGAAAAGCCGACCGAACAACAGCCCCTGCGCGTTCTAGAGGGACGGTTGCGGCAGGGGTTCAAATTTGCCGACATCGGGCTGTACGCGGCGACCGACGCGGAGCTGTTCGGCAGCGCCCGTCCGACCGTCTCACGCCGCCGCGCCGCCGCCGGGATCCCGCTCTCCACCATCCTCGACCTGCGCGAGGGCGACTACGTGGTGCACATTCACCATGGGATCGGCATCTATCGCGGCATGACCAAACGGCAGGTGGACGGCGCGGAGCGCGACTACCTGCAGATTCAGTACGCCGGAGCGGACCGGCTCTTCGTTCCCGCCGATCAGATAGACCGGGTGCAGCGATATATCGGCGGAGAGGGTTCGCCGCCTCCCATCAACCGGATCGGCGGCAATGAGTGGCAGCGCACCACCCGGCGCGTCAAAGAGCAGGCGCGCATCATGGCGAAGGAGCTGATCGAGCTGTATGCGGCGCGTCAGGCGGCGGAGCGTCCCTCCTACGGCGAGGATACCCCCTGGCAGGCGGAGATGGAGGAGGCGTTCCCCTACGAAGAGACGCCCAGCCAGTGGCGCGCCATTCTGGATGTCAAGCAGAACCTGCAGGAGAGCAAGCCGATGGATCGGCTGATCTGCGGGGATGTGGGTTTCGGGAAGACGGAGGTCGCCATCCGTGCCGCCTTCAAAGTGGTGGAGTCGGGCAAGCAGGTGGCGGTGCTCTGCCCCACCACCGTTCTGGCGGCCCAGCACTACACGACCTTTTCCGAGCGGCTTGCCGCCTACCCGATCAGGGTGGAGCTGCTCAGCCGGTTCCGCAGCCGGCAGGAACAGAAGAAGACTGCCGAGCGACTGAAATCGGGCGAGGCGGATATCGTGGTCGGAACGCACCGCCTGCTCTCAAAAGATGTGGAGTTTGCCAGTCTGGGTCTGCTGATTGTGGATGAGGAGCAGCGATTCGGGGTGGCGCAGAAGGAGCGGCTGAAACAGCTTCGCAAGACGGTGGATGTGCTGACCCTGACCGCCACGCCGATCCCCCGCACCCTCTCGATGGCGCTTGCCGGACTGCGCGATATGAGCGTCATCGAGGACCCGCCCAGCGGGCGCGTCCCCATCATCACCTACGTGCGCGAGTACGACGACGACCTGGTGCGGGACGCCATTTTACGAGAACTGGAGCGCGACGGGCAGGTCTACTTCGTACATAATCGTGTGGAGACCATCGCCTATATCGCCCAGCGCATTCAGCGGCTGGTTCCGGACGCCCGGATCCGCATCGGGCACGGGCAGATGTCGGAAGACGAACTGGAGAAGATCATGCTGGACTTCTACCATCGCGAGTACGACGTTCTGCTCTGTACCACCATCATCGAAAACGGGCTGGACATTCCCAACGTCAACACGATCATTGTGGACAACGCGGATCGCATGGGACTGGCGCAGCTCTACCAGCTGCGGGGGCGCGTGGGTCGCTCCAACCGGCAGGCATACGCCTACCTCCTCTACCGCCCCAACAAACAGTTGACGGAGGAGGCGCAGCAGCGGCTGATGGCGATCCGGGAGTTCACCGCGCTCGGCTCCGGGTATCAGGTGGCGATGCGCGACCTGGAGATACGGGGCGCGGGCAATCTGCTGGGCGCGGAGCAGTCCGGCGCGATGATCTCGGTCGGGTTCGACCTCTACTGCGAACTGCTCTCGCAGGCGGTCGCCGAGATCAAGGGGGAGGTGCCGGCGGACGTTACCCTGCCCCCGGTAGACCTGCCCGTCACGGCGCACATTCCCGGCGACTACGTTCCCAACGAAGCGGAGCGGATCTTCTTCTACAAGAAGATGTCCGCCGTCCGCTCCCGACAGGACATCGAAGAGCTGCTGGCGGAGCTGGAGGATCGCTATGGCGACCCGCCCCGTCCCGTCTGGAACGCGCTGGAGGTGCTGCGGCTGCGGCTGCGCGCAAAAGAGGCAGGTATTGCCGCCGTTCGCGGTGAAAAGAGAGAGGTTATCCTGCGGTTTGCGCCGCATGTCCGCCTCACGCCGGAGGCGCTGCGGCTGCTGACTCACGTCTTCCGCCATCACCGTTTCACCGCCGACTCCGTCGTCATCGGCTTGACCTCTCCCCAGGTTATCCGGGAGGTGGAGGAGATGCTGGACATTCTGGAGCGTGCGCTCAAAGAGGGGAAACGCATTGTCAAAGACGCGATAGTCCGTTAGCCCCCCGACTACCGGTCATCCATCTGGAGGGACACACATTCATGGCAAAAGCGACGATTGAAGAGGCTGCCTCCGGCGACATTCAGCGCGGCGAGCTTCTGGCGCTCTATCGTTTGATGGTTCTGATACGCCGATTTGAGGAATCGACCTACCGCAAGTTTCGCGAGGGGAAGATGGGAGGCTACCTGCACCGCTACGACGGGCAGGAGGCTCTGGTCGCCGGGGTGGTGCCGCAGCTTCGCCTGCCGGGAGACTACATCCTCTCCACCTATCGCGATCACGCGCACGCTCTCGCCTGCGGAACCGACCCGAAAGCGGTCATGGCGGAGCTGATGGGGCGCGTGACCGGATGCGCGGGGGGCAAAGGCGGCTCCATGCACCTGATAGACCCGCCGCGCGGCTTTCTGGGGGGCGACGGGATCGTCGGCGGTCCCGTGCCAATCGCCACCGGAGTCGGATTTGCGATCAAGTACCGCGGTACGGACAACGTCTGCGTCTGCTACTTCGGAGACGGCGCGATGAATCAGGGCGGCGTGCACGAAGCCATGAACATGGCGGGACTGTACAAACTGCCCATTCTCTACATTCTGGAGAACAACCAGTACGCGATGGGAACCTCCGTGCTGCGATCCACCGGGCAGATGGACTTTGTGCTGAAGGCGGAGGCGCACGGCATTCGAGGCGAGAAGATTGACGGGATGGACGTGCTGACGGTGCGGGACGCCGTCCGGCGCGTCCTGGAGCGGATCCGGCAGACGGGAGAGCCCTACTTCCTGGAGATGACCTGTTATCGCTTCATCGGGCACGGCATCGGCGACGACAACACGCAGGGCTACAAGTTCTACCGAACCGAGGAAGAGCTGGAGACCTGGAAACAGCGCGACCCGATCACGCGCCTGCACGACTACCTGATCGCGCGCGATATGCTCTCGGAGGAGGAGGCGGAGACCATCGAGCAGGAGGTGCGCCGCATCGTGCAGGAGGCGATCGAGTTTGCGGAAGCCAGCCCGGAGCCGCCGCTGGACAGCCTGTACGAACATGTGTTTGTAGATCATCAGGAGTGAACCGCGCATGGCAGTGATGAGATATCAGGAAGCGCTGCGTCTGGCAATGACGGAGGAGATGGAGCGCGACGCAAATGTGTTTCTGTGTGGCGAGGAGATCGGACAGTATCAGGGAACCTACCGCGTGACGGAGGGGCTTCAGCAGAAGTTCGGACCGATGCGGGTGCTGGACACCCCAATCAGCGAGGTCGGCATCGCCGGGCTGGCGACAGGCGCGGCGATGGTCGGTCTGCGTCCGGTCGCCGAGTTCATGACCTGGTCGTTCGCGCTCTCGGCGATGGATCAGATCGTCAACCACGCCGCGAAGATCACCTATATGTCGGGCGGGCGGATCCGCTGTCCGGTCGTCTTCCGCGGTCCGGTCGGGCGCGGCGGGCAGCTGTCCGCGCAGCACTCGATGAGTCTGGAGTCCTGGTACGCCCATACGCCCGGTCTGAAGGTGGTCGCCCCCGCGACCCCCGCCGATGTGAAAGGGCTGTTCAAAACGGCGGTGCGCGACGATAACCCGGTGATCTTCATGGAGCATACCGCCCTCTATCCGCAGCGGGGCGAGGTGCCGGAAGATCCGGAGTTCACGATCCCCTTCGGAGTGGCGGCGGTGCGTCGTGAAGGCGCAGATGTGACGGTGGTCGCCTACTCGCACATGGTCGGCGTCTGCCTGAAGGCGGCGGATCTGCTGGCGCAGGAGGGCATCGAGTGCGAGGTGATTGACCTGCGGACGCTGGTGCCGCTGGATATGGAGACGGTTCTGACCTCTGTGCGAAAAACCAACCGGGCGGTGGTAACGCAGGAGGAGTGGAAAAACGTCGGATTTGCGGCGGAGGTGGCTGCGCGTATCTATGAGCAGGCGTTCGACTATCTGGATGCACCGGTCGAGCGGGTCGGCGGAGCCGACGTGCCGATGCCCTACGCCCGCAACCTGGAGCGCGCCGCCATCCCGCACGAGAGCGATGTGATCGAAGCGGTTCGCCGCACGATGTCGTAGCGGATAACGCTCTGTTTGAAGGAAAACCGATGATTGAGATTCGCATGCCCAAAATGGGCGACGGCATGGAAGAGGGGACGATCCTGCGCTGGATCAAGCATGAGGGCGATGAGATCGCGGTCAACGACGAGATCGCGGAGATCGAGACCGACAAGGCGAACGTCCCGATCCCGGCGGAGGACGCCGGCATTCTGGCGCAGGTGCTGGTGGAGGAGGGCAGGACCGTTCCGGTCGGCACGGTCATCGCCTACATCCATCCGCCGGGAACCGTTCCGCCGGACACCGGAATGCCGGACCGCGTCGCCACCGGAGAAGCCGGCTCCACAACGCCCGACGCCTACGACGTGATCCCCGAAGTGGATATTCACCCGCCCGTGGTGGTGCATGAGCCTCTCAAGGTCTCGCCGATCGCCCGCCGCATGGCGGAGGAGATGGGTCTGGATCTGTCGAAGATCGCCGGAACCGGCGGAGGCGTGGGCAGGATCACCAAGCGGGACGTGATGACCTATCTGACGCAGCAGCAGGAGGGGCGCGCGCCTGCCGCCGTCTCCGCCGCTCCCGCCCGGACCGCCGAGCCTCGCCCGCAGGTCGCGCCGGCTCCCCCTCCTGCCTCCGCGCCGACGCCCGCCGCCGCTCCCGCGCTGGCGGCTCCCGCCGCGCCGACGCAGGAGGGACAGGAGACCGAGATCAGTCGGATGCGCCGCGCCATCGCCCGACGCACCGTGCAGAGCAAACAGACCATCCCGCACTTCTATCTGGTGATGCCGGTCGAGATGGACCGCGCTCTGAAGCTGCTTGCCGATCTCAACGCCGACACGCCCGACCAGAAGATCACCGTCAACGACCTGATCGTCAAGGCGTGCGCGGTTGCGCTGACGAAGTACCCCGATGTGAACGTCTCCTACACGCCGGAGGAGAAGATACGCCGCTACAGCGCGATCAATATCGGCATCGCGGTCGGCACGGACGAGGGTCTGACCGTGCCGGTCCTCCCCGACTGCGGCAGCAAGTCGCTCCGGCAGATTTCGGCGGAGGCGAAGGCGCTGATCGGGAAGGCGCGGGCAGGCGCGCTGACCCCGCAGGAGATGTCCGGAGGCACCTTCAGCGTCTCCAATCTGGGGATGTTCGGCATCGAGGAGTTCGCCGCCATCATCAACCCTCCGGAGTCGGCGATTCTGGCGGTGGGCGCGGCGCTGCCGGAGGTGATGTCCCGCGAGGACGGCGGCTTTGAAACGCGCCAGCGAATGCGGATCACCCTCTCCTGCGACCATCGCACGGTGGACGGGCTGCTCGGCGCAAAGTTTCTGCAGGAGGTGCGGCGTCTGCTAGAGAACCCGTTCAGCCTGCTGGCGTAGGGAAAAACGGGTACGGCGATGGACTTTCAGTCCATCGCCGTACCCGCCCCCGCTCTGTCTCCAATCCCTCTAAGCGACACGCTTTGAGAGCACGTTCTTCTCGTAGCAGCGCACCTCTTCCAGCCAGGCGGCGCCGACCGGAACGCCCATCTTCTCGCAGTAGTAGTCCCAGACCGCCCCGAACGGCAGCGTCTTGTTCTCCTCCATCAACGCCAGCCGCGCCGTCAGGTCGTTCTCCGTCTCCGCTTTTCGCAGCGTCTCGATCGGCTCCAGCAGCGCCAGCAGCAGCGCCTTGATCATGCAGCGCGTGCCGATGACCCACGCCGCCACGCGGTTGATGCTGGCGTCGAAGAAGTCCAGCCCGATATGCGTGCGTCCCAGAAAGTCGCCCCGCACCAGCTCCTCGCCGATGGCGCGCAGATCGTCCGAGAGGATCACCACATGGTCGCTGTCCCATCGAACGCCCCGGCTGACATGCAGGAGGATCTCGTCCAGATAGAGCAGCACCGAAGAGATCTTATCGGCGATGGTCTCGGTCGGATGGAAGTGTCCGGCGTCCAGGCAGAGCAGCAGCCTGCGGTCGCGGTTCGCCATCGCGTAGCCCATATAGAACTCATGCGAGCCGACCACGTAGCTCTCCGATCCGATCCCGAACAGCTTGCACTCCACCGCATCCAGATGATAGCGGGGATCGAGCGGCTCGGCAAACATCTCATCGAGCGAGCGGCGCAGGATTTCGCGGGGCGTCTTGCGGTCTACCGGAATGTCCTTGTAGCCGTCGGGGATCCAGACATTGGTCACGCAGGGCGTGCCGAGCGTTCTGCCTATCTGCTCGCCGATCTTGCGGCAGGCGATGCCATGATCCACCCAGAAGCGGCGAATGCCCTCATCGCGGCTGGAGAGGGTGAAGCCGTCGTTTGCCAGAGGATGGGAGAAGAAGGACTGGTTGAAGTCCATGCCCAGCCCGTTCGCCTTCGCCCAGTCGGTCCAGCGGGCGAAGTGCTCAAACGTCAGGGCGTCGCGCTCCACCTTTTTGCCGCCGGTCTCCGCGTAGATCGCGTGCAGGTTCAGGCGGTGCTTGCCGGGGAGCATCCGGTAGGTCATCTCCAGGTCGGATCGCAGTTCGTCGGCGTTGCGCGCCTTGCCGGGATAGTTTCCGGTCGCCTGAATGCCGCCTCCCGTCAGCCCCTCCTCGCTCTCAAAACCTCCGACATCGTCGCCTTGCCAGCAGTGCAGAGAGATAGGGATGGACGCCAGACGCTCGATCGCCCGATCGGTATCCACGCCGAGAGCCGCATAGCGTTCCCGCGCCAGTTCATACGCTTTTTCGATCATTGCCTCATTGCCTTTCCGGTAACCAGAGTCAGCGGGATCATGTCCGCCTCCGGTTGATAGGAGTTCAACGCTTCGCCGCGCGCTCCGTTGGCGGTCGGCTCCTGCAGTTCGATCGGCGCGACCGTGCCGACCAGATGCGAGCCTCCCGTAAAGAGGACGCGGATATAGTTTTCCGTATATCCCGCCAGCAGCCCGCCCTCGCGCTCCTTCTCCTCGACCAGCACCGGCATCACCCGCCCCAGAAAACGGGCGATGTAGCGCTGCTGTGTCTCGCGGCAGACGGCAGCCAGCTCCTGACTGCGCGCCTCCTTCTCCTCATCCGGCACGGCGTCCGTGAACGAGGCGGCGGGCGTACCGGGTCGAGGCGAGTAGCGAAACAGATGCACCCGCGCAAAACCGACCTCCCGCGCCACCTTCAGCGTGTTCTCAAAGGCGGCGCGGTCCTCTCCGGGAAATCCGACCATGATGTCGGAGGTGATCGCTAGATCGGGCAGACGGCGGTAGGCGCGTTCGCACAGCCGGAGATAGAACGCCTGATCATACGGGCGGTTCATGCGTCGCAGTACGCCGCTGTCGCCGCTCTGCAGCGGAATATGCAGGTGATTACACAGCTTCGGCTCCTCCGCGAAGGCGTCCAGCAGCGATTCGGTCACCTGTGTCGGCTCAATGGAGGAGAGGCGCACCCGTTCAATGCCCGGCACGCGCGCCAGTCTCCGCAGAAGCCCTCCGAGATCGAGTCCTCCCGATCCGGTCTCCGCTCCATAGGCTCCTACCAGCACGCCGGTAATCACAATTTCGCGATATCCCCGCTCCGCCAGCCGCTGCGCCTCCGCCAGCGCCTCCGCCGCCGGGCGCGAGTACATCACCCGGCGCGTATAGGGAATAGAGCAGAAGGAGCAGAAGACGTTGCAGCCGTCCTCGATTTTGATGGTGGCGCGGGTGCGCCCTGCCGGTCTGGGGGGACGAACCTGCGGCGCGTCCGCCAGCTCCCGCACGAATCGCGGGAAGGCTTGCAGCAGATGCTCCAGCGTGCGCATCTTCTCATGGTTCGGGACGATGAGCGTCGCCTCCTCCACCGTCTCGCCCTTTATCTTCGCCATCTCCCCGTAGCAGCCGGTCATGACGACCACCGCCTGCGGGTTCTGGCGCGCCAGCCGCCGCACCGTATGGCGCGACTTGCGCTCCGCTGACTGTGTTACTGAACAGGTGTTGATAACATAGACATCGGCAGGAGAGTCTATCTCGGTGATTGTAAAGCCGCGCTCCTCAAAATCGTCGAGAATGCGCTGCGTCTCGTACTGGTTGACCTTGCATCCCAGGGTTGTAAAGGCAGCCGTCGGCATCTCTGTCGTAAGACCTCGTCCGGTATCGCGGAGCCGATGCGCCGGCTGCCGCAGGAGTGACTGTTCGAGAGTCTACCAGAAAAAGGGAAAAACTGCACCGGTTGCGGGAACGCCGCAAAGTCGAACGGCGGCTCCCGAAGCCGCCGTTCTGCGTTCGCCATAGACCGGTCTGCCCGCCGCCCTACATCGAGGGGCGGGGCGTATTGAGGCGAGACGGGGGCAGGATGGGCAGCTCACGCGCCACCGCCGGCACGTCTCCGGTCAGACTGTTGAGGAAGGCGACGATGTCTGCGATCTCGCTGCGGCTCAGAGTCTTATTGTGCTGAACCTCCGCCATGATGCGCACCACCTCCGCCAGATCCCAGACGCTGCCATCGTGCAGATAGGGATAGGTGCGGGCGACATTGCGCAGGGAGTAGGCTTTGAAGACGTAGCGGTCTTTCGGATCCTTCGTAACCGCGTAGCGCCCCACATCCGCGCGCTCCGGGTCTTCGCCCGGCTTCACGAACTTCTGAAAGACCATTCCCCCGATCGCCGGACCGGCGTGACAGGAGACGCACCCGGTGTCCAGAAAGACCTTCAGACCGCGCTTCTCGCGCGCCGTCAACGCTTTCCGATCACCCGCAAGATACCGGTCGAAGCGGGAGGGGGTCAACAGCATACGCTCGAAGGCGCCGATGGCGACCCCGACGTTGCGATAGTTGACCGGGTCCTTCTGTCCCGGAAACGCCTGCCGGAACAGGGCGACATATTCGGGGATGCTGACAATCCGCTCGATCACCTGATCGGAGGCGGGCATCGCCATCTCCTTGGGGTTGAGGATCGGTCCCAGCGCCTGCTCCTCTACATCTCTGGCGCGCCCGTCCCAGAACTGCCGGGTGTGCAGCGCGGCATTGAAGACGGAGGGCGAGTTGCGCGGACCCGGCACGAAGCCGTGTCCCAGAGAGGTTGGCAGGTTGTCCGTCCCATACCGGGCAAGGTTATGGCAGGTATTGCAGCTGATGATCCCGCTTCGAGAGAGGCGGGGATCATGAAACAACATGCGACCCAGCTTCACCTGCGCCGCTTTCGGTCCCTTCGCAGGAACCGCCGGCATACGGATCGGCTGATAGAACTGACGCGCCTGCCTCCAGAGCGCATCATCGGTGGCGCCGGAGGCGAAGGCGAGACATGTCAGGCTGAGCGCGCCCAGCGCGCCAGCTGCCAGATAGACGGTTTTCATGGTTTCTTCTCGCTTGACTGAGGGTTCTGCAGCAGGCGGCACCGCGTCAGGGCTGTGCGCCGCGGACACATCCGCCCTTTAGAAGTATACCTGCTCCCGCTGCCTCCGGGACAGTCGCATCCCCGTGTTCGCATCGAGGAAAAAGAAGATTAACGGCGGGAAGAGATTCATGTTACTTTGTTGAAGAGAGAACATCTTTACGAGTAGGAGACGGTCTGCATCGAGCGGTCGGGCTTCGGTGCGGCTCGCCCGCAATGACACAGGGTTTGCGCAGCCTCCTCATGTCCGGAGAGGAGAACCGCCGGTCCTATTTCGCAGCAACTCTTTCAAAAAACGGGCGATCTTTCGTATAATGAGACGACGCCCCGCACAGATCAGGAGTGAGAAGTTTTGAGCCAGGATACGGAACTGTCCCCGCATCGCCGCCGCTTTCTACGCCAGGTCATCACCGGTTCAGCCAGCCTGATCGCCGCCATGACGCTCCTCCCGGCGTTGGGCGCGCTTCTGGCTCCCGTGTTCCAGCGCCGGCAGGGACGGCGGGTGAAGCTGCTGTTGAACTCTCCCGAAGATGTCAACTCCCGTGCCTTCGTCCCGGCGCGCTACGAGGGACAGCCGCCGACCGCTCCCGGCGTCTTCCTGAAACGCGAGGCGGACGGGCAGATCACCGCCCTCTCGGCGCGCTGCACCCATGCGGGCTGCGCGGTGGAGTGGCGCGGCTCGGAGCGGCAGTTCTTCTGTCCCTGCCATCAGGGACGCTTTGACGCCGACGGCAGGAATATCTCCGGACCGCCCCTGCGCCCTCTGGACCGTCTCTCGGTGGAGCAGGATGCCGACGGAGTGTTCACGATTGAGGAGCCGCACGCTTGAAACGAAGCAGACGCCTTTCGCATATCCACTGGCTGGAGGAGCGCACCGGACTGTTGACGCTGACGGCTCGTCTGCTGGAGGGGCGCGTAGAGCGGCGGGGCGCATGGCTGCGCACCACCGGCATGACCTGCTTTATCCTCCTGCTGATCATGGCGGTAACCGGCGCGATTCTCGGTCTCTTCTACACCCCCTCCCCCGACTCCGCCTACAAGGACATCCTGGCGCTGGAAGCGAACCCGATGACCCGCTTTCTGCGCGGACTGCACCACTGGGGAGCCGCCGCGCTGATCCTCTTCAGCCTGCTGACGATTGTGCGGATGTTCTTCGGGGCGGAGTATCGCCGGCGCGGTGACCTGCCGTGGATCGCCTCCATTCTCTTCTTTATCCTCGTGTTAAAGCTGCAGTTGACCGGACACCTGCTTCCCTGGGACACCAGCGCCGTGGCAACCGCCGGCATCGAAGCGGGCATCGCGGGCAATGTCTGGGTGGTCGGTCCCTACCTTCAGCGTTTCCTTCTGGGCGGTCCCCTGCTGAACGCCGACACCCTCACCCGCTGGTACGGCTTTCACGTCCTGCTGCTTCCGGCGGCGCTTCTGCTTCTGGTGGGTCTGCCCCTGCTTGCCTCGCGCCTGCGACCGGTCGGCGCGCAGGAGGAGACCGCCGAACCGGACGCAGCCGCCCCGACAGACCCCTACTACCCGACCCACATGGCGCGGGAGATGGTTGTCGCGGCGGGGGTTTTTCTGGCGATCGCCGCGCTGGCGCACTTCACGCGGACCCCGCTGGAGCAGGAGGCGACGGCGGAGAACCTGCAGGGCTACGTCGCGCGCGCTGAATGGTATGTGATGCCGCTGCACGCGCTGATCGAGATACCTCCCTTCAACAACGCCGCGCTGGAGCCGATTGCCTCTGTGCTCCTCCCCGGCGCGCTGATAACCGCGCTGATCCTCCTGCCGTTTCTGGACCGCAGTCCGGAACGCCGTCTCCGCAGGCGTCCGTTCGCCCTGATCGCCGGCGTTCTCACGCTGACAGCCGCCATCGCCCTGAGCGTCTACTCCCTCTGGAAGGAGCAGCCTCCGGCGTCTGCGCCCTCCGGCTCCTCTCCCGCGGGACAACAGGCCGCCCCGCCTCCCGCCGACGCAGGCGGTCTGAACCTCGAACGGGTCGCGCAGGGGAAACAGCTCTATGAGGCGCAGGGATGCGGCGGATGCCACCGGATCGCCGGACAGGGCAGCCAGATGGGAACCGATCTGACCGCCATCGGCAGGCGCAGACCCGACCGGGAGTGGCATATTGCGCATCTGGTGGATCCGAAGACGAAGATCCCCGGCTCCCCCATGCCCACCTACGCTCACCTGAAGCGGGAGGAGCTTGAGGCGCTGGCGGAGTATCTGGTCAGCCTGCGGTAGAGGCGCGTTCGACGATCCCCCGTTCCACATTCAGGAAGGAGACCGGCGGGGTTTTGCGGAACAGAAGAGCCAGTCTGTAGAGGGAGAGAGAGTCTGTATGCCGACGCTGGTACTGGAGATAGGAACCGAAGACATGCCTGCCGGGGCGATCGCGCAGGCGCTGGAGCAGTTACGCGAGGGAGCGACCGCCAGACTGGACGAGGTGCGGTTGAGCGCATCGAAGGTCGAGGTCTATGGCACGCCGCGCCGTCTGATCCTGCGTGCGGAAGGCGTCCCGTCGCGGCAGCCCGATCAGGAGCGCGAGGTGCGCGGACCGGCGCGCTCCGTCGCCTTTGACGCCGACGGGAAACCGACCGGAGCCGCCATCGGCTTCGCCCGCAAACAGGGCGTTCCGGTCGAAGCGCTGGAGATTATCGGCACGCCGCAGGGAGAGTATGTGCAGGCGCGGGTTACCGATCCGGGGCGACCCGCGCACACGGTGCTGGGCGAAGTTCTGGCGGAGACGGTTCGTAGCCTGACCTTCCCGAAACTGATGCGCTGGGGAGAGAACACGGCGCGCTATGTCCGTCCGCTGCGCTGGATCGTCGCGCTGCTGGACTCCGCGTTGATCCCGATGGAGATCATCGGCGTCCGTTCCGACCGCGTCTCGCGCGGGCATCGCACGCTGGCGCCGGACTCGTTCACGCTGGACCACGCCGACGATCTGCTGGCACAGCTTCCCGCCCGCTTTGTGATGTACGATCCGGCGGAACGGCAGCGGAGAATCCGGGAGCAGGCGGATGCGCTGGCGCGGGAGGCGGGCGGGACGGTTCCTTGGGATGAGGGGCTGCTGGAGGAGAACGTCTACCTGGTGGAGTGGCCCACCGTCTTTCTGGGCAGGTTCGACCCCGTCTTCCTGCAGCTGCCGCGACCGGCGCTGGTTACCGCGATGAAGAAGCATCAGCGATACTTCCCGGTACAGGACGCGCAGGGCAGGCTGCTCCCCTTCTTTATCGCCGTCCGCAACGGCAACACCGAGCACCTGGAGATCGTGCGGGAAGGCAATGAGCGCGTGCTGACGGCGCGTTTCTCCGATGCGCGCTTCTTCTACCAGCAGGACCGCGAGGTTCCTCTGGAGCAGATGGCGGAGAAACTGGGACGGCTGATCTTCCAAGAGAAGCTCGGCACGATGGCGGAGAAGCGCGAGCGGCTGGAGCGGCTGGCGCAGACGATCGCCGCGGCGCGGGGACTGGCGGAGGAGGAGCGGCTGCTCGCCGTGCGCGCCGCCAGGCTCTGCAAAGCCGATCTGGTGAGTCAGATGGTGGTGGAGCTTCCCGCGCTGCAGGGCGTCATCGGGCGCGAGTACGCCCTCGCCGCCGGAGAAGACCCCCGCGTCGCCGACGCCATCGCCGAACACTACCTGCCGCGATTCGCCGGAGACGCCCTGCCCGACTCCCTGATCGGATCGCTGCTGGCGGTCGCTGACCGTCTGGACACGCTGGTCGGCTATGTGGGTCTGGGAGTGCTGCCCTCCGGCTCCAGCGATCCCTACGGGCTGCGCAGGGCGGCGCAGGGACTGGTCCAGCTTCTGGCGCGCGACACGGAGATGCCCGCGCTCACGGAGCTGATCCTCGAATCGGCGGACGTCTACGCGCAGGTCAACCGGGAGACCTTCGACCTGCCGAAGCTGCATGACGATCTGCGGGGGCTGAGCGACCAGAGGATCGAGGCGCTTCTGCAGGAGCGCGGCGTGCGTTACGACCTGATTGACGCGACGCTGGCGGGCGGCGGCATCTACAGCTCGCTGGTCAGCGGCACGGTGCGCCGCGCCGAAACGCTGCGCGCCGTCGCGCAGGAGAGCGACTTTGTTCCCAATGTGCAGGCGGCGGCGCGAACCTCCAACATCCTGCGCGCCGCCGGCGTTCCGCTGCTGACCGCTCCGCTCTCCCCCGGAGGCGCGGCGCGCACACAGACCCGGCTGCAGGAGGCGCTGACCGAAGCGGCGTCACAGGTCTCTCCCGAACGCCTGCAGGAGCCGCGGGAGGTCGCGCTCTATGAGGCGGCGGTCCGGCTGATCCCGGAGGCGGCGCGTCTGGCGACCGCCTATGAGTACGCCGCGCTCTATCGCGCGCTCGACTCTCTGCGCGAGACGGTGAACGCCTTCTTCGACCATGTGATGGTGATGGCGAAGGAGGAGGAGCTTCGCGCCAATCGGCTCGCACTGCTGCACCTGGTCGATTCGCTCTACCGCACGCTGGCGGACTTCACGAAGGTCGTGATCGCGTAGCCCGCTCTGCTCCTTCGGGTAGCGGATGTAGACCGCGCGGGCGCGATAGGCGCGCGCCAGCGCGCGCCCCTTCTCGGCGCCGAGAACGCTGATCGCGGTGGAGAGGCTGTCGGAGGTGAGACCGTCCGCCGCCGCCACGGTTACGGCGATCCGGTCGGTCAGCCCGAGACCGGTGCGCGGGTCCACGATATGGGAGTAGCGCCTGCCGTCAAACTCTACAAACTGCTCGGTATCGCCGGAGGTGGAGATGCCGGCGTTGCGGAACAGCTCGATGCGCGGCGATCCGGCTCCGTCGGCATCGGGGATCTCGATCCGCCAGCCCTTTCTGCCGGGCGGGGCGTCGCTGACCACAATGTCGCCGCCCATCTCGATCATGGCGCTCCGAATCCCGTGCTTTTTCAGCACGCGCTGCCCTTCGTCGCAGGCGTATCCTTTGGCGATGCCGCCCAGATCGAGGCGCATCCCCTCCGTCAGAAGCTGCGCCGTGCGCTGGCGGGGATCGAGGCGCACCATCCGCCAGCCGACACGGGCGCGCGCCTGCTCCCGCTCCTGCGGCGCAGGGAACTGACCGGATCGCCGGGCTTTGCGCCACAGGGCGACCATCGGTCCTACGGTCGGGTCGAACGCGCCCTCGCTGCGCTCCGCAACCTGCAGGGCGCGCTCCAGGACGCGGTAGAGATCGTCGCTGATCTTCACCAGAGGACCGCCCGCCTTCGCGCACAACTGCATCAGTTCGCTGGTCGGGCGATAGTCGCTCATGATCTGTTCCAGTTCCGCCATGCGCTCGAAGGCGGCGGCGCAGGCGCGTTTCGCCTGCGCCTCGTCCCGCGCATAGACGACGATTCGGGCTTGCACGCCCATGATGAGTTGGGTATACTGAAATTCAGACAGCTTTGCCTCAGACGCCCCGGCGTGCAGTCTCCCCCCGATCAGCATGGAAAGGCTTAACATGAACATCAACGACCGCATTTCGCGCCCCTCTTCCCGCGCTCCCCGCCGGCGCGCTGCGCCGCGGGCAGCCCTGTGCCGCGTAACGGCTCTCCTGTTTATGATAACATATACGCTCGCCGCGTTCGCTCTTCCCGCCCAGACCCCCGGTCAGCCCTTCACGCAGACCATTCCCGGAACCCTGGTTGCCTTCGACATGATCCCGGTGCCGGGCGGAGAGATGCAGGTTACGGATAAGGATGGGAAAACCCGCAAGGTGCAGGTAAAACCGTTCTGGATCGGGAAGTATGAGGTAACCTGGGACGAGTACGATGTCTTCCTCTTCCGGCAGGATACGGGCGGCAAGGTCGGAGGCGGCGGAAATGCGGACGCCGTTGCGCGACCGAGCAAGCCCTACGGCGCGCCGGATCGCGGTTACGGACACAAAGGCTACCCCGTCATCAGCGTCACCTTCTTTGCGGCAAAGGAGTACTGCCGCTGGCTGTCGCTGCGCACCGGAAAACGGTTCCGGCTGCCCACGGAGATCGAATGGGAGTACGCCTGCCGCGCGGGCGCCGCGCCGCCGACCGAGGATCAGCTTGACCGCTACGCCTGGTACGGAGATAACTCGGAAGATCGGACGCGCCCGGTCGGCAAGAAACAGCCCAACGCCTGGGGACTGTACGATATGATCGGCAATGCCGCGGAGTGGTGCGCCACGCCGGACGGCAAAGGCGCGCTGCGGGGAGGCTCCTTCCTGAACAATCCCGATAAGGTCGGTCCGGCGGCGCGCGCCGTCTACTCGAAGGACTGGCAGGCGACCGACCCGCAGAACCCGAAAAGCCGCTGGTGGCTCTCCGATGGACCGTTCGCCGGTTTCCGCATCGCCTGTGATCCGCCGACGGCGAAACCCGGCTTGGAGATGCCTTGATCGCCGATAATCTGTTCGTGTCTGTTCTCCACTCTATGAAGCGAGGAAGATCTATGGACGAGAAGAAGAACGCTGCGCCGACGACGGACGCACTGTCGCGCCGCGACTTTATCAGAGTTTCCGCGGGAGCCGCCGGCATCGCCGCGATGGCTGCCACCGGCAACTACGCCTTCGCGCAGGGCTCGGATCGGATCCGGGTCGGACTGATCGGCTGCGGCGGACGGGGAACCGGCGCGGCGGGAGACTGCGCCAACGCCGCCCCGGGGATAGAGATCGTCGCGCTGGGAGACGCCTTCAAAGACCGTCTCGATGGCTGTCGGAACGGACTGCGCGCGCTAGGCGATAAGTTCAAAGTGACCGACGACCGCTGCTTCGTCGGCTTCGACGCCTATAAACGGGTGATTGACAGCGGCGTGGATATGGTGATCCTCGCGTCACCCCCCGGCTTCCGCCCGGAGCATCTGCGCTACGCCGTCGAGAAGGGCAAGCACGTCTTTATGGAGAAGCCCGTCGCCACCGACGCTCCCGGCGTGCGGCAGGTGATCGCCTGCTCGGAAGCCGCTCAGCAGAAGAGGCTCGGCATTGTGGCGGGAACACAGCGGCGCCATCAGAACAACTATATCGCCTGCATGAAGCGCATTCACGACGGCGCGCTCGGCAAGATCGTGGCGGCGCAGTGCTACTGGAATCAGGGCGGTCTGTGGAACACTGGACGACAGCCCGGCTGGACCGACATGGAGTGGCAGGTTCGCAACTGGCTCTACTTCACCTGGCTCTCCGGCGACCATATCGTGGAGCAGCATGTCCACAACCTGGATGTCATCAACTGGGCGCTTCAGACGCATCCCGAGCGATGCGTCGGCATGGGCGGACGGCAGGCGCGCACCGATCCGGCTTACGGTCATATCTACGACCATTTCGCCGTCGAGTACTACTACCCCAACGGCGTGCGCGTGATGAGCATGTGCCGCCAGCAGGACGGAACCGCCTCCAACGTCTCCGAACACCTGATCGGAACAAAGGGCAGCTCCAACGCCTGCACCTTTATCAGCGGGGAGAACCGATGGCGTTTTGAGGGTCAGAACAACAACCCCTATGTGCAGGAGCACACCGACCTGATCGCCAGCATCCGGGCGGGGCAGCCGCTGAACGAGGGCAGGCAGATCGCTGAAAGCACCCTGACCGCCATCATGGGGCGCATGTCCTGCTACACCGGGCAGGAGATCAGCTGGGAGCAGGCGCTCAACTCGCAGGAGAATCTCGTTCCGCAGAAGCTGGAGTTCGGTCCCCTGCCGGTTCCGCCGGTCGCCATTCCGGGCAAGACGCCGTTCAAGTAGAGACTCCGGTCAGGGGGCGCGGAACGCGCGCCCTCTGACCTTCCGATACGCGATCAACGGTGAACATTCTCTTCATTCTGATAGACACGCTGCGCGCAGACCATCTGGGCTGCTACGGCTACCCGAAACCGACCAGCCCGAACATAGACCGGCTGGCGGAGGAGGGGACGCTGTTCGAGCGCTGCTTCGCGCCCGGCATCCCGACCACCCCCGCGCACACCACCCTCTATACCGGACAGCATCCCCTGACGCATAACATCGTCTGTCATGGCGGCTCCGCCGACCTCGACCGCCGCACGCCGGTGCTGCCGGAACTGCTACAGCAAGCGGGCTACACGACCGCCGCCGTAGACAACCTCTACGACATCAAACCCTGGCTGGCGCGCGGCTATGAGTTCTATATCAATCCCTCGTTCCGGCATCGCGCGCGCCTGCTGGTTACCTGCGAAGAGTTGAACGCCCGCGCCATCCCCTGGCTGCATACGCACGCCCGCGAGAAGTTTTTCCTCTTTATCCACTACTGGGAGCCGCATACCCCCTACCTCCCGCCGAAGCGGTACCGCAAATTCTGGGATGCGCGTGACCCGTTCGATCCGGCGGTGAAGACGCTGGAGCCGATCAAACAGACCCCCTTCTGGGGCATGTGGGGAGATACCTGGTTTCAGAAACTCGGACCGGTAACCGACGCCGACTACATCGTTTCGCTCTATGACGGCG
This sequence comes from uncultured Chthonomonadales bacterium, assembly GCA_938005745.1. Lineage (GTDB taxonomy): Bacteria > Armatimonadota > Chthonomonadetes > Chthonomonadales > CAJBBX01 > CALLMM01. The sequence goes on along the minus strand of CALLMM010000026.1, from coordinate 82,303 downwards.
AGATACGGCACGTGGACGAGGGGGTCGCCCGGCTGCTGGAGGCGCTGGAGAAGACCGGCGCCGCAGACGATACGCTGGTGATCCTCACCGCCGACCACGGCGAGGTGATGACCCGCAACGGGATATTCTTCGACCATCACGGACTGTATGAGGAGAATGTGCGCGTGCCGCTCATCCTGCGCCTGCCGGGACGCCTGCCCGCCGGGCGGCGCGTGTCGCAGATCGTTCAGCATCTCGACTTTGCGCCGACCCTGCTGCGACTGGCGGGCGCGCCCGTTCCCGAAAGCATGGAGGGAAAAGACTTCTGGGATCTGGCGACCGGAGCCGACGAGCGCAGCCTGTGGGAGCGCGTCGTCTGCTGCGAAAACACCTGGCAGGCAAAATGGGCGGTGCGAACCGATCAGTACAAGTTCATCCTCTCCCGCTTTCCGGACCGCTACGGAACCCCCATGCGCGAACTGTACGACCTGCGCGACGATCCCGGTGAATCTCGCAACATCGCCGAAACCGCGACACAGACCGCCGGGGATCTGGAGCGGTGGCTGGAGGAGTGGATCGCGGCGGGACTGGCGCGAACCGGACGCACGGAAGACCCGCTGCGCGCGCAGAGTATCACGCTCGGCAGACGCTGGGACGACTGGCTCCGGCGGCAGCAGGCTGTCACACAGACACACTCCCCGCCACCTTAGCCGCCCTGCCGCATCGGTACATCCTCTCAGGGTTCGTTCTTGAACGTGAGCGGAGGTATCTTTTCCACCTGCAACGGCGGGACGGGACGCGAGACGGGACGTAATGATCGAAGATGCCGTCCTAGTCCACGCGAATCCCCACCGTCCGCGCCACCTCCATTCTGCGCGCCACATAGCGCTCATTCAGAACCTGCCGCAGCTGGGAATGGATCGCCTCTTTTTCTACCTCGTCGCCCAGTTCCAGAAGCTCCGCCACCTTGTAGAGCGTCTGCATGGAAGCGCGCTCCCGCTCCAGTTTGATCCTTGCCTGTCCGTAACTGTAGAACACCAGCACCACCGCCAGCACGATAAGTGCAGCGATGAGACCGTTCAGACACTTCGAGAAACCGTTGATGATCGGCGTATTGCCTGCCATGGCGCATACTCCCTGTTTTGAAAACGCTGACAGACGCCGCCGGATAAAAAGAACATCCTGGCTGCGTTACACCCTTTCTGCAGGATGTAACCTATTGTAATAGTGCAACCCTCAAGACACTCTTAAAAAACAGGCGGTGAAGCGGGCTATTTTCACGCCCGGGCAATGCCATTTCAGAGGATGTTTCGCAGCAGGTATGAGATTGCTTCGCTGCGCTCGCCATGACAGTCTGAGGGCGTGCCGCTCGTGACGGGAAGCAGAACCCCGCGTTCGACAGAGGAACTTCCTTGCAGAATCCGAAAACCAGAGAGGCGTTGCCGGGTTCTCCGGCGGAAAACGCCCCGGCAGCGTTTCGGCTCCTCCTGCCGGTGAACCTTTTGCGATAAAACGGGTACTAAGACAGTAGATAGTCACAGTGAAACCGCGCAGGGGCGGGAAGGCTCTCTCTTTGCACGAAGATATTCGGTTAGCGCGACGCATTCAGCAGGGAGATCGGCGGGCTTTCGAAGAGTTTCTGGACTCTTTCGGGTCTCGCGTGCATGGTCTCGTCCGCCGCTATATCGAAAATCCCTCGGATGCGGAGGATGTAACGCAGGATATCTTCCTAGATATCTATCGGAGCATCGGCAGCTATCGCGGGGAAGCCGCCCTGTCTACCTGGGTCTATCGGGTCACGGTCAATCACTGCTTGAAGTACCATCGGCGCGCTCATCCCGCAAACGTGCCCTATGACGAGGAAATTCAACAGGTGGACAGCAACTGGCAGGGCGATCCGGAGGCGGCAGCCTCCCGCAGCGAACTCTCCGATCAGGTGCAGGGCGCGCTGGGACAGTTAACGCCGCTGCATCGCGATGTGGTGATCCTGCATGAACTGCAAGGACTGACCTATCAGGAGTGCGCGGAGATTCTCGGCATTCCGGTCGGAACGGTGAAATCGCGGCTTTCAAACGCCTTCCGCCACCTGCGTTCGATTCTGGGAGAATATGTCGCCGGAGAGGGAGCCGCGCTTCACCCGGGCGCGATCGGGGAGACGACACTATGAACGACTGCAGCCTTCTGCGCGACGACCTGAAAGCCTATCTGGACGGGGAGCTTCCCTGTCTGCGACGCTGGGCTGTGCGTCGTCATCTCTCCCGCTGCGAGTCGTGCCGCCGGGAGGCGCAGGCGATAGAGCAGATCGGCAGGCGGCTGCGCGCGGTCCCGACGGAGGAGTTTCCGGCGGCGCTGCGCGCGCGCATTCTGGCGAACCTGCCCGATGCGCCGCCCGCTCCCGCGCCCTCGCGCCCGGCGGCTCCCCGCTGGCGACCGCAGCCGATGGTCACCTGGGGCGCCGCCGCCGCGCTGCTGCTCGCCGCGCTGCTGATCTATCCCTACTTCTCTCCTTCGCCGCAGATGCGGCAGGCGGCGCAGAGTCCTCTCGACCGCATGGCGGGAGGCGCGCTGTCGGACGACTCCCTGCCTCCCTCTGCGAGGCAGGAGATGGAGCGGTTCACCGGCGAGTCCCGCACCCTTGAATCGGCGTCCGCCCCTCCCGATCCCACCGGAGCCGGGAGGAACAACCGTACAGGATCGCCTGCGCCTGCGGCTCCGCCGGCTCCGTCTGCGGGCAGCCGCGCGCTGCCGCAAGCGGATCTGCAGGCACAGAAGAGGGCGCAGCCACCGGCGAACATCGAACCGTCTGCGGCGAAACCGGGCGTTGCAAAGCAGGAGAACAGCAGGCGCGACCCTGCGAAGGCACAGCGATCCCATGCGGCGGGCGGAGACCGGCTCAAAGCCCCGATGACCTTCGCCGACACTCCTCCGCTGAAAGAGAGGGAGGCTCCGGATACCGGTATGCATTCCGATGGCGCCGCGCCCGCTCCTCCCGCCGCCGCGCGGGATGCAGGCGCGGAGAAGCCTGCGCCGTCCCGCGCTTTTCGTCAGCCCGGCATGGCAGGCATGGGAGGAGGAGGATCGGGCGGGGAACCCGGCGCGGCAGGCGGCAGAGCGATCCCCGAAGAGAATCGCGCGCTGCGTGCCGAGGCAAAGATGGAGTCCGTGGACCTCCGTGCTTACCTGCTCTCCCTGCCTAAGGAGCGGCTGCCGGAGGTGGTTCTGGAGGTGGATAGTGTGCCGGAGAAGAGCCTTGAACTGAAGCGGATCGTCCTGAAACTGGGCGGCTCCATCGTTGAGAACAACGCGCTGAGGCTCGCCGCGCCGTCCAGCAGCGCCGCCTACTCCCTGCAGATACCGCCTGAAAAGTTTCAGGAGACGCTGGAGCAGATAGCCGCTCTGGGAGAGCTTCAGATCCCGCAGACCGAACCGAAGCGTTTCGCGCCGGCAGAGAGTGAGCCGGAGGGGCTGCGCCCGCGGCAGGGCGACAGGGAGCAGAAGCGTCTCCCCCGCACAGATGCGCGGTCGCAGAGCACGCCCTCTGAAAACATCCTTCGACGCCTGATGCGCGAGATGTCGCGAAGAGCGGATGCAGACGCCAGAGAGAGACGCCCGGACAGCCCGGCGACCCTCCTTCTGCAGATTCGCGAAAAGCCCCGTCCGTAATCCGCGGCGGCTTCCGCCCGACCTGCCGGCAGGAGAATCCGTCGGAAAAGGCGTAACAGTTCCCATACGCAACTCCCGGCGGAGGATAAGCCATGAAAGGAGCCTGGGCGATACTGGCGGCTGCCGCCCTGCTGATCGCGGGCGCGGCGCAGATGCGGGCGGACTGGACCATGCTGCGCGGCAATCCGCAGCACACTGGCTACGTCCCCGGAACGCTCCCGGAACGCTGGCGTCCCGCGTGGATACGTCACTTTCCCGGGGAGCGTCTCGGCACGGCGATGGAGCCGATTGTCGCCGATAACCGCGTCTTTCTTGCGACCCACTCCGGCAGTATCTACGCGCTGGACGCCCGCGAGGGCAAACCCCTGTGGCGGTTTCAAGCGGGCGGTCCCTTCCTCCACTCTCCGGCGTATGCGGACGGCATCCTGGTTGCGGGCAGCGCAGATGGGCGTCTATATGGACTGGACGCCCGCACAGGAAAACTGCGATGGTCGCTCGATGCGGGACGCGGAGGCTTCTCCGCCGCGCCGGTCATCGCAGGAAACCGCGCGCTGATCGGCTCCCGCGCCGGAGATTTTCTCGCGGCGGACCTGCGCTCCGGCAGACAGCTCTGGAAGCGGACGGTAGGCGCGCCGATCCGACAGACCGCCGCCGTCGCCGGAAACCGCGTCTTTTTCGCCTCCGAAGATATGCGCGTCCACTGTCTGGAGTTGACCACCGGACGCCCCCTCTGGACCAGCGAGCCGCTCCCCGGACAGACCGCCCGCGACTACTACCCGGTGGTCGTCCAGACCGGAGGGCGCACCTGCGTGATCGTCCGCACCAATCCCCTGATCAATATGGCGGAGCGCATCTCCCGCGACAGAACCATGCTTGCCCGCAATGCCGGCGTAGATGACAGCGACTGGAGAAAGCTCGACGCATGGACTAGAAGCCCGCAAGCCGTCGGCAGCCCGGAGCAGCATGCGCGGGAACAGCAGGCGATCGTTCAGCATCTGCGGCAGCAGAGAGACGCCCGCACCTTTTTCGTGCTGGACGCCGACACCGGCCGGGAACGCTTCACGGCTCCCGTGCTCTGGGCGGCGGGCTGTCAGGCGGTCGGCATCATGCCCGCCGTTACCGCAGACGGGCGGCTGCTGGTCTTCTACCGAAGCGCCTACGGCAACTGGAATCTGGGGGTCGCTCCGCTCGTCGCGCTCGGTCTCCTCGATCCCGCCTCCGGACGCATCGCGCCCCTGCGGCATCGGCATGGAGAGCAGCCTCCCTGGAACACCTTTTGGGGAACGGCGGACGAGAGCCAGAACTTCACGGTGGTCGGAGAGACCGCGCTCATCGTCCATCAGGGCACGCTGAGCGCGCTGGACCTCCGATCCGGTGCGCTGAGGGTCGTGTGGGGAGAGCGCGACACCTACGGCGGACTGCTCGCTCCGCCCTGGGCGCGCAACGAATGGCACGGTCCCGGCAGAGGCTCCGTCGCCTACGCTGATCAGCGTCTCTACTGGATCACCGGAAGCCGCATACTCTGCCTGTCGCCGGGAGAGGGTAAGCCGGCGGAGGACGCCCCCGTCCCTGCCGACAGCGTTCCCGTGACGCGCGCCCCGGAGCCGCCTCCGCTGACCGAACAGACCCTCAGGAGCGCGCTGAGCCGCAGCCTGTCGGAGATCCTGGAACGCCGCTGGTCGCCCCTGCGCGTGGAGCCGGGACTGGCGGGCAGCGACTATGCGTTCGACCACTCCGGCGAACTGTTTGAGGCGCTGGCGTGGTGCTATCCCCATCTGGATTCAAAACTGCAGGAACAGGTGAAACGGCTTCTTGCCGACGAATGGAGCCGACATCCGCCCTTCACGCCGGACGCCTGGTATCCGCTGGAGGCGGGAGCGCGGCGCGAGTTCTTCCCGACGGAGGGGATCGCGAGGGCGCGGGCAGGCGCGGACACACCGCCCCATCCCTTCGGAAACCTCTACGCGGCGGCGTTGTATGCAGAGCGCTGCGGGGAGTGGCAGCGCGTTCTGCGCTCCTGGCAGCAGATCCGCCAGACCTACGAAGCGTTCGCCGCGACGGGCTGGAGGCTGGACGGCGCGAAGGGCGACCTATACGCAAACCGCTACCTCGCATCGCTGCTGGCGATAGCACGCATGGCGGAGAGGATCGGAGACCGCGAAACCGCCCGGAAAGCGAAGGCGCAGGCGGATCAGACGGAAGAGGCGCTCGCGGCATGGTGGCGGCGAGCCGCCGGGGAGAAGAGCGTGTCGTTGCGTGGATCGTCGGAACTGGACCCCTTCATCGGGCAGGGCGATGCGCTCTCGTTTCGCATCGCGCCGCATCGTCATAAGATCGCCCTGCTGCGCAATCTTACGCCCGAAGTGGCGCAGAGGATACGCTCACGCGAGCCGCAGGCGGTTGAACAGGTGTGGCAGAGGTTCGAGACGCTGCACCGCACATGGTACCTGGTCGGAGAGGAGCGTCAGGTTCACTTCGGGGAGAACTTTGTGGATCCGCCGGATCTGGCGTTGAGCGGGTTTCTGGGGATGAGGTGGCTGCGGGGAGCCTCTGGGCAGTCGCTCTCCCGCCGAGTAGACCTCCCCTTCTGCCGCGCCGATCTCTACCACCTGATGAAGCTGGCGCTCTGTCTGGAACGGTCAAAAGGCTGGCGGCAGACAGGAGGATCTGCAGACGGCGTCGAAATGGCTCCCGAAAGTTTATGTCGCAGGAGGAACCGATGTTAACGCCCGCACAGATCGCCGAATTTCACGCGCAGGGGTACCTGATCGTCCCGAACCTGCTCTCTGCGGAGGAGACGCGCCTGCTGGGAGAGATCGCCCGGCAGGACGATGCGCTTCGTCGCACCATGACCGCTCGCAAGGACTCACAGGGCGCAAACACCATGCTGTCGCTGGATAACTCACTGGGAGACGACATCTACAGCGTTATCACGCGCTCGGAGCGGCTGGTGCGCTCGATGGAGCAGCTTCTCGGCGGCGAGGTCTACCACTACCATCACAAGGTCTCCGCCAAACAGCCCTATGAGGGCGGCGCATGGGAGTGGCATCAGGACTACGGCTACTGGTACAACAACGGCTGCCTCTTCCCCGATATGGCAAGCTGCTATATCGCCATAGACCCGGCGACGCGCGAAAACGGCTGTATGCAGCTGATCGCCGGCTCGCACCGGATGGGGCGCGTAGATCACGGCAGGACGGGCGACCAGACCGGCGCGGATCTGGAGCGCGTCAACGCCGCGCTGGCGCGTCTGCCCCTGGTCTACGCCGAGATGAACCCGGGCGACGGTCTCTACTTCCACTGCAACACGCTGCACCGCTCCGACCAGAACCGCAGCCCGCATCCGCGCTGGGGACTGATCTGCTGCTACAACGCCGCGCACAACGATCCCTATAAGCCCGGACCGCACCCCAACTACTCGCCGCTCTCCGTCCTTCCCGATTCGGAGATCCTGGCGTGCGGCATGCGGATGCGGGAGCAGCTTGCCGCCCGCTCCGCCTCCGAGACCGAAGCCTGACCGCCTGTACGGGAGAGCAGCGGACGAAATCCTCGTCTCCTACTCTCCCACCCCGTACGCTCGACGGATCGCCTGGCGCGCGCCCTCCTCCTGCTGCACGCGCCAGGTCTCGTCGCGCATGGCGCGCAGGATCGTATCCCGCACCTCCTCCGGCGAATCGGTGATGTAGAACAGGTCGAGGTCATGCGGACTGATCTTGCCTCCCGCCAGCATCGTATCGCGCAGCCAGTCCGCCAGCCCCTTCCAGTAGGCGGCGGAGAAGAGGATCACCGGGAAGTTGCGGACTTTGCCGGTCTGGATCAGGGTCAGCGACTCGAACAGTTCGTCCATCGTTCCGAAACCGCCCGGAAAGATCACAAACGCCTGCGCATACTTCACAAACATCGTCTTGCGGGCGAAGAAGTAGCGAAACATCAGGTCCACATCCACATAGTCGTTGATCCCCTGCTCAAACGGCAGTTCGATTCCCAGACCGATGGACTTCGCCCCGGCGGCTCTGGCTCCCCGATTTCCGGCTTCCATGATGCCGGGACCGCCTCCGGTGATGATCGCCAGCCCCGCCTCACCCAGAAGCCGCGCCGTCTCCACCGCCGCCTGATACATCGGATCTTCCGGCTTGATGCGCGCGCTGCCGAAGATCGTTACCGCCGGTCCCAGTCCCGCCAGCGTATCGAACCCCTCCACAAACTCCCCGATAATCCGCAGAACGCGCCAGGGGTCGGAGTTGGTGAACGCCGTCTGTTCGGGATGCGGAACCTGCAGCAGCTTCTCGTCTTCGGTGGGACCGGCATAGCGACGGGCGCGCATCAGCATACGGGCGAATGCGGCGTCATCTTTCTGATCCGCCATCTCTTCTTTTCTCCTTTGATGGTCTCAGACACCCGGCGGGCGTCGGGTACAGGGAGGGTCGGGTATCAGGTTGAGATTGCTTCGGTCGCTGCGCTCCCTCGCAATGACGGAATGGGCGGCGCTGCCGCCGCAGTCACGCGCAACCCGTCCCCACACTGTCATTGCGAGCGCAGCGAAGCGATCTTCCTCATCCGGGAAAAGCGGTACGCGGGCGACTATCTCCTCTATGTAGAAACGCGCCGAGAAGACTTCCTCCATCAGTGTCTCTGCCTGCCAACAATACCGGTTTCTGTGCGATTGCGGGCGAATCACCGGATTTCTCCTGGCGACGCGGCGCGCCTCCCTGTACAATAGAAGAGTACGCCCCTTCATGCATCTTTATCAGCAGCTTTGCCGGATTTTCGGCAGTCTGGAAGGAGAACTCGAAATCATGCGAAACCATCTTATCGCCGCGTTGATCGGCGCGGTCGCCGCCTCCTGTCTGTTTGCAGCGGTGCTCTGGGCGCGACCGATGGAAGCCCGGGCGCAGGAGACGCCGCAGTGGGAGTACCGCCGGGTTACCGTACAGGTGATCCATCAGCCCTACTGGGTCATGAATGAGGCGAACCGTCTCGGCAGAGAGGGATGGGAGGCGATCTCGGTAGATAACGGGCAGATGTACTTCAAGCGGCGAATCCGCTGACGCGCAGGTTTCCAACCGACCGATCCGAGCCGGGGGGGCGCGCCTCCCGGCTTCCGTTTTGCGCTGCCGGAAAACAGAAAGCGTCTATCGGGAGAGAACGGGAACCGGATTTCGCAGACCGGTTCGCGCCTCTCCATTCTCCTGAAACGCCGTCCAGGGATCTAACTGCGGACGTAGTGCGGATCGGTCTCCCGCGTCTCGCGCACCTGCGTTTTGGCTTTTGACGACTGCTGAAGCTGCGCGATCAGGCGGTCATAGGCGGCGCGGTCTACCGGGATCTCGACGGTCTGCTGCGTATGGCTGGAGAGAATGATGCCGTTGATCAGTTCGACCGCCCAGATGCCCTCTTCTCCGGGAGAGAGCTGCGGCTCGCCGTACAGAATGGCGCGGCAGAAGTTGCGCGTAATATCGGCATGATGACCGCCGCCCGGAGTGATCTCCACGGGAACCTCTTCGGCGGTTGGGCTTGCCCACATGCTGGTATTCTCGCGCGAATGCGTGCGAATCGAGGGCTTCACGCGCCAGAGTCGCACGCTGGAGCCGTGCACCACGATCTTCCCCTCGTCGCCGCACAGTTCCAGCATCTCGTGTCCGGGCGCTTCGGTTGTGCTGGCGTAGAGGTAGCCGTGCGCCCCATTGGCATACTCCAGCGTGGCAAAGGCTTCGTCTTCGACCTCGATGTCGTGCATCCGCGTGCGGGTATGTCCGGTCAGGCGGGTCGGCAGTCCTCCCAGCCAGGCGTAGAGGTCGAGGAAGTGGGGAGCCTGATTGATGAGAACGCCGCCTCCTTCGCCCGCCCAGGTTGCCCGCCAGCCGCCGGAGTCGTAGTACGCCTGACTGCGGTACCAGCCCATCACCAGCGAGGTGCGGTATATCTCTCCCAGACACCCCTCCTCCACCAGCCGGCGGACGGTTCTCCAGGTGTTGGCGGAGCGCATCTGATACATCACGCTGAACTTGCAGCCCGACTCGCGCGCGGCAGCCAGCATCGCGTCGGCGGCGGAGACGGTTACGGCGATCGGCTTTTCGGAGATCACATGAATCCCGCGTCGGAACGCCTCGATGGCGATAGGCGGATGGAAGTAGTGCGGGGTCGCGATAATGACCGCATCTACCAGCCCGCTGTCCAGCAGCGCTTCCGACTTCGCAAAGGTCGGCACGCCGTACTTCTCGGCGATCGGCTGCATCGCCTCCGGCGCAATATCGCAGATGGCGGTTAACTGCGCCTCCTCGATCTGCGGAATGATATTGCAGTGCCCGGAACCCATGCCGCCCGTTCCGATGACGCCGATTCTGACCTTCTCCATCGCTTGTATCTCCTCCGAAAATGGAATGGTAAGCGGGTGATAGGATCATACAGACCCGACACGCAGCGCGCCCGCCGCCTCTCTATGTTCCCGTCTTCCCCGGCTATCTCCTCCTCGCGACCGCCCCGAAAAAGAGAAGACCGCCCGAAGGCGGTCTTCCGAGCAGAGCAGTGACAGATCCTGCAGGGATCCAGGGCTGCGACTACTTCGGTCGGCACTCCGGTCCCCAGCCCGTCGCCGGGATGGTAGTCCACTTCTTGCCGTACGGAACCAGCTTGGCATGTCCGTCGAAGTAGGTGCAGTTGTAGCCGCGCGGATGGTTGAAGGTGTTGTTAGGCGCAGGGTTGCAGCTCCAGTCGCGCGCATCCGGTCCGTCCCAACCGAAGGCGCCGCGCTCGATGAAGAGCATGCGCTCGGCGGGGATGTCCACCTTCTCCGAGGGATTCTCCAGCACCTTGAAGGTGCCGTCCGGATAGCGAACGTTGCCCCAGCAGCAGTTAGCGTTGTAGATCCAGTTGGGGAACCACTGATAGGACTGCAGTCCGGTGGTGATGTTCTCGCGACTCGGGCGGCGGAACTTGTCGGACGGGCAGTACCAGATCTGCGTGTTCTTGATGTAGGGACCGACCTGCACGGTCATGAGCGTGCGATAGAACTCGCCGCCATAGGCGCAGCCCACATAGTTGGGTCCGCCGTCGCCGGGATTGAAGCCGGTCCAGGCGCCCGGTCCCTGTCCGTTGGCGTCCACCCAGCAGTCGTTCCAGCCCAGATTCTGCTGCGGAACGTCGGGGTTGACCTCCCAGTTGCGCGGACCGTTGTAGGTGCCCATCGGGAACTCTTCGTCGTAGTCCTGAGCATACATCTTCACGCCCAGCCCGATCTGCTTGTTGTTGGAGAGACAGGAGACGGTGCGCGCCTGCTCTCGCGCCTGCGCGAAGACCGGGAACAGAATGGCAGCCAGAATCGCGATGATGGCGATAACGACGAGGAGTTCGATCAAGGTGAAACCTTTTCTTGCCACGATGCTTCTCCTTTCAGGATTTGTCTCAGGCTCATTCCTGAGACCGTATGAGAACCGGCGTATCCTTCTCCCTCCTCAGAAACAGAGAAGGATACGCACATCGAACAGATCGGGATGAAATGTCTAACGTCCCTGATTGGGCGCAGTCATACCGCCCGTCATGCCCGGGGGCATCCCGCCGGGACCGGTCATTCCCGGACCGCCGCTCTGGTTGGGCGCGGTCATCGTACCAGGTCCTCCGCCGGGCATGCCGGGTCCCCGGTTGCCAAGCTCCTTGAACTTCTCCGCAACTTCCGGAGGAATTCCCGGCGGCTTCTCCCCCTCTCTGGATCCCTGTCCGCTGCCGGTGAACGTAAAGAGAGCGAACACGGCGATCCCGACGACCACCAGCACCGCGATGACAGCTACCACTGGTGATACCTTCGACTTCACGATGATTCCTCCTTTCAAAAAGGGGTGTGAGAGCTACTATGCATCAACGGGTATCTCTTCCGTATGGACGACGGCAGTCGCCTGCGCCGAAGCCGTGCGCGGCTCGCGCCAGAGTACGGGCACTGGATAGTAGTAGGTGCGCGGGCGCGCGGCGTCCCCTGCCACGATCGTCTGATGTAAAACCTCTACGGCAAGCTCGCCGAGACGTACAAAGTCGGGGCGGGAGGTCGGAAAGAGCGGCTGAAACAGCCGCGTAATCAGCGGTTCGCAGTCGAACCCGACCAGACGGATATCCTCCGGCACCCGCATGCCCAGATAGCAGAGCGACTGGGTGATATGCGCCGCCACGTCGTCCATCCAGGCAATCACCGCGTCCGGACGGGGGCGCAGCCGCAGCAGGTCTTCGGCGATCTTCTGATAGTCGGCGTCCTCTCGCGGCTGCGAGAAGTCACGGATTGCGACGGGCCATCCCCGATAGCTTTCGGGTATCTGCAGCCCCGCCTCGTCCATCGCCGCCTCCCAGCCGCGCTGTCGGTCGTGGATGGAGGTGTGCAGGAAATCTGCCGCAGTGTGCATGAAGACGATATTGCGATGCCCGTGCCGGATCAGCTGCCGCGTTACGTCATAACCGAGCCGGAAGTTGTCAAAGAGCACCATCGAGCAGGGCCAAGCGTCGCAGGCGATGTCCATGGTAACGACCGGAGCCGACTGATTCCAGCGCATCAGGTAGTCGCTCGCCAGATCGCTCAGGCGCCGGGTTACCGGATAGAGCACGATCCCCTGCACACCCGCCTGAAGATGCTGCGTCACCAGCTCCTCTTCCCGCGCCAGATCGTTCTCCGAGCTTGCCAGCAGCACCTGATAGCCCAGCTGCCTCGCCCGACGCTCCACGCCGCGGCAGGCGGCAACGATCACCGGCGCCCGAAGGTACGGTACGATCAGGCTGATGCGTCTGGCTTCGTCCCCGCGCGGCGTCTTCTGCGCCACATAGACCCCGCTCCCCTGCTGCGAATGGATGTAGCCCTCAGCGACCAGTTTGGAGAGGGAGCGCACAATGGTCGAGCGGCTGACGTTGAATCGCTGCGCCAGCTCCTCCTGTGTGGGGAGCCTGTTGCCGAGCCGTGAGTCGGAATCGGAAAACCACTCCCGTTTGATCTGCTCGGCGATCTTTATATAGGCAGGAACTGTTCCCACAGGGCACCTCCCGGCGGTGGGAGAAGATATCTGTTCAACAGTCCTTGGAATCTCGTAGCGTAACGACTGAATGCGCGGTGCGGGGTTTCAAGAGGCTGTTACGGTCATTGTAACAGCCCCCCGGCAAAATGTCAATCTAATTTTTAATTTGTCCGACATATTTATGTCGGATAATTTCAGTCCCCTCGCTGCGAGAACAGCCAGCGCGCAGCTTCGCCCCGGGATCCCGCCTCCAGCAGCCTCTCCGGCGCGACGCCTGCCCGCGCCGCAATCTCCGCCGCCTCCTGCGGGGTCAGCGGATCGTCGGGACGGAAGCAGAGGTCGTCGCCCCCCTCCCAGACACCCGCCATCGCCAGGGTCTGCGCCGCCATAAACTCCGGACGCTCCGCCGGCAGGTCCGCCCACCAGTAGAGCGGAACCCCCTGCTCCAGCAGGACGCGCTGAAAGGCGCGCAGCGCCGCCGGGTCGCGGTAGAGAGCATGCGGTGTTGTCCCGCGCGCGGCGCAGTACGCTGCCAGCGCGCCCGCCGCCTCGCCGACGTTCCACTCGATGGGATGCAGCCGGTACGCGCCGTTGGTCAGATGGGTGACCCCGAGATTCTTGCAGGCTGCCAGCAGATTGACGACACGCACGGGAATGAGCGCGCCCAGCGGGATCTGAAACGGGCGCGTCTCCATGAAGCGTCCCGGCTCCGGCGTTCCCCCCTGATGGATGTCGAGCCAGTAGTGCCCGATTCCGCAGGAGTCGGGAAAGAGGGCGGCGCGCGCCCCGGTCTGATGCGCGTTCCCCGCGCTGTCCTGCGCGACGATCTCCTGCTGCAGCACGGTGCGCAGGGAGCGGATGCGCCGCGATTCGCGGATATAGGGCGCGGGCGCGATCCCGTCGGGCGTGCCGAACAGATCGGCGCGCAGCCGGAACTCGGGGTAGCCCCGGCGGGTAGGATCGTCGGCGCGGGGGCACTCGGTCTGCAGCCAGTAGACGTAGCCGAGAGAGGCGCGGCGCGCGCGCGCCAGCGTCCGTGCATCGGCTTGCGGCGACTCGCCCGGCACCACGCCCCCCATGAAGTCGTTGGAGCCGGTGTTGATCATGGCGATATCGCACGGAAAGGCGGGGTCGTCAAAGTTCTCGGCGGCAATGATGCGGCGGTAGGTCCACCATCCCAGTTCGCCGAACATGCCCCGCATCGCTCCGTCCAGAATGTGGTAGTTCTGCAGCGCCTTCAACTCCTCGTAGTCGGGCGGCGGCGCGATGGTGTGGTCTTCGCCTGCCGGGCGCATCTCCAGCGCGAAGGGAAAGGTAAAGGGCTGAACCCATTCAGGATGGGCGGTCTCCGGCGCATCCGGCTCTCCTGTCTCCGCCCGGCTCTCCGCCCCGATCACATGCTCGACGCCCGCAAGCGGCAGAAGATCGCCCGTATCGGTGGCGTCCAGCAGATACGCGCCGCGAAAGACGATCTCCTCTCCGCCGGGTCCGACCGCCCGCAGCGCGGTCACCGCGTCGCCCTCGACCTCCGCAGCGAGCACGCGGGTGTTCCGGTGCAGCGTGACCCCAGGCAGGCTCTGTAGCTGCTCCCGCAGCAGCGCGGCGGCGACCAGCGGCTCCATCGCCAGACGGCTGACCCAGCAGCTTCCCGGATTGAAGTGCTCCTGCGCGCTTCCGACCTCCGAAAGACGGTAACGGGAGCGGTAGTGTTCGCGCACGCGCTGCCGGAAGGCGCGGTAGGAGGCGGTTGCGCCCGCCGTCTCGATCCAGCGGTTCTCATCGGGCGTGCAGACGCCCTGCGCGCTCAACTGTCCGCCGATCCACTCCGTCGGCTCTATCAGCCGTACCGACGCCCCCATCTCCGCCGCGCGGATCGCCGCCGCCGCGCCTCCCAGACTCGCGCCGACGATCAGCACATCGCTCTGCAGAACGCTCATCCATGCCTCCCGCGTAAACCCTCTATCCGAGATGTTCATCAAAATGTAAATTGTCCGATTTCTCGTCTGTATGCAGAGCCTTTCGACACGCCGCCCTCGGAATCCCCTGTACAGCGCTCAGTTACGTCACGCAGAGATTCGCAGGTATCTCACCGCATGAGCGTGAACTACTATCTTGAGCAGTGCAGCCGACCTGCACCTCAGAAACGACTCCCGAACGCCGTTCGTAAAAACTACCAGGAGACAGGTTGCAGGTGAGACCGCCGGTACATTCGCTTCGCACACTGGATGAGGAGACCCAGCGCCGCATCATCTTGCAGGCGGCGAAAGCCTGCGGCGCGGATACGTTCAACGAGTTCAAGAAAAAGCAGCCGACCATTGCCGAACTCGACAACGAACTGCGCGAGACCTTCTGGGTGGGGCTGTTCTTCGTCTGGACGATCTTCCTGCCGATCCTGCTGGCGCTGGGGTCGGTGTCCGAGATACGTGTGCGGAACATGGCATGGGCGAACTGGCGGCAGTGGCTCACCAGTGTGGACCCGGAGTGCTCCATGCTGGTCATCGAAGGCGATATTCGGCGCATCCTGCGCAAGCTCCCCCGCCGAAACCGCAGACAGACGCGGGAGATCACCCGCGAGTTAGAGCGCGTCATGAGCTACTGGAGCGACCTGAACGAAAAGAGCGAGATGCTCGCACGCTCCTTCCCCGTCACCACCGAGGCGGAACTCAATCACCGGCAGATCAATCTGGTGGAGCGCATCAACCGCGAGAGCGATATGATCGTGCTGGCATCTCTGCAGCGGCAGGTTCAGGCGATCGAGGGGCAGCGCGAGGCGCTGCGTAATCTGACGCTCTGGCGCGCGCGGCTGGAGACCGCCCGCGAAGAGTGCCGTCAGAGCCTGCTGCATCTGCGCTCACAACTGATGCTGATGGTCGCGTCAGGCGGCTCTCTGGAGAACGCCGCTTTCACGGAGGCAACCACCACTCTGCAGCAGTTGAACGAGAGCCTCTCCGCCACGCAGAACGCGGTCGAGGAGGTTCTGCGTATCTCCGCCTCCTGAAGGATTCTGCGCATGTGGGTCTGGGCTGCGCTGGGCGCAACACTGGCTGCCTTCATGCTGCTGCGCGAACTGTGGGTCTTCGTCGTGCTGCCCAGCATGGCGCAGGCGGCGCGCAGCCGCGGAAATCTGCGCGCCGCGATCCGTATTCTGGAGCGCGTTCTGCGCTCTCCCTCCCTGTTCGGCGATCGGCTCCGAACCGATCCCCGCTTCCGCCTCGCCTGGTTCTATCTGGAGAATCAACAGCCGGAGCAGGCGATAGAGATGTGCCGAATGTGTCTGACACGCCGGCTGCGCCCCGCGCAGGAATCCAGCGTTCGGCGTCGTCACGCCGACTGCCTGGAGGCGGCGGGCAGATCGGAAGAGGCGGAACGGGAGCGGCAGATCGCGGCAAAACGGCTGCAGGAAAGCCCACGCGACATCGGCTTCTATGTCTCGCTGGGGCAGTCGCTGGTCGCGGAACGCCGCTACTCCGAGGCGGTCGAAGCCTACGAGCAGGCGCTGACGCACCTGAACGCGGAGCGCAGATCGCCCGCGAAACGACCCGTCGCTGCGCTGGAGCGGGGTCCGCTGCTGCTGCGTCTGGCGCTGGCGCTCTGGGAGAGCGGACATCCCGAGGCGGCGCTGGAGCGCGCGAAGGAGACGCTGGAGCATGCCGACGATCTGCCGACCGGCATGGTCGCCCACAGCGTGGCGGCGCTGGCGTGCAGCGACCGGGGCGATCTGGAGGAGGCGGAGCACCACTATGAGCAGTCTATCGCCCTTGCTCTGCGTCTGCGTAATGTAGAAAGAGCGGCGACCTATCTTGCCACGCTGGGCGGGATTCAGCGGCGGCGCGGAATGCTGGTAAAGGCAGTGCAGACCTGCCAGAGGGCGGCGGAGATGAGCCTTCAGGCGCGCCGCGCGGCGCGCCTGGCGGAGTTCGAGTGTATGCTCTACTGGGGCAAGTTCGAGGATGCGCGGCGGATGCTGGATCAGGCTGCCAGAGCGCATCCCCTCCCGACCCCCTCCGATGAACGCCGCTCGCAGGCGGTCATCCAGCTTGGACGCGCCTGGCTGGAGGCGGAAGCCGGTTATCCGGAGCGGGCACTGGAGCGCCTGCGCGAGGCGGAAAAGACGCTGGGGAAGGAGGAGAAGCTCGGACTTGCCTGCCTCTCCACCGAAGCCTGGATACTGGCGTGTCTGGGTCGCCGGGAGGAGGCGCGACAGAGACTGGAAGAGGCTCAGGAGCAGGCAGAACGCTTCGCCGACAGCCGGGCGACGCAAGCCGGCTGCTGCTCTATGCTGGGACGCGCCACCTGGGAACTGGGAGAGGACGCCCTCTGCCTGCAGCTGTGGGAGCGGTTTCTGCAGCTTCCTCCGGATCCGGCGGACCTTCCCCGCGCACACTACTATATCGGTCTGTGCCGCGCACGACGGGGTGAGAACGAGGCGGCGCGCGCGGCGTTTCAGGCGGCGATAGATACCGGACTGCAGACCTACCACACGCAGAAAGCGGAAGAGAGACTGGCGGTTTTATCGGAGAAGACCTGAAAAGGAAGGAACCGGCGAACCGATTGCGTATACTGTAAGTCATCATCTATTGTGGAGGAGCAAACAATCATGAAATTGCGATGGATTGCGTTTGCGCTGCTCTGCGCGCTGTTGACCGTCGGAGCCATCTCGTTCAACAGCGCCTCGCTGCAGCCTAAGAAGAAGAAGATCCTGGTGGTAAGCCATACCGCCGGTTTCCGGCACAGTTCCATCCCGACCGGCGAAAAGACCCTGACGGAGATCGCGGAGAAGAGCGGGCAGTTCACGGTGGAGTTCTGCCGCACGGCGGAGGATGTCAAAGCCATGCTGACGCCGGAGTACCTTAACGCCAACGGCTTCGACGGCGTCTTCTTCAACAACACTACCGGCAATCTGGGCATTCCCGATCTCAAGGCGTTTTTGAAGTGGATCGAATCGGGCAAAGCCTTCATGGGAGCGCATGCCGCCACCGACACCTACAAGACCTCCGATCTGGGAGGCGACAGAAGCTTCGTGGAGATGATCGGGGGCGAGTTCCGCACGCACGGCGCGCAGTGCGAGGTGGACGCCATCGTGGACGATCCGAAGCATCCAGCGACCCAGCACTTCGGCTCCAGCTATAAGGTCTTCGATGAGATATACATCCTGAACCACTCATCCCGCGACCGCGTGCGCGTGCTTCTCTCGCTGGATAAGTATCCCAACGATAAGTCTCCCTCCGCCGGACAGCCGGGAGATCATCTGCTCTCCTGGTGCAAGATGTACGGCAAGGGGAAGGTCTTCTATACCGCGCTCGGTCACCGCGAGGATGTCTGGGAGAGCGAGCCGTATCGCCAGCATCTTCTGGGAGGGATCCGCTGGGCGCTCGGATTGGCGAAAGGCGACGCGACGCCGGGGAACAGGCAGCCTGCCCGTCCCTGACCGATCTGCTCCGAGATCCCGTCGCTGTGCGCCAGGACAGACAGTAACAGGCAAGCCCCTCTTCACAGGAGGAGGGGCTTGCGCGCATCAGGGACGAACCATCGTCCCGACGCCGGTATCGGTGAAGATCTCGATGAGGAGGGCGTGCGGATGGCGTCCGTCTATCAGGTGCGCGCGGGAGACGCCTCCCTCCAGCGCGGTGATGCACGCCTCCAGTTTCGGGATCATCCCCTTCTCCGCCCTGCCGGTCTGCAGCATCTCTCGCGCTCGCGCCGTATCCATCTCGGAGATCAGGGTGCTGCGGTCGGGATAGTCGGCGTATAGTCCCTCCACATCGGTCAGCATCACCAGCTTCTCCGCCCCGACCGCCGCCGCAATCGCTCCGGCGGCATGATCAGCGTTGACATTGTACGACTCTCCGTCCTCGCCGATCGCCACGGAGGAGATGACCGGAATATAGCCCTGCCCGACCAGCAGAGTCAAGATATCCGCGTTCACCTGCATGATCTCGCCGACAAACCCCAGATCGCCCTTCGGCGACTCCAGTTTCCGCGCCACCAGCAGATTGGCGTCCTTGCCGCTCAGCCCGACCGCCGTCGCGCCCTGCTGATTGAGCCGCGCAACGATGTTCTTGTTGGTCTTGCCGGTCAACGCCATCTCGACAATCTCCATGGTGGCGGCATCGGTAACCCGCAGTCCGCCGACAAAGGTCGGCTCATGCCCCATCTGCCGCATCAGCGCGCTGATCTCCGGACCGCCGCCGTGTACCACCACCGGGCGAATGCCGACGTAGTGCAGCAGCGCGATATCCTGCATCACCTGCTCTTTCAACTGATCGTCAATCATGGCGTTGCCGCCGTATTTGATGACCAGCGTCTTGCCAAAGAACCGGCGCAGATAGGGCAGCGCTTCGATGAGGACGGCGGCGCGCTGATCGGGCGTGGCAAGAGGGAAGGACAGATCGCTCATCGTTAGGAGGCTCCTTGCATGATCGGCGAAACTCATCGTCCTCTCTATTCGCCGTCCCGCGCCTGCACTCCTGTACTGGCAAAACGGGGCAGGCGAAACTGCCTGCCCCGGCGTCTGCCAGCCCCGATCCAGACCTGTGTTAAGCGCCTTTTCGGCGTGCAGCCGATCCAGACGCAGCGTTATCGTATCAGTAGCTGCTTCGCTTGCCCCGATTCATCACGGTCATGACCAGCCAGATGATGCCGATGATGACGGCGACAACCAGCGCGATCTTCAACAGATGGATAAACTGACCGACGATCCAGAAAACGATCTGAATGGCGATCAGCGTCAGAATAATGGCGATCAGCCACTGCCAGATGCCCCATTTGCCCACGTTTTCGTCCCTCCTTGCCCGGCAAGCGCGATGGATCAGACGTATGCCTCTACCTGAAGTACGTGAGGGAGGCGAAACAGGTTTCAGCGGGGGTGTGTGAACTCAATCACAATCGCCGGACGCCAGCAGCCGCGCGGCAATCGCCTCCGGATCGTAGACGCAGCCGCCCCAGACCCCGCCGCCCGCCGCCTGCAGAGCCGCCCACAGGCGCGTATCTTGGGGCAGATCGGGATCGGGCGCAAGGTCAGGGCGCGGGGGACGCGCCGCCAGTATGCGCGCTCCCTCCTCCGCGCCAAACATCGTCTCGCCCTCCCCGACCAGATGGACGCTGCCGGTCAGGTTCGGACGGTCTATGATGATCTCGATCCGGTCGCCGTCCCGCACCTTTCCGATCGGACCGCCGGCCAGCGCCTCCGGTCCGATATGTCCGATACAGGCTCCGGTGGAGACGCCGGAGAAGCGCGCATCGGTGAGCACGGCGACGGTCTTCCCCCAGGGCAGATACTTCAGCGCGGAGGTGATCTGGTAGGTCTCCTCCATCCCCGAACCCATCGGTCCGCGGCAGATCAGGATCAGCACGTCTCCCGGCTCCACCCGCTTTTCGCCCGTCCCCTTGATGGCGGCGATGGCGGCGCGCTCGGTCGTGAAGACCTTCGCCGGACCGACCTTGCGGTAGACTCCGTCCGCGTCCACCACGCTCGGATCTATCGCGGTCTGCTTGATCACGGAGCCTTCCGGAGCCAGATTTCCGCGCGGGAAACAGACGGTGCTGGTGAGGCCGCGTTCGCGGGCGCGCTCCGGCGAGAGGATCACCTCATCCGGGTCCACGCCGTCCGCCTGCTGCAGACGCTCCCGCAGCCGCCGGCGCCGCTCTGAACGCTCCCACTCCTGCAGGCTCTCGCCCAGCGTCCTTCCGGCGACCGTCAGACAGTCCAGGTTCAGCAGACCGAGCGCGCGCAGATACAGCATCACCTCCGGAACGCCGCCCGCCAGGAAGAAGCGGATCGTCGGATGATCGGTCGGACCGTTGGGCAGCACATCCACCAGACGGGGCACAGCGCGATTGACCTCGATCCAGTCCTCCACCGTCGGACGGCGCAGCCCCGCCGCATGCGCGATGGCGGGAATATGCAGCAGCAGGTTGGTAGAGCCGCCGCAGGCGGCGTGGACGATCATGGCGTTGTGAATCGCCGCCTCCGTAACGATATCGCACGTGCGGATGCCCCGCGCCTCCAGTTCGATCAGCGCATGCGCGGTGCGGCGCGCCGTGTCGAGCCAGATCGGCTGACCGGAGGGAGACAGAGCAGCATGCGGCAGCGTCAACCCCAGCGCCTCCCCGACGACCTGCGCCGTCGCCGCCGTGCCGAAGAACTGGCAGCCGCCCCCCGGCGTCGCACAGGCGCGGCAGCCCAGTTCCGCCGCCTCCTTCAGGGTGATCAGACCGTGCGCGAAGCGCGCCCCGATCGTCTGCACCTTGCCGGCGTCCTCCCCCTCCTCCGGCGGCAGGGTTACTCCGCCGGGAACCAGCGCGCAGGAGAGATCGCGCATCGCAGACAGCGCCATCATCATCGCGGGCAGCCCCTTGTCGCAGGTCGCCACGCCCAGCACGCCCCGACGGTTCGGCAGGCTGCGGATCAGCCGCCGGAAGACGATGGCGGCGTCGTTGCGATAGGGCAGGCTGTCGAACATGCCGGTCGTTCCCTGCGAGCGTCCGTCGCAGGGATCGGAGCAGAAGCCGGCAAAGGGGATGCAGCCCCGCCGCTGAAACTCCTCCGCCGCCGCCTGCATCAGCAGACCGACCTCCCAGTGACCGGTATGGTAGCCGAGCGCGAGCGGCGTCCCGTCGGGGTGACGGATGCCGCCCTGCGTGCTGAGGATCAGAAACTCGCGCCGGTTGAGCCGGGAAGGCTCCCAGCCCATGCCGACATTCTGCGACAGCGCAAACAGGTCGCCGCTGGGCAGATCGCGCAGCATCTCCTCCGTCAGAGGAAGCGCGCCTGGCGGACCGGCGGCGCGAGTCTTCACGTCATAGATATCCGGTTCAGACATAGCGATCTCCAAAGGCTCCTTTCCGGCTGTCGAGACAGGATAGGTCTACCTTCGTCTCTGCTGGCGCCGCCTCCTGCGCCGAACCTGCGGTCATTCATCGGTCCGGGCGGAAAAAGCAGCCACTCTTTGCAGAGGAAGAGTGGCTGCCGGATACCGGGAAGATGTCTATCGCCCCAGCGGCATCCCGATCGCCAGAAACGGACCCAGTCGATCCGTCTTCACCGCCATGACTCCCAGACGCACGGTGCTTCCGTTGATCTTTCCGACCGCCGCGGTGAGTCCGAACGTCGGATAGCGTCCGTCAAACTGCGCGGAGAGGATGACGGCGCGGGTCAGGTTTGCGCTCACCCCGCCGATAAACTGCGGTCTGCGGTCCGTATAGACGATCGCGGTCCCGACATACAGATGAACGGGAGCCTTGATCCATGGGCGCAGGTCTTTCCCCACGGTGATAAACGCCTTCAGCTCACTGCCGGATGGACTGGACATCTGCCCCGCCCGCAGCGAAGGGCGCATACGTCCCTCCGGGATCAGCACATAGTTGACGAGCGGACGCACCTTCTCGGTGCGCCAGAGATAGCTGAACCCCAGCTCCAGCCGCGGCGTCGCGCCATAGCGAAGGAACGTCTCCGTCTCTCCCGCCAGTCCCTGCGAGGAGAGCGTTGAGAGGATGAGCGTCCCCCGGTGCGTCCCTCCCTCGACCGAACCGGTCGAGTCTCCGCTCTGCGCGGAGAAGCCGCTGGAGGGTCATAACGGGCAGCCGCCGCCGCTCTGTGCCCACGCCGTCATCGGCAGTAGAGCCAGAACGGAGGCGAGCGCAAAAACAGTCAGTGTTCGCACTTTGCGTACTCCTTATGCCTCTTCTCATTTGGATATGCGCCGCGACAGGAGGCGAGCCTCTCTGCCGCAGAGATCGGTCTATCCCTGCAGAAGGGCGGGAGGAGCGCGAGGAGAGCGGACGGGTGAGGAGGATTCCGGCGGCGGAACGGCGCAGCGGAACGCGGAAGGCGCGGCATCTTCTGCCGGCTGCCGACACAGCGCCGCCGGAAGATCGCCGACCAGATCGGGGTCGAACGGCGAATCGAGACGATAGAGCGCGCCGGAGCGAGTGAGCGTATCGGGCGCGGGACGCACTACAAGCTCGCAGGAGCCTTCCTGACACCCCCGGCACGATCCATCCTCCGCATGCCGCATCTCCTGCGCCTTCTGCGGACAGCAGGAGGCGGCTGGAGCCGCAGACCGATGCGTCATCGGACAGTCCGGCGGACAGGGCGTGCCGTCCCGGCAATACCAGGCGGCGCGCGAGGTTAACCCCGGAAGGATCAGAATCGCCGTCAGCAGCAGCGATATCCATCTGCGTCTGTATCGGAGTGGCGCGTTCATCGTATGAAGAGTATACCGCCAGATACGACACGATCGTTCCATGCAGCGTGGAAACGGCGCGCGCCGGCGCGTATAAGACCCGGTGTTCGCGCGTGAAACCGTCGCCCGCCTGTTGGGGTGCGGCTCACCATACTCCCATTCCATCATTCGGGGAGGGAGTCTCTCTCAGACCGCGAACTCTATGGTGATTCTCTCTCAGGAGGACTATTTCATGTCTGAATTGAGCCTGCGATTTCGACAGATACACCTGGACTTTCATACCTCGCCTCTGATACCCGATGTCGGCGCGGAGTTTGACGCGGAGGAGTTCGCCCGTACGATGGAGGAAGCCGCCGTAGACAGCGTTACCGTCTTCGGCAAGTGCCATCACGGGATGTGCTACTATCCCACAAAGGTTGGCAAAGTCCACCCGTCCCTCACCTTCGACCTGATGGGACAGCAGATCGAGGCGCTGCACCGGCGGGGCATTCGCGCGCCGATCTACCTGACCTGCGTCTGGGACAACTACATGGCGGAGCAGCACCCCGACTGGCAGCAGCGCAACCGCAAGGGCGAGCTGGTCGGCGCGAAGCCGGGCGAGGCGGGCTGGAGATGGATCTGCCTCAACAGCCCCTATCTCGACTACCAGGAGGCGCAGACGAAGGAGCTTCTGGAGAACTACGAGGTGGACGGCTTCTTCTATGACATCGTCTTTCAGGCGAACGATCTGGCGGGGAGGGAGGATCAGGGCTGCTGCTGCGACTACTGCCTTGCCAGCATGAGGCGGCTCAACCTCAATCCGGAGGATAACGACGACCAGCGCAAGCACGCGAAGACCATCATCGAGAAGTTTATGAGCCGTCTCTCCGGGCTGGCGCGCGCCCATAAGCCGGATGTCACGCTCTTCTACAACGGGCGCGTCCGACAGGGCATCGGTCAGGAGACGCAGTGGATGAGCCAAGTCGAGATCGAGGCGCTGCCGACCGGAGGCTGGGGCTACGCCTACTATCCCTTCTGGGTGCGCTACGCCCGCTGCCTGAACATGCCGACGATGGGCATGACGGGGCGTTTCCACCGCTCCTGGGCGGACTTTGGAGGCTTGAAGTCGCCCTCCGCGCTCAGGTTTGAGTGCGGCGCGATGCTCGCCAACGGCTCCGTCTGCTCCATCGGCGACCAGCTTCATCCCCGGGGCAAGCCCTATCCGGCGGTCTATCAGGTGATCGGAGAGGCGTACCGGGATGTCGCCGCGAAAGAGCCGTGGTGTCAGGGCGCAGAGCCGGTGACCGAGATCGCGCTGGTGCTGCTGCATAAAGAGAACTTCAAGCAGATGCGCAACGACAGCGACGAGGGCGCGGCGAAGATGCTGCTGGAGCTGCACCATCAGTTCGATATTCTGGACGCAGAGGCGGACTGGAGCGGCTACCGCGCGCTGGTGATCGCGGACCGGGGCGCGCCCTCGCCGGAGGTCTCCGCCAGACTGCGCGACTACCTGCAGAAGGGCGGAAAACTGCTCTTCTCCCACCGGGCGCTGCTCGATCCAGATGCCGGAGAGTTCTGCAACGCCGACCTGCTGGGCGTCCACTGCGTCGGTCCGTTCGCCTGGTCGCCGAGCTTCTTCCGTCTGCGTCCGGAGTTCGCCGGAGACGTGCGCGACTTTGAGTGGGTTCTGATGGGAAGCGGGATGCAGGTCCGACCAGACGCGCAGACGCAGACGCTCGCCGACGCCCTCTCCTCCTACTTCAACCGCACCGGAGAGCACTTCACCTCCCACTCCTACTCCCCGCACGATCAGCCGTCCGGCGCGCCCGCCGTTACCCATCACAACGGCGTGGTCTATCTCTATGGAACCTTCTTCGGGGACTACCAGAGCCAGGGAGACACGGTCTACCGGAAGGTGGTCGGCAACGCTCTGGACCTGCTGCTTCCGGACCGCCTGCTTGTCACCGACGCGCCCCCGACCACTGAGGCGACCGTCATGCGGCAGAAAGACCGGCATATCGTGCATCTGGTCAACTACCATCCCAACCGGCGGGGAGCGCATGTGGAGGTGATCGAGGAGACCGTTCCGCTGCGGGACGTAACGATCGGTCTGCGCCTGCCTGCCCCGCCCTCCGCCGTCTACTCCGCCCCGGATCGCTCCCCGCTGGCGTGCGACTACCGCGACGGCGTCGCGCGGGTCGTTGTGCCGATCGTGCGCGAACATGCGATGGTCGTCTTTGAGTAGCCGCCCCGCCTCCTGAAACCGATCCGCCCTCTCCGGTACGGAGAGGGCGGACTCTCTACTCTGGAATGTCGGTGTTGTAGACCGGGAAGGGCTTTTTGGTCGGACGCCACCGCCATTCGTCCTTCAACGCGCCGTCCGGGATGTACTCATAGTCTTTTTCATCGTACATCTTGTACTTCTCCAGAACCAGCTTCCCGTTCTCGGCTTTATCTTTATACTCCAGCTTCAGGGGCCAGGCGCAGATATGTCCCTGGCTCGGGATGCCGAAGGCGTTGGGGGTGCGCAGGTTGTAGCGGAAGTTGTTGTAGTTGCGAATCCCCTCCATCTTCAACTGGAAGTAGTCCATCTCCGGCTTCTCCCAACCGGGGATCAGGATAGTCATCTGCGGACCGAAGTGCTCCTCCCACAGCCGTTTGCGAAACGCCTTTACCTGCGCCACGCATGCCGGCAGCGCGCGGTCGTTGGAGGGCCAGACGCTGATACAGATCTCGCTGTCGCGTCCGCCCGCGAGGCTGCGCTCGTTGAGGTTGGCGCTGCCGATGATCACATAGCGGTCATCCACGATCATCATCTTGGAGTGAACGTAGATCATGTACCGCTCATTCTTCTGCAGCATCTTCTCGCGGTCGCCGCTGCGATCCATGGATTTCGTCCCCTGATCCTCCCACTGCGCGAGGAAGTAGAACGAGAGGTAGCTCTCCCAGCTTAACACCTCTGCGTCCGGGTTCATATCGTTGATCTGGTCGCACTTCGCCTGCACCGCCCGCGCCATATACTCCATCGTATTCCACTCAAAGATGCGCTGTGCGACGGCGGCTCCGCTGGTCGGATCGCCCTCCGGAAACATGGGCATCACGATCATGGCGTGAAACGGCTTCTTGTTGGAGATATGGGTATTGATCCGGTTGACGATCTCCTCCGGCAGCGGATTGGCAATGGAGCTGCGCCCCCACCGGTTCCCGGAGCCGATGAAGTACTGCGTCTCGATGTAGATGAACTGCTCCGCCTGCCGGATCGCCTTGATGTAGGCGTCCAGAATGCTGCGCTCCACATTGCCCTTCAGAATCCACTTCAGTTCGCCCTCCGGCATCATCGGGCTTTTGATCTTGCGCTTGGCTCCCCAATGGTGCTTTACCATCGAACGGTAGACCTGCGCCGACCAGTTCCCGCTGCGCGGCTCGAAGGGCAGAACAAACTTATAGCTCTCTCCCTCCTTCTCCCACAGCGACTCGAACTTCTTGTTGACCTTCTCGATGGCTTCGGCGCTGTTATCGCCCTGTGTGGGGGTCCAGGTCGGGTCGAGATTCCATCGCCCGACAAACTCCCGCACCACATCCCAGGCGGTCGGTCCGACCAGCTGCGCATGGATATCGTGCCAGGGCTGACGGGGCAGCTTCGTGTTTCCGGCGGGCGCAGCCGCCTCAAACTCGGCGTTGTACCAGTCGTCGTAGTCCACCTTGCTGTCCCAGACCCTGCCGATCTCCCAGCCGTTGATCTTCTGCAGAAAGTACTGTGAGGGGGATTTCGGAGGAGTCTCCGCCAGAATGCAGTGCCGGGACCAGTCGAACCGCCCTTTCGTCAGGTCGAGACCGCCGTAGAAGACCTTGATCTCGCGCCTGCCCCCCGGACCGGGACAGTCCAGCACTACAAACTTCTGATGATGCGACCAGCCGAGTCCCGCGCCGCCATCCTGTCCCGTGCGGGAACTGGCGCGCCAGAGCAGGTTGGCGGGACGCTTGCCCCCCGCCATCTTCGCCAGGATCTGCCCGCTCGAGTCGTTCTGCGCGTCCGGCGCGCCGATATTGGTATGATCCCAGGTGTGTATGGCGATCAGCAGCTTCTCGTTCCCCTTCGCCTTATCCAGAAGCTTCTGTCCGATGGTGGAGGCGACGACGGCGGGGTCTCCGTGCTTGAGGCGCATGTAGGGATGAAACGACCAGTCGGCGATGAAGATGAAGTGCTCCGCCTCCTCGATCGCCCGGGCAAGATCGGCGAAGGCTCCGGCGGTTCCCGCCTCATCCTCGCTGGCGTCGTTGTAAAAGACGACGTCGTTGCCGGCGTGCCAGTCGTAGGTCGCCTGCCGCTTGTCTCCCCGCACCGCCAGCGCGCGGTTGACCTTCGCGACGTTGAAGGAGGGCGACTCGACCGCCGGATTGACGATCTGCGCCTGAATCTCCCAGTACTCTCCCTCGTTGCGTCCCGCATTGCCGTCCGGCTTGACGTGGAAGGTTACCGCCTCATGCTCCTGCGCGCCGGGTTTGGGGAACTGGAAGCGAATCCGCGCCTCGCCAAACGTGTCCGGGTCTTTTTTCGAGGGAACCAGCGTCAGCACAACGCCCTGCGGCGTCTCCTGGTGCTTGACCAGCTTCCCCCGGACGGAGCCGAGCTTCGTATCCTCTTTATGATCGTTCGCCTGCGTGCTGTCGTTGATCTCCCAGAAGACGACCTCGACCTCCTGTCCCTCCTCAAAGCCCTGAAAGGTCAGTTCAAACGCGCCCTTCGGGTCTACATTCGGACCGTCTTTCGGAGGCGGGGGCGGGATCGGCTTCATGATGATGGTCTGCGACATCGCATCTCCTCTTACCGCTGCTTCCTGCCGGTAAACTCGAAATCGTTCTCAAAATCGTAGTAGGGGCGACCGATCGGCAGAACGAGGATGAACGGGTCCTCGATGTCCGGCACGGTGCAGACGACCGTCTCCGGCTGATACTGCACCCGGCAGACGTAGTTACCGATGGGAACCGGCTTGAGCAGCTTCGCTACGCCGTCTTCATCCGTCTTCACCTTCTCGCCAACGGCTGCCCCGGGCTTACCGTCCGCCCCCGCCGCGAAGAACTCGACCGCCAGATCGGCGATCGGCTGCTGATGGAAGAAGACGATGACCGACAGAAAGGCGAACCCTTTCGGCGGGGGCAGCGGGCTTTCGCAGGGCGAATTCACGGCGAAGCGGTGATAGAACCGGCAGGCGAAGGTGTCGCGGGTCTCTTTGAACTCGCGGCGCGCCGGACCATTGGCAAGCCGCGCCTGAGCATCCGACCAGAACCGCTTCCGACAGGCGTCCGGACCCTCCAGCGCCGCCGGGCAGGGCCAGCGCGCTGGAGCGACCTTCCGACCGGGGCGAAAGAGAAAGATCATCACGCGGCGATTGGGGGCGTTCTCGCGGTTGCGCTCGTTCTTATTCTCCGGTCGGGAGTACTTCTGCTCCTCCTCCTGTGAGAAGATCCGCACCGGGTTGAACTCGCTGCACCCCTGATAGTCGCCCCGCCCGTTGGGATCGGCTCCCTGCGCCAGAAAGTCCTCCGGCGTCAGTTTGAGGTTCTCACCGCAGAGGGAGTCCATATATGCCAGGAACAGCTTTTCGCGCGTCCTGGGTCCGACAATGCCGTCGTCTTTGAGACCACTGGCTCTCTGAAAGGCTTTCGCCCGGTCGGTCGGCGCGCCGCTGCTGTAACCCAGATGTCCCAGCATGGCGTTGACCGCCGGGTTTCCCCAGTTATCGCCGCCGAAAGGCTGCGTGTAGAGCCGCTCCCACATCTCCGTCTTGCGGGTGAGCGCGGCATAGATCGCCATGGCGCGCCTGCCGCTCAGGGTCTTGTTGTAGTCGTCCTTGCCGACCGGGTCGGCATGACCGAAAATCGAAAGCGGAGGCTTCCTCCGGACGCCCTCCCGCTCCTCCGAATGCTGGGAGATCAGCTCCGCCAGCAGCGCCAGCTCCTCCTTCATCTCCGGCAGCACGAAGGAGGAGTCGAAGGCGAACCGCATATCCTCCACCTTCCAGCAGGCTTTGGGAACCAGCGTCAACTGATAGGTGTTCAGTTCGTTGGTGAAGGCGGGGGCGACCGGGATCGTGTCGCGGGGCTTCAGCGTCGGATGGACCGCGCTCAGTCCGCCGGCGGTCGCCTTTGAAATCGGGGGGTCGCTTTTTCCTGACATGAAGAGATCCTAGCTGCCGTGCGTGTTTTCCAGTTTGGCGCGTGTCTGGTCGTTACAGGTTCCGTCCACCTTCAAGCCGTTGTTGCACTGAAACTCCTCCAGCGCCCAGCGCAGGGTCTGCGCGTCCGGCTCTCCCGGCTCGGCGAGGTATCCCAGGTTTCGCAGACGCGCCTTCCATCCGGTCTCCTCCGACGACGGATCGAGGTGACCGATCTGCAGTTTGATCTCCTCCCCCATCTCTTTGATCGTCAGCGTTCCTTCGGTCGCCGTCACCGGGATCTCCTCCTCAATGACGCCCTCTGCGTTGGTCGTCAGGTTGTAGATCTGCGACCCGACCTTCAGCACACACTCCATGCTCTTCAGAGGCTCTCCATCCCAGTCCTTCAGCGCGATCCGCAGCTTCACCTTCGGCTCATCGAGTACAAACTGATGGACCCGCGTGACGGCGGCTTCCTGACGCTTCTCGCTCTTGTCGGGAATAACCAGGATGTCGCCGGGCATGAGCACATGCGGGCTTTTTCGCTTCTTCTTCAACTGCGCGTTGCGGGGATCGTCCCAGATGGTCGCCGGGTTACGGAAGCCGTACTTTGCGGCGATCTGCGCCAGAAACTCTCCCTGCGTCACTCTGTGATAGACCGGCATCTGTCAGCCCCTGTAAAGCAGGATGGATCGAAGCGCCGCCGCGCGCTCCGTCCGAGCGGCTTATCCGGAATCGGATAATATGGACGCAGCCCGAACGCGCGCCGAGCATCCGGCATCGCGCCTGATCCTGCACGGTTTATATACCGGACGCAGAGCCGTCGTATACGGCGCGGGAGCGTAAAAAAGGTTTCGCGACAAGGAGGAGGGCTGCGGTCTGTCGAACTAAACGCCATCAACCCTATCTCCAACCGTTTCCCGGCGAGGTCTCCCATGCGTCGAGTTGTCCTGCTGATCTGCTCTCTGTGCATCCTTCTCTCATGCACCCAGTGCGCGCGGCGCGATGATGCGTTCACCCGGCGTTCCGAGGAGAAGACGCTGACGCCGCTGGACTACACGCAGCTGCGTGACCGGGAGCAGGTGAAGTACAAGGATGTCATCCTGCGTATTCCGGCAAGCTGGGGAGGAGTCCTGCTGCCGGTAGACCCCGGAGCCTATCCGACCATTCTGGACAAGGTGGTGCACAGCGGCGACCTGGGGACGATCATGGGTCTCTATAACCAGGCGCTGTTTGAACTGCAGCACCCGCGCGTCAGGGTCGAGTATATCCACTTTGACATGTGGTCCGATACCTTCCGTTCGACGCTCGCCGTCGCCCTCTCCGCCCGGCGCGCTCCCGCCTACTACATCGCCCGCGATCTGCCGCAGACCATCGAACAGGGGCTGTACGCCGACCTGACCGACCTGATGAAAAAGTGGGATCAGTTCCACCTGCAGCCCGAAGGCTCGATCCGGGAAGGCACGGTCAACGGGCGCATCTACACCCTGGCGGGCAACGAGATGGGAGCCACAATTATCCGCTATCGCAAGGACTGGTTCCGGGAGGCGGGCATCTTCAACGAGTTCGGCGAGCCGGGTCCCCGCTCCGTCTGGACCTGGGACGACTTTCGCCGCATCGCCGCAAAGCTGACCGACCCCAAACGCGGACGCTACGGGTTCGCCGGAGAGATGGGCGATTTCCTCTACAACGCCCCGCACGGTCTCGATCTCTACGTCCCCGATCCCACGGGACAGCGCACCTGGAAGTTCAACGACGCCGATCCCGAGCTGCGCCGCTCCCTGCAGGCGGTGCGGGAGATGGCGAACAAAGAGCGATCGGCGAATACCAGCGTCTCGATGGGCTGGTTCGAGTGGCATAATGAGTTCGACGCCGGGCGGGCGGGCATGATCGTCAGCTTTGCGCCGCACATTCCGCGTGAGTTTCTGGAGAACCCGCATAAGTTCGGCAAGGACAAGCCCTACGGCGAGACGGTCGGCATGGCGACGCTGCCCCTCGGTCCCGCCGGACTGTCCGGCTTGCGACCGATCACCAACCCCATCGGCTTCGACCCGACCATGTCCCCCGAACAGCTGGAGGCGGCTTTCGAGTGGTGCAAGTCCTACTTCTACGGGGATATGTTCGTCAACCGCATGCGGACGGAGGCGCAGATCGCCCGGGTCCTCAACCGCCGCAGCACCGTCTACGCGGAGGTGCTCGCCCTGCCCTACAAGCCGAAGGAGAACCTGCTGGAGGAGCCGCTGGAGAAGGTCTTCCCGAAGGACTATCTGGAGACCTACCGGCGGATACGCGAAAGCCATGCGCCCCCGCTTCCCCGCGAGTTCGGACTGAAAGAGCCGCCGACCAACGAGTACAACCGCGCCATCCGCGCCATGTATTCGGAGGCGATCACCTCCAACGCCGATCTCGAGGCGATCATCTCCAAGACCGCCAGCATCATCAATACGACTCTGCTCAACTTTCGGGGCAAAGATGACCGCGAACAGATGCGCCGCTACATCGCCGCGCGCACCGCGTTCTACCAGAAACACTATCCGCGCTACTACGAACAGGTATGGCGCGACAAAGTTCAGAAGTTCTACCAGGTGCCCTGATGACCGGACGCAGTATCAGCTATAAACATCTCAGCGCCTGGCTCTTCACCCTTCCCGGGCTGTTTGTGCAGTTCTTCTTCGGGTGGTTTCCGATCCTGTTCGCCTTCTTCGTCGGGTTTCAGCAGTACTATCTGGTCAAGCCGCCGGAGTTCGTCGGCACAGCGAACTTCCGGGAGGTCTTCTCCGATCCGCTGGTGCTCACCGCCCTCTGGAATACCTTCTACTACGCCTTCCTCGCCATCGGCTTGACCTTTATCATCCCGATCTTCGTCTCGATCCTGCTGATGGAGATGGCGGCGCGCACCATCCGCATCATGATGCTGCTCTGGTTCATCCCGGTCGCCTCGACGGCGGGCATTGCGATCTGGAAATACATGTACAACCCGACCCTGGGACTGATGAACGGCATCCCGACCCTGTTTGGCATGGAGCGATGGGGCATCAAGTGGCTGGACGACCCGTCGCTGGCGATGATCTCGCTGGTGCTGCCGGGACTGATCCTGTTCGGTCCGGGACTGATCTATATCGCCGCGCTGCAGAACGTGCCGGAGGAGCTGTATGAGGCGGCGGACCTGGAGGGGGCGAGCTTCTTCCGCAAGATTCGCCTGGTCACGCTGCCGCGCCTGCGCCCGATCATCGCCATGATGCTGCTGTTCAGCATCATCGGCTCCATGCAGGTCTTTGAACTGCCCTTCATCATGACGGGAGGCGGTCCCGGATACGCCACCACCACCGTCGTGATGTACGTCTACAATCTGGCGTTCGGCGCGTACAATCTGGGCAAGGCGACCGCGCTGGCGATCGTGCTGTTTTTTATCATCATGACGCTGATCATCATACAGCGCCGCTTCTTCAAAGAGAACCTGGACGATTAGATTCCGGAGACAGTCTCATGCCCCTGATCCCGAAGGTCGGTCGAAAACGCTTCCAAACCCGCCTGTCGCTCTTCTCCATCGGCGCATTCCTCTGGATCGGCGTGCTGCTGCATCTGTTTCCGGTCGCATGGATGATCTCGGCATCGCTCAAACCGACCACCGAAATCTTTGAAAAGCCGTTCAACCTGATTCCCGAAAAGCCGACGACCGCCTCCTATGAGCTGCTCTTCACTTCTGTCTCCGGCTTCCTCTCCACCGGCGCAGACGTCTTCCGCTACCCGATGAGCGTCTATCTGATCAACAGCCTGATCATTGCCGGACTGACGGTGCTCCTGCAGATCCCGATCACGGCGATGGCGGCGTATGCCGTCTCCAAACTGCATGCGCCCCGCGCCGCCCGCCTGCTCTTCTTCTTCTTCTTCGGCACGCTGATGGTTCCCGGACAGATCGCCATTGTGCCGCGCTTCCTGCTGCTATCGCACTTCCCCTGGCCCACGACCGCCGTCCCAACCGTTCCGTTTACTGACATCTCCCTGCCCTCCTACTCCTTCATCGGCACCTACTGGGGCATCATCCTGCCGGCGGCATTCAGCGCGTTTAACTTTCTGCTCTTCAAGGGCTTCTTCGACACGCTGCCGACGGAACTGATCGAGGCGGCGCGCATGGATGGAGCCTCCGAGATGATGACGCTGCGAAAGGTGATGCTGCCGCTGGCGCGACCGGTGATCGCGGTTACTGTCTACTTCGCCTTCACGGGCGCCTGGAACGACTTTCTCGGTCCCTGGATCATCCTGATGTCCGAGCAGGGGATGTGGCCCCTCTCGGTCGTGATCTACAAGCTGCAGTGGTTCCTGACAAGCTGGCAGCCGACTCAGGGGAGCATGGACCCGGCGGCGCAGCGTCTCATCTCTTCGGGCGTGGGCTACAACGCGCTGATGGCGCTGGCGGTCATCGAATCGATCCCGATCTTTCTGGCGTTCGTGATCTTCCGCGAGCAGTTGATGAAGGGCATCCAGATCAGCGGCTTGAAGGGGTAGACCGACAGAAAGACGCTCAGGGCGCGCGCCCTGAGCGTCTGCGTTCCGCAAAGCATCAACGATAGTCGCGGAAGGCGTTGATCACCACCGTCCGGCTCGCGGCGTCGTAGTAGGCGGATCCGCCCGCCGCCCATCCCGCAAACTGCATCGGGACGTAGACCTCGCCGCCGCGAACCTCGGCGGCGGCAGGCAGCAGCCTCCGCTCCCCGCGCAGCATCGCCACCCGGCTCCCGATCGCCAGTCGCAGCGAGCCGCCGCGCACCACGATCACCTGCCGGTAGGCGTCATACCGGTAGTCGAAGCGTCCCGCCCGCGCAATCGCCTCCATCGGAACCATGACCACGTTATCGCGCAGGTAGGGCTTTGCCGGTCCCAGCGGCACATTGCGGTTGTTCAACAGAATGGCGATATGCCTGCCGAAGCCGCGATCCTCGTCTCTCCAGCGTCCCCGGTCTCCGCCGCGACGGTCGAAGAGATCCTCTCTCCGATCCCACTCGCGATCCCATTCGCGGTCTCGATTGCGATCCCGGTCGCGGTAGTCGTCGCGCTCCCGATCCCACTGCCGGTCGCGCTCCGGGTCCCGCCGGTCGTTGTAGTAGTCGTCTCCATAGTAGCGGTCGGTCGTGAAGGTCAGCGCGCGATCCAGCCGCACGCCGATCTCCGTTCCGTGCTTGAGGTTGACATCTCCCGGCTTTTCCGGCTTCAGTTCATGGAAGAGATAGCCCGCCGCCGCGCCGAGCAGCGTATTCTGCAGGGTGTCCTTGCTGCGGGTCAGGGCGGAGATCAGCAGACCGGCTCCCGCGCCGATCCCGATCATCTTCAGCCGATCCTGGCTTTTGTCGGTCGTCGCCACCAGCCGTCCCGATTCGGTGCGGCGCACGCTGCGCGCATCCAGTCCGATCACGCTGCCATTGAGCGCGTCCGACTCGCCGTTGGGATACCGGATACGTCGGAACTCCAGATCGAGAACGCCCGGCTTGCCGTCCATCGCCGGAAGCGACTCCGCCACCACGCCCTCTATCCGCGTGCCGTAGGGCAGTCCGCCGTCGTCCCGTCCCTCGCGCACCGTCGCGCTGAACCGGTCGCCCGGCTGCGCGGTGCGACTATTTAATGGGGTCTCCAGTCGTATCGGTATCACCGTCCAGGTCGGCAGCGTCACGCGGCGCGTGTCCGCCTGCGCGCACATGGCGCTGAGAAATGTCCCCGCTGCCGCCAGCGCCAGCAGTCGGCAGCGACCTCTCTGTCCACTCCATCCGCTTCTCATCGGTTTGCACCTCCTGCTCACCAATAACGCCGCCACTCTGACAGTGTGACAGCCCGAATTGTCGGCGCGCGGAGGCGATCCGGCGGTCGAGAAGACTACCAGAATTTCCAGTCCTGCGTCGCCAGCACGTAGATTCCAAGACCGAGGTTGGTGACGGCGTGCATCACCACGCAGGCGAACAGACTGCGCGTCTGCTTCAGCAGCAGGGCGATGGCGATCCCGTAGAGCAGAGCCGCCAGCCACTCCGGATGCATTGCCGCAAAGATCGCGGAGACGATGAGGAGCGCGCTCCAGGAGAAGGTTCCGAGAGGGATATCCTCCCAGCGGGAATCGGTGAAGTAGCGCAGGAGAAAGGATCGCCAGAACAGCTCCTCCATCACCGGAACCATTAGCGCGAGACCGTAGAGACGGACGCAGAGGAAGAAGATGCGCTGCCAGTCGCTCTCGATCTGTCTGAACGGATCGAAGCCGACCCGCTGCCCGAAGACCGCATAGGGAACCCATCGGCTGACCGCCACCCAGACCGTCAGCATCGCCGCTCCCGCCAGCGCCGCCGGCAGCAGCGTCCGCGCCTCAAACCGGATATCCTGCCAGACGCTCCGGCAGGCGAAAAGCAGCAGAGAGACCAGCGCGACCTTGCCCGTATAGACCCAGACATAGTGCGCCGTCAGGCGCGACTCCAGATAGGAGACCGCCAGAAACGCCGCCATCGGGATCACATAGAGAAGCCAGCGTTGACCGGAGGGGGCGGCGGACGGCTCGGAAATGTCGGAAGGGGTCTGGGTCATCTGGCTGCGGTCTCCTGCGTCTGAGATAGGGTTGCTAAGAATTATCGGCGGAGGCGGAGGCGGTCTGCACCGTCTCCGGCGCGGCGGCAGAGCCTCCCCGCAGCGCCAGCAGCACGCCCAGCAGGAGAATCACCGCGCCGACGCCCTGCAGCGCGGAGACCCGCTCCCCCAGCAGAACCCATGCCAGTCCCGCCGCGAAGATCGGCTCCAGCAGCGTGGATGCCGCCACCAGCCCCGCCGGGAAGTGTCTGAGCGACCAGTTCATGGCGGTATGTCCGAGCATCTGCGGAACCAGCGCCAGTCCCAGAATCGCCGCCCACGCCGCGCCGGAGACGGGCGCCAGCGCAGGGGTTCCCTCCCACAGCAGGACGACGGGCAGCAGCGAGACCGCCGCCGTCGAGTAGGTCCATGCGACGACCCGCCAGGTTCCCAGCCGCGTCTGCAGGTCCTCCACCAGCAGCAGATAGGCGGCGACGAAGACCGCTCCCGCCGTCGCCTGCAGGTCTCCCAGAAGCTCGGAGCCGCCCCCCTTCGGCGGAGGCGGACCGTCGGCGGATCCCTGCGTCACCAGCCAGACCCCGACGGCGGCAACCGCCAGCCCGATCCAGAACGCCGCCTTCAGGCGATGCCCCAGCAGGAACCTTCCGCCCAGTCCCGCCCAGAGCGGTCCGGTCGCCACCAGCAGGGTCGAACGCGCCACCGAGACGTGCTGCAGCGAGGCGAACCAGGCGACAAAGTGCAGTCCCAGACAGACGCCCGCAAGCGTCAGGCGCAGGAGCGTCAGGCGATCCGGCAGAGGAGACCGGCCTCCTCGCCGCGCCGCTGTCAGGTTCAGCGCAAGCAGCAGGATCCCTGCAGCGACCGTCAGCCGCCACGCCGACATCGCCGTCGCGCTCAGTCCCGCCGCCAGTCCGGCGCGCGCCATCAGCGCGGCGGAGCCGACGGCAAGCTGCGCCCCGAAGAGAACCGGATAGCGCAGGGAGCGGGCGGAGAGTCGGCTCATGTCACCACCGGACGAAAGCCGCTCCAGTCGCCGATGTAGAGTACCTCCTCCTCCAGCGTTACCCCGAACTTCGCCCGCACGCGCTCCCGCACGATCTCCGCCAGCGTTCGAATGTCGGTCGCGGTCGCGCCGCCCCGATTGATCACAAAGTTGGCATGACGGCGGCTGATCTGCGCGCCACCGACCGTCAGCCCCTTGCACCCGGCAGCCGCGCTTAGAAAGCCCGCCGGAACGACCCCCGCCTCCCGCATCGGCGCGGGCAGGTCGGGCAGCCGTGCCGCCAGATCGCGGTCGTTCACATTCTTGAAGAAGCTGCCCGCCGACGGATACCAGGGCTGTTTATAGATGCGCTGCCGCTGGTTTTCGCGGGCGCGCTGCAGAATCTGAGAACGCGGCTTCGGCTCCAGCTTCAGCGCAACGCGCAGAATGGTCGCCGGAGGATGTCCCGGATGGCGCAGGCGGCTGTCGCGATACGAAAACTCCATCCACTCCGGACCGACCGTCCTGCGCTCTCCGCCCTCCACCACCTCCAGCGAGACCACCAGATCGCAGATATTCTGGCGGTAGGCTCCCGCATTGGAGACCAGCGCGCCGCCGACCGTGCCAGGAATGCCGACCGCAAACTCCAGCCCCCCCAGCTGCGCCTGCAGCGCCTTCAGAAAGAGCCGCATGAACGGATAGCCCGTATCCACGACGGTCAACGGACCGATCTCGCACCCCTGACAGAGGTTGTGCGCCACCAGCCCGCGCACCCCTCGATCGCTGATACAGACGTTGCTGCCGCCTCCGAGCAGAAAATAGGGGGTGTCGCTGCGCTGCGCCGCGATGGTGATCGCCGCAAGGTCTTCCACATGCCGGGCGCGAAAATAGAGGTCGGCGGGACCACCGACGCGCAGCGTGGTGTACCGCCAGAGCGGCTCATTGGTAAGCAGGGCGCTCCGCAGCGAAGGCGGAAGATAGGAAGAGAGTGTCTCACCGGCGCGCATGGTGTAACAGTGTAGCACGCGCGCCGACCGGAATCAAAGCCTTTTCCCGCCGATCATCCCGTCGCCGCGCCGCGCTTGCGCGGGACGTGAACCTTTCCGCCCGATATGTGCACTAACAGATAGAAGTCCTTCCACAACCCGACGCGGAGGCAGTCCGTTCCCTGTCGCGCGGAGGTGTGGTTTCATGTGTTACTCGATGATCGAGGAGGTAAGCGAGGAGATGAGACTCTACCCGATACTGCTGCCCGCGCTGCTGCTGGCATGGACAGGCGCGCCCGGCGCGGCGCAGGAGGCGGCAAAATCCGGCAAGCCCGCCGGCGTGTCGCTGACCATCTATAATCAGAACTTCGCGCTGGTCAAAGACCGGCGCGCCATCGAGCTGGTCGCAGGGCGCAACACGCTGGTGATCGAGGATGTGGCGGCGTTGATTGACCCCACCTCCGTCCACTTCAAGTCCCTGACCGCGCCGAACACGGTCGCCGTGCGCGAACAGAACTATCAGTACGATCTGATCAACCCGACCACCCTGCTGAATAAGTCGGTCGGCAAGCGGGTCCTGATCCGCCAGAACCTCGGCAACGGGCAGACGCGGGAGATCGCTGGAACCATCGTGACGCCGGTCAGCGTGGCGGTGGCGCAGACCGGAGACGAGGGCGGCGGAACCAGCACCGCCTACAACGGGCTGGTGATCCGCACCGATGACGGAAAGCTGATCCTCAACCCCGCCGGCGAGATATCGCTGCTGGAGATGCCCGCCGGCTTGATCCCCCGCCCCCAGCTTCTCTGGCTCGTGGACGCGACGCAGGCGGGAAAGCACGAGGCGGAGGTCTCCTACATGACCCAGGGGGTCACCTGGAAAGCCGACTATGTGGTCGTGCTCGCCAGCGATGAGAAGTCGGTGGATATCACCGGCTGGGTTACCCTGGATAACAAGAGCGGCGCGACCTATGAGAACGCCAATCTGCAGTTGATCGCCGGAGACGTGCGGCGCGTGCAGCCGCCCCCCGGCTTCGGCGGAAGAAGAGCGCCCTTGGCAGCGGAGATGAAGGCGGACGCCGCCGCGCCGCAGTTCCAGCAGGAGGAGCTGTTTGAGTACAAGCTCTACACGCTGGACGGAACCACCACCATCCGCAACAACGAGCAGAAGCAGATGACCCTGCTCAGCGCGAACAAGGCTCCGGCGAACAAACGCTTCATCTACGATGGTCGCAAACAGTTCTGGGGCGTCTACAACCCGGAGGGCTACTTCCCCGGTGAGGGCTACGACACCAGCCAGTACAAAAAGGTCAACATCATCGTCGAGGTCAAGAACGCCAAGCCCAATCTCGGCATCCCCCTGCCCAAAGGCAAGATGCGCCTCTATAAAGCCGACAGCCGGGGCAGCCTGCAGTTTGTCGGCGAGGATCAGATTGACCATACGCCGCAGAACGAGACCGTGCGGCTCTATGTCGGCGACGCCTTCGACATTGTCGGCGAGCATAAGCGCATGAACTTCCGGCGCATCTCCGACCGCGAGGTGGAGGAGACCTTCGAGATCGTCGTGCGTAATCGCGGCAAGAACGCCGCCGCCGTCTCGATTATCGAACACGCCTGGCTGGACTGGCGCGTTACCGCAAAGAGCCAGGACTTCATCAAAAAGGACGCCCGCACGCTGGAGTTCCCGGTCAACGTCGCCCCGGACGCGGAGGCGAAGGTAACCTATACCATCCGCACCCGCTGGTAGGGGCGCGGCGCGGAAGCGGGTCTGCAGCAGGGTGACCGGAAGCTGGTCGCCCTGCTGCAATCTGTAACCTCCCGCGCGACGGGCGCGTCTAAAGGGTATGCCAAACGGTGAAGCGGCTGAGAATACGAAGAAGTCAGGTATGCAAGAGCGGAGCTACGCGCTGGATTGGGGAACGCTTATGAGCGGGGAGCGCGCCGCCCATGCGAGCGATGCGGATGAGGGACTCATCGCGCGTTTTCTGGCGGGTGATCAATCTGCGTTCGATTCGCTGTTCCTCAAGTACCAGGACTACGTTTATAACATCGTATATGGAATTATCGGTAAGCCGGAGGAGGCGCGCGACGTCACGCAGGAGGTCTTCCTGCAGGTGCATCGCGCCCTGCCCTACTTTCGGCGCGGCTCCCGATTCGCCACCTGGCTCTATCGCATCGCGGTCAATCGCGCCGTAGACGCCGCTCGCAGCCAGCGTCGCGGGCGATGGCTGCCTTTAGGCGAGACGCTCAAAGCCGAGAAGAGTCCTCAGGAAAGCCCCGAACGGGCGGCGGAGCGGCAGTCCGATCACAGTATCGTGCAGCATGTGTTGATGAGCCTTCCGGTGCAGCACCGGGATATTCTGGTGCTGCGCTATTTTCAGGAGCTGTCCATCGAAGAGATAGCCGAAGTGCTCGGCTGCTCGGAACAGGCGGCAAAGGTGCGCCTGCATCGGGCGAGAATGCACTTCAAGGAGAAGTACCTTGCGATCTACGGACGCGAAGAGCGAACGCTTGAGTCGCTGTAACGACGTGCATCTGCTGCTCCCCGCCTATGTGGAGGGCGAGCTGACGCCGGCGGAGAGCCGGCGGGTCGCCGGTCATCTGGCGCTCTGCGCGGCGTGCCGCCGCGAAGAGGCGCAGTACCGGCTGGCGCTGTCGCCTCTGCGCGCGCCGGCGCGCCGGACGGCTCCCCCCGACCTTCACGCCGGTTTCCATGTCCGGCTGGCGCGCAGTCAGGCGCGGGCGCAGCGCTCCCGCCTGCAGCTTCGGTGGGCGGCGGCGATGGGCGTCCTGCTTCTGGTCGTCACCTCCGGCGCCTCCGTCTGGAGAGCGCAGGTGCAGCGAAACAGCGCGGTCTCTGCGCCGACCCCAGTTGTCAATATCTCTCCCGGCAGCCGCAGCGGCTCGGAGAGTCCCACCCCGACGCGCCAGGACATCGCCATGAAGGGGTCTGCGCCTGTTGAGGAGACGGCGCAGGATCGGGTCGCCCCGAACGCCCCCGACCGGCAGGCTCCCGGATCGGCGTCGGCAAAGCCGAATCCGAAGAGGACGGACAGCGGCAAACCGCCCGTCTACAACTCGTTCCTGGACGTTCGGGACCGGGAGGGCAACACCGCCCGGGAACTGTTCCGGCAGCGACGCCGTCAGCATCACCCGGAGTATGATCGTCAGGCGACCTTGGCTTCCGCCGATCCCCGCGAGGGATCGCGCCGCAACACGGACGCCGCCGTCTGGCAGGGCAAAAAGGTGCGTCTGGAGCCGGCGGTGGATGTGCGCCTGGGGGTCGGCAGCGCCGTTACCACCGTGCAGGGCGAGCGCGGTCTGGACGCCGACGGGAATCTGGCTCTGATCCGCATACGTGTCAGCACCAGCGCGGAGACGAAGACACAGACGCCCGATTCCGCCAGCCCCGCCGATTCGCGGGAGAATGAGTAGGTATCCCTTCCGCGCAGGAGTTACTGTCATGAAACGCGCTTTTGCAGCGATTTTTATTACGCTCTTATTCATCCATCCTGCCGTGAGCCAGTCACAGGAAGATCAGGTTCCGGGGATCGCCCCCAATCGCTCCGCCCTCGCGCAGAGCGGCATCTCCATTGCCGAGACCGGCAAAACGGCGGACGGCAAACCCGTCTACTCGATTCGCGCCTACAACGTGGACATCGCGGAGCTTCTCAGCGGGCTGTTCCGTCAGACCGGCGAGGAGTGCGTGATAGATCAGGACGTGCGCGGACCGATCACCCTGGCGATCAAGGACGCCACGATAGAGCAGATCCTGGAGCGGGTGCAGGCGTCCGCGCGCCCGGCGATCAAGATCACGCGGGACAGGTTCACGCGCGTTTCGCTGCTGCTCGACCCGCGCACCGCTGACGTCCTCACCAATCGAATGCAGCAGGGCGGGCGAACCGGTCGCATCAACGTCCCCAACGCCGGCGGCTTCGGCTATAACCAGATACTGAATCAGCAGTCGCCTCTGCTCAATCGTCCCGTTACCCTCAACATTCCTGACAACCGCCCGATCTCGTTGAGCGCGGCGCTGCAGATGATACAGGAGCAGACGCAGGTGCCGATCCGTCTGGATGCGCGCATTCCCTCCAATGTCGGCTTCGTCGGGCAGATGACGCAGGTTCCGCTCTCGCTGGTGCTGGAGACGATCAGCCGGATCGGGGCGTTCAAGTGGCTGCAGCAGCCGGATGGGTCGCTGCTGATCGCGCCAAGCGACCGGCTGACCCTCTTCCTCGCCGAGTCGGCGCTGGCAAGCGCCCCGTGCAGCCGCTGCAATCGACTGATGCTCTCCTCCTGGAAACTGTGCCCGCACTGCGGTCAGACCGCCGCGCGGGCGAAACCCGGCGTACAGGCGGTCCCGCGTCGCAGTCCGCGCTAGCACGGGAGGATTCGGAGAGGGCTGGCAGATCGCGCCAGCCCTCCTTTTTTACTATACACCTGTACATACAGACAAAATGTGGTATAATATTTATAAGTAAACTCGTTTTCCGCTTTTCGAGAGCTATGTCCAGTGAAGAGATAGAGAGATTGAAATCTGCGCTACCTCAGGGAGGTTATCAACCATGACTACCAGACAGGCGAACGCCCCGGCAGCGTCCGGCGGCGCAGGGCGCGGCGGACGAAAGGCCGTTCCGCCCGAAAATGAACTGCTCGCTCCGGCACAGACGCCGGAGGAGAGCGAGAACGAGACATCCGTCCTGCGGGTCGCCGAAACGGCTCCGACGACCGAAGAGCGCGCTGTGGAATCGCGGCAGGCGGAGGAGACCAGACCGGTAGAACCTAGCAAGCGGCGTATGCCCGATAATCTGCGCCGTTTCCTCATCCGGCTGCAGGGAGGCAAGTACTACCTTCCCGCCGCCTATCGGGTGGTCTGGTTCCGCGACGAGTTCCCCGACTGGGGCATCCTCACCGAGATCATCGAGGGCGGACAGGAAGCCG
Source organism: uncultured Chthonomonadales bacterium (assembly GCA_938005745.1). Lineage (GTDB taxonomy): Bacteria > Armatimonadota > Chthonomonadetes > Chthonomonadales > CAJBBX01 > CALLMM01. The sequence continues at coordinate 39,895 of CALLMM010000026.1, read as the reverse complement.
GATTCGCCACTGTCAAGGCGACGATTTTCAACGCGGAAGGGCGGCTGATCGCCACCGGACACAAGACCGAGACCTGCCAGGACTTTCCGGCAGGCTGGGTGGAGAAGGCGGAGAGCGGCGCGGTTTCGCGCGCGCTGGCGCTGTGCGGCTTCGGCACGCAGTTCACGCCGGAACTCGATGACGACGGCAGCCGCCCGGCAGACAGCCCCCAGCCGATCGGCGGTCGCAGCGACGGGAGCTACCGCCCGCGCGACACCGACTCCCCCGCCGGACGCGCCCGTGAAGAGGAGCGAAGACGCCTCGATATGGACCTGCTGGTCAACGGGCAGACCGCCGCGGAGACCGCCGGAAGACCGGGCGCAAAGCCGGAGGCGGCAGCCATCTGGGAGGGACCGGGACAGTGCCCGCGCTGCCATGCCCCGGAAGGCAAGCGGCACGGCAAGCCCTGTATCGTTTAACCCGGACGCGGCAAGCTCCCCGCACAAGGCTTCCCTCGTCCCCTTTCACGAGGAAGGAAACGAGGGAAGCCGGACATCCTGCGCTCCTCAAAAAGGAGCCGTCCTTTTCGCCGGAGAAGAAGGATACCGACGATAGGAATCCGCTCCTGCTGTCCGAGGTTCACACGCCCGTTCACGGAGGTATCCGATGTCTCTCCTCTACCGCTTACGATACGTCTCTCTGCTCGCCGCCCTGCTTCTCACAAGCCTCCCCGCACAGGCGGTACGACAGACCGCTCTCACCGACGACTTCTCCCGCTACCCGGAGGGAGGCGAAGCCGCCCCCGTTTGGGAGACGGGACCTATCGGCTGGAGCGTGCGCGGGCAGATGCTGCACAGCGAAGGATCGGGACGCTCGCTGGCGCTGCCCGCCGCCCCGCACGCACGCAGAATCGTCTTCGAAGCCGTTGTGCGACCGCAGCGCGCCGCCCATACGGAATGGAAACTGGCGGGGCTTGCGCTGGTCCGCGATGACGGCAACTACTGGCATCTCGCGCTGGTCGAACGCCCCGACAGTCTCGGGAAAAACCATCTCGTCGAACTGACTGAGATGTATCGGGGACGCTGGCTGGCAAACTTTGAGGGCGATACGCGCCTGACAATCCGGGAAGATACCGGCTCCGACTTCGTCTGGGAGTACCATCAGCCCTACCGCCTGCGTCTGGAGGTCACCGAACAGGAGATTCGCGGAGAGGTGCTGGACATGGGGGGAGCGGTGCGGGTTCGCAAGGTCTTCGCCTTTGAGGGGCGTCCCGCCGTCACCTCCGGACGCCCCGCGCTGTTTACAAGCGGCATGGCGGCATCCTTCGACGACTTCCGCGCCGAGATACGGCAGACGGCTCCCCCGCCCCCTGCCCCCGTCTATCCGGCTTACACGCCCCTCAACCCCGGTCCGATTCGCGGAAAGCGCACCGGCTTCTTCCATGTGGAACAGATCGCGGGACGATGGTGGATTATTGATCCGCAGGGACGGCTCTTCTACGCGGTCGGAACCGACCATGTGAACTACCATGTGCACTGGTGCGAGAAGCTGGGCTATGCGCCCTACCATCGCAGCGTCGCGGCGAAGTTCGGCAGCGAAGAGCGGTGGGCGGCGGACGCCGTCGCCCGCCTGAAGCGATGGGGATTTAACACGCTCGGAGCCAACAACAGCCCCTCCACCCGCTATCGGGGACTGGCGTATACGGAGTTTCTCTCGCTCGGAACCAACTTCACCGCCATCAGCGACATCGCCCCGCGCACCACCTGGACCGGCTTCCCCGATGTCTTTCATCCGGGGTTCGCTCGATGGTGCGAACAGGAGGCGAAACGCCTCTGCGCCCCTCTGAGAAACGACCCCTGGCTGCTCGGCTACTTCCATGACAATGAGCTGGAGTGGTACGGCAAGAACGGCTCCGAGACCGGACTGGCGGATGAGACCATGAAGAAGCCCGCCGATCATCCGGCAAAGCGAGCATGGATCGCCTTCCTGAAAAAACGTTACCCCGACATCGCCGCGTTCAACCGCGCGTGGGGCGTTCGGATGGCGGACTGGCAGACGCTGGCGCAGTCCGTGCAGCCGATCCTGCCGCAGACCGCCGCCGGAAAGCGGGATCGGCGCGACTTTGTGCAGCTGATCGCAGACCGCTACTTTTCGATCACCGCCGCTGCCATCCGAAAAGCCGACCCGAATCATATGACGCTGGGCAGCCGATTCGCCGGAACCGCGCCGCCCGGGGTCTTCGCCGCCGCCGGACGCTACTGCGACATCGTATCGGTCAACTACTACGGTCAGGTGGACCTCGAGCGGCGCGTCAGCACGGACATGCCGCAGGCGATGCGCCGCTACTATGCGGAGGCGAAACGCCCGTTGATGATCACCGAGTGGAGTTTTCCCGCGCTGGACGCCGGCTTGCCGAGCCAGCACGGGGCGGGTCAGCGCGTCGCCACGCAGAAGGATCGGGCGCGCTGTTACAGCATCTACCAGCGCGCGCTGTTCAGCATGCCGTTTATGGTCGGCTCCAACTTCTTTATGTGGGTGGATGAGCCGGCGCTCGGAATCTCCAGCACCTTCCCGGAGGACAGCAACTACGGGCTGGTGGATGTGAATGACAATTCGTGGAGAGAGCTGACGCAGACGGCTTCTCGCGTCAACCGTCTGGCGATGCCCCTGCATGCGGGGGATACGGCGGAGATTCGCATGCAGGCGCGCGCGGCAGGCGGCGGGACGGCGGAGGTCATCGTCCGCAATCTCGGCAGACGCGCGGCGACGGTTCCGGTACGCATCTGGATTCAGGGCAGATCGCAGACCCTCCCGATCACGCTGAGAGCGGGTCAGACCGTCACGCGACGCTTCCCGGTGCGCGGAGCCTCCTTCATCGCGGCAGAAGCCGACCCGGAGGAGAGGGTTCCGGAGGCGGACCTGAGCGACAACTACGCCGAAAAGCTCCTTCTCCCGCAGAGACTGCCGCGCCCGGCGATCTTTGTGGTCAACCCCTCCGCGCAGACTCTCAGAGATGTTCCGGCGGCGGTACCGCTGACAGGTCTGCGCGGCGACTGGAGCGCAGAAGCCGTCGGAGGGCAGCCGATGACCGTGCAGATAGACTACCTGCCGGAAGGGGCGGAGATGGCGCTGCGTATTTCCGCGCTCCCCCCGCGCAGCGTGCTGACCGTCCCGCTCCGACCGGGCACGACTCCGGTCTCCCGGCGCGAATCGGGCGGAGACCGCGCCCTGACCCTGCCCGGACCGCTCCGGCTGGAGCGCGATCAGGGATCCGGCAGCTTCTTCGACCGTGTGCTGCTGGGCGAGATGCCGCTGGGCAGATTTCACGCGCTGATCCAGGAGACGGGAGAGCAGTCTCTCTGGACCATCCCCAATCGTATGGAGCGGATCGAGCAGTGGGAGGGTCCGGCGCGCACCGTTCTGCGGATGACCGCCTCGCTGGCGTCCCCGACGGAGCAGGATGTGAAGACAGAGGTCAGCGCTGAAGGCGTCTACGCCCCTGCCCGCAACCGACCGCACCCGTTCCGAACGGTCTATCAGATCACGCGATGGCACGGCGAATCCTGGTTCGGCGCGCGCATCCTGAGCCTGGAGAATACCGCCGACTCTCCCTGGCTGTTTGCCGCCTACTTCTACTATCCCGTCTCGGCGATCGGCGGCAGGGGAGAGGACGATCAGCCCCGCAACATCTTCGGAGCGCCGGTCTGGCACGACTCCGGCGCGCAGGCTTCCTACGGCGCGCTGGCAGACCTGCGCCATCTGCGCGCCCACTTCTGGAAGGACAGGTCCGACAGCGCCTCACAGCATCCCGACATCTATCGGAATGTCCAGAAGAGACTTCAGCCGGGGCAGGTCTACCGGGCGACCTCCGCCGATCCGGAGACGCTCTTTTTCGGGACGCGCGCGACGGAGGCGGATCCCGGCGGGGAGGTTCTGACGCGGCTGCGCGCGCTGGCGCGCGTACGCGCCGTCCTCCGGGTTCGCTAGAACCGATAGCCGAAGCCGACGGTCAGATAGTTGAACCAGGCAAAGGTGTAGACCCGATCGTTATCCGCGCCGCCTTCGAGCGTCCGATAGCCGAAGGTGAGCGTCCAGTCGGGATGGAGGGCGTACCCCAGGCTCAGCCCCAGATCGAAGGCGCGTCCCTGCGGAGCCGCCAGACCGTCGAAGTCCACCAGCAGGCTCCATCGGTCGTTGAGGCGGTAGTCGCCGCTGAGATGCAGCAGGGGAACCACGCCCAGATCGTTCTTTGCGGCGGCGACGTTCCCCTGCCGGAGGGCGATACGCGCCTCGCGCACTTTCAGGGTCAGTCCGGCGCGCCAGTCCGCCCGTTCGTCCCGATGAAAGCGATACCAGTAGGTCACCCGATAGGAGTTGAACCGATAGCTGCCCTCGGTCTGCGCGCCGCCCTGAAAGCGCTCGCCCTCAAACTGCACGTCTCTGTCGAGCACGCCGGTTTCGGTCAGACTGAAGGGCGCGACCACAAGGCGAAGTCCGGTGCGCGCGTTCAGGTCATACAACAGCATCAGCCTCAGGTGGGCGTAAGGACCGGAGCCGGTCAGCTTCGCCAGGGAGAAACGGGTCCCGGTATCGCCGGGTATCTGCGTATCGTTGCGGTTCTGCCAGGCGGCTCCCGTCTCCAGAAACAGCCGATAGCGCGTCGGCTTCTCCTCTGCGCGGGTCGGCGAGGCAAAGCTCCCCAGCCCCAGAACCGCCGCCGCCGCGCCGATCAGGTATCGAAATCGCATCGCTCTCTCTTTCCTTGAATCATCGTTCCCTGTCTCCTACGATCCGTCCGGCGAATATGCACCCCAATTGCCTCCCCGTTTCAGGCAGGAGGCGCGCCGACAGACGCGGAACAGAGAGCCAGTCCACAGCGAAAAGGAGCCGCCGATGCAGGAGACCATGACCAGTCGTGAGCGATTCGCTCGGATGTTCGCGCACCAGGAGGCGGATCGCATTCCTGTCATAGATGAACCCTGGTCCGCCACGATCGAACGCTGGCAGCGCGAGGGGATGCCCGCCGGGGTGGACTTCCGGGACTTTTTCGGGCTGGACAAAACGGCACATATCGGCGTGGACCTCAGCCCGCGCTATCCGGTGCAGGTGATCGAGGAGACCGACGAGTACCGCATCCATACCAGCGCCTACGGCGTTACCATGAAGGACTGGAAGCATGCGGGAGGCGTCCCGGAGTTCCTGGACTTCACGATCAAAGACCCGGAGAGCTGGGCGGAGGCGAAAGCCCGCATGACCCCCTCCGACGACCGGATCCCTTGGGACGACCTGAAAGCCAACTATCGGCGATGGCGCGAGGAGGGGCGCTGGATCGTCGGGGGACTCTGGTTCGGATTCGACATCACCCACTCCTGGACGGTCGGGACGGAGCGTGTTCTGCTCGCCATTGTCGAACAGCCGGAGTGGCTGATGGACATCTTCAGCCACTTTCTGGAGCTGAATCTCACGCTGCTGGACAGGGTCTGGGAAGCGGGCTACACCTTTGACAGCGTGATGTGGCCCGACGATATGGGCTTCAAGCACAACCAGTTCTTCTCCGTGCGAACGTATCGCACGATTCTCAAGCCGTTCCACAAACGCGCGGTGGAGTGGGCGCATGCGAAGGGCGTGAAGGCGCACCTGCACTCCTGCGGCGATATCAACCCGTTTGTGCCGGAACTGGTCGAGATCGGCATAGATGCGCTCAACCCGCTGGAGGTGAAGGCGGGGATGGACCCGGTGCAGCTCAAGCAGACCTACGGCGACAGACTGGTGCTGCACGGGGGCATCAACGCGGTGCTGTGGGACGACCTGGACGCCATCGAAGCCGAGATGCGCCGCGTCATCCCGATTGTCAAGCAGAACGGAGGCTACATCTTCTCCTCCGATCACTCCGTCCCCTCCTCGGTGAGTCTGGAGGGGTTCCGCCGGATCGTCAACCTCGCCAAAGAGCTGGGAAGCTACTGAAACGGCGCATCTGTACAGAGAGGTGACATACGCCAATTTTAGGGTATCCTGCATATGGAGTTCCGAAACCGGCGCCGGTTCAGACCGCCCCGTTCGGGCGGTCTTTTCCCTTTCCGGTATCGGCTTGCGCCGCGGGCAACCTTGTGGGCAGGGTCTTATCATGAATCTCTATCAGCAGCGAATTGCGCGACTTCAGCAGGCGATGCGGGAAGTGGGTCTCTCCGCCGCCGTCTTTGCTCCCACCGACAACATGCGCTATCTGACCGGCTGGGCGGAGCCGGGACACGAGCGGCTGATCGCCCTCTTCGTCCCCGCGCAGGGCGATCCCGCGTTTGTTCTCACCTCCCTGAACGTCGAACAGGCGCGCCATAACCCCGCCGGGATCGCCGATGTGCGCGCCTGGTACGATGCGACCGGCTGGCAGGAGACGGTGCGTCAACTGCTGGCGGAGCGGGGCATAGAGGGCGTCATCGCGGTGGATGACGAGATGCAGAGCGTGCACCTGCTGGGGCTTCAGCAGATCTCTCCGCAGGCGCGCTACACGGCGGCAGGCGATCTGATGGCGTCGCTCCGGCAGGTGAAGACGGAGGAGGAGCTGGACACGCTCGCCCGCTCCGCCGCCGTCACCGACGCCGTCTATGCGGAGTGCCTGCCCCTGCTGCGGGAAGGGATGACCGAACGGGAGCTGCAGGAGGGAGTCGCGCTGGCGTATAAAAAGCGCGGAACCGCCCCGGCATTCGCCATCGTCTGCTTCGGTCCCAACAGCGCGCTGCCCCACCACCACACCGGAGACGCCCGCCTCAAACGCGGCGACATCGTCATCCTGGACATCGGCTGCGTGGTGGACGGCTACTACTCGGACATCACCCGCACCCTCGCCTTCGGAGAGCCGGAGGCGGAAGCGACACGGGTCTACGAGATCGTCTATCAGGCGCACCGCGCCGCCTTCGACGCCGTGCGCCCTGGACAGACCTGCGAGGCGGTGGATCGAGCGGCGCGCGCTGTCATCGAAGCGGCGGGATATGGACCGCAGTTTATTCATCGCACCGGACACGGGATCGGTCTCTCCGGGCATGAGCCGCCAAGCATCGTGGAGGGAAACGCCACGCCGCTGCAGAAGACGATGTGTTTCAGCGTGGAACCCGGCATCTATCTGCCCGGGCGGTTCGGCATACGGATTGAGAATATCGTTACCGTGACCGAAGCCGGCGCGCGCTACCTGAACGCCGACCCGCCCGCAACGCTTCCGGTGGTCGGGTAAGATACCGCCGCATTTTGCGTCTCCGCAGGGAGGAGACGCGCAGGAGAGTGCCATGATTGCAGATGCGCTTCAAAAACTAGTGGACGGGCAGAGCCTTAGCGAGAGCGAAGCGACCGAGGTGATGACGGCGATCATGAACGGGGAGACCACGCACGCGCAGATCGGCGCGCTGCTGGCGGCGCTTCGCACCAAGCGCGAAACGGTGGATGAGCTGACCGGATTTGCGCGGGTGATGCGGGAGCGGTCGGTGCGGGTTGTGGCACATCGGCGTCCGCTCATTGACACCTGCGGAACCGGAGGAGACGCCTGCGACACCTTCAACATCTCCACGACAGCGACGTTTGTGGTCGCGGCGGCGGGGATCGGCGTCGCCAAGCACGGCAACCGGGCGGTTACCAGCCGATGCGGCAGCGCGGATGTGCTGGAGGCGCTCGGCGTGAACCTGGACCTGACCCCCGAACAGGTGGCGCAGTGTATTGATACCGTCGGGGTCGGCTTCATGTTCGCCCCGCGGCACCACCCCGCTATGAAACATGTCGCGCAGCCGCGGCGGGAACTGGGCATTCGCACCGTCTTCAACATTCTCGGACCGCTGACCAATCCCGCCGGAGCCTCCCGTCAGTTGATCGGCGTTTTCGATCCCGACCTGTGCCCCAAGATGGCAGAGACGCTGGGGCGGCTGGGATGCGAAGAGGCGATGGTGGTGCATGGCATGGACGGTCTGGACGAGATCTCCACCATCGGACCGACCCGAATCAGCACGCTGCATCGCGGGCGCGTTACCACCGACACCCGCATTCCGGCGGAGTTCTTTGTCGTTCCCGCGACGCTAGATGAGATTCGCGGCGGCGAGACGCCACAGGAGAATGCCGAGATTCTCATCAACGTTCTGAAGGGCGAGACCAGTGCGCGCCGCGATATCGTCTCAGTCAACGCCGCCGCCGGCTTGATACTGGGCGGCATGGCGGAGACCTGGCGCGACGGTCTGGGGCTCGCGCACCGGATGATCGACTCCGGCAAAGCCCTCACCGTGCTCAACGAGCTGATCGCCTTTACCGCGCAGTTTCGTTCCGATTCATAACAGGAGCGCAAGCTGTGTTACGCTGTCTGTCAGAGAAGCCTGCCCGGCGCCGGCATCCATCTCATCTCACCCCTCGCTGCCCCGACTGCGATGGCTGCGCCTTCATACGACCTCGACGTCCGCATCCTGCGTGACATTTCCGGCATATCGCCGTAATATAGAAAGGGATCTGTTCGATAAACTGAGCGGCGGAAACAGATCGGGGAGCGATGTTTCCGCCACCGAACCGTCCGTATTCCGAAATCTATGCGCGGCGGACTGCGGTCTGCCGTCGTCTGAAATAAGGTGAAACCTATGAGCATACTGTCTGAAATTCTCGCTGACAAGCGAACCGAAGTCTACTGCTCCCGCAAACGGGTTTCGGCGTCCGAGCTGGAGCGGCGGATCGCCGATATGGCTCCCCCGCGCGACTTTCTGGGCGCGCTGCTGAACGCTCCGGTCCCGGCGCTGATCGCGGAGGTGAAGAAAGCCTCTCCCTCCAAAGGCGTGATTCGCGCCGATTTTGACCCGGTGGAGATCGCGAAGATCATGGCGGCAAACGGCGCCGCCTGCCTCTCCGTGCTGACCGACGAACCCCACTTTCAGGGACACCTCTCCTATCTGCGCGCCATACGCGATGTCGTGGACCTCCCGCTGCTGCGCAAAGACTTCATCATAGACGAGTATCAGCTGCTGGAGGCGCGCGCGGCAGGCGCAGACGCGGTGCTGCTGATCGTGGCCGCGCTGCCCAAAGGCGACCTGAAGACGCTGATTGACGCCTCGCGTGCGCTGAGCCTGACCGTGCTGATCGAAGTCCACAACGCCGAGGAGCTGGAAGAGGCGCTGGCGACCGATGCGAAGCTGATCGGCATCAACAACCGCGATCTGCATCTGTTCCGAACCACCCTGCAGACCACTCTCGACCTGATGCCCCGGGTTCCCGCCGACCGGATCGTCGTCAGCGAGAGCGGGATCAATCGGCGCTCCGATGTGGAGCGGCTGGCGGCGGCGGGGGTGCGCGTGGTGCTGGTCGGCGAATCGCTGATGCGAGAGCCGGACATCGCCGCCAAAATGCATGAGCTGCTGGGAACCTGATACATCACTCTGAAACGGGGCGGCAGGCTTGCGCACTGCGGCGGAGTCTGCCGCCCCCGTCATTCTGTCCTGCCATCGTGCAGGAGGACGCATCTCCGTAGAGGAAAACCCCTGTCGGTCACGGAAAGATAAGGAATTGAATCGGGGCGGCAAAGTGACAGACTTCGATGGCTGAAGGCGACGCTGAATGACACGTATCAAGATCTGCGGCATTACGAATATGGAAGACGCACGCGCAGCCATAGACTACGGCGCGGACGCCCTGGGCTTTATCTTTGTCCGTGAATCGCCGCGCTACGTCGGCGAGAATCCAAATACGCTGCGTATCCTGGAGCTGATACCGCCCTTTATCAGCAAGGTGGCGGTGTGCGTCTCCCCGGGGCAGTTGATCGGAGCGCATCACGAAGAGTATTTCGACACCGTTCAGTTCTACACGCACGACGGACACAATCGGATTCTGATGGAGAAGTGCCTGCTTCAGGCGGTGCGGGTCAAGGACGCCTCCAGCCTGGACACGATCGAGGACTCGATCCATATCTATCAGCCCCATGGGCTGGTGCTCGACACCTTTGTGCGGGATAAGCTGGGCGGCTCCGGGCAGACCTTCAACTGGGATCTCGCGATTGAGGCGAAGCGGCGTTTCAAGCTGCCCATCATCCTGGCAGGCGGACTGAACCCGGACAACGTAACCACCGCGCTGGAGACGGTGCAGCCCTACGCGGTGGACGTCTCCAGCGGGATCGAAGCTGCGCCGGGCTACAAGGATCATTCCAAACTGCGCGCCTTTATTCAGGCGGTGCGCCTGTTTGACGCACGGCGGGCGCAGTCGGAGGAGTGGCTGCCATGAAGCCGGCATACGCCTGGACTCTGGCGCTGTTTCTGACGGCAGGCTCCCTCTATCTGCTGTTTATCCACATTCCCGGAGGACGATCCGAACTGGCGCGGCGCGGCGTCAGAGCGATCGGCACCGTGCAGTTGAAGGACAGCCGCCCCGGTCAGGACGGCGGAATGATCTACACAATCACGTTTGTCTTTGCCGATGCGAACCGGAAGAACCACCGGGTGGAGCGCAGAGCCTACGATCTGGGGCTGTGGGAGCGGCTGAAGGTCAATCAGGACATCCGCATCTACTACCTGCCGGAGAACCCGGAGGTCGCCTCCTTTGAGGGCGGCGAGTTGATGGCGTCCCCCGCCTCCGGCTCGCTCCGCTTCATCGCCTGGAGCGCGCTGATCGCGAGCCTCTACTTCTGGTATCATGTCTACAGACACCTCAAAGCCCCTCGACTGCCGGCAAGCCCCCCGCCGGCGAAAAAGCCAAAGATTACCCGAACCCGGTGATTCGATCGGGGATCGAACGCATGATGAAGGATGAAGAGAGTGAATAACAAGCCAAAATGCGTGGGTGTGCTCACCGCAGGAGGAGACAGTCCCGGACTGAACGCCGCCCTGCGCGGACTGGGCAAGACCGCCATGGGAGTCTACGGAATGCAGGTGATCGGCTTCCGGGACGGCTTTCGCGGCTTGATGGAGAACCGCACGGTCCATCTGGAAGACGCCACGCTCTCCGGTATCCTGACGACCGGCGGAACCATTCTCGGAACCAGCCGCGACAAGCCCAACCGCATGCCGATCGGCGGCAAACTGATGGACATGACCGATGTGATGGTGGACACCTACCATAAACATCTGCTGGATGTGCTGGTCTGCATGGGCGGGGGCGGCACGCAGAAGAACGCCTTCCTGCTGGCGAAGAAGGGTCTCAACATCATCACCCTCCCCAAGACCATTGACAACGATGTCGCCATGACCGATGTGACGTTCGGTTTCGATACCGCGCTGGGGATCGCGACCGACGCCATAGACCGCCTGCACAGCACCGCGCACAGCCATCACCGGATCATCATCGTTGAGGTGATGGGGCATAACGCCGGATGGCTGGCGCTGGGAGCCGGCATCGCCGGCGGAGCCGACGTGATCCTGATCCCGGAGATCCCCTACCAGGTGGAGATCATCGCCGAAGCGATCCGAAAACGCAGCCGGGAGGGAAAGAACTTCAGCATCGTGGCGGTCTCCGAAGGCGCGATGTCCTGCGAGGAGTACCGGATTCGCAAGGCGCTGGAGGAGAAGCTGGCAGCCGCCGGCAGCAAATCGGCGAAAAAAGAGATCGAGAGCAAGCTGCAGGAACTGGAGACGCAGCGCACCGGACACGCCTTCGTGCTGGCGCAGCAGCTGGAGATGATGACCAACCTGGAGGCGCGGGTGACCATTCTGGGCTACCTGCAGCGCGGAGGCACTCCCTCCGCCGCAGACCGGCTGCTGGCGACCCGGCTGGGCACGGCGGCGGTCGAGTTAATCCAGCAGGGCGTCAGCGGCGTCATGCTGGCGGTGCGGGGCGACCGCGTGGAGCCGATCCCCCTGGAAGAGGTGGTCGGCAAGCGAAAACTGGTTCCGCTGGATCATCCCTGGGTGCAGAGCGCGCGCAACGTCGGCGTCTGTCTGGGGGACTGACAGACGTTTTCCGCCCGCGCCCGTTGCGGGTACACTGAATACCATGTTGTTACGCAGGACGCACGGGTATCGGGCGTTGTGCACGGAGGGAGCGCACATCGGTACGCTGTGCGGGTTGTGAGATTGCTTCGGTCGGCTTACGCCTCCCTCGCAAGGACAGAAGGGGTTGCCTTCGGCTCCCTCGCAAGGACGGAATGGGAGGCGCGACCGTTGCAGGCAGGCGCAGCATGCCCCCAATGTGTCATTTCTCTCGCAGGGGCATTGAGAGAGGCTCTGCGCCGCACAAGGAGGACCGCGTTCACACCCTGCCACGCTATCCGCGTAACATGAGTTGTCGAAACATTTCCGCAGGACTCTCCTGCCACTGAGGACGATGATGACGATGCAAGCCGCACGCCTTCCCGATTCTCTCGGTCACTTCGGGATCTTCGGGGGGCGCTATGTTCCCGAAACCCTGATCCCCGCACTGGATGAACTGACCGCCGAGTATGCGCGGGCGCAGGCGGATCCCGATTTCCGCGCCGACCTGCAGCGCTACTTCCACGACTTCGTCGGGCGACCGACGCCGCTCTACTACGCGGAGCGGCTGACAGAGGCGCTGGGCGGCGCGAAGATCTACATCAAGCGCGAAGACCTGTGCCACACCGGCGCGCACAAGATCAACAACGCCATCGGGCAGGCGCTTCTGGCGCGGCGCATGAACAAAGCGCGGATCATCGCGGAGACCGGCGCGGGACAGCACGGTGTGGCGACCGCCACCGCCTGCGCCCGTTTTGGACTGGCGTGCGAAGTCTACATGGGCGAGGAGGACATCCACCGGCAGGCGCTCAACGTCTACCGGATGAAGCTGCTCGGAGCCAAGGTCACCTGCGTTACCAGCGGCACGCGCACCCTCAAAGACGCCACCAGCGAGGCGATCCGCGACTGGGTAACCAATGTGCGCACCACCCACTACATCATCGGCTCGGTCGTCGGTCCCCATCCCTACCCCATGATCGTGCGCGACTTTCAGTCCATCATCGGGCAGGAGACCCGCCTTCAGATACAGGAGCGCGAGGGCAGGCTGCCGGATGCGGTGGTCGCCTGCGTGGGCGGCGGATCCAACGCGATGGGCATCTTCTATCCGTTTATCGAGGACGCGGGCGTGCGGCTGATCGGCGTGGAGGCGGCGGGACGGGGCATCGAGACGGGCGAGCACTGCGCCACGCTGACAGCGGGCGAGCCGGGAGTGCTGCACGGCTGCAAGTCCTACCTGCTGCAGGACGAGAACGGACAGATCGCCCCCTCGCACTCCATCTCCGCCGGACTGGACTACCCCGGCGTCGGACCGGAACACAGCTACCTGAAACAGACCGGACGCGCCGAATATGTCTCCATCACCGATGCGGAGGCGCTCGACGCTTTCCAGTTCCTCGCGCAGACCGAGGGACTGATCCCCGCGCTCGAGTGCGCGCACGGGATCGCGCACCTGCGCAAGATCGTTCCGCAGATGTCCCCCGATCAGATCGTTGTCTTCAATCTCTCCGGGCGGGGCGACAAGGATATGGAGACCGCCGCCCGCGAACTGAAGTTGAGCCTGTAACCGCGCGCCGTGTTCGCAATCACTCCGCAAGGGAATGGAGCTTTGACCGGATGACCCGACTGACCGAACGCTTTGCCGCCCTGAAAGAGCGCGGCGAGAAGGCGCTGATCGTCTATGTTACCGTCGGCGATCCATCGCCGGAGCGGACCGTCGAGATCGTTCTGGCGCTGGATCAGGCGGGCGTAGACGTGATTGAACTCGGCATCCCCTTCTCCGATCCGCTGGCGGACGGTCCCAGCATTCAGTCCGCCTCGTTTCGCGCCCTGCAGAAGGGCGTGAACGTGGCGTGCGTGCTGGAGGCGGTGCGCGCCATCCGCCAGCGGAGCGAGATCCCCCTGCTGCTCTTCACCTACTATAACCCTGTCCTTCGCTATGGCGTAGAGCGTTTTGCGCGGGATGCCGCCGGGGCGGGCGCAGACGCCGGTCTGCTGGTGGATCTGACGCCGGAGGAGGCGCAGGAGTGGATCACGGCGGCGCGCGCTCGGTCGCTGGACACAGTCTTTCTGCTCGCCCCGACCAGCACCGACGCGCGAATCGAGGTGGTCTCCCGGCTCTCCACCGGTTTTATCTACTGCGTCTCCCGAACCGGCGTTACAGGAGCGCGGGAGGATGTGCCGCCCGATGTGGTGGAGATGGTTCAGCGCGTGCGCGCCCGCTCCTCCCTGCCGATCAGCGTCGGGTTCGGCATCTCGCGCCCGGAACATGTCCGCAGCGTGGGAGCCTACGCCGACGGCGTGGTGGTCGGCAGCGCGATGGTGAACCTGATCGCGCAGCACGGCGATAGTCCCGGCGTGACGGAGGCGGCGCGGACATTTGCCGAAGCGCTGAAAGCGGCAACCCGCCAGGAGAGGAGCGGACACCCCGCATGAGCGAACATCACGACCTGAAGGTCTTCTCCGCCACCGCCAACCCGCAGCTGGCGCAGGCGATCGTAGACTGGCTGAAGATCCCCCTGGGCAGGCTGAAAATCACGCGGTTCGTGGACGGCGAAGCCTACGTCAAATTTGAGGAGAGCGTGCGCGGCGCCGACGCCTACGTCATTCAGCCGACCTGTCCGCCGGTGGATCAGAACCTGATGGAGCTTCTGATCTGTCTGGACGCGCTGCACCGCGCCTCCGCCTGGCGCGTCACCGCCGTCATCCCCTACTACGGCTATGCGCGGCAGGAGAAGAAGGACGCGCCCCGCGAGGCGATCACCGCGAAACTCGTCGCCGACCTGATCACCGCCGCCGGGGCGCAGCGCGTGATGTGCATGGACCTGCACGCCGACGCGATACAGGGCTTCTTCAATGTGCCCGTAGACCATCTGACCGCCCTGAAACTGCTAGCAAAGTACTTTCTGCAGAAACAGATGGAGGATATCGTGGTCGTCTCACCGGATGAGGGGCGGGTGAAGAAGGCGCGCAAGGTCGCCAGCGACCTGAATGCGCCGCTCGCCGTCGGATACAAGCACCATCCCCTGCATCAGGCGACCGAGGTAACGCATCTGGCGGGCGATGTGCGCGGCAAAACACCCGTGATCATCGAGGATATGATCTCTTCGGGTAGCAGCATGATGGAGGCGGTGGATATGCTGCTGGAGCACGGCTGCAAGCCGGAGATTCATATCGCCTGCACGCACGGCATCTTTGCGGGCAGGGCGGTCGAACGGCTGACCTCGCGCCCGGAGATTGCAGAGATCATCACCACCGACACGATCCCGCTGCCGCCCGAAAAGCGTCACCCGAAGATCAGAACCCTCTCGGTCGCCACGCTCTTCGGAGAGGCGATCTACCGCGCCAACAACGATCTTTCGATCACCTCGCTGTTTGAATGAGTTTGCCGCGCGCGGAGGCAGACTGCTGCCTCCGCGCGCGTCGCCGCCGCTAACGTTTCTGCGGGTCTGCCTGCCCGTTCCACCAACCGTTATCCAGCCGCCCGTCCCGGTTGTAGTCGTCCATCTGCGACAGGCGCATCGCCTTCGAGTGCCCGTCGCAGAAGGTAACGCTGACCATGCCGCTGTGCCGCTCCGCCGGAACGCTGCGGCACCCCCACCTGCCCGGTCCCGGCGCGCCGCTTCCGCACTCGCTTCCGCTCCCGTAGAATCCGGCTCCCGGCGTCGTCGGGCGGCTGCCCCGCGCCGAAGGCAGGGGCGGATCAATGGCGTACTGCCCCGCGACCACCTCGCCGCTGTCGCGGATCACTCCCGCTGTGTCGGCGATGGCAAAGGTCTCCGCCGGAACGGAGATAGAGGCGTCCGCCGCATAGAACGGAAAACGGGAGTTGCCCAGATACTGGAAGTTGTAGCCGTACCCGCCGAACAGAACGCGGGGATTGTGGGCAAACGCCTTCCCGAACACCGAGACCGGCGCACTCGGACACAGGAACAGACCCTCGTTCTTCACATAGGGGAAGATGTGATCGGGCCAGCGGGTGCGCGGGTTGGCGCTGGACGGCGACGAGTGCGCCGGATAGGAGTCATAGTCCTGCACGTACATCGCCAGCGCTAGCCCCTGCTGGCGCAGGTTGGAGACGCAGGCGGTCTGCCGCGCCTTCTCACGCGCCTGCGCGAAGACCGGAAACAGGATCGCCGCGAGAATGGCGATAATAGCAATAACTACAAGAAGCTCGATGAGCGTGAATCCGACCGGGCGAGGTGCCGGGCAAACAGGGAACGTTTTACGCATGGTATCTCTCCTTGTGTGCGGGAAATGGTTTCAGCGTGTTCGGATATATTTATTCTAACAACGCTAAATAAAAATGTCAACCTCTCTATGAAAAATTTATAGTCCAGACTAAAATTTTATTTTCGCCTCCCGCATTGCCGTAGCGGATGCGGAAAAAGCCGCCTCCTTCGCGCTTCATGCCATAATGAGAGATGGCGTTAGCGTTAACCATGAAGAGGTGCTTGCGTGAGCGAAGAACTGCGTTTTGACCACTACTACCCCTATGAGGAGATGACCCGCCATATTCAGACGCTGGCGGCGCTGCGCCCCGATCTGGCGCGCGTGGAGAGCATCGGCAAAAGTTACGAGGGGCGGGATGTCTGGTGCGTCATCGTTACCAATTCCGCCACCGGACCGGATACCGAAAAGCCGGCGGTCTGGATTGACGGCAATATTCACGCGACCGAAGTCTCCGCCGCCTCCGCCTGCCTCTACTTTCTGCGGAAGCTGCTGACGGAGTACGGAAGCGACCCGGAGATCACACGCTGCCTGGATACCCGGACCTTCTACATCGTTCCCCGCGTCAACCCGGACGGCGCGGAACTCTACTTTGCTGACAAGCCGAAGTTTCTGCGCTCCAGCGTTCGCCCTTACCCCTACGACGAGGAGCCGATCGAAGGATTGAAACGCGAGGACGTAGACGGGGACGGGCGTTTCCTGTTCATGCGGATCCCCGACCCCAACGGTCCCTGGAAGGTTCACCCGGAGGAGCCGCGCCTGCTGGTTCGCCGCGATCCAACCGAAACCGGCGGCGTCTACTATCGCCTCCTGCCCGAAGGCACGCTGGAGAACTGGGACGGCGTTACGATCCGCATTCAGCCCAACAAAGAGGGACTCGACCTCAACCGCAACTTCCCGGCGCACTGGCGGCAGGAGGTCGAGCAGTATGGAGCCGGTCCCTATCCGACCAGCGAGCCGGAGGTGCGCAACATCGTCGCCTTCATCACAAGCCACCCCAACATCACCAGCGCCGTAACCTTCCACACCTACAGCGGCGTTCTGCTGCGCCCCTACGGGACGCAGAGCGACGAGGCGTTTCCGGCGGAGGACCTGTGGATCTATCAGAAGATCGGGGAGAAGGGCAAAGAGCTGACCGGCTACCCGGCGATCTCGGTCTTCCACGACTTCAAATACCACCCCAAAGAGGTGATCACCGGCGTCTTTGACGACTGGTGCTACGATCATCTGGGCATCTACGCCTGGACGGTGGAGATATGGTCGCCGCAGCGGATGGCGGGGATCGCCGCCTTCGGACCGGACAAGCCCGAAGGCGGCTACCGGTTCATTGACTGGTACCGCGAACACCCGCTCGAAGAGGACCTGAAGATGCTGAAGTGGAACGATGAGGCGCTGGAGGGGAAGGGGTTTGTGGACTGGTATCCGTTCGACCACCCGCAGCTTGGAAAGATCGAACTGGGCGGCTGGGACGCCCTCTACGCCTTCCGCAATCCGCCTCCTCCCTTCATCGAGCAGGAGGTCTCGCGATTCCCGCAGTGGCTTCTGTGGCAGGCGTTGATCGCCCCGCAGCTGGAGCTGCACTCCTTTGACGTCACGCCGCTGGGACAGCCGACGGAGGACGGACGCAGCGCCTATCGCGTGCGGCTGGTGGTGGATAACACGGGCTGGCTGCCGACCTACGTAACGCGCAAGGCGATGGAGCGCAAGACGGTGCGCGGTCTGGTCGCCGAGATCGAGATCCCGGAGGGCGCGACGCTGGAGACCGGACGAAAACGCGAGGAGGTCGGACAGATCGAAGGACGCGCCTATAAAGCCCCCAGTCCCTACGGCTGGAGCGCAGACCCGACCGATCACCGGGTCAAACTCGAATGGGTGCTGCGCGCAAAGCCGGGCGAGACGGTCCGGGTCGTCGCCAAGCATGAGCGCGCCGGCGTGGTGCGCGCGGAAGCCGTCCTGCCGTAGAGAAGGGGGATCCTCTCACGCAGTCCGGGCAGGCGTTTCGCCTGCCCGGAACCATTTTTGCCGAATATGCGGCCTCTTCCCCGCGAGAGCGCGGCTATACAAAGAGGGTCAGCGGGTTCTCCAGTATCTCCTTCAATCGCTGCAGGAAGCGCGACCCCGGCACGCCGTCCAGAACCCGATGATCGAAGGAGAGACAGAGGTTCATCATGGAGCGGACGACCACCTCTTTCTGCAGGACGATCGGCTTCTCCGCGATCCGGCACACCCCCAGAATGCAAGACTGCGGGGGAACGATGATCGGGTCGAATGCATCAATGCCGAACGCTCCCAAATTGGTGATGGTGAAGGTTCCTCCGGAGAGATCCTCCGGCGTCTGCTTCCCCGATCGGCAGCGCTCCACCAGCGCTTTCAGTTCCAGCGAGATTTGTCCGAGCGGCTTCGCATCCGCCTGCCGGATCACCGGAACCAGCAGTCCCGTGTCGGTCGCGACCGCGACCCCGATGTTCTTATCGGCGTAGAGGCGGATCTCGTCCCCGATCAGCGCGGCGTTGCACAGCGGATGATCGGACAGCGCACACGCCGTCGCCTTGATCAGCAGGTCGGTATAGGTGAGTTTGGTGTTATACGCCTGCTGGACGGCAGCCTGAAGACGGGCGAACAGGGCAACCGTCTCGGTCATGTCCACCTCGAGGATTAGCGTTACGTGCGGCGCGGTCTGACGAGAGCGCGCCACATTGTCCGCGATGATCTTACGCAAGCCGCGCAGGGGGATCACCTCGCGTATCGCCGGCTCTGCGGTCGCCGGAGCCGCGCTCTTCGCCGCCGGAACCGGCGCGGGAGCAGCTTTCGTCTCCTCCGCCAGCCGCCGCACATCCTCGGCGCGCACCCGGCTGCCGGGCAGCCCCAGCGCAAGCTCCTCCAGATTGACCCCCATCTCGTCCGCGATCTTTGCCGCCAGCGGCGTTACGCGCGCCCTTCCCGCCTGCGCGCTCTTCTGCTCCTCTAGATAGGCGAGGACATCCTTCTCCACCACGCGCCCGCCGGGACCGGTCCCGCGTCCGGCAAGCGCGGCGGCGGGGACGCCATGCTCATTCGCCAGCCGGTGCGCCCGCGGAGAGAGAAAGACGCCTCCCGCAGGGGAAGCGGAGACTGCCGGCGCGGCGGAGACTGCCGGCGCGGCGGAGACTGCCGGCGCGGCGGAGACTGACGCAGGAGAGGCGGCGGCAACCGGTTCCGGTGCGGATGCTGCCGTAGGCGCAGATGCTGCCGCAGGCGCAGCGCCGACGCTCTCCAGCAGAGCCTCGATCGGCTCCTCCGCGCTTCCGATGATAGCGATCGGCGTGTTGATCGGGACGGTCTCGTTCACCGGGGTCAGTATCTTGCGGAGCACGCCCTCCGTCGGCGACTCGACCTCGATATTCGCCTTGTCGGACATGATCTCCAGCAGGATCTCGCCCTTCTTTATCGGATCGCCCTCCTGCTTAAACCACTGGAGGACGGTTCCCTCCTCCATCGTCTGTCCCAGCATGGGCATATTGAACAGTTCTGCCATGGGTCTGCACTCCCCCGATTCCATTCGTTCAGATTTCAGGTACGCCAGAAATACATTAGGGACGCGGCGAGGGCTTTCCTGCCTTCCGAATGTCCGCCCTGCCCTGTGAAGAGAACCGGTTAATATAAATTTAACACTCCGCATCATGTGCGTCTCTTCCAGTTCGGGTACGAAAAAAAGTGCAAAGAGATGATGTTCTGGCTTTAACGGACGCTTCGTACCACTCAGGAAGGAAAATACACTCCATGCATCAGCCGTTCCAGAGGAGAGGCTTTACGCTGATCGAGCTTCTCGTCGTCATCACGATTATCGCGATCCTTGCAGCCATTCTGTTCCCGGTCTTCGCCCAGGCGCGAGAGAAGGCGCGCGCCATTGCATGTCTGAGCAATACCAAGCAGATCGGCACTGCCATGATGATGTACGCGCAGGACTATGACGAGACCCTGGTGCCCTATCGCAATCGCTCCGCCAATCCGTTCGCGGACGACCCGCGACTGGGTTCCAGCACCAAACGCACCACCTTCTTCAATCAGCTTCTCAACCCCTACGTGAAAAACGACGGAATCTTCCGTTGCCCGTCTAATCCGCGCGGATGGGTTAACTTTGATAACAGTCCCTTCGGAAACCCGGCATTCTACTCGTATGGCGGACAGAACTCTTACGGCGTCAGCAACTACGTCTTCCGACCGCACTTCGGAATGCAGCTTGCGGTGCTGCCGGAGCCGGCGAACACCGTCGGCATGGTAGACGCCATGTACTACAACGTGCTCCGCCGCGGACCGGCGGGAGCGCCCTGCCGCCTGGCGGGAGAGACCTACGGTCCCGGCTCCTCCGCGGAAGACCCCACAACCAGCTACTATCCCCGCTACTGGAAGAACATCGGCAACTCCTACATCAACTTCGACGGTCCTGAGCCGACTACCGAGGAAGCCGAGGCGCTGGGCAAGCGGCGGCACTCCGAACAGATCAACGTGATCTGGCTGGATGGTCATGCCAAGTCCATGAACTACATGACCCTCATCACCGACGTCGGCTTGACGGTTGGAAGCAGCTCCAGCATCTGGGATCCCTACAAGCGGGGCTGCCAGTAGAGCGCCGGCACTTCGCTGTCTGAGACGGGGCGACCGCTATGGTCGCCCCGTTTTTCTTTTTCTTTGCAGGAGACCTTCCGGCAACGGGAAAAGTTAAAAGAGACTCTACCACTCACAGACGAGGGCGAACGATGCGTGAAGCCTGGCTGCTGGCGCTGCCGCTTCTGCTGATGACGACGGCGTGCGCGGCATGGGCAGAGATGCCGGAGCTGGAGATCATCGGCGACTGGAAGGTGCGTATTTCACCGGGCAGGGTGAAGATCGGGGCGAAAGAGGCGCAGATCGCCCGTTCCGCGATCCTGACCGTCTCCCCTCCCGCGCGCATTACGGTTCGCGATGAGCGATACGACTCGCTGCCCCTGTTCGATCCGAAGGCGGCTCCCTGGATGCAGGGCGCGCGGCTGCGGCAGCTGATCACCTGTGAGACGACCGCGCCCGATATGCTGCTGCCGGAGACCCTGATCCTCAAATCCGGTCCCGGCGACGCCCCCCGCTATACGCTGAACCGGGACTACGGGCTGCAGGCGCGCTGGGCGAGCTTCGGGAGGCTGCCCGAAGGCAGGATCGGCGAAGGTCAGCCGGTCTGGGCGGACTACGTCTGCGAATGGCATCGGATCGATTCCCTGGTGCTGAACCGGCGCGGAGAGGTCTCCCTGCGCGCGGGGAAGCCGCACAACGCCACGCCCCTTCCCCCGGACATCTCGCCGGAGGAGACGCGGCTGGCGAATGTCTGGGTTCCGGGACGCCTGTCGAAACTGACGCCGGAGAGCCTCTATCCCATCCTTGAGACCGACGCGCCTCAACCCCGACGCGCCGACGCGCCGGCGGCGTCCCGTCTGCTGCCCCGCACCTGGGCAAAGCTTCAGCGCGGGGAGCCGCTGCACATCCTGGCATGGGGCGACAGCGTAACCGCCGGAGGAGAGGCGAGCAGCGTCGAGAAGCGGTATCAGAACCGCTTTCTCGCGCTTCTGCAGCAGGCGTTCCCCCGCGCAAAACTGCGTCTGACGACGGCAGGATGGGGCGGGCGCAGCAGCGACAGCTTCCTGAAGGAGCCTCCCGGCGCGGAGTTCAACTTCGAGCGCGCCGTGATCGAACCACGCCCCGACCTGATCGTGATGGAGTTTGTCAACGACGCCTGGATGACGCCGGAGATCGTGGAGGAGAAGTACTCCTACCTACAGAAACGGTTTCAGGAGATCGGCGCAGAGTGGATCATCCTGACGCCCCACTTTGTGCGTCCGGACTGGATGAACGCCCCCTCCGTGCGCGTGGAGGAGGACCCGCGTCCCTACGTGGCGGGTCTGCGGCAGTTCGCGGCGAAGCATAACGTGGCGCTCGCCGACGCCTCGGGGCGCTGGGGACGCCTGCTGAAGCAGGGCATCCCCTACATCACCCTTCTGAGCAACAGCATCAACCATCCCGATGACCGCGGACACGAACTGTTCGCGCAGGCGTTGATGGAGCTGTTTCGATAGTGTCATACACAACTCTTTTTGCGAAAGGACAGCAATAGATGGCTCTCAAGATCGGCATTGTCGGTTGCCGCGGGATCGGAATGACCCACGCCAACGCCTACAAACAGGATGAACTGGCGGATCTGGTCGCGGTCTGCGATGTGGTGAAGGAACGGGCGGACGCGATGGCGGAGAAGCTGGGCGTCCGGGTCTACTACAGCCTGTCGGAGATGCTGCGCGGCGAAGAGCTGGATATCGTGGACGTTACCACCGGCGGCTTCGAGAACGGAAGCTGGCACTTTGAGCCGGCGATGGAGGCGATAGAAGCCGGCAAGCACGTGCTGGTGGAGAAGCCGCTCTCCAACGATGTCGGCGAGGCGCGGCAGATGGTCGCCAGAGCCGCCGAAAAGAACGTCTATCTCGGCTGCAACCTCAATCACTACTTCACCCCGCCCGCCGAAAAGGCGAAAGAGTACATGGACAACGGGCAGATCGGCGAACTGGTCTACTGCCTGCACAAGATGGGCTTCTCCGCGGGTGAGGAGACCTACGGTCCCAACAAGTCCTCCCGGTTCTGGAACCTGCCCTACGCCCACCTGAAAGCCTTCCTCTCCCATCCCTTCAGCGTGATGCGCCACTTCTGCGGAGACATCACCCATATTCAGGCGTTCGTCAATCGCCCCGGCTTCCGCCGCCGGGTCAACGACGTGATGCTCTCGACCGTCAGCATCCATGTGCGATTCGCCAACGACTGCGTGGGCTACCTGCTGAGCCAGCGGGGAGACGCGACCTACGGACTGGGCGGCTGGTGGAGCCTGGAGGTCGCCGGCACGCGCGGAACCTTCTGCATCGAAAACTGCATCGAAAAGGTTACCTTCTGGCCCGCGCCCGGCACCGGCAAGGCGGGCGACCCCGCGAAGATGTCCGGCGGCAGCGCGGACGCGCCGGAGGTCACCAGCACCGGCATCACCGACTTCAGCCAGACCTTCCCGCGACGCCTTCACGCTTTTCTGGAGGACATTACCAACGGCGTGCCGAGAGAGGATATCCGCGCCTCCGGACGCGACGCGCTGGCGGCGCTGGAGTATACCTGGGCGGTAATGGAGTCGTATGAGCTGGGCGGCGCGGTGGTGCGCCCGCATCCGCTGCCGCCGCTGCACGGCGACCCGAAGACCCTGCTGGATTAGGAACGGGAATCACGGTGAAGATCAGTCAACGCTGCGGGAGGACCCTGGCGGTCCTTCTGCTGGGGAGTATCATCGGGATGCAGAACACCGCATCGGCGCAGACGCCGGAACTCGACCCGGCGAAGGTGAAGGTCCTGCCGAAGCTCGCCCTGCGCGCGCAGCCCTTCTCGCTGAAAGAGGTCCGCCTGCTGGACGGTCCGTTCAGAAGCGCGATGGAGCGCAACGGAAAGTATCTGCTGGCGCTGGAGGCGGATCGGCTGCTCTGCTGGTTCCGCAAGAACGCCGGACTGGAGCCGAAAGCCCCGGTCTACGGCGGATGGGAGACGCAGGGCGTCGCCGGGCACACGCTCGGGCACTATCTGACCGCCTGCGCCCAGATGTACGCGGCTTCCGGCGATGCGCGGTATAAAGAGCGTGTGGACTATATCGTGGAGGAGCTGACCGCCTGCCAGCAGAAGCGGGGCGACGGCTATGTTGGCGCGATCCCCGACGGCGACCGCGTCTTCCGGGAGATATCCGCAGGCGATATCCGCTCGCAAAGCTTCGACCTGAACGGGATATGGGTTCCCTGGTACACCCTGCACAAGCTGTTCGCCGGGCTGATAGACAGCTACCTCTACGCCGATAACCCGCAGGCGCTGACCGTCGCGGAGCGTCTGGCGGACTGGGCGATACGCATCACCGAAAAACTGACCCCCGAACAGTGGCAGCGGATGCTCGCCTGCGAACACGGGGGCATGAACGAGTCCATGACGCTGCTCTACGCCATCACCGGCAGGTCCGACTATCTGGAGATGTCGCGCAAATTCCATCATCGCGCCGTTCTCGACCCGATGGAGCGCAAAGAGGAGCGGCTTGCCGGGCTGCACGGCAATACGCAGGTTCCTAAAGTCATCGGCTGCGCGCGTCAGTATGAGCTGACCGGGGAGGAGCGTTATCGAACGATCGCCTCCTTCTTCTGGGACACGGTAACGCATCACCATCTCTACGTCATCGGCGGGTTCACCTCCGGCGAACACTTCGGACTGCCCGACCGCCTCTCCGACCGCCTCACCACCACCACCGCCGAGACCTGTAAAACCTACAATCTGCTCAAACTGACCCGACATCTCTTCTGCTGGAACCCCTCCGCCGAATACGCCGACTACTATGAGCGCGCGCTCTATAACCATATTCTGGCGTCGCAGAACCCCGACGACGGCATGGTCTGCTACTACATGCCCCTGCAGCCCGGCGCGTTCAAGACCTACAGCACGCCGGACGACTCGTTCTGGTGCTGCGTCGGAACGGGAATCGAAAACCATACGAAGTACGCCGACAGCATCTACTTCCGCGACGATCAGGGTCTCTACGTGAACCTGTTCATCCCGTCGGAGCTGCGCTGGCAGGAGAAGGGGCTGACCCTGCGGCAGGAGACCCGCTTCCCGGAGGAGAACGTGACGCGGCTCACTCTCGCCTGCGACAAGCCGACCACCCTGTCGCTGCGTATCCGCTATCCCGCCTGGGCGGCGGGTTCGCCGGTGGTGAAGATCAACGGCAGAACGCAGAAGGCGGACGGCAAGCCGGGCACCTACGTGGAGCTGAAACGCACATGGAAAACCGGCGACCGGATCGAGATAACGCTCCCGATGAGCCTGCGGCAGGAGGCGATGCCCGACAACCCGAACCGGGTCGCCCTGCTCTACGGACCGATTGTGCTGGCGGGCGCGCTGGGTCCGCAGGATCGCGAGGCTCCGCGCACTCCCGTCTTCGTCTCCGACGGCAGACCGCTGGTTCAGCGACTCAAACCGGTTCCCGGCAGAACGCTGACCTTTCAGACGCAGGGGGTCGGACGCCCCGCCGATGTAACGCTGATCCCTTACTATGCGATGCATCATCAGCGTTACAGCGTCTACTGGGACCTTCTCACCGAAGCGGAGTGGCAGAGGCGGGAAGCGGAGTACCGGGCGGAACAGGAGCGTCTGCGAGAACTGGAGCGGCGCACAGTGGATATGCTGGCGATCGGCGAGATGCAGCCGGAGCGCGACCATAACCTGCAGGGCGAAAAGACCGGAGCGGGCGACTTTCAGGGGCGCAAATGGCGGCACGCCGTAGACGGAGGCTGGTTCTCCTTCGAGATGAAGGTGCTGCCCGATCAGCCGGTAGACCTGGTTCTGACCTACTGGGGCAGCGACGTCGGCGGACGTGAGTTCGACATCCTGGCGGACGGGGAGAAGATCGCCACGCAGGTTCTGAACAACAACCATCCTGAGCGATTCTTCGATGTGACCCACCCGCTGCCGGAGTCGCTGACGCGGGGCAAGCAGAAGGTAACGATCCGCCTGCAGGCGCATCCTCAACGGATGGCAGGCGGACTGTTCGGCTGTCGGATCGTCCGGCGATAGGCGCGCCCTTCTCCGGTCCTTGCGCGAAAGCCGCAGGCGCCCTCCTCCGGTCCTTGCGCGAAAGCCGCAGGCGATCCCCTCCTGTCATTGTGAGGGAGGCGGAGTCCCTCATTCCGTCATTGCGAGGGAGGCGACAGCCGACCGAAGCAGTCTCCTGCGTTCTGTAACGTGGAAGACTGCTTCGCTGCGCTCGCAATGACAGCGCGGAGGCGTCCTCAGTCCGGGCAAAACCGCGGTCTGCGCCGGCTGCCGTGAGCCGCTCTGAAACGAGAAACGAGAAGGGCGATGTCTGCTTTTTACCGATGTCTGCTGATACTGCTGCTTATCTTTCTGGCGAACGCAGGAGGTTCGCAAAAGGAGGCTGCCATAGACGCCCATGTGCCTGAAAACCTCTATCGCGGTGAGCTGGTCGCCTATCCGGGACCCTGGAGCTTTCAGCTCGGAAAATCCGCGATTATTCTGGTCAGCGATCAGGAGCTGGAGGCGCTCTCCGATCCCGACCGGGTGCTCAACCTGAGCCTCACCTTCGACCGACAGGAGGGCAGTCTGCGACAGGTCTGCGAGCGCGCGAAGGCGGCGGGACACCGCACGCTCATTCTGGCGTTTGATCACTTCTTCAGTCAGTATCGTCCGGGGCAGGCGGGTCCGCGCCGCCTGACGCCCGATATGGACGAGTATGTGCAGCGGATCGCCGCCGTGAGCCGATTCGCACAGCAGTACGGTCTCGGGCTGGAGTTAAGCCTGCTCAGCCCGCTGGAGATCGGTCCGGCGTATGCCCGCGAAACAGGCGAGTCGGGCGTCTGGATGCACTACCGCAAGGGGCTGCGCGATCCGAAGACCGGCGCATTCAGCGTGCAGTTGTGGCAGCAGCGACGATGGGCAAATAACAAGGGGATCATCTCGGTGGAAGACGCGGGGGTGCGCGTCTTCGCCTTCCGCGAGACGCTGGTGCGCGGAACCCCCTACCGGGTCGTGGACCCGAAATCCCTCGTTGAGATCACCGACGCGGCGAAGGCGGAGACGTTGGACTCGCCTGCGCCGGACGCCTCCCGGGCGCGCATTCGCATCTACGGTCAGGGGCGTACGGAGATCGGCGACCTGAATCGCGTGCTGGCGGTGCAGGTCTATAAGACCCCGGAGATGGACTACTTCAGCGAGAAGGCGCTCCCCTATCTGACGAAACTGGTGGACCGCTACGCCGACGCAGGCGTGAAGTTGAACGCGCTCTACTCCGACGAGATGCATATCCAGCAGGACTGGGGCTACTTCCAGCACCACGATCACGGCGAGTTCGCCATGCGCTACGTCTCTCCGGGACTGGCGCGCCGCTTCGCCGAACTCTACGGCGACCAGTACCGCGACTTCGCCCGTTATCTGATCTACTTCTGCTACGGGCAGGAGGACTTCGCCCACGATCTAAGCGCGAAAGAGGGCGTGATGCACGTCTTCGGCGGCACGCCGGAAGCGATCTGCCAGACCGCGCTCTTCCGCACGCGCTACTACCATCTCCTGCAGGACGGCGTGGTAGACCTGTTTACGAAGGCGAAACGCCACGCGGAGAGGCGGATGGGGTATCGGCTGGAGGCGCGGGCGCACGCTACCTGGGCGGAAAGCCCCACCATTGACTACTGGCGCACCGGTCAGGAGCCGCTCTTTCCGAGCGCCTACGAATACACCTCCAACTTCGTCTGGTCGAACACGGTGCATCAGGCGGCTTCCGCCTGCTACGACTACTTCTCATGGGGCGACTTCCTGACCGGCAACGGCAACGACCACGCCGAAGGCGGATGGCTCGACCGCAACTACATCGGGCTGTCGCTCGCCTGCTCCACCGGGATCATCAATGAGGTTCCCTACTCCTACGGCGCGCACTGGGGCATGCCCGACGCGCTGAGCCGACGCCGGCAGTCGCTCGTCAACACCTTCGGCGCGGCAGGCTCGCCGCTCTACGGGATCGTGCAGGACATGGAGCACCGCGACGTCGAGGTGCTGATGCTCTACCCGATGGATCTGGTGGCGGTCGAGGAGCGGTTCGGAAGCTGGATGACCCAGTACGCCTACGCCAACACCATCACGCAGGCGAAGCTGCTGCAACTGGGCAGAATCGTTACCACCAGAAACGCCGCCGGCGCGGCGGTCCCCGCCATAGAACTGGGAGGACGCCGCTTCACCACGCTGGCGACCACCTTCGAGCCGTTCCCCTCCCGAGATCTCCTCGCCCTGATGCGCCGGTTCGCTGAAGCGGGAGGAAGGGTCATCTGGAGCGGACCGCCCCCCGTCCTCTCTGCGGAGGGAGAGCCGATCCTGAGCGAGTGGCAGAGCCTGTTCGGAGTGGAGTATCAGCCGGGGCAGAACGAGGGACGGATGGCTCCCGGCAAACGGGTTGAGTTCTCCGGAACGCTCAGGGGCGTCGAGGCGCAGACGATCCTGACCGACTTTCTGGTGGATCGCATCTATCCGGTAACGCCCCGACAGGGAACCGAGACGGTCGCTCAGGTTAAGGGCATGACAGTCGGGACGCACCGCGCGCTCTCTGGCGGCGGAACGCTCACCTTTCTGGGTTACCGTCCCCGCGATGACCAGTCGCGGAGTCTGGGCTATGAGACCCGCAACTGGTTTGAGGTCCTGAGCGCGCTCGGAGCCTATCCGGGAACGGGACGCTGGAAGAACGTCAACGACAACACGGAGCATCTCTCCCGAACCACCGACTATCTCGTCTGCCGCTTCCCCAACGGAGCGGTCGCCATCGCCCGTCACTTCCGTGAAACCGAAGAGAGGTGGCCCGGCGGGTTTGCCCGCAATCGGGAGCAGGATGAAGCCTATCTAAAGAGCAATCCGCCTCCCTCCGAACGGATCAGCCTGAAGGAGTTCCGGGTCAACGGGCACCGGGTCACCTACGAGGGCGAACACTTCGCCTTCCGGCTCAACGCGAAGGGACATTTGATCGCCTTCGCGGGAACGCAGTGCCGCAGGATCGTCCTCAACGGCAAGGAGACGCTCTTTGCCGATCAGGAGATGCCGCAGCTCGCCTGGGCGCCCGTGCCGGAGAGCCGGCGCGTGCAGGGAGGAGCCGTGCTGCAGATGATGGTCTACGGAACGGGAACGGTCCGGATCCCGATCGCCGATCTGCCGCAGAACCTGACGTTCGTCACGGAGGGGGTCACGCCGGGCAGCCGCGGCGAGCCGGTTCCCGCACGCATTGAGAACGGCGCGTTCGTCCTCGCAATCACGGAGAAGCAGTCCGGACGCTGGATCTACGGCGTCCCCGCGAAGTAATGGACAACATCCGCCGACACTCTGCGCGGACACTCTCTCTTTTTAGGCGGCAATCTCTGTGATCTCCTTCACAATTTCTACTCTATCACTGGCAGTCTGGCTCTACCTGTGGCTGCGGCACGCCGACTTCTGGCGCATTGAACGCCGCGTCCCTCCCCCCGAGCCGGACATCCTGCCCGCCCTCACCGTCATCATCCCGGCGCGCAACGAGGAGGAGACCCTGCCGGAGACCCTGCGCTCACTCTGGCGACAGAACTACCCGGGAAGAGTTCGGATCGTGGTGGCGGACGACCACAGTGAGGATTGCACGGCAGACGCGGCGCGGCAGACGGCGCGGGAGATGGGACGGGAGGAGGATCTGACGCTGCTGACGGCGGAGCCGCTCCCGCCGGGCTGGACCGGCAAGGTCTGGGCAATGCAGCAGGGATGGAGCCGCGGCGTTGCAGCCGACGACCCGGCGCGCTACATCCTCTTCAGCGACGCCGACATCGCGCACGGCGAGGATGCGCTGCGCGAACTGGCAAGCCGCGCCGAAGCCGACCGGCTCGATCTGGTCTCCTTCATGGTGCGTCTGCGGTGCGAGAGTGCGGCGGAGCGGCTGATGATCCCGGCGTTCGTCTTCTTCTTCCGGATGCTCTACCCTTTCCGGCGCATCAACGATCCGGCGGACAGTCTGGCGGGCGCGGCGGGAGGCGCGATGCTTGTGCGGAGGGAGGCGCTGGAGCGTATCGGGGGGCTGACGCAGATACGGCATGCCCTGATTGACGACTGCGCGCTGGCGCGGGAGATCAAGCGCGGCGGGCATCATCTCTGGATCGGTCTGAGCGACGCCTCCTTCAGCCTCCGCCGTTACGAAACCCTGAGCGACATCCTTCAGATGATCGCCCGCTCCGCTTACGCCCAGTTGAACAACTCTCCGCTGCGACTGGCAGGCTGCGTCGCCAGTCTCTCGCTGACCTTCCTCGCGCCTCCCCTGCTCCTCGCGCTGGCTTCCGGCTGGGCGGCGGTCTTCGGCGGACTTGCCTGGCTGCTGATGAGCCTGCTCTATCTGCCGATGGTTCGGCATTACCGTCAGTCGCCGCTCTGGTCGCCCCTGCTTCCGCTGACCGCGCTGCTCTATCTGTGGGCGACGATCCTCTCCGGCTGGCGCTATCATCGCCGGCAGGGAGGACAGTGGAAGGGACGCCGATACGCCCCCTTCGACCCATGACGGTCAGGACCCTCTCGTCGCAGAGCGCACAGGAGCGCGTCATCGCGCCGTCTATGCAGAGCCTCCCCGCGATCCGTGACGGGTTCCCGAGAAGATACGTGCCGCAGAGACGATCAGCACGATGCCCAGACCCACTTTGAGGAGAGACGGGGAGACCATTCCAACCATCAGTCCGCCCAGAATCGCCCCCGCTACCGAGCCGACGCCCATCGGCAGAACGGTCTCCCGGAAGTCTTTCGGATCTCGATAGGCGCCCTGTTTTCGATAGCGCAGGATGCCCACCAGCACGGTCGGCAGGCTGATCAGCAGGCTCGCCGTCCCTGCGGTTTTGATGTCGGCTCCGTAGGCAAAGATGAGGGTCGGAATGATGAGTTCTCCCCCGGCCACGCCCAGCAGGCTGCTGACCAGACCGATTGCCATCCCCAGAAGCGCTCCCGCGATCACACGCCAGATCAGAGAAGCGGGCAGCAGTCCCGGTGACTCCTGCGGCAAGAATCCTTCCACGATCAGCGCCGTTCCGATACAGAGCAGCAGCACGAGGATCGTCCGTTCCAGCCGCTCATTGGAGAGCCGGTGCGCCAGTGCGCTGCCGAAGAAGGCTGCCGTCATTGCGCCGGTGATCAGAGACACAAGGGCGGGAAGGAGAGGGGCGATCGGGAGAAAGGAGAGGGTCCTCCCCCGTGTAACGAGTGCGGCTCCCAGAGTAACCAGGCTGACGGCAAGGTTGAGCGGAACCGCCTGACGCGCCGGATAACGGAGCGGTCCCGCCAGCACTGGAAGACGGAACTCTGCGCCCCCCAGCCCCATCAAGCCGCCCAGAAGAGCGATGGGAACAGAGTAGAGGAACGCCGCACGCGGCTGGCGGCGCACTCCGATCCCGGTCGTTCCGGCTTCTGCTTTCCGATGTCTGTTCTCCAGGTCTACCCCTCCGCCACAATATCGCCCGTCCGGGCGGTGTCATAACCGCCCAGCACCTGCAGCTGGGAGCGTACCCACCGATGGTGAAGCGTGCCGAGGAGCTGGCGGACAGGCTCCTGCGCCATATACTCCGTCAGGAGCGCCAGATCATAACGCACCTGGCGTATCGGGATAAACGCGAGTCCGTAGACTGACGCCACCGCCGCCGTGCTCACGCCGACATCCGCCTGCCCGCTCTGCACGGCGCGCGCCACGTCCTGATGACTGTGCACTTCGTGGGCAAAGCCCCGCACCGCCTCCGGCGCAACGCCCTCCTGCTGCAGAAAGCTCTCCAGCAGCAGCCGCGCTCCGGCTCCCTCCTCCCGGTTCACAAGCAGGACATCTTCGCGCGCCAGGTCCGCCGCTTCCCGAATTCTCCGGGGATTGGCGGGCGCGACAATCAGTCCCTCCTCCCAGACGCCCAGATTCACCAGCGTCACGGGACGGTCGCCCAGCACCTGACGCACGTAGGGCATATTGTATGCGCCGGTCGCAGGATCGCACAGATGCAGTCCCGCCGCATGAACCTCTCCGCGCGCCAGACTGTAGAGCGCCGCCATGCTGTTGGCGTGCGTCCAGAGGACGCGCAGTCCCGGATGCCAGCGTTCAGCGGAGCGCGCCCACAGAGAGAGCACGGGAGTGCAGCCCGCCACGACCGCTGTCCGCGACAGGCTCTCCGGGTCGTCCAGCAGCCGCACCGCCATCGTCTCCCCGTTCGCCTGCCGCACTCCCGTACCATCCGCCGGTATCATCTCCGTCCGAAACGCCTGCTCTCCCAGCAGCGGATGCGCCACCCATCGCCCGCCTACCTGCGCCAGCGCAACCCGCAGGGGCGTCTCCACAGCCAGCGCTGCGCTGGCAGCCGCCGCCTCCACCGTCGGCAGGTCCTCCTCCAGCCAGAACAGCTCCTCCATCCGGCAGCCGAGCGCTTTTGCCAGACGCAGCGCTACCGCGGCAGAGGGGGCGTACAAGCCAGCCTCGATTCCCCCGATGGTCTGCCGGGAGACGCGGGACGCCTGCGCCAGTTGCTGCTGGCTGATCCCCAGACGCAGCCGCGTGGCTTTGAGACTGTTCTGTAAGCCCGTGTCCTGTTTCAATCCCTGAACTCCTTCCGGCGCAACGGGAAGCCTGTCCGCCACAGGCAAGTATCTCTTACCTGTTGACAATTATACTTGCCTCCCGGTACTATATTGCGTCGCACGCCGACACTTTTTCCATTCTTCCCTTTTGCATGCATGGGGAACCTCCGCCCGCAGGCAGGCGGGAAGGCTCCGGCTCTTAGAAGGGAGAAAGCAGGTGAAGCACATTCCGGCGACCGTCCTTCGTCGCAGACGGAGAGCAGGCTGGCTGATAATCCTGCTGATGGGAGCGGCTCTCGCCGCGATCTGTTCCCCGTGTCGGGCGCAGACGCCCGCGCTCCGGGTAGCCGCCGCCGCCGACCTGTACCGGGCGTTCCAGGAGCTGGCTCCCCTGTTTGAGCAGGAGACCGGCGCGAAGGTTGCATTTGTGTTCGGCTCGACAGGCTTACTGTCCAAACAGGCGGAGCAGGGCGCGCCGTTCGATCTCCTCTTCGCCGCCAACGAGGAGTTTATCTCCGACCTGGAGAAGAAGGGCAGGATCGTTCCCGGGACGCGCCAGCTCTACGCCATCGGTCGAATCGTGATCTGGACGCGCAGAGGCAGCCCCCACGCCGCCTCCCTGACCGACCTCGCAAAGCCCGCCTTCCGCCGCATCGCCATCGCCAACCCGGAGCACGCTCCCTACGGCATGGCGGCGAAGGAGGCTCTGCAGAGGGTGAGTGTCTGGACGCAGATCGAGGATCGGATCGTCTACGGCGATAACGTCCAGCAGACCCTGCAGTACGCGCAGACCGGCAATGTGCAGGCTGCCATCGTTGCGCTCTCGCTCGCCATCGGTTCTGACGGCAGCTACACCCTGCTGCCGGACAGTCTGCATGCACCGATCCGTCAGTCGGCGGGCGTTCTCCGCCAGAGCAAAAACGCGCCTCTTGCCCGCCGCTTTATCGCCTTTGTTCTCAGCCAGAAGGGGCAGCGGATCATGCAGAAGTATGGTTTCACGCTGCCGCGCCGAATGCGATGAGAGAGTGGCTGCTTCTATCCCTGCAGGTCTCGCTCTGCGCCACCCTGTTGACGCTCCTCGCGGGCACGGGCGCGGCGTATCTGCTGGCGCGCCGGAGGTTCCCTTTGCGGTCGCTGGCGGAGGGAACGGTTCTCCTTCCGATGGTCATGCCCCCGACGGTGCTGGGCTACTATCTGCTGGTCGCGATGGGGGCGGACTCGCCGGTGGGTCGCCTCTACACCTGGCTGACCGGCGCGGACATCGTCTTCTCCTTCACCGGCATCGTGATCGCCGCCTTCGTCGGCAGCATGCCGCTCTACATCCGTCAGGCGCAGGTCGCCTTTGCCGAAGTGGACCGCGACATGGAGAGTGCGGCGCGCTCCTCCGGAGCCAGCGAGTGGCAGGTGTTTCGCTACATTACCCTCCCCCTGGCGCGGCGCGGAATCATCGCCGGGACGGTGCTGGCTTTTGCGCGCGCACTAGGGGACTTCGGAGCGACATTGATGGTCGGTGGAAATATACCCGGGCGCACGCGCACCCTCTCCCTCGCGGTCTACGACGCCTGGCAGGCAGGCGATAACGCCACCGCCTCCGGGCTGGCTCTCCTTCTGGTCTCCGTCGCCCTGTGCGTCGCCGTCTTCGCCAGCTCTCTCACGGAGCGTTGAGCGGCGCGTTCGTTGGGAAACGACCCGCAGGCGGCTCTGAAACGTAACCGCTTTTTAGAGGGCACGCGCTACGGGCGGGGACTGCCGCGTTCGTCGTACCGGTTAAAGTCGAAAATATACCGCCACCAGTTGTTCAGACGCCCGTCGGCGTTGACGCCGGGAGTCTTCGGCAGCCGCGTAAACCACCAGCGCATATAGTTGCGATGGTAGTCGGGACCGCCCCAGGTCTCTCGGTTGACCGGTCTAGTTCTGCCGGTTAATCGCGGATAGTTCAGCCAGTCGTCCGCGCTGCTGTTGACAAAACGCGGGTTCGTGTAGTCGTAGTCGCTCTCGCCGTTGGGCGGATAGTGGCAGGTTCCGACCGCCGCCACGCCGTTGGACTGGTGGGCGTTGGCGGCGAACCGCGCCCAGTTGGAGACCAGCTTGTCCACTTCCCAGCCGCCGTAGATACGCGCCATCGTGCTCTCGGTGCGGTGACAGAGGTTGTGCAGCATCTCCGCCACCCCGCGCTCATAGTTGAACCCCATGATCGCAAAGGCGCGTCTGGAGGGCACTTTATCATACACCGCGCCGTTGATGTAGAACGCGCCGGGTCCCGCCATCGCCGACTCGTTGTAGCCGAAGTAGGGACCGCCGAAGAACCAGACCTCGTCAATCTCGCCGCGGTCTATGCGGGGCAGTACGCCGAAATCCTGAAAGGTCTTCGGATAGTCCGCCGTGTCCGGATCGTGCCACCCTTTGCCGGTGCGGAAGCACTCCATGTACTGCTCCGGCGTGTAGGTAAAGCCGTCAATCTTCGTGTGGAAGGTGTCTATGTCGCGCCACTCCACGATCCTGTACTGCAGAAAGCCTCCGCTCGCCTCCGCCACATCCTCGATGTAGCCCTCCGCCAATCTGCGCGGGTCGTTCCATCCGCAGACCTGATGCAGACGACGCCCGCCCTCCTGCGGGATGATCGGATCGAAGTTCAGCACGAGAACCTTCACCTCCAGCGGCTTTTCGGAGGAGCGGGGGGGCTTGGGATCGTTGTTGAGCCGCAGATCGTCCAGATAGAAGGAAGTTGGACCGTCCGCGATGCTGCTGAAGCCGATCCAGGTGAGGGTGCGGAAGCCGGAATGGGCGAAGGGCAGCCTCGGGAAGCGGCGCGGAGGCTGTCCGGGCAGCGTCACGATCAGGTTCCAGGTTCCGTCGGCGTCTGTGCCCACGCCCGCCTCCATCGAAAATGGCACCCACTGTCCGACCGGAACCTCCAGGAGCGGCTGCCCGTTGACCAGCAGCTTCCCCTGAATCACCTGCAGGCTCGGTCCGGGCTTATAGGGGTTGGAGAGCCAGTCCCGCCACTCCACAAACATGCGGGTCTGCGCCTCGACGCGCATGGCGAACCGAAACCGCGTGACGCCCTCCTGGTGCGAGGGGAAGAAGGCGAAGTGCGGATTGAAGGCAAACTGAAGCCCGGGGGCGTCGGTGACCTTCAGGCTGCGCTTGCCGGAAGCCGCCGTCTCCTCCGTCACGGCGATCGAATCGCCTTTGCCCTCGGTGTAGTTCTGCGCCTGTGGGCAGGGCGCGCCGACCGGTTCCATCTCAAAGTCCAGGTCGAAGGTCAACGGGGGCGGAGGCGGAGGCGCGGGCGCAAACTGCACGGGCGGATACTTCACACTCAGCGCCTTCCGTACCCATGCCGGATCGCCATAGACCCCGGCGCGCATATAGTCGAACGGCTTGAACCCGATCTTCGCCGCCGGAGAGCCGGGCTTGAGGCGAAAATCTCCCCGCTCCGGCGCGACAAAGAGCGGATCGGCGACCAGCGAACCGGCGTCTTTGCCCAGCTTCTGCCACTGCGCAAGGCTCATTCCGTCAAAGGAGACCGGCGCGCCGGAGGCGTCATAGTAGAGGTTGCGTTCCAGCCGCACATTCTCATCGCGCCAGGAGCCGGTGAACAGCCTGCCTCCCTTCCAATAGACCAGGTTCCCGGCGAAGGTGAAGGAGAGGTGCGGCTCCACTCGCGACCGCTGAAGCTGACCGTCCATGCTGTAGGCGAAGATGTTGTTGCGAACCAGGTTCTCCCTGCCGTAGTGCTGATGGTAGCCGCCCGTCTTGACGTTGTAGACAAGGTTGTTCTCCAGCGTGATGCCGGTGCTGCCCTCATCGTTATAGAGTCCCCAGCCGCCCCGTCCATACAGATCGTAGGAGTAGACGTCGTGGATACGGTTGCTGCTGACCACCGTGCCCTCGGAGGGACCGAGCGTATAGACGCCGCCCATATCGCTCAGAACGCCCCAGCCGAGATGGTGAATATGGTTGAAGGTGATGGTGTTGCGCTTCGCCAGGCTCTCGCCGTATCCCCAGCGCCAGCCGACGGAGATGCCGGTGTAGAAGAGATCGCCGATGTCGTTGTGGGTAACGCGGTTATCGCCGCTGTGCCCGATCCAGACTCCCACCGCGCCCATATGGATCCGACCGGCGGAGCGGATGATATTGTTATCCACCACAATCCGGGAGGTCTGATCGCGGGGAGCGGGGTTCTCGTTGTTCCAGCCCTCCCCGATCCGCACGCCGCCTGCGCCCAGATCGAACAGGAAGCTGCGCTCCAGACGACAGTCCGTACAACCCTTCCGAAACCAGACGCCGTAGATGCCGACGTGCGCGATCTCGCAGTCCTGCAGCCGGACATGGCGCGCGTAGTCCGCCATGACGACCGCCGGGATGCTGTGCGCCGCCTGCGCATCGGAGTTGCCCTGCGGCGGCAGGAGATACTGCCCGTGCCGGAAGGTCAGCCCGCGCAGCGTGATATGCTCCACCGGCTTCTCCGCCGTCCCGGCGAAGAGCACGAACTGATCGGTTACCGGCGCATAGACCTCCGCGCTACGCATATCCTCGCCCGGCAGCGGTTTGTAGAGCAGCGTGCCGTCGCGGTCCAGGAACCACTCTCCCGGCGCGTCCAGTGCGCCGCGATAGTTCTCCAGATGATACCGCTGCCGGGGCGCCCACTGCATGAAGTTCCATGCCGCGCCTCCGGTTGTAATCAGCGTGTTGCTCTGAAGGTCTGCCGCCGCCAGCCGCAGGCGCGAGATCTCCCACGAATGGTAGGCGACCAGCGTTACCTCCGAGAGTCGGTCGCGCGCAACGGATGCGAGCGGCTGAATGTCCTCGGCATGGGCGCGGAAGGCGCGCCCCGCCAGATTGGTCGTCTGTCCGGTCAACGGATCCACGCCCGCGCTGACGTTGCCCGCCGTGTAGAAGTAGAACCGATTGGGCGTTCTCGCCCGCACCGCCCGCCGACCGTTGACCCATAGCTGCTCAAAACGCCAGTCGGCTGGCACGCGCGCCGTCCACACTCCGTCCGGTCCCGGTCGAAA
This sequence comes from uncultured Chthonomonadales bacterium, assembly GCA_938005745.1. Lineage (GTDB taxonomy): Bacteria > Armatimonadota > Chthonomonadetes > Chthonomonadales > CAJBBX01 > CALLMM01. The sequence goes on along the minus strand of CALLMM010000026.1, from coordinate 2,610 downwards.
TCCCGCGATCCGGCGTCCGCCGGTGAAGATCGGCTTGGCGCCGGGAGCCGCCTCATAGACGACCGGAGCCTGCGCCGTGCCGCTGTCCTGCGGCGCGAAGACGACCGGCTCTTTCAGAAAATAGGTTCCGCCGGCGATGGTTACGCGCACCGGAGCCTTCTGCGCGCCCCGCGTTCGCAAACGGCGAAGCGCGTCGCGCGCTCCGGGCAGCGAGGCGAGCGGTCCATCGGTCCTCCGGGCGTTGGGACGCGCCAGCGTTCCCGACCAGGCGTCGTTGCCGTCCGGCGCGACGTAGAGCCGCTGCGCCCCCGACTCGCCGCACAGGGCGACCGGTCCGAGCAGAAGCAAAACGATATAAAACATCTTTCTGAAAGTATGTTGCATGATGGTAATCCTCACGTTGGGGTTGCGCTCTGATCTGTTGACAACCGGCTTATCGCGCCGCTACACTGAATCGTCTCTTTACCACGAAAGGATGACTGCGATGGCAGAGAAGGTTCTTCTGGTGGGCGGCTGCCCGGCGCCCTATCACCGACTGGAGCCGGCGGAGCCGCCGATTCGGTCCGCACTGGAGGAGATCGGGCTGGAGGTCGTTACCTCCGGCATCTACCACCCGGACGGCGGAGATGACTATACCGGCGACTACAGCGCCATCCGCGCGGACAATCTGAAGCAGTATGCCGCGCTCACGCTCTACACCACCGGCGCGGAGGCGCATGGCGCGGAGGTGCCGGCGATCGCCAACTATGTGCGGGGCGGGGGCGCGCTGATCGGCATCCATAACGCCGCCGACTCCTTCACCTCCGACCCGGAGTATGTCGCCCTGATCGGTGGAAAGTTCCGCACCCACCCGCCGCAGCTTGACATCACCACCGAGTTCGTGGATACCGCCCATCCGATCACGCAGGGCATGGAGGCGTTCACCGTTCTGGATGAACTCTACCTCTTCGCCGACTACGACCCGGCGCGGGTTCACCTGCTGGCGCAGACGCGCAGCTTCGACGACAACGGTCCGGTTCCGGTCTGCTGGACTCGCGAGGAGGGGACGGGTCGCGTCTTCTATGTCTCGCTCGGTCATAACCCCTCTACGCTGGCGGACGCCCGCTGGCGCGCCCTGTTCCAGCGGGGCGTCCTCTGGGCGCTGAAACGGCTCTGATCCTGCGCGGGGCGGGTTCTTTCTCCGCCCCGCAGAGGCGCGGCGGCTCTCTGCCGGGCATACCCCCGTCTTGACGGCACCGCTTTTCGCGGCTACACTGAGTCCGCACATTTTCATAAGAAAGCGAGGGAGCCGATGACATCCGTGCCTGAAACGCCGCAGATTACGACCGAACATCTGGATCAGATCGTACAGGGTCTAGGATCGCCGCAGTGGGAGGCGCGCCATGAAGCGGCGAGCCGTCTGCGCGCCTGCGGAGACGCGGCTCTGGACGCGCTGATCGCAGGGATGTCGCATCCGAACTGGCGCGTGCGACGCGGCTGCGCCGATCTCATGGATCACCTTGCCGATCAACGCTGTACGGAGCCGCTTCTGCGTCTGCTGAACGATCCGGTGGAGAGCGTCCGCCGCCTCGCCCTGCATGCGCTTGGATGCCAGCGATGCAAGGCGTGTCCGCTGAATGCGGACGTGGTCGCGCACCTCATTGAGCGGATTCAGCGCGACAGCAGCATCCGTGTGCGGCGGGTCGCCGTGCATATGCTCGGCTGCCAGCCTGCCGATGACCGCGCCCGCCATCTGCTGGAGTCCCTGCTCCAGACCGAGACGGATCCGAAACTGCTCGCGCGCGCCCGCTGGTCGCTCACGCGGCACACAGTCTGAGCACTCCGGCTCGCTCCGTGAGCCGGTCTACTTCACCAGCAGACCGGGCGCGAGCAACCAGACCAGCACGCCGCGCTCCGGTTCAATTCTATCGGTATCTATACGGACCAGCCCACCCTTCTTTAGATCGAGCGCAGGAGCGCCGATCAACTGCCCGGCGATGATCCCCAGATCGGGCTGATGCCCGACCACCATCAACTGCTGCGCGTCCGGATTCCGCTCCACGATCTGCTGCAGATCGCCCAGCCGGAATCCGGGCGCGATCCGCTCCTCCTCATAGAGGCGATCCGCTACTCCCAGCGTGTCCGCCACAATCTTCGCGGTCTCGGCGCAGCGGCGCAGCGGGCTGGTCAGCACCAGGTCCGGCTTCAGCCCGATCCGCAGAAACGCCTTCGCCTCTTCGCGCATCTTCTCGATGCCGTCGCGGGTCAGCCGGCGCTCCTCATCCGGGCGTCCCGGACTGCGCTCCTCCGCCATCCCGTGACGCAGTAACAATAGCCGCATGGTGCACCTCCTGACGTTCTATCTCCAGATTGGACGCTCCCCGAAAAAACCCTGCAAGCCGATAGGGAGTGCCCTGTGCGAGCGCGAAAGACTCGATATGCAGCAGAGCGTCCTGCGCCGGTCTTATGAGGGCGCACGCGCCGCCTGACTCTCAAAAGTTCACGCAGAAGGAGATCATCATAGCCATGAGCGCACGGAAGTTTCCGGATGGATTCCTGTGGGGATCGGCGACCGCCTCCTATCAAATCGAGGGCGGATTCGACGCGGACGGACGGGGGGAGAGCATCTGG
>CALLMM010000025.1 GCA_938005745.1 uncultured Chthonomonadales bacterium | reverse complement strand
ACGAACCCTGCAGGGTTCGTCCGCGCTGCCCGTTTTCCCTCCGGCGAATCAGCGAATGTCGGGGCGCGGACGCCGCTGTACGGCGGGAAGCAGCGGCGGGAACGGCGCGTGCGGCTCCGTCTGATACCAATAGGCGACGCTGGAGTAGTCGTTCTGCTGCACGTTCGCGTGTCCATGCTCGATGGTAACCTTCAGCGACCTCGTGAAGATCACCGGGTCCTCGATGTGGAAGCGATAGGAGGTGCACTTGTGGCGTCCCGGATGGTCGGGGTCGTCCTCCGCGAGGGAGGTTCCCGCATAGGCTCCGCTGATCGGGTGCATTCCCCAGGCGTGGCAGAAGTAGTCCTCTGAGCCGGTCCCGATCATGGAGGGCAGCGGCTCTCCGTCTATGAAGATCATGTCGTCGCCCTCGCCCCACCATGTCAGCCCGTCCGGCGTCGGGTCTATATTATCTACAGAGACGTTGCAGCCGACAAAGTGCCCCGCGCCCTCCGCCTCCAGAATCACATAGTTCTCCCTGCCGTCCGGGTTTGGCTCATCCATCAGCGACCAGTAGTTGATCCCCTGCGCCGAGAGACTGCCCCGCGCGCTGACCGTCGGGTTCTCGCGCCGCCACTGGGCATGGAAGCGCAGCACGCCCTCCTCCAGCGTGTCGTACTCCTCATAGTCAATATAGAAGTAGAAGGAGAGAACGGGGGCGGTTCCCTCGTTGGTAACCGTGATCTTGGCGCCGCTGGCAAAGGGCATCTGCCAGTAGCAGTTCATCGCCATATTGCCGCCCAGTTTCTTCTCCTCACTGCGCGGCGCGACGGTCGTGATCGGCAAGGAGGCGTTGGATTTCGCGATCCCGTGCCCGAGATTGAAGAAGTCGCCGACGGGACATTCGACGGAGGGCGTCTCCTCGCCATCCCAGTACATCCGTAACACCAGATGGCGCAGATAGTAGCGGTCTTCCGGACAGTTGATGGTGAACCAGATATGGGTGATGCAGCCGGCGCCGGAGATGTCCGCCAGCGTCGCCGTCTCGCCGACGGGAATATGCCAGTAGTCGCGGTTGCCGCCGGTGGTGTCGTAGCTCGATTTTCGCTGCGTGCGGGCATGACGCTGGCGCACCAGCGATTTCAGGGTTGTGCATCCGATAGACATAGCTGCTCCTTTGCAAGGGATGAAGGATGAAGGGACGTTATGCTGCGTTGTGTCGGCAGGCGTATCCGCAGCAGCAACGGACGGCATCGGAGGATGCCCGGACCGGCGGGTTCTGCGTCCGGACTGCCTGCAGACGAAACCCGCCCGAGCCGCCCCCTCCTCCTATTCAAGATGAACGGAGACGATTCCCTCCTGCGTCGCCATCTCCTGCAGGAAAGCGGTGCGGTCGAACGACTTCGGAGGACGGACGCGCAGGAGAACAACCTGTATCTCGGCGTCCCGGCGGGTCTCATAGCGGATGCTTTTGACCGTAACGCGATGCTCCGCCATGCAGGACAGGGCGGCTGTTAGGCGCGCGCGGTCGGCGTGCAGTTGCAGCTCCATCTGCATCATGCGCCTGCCCTTTGTCTCTATCCACTCCTCCGCTGCGTTCAGAACCCAGAGCGTGAAGAGGACGATGAGGGTGGCGATCACCGCGAGCTGTCCCAGTCCGGGACCGATCCCGACGGCAAGCCCGATGCCGGCGGTCGTCCAGATGGAGGCGGCGGTGGTAAGACCGCGTATGGTGGCTCCCTCGCGGATGATCGCGCCCGCGCCCAGAAATCCGATGCCCGTTACGATCTGCGCGGCGATACGACCGGGATCGCCCCCTCTTCCCATCTCGGTCATGCGCACCGACACCAGCGTAATCAGCGTGGAACCCAGACAGACCAGAATATGCGTGCGCAACCCCGCCGGGTGTCCGTGCAGTTCGCGCTCCAGACCGACCAGCCCGCCCAGCACCACAGAGATCACCAGCGCCAGGGTCATTCCGACCAGCGTACCGGCGGGAATATGCAGCCCGAAGAAGGTATCCATGCTCAGATTTTCGGTTCCAGACGCGCCTTCTCCTGTGCGATCAGACGCGCCGCCAGTGCTGCCGCCTCTTCCAGGCGGCGCGATTCTCCTGATGCCGTGCGCGCACATCCATCGTCTCCTCACTCATAACGGCATCTTCAGCCCGTCGTAGGCGACCAGAATCCCGTGCGGCGCGAAGAACCGCTCCAGCTCTTCATGCAGCCAGCCGCCGTTGTGGGAGAAGTGGGTCGCGATCACCTGCGCGTCCGGGGCGAGCGCGCCCCGCTTCGCAAACTCGTCCCGCGCCGCTACCACGCCCTCGCATCCCAGATGCCCCCTGCGATGATCGCGCGGTCCATAGGTGCAGTCGAGCGCGACCAGATTCAGCGGACGCTGCGACAGGAACTCCCAGGTCGGCTCATCGTACCATCCGGTATCGTGTCCGAGCAGGGCGACGCGCCCCGCCTGCTCCAGCCGATAGTTGACGCACTCCTCCGAGCGGTCGTGCGCGGCGAGGACGGGGGTCGCGGTCAAGCCCTCGCCCAGATCTATCGGCTGCCAGGGCGCGATCCGATGAAACTCCAGCGCGTAGAGGCTCCAGTCCTCCCCGTTCACGGCGACGAACGCCGCCTCCACCTTCTCGTTGCCCCAGACATGCAGAGGCGTCTCGGGAACGACCGAGAAGCCGGGTCGGCGGTACTGCAGATCCATGGGGAACCAGTGGTCGGCGTGGCTGTGGGTTACGAGAAGGTGCTCCAGCCGCTCGTAGGCGAGACCGTAGCGGTGATGGTGCAGGTTTGAGTCGGGTCCGAAGTCCACGCGCACCCGGCTGTCCAGCATGTAGGCGGCACGAGAACGAACGTCTTTGCCTCCGAGGGCGCGCGCCCTCTGGCAGGCGGCGCAGGCGCAGAACAGCGCGGGCCACGCCTCCGCCGCCGCCGTTCCGCAGAAGAGTATCTTCATGTCTAACCTCGATTCACGGTGCGACATCCGTCGTTGCGTCCTCTGAGGACGGCTAACGTCTGTAGGGTCCCCAGCGACGCTGGATAAACGACTCGTAGATCAGCATCCGGTCGCGGGTGCGAATGTCTCCTCCCAGTCCGTGCCCTCCGGTCGGGTCGAGAACCAGTTCGACCAGCGGTCCCTTGCCCGCCTTGAGCAGCTCCCGGTAGACCTTGATCGTGTCCTGCGCCAGGACGTTTGTATCCTCCATGCCGTGCAGCAGCAGCAGGGGAGCTTTCAGGTTCTTCGCAAGATGGGTGAGCGAGAACTTATCCAGGTTCTCCGCCTTGCGGGGCGTCGGCGTGCCGATCACGCCGCCGACATACCAGTTGTTGTAGTTCTGCCACTCGGTCGGTCCGGCGCCGGCGATGCCCAGCGTGAAGGTCTCCGGCGCGGTATACAGACACATCTGGGTCTGAAAACCCCCGAACGACCATCCGTAGATGCCGACCTTCTGCGGATCCACGCCGTAGTTTTCCACCAGATACTTCACCCCGTCCGTCAGGTCCTCCACCTGCGCCTTGCCGGGAGCCTCCCAGTTGGCGTTGCCGAACAGACCGCCGTATCCCGACGTGCCGCGCGGGTCTATCGTAACGGTCACATAGCCCATCCGATACGCCAGATACATATTGAACAGGTAGGAGTCGCCGCCGAAGGTTCCATCCACCACCTGCTTGCCGGTTCCCAGCGGTCCGCCGTAGACGTAGATCAACAGCGGTCGTCTGTCCTCTTTCTTCAGGTCCGGCGGACGGAACATGAATCCGTACACGGTGTGCCCGTGCCGGTTGCGATAGGAGAAGAGTTCCGGAGAGAGGCGGTTCACCTTCTCAAAGGTTCCCGGATGCGACGCGGTAACGACGCTCTCCTTCCCCCGGCTCTCCGCGCTCATCACATAGAGTTCCGCCGGGCTTTTCCAGGAGACAAATGTCACACCGATCTTCTTGAAGTCGTGGCTGAACTCCGGGTTGGAGTAGCGTCCGTCCTTCGTGGTGATCCGGGTCATCTCACCGTTCGCCATATCCACCCGGTACAGATCCATCCGCGCCGGATGCTCCTTCTGCGCCCGGACGAACAGGACCTTGCCGTCCTGCGTCATCTTCTCCGGGTAGACCTCGAAATCGCCCCGCGTAAGCTGCGTCGCGCCCTGCGTCAGCGGGTCAATCAGCCACATATGCCGGTAGCCGCTCTGCTCCAGCAGGGCGAGCACCCGCCTGCCGTCGGGCGTAAAGCGGGGATCGGTCATGCCAGGCGTGGTGTGTTCGCCGTTGTGCGTGGTTTTGTAGATCGGGGTGATCTTCTTCGCCTCCATGTCGGCGATGACGATCTGCAGGCTGCGCTTGTCGCGCTCCCAGGTGGCGAAGACCAGCCGCCTGGAGTCGGGCGACCAGGGTTCGTCCGCCGTGATGAACTGCCCCAGATCCTCGCCCCCCGTCCATTTGTAGATCTCCCAGGGCTTGCCGTCGTTTTTCGGATTGGCTTTCGGGTCGTCGTTCAGGTCGTAGAGATAGGCATAGCTCTCCGATCGGAAGGGATCGTCGGCGACGGCGCGCTGCGTGGTGCGCGCCTGCGCGAAACGATCCCGATAGGTGATGTAGGTAACTTCGCGGGAGGGACCGGTTGTGCGTCCCGCCGTGATCAGAATCTTCGTCTCGTCCGGCGAGAGGATGTAGCTGCCCATCTGCATATTGTTGGGCAGTTCCGGGTTCAACTGTTCGGTCATCGCGCTGTCGAAGCGCATACGGAACACGCCGCTTCCGCGACGGAAGTAGAAGGCGCGGTCATCTCTGGAAAACTTCACGCCGCTCTCCGCCTCCTGCGTCTTTATCAGGCGGGTCGGCGCGGGATCGCTGACCTTCATCCGATAGATGTCGCCCCGGTAGACCAGCAGAATCTCCTCCGACCGGTTCGCCCAGACGAACTCGCTGACGCCGGCATACTCCTTGAGCGGCTCCTTGCGGTCGCGCTCCTTCTGCTCGTCCTCCTCCTCCAGCTTTTTGCGCTCCGCGTCGGAGAGCTTCTTGCGCCGCTCGTCCTCTTCGTGCTCCTTTTTGTACCGCTCGATAATGGGGGGAAGCTCTCGGTCGAAAGCGGAGAAGATCTCGATGGAGGTGAGCCGCCGGGACCTGCTCTCTTTCGTATCGTAGACCCACAGATCAAACCCTCGATCTTCGTAGGGGTTCCAGAGGTAGGCTAGGTAGCGGTCGTTATGCGACCAGGCAAGACCGCGCGCCGTCTTGCCGAAGAAGCTCTTGCGGGGAAACAGGTCTGCCAGGGTCAGTTCGGCGGTCTGCTGCGCGGCGGCATTTCGCGCGCCTTTCGCATCGGCGCGGAGGCTTCCCGGCGCGCCTTCCGCTCTTCGGGGTGCCTCCCCGATCTCCTCCTGCGCGACGGCGTAGCCGCCGAAGGTCAACAGAAACAGCGCAAAACAGAGTCTTCGAATCATCACGATCTATTGTATTCCTCCCGGAACAGGCAGTGTGTGGGTTCAGGGGCGTTATGTGTGGTATTCGGCGTTGATCTTAATGTAGTCGTAGGAGTAGTCACACGTCCAGACGCTCGCCTCCTCTTCGCCGATATGCAGGTCTACCAGCACCTGCACTTCGGGCTGTTTCAGAGAGGCGTGCGCCGCCTCCGCGTCGAACGCGACCGCCTGCCCGTTGCGGCAGACGCAGATATCTCCCAGAAACACCTCTACCGCCTCGGGGTCGAAGGCGACTCCGGCGCGTCCGACCGCCATCATGATCCGTCCCCAGTTCGGGTCGCTGCCGTAGAGCGCGGTCTTCACCAGTGGAGACTCGGCGATGGTCTTCGCAATACGGACGGCTCCCTCTTCGGTGGGCGCGCCGCGTACCGTGACCGTCACCAGCTTGGTCGCGCCCTCGCCGTCCCGCGCGATCTCCCGCGCCAGATACCGGCAGATGCGCTCCAGCGCCTCGCAGAAGTCGTCAAAGGCGCGCCCCTCCTGCGCGATCTGGCAGCCCCCCATCCCGGAAGCTAGGATCAGCGTCATGTCGTTGGTGCTGGTATCGCTGTCCACCGTCGTCCGATTGAAGGTGCGGTGGACGGCGGCAGACAGGGCGCGCTGAAGCAGCGGCGCGGGGATCTGCGCGTCGCAGGTGAGGAAGCAGAGCATCGTCGCCATGTTGGGGGCGATCATTCCCGCGCCCTTGCAGACGCCCCCGAACCGGATCGGACCCATCCAGTCATCGGAGTCGGCGGTGACGGCGATCAGTTTCGGGCGCGTGTCGGTGGTCATGATGGCGCGGGCGACCTGCATATCCGCCTCCGCGTCACGATCCAGCGCTTCCACCGCCGCCGGAATACCCTGCTCCAGCCTTTCCATCGGCAGCGGCTTGCCGATCACGCCGGTCGAGGCGACGAGTATTCCGCTGGAGGAGATGCCCAGCCGGCGCGCCGCGATCTCCGCCATCATGCGCGTATCGTGTTCGCCCCGCTCGCCGGTGCAGGCGTTGGCGTTGCCGGCATTGCACAGGATCGCGCGAGCGGTCCCGGAGCGAACCACGCGCCGCGAATAGCGCACGCTGGCTGCCTGCACGCGGTTGGTGGTGAAGACGCCTGCCGCCGATGCCGCCGTTTCGCAGACGATCAGCGCCAGATCGCTGCCCTCCACCTTCAGCCCGCAGCGCACGCCCGCCGCGACAAACCCCTCCGGGTGCGTCACACCCGCCCTGGTATTCTCATTCCAGACCGTGATCACTGGCTCTCCCCCATCCTCCTGGTGTATGCCGCCTCCCGCTGTCTACGATCAGCGCAGAGGCTTCCAGACGCGCCTTCAATGCCGGAACGCTATCGCCGCCGCCGGATCCCGGGCGCGGGGCGGGGCGTAACAGACGGACCGTCCACCTGCGGCGTATCGCCCTTCCAGGTCAGTCGGTCTATCCGCAGCGTGCGTCCCAGCGGGTTGGAGCCGTAGCGCGGCTCGTTCTGGCTGTCCCAGGCGTGATACGCCATCCACATCTCGCCGCCGGGAAGCGCGATCAGGCACTGATGACCGGGTCCGTAGACGCTGCCCGGCACGGTCTTCAACAGCGGCTCCGGCGACTTCACGTAGGGACCGCGCAGCGAGCGCGAAGTCGCATGACAGACCGCATAGCTGGCGTCCTGCTTGTTGCTCTGAAACCATCCGACCGAATAGAAGAGATGATAGATGCCGTTGCGATAGAGCATGGTGGGGGCTTCGGTTACGTTGCGCTCCCAGTCTCGATCCGGACGCAGCAGTTCGATCGTCTCCCCCTGCAGCGAGAGCAGGTCGGCAGCCATGCGGCGCATCACGATGCGCCGCGGCTCCTCCTCCGAGTAGATTAGATAGGCAATGCGGTCCCGGTCGAAGAAGATCGTCGCATCTATCACCCCAACGCGATTGTCGTCGCCGCGCGCCAGAATGGCGCGATGGGTGAACGGTCCCAGCGGATGATCGGCGACGGCGATCCCGATGTCGTGCCGGTTGGTCTGCGGATTGAGGGCGGAGTAGGTCATGTAGAACTTCCCGCGATGGCGCACCACCTCCGGCGCCCAGTAGTGGACGCGCGACCAGGCAACCTCCAGCGCGATCCCCCGATGCGTCCAGTTCACCAGATCGTCCGACTCCATCACCTGAAAGCCGGTGCGCCCCGATTCGGTAGCGTAGGCGTAGAATTTGCCGTCGTAGGCAAGGATATGCGGGTCGGGGAAGTCTTTCGCATAGACGGGATTGACGTAGGTCTTTTCGCGTGTGTGCATGGGTTTCGCCAGATGTGTCGGGCTTGCCGTCATCCCGAAGAGCAGAAGAGAGACCATCCAGAGAGATGCAGAGAATTGTAGCATGGATCTCCATCCTTGCAGGGCGATGAGTCGGGGTGTCAGATCGGTCGCTGCAGCGAATCGGGGTTCTCTCCGGCGCGCAGCGAGATCAGCGCGCCCTCCTCCCCCATCTCCAGACACTCAAACAGGTTGCGGACGCACTGCCCCAGCCGGTCCTCCTGCAGCGAATACTCCTCGATCACCTCGACCAGCAGGCGTCCCAGACGCGCCGCCTCCTCCCGCGCCAGATTCGCCTCCGGCGGCGGCGGATTCATCTCGCTCTGCACATAGGGCAGCAGCAGTTCGATCAACTGCCACGCCAGCAGCGCGGCGCGACCGTGCTCCGGCTCCTCCTCGCTGCGGGCGCGCAGCAGCCGGTAGATCCGATAGGAGATCCGACCCGCGTGAGGCAGGTCCAGCGGGATCTGAAAGTGCGGGATCATGGGACGCTCACGATTGCGGGGCAGCCTCTGCCGCCAGCGGGGCAGCCTCTGCCGCCAGCGCCGCCGTCAGCCGCGCCTTCAGGTCCGCATAGGCTTCCGGAGAGAGAGCGCGCCGCTCCGCCGGAGGGCGATAGGCGGGCGGATGTCCGAACTCCGGGTCGGCGGGGTAGCGGGGAATGACATGACAGTGCAGATGGCGCACCAGATTGCCCAGCATCGTCACATTGAGCTTGTGCGGGGCGCAGGTATCGGCGATCGCCTTCCCGATTCGCGCCACATCCTCCACCCAGTTGCGCCGCTCCTCCGCGCTCAGTTCGAACAGCTCCTCCACATGGCGGCGGCAGACCAGAATGCAGTAGCCGCGATAGTCGGCGTCGTTTTGCAGATGAACCCGACCGGAGGGCAGCTCCGCCACCACATCGGACAGCGTGGAGTCGGGACACATCGGGCAGCCCTCCTCCGGCTTGCGCCCCACAAAGGTCGGATTGGCTTGGGAATCGCTCATCTCTCTCTCCCGGACGGCTTCTGCTTCGTCCCCTGCGCGTTCTCTCAGGGCCAGATCCCTGGCGACTCCAGCCCCGCCGTCTCCTCCAGCCCGCACATCAGATTCAGGTTCTGTATCGCCTGACCGACCATGCCCTTGCCCAGATTGTCTATGGAGGAGATGGCGGTGACGCGGCTGGTGCGCGAGTCCACCGCCAGCCCCAGATGGCACATGTTCGAGCCGAGCGTATGCTTGGAGGCGGGCAAGCCGTCGGTTACATAGACGAAGGGCGCGTCGGCGTAGAAGGCGCGGAAGCGATCCAGCAGGTCCGCCGCCGAGAGCGATTCAATCAGGGTGGCGTAGCAGGTCGCCAGAATGCCGCGCGTCATCGGGATCAGGTGCGGAGTGAAGGAGACGGTAACCGGATGCCCCGCCAGCCGGCTCAACTCCTGCTCGATCTCCGGCGTATGGCGGTGCGTTCCTCCGACCCTGTAGGCGGAGACGCTCTCGTTCGCCTCGGAGAAGTGGTAGTCCAGCCCGAACTTGCTGCGTCCCGCGCCGGAGACGCCCGACTTTCCGTCAATCACAATCGTGGCGGGGTCTATCACCGGATCGGGCGCCAGGTCGGGAGACTTTCGCGCCAGCAGGGGAGCCAGCGCCAGGATCGAGGCGGTCGTGTAACAGCCGGGGTTGCCGACCAGCGTCGCGCGGCGGATCGCCTCCCTGTGCAGTTCCGGCAGACCGTAGACCGCCCTCTCGCTCAGTTGCGGCGCGGCGTGCGGCGTGCGATACCACTCCTCGTAGACCGCCGGTACGCGAAAGCGAAAGTCCGCGCTCAGGTCTATCACCTTGCAGCCCGCCTCCAGCAGCGACGGAGCCAGCCGCATCGCCACGCCGTTATCGCGCGCCAGAAAGACCGCCGCGCAGCGTCGGAGGGTCTCGGCGTCTATCTCCTGCACGAAGGCGAGGTCCACGCGGTTCGCCAGACCGGGAAACGCCGCCGAGACCGGCTGTCCCGCATAGGTCCCCGACGCCGCCGCCGCCACCCTCACCGACGGATGGCGCGCCAGCCAGCGCAGCAGTTCGCCGCCCCCATACCCGGACGCGCCTGTTATTGCGACCTCTATCATCTACGCCACCCCGCAGGCAGTCAATTCCCGTCTGTCGGCAGGTCGGCGGCAGCCCCGGGAAGGACTGAGCCGCGCGCCGCCTTCTGAGTTGTTCCGCTTGCAGCCGCCGAATTCCTTCCCGCGCTGCGCCTCTTGCCAGCCTGCAATCCTTGCTGTACAATGTCTGTTATGAACGAGCAGGAGCAAAAGACGAGGGTCTCGCCGGAATATGAAGATATGCGCGCCTATCGCGAGCGGCTGCGCGCCTACTCTACGGAAGAGCTGGAAGACATCTACTTCCATATCAATATTCTGCGCCATCCGCTGCGTTACCGACTGGTCAAAATGGAGCTGGAGGAGAGGGGCTTGCGTCTGTATCAGTCTCCGCCCGCGCGCCCTGCGTTCAATCTGCGAACCTGGATGGAATCGTACCCGTTTTTTGCGCGTCATCGCCTGCTGAAAGCGTCTTTACTCTCGCTCTCCCTGCTGCTGCTCACCGGCGGCATCACCTTTTTGCTGCTGCTGCCGATCTGGATATTCGCCGTTCCGCTCAAGTTTCTGGGGGCGGAGACCGCGATCGTCTACTTCGCCTGCGCGCCGGTTCCGCCGATGATGGCGGCAAGCGTCGGTTTCCAGATGGGCGGCAGAGGCGTCTATAGTGTCTGGGTACTGCTGGGGACTGCTGCCGGCATCTGGCTCTTCTATCTGACCGGCACGCCAGACCTGTTATTAAAAGCGTTGATGGAGCCGCGCGGATCCGGCGGTTTCTCTTTCGGCGGCTTTTAGCTGTTTCTCCACACAGGATCACAATCGCCCGAATGGGAGAGACTGTTGGAAAAGTCCGGTCTGTTAGAGGGGACGGAGACCCTGCTGGTCGTAGACGACGAACAGCTCATCCTGGACCTGCTGCAAAGAGCGCTGGAAAAGCGCGGATATCAGGTGCTGACCGCCGCCAGCGTTGCAGATGCGCTGACGCTCTATGCGCAGAATCGGGAGCAAATTGCGCTGGTGATCACCGACCTGGCGATGCCGGTCGCGGACGGAGCCGCGCTTGCTCTGCAACTGCGGCAGATGAACCCGGACCTGCCTGTTCTGGTCTCGACCGGCATCACCGCCGAGGCGGAGATCGCGCCGCTCAAGAAGGCGGGGGTATGGGGCGTGGTGCGCAAACCGTATCAGATACAGGAGCTTCTGGCGACCATACGCGCCCTGCTGAACGGGGGGTAGGCATCCGTTCTCAGGCGTTGGAGAGCGTCTCCATCTCCAGCATCCCGCGCAGCTTGGCGGCTCCCTCGCGGGGAAGCTGATGGGCGCGCTGACGGCTGATCCCGAGCCTCTGTCCGATCTCGGAGGGGCTGAATCCCTGCGCCCACAGACGCACGGCGTTCGCCGTGCGGACGGGCAGTCGGTTCAGGAGCGTGCGCACCTGCTCCTGCTCGACTTTGCGCGCCACCTGCTCCCAGGGTTCCGGCTCCGGCGAGGCGAGGTACTCATACAGGGGCGCGCCGGACTCGGGATAGATCAGCGCATCCAGCGAGAGCGAGGTTTCGCGCGTCATGACCTCCTCCAGCGTGCGGAAGATGCGCCGGCGAATGGCGCGCCGCGCGTAGACGGAGAACAGCCCGCGCGACGGATCGTACCAGCGGCAGGCGTCCCATAGCCCCAGCAGGGCGGCAGTCAGCAGATCCTCCTGATCCATACACGCAGGCAGCGGACGCGGATAACGGCGCAGGGAGGCGCGCAGAACGGCGCGCGCCAGCCCCTGATTTGCGTGAAAGAGCGCCAACTGTTCACAATACGGCAGCATCGAGTCTTCCTTCCCGGGCGCACTGTCCTCTCATGTGTGCGGATCGGAGGACAGCCATGGCTTTTCTTTCATCGTTTCACGCTATTTGATTGTCTCAACGGGTACTATTCTAACACGACATCGTCCCCAGATCGTCCCCGTATGGCAGGGGGAAGGATTTGTGCGAAATCTGCCGAAGATTATAGACAAGGTTTTGCTAAAGGAGAACATGCGTAGTGCGCCTGTCCGGTCTCTTTTTCAGCCTGTCGCTTGCCTGCCTGTCGCTGTCGGCGCAGGCGGATCAGACTCTGGTGCTGGAGCTTCCGCCTTCGCGCCCGCCGCAGTCAGCCTCCTCCTCTCCTCCCGGACCGCCTGCCTCCCGCGCTCCGTCCCGTGAAAGCCGCTCCTTCCAGGACTACAATCGCGGACGCGCCGCCAGTCGCGGAGGAGTGCGCCGGCAGACGCAGGAGCGGGTCGTCGGTCGGCTCGGGGTCACCCTGCAGAGCGTGAATATCTATGCAGGACCTTCTACCAGCCGCCGCGTGCTGGTGCGCATCGAGCAGGGCACGAATCTGGCGTTGACCGCCGACCGCGGGGAGTGGTTCGGCGTGCTGATGTCCGACGGCAGCACCGGATGGGTGGAGAAAGAGAGCGTGCAGGTTCTCAACTACGAGGTGGTTACGCAGACAGACAGCCCGCAGTATACGCCCAATCCGCTCTTAACCGGCAGCCAGAACGCTCTCCTGCAGACCGCCTACAGCTATCTGGGGGTCCCCTACAGGTACGGCGGCAACTCCCCCAGCGCGCTCGACTGTTCGGCATTTGTGCAGCGCTGTTTTGGCGAGCTGGGCATCCGCCTGCCGCGCACGGCGCAGGAGCAGTTCGGGGTCGGCGCGCCCGTCCCTCCCGAACAGCTGCAAGCCGGAGATCGGCTCTACTTCGGCAACAGCAGCGGACGAATCACGCATACGGGCATCTATATCGGCAACGGCTACTTCATTCACGCCTCCAGCAACATGAAGGGCGTCGCCATCAGCCATCTGGGACAGCCCGCCTACCAGAAGATATACGTCGGCGCACGACGCTAACATCGGCGCGCGCCGCGAACCTGCGCGCCGTTCCCGCTGCAACATCGCCCCGGAGAGTCTCCGGGGCGATCGGCTCTCTACCGCCCGCTCATCGCGCAGCTTCGAGCGCGTCTATCCGGCGGACGTACCCCTCGATGTCGAACTTTCGTTTGAGTCCGGCGGCGTTCATATAGCGCACCGTCCCGAACACAGGTCGCTCCGTCCAGGGACGGTCGTGCTTGCCGAAGCACCAGGCGACGCCGGTGAAGGAGTTGGGGTCGCGTCCGTCCAGGAACCAGCGATTGTTGAGGGCGAGCGCGGTACGAAACGCCTCTTCGGGCGTCGGCGACCACTCCAGTATCTTCTTCCCCCAGTACATGCGCATATAGTTGTGCATCTTCCCGGTCAGCGTCATTTCGCGCATGGCGGCGTTCCAGTAGGGGTCGTGGGTCTGCGCCCGCTCCAGCTCTTCACGGGAGTAGAGGGCGGGACGCGGATCGGCGCGGTGCGCCTCCAGCGTTCGGCGCGACCACTCCGGCAGACCCTCATAGCGGTCATAGGCGGGGTTGTAGAAGACGAAGTTCGCGCTCAGCTCCCGACGGATGATCAGCTCCTCCCAAAACGCCTCGCGATCCGCGACATGCGGCGTGTCGGCAGCGGCGAGCGCGATCTCCAGCGGCGAGATCTGCCCGAAGTGCAGATAGGGGCTGAGATGCGAGACGTGATCGAGCGACGGCTCGTTGCGCAGTTCCGCGTAGCCCGGCAGCCGCTGTTCGATAAACTCCGTCAGACGCCGGCGCGCCTCGGTCTCCCCTCCCCGATAGGCGGAGACACGGGGCACGCTGCGGTCAATCTCCAGCGACGCCAGATTGGCGTCTACCTCCCGCGGATCCAGCCCCTCCAGTGTCATCCCCAGCGAGTCACGCTCAACGGGCGTCGGCTCCAGCGGCACCAGAAAGCGGCTCAAAAGGCGCGTGATCTTCGGGCGGAGGGTGGCTGCCGCCCACTCCTCTTTCGCGGAGGCGGTCTCCAGCGGCGCCACCAGATCGCTCTCAACCTGCGTAACCCGGCAGGGAGCGTTGTCGGCGACGAAGCGGCGCCACTGCCGCTGAAGGCGCAGATAGCCCCGATCCGTCACCACCTCCGCCGCATCCTCCGCCAGTTCGACCGCCGCCTGCTCCGGCGACTGACGCCGAAGCGCCAGCTGTATGCCGCGTTCGCGCAGCCCCGTGCTGACATCGCGCAGCCCTTCCAGCAGAAAGGCGTAGTGACGCTCGTTCGCCTCCGGGTAGCGGTCCGTCAGTCCGAAGAGCGCGACAACGGGCAGACGCTGCGCGTTCGCCTGCAAAATGGCGTGCTCCAGCGCATGATTGTATCGGGAGCGCACCGACTGCTGCATCCAGTAGAGCACATAGCGTCCCGACCGCGTCGGGCGGTCGTTGAGCGGTTGAATACGTTCCGGATGAATCATCTACGCTCCCACGGCGGAGTACTGCTTGATGCCTGCCGCCCAGAGGACGCGCAGCAGGACCAGCACACATCCCAGCCAGAAAAACTGCATCAGAAAACCGGGAAGGATCGCTCCGGCGGGGAGACGCCCTAAAGCCAGCTCCACCGGAAACGATCCCATGTAGCGAAACGGCGCCCAGGCGGCTGCCAGACCGATCCAGCCGGGCAGCAGCGCGAGCGGCGCAATCCGCCCGGCAAGAAAGGCGTCGAGCGCGAAAAAGAGTTGGTTCAGCGCGTCCACGCGGGTCGTCCAGAAGGCGACGATCGCTAGGCAGTACTGCAGCACATACCGGATAACTCCCGCCAGCAGCAGCGCGGGGACCGCCAGAGCCAGCTGCAGTCCGGAGGCGGGCGAGGTCGGCTTCAGAAGAATGAAGAGCAGGATCCAGATCGGCAAGAGCATCGCGCTGGTGGAGAGCTTGAAGCCGATATTCGCGCTGGCGTCCGTGTGGATCGGATGCAGGGGCTTGAGCAGGCGCGGAGACAACTGCCCGTTCTGAACGCGCCACGCAAACTCGAAGGCGTCCCAGGACATGGTGAGGTGGCTGAAGATCATGAAGACCAGAAAGTAGGCGGCGAAGTCGGCGCGCTGGAAGGAGACGCCCCCGCCCCGGATGGTGCCGCCCTGCGCGGAGGTGGCTGCCGTCCAGACCGCCAGCGAGATCAGCGGTCCGACAAAGCCCCAGACCGCCCAGATCAGCACCGCGAACCGGTACTGCACCATCATCGCCAGCGCGACCTTCAGATTGACCCGATAGACCTCGTACCAGTAGCGCATCGTCACTCCCATAACGATGCCGCCGGCAAAAGCGGAAGGAGTTGCCGCGCGCGCGCCGAAGCAAGGGGTAGCCCGCCATAGACCGGAGACATCTCTCTGTTCGTTCTATTGTATCACAACGGATGGGTGTCGGGTATGGGGTGTCGGG
>CALLMM010000024.1 GCA_938005745.1 uncultured Chthonomonadales bacterium | reverse complement strand
CGGCGGCCCGATCGTCGGTCAGGTCGACAACCGCGCCGGGCGCATGGCCTCTCCACTGGGTCAAAAATTTTACCTTTTGCATTTCCGCTCCTTAGGCAGGAGGCAACCGGACGGCCGGCGGAGAGAGAAACACCAGCCGCCCGGCGAGGCCACCACAAACACTCGGTTAGGCCGTCCCCTCGGCCGGCGTGACGTGCAATTCCCCCTCGACGTCGGCAGCCAGTGTGGTCGGCTTGTTGTGCGCGCCATAGAGAATGCCAATGGCCGATTCAGCGCATGCATTCGTGCCGTCCTTGGAAACCACCAAACGCAAATAACGCTCAGCAGGGTGTTTGATGTCCAGGACGCGAACCTGGTTGTAAGCACCGCGGAGATTCGCCGATCCAAACGTCTTGTCCTGATCGAACTTCAGCCCGTTCTGATCGTTCAGGTGCACACCCCAGAGTTTTCCGTGCCAGAGCGCATACGCCATCTCATCCGAGGGATCCAGCCCCAGTAGAATGCAGTGCGCCGCCTCGATCAGAGTTCCGACGCGGGAGGGATCGGCGGTTCGGGACGCCATCGCCAAAAAGTGCCCGGTGGAGGGCATGTACATAAGATCCATCGGCTCGTTGGGCTTCATCTCACCCAGAATACGCACCTTCGGATCATATGCCAGGACATTGTTGAGAAATGCCAGGAAGTGATCGAAGGAGCGAACGGCGTCCTTCGCTTCGCGGATATAGGTTCCCTCCCGGGCGGGCCACAGCACCATGCGATCGGTTCCCACCACGTTCATGATGTCAATCGCACGCTTCGCGCGATCCAGAGCCGCCTGCCGGGACGCAGGGCTGTTGGCGGTGATGCCTCCATCCACGAAGGCGGGATCCTCCCAGATGCGGGGCGCGATGAACTCAACCTGCAGCCCGGCATCCTCGCAGAGCGACTTCACCCGTTTCGCCTCCGCCTCCACCTGTGAAGCCGGTACATCCATCGGAACGGCGTCATCGTCATGAAGCTGAATATAGTCGAACCCGAGCTGCTTGAAGATCTTCGCCTTTTCGACAAACTCTCGCTCAGGGCGCACCGTCGGACCGAACGGGTCTGCACCGGTGTTCAGGTTCCAGACCCCGGCAGAAAACTGAAATTTCGTGTTCATTCGCAGCTCCGCATCCTGGTAGTTGAGGAGTGCAGGGCGACCGATCGCCGCTGCCAGACTATCATTCGCGGAGAAAAATCAGTTTCCCTTTCTGCTTCCTCTGACAGGAGGCGGGATTATGCACTGACTTTTGCAGGATTTTCACGATTGACGCAAACCGGCTCTCTATTCCGCCTGCCAGATATGGAACAACCCTCTGATTCGTGTCAGGACGCTCATCCGCTTAATTGAAAGGTTCTGCGTCCTACATCCAGATCGTGGTATGAACCTGTCTATACAGGCTGCATGGCAGATCAAAAGGTGGGACTAATGAAAATAAGGGTTAAACGCCGACAATTACAGCATGGCGCAACACTGGTAGAACTACTAGTAGCCGCGCTGCTTCTGAGCATCGGCCTGATGGCTCTGGTGAATATGTGGATGTACTCCTTTCGTATGACGGTGATCACCGACGACTACGGAGTCGCATACAACCTGGGCAGGCAGGCGATGGAGCAGGTCAAGATGCAGGGGTTCGCCTCGGCGCCAGAAGGCAACACTGTCGTCCACTACCGCGCCAATCAGACAGTGACCAGCGCCGGAGCATCGGATAGACGCTATCAGGTGACGACCAGCATTGTCAGCAGCAGCGTGAAGTCCGGCACTCCCGGAAGTGCAGGCGCGGTGCCTATGGATACCGCTATACGAACGGTTACCGTAACCGTAAGGTTGACAGCGAGCAATCAGGTGATCTATGTCACCCATACCTATCTCGCGCGAGGTGGCGTATGAAACGACGACTGATGGGAATAACCCTGATCGAGATGCTGATCGTAGGACTGATCAGCGTGATTCTGGGGCTGGCGGTCGTCGCTCTCGCGCGCAACACTTACGATTCTCGAGCCATGATCCTGGATCAGAATAACGCCAACGCCAACGCGCGCGCCGTCCTGGACGACATTGCCGACCGGGTTCGAGGGGCGCAGTTTCCAGAAGGCGGCGGCAGTACAGTGTTTGTAGCGGCTGGAGCCTCCAGCGTTCAGTTTTACGACTATATTGATCTCTATGATCGCACCCAGACGCGATCGCTGGTGCAGGTTCGTTTCTTTCGAGATGGAGACCTTCTGAAACAGACTGTGAACGGGGTAACGAGAACGTTGATGTCGGGAGTTCAGTCGCTGCAGTTCACCTACCATCTGAAAGACGGATCCTCCACCACCACGCCAGCATCGGGTCAGTTGGCTAACATTTTGGCGATTAGCATTGTCGCGCGTGTGAACTATCAAAACGCCAGCCGGGAGATACGAAGCTTTGTCCAGATACGCGCACAGAGACCTGCCGGCACATAATCTCTAAAGCCTGCTCTTATGGATGCGCCCGATCCATAGAGCCGGAGGGTTGACCAGTGAAGAACCGTGTTGTCATAGGCATCGAAATTACCAGCAGCCAGATACGGGGGGCTTGCGTGCGAATGGGTGGTTCGGGCGCACAGCTCACAGGAGTGGCGTCCATGCCAACGCCGCCGGGAGGCGTGGACACGGAGGGATTGATCAATGCTCATCAGGTGGGCGATGTCGTTCGATCCCTTTGCGTACAGCTTGACCCCAAAGCCAGCCATGTCGTGGTGGGAATAACCGGGTGCAACCTGGTTGCGCGCGTCATGGAGATCCCCTCTGTACCTGATCCGGAAGTTCGCGCGGTGCTGCGGGGGGAGATGGATCACTACCGCATTCTGCCTCAGGGACAGAGCGCATTCGACTTCTATCGCCTGCCCGATCTTCCGTCAGAGGATGGTTCCGCTCCGGAAGAGGCGCTGTCTCGCGTTCTGCTCATGGGAGCGGAAGAGCGTCTGGTGGCAAGTTACCGCTCAACAATCGACTCCTCCGGTTTCAACCTGATGGCGGTCGAACCGGGATCCATCGCCGCGCTGCGCGCCATTTCGCCCCTGTTGAATTCGGAAGACGCCGACGCGACGATCGTCCTCTCCCCCGTGGGAACCGACATCTTCATCACCTACTCCGGCGATCTTCAGTTCTATCGCCGTGTGGATACCGGACTTCCGGAGCTGCGCACCGTGCAGTCGGTGCTGTCCGGTCCGAGCGGCCCGCAGCAGAGACAGGTGAGTCTGCTCGGGTCGCCGGATGACTTTGAAGAGTACGACCAGGTCAGCGCACCGACCGAGCAGGCGGCATTCAATAACCAGGCGGTATCCCTGCTGGTCACGGAGATACAGCGCTCGCTGGACTACTTCCTGCGCGAGTTCACGCCCGCCAGCGAGAAGATGAGAATTCGCTTCGTCATCGGGGATGATGATGGAGCGGAGCTTTTCAAGGTGATCATGCAGTATCTGCGCCGCGATGCGGAACTGATCAACTCGCTGACGCATCTGCCCACCAGTTCCAACCTGGATGCGAGCTTGATCTCCAGTCAGGGGCATCGCTTCATCGTCGCTGCCGGGCTGGCGTTCCGCAAGGCTGGCGGAGACTTTGATCGCTACCCGATCCTCGACCTGAGCGTCGGCGATAAGGTTATCACGGAACGCCGAGCCTCGCCGAAAGTGATGCTGGCAAGCATGGTCGGCAGCGGCGTGGTCATCGCTGCAACCATGATGCTGGCGCTATTGGTGAATATGCAGATATCGCGGGCAAACCAGTCGCTGCAACAGGCGAAAACCGAGCTGGAATCGCTCACGAAGGAGCATGCGGACAAAGTGGCAAAGCTGGACCGTCAGAACAATCTGGTTACCGCCATCAAGTACCGTGACAAGCCGATGCGTGAGGCGATTGAATTCATCAGCGCCTGCGTTGCGCGGCGGGCGACTCTGGAGACCATCCGGATTGAGGACAGCGGCAACATCTTCGTCACCGGTGAGACTGCCTCCATGCAGACCATCGCCGATATCATGGATACGATGAACCTGTCGCCATCGTTAGAGCCAGTCCGACTGAATGCGCTCCAGCGCATACAACTCGATCAGAACCGTCGCAGCCTGCGGTTCGATATCCAGACGGCATTCGTGAAACCGCCTGCGCCCACCACTGTAGCCAGTGCAGGCACGCCTGCGCCAGCCCCGACGGGAGGAAAATAGTATGCTGCAATCATTGCCTGCATCCGTTCAGCGGCTGTTGATCTTCATGTTGCCGCCGATCTCACTCTTAATCTGCTGCGTGGTGCTGATCCCACGGCACAATCGTGTGCGGGAGGTGAATGCCGAAATTGCGAAAACCAGGCAGAGCATCCAGACCTATATCACGCAGTTAAACGCCATCAAGGATCTTCCGCCTTCGCCGAAAATCGCGACACTGCCCATGAATGAACAGGAGCAGAGCGACTTTCTTCGTGGCATTAACGCACTATGTAGCCGAACCAACAATCGCATGATCTCCATCAGCTCGCTGGCGGCTCCCAAACTGAACAATCCGCCGCCACCTCCCGCTGAGGGATCGAGCGGGCAGAAACCGGCAGCACCCAAAGACCCAACCGCTCTGCCTCCGGACGTCATCGAGATCAAGACAACGCTGATCTTTGAGGGGTCCTTTCACTCGCTGCGCTCCTTCCTTTTTGGTCTGCAGCGATCTCAAAGGCTGATCTCTCTGAGCGACTGCCGGATTGGCCTCGGCGAGGGAGGATACCCGAACCTGCAGACCGCGCTGACGATCGTACGCTTTGTGGACGCGCCGAATGCTCCAGGCGCGCCAAAACCCGCGCCGGAGACGAAACCGGAACCGACCAATGCACGCTCCACCCAGACGGAGAGAGCGTCCCCGTCCGGCTAACAGGGTGATTGAGGAGAGATCAGACTAACCGGACGCACTATCTGACATCGCTTGAGAGAAGCTACCATGAGAACGACCCTGCAATCTATATTCGGGATGGCTGTTGCGCTCGCTACGATCTCCGCGCCTGTGTTCGCCGTGGAGAAAGGGGAGAGCGAATCGCCTCCACGTCCAAAACTCTTGACGGTGGACTACGCGAATGCGGAAGTCACCGATGTGATACGCGCACTGGCTTCGCAGAGCGGGATGAATGTCGCCATCAACCCCAGTGTGAAGGGACAGGTTACGGTGCAGCTGCGCGAGAAGACCGTAGAGGAGGCGATCGAGATGGTTGCCAGCCTGGCGGGGCTTGGAGCGCGAAGAGTAAAGAACACCTATGTCGTTGCTCCGCGACAGGAGATACGCGCGACTCTGGAGCGGCTGGGCGACAGAAGAGAGATCCCGCTGAAGCATCTCTCTGCAAAAGAAGCCGCTGACATCGCGCAGAACGCCTTCCCGGACCTGACCGCCCGCCCGCACGGCAAAAGCGTCATGCTGCTGGGAGCAACGGAGGACCTGGAACAGGGCGCAGAGCTTATACGTCGTAGTGACAACTTCTCGCCGGATAAGGAGCGCCGGAGCCAGCAGATAACACTTCGTTATCGCAAGCCCAAAGAGACGGCGGAAGCCCTGACAAAGATGGTCCCGGGACTCCACGTCGAGGTTGCGGGCGATGGTCTTGTCCTCTCCGGCACGCTCACCCAGGTAGAAGCCGGCCAGCGCACCCTGGCGATGCTGGATGTGGAGAACCAGTCCAACCGCGTCATGCGCGTTTATGAGATTCGATACAGCGCGGCGGACCGACTGATCGAGTTCCTGAAGAAGGTCTCCCCGGATGTGGAGGTCATTCCCGGCAGCGAGGGATATAAGCCCCCGAAGATCTCCTTCAGTCCGCTGAGCGGACAGTTTATCGGGATGGAGGGACTGGGCGGACCCGGCGGTTTCGGTTCGGTCATGGGCGAGAATAAGGTGGAGAAGGACGGCAACGCCCTCAGTCTGCTGCTGCGCGGCAACGAAGCCGATGTAGAGGAGGCGATCAAAGCGCTCACCATGGTGGATGTCGCTCCGAAACAGATGCAGATCGAGGCGAAGGTGGTGGAGACATCACCCGAGCGCGCCGAAGAGATCGGTCTGAAGTACGGATGGGACACCTTCCAGTTCTATGAGAGAGGCAGGGGAACGCCTCTGGACGCGACCAACTACAAACCAACCTCTCCGGAGACCCGCGGACTGGGGTTCGGTCAGTTTACACGCGCCCCCTGGAGCTTTTCCGCCACCCTGAGCGCGATGATCTCGCGCCGGGAAGCGAAGCTCCTCGCCAGCCCGAAGATCAGCGTCCTCAACGACATTGACGCTTCGATCTTCATCGGCGATACGCTGCGATTCTCGACACTGGCTTCCTCCAGCCCGACTACCGGACCGGTCTATACCGTCGTGGAGGTGCCGGTCGGCATCATCCTGCTCGTACATCCGCGCGTCAACGATGATGGACACATCACGCTGCGCGTTCACCCGGTGGTCAGCACCGTCACCGGTTTTGTCAACGGTCTACCGCAGACCGCCGCCCGCGAGGCGGAGACGGTTGTGCGCGTCAAGGACGGCGACACGCTGGTTATCGGCGGTCTGATCCGTGACGAAGACATCAAACAGATGCAGAAGGTCCCGCTGCTGGGCGATCTGCCGCTAGTGGGTCACCTGTTCCGACACAACTCGCGCAACTCGCGACGCACGGAAGTCATGGTGTTCCTGACCATTCGCCTGATGCAGTAATTGGATCCCGGAGAGCGACAGATGAACTTCGCAAATATGAGTCCCGCGGATCGCGCGAAAGCCGGTGTCCTGATCGGATTGATTGTAATGCTCGTCTTCTTCGTTGCCTACACAGTCATCGGAACCGTGATCGGGAAGAAGCCCGCGACCGCCTGGAATAACAACAAAACCAGTACCGCGAGCGTCCAGGTTACACCTGGCGCCGCTCCCCCGCCGGCGCCCGCTCCTCCCGCCAACCCGGCAGAGGCGTTCCCGACGGAGAAAGCGTTCGCAGCTGCGGGCAAGACGAATCTGGCGAAAGACCCGTCTCTTCAGATGACGGTGGAGGATCCCTTCACACCGTCAACGCAGAAGAAGGAGAACAGCACGGAAGGCATCGCCACCCCGCCTCCAGCCGCCAAACAGGAGGAGAAACCGGTTGTCAGCTTCTCGCCGCTTCCTGCGCCTGTCTTCTCGCAGCCGGGACCTGCGGGAAATCCGACGGGAAACAGCGCATGGAGCGAACCGGGCAGAACGCCGGGCGGAGCGCCCGGTACGAGCGTGGCAGAGGTTCCTCCTCCGCCGGAGCCTGAGATCAAGCTGATCGGTCTGGTGCATGGCGAGCCGTCCGTAGCGACCATTCAGATTGACGGCAGAATTCTGATTGCCCGTAAAGGGGACGCCTTGGCAAAAGGATATCGCCTGATGAATGTCTTTTCTGACGGCGTTCAGATCCGACACAGCAAGCAGTTCACCACGCTGCGCGTTGGCAGTGTCATGAATGAGAGCAGCGCAAAAAAGGACTGAACTCCTGAACAGTCCTCTATAACGCACACGGGCGGGAAATAAAACTCCCGCCCGTGTTTCGTTCTGGCGGATATTGCGGGATTTCATCGGGCGGTTATCGGAGTGAGACTGCTTCGGTCGGCTCCGCCTCCCTCGCAATGACAGAAAGGAGAACATGTCATGCTTCATGAGCGTTCAGGTCTCTTCTGCGCTCTCTGCCTGCCGCAAACCTCTCCCTTAACTGCCGGACAGCCTCCTCCATACTCTCCGCCTGCGTTACTGCCGAGATGACGGCGGCGGCGTCCGCTCCCGCCTCTGCAACCTGCGCGATGTTATCCCGCGTAATCCCTCCGATGGCGACAACAGGAATCTGCGGGTGTGCGCGCTTGATCGCGGCAATCCGTTCCACGCCAACAGGCGGTCCGGCATCCGCTTTCGTGGCGGAACCGAAAATTGCGCCGACGCCAAAATAGGAGGCGTAGCTTGCCCACCGCGCAGCCTCCTCCAGATCGCTCACGGAGACGCCAAGCAGCCGTTCGTTTCCCAGTATCCTTCGCGCCTCTTTCGGAGAGAGGTCGTCCGGACCCACATGCGCCCCGTCCGCTCCAACCGCAAGCGCCATCAGCGGATCGTCGTTGACGATAAAGAGAGTGTCTCCCTTCTGCTCATTCATGCGAAGCGCCAGGGTGAACAGGTCCAGGGAAGAGAGGCGTTTATCGCGTATCTGGATGATCCTCGCTCCGCCATGCACGGCAGCCTGAAAGACCTCCATATGTCCGCGATCCGGATCCGTGATGACATAGACGCCCCGCAAACGACGCAGCCGCTGAGAGTGTGTCTGAGGGGTGGAGATTCCTGCTGCAGCGAGGGAATCGGGATAGCCTCTTCCCTCTCCCGTCACCACCGGGCGCTGCAGACCGCGTTGAAGTCTCTCCACAGAATCCCGTACCGCCTCCTCCATCGAAGCATTCAGGGCAAGGTGTGCTGCAATCGCCGAAGAGAGAAAGCAGCCGGTTCCATGCGTATGGGGGGTCTCGATACGCGGATGACGGAAGCAGACCGGAGAGGACCCTCCCTCTATCAGAACATCCGCGGGATCGCCGGAGAGATGTCCTCCTTTCACTAGAACGGCTTTCGCTCCCTGCTCCAGCAGAACTGCAGCGGCGCGGCAGGCATCCTCTTCCGAGTTGATCCTGACGTCGGATAGACGCTCCGCCTCCGGAAGGTTAGGCGTTATCAGTCTGCACAGAGGGAACAGCAGCGACCGAAGAAGCGCGATCCCCTCCTCTTCCAGCAGCGTAAATCCCCCGGAAGAGGCTAACACGGGGTCCAGAACAACGTTGGGGAGGCGATACTCCCGGAGCTTCTCACTGACGACGCGTACATGCTCCGCCGTTCCCAGCATCCCGATCTTGACGGCGTCCGCCACGCTGTCTTCCAGCACCGCCTCTATCTGCTCAGCCAGCGTCTGGGGCGGAACCGGATAGATGGATTTCACCCCCTGGCTGTTCTGGACGGTCAACGCGGTGATCGCCGAGAGACCAGCCACTCCCATAGAGGCAAAGACGCGCAGGTCGGCTTGCACTCCCGCTCCGCCGGAGGGATCCGATCCGGCTATCGTGAAAGCCTTTTTCATTGGAAGCGATCCGCGCGAAACGGCTCAATCATCGGATGCGGGTCAGGGCTGAGTATGCTCAGCGCGACCGCCTCCCCGGTAATGGGAGCAAGCAGTATTCCGTTACGGAAATGACCGCAGGCGGCATGAACGTTCCTCCAGCCCGGAAGCAGTCCGAGGATTGGAAGACGGTCGGGGGTTGCCGGTCGCAAGCCCGCCCAGACGCTGTCAAAGACCGCCTCTTTGAGCGAAGGAACCAGCGCAGGCGCCATCATCAGTAGATGGGCTACTCCGCCCGCGGTGGGACGCACATCGAACCCTGCCTCCTCCGCCGTTGCGCCTACCACAATACGCCCGTCAGGGCGGGGAACGAGATAGCCGGCGTGGGAATAGACGGTGTAGCGAATGGGAGGAGGGAGCGCGCGGAGTGAGAGGATCTGTCCGCGGATCGGCGAGACGGGCAGATTCACTCCGAGCCACTCTCCTATCGCCTTCGACCACGCCCCGCCGGCAATCACGACCGAAGACCCCTCCCAGACATCCGTGAGTGTCCGGACCTGCTCCACCCTATCGCCGAATGTCTGAAATCCTGTAACCGGTGCGTTCTCGATTATCTGGACGCCTCTGCGGGCGCAGGCAAGCGCCAGCGCGCGCACCAAACGGGGAGACTCATACTGCTTCTCATCCGGCGAGAGTGTGGCGACGACGATATCGGGGGACAGTCCCGGCTCGATCTTCCGGGCTTCCTCTCCGGAGAGCAGGACTGCTTTCAGCCCGGTAGCCTGCTGCCAGCGGTTCGCCGTCTGTAGCGCTTCCGCCTCCTCCGCGTTCAGCGCCGCACGGAGCAGTCCCGGCGATACGCACTCCGTCTCCAGCCCCGATTCCTCCTTCAGCGAGGCGACAAAGTCGGGATACATGCGCAGGCTGGCAATTCCCAGTTCCACGAAGGGACCGGGCTTATCCGCCTCCGACAGAGGCGCAAGCATTCCCGCTGCTGCCCCGGATGCCTGCGCTCCCGCCTGCCCCTGCTCCAGAATAATGACCGAAACGCCGGCTTTCGCCAGTCTCCAGGCGACCGACAGCCCGATAATCCCCGCGCCTATGACGATAACATCTGCGCTCTTAGTCACCGGATCACCCTCCTGCCATCATCTGCACGATCTCCAGATTGTCCCCCTCCTTCAGAACCGTATCACCGTATGAGTCGCGGGGGATTATCTCGAAATTGTGCTCTATCACCACCATGCGGCTATGCAGATGGAGCGATTGGAGATAGTCGGCAACGGTCATGCCCGGCTCAATGATGCGCTCTTCGCCGTTTATCCTGAGTTTTATCATCTCCACTCCCCTCTTCCAGCGACCTTCTGAATGCTCTGGCAGCCTGTTCCGGGTCGGCAGAACGCATGATCGCGGAAAGTACCGCCACTCCGCAGGCTCCAACGTGCAGGCAGTCCGGTGCATTTTCAGGCGTGATCCCGCCGATGGCGATCACAGGGATGCGCACTGCCCGACAGACCCGTTCCAGAAATTCCAACCCCTGTGCCGGAATGTCCGGGTGCGTGGCGGAAGGGAAGATCGTGCCGGCAATCAGATAGTCCGCGCCTTCTGCCTCCGCCTGACAGGCTTTTTCCACCGAATGAATGGAGCAGCCTATCCAGCGATCCTCACCCAGCGTCGAACGAACCTCGCGTATCGAAGGGTGCGCCTCCGGAAGTTGAACGCCGTCCGCCTGACAGGAGACAGCCTCTTCCACATGACGATTGATAATCAGCAACGCCGGCGGCTCGATCATCTCACGCAGCAGTCCGGCTCGTCGGAGAAGCTGCTCTCGGTCTACAGAGGGATCACGAAGCTGCACCATATTGACCCCGCCCCGAACAGCCGCGCGTACCGTCTCCGGCAGTCCGGGTGACGGCTCTGTGACCAGCATCAAAATGGGTTTTGGCAGGTCTATTTTTGTCATCTTTCATGCCAGCCCATCGTGAGAACGATTGTGGCGGAAATACGGCCCTCTGTTCCTACTCCGCCTGCTCTCCGCGCAGCCTTTTCGTCCAGTTTGCCAGCGACGCCAGAAGCTCGGCGAGCAGCTTACGGGTCATCTCATCGGTCAGACTTCCCTCAGAATCGAACTTCTCGTGGGCACGGCTGACAAAGACCTCCGGTTTGTTGACGGGAAGCAGGTTGACATTAACGCAGACCTGCCGGAGATGATGCTGCGACCAGGCGGTTCCCATGATGCCCGGAGAGGCGCCGGTGATAGCAACCGGCTTTCCGTTCAGAGGAGAGTTCGGGCTGCGTGACGCCCAGTCCAGCGCATTTTTCAGAGGCGCGGGAATGGACTTGTTGTACTCCGGCGTAACGATCAACAGAGCGTCTGCCGCCGCAATGCTCTCTCGCAGACGGGCTACCGGCTCCGGCATGCCCTCCCTCTCCACATCCTCATTAAACATGGGGATCGGAAGCAGATCGAAGATTTCGATCGTCATCCCTTCCGAGGCAAGCTCCTGCGCGGCACGAAGCAGGGCGCGATTATACGACGCCTTCCGCAGACTTCCGGCGATGCCCAGCACATGTATCGGTTTGGTCAACGCATCCATACTCCTTTCGATATCCGTCATGCTTCTGGAAGAACTGTCAAGCAGTAGTACGAGGATCCGTCGCCGATTATCGCCGAAACTGCCGTCAGCGTTTTTTTGGGCTATCGGACCACCCCTTCCAGTGGACTGCTGGCGGAGGCGTAGGGAAGGATCGGCATCCGTCCGGCGAGCGCAGCTTTCCGTCCAGCAATCACCGCCAGTTTCATCGCCTCCGCCATCAACGCCGGGTTCTCCGCCCGGGCTATCGCGGTGTTGATCAGACAGGCGTCCGCGCCGATCTCCATCGCCTTGGCGGC
The DNA here is from genome assembly GCA_938005745.1 of uncultured Chthonomonadales bacterium. Taxonomy (GTDB): domain Bacteria; phylum Armatimonadota; class Chthonomonadetes; order Chthonomonadales; family CAJBBX01; genus CALLMM01. The sequence goes on along the minus strand of CALLMM010000024.1, from coordinate 90,225 downwards.
ATCCGAGGGCACCCCCAGTCCGGCGTCCACCACCACCGGAACCTTCGCCTGCTCGACGATGATCCGAATGGCGTCGAATGTCTTCATCCCCTGCCCGCTTCCAATCGGGGAGGCGAGAGGCATCACGGTTGCCGTCCCAATCTCCTGTAGCATGATCGCCAGCACCGGGTCTGCGTTGATGTAGGGAAGCACCACGAAACCCTCCGAGACCAGCACCTTACACGCTTCCAGTGTCCCGACAGGATCGGGCAGGAGGTACTTCGGATCCGGGATCACCTCCACCTTGATCATGTCGCTCAAACCCATCGCGCGCGCCAGCCTGGCTGTGCGGATCGCCTCTTCCGCCGTTCGCGCGCCGGCGGTATTCGGCAGGATGTGGTACTTTGACCAGTCTATTTCGTCCAGGATGCTCCGTCGCGGCGCATCCAGATCAATACGGCGCAGGGCGACCGTGATGATCTCGCAGCCGGAGGCTTCATGCGCGGCGGTCATCTCCTCGACATTGCGGAACTTGCCTGTACCGAGCATCAGACGCGAACGAAACGTGTAGGGACCGATCTTCAGCAGGTCTTCGCTCACACTCTGCTCTCTCTTCTCAGAAACGGTCATCTCATTCACTCCTCATCCCCTCCTGATCCTCTCAGGAGGGGACACGATCTCCGTCCTGCACATAGACCTCGCCGCCCTTCACACGAAACTCCTCCGCCTTCTCCTCCAGACCCAGTTGGATCGCCTCAGAGGCTTTTACGCCCTTCTGTGCGGCGTAGGCGCGAACATCCTGCGTGATCTTCATGGAGCAGAAGTGCGGTCCGCACATGGAGCAGAAATGCGCCGCCTTCGCGCCCTCCTGGGGCAGGGTCTCGTCATGAAACTCGCGCGCGGTCTCCGGATCAAGGGCAAGATTGAACTGATCCTCCCATCGGAACTCAAACCTGGCTTTGGAGATGGCGTCGTCCCATGCCTGCGCCGCCGGATGCCCTTTCGCCAGGTCTGCGGCGTGCGCCGCGATCTTGTAGGCGATGACGCCGTCCTTCACATCCTTGCGGTTGGGAAGCCCGAGATGCTCCTTCGGGGTTACATAGCAGAGCATCGCCGTTCCATACCAGCCGATCATTGCCGCTCCGATCGCGCTGGTGATATGATCGTAGCCCGGCGCGATGTCTGTCGTCAGCGGACCGAGCGTATAGAACGGAGCCTCCTCGCACCACTCTAACTGCTTCTCCATATTTTCGCGGATCAGGTGCATCGGGATATGCCCCGGTCCCTCGTTCATCACCTGACATCCGTGCTCCCAGGCGATCTTCGTCAACTCTCCCTGCGTCTTCAACTCCGCAAACTGCGCCTCGTCATTGGCGTCATAGATAGAGCCGGGACGCAGTCCGTCTCCCAGACTGAAGGAGACATCATACGCCGCCATGATCTCGCATATCTCCCGGAAGTGGGTGTAGAGGAAGTTCTCCCGGTGATGCGCCAGACACCACTTCGCCATGATGGAGCCGCCGCGCGAGACGATGCCGGTCATCCTCTTTGCGGTCAGCGGGATGTACCGCAGGAGTACGCCGGCATGAATGGTGAAGTAGTCCACGCCCTGCTCCGCCTGTTCGATCAGCGTATCGCGGAATATCTCCCAGGTCAGCTCCTCCGCCTTGCCGTCCACCTTCTCCAGCGCCTGATAGATCGGCACGGTTCCGATGGGAACGGGGGAGTTGCGCAGAATCCACTCCCGCGTCTCATGGATGTTCTTTCCGGTCGAGAGATCCATCACGGTGTCGGCTCCCCAGCGGGTCGCCCAGACCATCTTCTCGACCTCCTCCTCAATCGTGGAGGAGACCGCGCTGTTGCCGATGTTGGCGTTGATCTTCACCAGAAAGCTGCGCCCGATAATCATCGGCTCGCTCTCGGGATGGTTGATATTCGCTGGAATGATCGCTCTCCCGCGCGCAACCTCCTGCCGCACAAACTCGGGAGTGATCTCCTCCGGTATGCGGATGCCGAACCCCTCGCCTGGAAGCCGTCTCTCTCCCTCATGACGGCGGGTCTGCAGGCGCATGTTCTCGCGAATGGCGATAAACTCCATCTCCGGCGTGATCACTCCGGCGCGCGCCTGCTGCAGCTGCGTAACATTGCCGCTCCCGCGCAGAACCTTCCGCTTTGACAGGAGAGGCAGCGAAGCATCGCTCTTGCCGGCGATCGGTCGGTACGATGGCTCCGCCTCCTGATAGGAGACGCCGGGACGCTCCCGTATCCAGCGGCTGCGAAGCGGTGGAAGCCCCTCCCGGACATTCACCTGAACATCGGGATCGGTGTAAGGACCGCTGGTATCGTAGACGCGCAGCGGCGGGTTCTCTTCGGACTTCCCGGTGAACAGGTTGCGGGTGGGAGACAGAGAGATCTCCCGCATCGGTACGCGAACGTCCGGAAAGATGCTGCCGTTCACATAGACTTTCCGGGAGTTAGGGAAGCGGTACTTAAAAGCGGAAGTCTCTCCCCCGCCGTTTCTGGAAGAGCCGTTTCGGAAGTCGGGATCAGGCGTTGTCATGCAGAACTCCTTGTAGAATCGAGAAAGGCTGCCGTTCCGGTGGTTTCACGGAACGACAGCCTTGAAAACTTCGCTGAGATGGCTGTTCGATCCGCTTTCCTACGCCGGCATTATCCGGTTCAGGTTCTGGGGTTGATGCGAGCATCTCTCAGCCGGCTTTCGCCAGCACCCCCAGCGGTCATGAAATTGTCAATCGTCTACATTTACCCTATACGCACAGAACTGTCAAGCGCGTTTCAAAATAGATCGGAGGGCTCGCTGTCAGATCGTTAACGCAGGGCAGTCGTCTGTATCCCCGCTGTCGGATAGAGACTGCTTCGGTCGCTCTCGCTCCCTCGCAAGGACAGAAGGGGCGGCTGCTGCCTCCCTCGCAAGGACAATCCGGGACGCCCGATCGTTCCAGTCACGCACAACTCGCCCCCACACTGTCATTGCGAGCGTCAGCGAAGCATTCTCATACGTTCACGGATCGCGAAGAATTCGATCACTAGTTGGGTATAGCGGGGGATGGCGGGACGGGGGGCATGATCACGGGAGGGCTTTGCCGCATCCTCTGCGCCTGTCGGCGCAGATCCGTCGCCTGACGCCTCAACTGGCTGACCTGTGCGCGCAGCCCGGAGAGAACGGCTCTCACGCTCTCTCGCTCCGCGATCAGATCGCTGCGCCCGCGCAGGCGGTTGATCTCAGCGTTCAGTTCGTTGATCTGAGACTCCTGCGCCTGAACCTGCGCTTCCAGCTCCTGCGCCTGGCTCTCCAGCATAGCAGCCTGTTCCTCCAGCATGGAACCCTGATCATTCAGGGAGGGAACTGCAATGACAGGAGCTTCATGGAACGAAATAACCTGAGGATCGGGAACATGCGCGCTGTTTATCCGGAAAAAGCTCACGAAAAGAAGCGCGAAAAGTCCGAGACAGAGGGCGAAAAACGCTTTGCCGAGCAGTCTTCTTCGTCTTCGCTGACGCTCCACAACGGGATGAACGGGCGGAGTCCGTGTAAGGGGCGTCGTGGTCGTGCGGGAGTACACAGGCGGTGTCTGCGCCTGAGAGGATCGCTTTCTGGACCGCACCTCGTTTAGAAGCGCCTGCGCCTCCTCCAGGGAGATATCCATGCTGTCCGCTAGCTGCTGAACGGTCGGCATGGAGCGCAGTCTTTCCCCCTCTTTATGCCGCTCCGCCCAGAGTTCTATAACAGCGTCCGCCTCCTCCTCAGACAGATACTGCGGTTCTCGCGGCTCCTCTTCTTCAAAGCGCATTCGCTGCATATCACCACCTCATTTACCTACGCCAGGTTGGCAGGATTGACGGCAGACGTATGAATAACGTTTTCAAGCGCGACAAAGTTTCATAAATCGAGCCTCATCTGATATTCAGGAGGCGCAATGCTTCCATCCGGAAGAATGTGCAGCACCTCCACGCCTCGCTGCCGCAAAATCGGGGCGATCAGTCGCTCACGATGGCAGCGCCGCGGATCCCCTTCTGCGCACATAACTGCCGTCCGCTGACAGCTGGCTGCCTCCATCAGCGCGTCCACACCCTCCAGAAAGGAGGGGGAGGAAGCTATCCGGTCGTAGTCCGGCTTGCCGGAACGCGTTCGGAGAGAGGGGTCGTCCGGTCTGCCGCCCAGAGCTGGCATATGCCGGTAGCCTATCCCCGCTGTTTCCAGCACCTGACGGAGCGTCTCCATGTCATACTGAGAGGCGTAGCGGCTGTACGGATTGGATCGCACATCTACCAGCAGTGTTACCGCATATTTCTTGAGAAGCATAATAAAATGCGCCAGCACATGATGACTGTGCCCGATAGTATAGATTATCATGCTTGGGAGATTCAGAGGCATATCCGCCGCTTCCTCCAGAAACCCGTATTTTCATGCTATAAAATCTCTGTTGCCTACCTCCGATAATGAATAGACAGAAGCTTCCATCGCGCCCACACGCTTCCAGGAGGATCAACATCCATGTACGAATGCAGCGCGGAGACCGGACAGATCAGTATCGAAACGGAACACGGCAGCTGGTGCGCCGAGGTAGAGGCGCAGAGCTGCGACTATCTGCGTCTACGTCTGGTAACGGATTTGAATCACCCGCTGCCCGAACTTCCCTCTGGTGAAGAGGTGGACTGCATGGCGGTAGACGTGGAAGGACGCTGTTACGCCCGCGCCAGAGTGGTGGAACAGCGCGGAGAGCTGATCTGGCTTAAGATCGCTCCGATCTGGACACGCAATGAAAAACGACGTTCGCAGCGCACCCGCGCCGATTTCGATGTCGCTTGCAGCGTTCACGACAGAGAGTTATCCGGGAGGTGCGTGGATATCAGCGCGGGTGGAATGCGCGTGCTTTTGAATGAGTGCCTTCCGGTGATGACCCGGATGCGGGTTCGCTTCCAGATCACACAGGGGGAGCCGGAGATGATCTTCCCAGCGATCGTCATCCATCACCAGCCGGCAAGAGACGGCTCCAACCGTTACGAGGTCGGTCTGAAGTTTCTGGGTTTGACTCCCTCTCAGGGCGCCTATCTGTCCAATCTGCTCTACCTCTCCTGAACGCTCCGCAACACAGTTGCACATTCAACACAGTTGCACACAGGTCGGCGAGTTCATTCGCCGACCTCTTTTATTCTCTTTCCGCCCTGCAGTCCCATCCGCGATCAATTAAGGCAGGAATTACGGGCAGCTTTCACGGATTATAGAGAGTAGATAACTACAGCTCATATTTCTCTGTCAAACAAGAGTAGATTCTGAGGACTGGCTCCATGACACATACCGAAAAGATTCATAAAGTCATCATTATCGGCAGCGGTCCTGCCGGATACACTGCCGCGCTCTACGCCTCTCGCGCCAATCTGGAGCCGCTGATGATTGACGGCGGCGTCGGCATGGGACAGACGATGCAGGGACGCGGAGGTCAGCTCACAATCACGACCGAAGTGGAGAACTATCCGGGCTTTGAGGACGGCATTGAGGGACCAGAGCTGATGGAGAAGATGCGCCGACAGGTGGCGCGCTTCGGAACCCAGTTTGTCGAGGATATGGTCACAAAGGTAGACTTCTCGGAGCGACCGTTTAAGATCTGGGTGAATGAGGATCTCTACCGCTGCAGGGCGGTGATCGTCGCGACGGGCGCATCGGCAAAATGGCTCGGACTGGAGGAGGAGAAGCCGGTATGGGAGGGCGGACTGGGCGGCGCCGGCGTCTCCGCCTGTGCGACCTGCGACGGCGCGCTGCCCCCGTTTCGCAACAAAGAGTTGATCGTGGTGGGAGGCGGAGACACCGCCATGGAGGAGGCGCTCTATCTGACGCACTTTGCCTCCAAAGTCTATATCGTTCACCGCCGGGATCGCCTGCGCGCCTCCCGGATCATGCAGCAGCGCGCACTCGATCATCCAAAGATCGAGGTTCTCTGGAATAAGGTCGTAACCGCCATACACGATCCCGCCGCCAAGCGGGTTACAGGCGTTACCCTGCAGGACACGCAGACGGGGGCAACGAGCGAGCTGCCGATCTCGGGCGTCTTCATTGCGATCGGACACAGACCCAACAGCGACCTGTTCGTCGGACAGCTGGAGATGGACGAGAACGGCTACCTGATCACACATCATGACGTCCGATCGAACATCCCGTTCGTCTTCGCCTGCGGGGATGTGAAGGACCATGAGTACCGACAGGCGGTAACCGCCGCCGGCTCCGGATGTATGGCGGCGATTCAGGCGGAACGCCTGCTGGCGGCGGAAGAGGGTGGCGCCGCTCTGGAATGGTGAGTACGCAGCTCTACTGGATACCCTTTTCGTCTGCCGGACGACTGGCGATCATGCCGCATCCCGCATCCGGCGAACGACTGGACGCGCAGGTGCACGCCCTGCAGATGGCGGGTGTGGAGGTAATCGTCTCACTTCTGCCGCTAGAGGAGATAAGCGAGCTGTGTCTGCAGGAGGAGCCGGCTCTCTGCGCGCGTCATCAGATGGAGTTTATCTGGTTTCCGATCACCGATCACCACGCCCCCGCTTCCATGTGCGGCGCACTGCGCCTGATCCGGAAGATCGTGACGCGCATTCAGCAGCAGAAAGGAGTCGCCATTCACTGTCGCATGGGGATCGGACGTTCCGGAATGATCGCCGCTGGCGCGCTGATGATGCAGCAGATAGGTATGGACGCCGCGCTGAAACTGGTGACTGAGGCGCGAGGCGAAGAGATCCCCGAGACGAAGGCGCAGCGCCGCTGGCTGGCACGTCTGTCCCGGCGAATCGCCGCTCAGAGCTGCGAATGACGCTGTCGGAACTGTTTGGATTGGAATCTCCCGTGCGCGCGCTTCGCAAGGCTCTGGCGAGCGATCAACTGGCGGGAACCTACCTGTTCGTCGGTCCGCCCGGCGTCGGCAAGACGTCCCTGGCGCTGGCTTTCGCGCAGGCTGCCGCCTGTCTCACCCCGCTCAAAGAGCCTTTTGATGCCTGCGAAAAGTGCGAATCGTGCCGGAGGGCGCAGTCCGGTGCGCAGCCGGAGATCGTCTTGATCTCCCCCGCCGGGGATCAGACGCAGATATGGCAGTTCTGGGATCGCGAGAATCGACCAGAAGGCATTCTGCAGCATACGCTCGCCTTTACGCCGACTATCGGGCGCAGGCGCGTCTACATCCTGGAGCGCGCCGATACGCTGAACGAAGCGGCTGCAAACAGCCTTTTGAAGGTACTGGAAGAGCCGCCCCCTTACGCGCTCTTTATTCTGCTGACGCCTCATGCCAGCCGCCTGCTGCCTACGATCCTGTCACGATCTCAGATTGTTCGACTGACCCCCTCCCCTCTTGACAGACTGGCAGCCTATTTGCAGAGACAGTGCGGGCTGTCACCGGAGCAGGCGCGTACCTATGCCGCCTATTCGGAGGGCAGAACGGGAATCGCTCTGAGTCTGGCGCGCAATCCGAACGCCTCCGCCGAGATCCATCGCGTGCTGGATTTTGCAGAGAGCATCAGCGAATCGCCGCCGCTGCGTTCGCTGCAGATCTCCGAAACGATCCGGAAGCTCGCCAATAGTCTGAAAGCGCTCGGACAGGAGGAGTCTTCCCCCGGCGGTTTGGTTAGAGGCGACGCGGCTCGTTCCAGCGGGGTAAAATCGGAATCGAATACGGTGGATGAGACAACCGACTCTGCCCCGAAAGAGCGTGTCACAAGACGGTCGCTGGGAGCGGTTCTGGACCTGCTCACGGCGTTCTACCGCGACCTGTTGACGCTGCGTCTCAGTGGAGCCGACGCGGCGATTGTGCATGAAGACCGACGGGAGCGGCTGCTTTCCATTGCGCGGGTCTACCCGGCAGAGCGATGGATCGTGAGCCTGGAGATGCTGCTGCAGGCGCGCAGGATGATAGATCAGAATATCAGTATTCCGCTCCTCACCGACTGGCTTGCAACCGGGCTGGTCATCGGCAGCGACCTGCCGACCGGTCGCGAGCGAAATTAGCGTTCAGGACAGGAGATTGAGTCTATGCCAGCCATAAAAGAAGGGGATCGCGTTCGTATCAAGACTCGTGAGGTTACGCCGGACGATGTGAAATCGGGTCTCTACTACCCCCATTTTGCCGGACTGACAGGAACCGTCTACAAAATCTACAGCAAAGAGGAGGTTACGGTCGAGATCGAGACGGAGAGCCTGCCCCGCGAGGTTCGACAGCGTCATGAAAAGATCCGTGACCAGATGAAGACGAAGTGGCTGGACGGTCTCTCGGAAGAGGGACGAGCAAAGCTGACAGATCGCGAGAGAGACTTTCTCCTGCGGTATATGGTGCTTACGGGTCTGGGCGATCTGGAGAAGATCGGTCCCAGACCGGTGCTCGAAACCACGGCGAAACCCGCTGTTTCCGAACTATCCGCCGCCGATTCCAGCAGCCTGTTTGCGGAGCAGGTCCCGCCGGGGGGAGAAGCAGTCGTGCGCCGCGTAACCTCCGCGGACCTGGAAGCGGCGGAAGAGGCGGAGTTACGAAAACATCAGAGCAGCGAGTAGTTACGCACACATCCAGAAAGGAGGCGACACCATGGCAGAGCCGTTACAAGCCGGAGATCGAGTCTGCGACTTCATCCTCAATGCAACGGACGGCAGGCAGTACGCCAGCGCAGATGCCAGAAAGCGCGGGCTTCTGCTCTTTGCCTTTTACAAGAAGACCTGTCCGGTCTGCCAGTTAGCCATGCCCTACCTGCAGCGATTCCACTGTCAGTACACGTGCGAAGGCTTTCAGGTCTGGGGCGTGGTGCAGGAAGACCCTGCCGGAGCGGCAGAGTTTGCGAAGCAGTATGGCGCAACCTTTCCGCAGCTATGCGATACGGAACTGGAGGTAACGGAGCAGTACGACCTGCGGTCGGTTCCGAGCCTCTATCTTGTGGATTCGGGAGACGCCATTCTGCAGAGCGTCTTTGCCTTCTCAACCGATGAGTTTAACGCTCTGGCAAAACGGATCGCGGAACGAACGGGTAGAGACTATACTCCCATCATTCTGCCGGAAGACGACGCCCCGCTGTTCAGACCGGGCTGAGGCTCACGTCGCCGCGCCTAGTTCAGGCGCATCTGGAAAACTCTCTCTACTTCAGACGGCGTTGTGAGAGAGTAAAAAAGAATCCGCCGACATCCTGTCAGGGCAAACAGGTGTCGGCGGAGGTACAGTTACGATCACGTCTGCGTATGTATGATATCGTCTATCAACAGCGTCAGCGTGATGCGACTGGAAAGCAGGCAGCCAGCCTATTTCACATATTCTATCCGATAGACGACGCCCGTGCGCTTTTTGTTCGCATTGCCAGGATTATATTTCATGAAACCGTCTGAAACCCTTTCCCGTCATGCCTGTCGGATGGATCGCTCGTCTCTCTGTCCGTCTCTCATCTCAGCCTCCAACACGGGATCGCTTCATGCCAGTGGCAGCCGTCTCTAACTTAACTGTTCGTTACGGGGCGAAAACCGTTATCTCCGACCTCTCTCTGACCGTTCCTGACGGGTGCACGGGACTGCTCGGTCCTAACGGCGCGGGAAAAACCACCCTGATCAAAGCGCTTCTGGGTTTCATTCAACCGGCATCCGGGCATGGAAAGGTGCTGGACCTGGATATCGCGACACAGGGTCTCGCCATTCGACAGAGGATCGGGCTGATGCCGGAGATGGACTGTCACATCCCCGGAATGAACGGGGTTACCTTCGTCGCCTATGCCGGAGAACTGGCGGGGATGCCCGCCAATCGCGCCTTGCAGCGCGCGCATGAGGTGCTGGAGTATGCCGGACTGGGAGAGGCGCGATACCGAAAAGTGGAGACATACTCCACCGGCATGAAGCAGCGCATCAAGCTCGCCCAGGCGCTGGTGCACGGTCCGAAGCTGTTGATCCTGGATGAGCCGACCAATGGGCTGGACCCGGCAGGGCGCGAAGATATGCTGAAGCTGATACGCGACATCTCGCACGGCAAAGAGGTGAATGTGCTGGTTTCCTCTCACCTGCTTCCGGACATCGAACGCACCTGCGATAACGTGATCGTCATGCGAAACGGGGAGGTCGTCGAACAGGGAGATATCGCCAACCTGCGGCTGACGGAAGGCATTCAGTATGAGGTGGAGCTTCAGTTTGCCTCCGATCTCTTTGTCGAAAAGGCGCAGACGAAGGGGATAACCGTCCTGCGCCACGCGGCGAACCGCTACCATCTGGCGCTCCCCTCCGACACCGAAGACCCGGGAAGAACGCTAATGCTGTGCGCCCGGGAGGCAAACGCGCAGATACGCGGCTTCCATCCGGCGCGGCGTTCGCTGGAAGATATCTTTCTGGAGGCGATTGAATGACCGTCGGTCCTTCCAACCAGCCCTCTGCCGCCTCTCAGCCCTCCCCCATCGCCGACCTGAGCTATCGCAACTATGACGGTCCGTTGAAGGCGAGAGTTCTCCGCTGGTGGGTAGTCTCGCTCTATACCTTTCGCTTCGCGATGAAGAGCGTCTTCTTCTGGATCCTTGCGGTCATCGCGCTGCTCCCCTATGTCTATCATCTGGGCGTCTTCTATATCTTCCGGGCGGATGTCGGGGTTCGGGTCGGCATGATCCCTCTTTTTGAAAAGCCGCGCTACGCCCTGCAGTTCTACTATGCGATGGAGTGGCAGCTCTTCTGGATGCTCCTCATCGGACTGATCATCGGGGCGGGAACCATCGCCAACGATAACCGCAGCAATGCGCTGATCGTCTACCTCTCCAAGCCGATCACCAAAGGCGACTACCTTCTCGGCAAGTGGATGGGGATCTTTCTGGTGATGCTCTGCATCACGCTCATTCCCGGTCTGATCGGCTATATCACCTGCATCATGATGTTCGCCAACGACGGTTTTCTTGGGGAGGAGCCGTGGCTGATCGTTCAGATTCTGGCGGGGAGTCTGGTCGCACCCACCATATTTGCCAGTGTCATCGTCGGCATCTCCGCCTGGTCGAAATCGGGCGTCATGGCAGGCGCGTTCATCGCCGGGATCTATATTCTGAGCGGCATCGTGTCGGGGGTTCTGACCGGCATCTTCTATCGCGGGGATCAGGAGCGGATACTGCGTGAGGGCGGATTGATCTCTCACTGCTCCTTCAGCGGGATCATCCGCGCGCTGCTGTACGACATCTACGGGATCAGCACGGGACTGGTAAAGCGAACGAATCCGGATCGCACCCCCGCCGAACTGGTGTACTATGTTCCTCCGAATAACTGGATCATCCTGGCGATTGCGCTGTCCATCGTGATCCTCGGAATCGCCGCGGCGCGGTTCAAGATACGTGCGGTGGAGGTGGTGCGAGGATGATCCAGCTCAACCGCGTCTCCCGCTGGTACGGTCAGGTGATCGGCGTCAACGATGTCAGCTGCCTGATCGATCGGGGCATCACCGCTCTGCTGGGACCCAACGGCGCGGGCAAGTCCACCATGATGAAGCTGATCACCGGACAGATCCGCCCGACCACCGGACAGATCACCGTGTTCGGGGAGCGTCCCTTCGCCAACACGCGCGTCTTCAAGCGACTCGGCTACTGCCCCGAGATCGAAAACAGCTACGACGACATGTCCGGACGCGAGGTCGTAACGATGCTGGGAGCCTTCTCCGGCATTCCCCGGGACCGTCTGAAGTCCCGCGTTGCGGAGGTGATCGAGATGGTCGGCATGACCGCCAACGCGGATCGCAAGGTCGGCGGATACTCCAAAGGCATGCGTCAGCGCATCAAGATCGCGCAGGGGATCGTGCACGATCCGGAGATTCTGATCCTGGATGAGCCGCTGAACGGGCTGGACCCGGTAGGTCGGCGGGATGTAACGCTGCTCTTGCATGAGCTGGGCAGTCAGGGGAAATGCGTGGTGGTCTCCAGCCATATCCTGTATGAGGTGGAGATGATGACCCGCAACATTCTGCTGATGAACAAGGGGAGGCTTCTGGCGCAGGGAGACATCTACGCGATACGCTCCCTGATAGACAGGCACCCGCACCGCATCGCCATCGAAAGCCCGCAGGCACGGCAGCTCGCAAAGCGGCTGCTGGACCTGCCCTGTGTGCTGAGCGTGAAACTGGACGCCTCCGATTCTCGACTGCTGGAACTGGAGACGCGGCAGCCGGATCAGTTCTATGCCCAGTTTCCAGAAATCGTACTGGAGGAGCGTTTTCGGGTTATCCGCTTCGAATCTCCGGATAACAACCTTGAATCGGTCTTCTCGTATCTGGTGAATGGATAAGAGGGGATCCAGAGACCGACAGCGATGAGCGACATCTACCTGCTTCGCGTAGCCCTGAAGGATATGTTCAGTCTCCGGCGTATGCTGGTGGCGATGCTGCTGGCGGTGTTTCCGGCTGCGCTGGCGCTGCTGGTGCGATTTGCCGCCCGCCGCGTCCCCTTCGAGGCGCAGCCCGCCTATGAGACGATGATGGAGCTTTTCGTCTTTAGCTTCCTCCTGGTGATCCTGTCGGTCGTATTCGGAACCGGGGTTGTCAATCAGGAGATCTCGGACAAGACCATCGTCTATCTCTTAACGCGCCCCATCCCCCGCTGGCGCATACTGCTGATGAAGTATATCGCGGCGGTGATTGCGGTAACCCTGAGCGTCTGGATCTCCGCGTCGCTGCTGGCTCTGGCGACCTACGGGCTTCAGAAGACGGAGGTATCGGCGACACTCCGCCCGCGCGATTTCAAAGATTTCAACCGATTCGCGCAGAAGATCAATGCGCCAGAAGACCCGGTGGCGGTCTATATCCGCCAGAACCTGGACGAGTCGCTGCAACAGAAGCTCATCGAGCACGACGTCAGCAAGCCCTGGTCCCGCGAGGTCCGTCAGGAGCTTATCGCCAGTCTGAATCAGATGCTCAAAACCGACGAGAATTTCTATACGCCGGAGCGATTTGAGCAGGTGAAGCTGAGCGAAGCCACGCGGCAGCGGTTCGCGGTGAAACCGACCGGTTCCGCCCTGGCGCTGGCGAATCGCGCCGCGCTGGAGGACGCCTTCCCGAAAGAGATCGTCCGCAAAGTGGCGACCAAAATGCGTCTGGCGCGCGACCTGCTGATCCTGCCGGTGGGCGCGCTGGCTTATACGGCTCTCTTCCTGCTGCTGGCGACGATGTTCCGCTGGGCGCTCTTTCTTGGGCTGATGTTCAGTTTCGGCTACGAGTCATGGGTCTCCACCCTGATTCCCGGCTACTTCAAGCTGCTCTCGCTGATGAGCTACCTGAAGGTGCTTGCGCCCCGAGACCGTCTGGAGGACAGACCGCCCAGTCCCGCGCAGATGGCGGGCTTGCTCTCGGAGGTAACGATCCAGCCCTGGGCAGCATGGACAGTGCTTTTCAGCGTGATCGCAGTCGCGCTGCTCTTCGCCATGTTTATCTTCAGCGTCCGTGAGTACGTTCCGCGCGATGACGCGGGCTAGGCGCGCGGATTGACTTGCTCCTCCTCCGTTTGATATACTAGTGCCACCCTCATATCCCCTGTTGAAGGATGGTTTTCGTGAATATTCAGGAGCAGGCGGCTCTCCTCAGGCGCGGCACTGCCGGCATCACGCCGGAGAGGGGTCTGGAAGAGAAGCTTGAAAAGTCGCGTCGCACCGGCAGACCGCTCATTGTCAAACTCGGTCTGGACCCCACCGCCCCCGACATCCATCTGGGTTTTGCGGTTGTGCTGCGTAAACTGCGACAGTTTCAGGACCTCGGGCATCAAGTGGTCATCATCATCGGCGACTACACTGCCCTGATCGGCGATCCCTCCGGTCGCTCCGCCACGCGCCCGATGCTGTCTCAGGAAGAGATAGCCGCCAACGCGCGCACCTATGTGGATCAACTCTCGGTAATCCTCGACCGCAGCCGCACCACCGTCCGTTTTAACAGCGAGTGGCTGGGGAAACTCTCCTTCGCGGATGTCGTCCACCTCACCTCACACATGACCGTCGCGCAAGTGCTTGAACGTGAAGACTTTGCCAACCGCTTGTCGCAGCAGCTTCCCATCAGTCTGCACGAGCTGCTCTACCCCCTGGCGCAGGCATACGACTCGGTCGCCATCGAAGCGGACATTGAGATGGGAGGTCTGGATCAGACCTTCAATATCATGGCGGGACGCGAACTTCAGCGCGAGATGGGACAGGATCCGCAGGTCGCGCTCTTCATGCCCCTTCTGGTCGGTCTGGATGGCGTCAAAAAGATGAGCAAGTCGCTGGGCAACTACGTCGGCATCACCGAACCTCCCGACTCGATGTTCGGCAAGCTGATGTCCATCAGCGATGAGATGATGGAGACCTATTTCCACCTGACCACCGATGTACCGGTAGAGGAGTATCAGTCATTGCTGGAGCAGGCGCGCAACGGGCAAATCAACCCGAAAGATGTCAAGCGCCGGCTTGCGCGCGAGGTGGTTACGATCTACCACGGCGCGGAAGCTGCCTCCGCCGCAGATGCGGAGTTTGAGCGCGTCCATGCCCGTCATCAGATTCCCTCCGATCTTCCCGAGTATCAGATCACGCCCGACGCCCTGCGCAACGGCTCCCTCTGGGTCTGCCGCCTTCTGGTCCTGTCGGGACTGGCAAAGGGAACGGGGGAAGCCCGCCGCCTGATCGAACAGGGGGGTGTTCAGTTGAACGGATCCCGCATCTCCGACCCAGCCGCAGAGTTTTCACCGGAAGAGCTGAACGGAGCGATTTTACAGGTGGGCAGCAGGCACTTTCTGAAGATTCGCAGCTAACGCTCACGACCCTCGAGATCTCGATTGCGCCCCCTGACGGCTACATAGAACCGCGCTTACTTACCATGCGGAGAGGACTACCGCCATGCGAGAGCGATCCGGAACGCTGTTTCTTCTATTGATGGTTTCGGTTGGAATAGCAATCTTCTGCCTCTACGCCTTCCGCGCTCCCGTACGCCACGCTCGCAAACCGTCCCCTGCGCCTGCCTTTGTCGGCAATATCACGCCGGAGATGATCGGATTTGGAGGCTCCCGCTATGTGATGATGCCAGGAAGCAACATCCGGCTCGCACAGGAGCCGCGCCTGTTCGCCTCGATGACTACCCGCGCCGGCTCCTATCTGATCTCGGTGCGGCAGCTCTACTCCGGAAACTACCTGCGGCATATTCTGCATCGCAACGGAGCCTACGGCGAGCCGCTGGGACAGATTCAGATCATTCTGCAGACGATGCCGCTTCGTCGTCAAAAGGTCTCTTATGAGATTGATCTCGCATCTCTGAAGGCGATGGATGATACCGGTCGCTCCCTGAACTCCGTGACGCCGGAGGATAAGACGCACAAACCGATCGCTCTGCCGAAATGCAAGGTGCAGATGGCGTCGCTGGAGGAGCCGCATGTCCATGCACGCTACCTCCAATTCATCACCGGAGCACTGCTGGAGACCGACTTCCGCGGCGCTAAACGGCGCATTCCCTTTACCCTGAGGAGTATTCCGCTTCCGGTAGGCAAGCGGATGTTTGGCAGGATGACCCCCGGCGATCTGGAGATCAGGAAGGCAAAATCACTGCCGGACGATCTGACCGTCATTCTGGGTCCGGAGGCGGAGCGTCTATCCTCACGCGCAGAGCCTTCTTCAACGAACCGGGATCTTCCCGAACAGCAGCTTGTCCTCGCCCCCGATCTTCCCATCCAGATTGGAATACCCGATGAACGGAGCGACAACCGCATCGTCCTGAAGGCTACTCCGGGTCCCATGGGCATGCTGAATCTCGAGATTCAGGATGGGGAGCAGACCTGGAAGGGGAAGGCGTTCGACAGCGAGCCGATTCTGGTGATCCGTCCGCGCCAGTCGTACGATCAGACACGCCGGGTGGTAATGATGCGACTCTCGCGCGACACCAACTATCAGCGGAACATGCCATCGGCTCCGTTAAGTTTCATTCCGCCAGCCGGACAGGCGGGCGGCGCAATCGTATCCGGTGTCCGCGTGAAGGATCGTCCTTTCGGAGAGGCATTTTCGCTGGTCAGAATATGGCGCTATGAGCAGAACGGGCTTTCGGAGCCAAAAGTGCTTCGCGTTCCGATCTCCGCCGACGGGACCTATACCCTCCCGAACGTATCTCCCGGACGTTACCGGATGGAGAGATACGCGAAGGACATTATCCCCATCCTTCCATACGATGAGGAGCCGGGACCGATCGAGGAGTTTCTGCGGCACCGCTTCGACGCCGTTGGAGGCAGATGGACGCAGGAGACCGTGGACAACATCCTTGTGCGCAGCGGGCAGCGCACGCAGGTTCCTGCCCTCCAGTGGCTTCCAGACACTCCCTCTCTCTGAATCTCCGCAGACGAAACCGCATGCTGTAACCGCTCTGTCCATTGACGGGTTTATCCTCACAGAGATGTCTGCTCACGACAACAGATGAAGATGCCTTCAGCGTGCAGCGTCCGGGTGGGGATTACAGCGAAAATATAAAAAAATCGTCTATCCAGGTAAATTTTACAGAAGTATAGCAGGAACATATTTTCGGAGACTGACGTCATACGATTATCCAGACACTTTCGGAAGCGCGCTTCCGAAAAGGATCCTTCGGCGGAACTATTGAGGGGAGGAGGAGCTGACTTCCCGTTTCCGGCGAAGGTAGACCGGGCCATGATCGGGGGGGAAGATCATGGCTCGGCTCTTTTTTTATGATATAATAGTGTCATGCGGATCGAAGCGCAAGACCTGACAGCAGGATACGCAGATCGCCCTGTTCTGCGCGGCGTCACTCTGAAGCTCCAACGCGCAGAGTTCGTCGGGCTGATCGGTCCTAACGGCGCAGGGAAATCCACGCTGCTGCGCGCGCTCACTCGATCCATGCCGTTGCAGGGTGGCACGGTCAATCTCGACGGTGATCCGATTCACCGGCTGTCCGCGCGCGAAATCGCTCGACGAATCGCGCTGGTTCCGCAGGCGGAACCGACTCTTTTTGAGTTCACGGTACGAGAGGTTGTGCTGATGGGTCGTCACCCCCACGTACACGGGCTGTTCGGCGAGAAAGAGGAGGACTTCGCGATCGCCGCGCGCGCCATGGCGGCGACCGATACGCTCCATCTTGCCGACAGACCTATCACCGCGCTCTCCGGCGGAGAGCATCGTCGCGCGCTCATCGCCAGGGCGCTCGCTCAGAACACCCCCACCCTTCTGCTGGACGAACCGACCGCTCACCTCGATATCACCCATCAGACCGACCTGCTGTCGCTGGTAAGAAGGCTCTCGGAGAGAGACGGAACCGCCGTTCTTACCGCCCTGCACGATCTGAATCTCGCGGCGGAGTTCTGTGACCGCCTCATTCTTCTGGCGGACGGACGCATTCAGGCGGACGGATCTCCGGAAGAGGTGCTGACCGCCGAAAACCTGCAGAACGCCTACGGCGTCTCCGTGCAGATCGGGCGAAATCCGGTCTCTGGACGACCGTTTCTCTTACCCTCTCCTCCCATCAGCCGTCAGGCTGGCGAGGAGACCCTGAAGGTGCATGTTATCTGCGGGGGCGGAACGGGACTGATGATCTTCACGCCGCTCCTCCGGCAGGGCTTTCAACTGACGGCGGGGGTGCTCAACCGTCTGGACAGCGATGAAGACGCCGCCGTCGCGCTTGACATCGAACACGTCTCCGAAGCGCCCTACTCTCCCATAAGCCGCGAGTCGCTGGAAGCCTGCTCCCGCCTAATTCGCGGAGCGGATGTCATACTCATCACGGAGGTTCCTTTCGGCAAAGGCAATCTGGCGAATCTCGATCTGGCGCTGGAGGCGCAGGCGGAGGGCAAGCCTGTCTTTCTTCTGGGAGAAAGCGCTATCGAAAGTCGGGATTTTACCGGCAACCAGGCTGTACAGAGATGGAATCAACTCCTCGCACAGGGGGCGCAGAGCCTGAAATCGGTGTCGGAAGTGGAGAGAAAGCTGCGCGCCCTTGTCAGTGCAACCAGCACGACCCGCCAGAAAATGACGGGTTCTGCAACGTGACCTCGAACTACTGAAAAAGAATGAAAAGAACCAGGAACCATCAAGGAACGACTACCACCGCGGAGCCTCCAGCTGAGAGCGCCGCCCCTGCCTTAAAGGCTCTGATTGTGGACGACGAACTGCCCATTCTGGAGGCGGTTGCCTATAATCTGCGGAAAGAGGGCTTCCTCTCCCTGACCGCTGCCGACGCCGAAGAGTGCATGGAGGTGGTTCGCAAGGAGAAGCCGGACATCATCATTCTGGATGTCATGCTGCCGACCGCCAGCGGCTTTGAGATCTGCCGCCTGCTGCGCAAGCAGACCTCCACCCCGATCATTATGCTGACGGCGCGCGCGGATGAGTCTGATCGTGTCATCGGTCTGGAACTGGGTGCCGACGACTATGTGACCAAGCCGTTCAGCATGCGCGAACTGATGGCAAGAGTGAAGACCGTCCTGCGCCGAACGGAAAACGCCGCGTCTTCTCCCTCCGCCGAGAAGATCGTCTCTGGCGATCTTACCATTGATGCAGAGAAGCACCAGGTGGTGGTTCGCGGGAAAACGGTGGAGCTTTCGCTCAAAGAGTTTGAACTGCTGCGATTCCTCGCCATGCATCCCGGACGCGCCTTCTCACGCCAGACGCTACTGGATCGCGTCTGGGGAGCTGACGCCTACGTGGGAGACCGGACGGTTGATGTCCACATACGCTGGCTGCGGGAGAAGATCGAGCAGGACGCCTCCGCCCCGCAGCGTCTGATCACTGTGCGCGGCGTGGGCTACAAATTCCAGAGCGAATAACGATTCTTCGTGATGGAACACCTCTATACATGGTTTTTTGCGATCTCCGGCATCATGCTATCTGCGGCTGCTTATCACTTCTATCAACGCGCTTCACGGCTGCAGGCAAAGCTTCTTGAAGAGGAGGAGGAGAAGCGGAGATCTCTCCAGCAGGCGGAGGAGTCTCGTCGCAGACTGGAGAGCGAGACCGGACGTCTGCAGGTCGAATATGAAGCGCTGCTGGATCGCTGCAACGCCGGGATCCTGATCCTCGACTCCAACGGCTATGTAGAGCGCGCCAATCTGACCGCCCATCAGCTCTTTCGCGCTCCCCTCTTCTCCATACGCGGACGAACCCTGCTGCAGGTAACCCTCTCCAAAGAGATACTGAAACTGTTCAGACAGGCGCAGTTAGAGGACACCTCACAGAAAAGAGAGGTGCGCCTGACCGGGATGGACGGCGCGATTCTGATCGTCAGCATCTCGCCGATCCCTCTGCTGCCCTCAGAGACCGTTACATCGCGCTATATTCTGGTAGCGCAGGATGTTACCGAGCTGCGCCGCCTCGAGCGGATCCGGCAGGACTTCGTTGCCAACGTCTCCCATGAACTGAGAACGCCTCTCGCCTCCATCCGCGCGATGGCGGAGACCCTCCAGGACGGCGCGATGAGTGACCCGGCAGTTGCTGACCGCTTCCTCTCCACCATCATCGCCGAGGCGTTGAGACTGACCCGTATCTCCGATGACCTTCTCGTGCTGTCTGACGCTGAATCGCAGCCTCCGGACAAGACCGCCATCAACCTGACAGATATGATCCAAGAGGTGGTTCAGCGGTTCGAGACACAGGCGCAAAAGGCGGGTGTGCATCTGGAGTCACATGTCCCGGAGAAGCTCGTCGTACTCGCAAACCCCGATCAGATGGAGCAGGTGCTAGTGAACCTGGTAGACAACGCGATCAAGTATACTCCTGCAGAGGGTCAGGTGACCATCACAGGTGAGCAGGGCGCAGACAGCATCGTGGTGCATGTCCGCGATACCGGGATCGGGATTATGCGGGAGCATCTGCCGCGTATCTTTGAGAGATTCTACCGGGTGGACAAGGCACGGTCGCGGCAGTCCGGGGGAACCGGTCTGGGTCTCTCCATCGTCAAGAACATCGTCGAGTCGCACGGTGGACTGGTTACGGTCGAGAGCGAGTACAATCGCGGCTCCACCTTCTCTTTCAGCCTGCCTGTCTACTCTGAGGAGAGCCTCCGAAAGCCGGTATCCTCTCAGAGTGCAGAGGGCGAACAGGCGTGATCGGGTACCCGTGGACAGGGTTGAGATTGCTTCGGGCAGCTGCGCCTCCTTCGCAATGACCGAACGGGAGGTTGTATCGCGGCAGTCAGTCGCACACGCCTTCAGCGTGTCATTGCGAGTATCAACCGTTGAATCAAGGCAACTCAGAGATAGCCCCCCGCGGATCCCAGATTGTTGCTAAAGAGGGTCTCCGCGGCGTCCTCCTGCCGAAGGTTGGCTTCAACGTTTCGGTGAAGAATGTTCCCCTCGATACGCGTGTGGTCCGTGTTCGTCAGCTCGATGCCAACCCGGTTATCCTGGATGTCGTTACTCAAAATGGAGTGATGGTGAGGGCGCAGTTCCGGCTTTCCGCAGAGGTTCTCCGGCATCGCGCGAATGCCGTGATCCTGATCAGCGGCGATTCGGATCCCCTTTCCGTTGCGGGTGAAGACGTTTTTTTCGATCTCCCAGGCGTAGCTGGTCAGGCTCTGCGGGAACAACCCGGCAAACTGCTCGACATACTTTGACCAGAGCAGGATCCCGTGTCCGTTGCCCTGAAAGGTGTTTCCTGTTACCCGAAACCCGTGCCCGTTCTCCACCGCGATCCCCGCCTGCCGGTTCATGATCGTCCGGTTCTCCTCGAGGGTTGTATTCCATGAGAAACCCAGCCAGAAGCCGTAGTTGCTGCGATCGGCGTAGTTTTTCCGAAAGATGTTTCCCTGACAGAAGGTCGCCTCAAAGGCGATGTTGGGGCTGAGGCTGCCGTCGTTCTCCTCGAACAGGTTATCGTTGCACCCCAGCTTCGCGCCGTCGGGCGTCAGTCCCGCCAGAAAGAAGCCGTCTCCCCCCATCCGCGCCGTATTGCGTCGAAAGACGTTGCGGCAGGAACCGGCGACTGCCAGAAAGCCGGTCGCGTCCGCGCCCATGTGCCCGTAGTGCAGTCCTCCGTCACGGGGTTCAAACCGGCAGCAGTAGTCGGCGGAGTTGGCTTCGAACAGGCTGTCGCAGGTTCCGTATAAGTGAATGCCGTAACCGCTGTTATAGTTCGCCTGATTGCGCAGAACCTGCAGTTGCGCGCAGTGATAGGTCAGCAAGCCGTTCTGCTGATGCTGAAGATCGTTATTTATGATCTGGCTGTCCCGGATGCGCTGGAGCAGAATGCCGCCGCCATAGGCGGAGTCCGCCGTCAGCCAGATGTCCAGAAAGATGGTGTTGGGCGCAACCTCGGCGGTTGCAGTAATACGATTGTTCACCAGCGTCAGACCGGAGGCGTCCTCCGCGCGTATCCCGTGATAGTACTCCTGCACTCTCAGATTGCGAACGGTTACCCCGTTGTGCCCTCTGAGCGTAACGCCGACGCCCGTTCTGTCCGCGCCGACCAGCAGCGCGCCATTGCCATCCAGAGTTACCCCATCCGCCCCGATCACGATGCCACGGGGCAGATGATAGACCCCGGAAGCGAAAGCGACATCCTCCCGAATAACCATTCCATCCGACGGAACAACGGTCTTCATAGCGCTTATCCTCCGGTTTTGAGTATACCTGAGCGTAAAAGAGTTCGGCAGTCGAATGAACGGAAAAGGACGCCTGTCGAGGCGTTCGACAGGCGTCCTGAGAGCCGCGTTCTGACCGCAACTTAGTCTACCGGTTCCGGCACGCGCGGTCGGGTCCCGGTTGCCGTCTCCTCCTCCACCAGCTTGCGGCGGAAGATGCGTCGACTGATGAACCGGCTGAAGTCATCGAAGTAGGTGTAGATACAGGGGATGACCAGCAGCGTCAGCATTGTGGAGAGCGCGAGTCCGCCGATTACCGGGGTTGCCAAAGGAGCGCGGAACTCGGCGCCCCGTCCCAGTCCGAGGGCCGTCGGCAGCGTTCCGAAGACCATCGCCAGCGTGGTCATCAAAATGGGACGCAGTCGTGTTGGTCCCGCCTCCAGTATCGCCTCGGTACGTGATAGTCCGCGTTCCCTCAAGGTGTTTGTGTAGTCCACAACCAGGATCGCGTTCTTTGCCACCAGTCCGACCAGCATGATGACGCCGATCATTGCCACGACGGTCAGCGCATGCCCGGCAGCCATCAGTCCAAGAAGCGCTCCGATCAACGCCTGCGGCAGGGCGAGCATGATGATCAGCGGATAGAGCAGGTTATCAAACAGCGCCGCCATCAGCATGTAGGTCAGGATGATCGAAAGCAGCAGCGCGCCGCCGATAAAGCCCTGCTCATCCTGCTGCACTTTGTTCTCGCCGCCCCAGGTGTAGGTGTTTGTCCCGAAGGAGATATTCTTCAGCTTCTCATCAATGCTGAGCTGCATGTTTCCCGGAGCAAATCCCGGCGCGACGTTGGCGGTGACCGAAACCAGTCGCTGACGATCACGGCGGTCAATCTTGGTCGGTCCGCTGGCGAGAAAGACCTGCGCCACATCCCCCAGACGTACCGGCTGCATCGTGCCGTTGGGTCCCGGAGCGCTGCCGACAATGATGTCGCGGATACGCTCGGTATTCTGCCGATCCTCTTCCCGGAAGTGTATTCGCACCTTGTACTCATTACCGCGTTCCCGATACTCGACGGAGTCGTCTCCCTCCAGCGAGACACGCAGTGCGCTGGCGACCTGCGCCACCGACAACCCGTAAGCCGCCGCCTTGTCCCGGTCAATCACAATCTGCTGCTCCGGCTTTCCAATGCGGGTAGTGATGTCGGCGTTGAGTACGCCCGGCTCCTCTTTGATGACCTGCAGCACCTTCTCCGCCAGCAGGTTCAGCTCATTGATGTTGTTCCCCTTGATGTCCACCTGCAGAGGCGCACCGCCGCCGCCGAAGCCGGTTACCGCCGCCACCTTGATTGTGGTACCGGGAATCTGACCGATTCGCTGGCGGATCTCATCGGCGACCTTCGTGTCCGCGCGCCGCCGCATATTCTCGGTGTTTGCCAGCGGATTGATGGAGTCGAGCAGGCTGACCTTCGGACGCAGCTTCAAGGTCATCGTGAAGTACTGCGGTCCGACGTTGGCGGCTCCACCGAAGGAGGCGGCGGTCGCTCCGACGACCGTGAAGGTGTTCTCCACATCCTTCACCTCCGCGACGATGTCCTCCACCCGCTTGGCGACGCTCAGGGTCTTCTCAAAGGCGGTTCCGGCAGGCAGCTCTCCGATGATCGAGACCTGCCCCTGATCCTGATCCGGTGCAAACCGGAACAGCAGGAGCGGCTTGCCGTTCATAATGCCGAGCGTATACGCCACAAAGACCGCCGCCACGCCGCCCGCCGTCACCAGAAGCCCCAGCGCCTTATACCGCCAGTTCAGGATCAGACCGCCGATCAGGAACAGTCCTGCCATGACCATTGCGCCGCCATAGTTGCGCGTGAAGGACGCAATGATCGTCAGGAAGATCAGCACCAGCAGCCCGGAGCCGGCATAAACGACGATACCGCGATACTTCAACGCCCAGGCAAGCGTCTTGCGATAGATATGCTCCAGCCAGGTGTAGAAACGGTTCACCTGTCCGAACACTCCCCGCTTCGCCTCTACCGCTTCTCCGGGACGATACCAGCGCGAAGCAAGCATCGGCGTCAGCGTGAAGGAGACGAAGAGCGAGAAGAGAGTCGCAACCGCTACCGTAATACCGAAGGAGAGGAAGAACTGACCGACAATGCCGCCCATAAAGGCGATCGGAACGAATACCACCACGTCCACCAGCGTGATGGTGATAGCGGCTAACCCGATTTCGCTCCGACCGTTGATGGCTGCCTCTACCGGCTCCTCTCCCATTGAGAGGTGGCGGTAGATATTCTCCAGCACCACGATGGCGTCGTCCACCAGAATACCCACCGCCAGCGACAGCGCCAGCATCGTCATGGTATTGAGCGTGAAGCCCAGTGCATACATCACTAGGAAGGTGGACATGATCGAAGTGGGGATGGCAATGGCAACAATGAAAGTTCCGCGAATATTATGCAGAAACAGGAAGACGATCACGACCGCCAGAAACGACCCCAGAAACAGGGCGTTACGCACATCCGTCACCGCCTCCTCTACGGCGACCGATGAGTCCTGGCTCACCGTGAACTTCAGGTCTTTGGGAAGCTCCTTCTTGAGCCGGTCTATCTCCTTATGAACGTTATGCGCCACCGAAACCGTGTTCGCGTCGGAGGTCTTCTGGATCACGAAGGAGACGGAGTCGACACGGTTGATGCGGCTGGTATCGCGACGCTCCTTGATGGTGTCCTGGACGGTGGCGATGTCGCCGAGTCGAACGGTCTGCCCGTTGGGCATTCGCAGACGAGTATTCTCTATCTGCTGAATACTGTTGAATTCGCCGACAACCCGGATCCCGTACTCCCGGTTGCCCTCTTTGATTCGTCCGACCGGAAAGTTCAGATTATTGCCCGACAGCAGTCCGACAAGCTGCTGGATGCCGATCCCGTAGGCGTCCAGCCGCTCCTTCTTCACGCTGACGCTGATCTCCCGCACATCGCCCCCGGTCACGTTCACCGCCGCCACGCCGGAGATCTGGCTCAGACGGGGCTTGATCACGTTATCCGCCAGATCGCGCAGTTCGCGTCCGGGACGGTTTCCGGTCAGTCCATAGTAGAGAATCGGCTGGGAGTTGCTGTCGAACTTCGAGACGATGGGATCCAGCGCATCTCGGGGCAGCTGAGAACGGATCGCCGCGACCTTCTCCCGCACATCTGCCGCCGCTACTTCGGAACGCACGCCGATATTGAACTCGATGGCGACAACCGAGGAGCCTTCCTGCGAGGTCGAGGTGATCGCCTTGATCCCGTTGACGCTCGCTACTGCGTCCTCAATCTTCTTGGAGACCTGCGACTCGATCTCCTCCGGTCCGGCTCCGGGATAGACGGTTACCACAGAGACAAACGGAAAGTCCACGCGCGGGTTCAACTCCAGGTTCATGCGGGCGACCGCATACAGTCCCAGAACGCCCAGAGCGGCGAAGACCATCAGGATAAAAACCGGACGACGTATCGAAACACTGGTTAGCCACATATACTGCTCCCTGATTTCGGGTTGTCAGGCGGTTAGCAAACCGCCCGACATCCGAATCGCTACTGCACTTTGATCTTATCGCCGTTCTGAAGACCGTTCTGTCCGACAACAATCACCTTCTCATTCTCCCGAATGCCGGAGAGGATCTCCACATACTGCGTGTTAGAGTAACCGATGCTGACCTGCCTCTCCTCCGCCTGATTGTCGCCCTTAGCCACAAAGACGCGGGTACGATTGTTGACGGGATCGTAGAGGACGGCGTCTTTGGGAACGAGCACCGCGTTTTTGTGCGTGTCAATCAGAATGCTTCCGCGTGCAAACATCTGCGGTCGGAGTCTGCGGTCCGCGACTTTGAAATCCACGCGAACGGTGAAGTTGCGCGCCGCGTTCGAGGCGACCGGGAGGATGCTGGTCACCGTCCCATTGAACTTGATGCCGGGAAAGGCGTCCACCGTGATGCTGGCTCTCTGCCCCGGGCGAACCAGCGCGAACTGGCTCTCCGATATGGTCGCCTGAAAGTAGATGGTGTTCGGCGCAACGATACGCATCACCACTCCCCCGCCGCCAATCTGCTGACCGGGCTCCGCCATGCGCTGCGCCACATACCCGGTGATCGGCGAGACGATGCGGGTGTTGTTCAACGCCTCCTGCGCGATCTGCAGCGCAGCTTTCGCCTGTTGAACGCCCGCCTGCGCCTGCGCGATACCCGCCCTCGCGGTATCCACGCCGTTCAACGCCAGAGAGACGGCAGACCGCGCATTGCGGACATCGTTTTCGCGCAGGCGCACCATATCGAGATCCGCCTCCGCCTTCGCCAGCCCCTCCTGCGCCTGCTGAACCGCCAGTTCCGCCGTCCGTATATCCTCTTTGCGCGCTCCCTCCTGAATGAGCGACAGCGCCTCCTGCGCACTGTTGTAGTTCGCCTCCGCGCTCTCCGCCGCCGCCTCCGCCTGATCGAGTTGACTAGCGGAGATCGCCTGCTCCTTGAAGAGCTGCCTGAACCGGGTCAGATCGGCGCGGGCGCGATTGAGGTTGGCTCTGGCGGCGCGAACCGCCTGCTCCGCCTGCTGCCGTTCCTGCTGGCGCGCTCCGGTGCGTATCACATTCAGCCTCTCCTGCGCGGTCTGAAGATTCGCTCGCGCGACCGCTACGGCGGTGCTGGTCGTCTTTCGCGTCCACTCCAGATTGGTCTCCGCCTGACGCAGCGCGGTGCGGGACTGCTCCACAGAGATCTCCGCCTGTCGAAGCTGAGCGCGCGCCTGATCCTCACGAACACGGGCGGCGAGCAGGTTCGCCTGTGCCTGTGCGACCTGCGCCCGGAAGTCGGCGTCGTCTATCTGCGCGACCACCTGACCCGCAGAGACGGAATCACCCTCCCGGAAGTTGACCAGAGCGATCTTGCCAGGCATCTTGGAGCCGACCACCACATCCTGAAAAGCAACCAGATTTCCGGTGATATCCACCGTCTTATCAATATCTTTCAGAACCACCGGTGCGGTAGTGACCATGATGGCGGACGCCTCGACGACCTTTGTGTCTCCTGTTTTAGCAGCCCCGGACGGGCTCTCTGCGTTGCCTCCCCGACAGCCGCTCAGAATTAAAGCCGCGGCGGAGACAGACAACAACGACAGCATTGTTTTGGACACCGCTCTCATTTTGCGATGCCGAATAGGACTCAGGAATTGGATACTCATTCTCTCCTTCACTTCCTGTTGTGCAGAGCCGGACCAGGCAGTCCCGGTCTGGCGGAACCGTCAAATGCGTAGCGCCCTATCGCGCGATCCAGCCTCGCCCGCGCATTCTGCAGGTCGTAACGGGCATTGATCTGATTGACCTGCGCCTGTGTGAGAGCGGTCTGTGCATCGCTGATCTCCAGAAGAGGAGAGCCGCCGGGAACCAGCGTCACGCCCTCTTTGAAACGAACCTGCGCCAGACGATACTGCTCCTGCGCCTGTGTCAGGGCGGCGGTAGTAACATTCAGCCGCTCCTGCGCCTCCACAACGCTCAGATACGCCTGTCGTATCTCCAGCGCAACCGAGTCCATCGTGATCTGTTTGTTGATCTTCGTGGTATTCACATCCGCCCGCGCCTGCTGAATGCGCGCCCGGCTGACCCCGGCATCAAAGATTGGAAGCGAAACCCGCGCGAACGCCGCCCAGCTCGTCGTTTTCGGCGAGAACCCGCCCGCATCCGGCGTGTACTGGAAGTTCCACGCAAGGCTTACGGAAGGCATTACGCTTCGCTGCGCCAGTGTTACTCCTTTCTCCGCCGCCCGGATGAACGCGTCCGACTGAAGTATCTCCGGTCGAGTACGGTAGGCTTCCGTAACAGCGTCATCAAAACTGTTCACATTTCCCGCGTTTACGTCTCCAGTCTCTTCGGTCTCGATCGGGGTGTTCTGATCCAGGTTCAGCACGTTATTGAGCACGGCGGTCGCCAGATTTACCCTGTTTTTCGCCGAGATGACATTCTGCTGCGCGTTGGCGACCTCCGTTTCGGCGCGCAGCACATCAAAGCGCGTGCCGGTTCCTGCGCGAAGATAGGCTTCTGCGGTAGAAAGACGATCCTTTGCGTTCTGCAGAGCCTGCTCGGCGACCCCCACAAACGCCCGCGCCCGCAGGACATCGAAGTAGGCGTTCTTCACATCGAGCACGACCTGATTGCGCGTTCGATTATAGTCCAGCCGCGCCGCGATCTCCTGAAACTCCGATGCGCTGACCGCCGCCCCGATCTGCCCCACAATATCTATGGGCATCGCGGCAACGATGGCGACGCTCTTCTGATCCTGTCGAACCAGCGGAATGGTCTGCGGCTCCCCGGTCGGTCCGGGAAACGTAACGGAGGATCCCTCATCCAACCGCGTGAAGGTGGTATCGGAGTTCACAGTAGGCAGATAGGCAGCCCGTGCCTCATTGACCCGCCCGCGCGCTTTTATTACTCCCTCCGCCGCAATACGCAGCGACTTGCTGTTTCTCAGAGCAAGATTGACCGCGTCATCCAGCGTCAGCTTACGCGCCGAGGGAGTGGATCCAGGCTGTGTGGTGGGAGCGGTCTGATGGGAAGGCGTCTGCGCCCAAGAGGGCGTGGAACAACAGAAAGCGAGGGCGGCGGCAGCGAACAACTTGTCAATTGTGTGGGAGCGTATCATCCCTATCCTCCTCTTCATTCACAATCCCGCCCTGAGATTGTGCGAACTATAGAATCACGGCAATGATGCCCTGCGTAATGAGAGCCATCGAAAGGTTTGTGAAAGAAGACTCAGTCTTCCGGTGAGATGCCCTGCAGCAGCAGATCCACGCTGCGGTTAACATAGTCCGCCACCAGAGTCTCCCAATTCTGCCTGTTCACGCGGTTAAAAAGCAGAAAGACGCTGTAGGAGAAGCCCATCAGAAGACCTGCCGCCATCTCCACATCGACTGTGGGTTTTATCTCCCCCAGAGACTGGCGTTTGCGGAAGAACTCGACGATGAGTTTCTGGTTATCCTGGATCTTGTCCAGAAAGTGGGTGGCAAGCTCCTCATTGCGCTGCATCTCTGCGGCGCACATTCGCGCCATGTCTCCGTTTTTGTACAGCGTATGCAGGAAATCGCTCGCCATCTCCTTGAGCACTACCGACAGCGGGACCTCATCCCCCACAGAGAGGATGCGTTCCAGCGAGTCGCGCCAGGAGCGCTCCTTCCATGTCGCATGAATCAACTGCTCTTTGCTGTCAAAGTAGTGATAGAGCAGTCCCTCCGTTACGCCTACCGCTCGCGCAATGTCGCGCATGGAGGCTCCGGCAAAACCTTTCTCGGAGAAGACTCGGCATGCCGCATCGAGGATCTGCGCGCGTCTCTCTTCCGCCTGTTGGCGCCTGGCGCCAGTGGGTTCGGCTGTCATCACCGCACGTCCTTATTTATTAAACGTTTATTCAATAATACCCGCTCACTACCGGTTAATGCAACTGTTTAGAACATTTTTTCACAATGTGTTTTCTAGCCCAGGTCAGCGAGGTGTCACGGGAGGCATGGACTGAGGAGGGAGACGAACGCGGGCTGCTTTTCAGCAGACTCTACGAAAGCGGAGCGGAAATGTTTCAAAAATCTAAACGGGAAGGGTCAACACGCCATCCCCCATGCCGTCTCAAACATCGCGAGGGCGTTTTCCAGCTTCACTCCCTGGTGCAGTTCGGTAGAGGAGCCAAGAAAGTAGCCGACGCCCCGGGTAACACGAATGGCATACAGGCAGGCTTCGCGCACATCTTCCGGAGTGCCGTAGGTCAGCAGCTGACTGACGTCAATCCCCCCGGTCAGAACCAGACCGGGGTAGGCTTCGCGCAGACGCTTCGGATCCATGCCGGCAAGCGTCTCCAACGGATTGAGTCCGTCAATGCCTGCCTCCACCAGATCGTCAAGAATGTTCCAGAGGTTGCCGTCAGAGTGAAAGAGGCAGAAGGTATCCCGCTGATGCCATGCCTCATTCAGGCGTTTCAATCGCGGGATAAAGACGGCTTTCAGCCACTTCGGAGAGAAGAGCAGTCCGGTCTTGTAGGCGATGTCGTCGGCTGTCAGCGCAATCGGGATCAGGCGCGGATTGGCAATAGACCGCACACGTCGTATCTCCGCCTGACAGAGCGATTCCAGCCACTCCTCCAGCAGCGCGGGTTCATCCTGCATCAGATAAGCGAACATCTCATGCCCGGTAATATGGTACATATGGGTCAAACCAGGAAGACTCTCGACGAGGAGCACGGCGGGATCATGATGGGGGTCTCCTTCCCGAAAGCGATCCAGCCTCTCCTTCACATAGGCATGAAACTGCTCGGCAAACGGACGGGGATATACAATCTTGTTCGTTCTGCAGATCTCCCCTTTTATCCACTCCACCAGCCCCCTCATATCCTGAAAGGGGCGGGAAATGATCCAGGAGGTCCATCGCTCCTGACGGTGAACCGTTCCATCTTCCGTCTGTATGGTTCCGGGGTTCTCATTCGGTCCATCCGCCATGCGCGTCATATCAAGGGCGCGTCCGCAGGCAATTCCCGTGATGCGCGCCCCGTTTCCAGGCGCAAAGCGTTCCCCTGAAAAGTGTTCGATGATCGCGTCGTTCTGCAATATATCGTATACCGGCACGCGATCCACCTCCTGAAAGTTCATCGCGCGCAGGACACGCTCCCGCTTCGACATTCTCATCCCGATCCTCCGTGATTGGAACGGTTAAGCGTCCCGCTCTATCATTGCGAGGGAGGCGCAGCCGACCGAAGCAATCTCATAGCTTTTTGGAACGTGGAAGATTGCTTCGCTTCGCTCGCAATGACAGTCTGAGATCGGATTGCACATAGCTGCAGCGGCAGTATCTTCCAGACTGTCATTGCGATTTATTTCCGACCGGACCGGCAGGCTCGGCGGAAGATTGCAGCGGCAGGGGCAGTACCTCCCAGACTGTCATTGCGAGGGAGGCGCAGCCGACCGAAGCAATCACACCCTGACTCCCCTGGACCCGTCCATTTCATCTCTTCGTGCTGTGCCTAACTTCTCCCTGCACGGACGACCCGAAAAAAACAGCAGGGAACGCGCTGTTCCCTGCTGTCATTGACGGAAGGTCTATCTGGCTCAGTCTTTTTCACTGCGCGCGGCGATATTCCCGATGCGTATGTCCTCCTGCAGAATCCGTCGCACATAGTCCGGGCTTCGTCCGGGCGGAAGCGGCGCCGCCCTTCCTACACCCAAAGTATCCAGGTTCTGGTTGGCGACATTCAGCAGATGACGGGTGTATGCGGAGTTATGGATGCCTAGGCTCTTGTCGCGCAGGATAAAGTAGTAGTTGTGTCGTGCGCGTTTAATCTCGATCGGGACCTGCGCCTGCGGCGGAGCCGTCTTCTGCTTGGCGGCGATCATCGAGGTGTAGTCCCACATATCCGGGTCGTTGAACCGACCTCTTGCCCAGTTCTCCATCCTCGTTCGCAGCGAGAACAGCTGAAGCTCAATCGCGCCTTTGATGGCGGATCGCGCGTCCGCATCTCCCGGTGTATGGCAGGGCTGGCAGCTTAAGTCGAAGCTGGTGGTGAAGGAGTGCCGCCCCTGCGGCATATGGCAGTGGACGCACTGCCCGGGCGCGTCCGAGTGCGCGGTGGTTCGGACTGGCGGTCCCGTGCCCTCCACGCCGCCGATTCCCAGCAGCATGTTATACTGCGGGCCGTTATGAAACGGAGGACGCGTGGTGCTGGTATTGAGGGAGGTATCATCATTCCGTCCGCCCCGGGAGTTATGACAGGCTCCGCACATATGATCCACGGTGGTGTGCTGGGCGATCGGCGCGCCGGGTGAGATGCTGGTCCCATCCATGCTGAAGACTTTTCGCATCAGATGCTTGTCTTTTCCAGACTCCGTCAGATTCCCGGTCTTCTTGTGCGGCTCATGGCAGTTGACGCAGCTGGCGGATTCCTGAGAAAGCTGCGCGGTCCTGACGATCTCCTGATCCGAAAGCGCGACGATACCCGCGTGCACATCATCCCTTGACATACCGGAGGACAGCTTTGCATCCACATACTGCGTGCGGAACGCCGCACTGTGACATCGGAAGCAGTTTTTGCCATAGACAGCCGGATTGGTCTCCGCTTCATCTTTGACCGATTCGACGATCTTGGCATGCTTGGAGATGTCATAGGCGGCGGATTTCGGTCCGTGACACTGCGCGCAGACAGCCGTTCTGGTGACCAGCGGATAGGTCAGGATGTTGTCCCTGGTGGGGTTTGCATTATGAATGCTCGCAGGTCCATGGCAGGACTCGCATCCCATACCTGCCTGCGAATGCAGCGTATTGTTGAACGCAGCGACATCTATCTTACCGGTTCCTCCACCGTGTCCACCGTCATGGCAGTCCCCGCACCGATCCGAGCCGACATAGGTTGCCGTGCGCTGCGCCGCCGGGAGAAGCTGTAAGAACTGCTCCGACTGTCCCGGCTGTCTCGGCGGAGGCGTGGCAATCGGTCCGCCGCTGCCCCCGCAGCCGATAACAACCAGAAGCGTCAAGGTCAGCGCGCTCATGGCAGCGGTTAGTAATAGAAGCTCTTTACGTCCCATTACTCTCCCCCCCTTTATAAGGTAGGTGATTTTCACACGCAAACATCTAATCGTTAGAATCTGGCGCTGCCGGAGAGCATCAGCACCGTTGCCGTGTAGGACATATTGTCCACGATACGATCCCGATAGAGCCAGGGGGCGACCATCAGGTTCAGCTCATGTCCTGCGGGGAAACGATACCGAAGATTCATCGTCAGGAAGCGACCGGCGTAGTTTGAGTCTTTCTCCCGCAGCGGGTTGTCGTGATCGGTGGTGTAGTCGGTATAGCTGGCAAGCAAAAAAACCTGATCCGTCAGCGACCAGCTCACTCCCAGTACCGTGACCCGGCTGTTGGGAATGTAGTTCTCCTGGAAGGGGAAGACGGTCGAATCGGCGCTCTTCCCGGACCAGAACTCATAGTTGTATTCGGCAAACGCGCTCAAACGGGAGTTCACCTCCCAGTTTCCGCCCGCAGTCAGGAAATGAGAGGTAACATCCGAAGCGCGTAGGTCGTTGGCGAGGCGACGATGGGTCCACTGGAAGTAGCCGTTCAGAGAAGGAGAGCCACCGTCTAGTTTTAACTGAACGAAACGGCGATCGTTCCAGTAGAGCGAACGGGTATCCGTCGTCAGCATCAGGGGCAGACTGGAGAGGTGCTGCGTGGAGCCGCGTAGAGTCAGCTTGAGGTTTCTGCTCAGTCTGCCGGCGAGCCTGCCTTCAAATCCCCAGAGTTTGGGGATGTTCAGGAACAGGCGGTCTCCGCGTATGCGTTCCGTCTCCCGGTAGTTCATCCCGACCTGAAGCTGCCAGCGGGACCAGCGTTGAACCAGCCTACTGCTGAAGCTATGCTGTTCGCGCATAAAGGAGGTCTGAACGGTCGGGAGGTTGAGCGAATCGTGCCGATAGTTCATCTGGATGTCGGTGTTTGGACCGACCGTCCAGTTGGACGCCAGCGAGATCGTATCAATATGATTGGAGACGGCAGCCTGATTGATCTCCTGCGAAAGATAGGAGGCTTCCAGCCCCAGGGTAGTAAACGGCTCCCAGACTCCGACCAGTCGCCATCGCTTGATCGCGGTGTCCGGCAGCACCAACGTGCGATCGAAGTAGCGGAAGTCGGAGAATCCCAGGCTCAGCCGCGCCTCGCCAACCTTCCCCTCCGCAACCATATCCCAGTAGCGCGTGCGCTGACGCAGCGCCTCGCGCGGAGGCTGGAAGAAATGGTTCTCTTCGCTCATACTGTAGACGGTCGAGACTGCGAATTCGGGGGCGATCTTGAACTTGAATAGGGCTTTCCCCTCCTGACGATCGCTCACCGGCACCGGTGTGATCACATCATCGAGAAAACGGTTTCTGCGAAGCGAGCCTTTGAAGGAGATGTCTCCGAAGAACATCAGCATCCGGCTGTCGGCAAAATAGTCGTCGCCCCCCAATCTGATGAGGTTATAGTCTCCGCGGAACCCGTGCAGCAGAGAGACCGGATTATACCGGAAGCCTTTGAGGAAGAAGCCCTGCGGAGGCGTGGCATACTGGCGGAACTTGTTCTCATTGCCGCTCAAGTCCCAACTGGCATATCCGACTTCGACCTGATACTTTGGAACGACCGGCGGCTTCTCCTCCTGCGGCTCTTCTTCCTTCTTCTCTTCCTGAGGATCCTGATTCTGCCGCACAATCTGGCGGGATGGTTTCTCGGCGTCCGGCGCGGCTCTCTCCTGCGAATAGGAGGCGCGCCCAAGACCGAGCAGCAGCAGACAGATCATCCATGCGCACCATGTCCGCATGCGCTGTCTGGAGATGTAGAGGTTTGGTTTCATGCTGCTACACCCTTCCGGTAGCAAGTCAGAGTTATCGGCGCAGTAGTTTTCGGTCGGTGTTGGAGCCATGCACGGCGACATGACAACCCGTGTTCCAGCAGGACTGTCCCGGGAAGTGCGTGTTGGACTGCTCTGTATGGCACTGCCCGCACAGTCCGCGGGAGGCGGTGGTCAGCAGAGCCGGGTTGTGCGAACCATGCGGACGATGGCAGTCGTTACAGCCGTCTCCCAGAGTGCTGTTCACGGGATCATGCTCGAAGACGAACGGACCGGCAATGTCGGCGTGGCAGGTGATGCAGGCGGACTTATTCGGAGAGACTCGCGTCTGCTCTGCGCGCACGGGATGCACATCATGACAGTCGGAGCAGACGATCCTGCCCTCCGGCAGCGGATGGCGGAAGTTGTGCCGGAACTCGGACAGCTCCTTCTTATGGCACTTGCCGCACAAAAGCGCCTCACTCGCTAGGAGCATCTTATTCGGCTCAGGGCGCGCCACATTGGCGAAGCCGTTTATGATCTTCACGGCATCTTTGATCTTCGCCTTCTCCGCTGCCGTCTCATTCTCATGCTCTACGCCGAGATGGACGGAGTGGCAGGAGTTGCAGGATAGATCGGCGCGGGCGTGCGCGGTGCGATGCCACTGCGTGGACTTCATCGTGTCGGTATGACAGCGCAGACAGACCGCCGAGGCGTCTTTCGATTTCATCTTCGAAAGACCCAACACATCTTTGCCGCTCTTTGCCGCCTGTTCCCGATCCTCCACATGGGCTTTCCCCGGACCGTGACAGGACTGGCATCCCTGTCTATCGTAGGGCTCTTTCGGGTTGCTGCTGTAGAGGGAGTGCGGCGACTTCTCGAAGCTCTGCGCGTAAGCCTGATGACAGGTTACACAGGCTCCATCGCTGGTGTAGTCTTCGGCTTTCGCCTGCTCAAATACGACGAGAGGATTGACAGAGCGATTCTGGGGGGTAACGGAACCAATGACACAGACTGTCCCCAACCAGGCAAGTGTCAATGTAATTGCAAGCGAGAATATCCCCAGACGCCAGAGTTTCTTGCGGAACATGTCGGTCTCCTTGCGTTTGAGCGGCATAGTGGACGAAACTCTCTTCCAGATGCGTCTTTCAGGCGTATATAGTTATTCCTATATTTCATGTAAGCTCCTTTTTACACTTCAGGTAATAAGTACTGTTTCAAAAGTACTTTAGTACTGATCAACACCACCTGAAGGTGTCACATTGGAGGAGAGGCTCGACTGGAAAAAAAGTGCGATTTACGCTATACTGCTGAAAAAACCCGGGATACATGGCATGTTCTGTCCACAGTGTCAGGCGGAGAACTTCGATCGGGCGGTGCAGTGCTGGAAGTGCAGCGCGTCCCTGGGAGTTACCTGCTCACAGTGTCTTGCATATGCCCCTCTAGGGGCGCAGTCCTGCCCCTCCTGCGGGCATCCTATTCCCGCAGCATCTCCGCCTCTGCCGGTTGATACCACGCAGACGGCTCCGCAGGAGGCAGAAGCCTACCCGCGTGCTGCGGAAGAGCCATCGGTAGTAGACCAGCCCGCAGAGCCTGTCTTCGCTGCTGAGCCGCCTTCAGTGCCGCCGTACTCCCCCGATGCAGGCTATGTCCCTCCTGCCCCAACCCGGCCAGAGCAGGAGGATGTCTATTCCTCGCAGACATCGGCTCCCGCATACGCAACGCCTCCTTCCGCGCCGCCTCCCGCCGCCCCCCCGCCTGCGGCTCCCCCTCCTGTCTATCGCCAGCCGATGGAAGAGTCGCCGCCGATCTCAACCGCGCCTCCCGTCTTCAGAGGCTTTGAAAGGGAGTTGTCGGGACCCCCAACAGCAGCTCCTCCCAAGGCGAAAACAGGCCCGATCCTCCTGATCCTTTTCATCGCCCTGCTGGGGTTCGGCGCAGCCGGCACGATCGGATACTTCACCCTGAAACGCCTGCTTCCAGCCGGTTCTTCATCGAAAATTGCGCGAGAGGAGGAAGCCGGGGGAGGCACAGGCGGCGAATCCACGCGGAGGGAGCCGGAGATCAATACACCTCCCGACACCCGCGCTCCGGGAGAGGGAAACAGAGGCGTTTTTGTTCCTCCCGCCCCCGAAAAGCGATCGGGTTCTGGCGCGAAGCCGGGCGGAACCGCTATGGAGAAACCTGCGAAAACGGCGAAAGACGAGCTTTTCCCGGAATCGCGCACCAGAAATCTGACCGAAGCCGATCTGAAGGGAAAATCCGCCTGGGAACTGACACTGATACGCAATGAGATCTATGCGCGGCACGGCTACGTCTTCAAACGCGCGGAGTTAGCCAACCACTTCAAGAAACGCCCCTGGTACAAGCCCGTTACCGGCGATCAGGAGCGGGTCTGGAGACAGATGTCGGAGACGGAGCGGCGCAACGTGGAGTTTATTCAGGAGTACCAGAACCGAACCGGTCTCCGGTCCCTGCGTCCGCCCTCGCTGATGCTGCCCGTTCAGATCGCCTCCGCAAGCCTTCGCTTCGTCCCGCGCACTCCATCTTCGCAGAAACAGCCGGAGCCGCCCGCCCCGCCTGCCCCTCCCGTGCGAAGAAAACAGCCCGTTATCTGCATTGATCCCGGACACCCCTCCGAGGTCGGCATCGGAACGCGGGGCAGGAAGGTTACCGAGGTCGGCATCGCCTGGGAGGTCGCGCTGAAGATCAAAAAGATCCTGGAGAAGGAGGGCTGGACGGTCGTTCTGACCAAATCGCGCGAACGCGAGTATGTGAAGAATAGAGACCGCGCGATGGTTGCAAATCGCGCCAATGCTGATCTGATGGTGCGACTGCACTGCGATTCCACCGGCGGATCGGGGACCGCCACCTTCTACCCGGATCGCCAGGGGCGCAAGCAGGGGGTTCGCGGACCTCAGCAGGATGTGATTGATCGCAGCCGGGAGATGGCGACCGTTTTTCACAAAACGATGATGCGCTCCCTGAAGGGGTCGCTGCGAGATCGCGGGCTGCACGCCGACATCAAGACTCTGATCGGGAGCCGGCAGGGTGCGCTGACCGGCTCAATCTTTTCGCGCGTTCCCGTGCTGCTGGTTGAGATGTGCGTGCTGCCTTACCCCTCCGATGAAGCCTTCATCGCCTCCGAAGCCGGACAGATGAAGATGGCGAACGCCATCGCCGACGGCATTCGCGCCGCCATCCGCCGCACCTCCGCTTCAGGCAAATAGCCTGTTCTCCCGCTTCTCGTCCCCTGCCCGTTGATTGATATGCTCAAAACCGTCTATAATGAAACTCGCTGACGAAAGGCGGTTCTGATTTCGAAAGACGGAGATAGCCAGTTGAAACTCAAAATCGGCATTCCCAAGGGCAGTCTTCAGGAAGCCACCTTTGCCCTGTTTCGCAAAGCGGGATATGAGTTCCGTATGAGCAGCGGACGCTCGTACCATCCCCACACGGACGATCCGGAACTGGAGCCGCTTCTGATCCGTCCGCAGGAGATTCCGCGCTATGTTGAACAGGGGATTCTGGATGTCGGGCTGACCGGAAAAGACTGGATCGAGGACAACGGTTCGGATGTGGTCGAGATTGCCGATTTCACCTACTCAAAGGCGACGTTAAACCCGATCCGGGTGGTGCTGGCGGTACCTAACGACTCTGAATACCAGAGCGCCAAAGACCTGCAGGGCAAACGGATCGCAACAGAGTATGTCCGCCTGACCGAGAGGTATCTCAAACAGAACGATGTGTGCGCTTATGTGGAGTTCTCCTGGGGAGCCTGCGAGGTGAAGGTGCCTCATCTGGTGGACGCTATCGTCGTGAACACGGAGACGGGAAGCTCCCTGCGCGCGCACAACCTGCGCATCCTGGATACGCTGCTGGTCTCCACCACCCGCCTGATCGCCAACCGCGACGCCTGGTGCGATCCCTGGAAGCGCGCCAAGACGGAGAACCTGGAGATGCTTCTGCGCGGCGCGCTGAATGCAGAGCAGCTTGTCGGTCTGAAGATGAACGTCCCGCGTGGCGAACTGGATCATGTAACCTCCTTTCTGCCCGCCCTGCGAACGCCGACGGTCTCTCCTCTCTCTCATCCGGACTGGGTCGCGCTGGAGATCATCGTGGAGGAGCGAATCGTCCGCGATCTGCTGCCGAAGCTGAAGCGCGCCGGCGCGGAGGGCATCGTGGAGTATCCCCTGAACAAGGTCATCTACTGAACGCGAGGGAAGCATGTTCGCACATCTGAATGGGACGGTGGCGCGCATTGAGGCGAACTCGGTCGTTCTGGATGTGAACGGCGTCGGCTATCGGGTGGTGGTTCCGGTCAGCGCGCTATCCACCCTGCCGGAACCCGGCGGGAGAGTGATGCTTCATGTAACAATGATTGTTCGTGAAGACGATTTTACGCTCTATGGCTTTCTCTCGCCGGCGGACCTGCAGGTCTTTCAGATCGTAACCGGCGTTACGGGCGTCGGTCCGAAAGTTGCGCTCTCGATGCTCAGTGTCATGGATGCGGGAGAGCTGGCGCGATCCATCGCGAGTAACGATGTCAGGGCTTTGACCGGAGTCCCCGGCGTCGGTCCCAAGCTGGCGCAGAGGATTTTTCTGGAACTGGGCGAGCGCATGGCGGAGTTCTCTTTCACGCATCGCGTGGATGCGGCGGTCTCGGGAACAAAAGCAAGCGAAAATGCCGCCTATGAAGATGTGGTGGAGGCGCTCATCAATCTGGGCTACAGCAGACCCGATTCGCGGAAGGCGGCGGAGCGCGCCATCGCCAACGCCGCCGACAAGAGCAATACTGGCATCCTGATCCGCGATGCGCTCAATCTCCTCTCCAGTCGGGGAAGGTCCTAGAAGCCGGTAAACTAATCGGAGTCGGACCGGATGCCGATAATATCCAGAGACCGCGCGTCGGCTGAACGCCCGTAAAGTGAAGGAGTATGAAAACGGTGCTGATCCCGTCTACACGTCACCCGCACCTTCTGCGACCGGATGACACGATTCTGGTGGTGCTGGATATGCAGGAGCCTTTCCTCAAGAATATCTGGGAACGAGAGCGGGTGGTCACCAACGTCTGCCGGATCATGGACGCGGCGCGTATACTCCTGATGCCCGTAGTACCCACACTGCAGTATGCGGAGCGCATGGGAGGCGTCATCCCGGAGATCTCCAGACGCCTTTCCCCCCACAGCCTGCCCTTCGACAAGCTCTGTTTTAGCTGCATGGGCAGCGACGCCTTTCACTCGGAGATTCATCGCAGCGGGAGAAAACAGGTTCTCCTGTGCGGCGTCGAGACTCATATCTGCGTCAGCCAGACAGCCCATGATCTGCTGGCGCAGGGCTATCAGGTGCATGTCGCCGCAGACGCCGTCTCCTCGCGCACGCAGCAGAACTGGGAGATCGGACTGCAGAGGATGTCAAAGGCGGGCGTCTTTATCTCCTCCACCGAAATGGCGATCTATGAGCTGCTGTATCAGGCGGGGACGCCGGAGTTCCGCCAGATTCTGGAACTGGTAAAGTAGACGCTCCCTTTCGGACAGTCTATCAGATTTCCGGGAACCGCGCCTCTCGTCGGTGGGTCTCCTAATTCAGTATTGAGAGCGCGTATCCACGCTTCGCCGTTCCCTTCCGACAACATCGTTTGAATCCCCGGAGGTTCGTCGAGAATGCATAAGCTGCCTGCCTCCCCCCTCCTTCCCGCGCTGACCGCCCTCCTTCTGACCATCGCGGCGGGCGTCAGCGTCATAGCGTTCCAGACACAGAAGCCGCACCCCGGTGAGAGGATCTACCGTCAGCAGTGCGCCTCCTGTCATGGCGCGAAGGGGGAGGGTGCGAAAGCCTATCCCAAGCCGCTCACGGGAACGCAGTCCGTTGAGCAGCTTGCCGATTTCATCTCGAAAAATATGCCGCCCGGACCGAAAAAGTGCTCCGTCCCCGACTCAAAACAGGTAGCCGCCTATATTCATGCTGCCTTTTACTCTCCCATCGCACAGGCGCGCAACAAGCCGCCCCGGATCGAACTCTCGCGCCTGACCACCCGACAGTACTGCAACGCCGTCGCCGATCTCATCGGCAGTTTTCGACCCGCGCCGGCGCAGGATGAACGCCGGGGACTGCGCGGCGAGTACTTCCGGTCCAGAACATTTCGCAATAATGAGAAACAGATAGAACGCATTGACCCGGCGGTTGACTTCGACTTCGGCAGGGAGGCTCCGGCAAAGGAGGGCTTTGATCCGCGTCTATTCTCCATCCGCTGGGAAGGCTCCGTGCTGGTCCCTGAGACGGGCGAGTATGAGTTTGTCCTGAGAACGCAGCAGGCTGCCGCGCTCTGGCTGAACGATATGCGAAAACCGCTGATTGACGCCTGGGTGAAGTCCGGGAACGATACGGAGTTTCGCGGTTCGCTCTTCCTGCTGGGGGGACGCGCCTATCCGCTCCGGCTGGAGTTCTCCAAAGCCAAGCAGGGCGTGGACGACTCCAACCAGACAAAGAATCAGCCCGTCGCGCCGGCTTCCATCTCCCTGCTGTGGAAACCGCCGCACCGCGTCGTGGAGCCGATTCCACAGAGATCTCTGATCCCTTCTCGCGGACCGGAGGTCTATGTCGTCTCCACCCCCTTCCCGGCGGATGATCGCAGCATGGGCTACGAGCGCGGAACCTCCGTCTCACGAGCCTGGGATGAGGCGACGACTGAAGCCGCGCTAGCTGCAG
Source organism: uncultured Chthonomonadales bacterium (assembly GCA_938005745.1). Lineage (GTDB taxonomy): Bacteria > Armatimonadota > Chthonomonadetes > Chthonomonadales > CAJBBX01 > CALLMM01. The sequence goes on along the minus strand of CALLMM010000024.1, from coordinate 49,702 downwards.
GAGACTACATCACGGAGAAGCTGCCGGAACTGGCGGGAGTCTCCGAAAACGCCTCTGACAGACGGCAGAAGCTGCGCTCCTTCTGCAGACTGTTTGTCGAACGCGCGTTCCGACGCCCGCTGACGGACGATCTGGAGAAGATCTATGTCAGCCGCCCCTTTGACACCGCGCCCGACCTTGATACAGCCGTGAAGCGCGTCGTGCTCCTGACGCTCAAATCGCCGCGATTTCTCTATCGGGAACTGGAATCCGGCAAGCCGGACGCCTACACTACCGCCTCCCGACTCTCCTTCGCCCTGTGGGACTCTCTGCCCGACAGAGAGCTTTTGCAGGCGGCGGCGGAGGGGCAGCTCTCCACCTATGAGCAGGTTCGGAAGCAGGCGGAGAGGATGGGTTCTGATCCGCGCACCTGGTTTAAACTGCGGGAGTTTCTGCTTCAGTGGCTCAAGGTTGACCTCTACCCCGACCTGGTGAAGAACCCAAAGAGCTATCCCGGCTTCGATGAGGCGGCTGCCTCCGATCTGCGCACCTCGCTGGAGCTGTCGCTGCAGGAGAGCGTCTGGTCGGAGAGATCCGACTATCGCGAACTGATGCTCTCGAAAAAGGTCTACCTGAACGGCAGGCTGGCGAAGATCTATGGCGTCAACCTGCCTCCCGATGCAGGCTTTCAACCTGTTCTGTTAAATGCAGAGGATCGCGCCGGCGTGCTGACGCATCCCTACATCCTCTCCAGCTTCGCCTATCTGGACGCCAGTTCGCCCATCCATCGGGGCGTGCTGGTTTCGCGCAGTTTTCTGGGAAGGGTCATTCAGCCGCCGCCAGTCGCGGTCGCGCCGGTCGCGCCTGATCTGCAGCCGAATCTGACCACGCGGCAGCGCGTTGAGATGCAGACAAAGCCCCCCGCATGCATGTCCTGCCACGCCCTGATCAATCCTCTGGGCTTTCCTCTGGAACGCTTTGATGCGATCGGGAAGCTCCGAACACAGGAGAAGGGCAAGCCGATCGACTCCTCCGGCAGCTATCTGGCGCGTAACGGGAAGACCGTCTCGTTTTCGAACGCCGTTGATCTAGGACGTTTTCTGTCGGAGAGCGACGAGGCGCATGCCGCATTCATTGAAAAGCTGTTCCAGTACACAACCAAACAGCCAATACGCGCCTATGGTCCCTCCACCATCACGAAGCTGCAACAGGATTTTCGCGCCAATCAGTTCAATATCCGGAAAATCTTGCAGGAGATGGTTGCGGTTTCCGCCTCAGGCAGTTAAAATAGAGAGCGTTCACCTTCCATTCATACCGTTCCAGCGGATCAGGAGAAAAACACGTGTCAGAACTGAACACCCGAAGAGAGTTTCTTCGCAATCTCGGACTGGGGATGGCGGCGCTGCCGTTCATCACCAATCTGCCCTGCCTCGCCTCTGAACAGAAACAGCGCAAACAGCGCCTGGTAATCATCTTCAGTCCGGACGGCGTCGTTCCCGGAACGTTCTGGCCCGACGAAGAGGGCGAGAACTTCACGCTGAAAGAGAGCCTCAAGCCGCTGGAGCCGTACAAGAAAAATACCCTCCTCCTTCACGGCGTGTGCGATCTCATTCGCGGGGATGGCGACAACCACATGCGGGGCATCGGCTGCCTGCTGACCGGGATCGAACTGTTTCCTGGCAACATTCAGGGAGGATCGGACACCCCGGCAGGCTGGGCAAGCGGCATCTCGATAGACCAGGAGATCAAAAACGCGCTTCAGGCAAAGCCGGCGACAAAGACCCGGTTCGGATCGCTGGAGTTCGGCGTGATGGTTCCTGAGCGGGCGGATACCTGGACTCGCATGTGCTACGCGGGACCGAATAAGCCCGTCGCGCCGATTGACAACCCCTATCAGATGTTCTCCCGCCTCTACGGGCGCGAGAAGGATCGGGAGAGCCTGAAGAGCGTTCTGGACGACCTGCGCGAGGACCTGAACCGTATCCGGCAGTCGGTCGGCACGGAAGATCGCCGCATCCTGGAGGAGCATACCGCGCTGGTGCGCGAGATGGAACTGGAACTGAAGACCAACCTCAGCAAGAACGCCGTCCATCCGGTTCCGGTCATCGAGCCGGGCGTGCGCCGCGACAACGACAACATCCCGCAGATCAGCAAACTGCAGATTGATCTGATGGTCAGCAGCTTCATGGCGGACTTTGCCCGCGTGGCGACCCTGCAGTATACCAACTCGGTGGGACAGGCGCGCATGCGCTGGCTGGGCATCTCCGAAGGACAGCACGATCTCTCCCATGAGCCAGACAGCAACGCCGACGCGCAGAATAAGCTGACGCGGATCAATCACTGGTACTGCTCCCAGATCGCCTATCTGGTGAAACGGCTCTCGGAGACCCCCGAGCCGGGCGGAAACGGCACCCTGTTCGATAACACGCTGATTGTCTGGACCAACGAACTCGGACAGGGCAATTCGCACACGCTCGACAACATCCCCTTTGTGCTTGTCGGCAACGCGCCCAATTTCAAAATGGGACGATCGCTCAAACTGAAACGGGTTCCGCATAACCGCCTGCTGATGTCGCTGGCGCACAGCTTCGGGCATCACATCACCCGTTTTGGCAACCCCGACTTCTGCGGCGCCGGTCCGCTTCAGCTGGGATAAGCGCACCAGACGCCCTGCGGCAAAACAAGCCCCCGTCCCGGTTGGCGGGGGCTTGTTTTGCGTGACTCTGTGAAAAAGTTCATGGACAGGTTGACTTTCGGAAACTATTGGGTTTATACTAACGTTAATGTAACTATTCTCAGAAAGGAGCCTGGCGGCTGCACAGGCGTATCGCGAGCATGATGCGTGACCTGATGACCATAATCTGTCCGTTCGCGCTTCAGGGCGTTACTGCGACTCGCTGGCCTGACACATCTCACAGGGTCATGCGCGCCCGGCTCACCAGAGGAAGAGTCTATTAACTCTCTTCCGGATTCTCCTCGAAGAAGTGAGTCAACGGGCAATGCGCGATAATGAGCGACATTGCCCGTTGTTTTTGTTGCATCCCCGGACGCATGTTGTTGAACAGGAGGAACCATGTCGGACATAGAATCTGCGCCGCGTCCCGCCCTTGCCGATGCAGCGTCTCCCCCTTCCGAAACCGACGGCGTACTGATTCGCCTGGAGGCGGACTACGCCGAAGACGCCACCTTCGGAAAACGCATTCTGGAAGTGACATCGGAAGTGGTTCGTATCGTCGAAGCGGAGGGAGCCGTCTCCTTCCAGATCCCCATCGCGGATATCAAGTCGGCGCGTAATGAGCCGCTGGTGGGCGGGGGAAGGCTGGAGATCACCACGAAAACGGGTGACGTGATCCCGATTGTCACCTACTCTCTCACCGTCGCCGCCAAGTTCTCGGAAGCGGCGCGCGGGATCGAACAGCTTGCTCAGGGTCAGCCGCTGGCGATCAACCTGAAGCAGGAGCGAACCCGCTGCCCCAAATGCAACCGGCTGCTGCCGGAGAAAGACGGCATCTGTCCGGCGTGTATCCATCGCGGCAGAACGCTGCTGCGGATCCTGCGCTTCATGCGACCCTACCGCTTCCACGCCGCGCTGCTGGCGGGCATGTCGCTGCTCACCACCGTAATCAATCTCGCTCCCCCCTACATTCAGGGAACGCTGATTGACCGCGTGCTGACCGCACATAAAGACCTGCCGATGCTCTGGGGACTGATGACCGCCTGGCTGGTGATACTTGCTTCGGCGATCGTTGTACAGATTCTTAACGGACGACTGATTGCCTATGTCGGCGGACATGTCGCGGCGGATATTCGCGCACAGCTCTATCGCTCCATCGAGTTCCTACAGTTGACCTTCTTCGATAAGAAGCAGGTCGGCGCCATTGCCAGCCGTGTAACCAGCGATACGGACCGCGTATGGGGCTTCCTGGTAGATGGACTGCCGCACATCGCCACGAACTTCCTGCTGATGCTGGGGATCGTCGGGTTCCTGTTCTTTGTCAACTGGAGACTGGCGCTGTGTATCCTGACGCCGGTTCCGATCGTGGTATTGATCAGCATCCGGTTCTGGAAACCGGTTTCGCAGCTCTACCATCGCGTCGGACAGAAGTGGGCGCGCTTCCATACCCATCTCAACGAGTCGCTGAGCGGCATCCGCGTCGTCAAGGCGTTCGCACGCGAGGACTACGAGAACAACAAGTTCCTGCACCGGAATGACGAGTTGAAGAATGCCGGGATCGCGGCGGATGGACGCTGGTTCACCGTCTTCGGGGCGATGTCGTTCTTCACCAGTCTGGGAACGCTGATAAACTGGACGGTGGGCGGCTATATGGTCTACTCACGCCAGATGTCTCTGGGCGACTTCTGGAAGGTCAACGCCTATCTGGGACTAATCTATGGTCCGCTTCAGTGGTTCGCACAGGTGAATAACTGGTTCAGCCGCGCCATGGCGGGAGCCGAACGCGTCTTCGAGGTGATGGACACCGAGGCGGAAGCCTACAACAGCGGAGGCAAAAGCCATCAGATCAAGGGCGAGGTTACCTTCGACAACGTCCGATTTGGCTATGACAAGTCCAACCCGGTGCTGAAAGGGATCAACTTCACCGCCAAGCCGGGAGAGATGATCGGGCTGGTTGGAAAGTCCGGCGCGGGCAAGTCCACCACCATCAATCTGATCTGCCGCTTCTATGAGCCGGATTCTGGAAGCATCCTGATAGACGGCGTAGACTATCGCGAGATGCCGCTGCAGGACCTGCGTCATCAGATCGGCGTTGTGCTTCAGGAGCCGTTCCTGTTCAATGGAACTATTGCGGAGAACATCTCCTACGGTAAGCCGGGAGCCTCTTTCGAGGAGATCGTGGAGGCGGCGAAGGCGGCGAACGCGCACAACTTCATCCTGTCGAAACCGGACGGCTACGACACCATCGTGGGAGAACGGGGGGCGAAACTCTCCGGCGGAGAGAGGCAGCGTATCTCCATCGCGCGCGCCATTCTTCACAATCCCCGAATCCTGATCCTGGATGAGGCGACCTCCTCGGTGGACGTGGAGACAGAGCGGCAGATTCAGGAGGCGATCGCTCGCCTGATCGAGGGGCGCACCACCTTCGCCATCGCGCACCGACTCTCCACGCTCCGCAATGCCAGCCGCCTGATCGTTCTGGAAAAGGGCGAGATCGTAGAGATCGGCACCCATGCCGAACTGATGGAGAAGCAGGGCGTCTTCTACAAACTGGTCGAGACGCAGTCCGCCGTCAGCCAGATCATCCAGGTCGCCGGCTAACAGACGAAATCTGACATAGAGAGGGACGTTCACTGAATGGAGATCAGACAGATTCGTGAGGAGGAGATAGAGGCGTCCCTCTATCTCGCCTCACAGGCTTTTTTTCACGGACAGCGGGAGATCGGTCGGTTCCTGCCCCCGGATCGCTCGAGCATGGCAGGGTTTGGCGTCTGGGATGAAGCCGGGATGCAGGCGCAGGTGATCGTTCTGCAGTTTCAGGTACATATGGGACCGAAAGTGACGCTGCCAATGGGCGGGATCGCGGGCGTCTGCTGCCTGCCGGCAAGTCGCGGAAAGGGATATGCGGGCGAGTGTCTGCGCTACTCGCTGGAGAGGATGCGGGAAGCCGGTCAGGCGGTCTCCATGCTCTACCCCTTCAGCTGGGACTACTATCGTCAGTACGGCTGGGAGTGGATTGGGATCAACCGCACCTACCGGGTCGAAACGCGCACGCTTCCTCCCTCCCGCGAATCCGACCATGTGCGCGCAGCCCTTCCGTCGGATCGTGAAAAGGTGATCGGCTGCTATACGCAGTACGCCCAGCGATATCGCGGTCTTCTGGCGCGTTCACAACAGCATTGGAACAACATTCTCAACGATACGGAGACAAACTACACCTATACCTACCTGTATGAGCGTGACGGCGTTATGGAAGGCTATCTGACCATCCGCGAAAACAGCGGGACAGAGACGCATCTGCGTGAGTTCATCACGCTGACACCCCGCGCGCTGGCAGGTCTTCTGGGAATGCTTCGCCGGTACGATATGCAGATCGAAAAGTTCAGCTGGAACGCTCCGGAGAACGATCTCCTCTGGCACCGTTACTATCACTGGGCGATTCAGACAACCATCAAGCCCGTCGTTCAGGCGAGGGTGGTAGATGTCGCCGAAGCGTTGCGGAGATGGCAGCCCGATCCTGCTAAACGCGGGGAGTTGACATTGAAGATCGAAGATGAGAAGGCGCCCTGGAATCGTGGCGTCTGGCACATCGCGTTTGAAGACGGGACGGTCAGCGTCCGGGAATCGCGTGAGAACCCGCAGGTGGAGATGGATATTCAGTCGTTCTCACAGGCTTACTTTGGAACGCCTGACCTTCCTCAGCTTCGCACAGCAGAGCGCCTGATCGTTCATGAGGAAGGCGGGTTCCAAGCCCTGTCCGATCTGCTGGAAGGACCGCCCGCCTGGACCAACGACGGCTTCTGAAAGGTGCGCCATGGCAACGGTTGATCCGAAGACGTTACGGCTTTTCTATCACCCCAAAGACCGGCTCCGCATGATTATCGGCGAGGAGAGATGCTGCCTGACCGTGAAACCGGTCTGGGCGTCTCCCCTCACCTTCCCCAATCGCTACCTGGCGCTGCTGGACGCCAAGGGAGAGGAGATCGAGATGATTACCGATCCGAAGGAGCTGGATCCGGCATCCAGAGAGGCGGTGGAGCGAGAGCTGCGCCTGCGCAACCTGACGGCGGTTGTGTCGAAGATACTCCATGCCAAGCAGGAGTACGGAGCGACCTACTGGAGCGTGGAGACGGACCGGGGCGAGCGCGATTTCGTCACACAGAACCTTCAGGAGAACGCGCAGTGGTTCTCCGATACGCATCTGCTGCTGATTGATGTGGATGGAAACCGCTATGAGATCCCCAACATCCGGGCGCTGGACCTGCGCAGCCAGCAGTATATCCAGTCCATTCTATGATTTGATCAAGCCCGGACAGGCGCACTACCTTTCCGGGCTTCTGCTCATCCAGCTTTCGCGAAGCGCGAGGGCCTCTTCCGTCGCATTCGGGTCGGCGACGATCTGAAAGGCTCCTCCCGATCTCTGCAGACGCAGCCCCGCATACGCCAGGCACTCCTCGAAAGGCATCTCCTCCCAGCTGCGCGCCAGAAGATCATAGAAGGGTCCCATCTCCGCCCCGGCAGCGCGAATAACCGCCTCCCGAATGCCATCCTCCGAGAACCCCGATTTCGGTAGCCCGTAGCGATTCAGCATATCGCGCATCAAATCGTCGAGGCTCCGGCGGTTTGCAGTGAGATGGCGTATCTTCAGGTCGAGACACAGACCGATGAGCGCGCCCTTCAGATAGTACGACACGCCGTAGCCGCTGCTGCGCCCGGTCTCCCAGACGCGCCAGCTGGATTCGTCGGCAGTAACCCGCAGTCGCGCCGGCTGCGACTGCAGCGCGGTGATCAGATTGCTCAACGCATCGAGAAAAGTAGCCCTGTTCTGCACTCCCGCGCGCAGCAGCGTCAGCATGGCGTAGTACTCGGTTACTCCCTCGCAGAACCAGAGATTACGTGTTTTCGGCGGATTGACGTAGTCAAAGGGTCCCAGCGAGACCGGGCGGATCCGTTTGACGTTCCACAGGTGAAAAAACTCGTGGGAGATGATCCCGGCGGAGAATCTCGCAGAGGACTGGCGATAGATGGCGATTCGGGTGCCGTTGAGATGCTCCAGCCCGCCCCCTCTGCCGTTGACATCAAAAAAGAAGACATAACGCGCATAGGGGGGACCGCCCATCAGCCGATTCTGCTCCTCCACAATTTTCTGTATTAGGGGAACATAGCTGTCGAAGTCTGTGCCCTGATACGCCCCGAAGAACGCCAGTATATGCGGTCTCTCGGCGTACTGAAAGGTTCGCGTCACGTAGTCTCCCGCAAGCAGCGGGGAATCGGCAAGGGTATCGTAGTCCGGCGCGGAAAAGGAGACCCTGTCGGGATGCGCCGGGTCGGCGGGCAGAGGGTCGAGTGTGGTGAGCGCCTGCCTCCAGCCCTCCGGAAGGGAGACAGTGAGGGTTGCGGGAGCTTCTTTGTGCCCGACCAGATAGAGATAGAGCGCGGTTCCGTTGTAGAAGGCATATCGCTCCCGGACCAGCACATTCTCCGTAAAGTTCCCTCTCGGCGTATTCGTAAGCTGGTAGCGGATGACGATCTCTTTCGCCTTTTTCGTCTCGATCTGCCAGGTGTTGGGATCGGGGCGGGCAGTTGGAAGAGAGACGCCCTCCTCCGAAGTCGCGGTCAACTCCCTCACATGCGCGGCATGGTTCTGAATGCTGTAGTCTCCCGGAGACCAGACCGGCATCTGCAGCTGCGCCCTGCCCTGCGGAAGGTCTCCAACTATTCGCATCTCAACCCGTGTTAATGCAGCGGAGCCGTCGCGCGGAGGGATCGGCGAGACCCGATAGGAGATACGCACATCTCCGAAGGCTGTCCCGGAGAGAGCAAGGATCAGGATCAGGCATGCAGACAACCACCTGATCAGAGGCAGGGGACGTAACATCATGACCGCTCCCGAAAGATGAGAGAGTTGTTACTTTGAAGCGGTTCAGGGCAGATGACGCACGGTTCCCGTCCGGGGCCAGACATCGGCTCGGCGAAAGCCCTCCGCATAACGCACTCCGCTCTGCAGACCGCGAAATCGCGCGACCGAGGCAATGAACTCCAGAATGTCTATTCCGTTATACTTGCCGAGCCACTCCAGTTGACTCGCATGACAGCGCATCATCTCCAGCTTCTTTTCCAGCGTTTCGGAGATGTCCACATACTCTGTCGGCAGAAAGTTCACTCCCGCCAGCGTATCAAAGTAGTAGATCGGCGCGATATGCGAATGAACCGCGGAATCGGTCTCCACATGGGGAACCGCCGAGATGAACGAGGAGACAAAGACCAGTTCGCTGACGATGCGATGATCCATATGGTAGTCATCCGGCGCATGAGTCAGAATGATGTCCGGGCGCGCGGCGCGGATCATCTCAATGAAGCGCATCCGCGTGCCGTGATCATGGTAGAGGAACTCATCCGGGAAGTTGAGCCAGTAAAACTCCGCCTCCAGCCGCGAAGCCGACTCCTGCGCCTCCTGTCGTCGGATCTCCGCCAGTTCGGGAGGCATATGGGTCATGCTTCCCATATCGCCGTTGGTGGCGACGCAGATGATAATCTGATCGCCGCGCGCATGGCAGCGCGCCAGCGTTCCAGCGCACAGGATTTCGATATCATCGGGATGCGCCCCGACCGCCAGAACGCGTCTCTGTCTCTGTTCAGGTCCGTCCATGGTCAGATATTCCGAAGGAGCTGCTTCATCTCCGTCGCGTTGCCGCAGTACTGCATCGCCTCTTCATAGGTGATCTGCCGGGAGAGATACAGCTTCTCCAGAGCCTGATTCATCGTGTTCATCCCATAGTGCTGACCGTCGCGAATGGAGTTATAGAGTTCTCCGATCTCGCCCTCCTCAATCTGCTTGCAGACGGTCGGCGAACTGGTCAGCACCTCCACCGCCGCGACCCTTCCCTTCCCGGAGCAGTGATGCACCAGCCTCTGCGAGGTGATGCATAGAAGCGAAGCGGCTAACTGTGAGGAGACCTGCCGCTGAAGGTGCAGGGGGAAACTGTTGATGATTCGTCCCACCGTTGCGGAAGCGGAGACGGTATGCAGGGTCGTAATCACCAGATGTCCGATCTCAGCGGCGGTCATCGCTACATCCATTGTCTCGGCGTCCCGCATCTCCCCGATGGCGATTACATCCGGAGTCTGGCGGGTAACGCTGCGCAGCGCGGAGGCAAAAGAGCGGGTGTCACTGCCGATCTGCCGTTGATGCACGACGCTCATCTTATCGGTAAAGATGTACTCAATGGGGTCTTCGATCGTGTAGATATTGCAGTGACGCCGCTGGTTGATCTCCTCCAGAATGGCAGCCATGGTGGTCGTCTTGCCAGAGCCGGTCGGACCGGTGATGATGATCAGTCCATGCGGACGCAGCGCCATCTCTTTCAATACGGGAGGCAGCTTGATCTGATCTATCGTATAGGGCTGTAGTGGGATCAGACGCAGGGCTGCACCGATAGCGCCTCGCTGCAGGAAGAGATTGGCGCGAACCCGCATGCGACTGGGAACCGTGAAGACAACGTCAAGCTCCTCTCCCGCCAGCAGCATCTGGATGTGATCTTCGGTTGTATCCTGGTCGGAGTGCGGGGAGACGCTGTCGGCGTGCTGCAAAAGACGGTCCCGGCTGGCGCTGTAGAGAATTCCGTAAGCCAGTTCGCGGGTATCTTCGGCGGATAGTTTCGGCAGGCCGGTCAATTCCATGTCGCCATCTACCCGCAGGGCGGGAGGCATGCCCGATTTCAATATAAGATCGGATGCCCGCTGCCTGAGAGCGATCTCAAGCAGTTCATGAATGCTGGTCATTATGCTGTTCCTGAAAGATGTTGACTGTATATGTTAAAGACGACCGCGCTGCACCTGCGGTTTGATGCGAATGGGCGATATCTTTCCGTTCGCATACTAGAACATACGTTCGCGGTCTCCGGTTACGTCCCCTACCGTTTTGAGAAGATATTCGGAGGGCAACTCGCCAGACGATCAGGTGGCTGGAGAGGATTGCGGCTGGTTTCATGATTACCGTCAGATTTCTTCCGCAGGATCAGTCCGTGCAGGCGCATGGAGGAGATACGCTGCTCGACTGCGCGCTCGATCACGGCATCTCCCTGCCCCATATCTGCGGGGGCAACTGCTCCTGCACAAGCTGCCATGTCTATATTCTTCAAGGCATCCAGAATCTTTCACCGGTGGAGGAGCCGGAAGAGTATCGTCTCAGCACCGCTCGCAACCTACAGGAGAACTCTCGCCTAGCTTGCCAGGCGATCCTGATCGGCGGAGACGTGACCGTATACATTATCGGCGAAACCGACGAATGGAAAATGTGAACGGATGTACCTTTCCTGAAGCGGACGGCTTTCGGTGTAAGATTGCTTCGGTCGGCTGCGCCTCCCTCACAATGACAGGGGAGGAAGGGCTGACCCCTCCCTCACAATGACAGGGGAGGAAGGGCTGACCCCTCCCGCGCAAGGACGGGAGGGGCTCGGCTGAGCCTCCCGTGCAAGGACAATCTGGTAGGCAATACCGTTGCAGTCACATAAGTCTGGCGTTGTGAGCGTCAGTGAAGCAGTCTGCATGACTCTGACGTTTCTCTTTTTTGTTATTTTGACTGGAATGGAAACGCCCGTGTAAAAACTCTCGTACGGAGACTTGACAGTGCATAGTTTCTGCATGTAAACTATTCGTTATTGTAAACAGTTCACACAGGCGAACTAATGAGTTCTGATCCTCCCACTCACAACTGTCCGGATGCGGACAACCGACTTCCGTTCGCCCTGTATCGCGTCTTGAAATCGCTGGTCTTTCGCGGTGATCCGCAATCTCCCCTGCAGGAGCTTCCCATCTCGCAGCTTCGCTGTCTGCATCTGATCGCGGAGTGCGAGGGGCTGAAGATGCAGGATGTCTCCTCCCGGCTGGAGATCAAGCTTCCCGCCGTTTCTCAGGTGGTGGATCGCCTAGTGAAACGCGGAATGGTTGAACGTCGCCCCGATCCCTCTGACCGCCGTGTAGTGCGTCTCTCCCTGACCGAATCTGCCAGGGTAGAGATGAATCACGTTCGGGAGGTACGGCAGGCGCGCATGAACGCGACCATTGAGAAGCTCAATGCGCGACAGAAGAGGAAGGTGATCGAGGGACTGGAGATCCTGGCAACGGCGGCGGAACAGGTCGAAGCGGAAGAGAGAGTCGTCGCACAGCCGATGACGCCGGAGTCGGACCCCCTGATCGAACTTATCTCCCGCCGCCGACGCAATCGGCGCGGGAGCAGCAGTTAGCGGGTGTCACCGAAACACGAAAATGTCCGTCCATAACAACAGCAGAAAAACCATCACTGAGAGAGGAGCCGCACCAGTTGCTATGTTTCCCTCTGCGAAAAACATCCTGCCCCTGACTGGAAAACTATATCTACTGGTTGCATTCACGGTTCTTCTTCCTGCAGGGGTGAAGGCGCAGGACCCGCCCGGCAAGGGCGATCAGACCCGTACCATTGACCTGTCTGCTCCGCTGACCCTGGATCAGGCGATCCAGATCGCCCTGTCGAACCAGCCGCAGGTTTTCATTGCCAGAAGTCAGGTAACCGCGTCGAAAGCGCGTGTAACGCAGGCAGAATCGAGCTTCTATCCGCAGATCGAACCGAGTTATACCTACTCCAACCAGACGAGCCGGATCAACTCCCGCTCTATCAATAACGAGAGCGACGCAACCCAGATTCAGCTTCGACAGCTTGTCTTCAACATGGGGAAGCGGGAGGAGAATGTGGCGCAGAGCAGGAAGCTGCTCCGCTCTACCGAGTTCAACCTGATGGATACGCGCCAGAGGGTCATCCTGAATGTTACCAACGCCTACCTGGACCTGCTCCGGCGCAAGGAGCTGGTGAAGGTCGAACTGGCGAGTGTGGAGCGCGCAAAGACAACACTCGAGTTCACGAAAGCGTCGGTCGAGGTGGGCGCCTCTCCGCGCAAGGATATCCTGCAGGCGCAGGCGGATCTGGATAACGCTCAGGTGCGCCTGAGTCAGGCGCAGAACAATGTGCAGATCGCGCAGGTCAGCCTGAAAAATGCGATGGGCATCCTGACCAATGCGGTCATTCTCACTCCCGATACGCCGATGGAGAGACCCTCCATGCAGCCGGACACCCGCACGTCAGCAGACTATCTCAAACTCGCTTTCGACATGCGCCCTGATTTTAAGAGCGATGTGCTTGCCATCGAAGCCAATAAGCACAGCGTGAAGATCGCCAATATCAATGCCGGTCTGCTGGTCGAGGCGAATCTGACGCAGGGCTACCGCTTCGATCCGGATCGGGGCGAGAACCGTACCTTTATCACCACCTTCTCCTATCCGCTGTTTGACGCCGGGCTGACCCGTTCGCAGGTGCGTCAGGCGAAAGCCTCGCTTGAGCAGTCGCAGCAGCAGCTGGAGTTAACCCGTCAGTCCATTCAACTGGAGGTCGAGCAGGCATATCTGCTTCGCGAAGAGGCGAGACTTCGTATCGCAGCCTCGGAGGCGGCGCTCAAAGCCGCGCGGGAGAACTTCGAGGCAGCCCGCGAAGCGCAGAAAGAGGGAGCCGGAACCATTCTGGATGTCATCACCGCGCAGACGCAGCTTGTAACGGCAGAGACGAACGCGGTGCAGGCAATCTTTGATTTCTATATCGCGGATGCGCGTCTGAAACGCGCCACCGGTGAAAACGATCGCTATCTTGCGGAAGGGAAGAACAGATGAAACGCGCCATTGTGATTATCCTTGTGATTCTGGTGGTGGGCGCAGGCGGGTTCTATGCGCAGAAGCGACTGCGCGCCGCCACGCCACAGGAGAAGACGCAGTTCAAGGTGGCGACCGTTGAACGCGGTCTCGTCAAGAAGACGGTCTCCGCAACCGGTACGCTCAAGCCCTGGAAGGTGGTGGATATCAAGTCCAAAGCGGGCGGACGTGTGATCAAGATGAATGTGGAGGTCGGAGACGAAGTAACCAAAGACCAGGTTCTGGCGGAGATTGACCCGGCGGATACGCAGTTGAACGTGGATACCGCGCTGGCCGATGTGAACTCCGCCATCGCCCGTCAGAATCAGAACAAAACCACCTACGAACTGCAGATGCGACAGAGCGAGTTGAACGTTCAGACCGCGCAGACTCAGCTGGATTCGGCAAAAGCCAGCCTGGAAGCCGCAAAAGCCAGACGCGAGACCGCTCTCAAGCAGAAGAACGTGCAGCCATCGCTCACATCGGCCGCCGTCGCCAACGCGACCGCCAACTATCAGAATGCTCTCAAGCAGCTCAATCAGTTGAAAAATGCCACCCACCCGCAGGAGCGCGCCTCCGCGCAGGCAGCCCTCGATCAGGCGCTGGCGAATTTGCGAAACGCGGAGGCGAACCTGACCCGCCAGAAGTCCCTGATGGAGAAGGGCTTCGTGTCCCAGCAGGTGGTGGATCAGGCGCAGGCGACCTATGAAGTTCATAGGTCGCAGGTTGAGGCGGCGCGCAAGAAGATGGAGACGCTGGACGAACAGCAGCGCATGGCGGAAGAGGCGGCGCAGGCGCGCGTGGATCAGGCGCTGGCGCAGAAGCAGACCGCCGAAGCCAATGCGGTGGACGTCGAGATCCGGGAAAGCTCCTATCGCGAATCGGAAGCCGCCTATAAGCAGGCGCAGCAGCAGGTCGCCAATGCCGAGAAGGCGCTGGCTCTGGCGAAAGCCAACATGATGAACATCCGCATCCGCCAGTACGACATCCTGCAGGCAGAGGCGTCCAAAAAGCGCGCAGAGGCAAACCTGACCAACGCGCAGGTTACTCGCTCGCAGGCGACCGTCCGCGCCCCCAACGACGGCGTTGTTCTGCAGAAGTATGTGGAGGAAGGGACGATCATCTCCTCCGCGCTCTCCTTTGCCGCAACAGGCAACAACATTCTGCAGCTTGGCGACGTAACCCGGATGTACATTGATGTCAAGGTGGATGAGACCGATATCGCCAATGTGGATGTCGGACAGACGGTAGATGTGGCGGTGGACGCCTATCCCGGCGTGCCTTTTGAGGGCAAAGTAACGCGCATTGACCCGCAGGCGGTCGTGGAGCAGAACGTTACTTCGATCCCTGTGCGCGTGGAGATTGACAACTCCGCCCCGACCTACCGCCTGCTCAAGCCGGGCATGAACGCGACCTGCGAGTTCGTGATCAACAAGAAAGAGGATGTGATCAACGTTCCCACGGAAGCCATCCGCACGGATGATAAGGGCAAGTTCGTGGAGATTGTCAGCGGCGGCAAGCCCGCTCCGGTGGATCCCGCTTCCGGCGGACAGCCCGATCCCGATACCCTGGTGGACGTAACCCCGATCCGCAGAGACGTCAAGACGGAGTTGGAGGGCAACGACTCGGTAGAGATCGTGGAGGGCTTGCAGGAAGGCGAACGCATCATCACCACCAAGATCGAGCCGGTCCCACAGACCGCAGGCAGTCCCTTCGGCGGCGGCGGAATGCCGCGTATGGGCGGAGGAGGAGGTCGGCGGTAACCCCTCTATTCGGACGGCGAGGCTGCGAGAGACGGACCGCATGCAGCCTCCGCCATCGGATAACCGCCGGAGGAACAGCCTATGCTTACCATCTTGATGGCACTGCGCGGACTCAGCGCAAATAAGCTTCGCTCCTTCCTGACCATGCTCGGCGTCATTATCGGCGTAGGCGCGGTGATCATCGCGATCGCCATCGGGCAGGGGTCGCGCGAAGCAGCCGCAGAGAGCATCCGCAGACTGGGAACCAATGTCCTGACCGCCGTTCCCGGACAGCAGCGACGCGGAGGGATCAACTTCGGGTTCGGCTCCATCAACACGATGAAGCTTCGCGACGCGGAAGCTATAAAGCGCGGCGCTCCCTCCGTTGCCCGCGTCTCGCCGGGCGTTCAGCGCAATGCGCAGGTGAAGTACCAGAACAAAAATACGAACGTACAGATACAGGGTACGGGCGAAGACTATCCCCCCATCGCCAATCATGTGATCCGGGAGGGAAGATATTTCAACGCGCAGGAGGTCAAGTCTCTGCGCCGAGTGGCGGTGCTGGGCTCCACCACCGCCAAAGATCTGTTTGACCGCGCCTCCCCGATCAACAAGACCATCCGTATCAACGGTCAGAGCTTCCAGGTGATCGGGGTCTTTCGCGAGAAGGGCGGTCTCGGTTTCCGCAACCCGGATGACGCGGTCTATGTCCCGGTAACCACCGCCATGCGCCGCCTCTTCGGGATGGAGAATATCACTTCCATCACCATCCAGGCGCGTTCAGAGCTGTTGATGGACAAAGCCAATGATGAGGTAGATCAGATACTGCGTCGGATGCACAATATCCCGACGGGCGGAAACGCCGACTTCATCATCTTCAATCAGGCGGACTTCGCGCAGGCGCAGAATGAACAGCAGGATACCTTCTCCAAGCTGATTATCTACCTGGCGGTGGTTTCACTGCTGGTCGGCGGCATCGGAATCATGAACATCATGCTGGTCTCGGTCACCGAACGCACCCGCGAGATCGGGATCCGCAAAGCGATCGGGGCGAAGCGTCGAAATATTCTGACGCAGTTCCTGCTGGAGGCGGTCTTCCTGTCGCTGACCGGAGGAGTGATCGGCGTGATCTTTGGCATTGTCGGCTCCGAACTGGTCGGCTCGATCAACAACTGGAAAATCATCCGTTCGATGGAATCGGTGGCGCTGGCGTTCAGCTTTTCGGCGGTGGTGGGAATCTTCTTCGGTTTCTATCCGGCGCTGAAAGCCTCGAAGTTGAATCCGATTGAGGCGCTGCGATACGAGTAGTTGGAATGGGCATTCATCGTAGAATCACAGGTATAAAGGAGAAAACAACCTTGAGAAAGCTGGTTAAACTCTTGGTGCCGGTTGCCGCGTTTGCGCTCCTCGCCCCGGCGGCGTTGGCGCAGTTTGGCAACATGCCCCCCGAAGTGCAGGCGAAGATGCGCGCCTGGCAGAAGTTCCGCGAGAACCATAAGAACTTCGAGTATCTGCAGCAGACGCTCGCAGGACTGGGCGAGACGGAGAAAGACCCTGCGACCAAACTGACAAAGGATCAGGCGAAGCAGATTCTTGCCGTGCTCAAGCCCTGGCGAAACCGCCCGGTCATGACCAATGAGCAGGCAGGACAGGTGAATAAAGCCATCACCAAGCCCCTGAGCGTGGCGCAGTTGAAGAAGATCGCTACCGCCCCGAACATTATGCGCGGCGGACGCGGCTTTGGCGGACGCGCCGGCGCAGGCGGTGGCGGAGGCGGAGGCGGAGGCGGTCAGCGCCGACCGGGACAGTTCGATTTCAGCAAGTTCCCGGATCCCAAAGAGTACAATCCGCTCAACCCGGCAACCCTGCCCTTCGAGCAGTTCCGTCCCATGGCGACACAGCGCATGAACGAAATGATGAAAATGCTGGAAGACCGGGCGCGCTGATCTTCGTATAGTAGGTAACAGGGACAGGGAGAGAGACCTCCCTGTCCCTCCCCTGACGTCTGAGCGCCGACCAGAGGAGAGAGAGACGAGAATGTCCGACCCTTTGATATATGTTGAGAATCTGGCGAAGACCTATCGGATGGGCAAGATGGAGGTTCGCGCCCTGCGTGGCGTCACCCTGACGATTGATCGCGGGGAGTTTGTCGCGATCATGGGACCGTCCGGCTCCGGCAAATCTACCTTCATGAACCTGATCGGCTGTCTGGATAAGCCGACGCACGGCTCTTACCGGCTGGATGGCGTAGAGGTAGCGCGGCTCAATGACAACCAGCTTGCGGAGATCCGCAACAAAAAGATCGGATTTGTGTTCCAGACATTCAACCTTCTTCCTCGCACTTCGGCGCTGCACAATGTAGAACTGCCCATGCTCTATAACGGCACCAAAAACCGTGAGCAGGTGGCAAAACGGTGTCTGGAAATCGTCGGTCTGGCAGACCGATCCCATCATAAGCCGAATGAACTTTCCGGCGGTCAGCAGCAGCGCGTCGCCATCGCCCGCGCACTGGTGAATGATCCTCCTATCATCTTCGGCGATGAACCGACCGGAAACCTGGATACGCGCACCGGCGAGGAGATCATGGCGATCTTCCAGAAGCTCAATGATCAGGGTAAAACCATCGTTCTGGTTACGCACGAGATGGATATCGCCAACCATGCAAGGAGGATCATCCGGTTTAAAGACGGTCATCTCGTCAGCGATGAGCTGGTGAAGGAGCGACTGATCGCGGAACAGGTGCTAGCAAACATGCCTCAGGAGGATGAGGACTACATAGAGGAGCCTGCCGCGCAGAAAGTCGCCGCTCCACATGGCGCGAAGGCGCACTCCCACGGCGCATAACGTCATACAGAAAGCCTCTCCCCGTTCGGTCAGGGAGAGGCTTTTTTCATGCTGACCGTTAAATCATTTCGAAGGTCGTGCGTAGTTTTACCGTTTCGCCGGTCTCTGCAGATCGGTACGCGCCTTCGATGATCTCGATGACATGGCGGGCGTGCTCGGGCGTAGAGGGGGTTGGCTTGCCATCCAGCACCAGGTCCACCAGCTGCATGATGTCTTCGTAGACGTGCGTCTCTTCGATCTCCCCGTGCCTGCCGAAGGCGTGCGGCAGGATCGCCTGATTGCCGTGCTTCGCCTTCATCGCGATCTCTCTGCCAGGATAGTCGAAAGGCTGTCCGTTCAGGTTTAGACCGGCGATGCTTCCCTTTGTGCCGAAGATGGTTGGGGCAAATCCCTGCGTCAGGCTTCCAACGGCGGTTCCATAGACAAACGCGAAGATGGAGTCCCCGAAATCTAGCACCATCAAGGAGTTGTCGTGCGCGTCGCAGACATACTTCTTACCCTGAAACTCACGCTCCTTGATCCGAACGCCGGACATGCCGGCAACCGCCTTCGCCGGACCGAGTATGCCCGTCAGCGCGTGCAGACTGTAGACCGTCATATCGTAAAGGGGTCCCCCGCCGGCAGCCTTCCGCCAGTACCAGGTGGGGTCTACATTGGACAGAACATCGTCGCCCTTTCGGACGCCCTCATTCTCGTGATAGCTTCCAAACGCGGCTCCTGCCGCCGCCCAGACCACATCGCCGATCACGCCCTCCTGTATCATCTCCCGGATCCGCCGGTTGTGCGGTCGGATCATCTCGCCGGGGCAGCTGACCAGCTTGACCCCCGCCTTCGCCGCCTCTTCAATCAGATGATCCGCTTCCGCCACCGTTGTGGTCATCGTCTTGTTGAAGTGGACGTGCTTGCCGGCGCGAATCGCCTTCAGTCCCTGCTCATAGTGAATGCCGATCGGCGTGCCGAGCGTCACCGCGTCTATATCGGCTTCCTTCAACATCTGCTCGTAGTCCTCAAAGTATTGAGGAACCCCGTACTTCTCCGCAGCCGCCTTCGCGCGACCGGGAACGTTATCGCATACGGCGGTCATAATGACACGGTCATGGACATCCGGCATCACCAGATGCTCCAGCGCTCCGCGAATTCCGATACTGCCTGCGCCGACAATGCCGATCTTGAGGGGCGCGCTCATCTCACTCTTCCTTTCTTATGGCGACTCCGGCTCCTGCATGCCGCGGTTTTGCGAGCCGGATCGAACGATGCGTATCTCTCCCAGTTCTGCGCGGGGAGCGTTAAAATCTACCTCGATGGGTTCGGCGGGGGCGTTCGCCACTGCAAAGCCCTTGAAAAAGTCGCGATCCTTCGCCTCCGGTATCTGAATCACCAGGATATAGCGTCCGGAGATGACCCGCTCCAGCGCAAAGCGACCGTCTCTTCCCGTTTTTGCCGCAGCGGCAATATTTCGGAGCCAGAAGGATCTAAGCGTATAGCGGTCGCGAAACATCAGCGCACGATCGCGCAGGCTGATCGGATCTATCAGACCTACCTTTGCCTCCGCGATCGGTCTGTCTCCCATCAGCAGCCTGCCGGTAACGGTTCCCTCCACAAAGCGCGCCTTCTGGTTCAGAACCTCCCCGATACGGGTGATGGGAACCTGCGCCCGGCGATACCACTCCTGCGCCCGTTCGCGATCTCCGAAGCGGGCATAGATGTCGCCAACCAGCGCCATGGCTTCGCGATCCTGACAGACAAAACGATTCTCATCTTCCAGGAATTCGATATACCTCCGCGCCTGCGGGATGTTGGAGATGGAGAACAGCTCATCCATGTAGAGACGTTGATAGACCCACTCCGGGCGATTCTCCAGCCGGGTGGTGACGATCCTCAGGCGTTCGGGAATGTCCCATCGCAGCGAGGCGGAGTCGTAGAGCGTTTCAAAAGAGACATTCGCTAACGCCGTCCGGTAGTTCCTGCGTTGCAAAAACGCTTCGATACGGTCTGCGGACTCCTTGCTGGCATCCAGCCCGCCAACGCTCAACACCTCCACATTCAACGCCATCGCTCCCTGCGGAGCGATGATCAGCAGCGCCTGCCGATCCGCCGGAGACATCCGGACGCCGGCGATGGCAGCCAGACGCTGCGCATCGGTCTGGCGGCTCTGCGGGAGATAGTCATACCGCGCGCGCATCCGCTGTGGATACCAGCGCCCGCTGTAGAACCAGACCCCCGCAAGCAGGAGGAGGGAGGGAGCAATGGCGATACAGCGCATCTTTGGAGTATAACCGGGGACGCCGAGCGCGACAGCGAATCCCGCCCCGACAACTCCCAGCAGCGCGGAGATGCCCAGAAAGTTGCCGGCGATGATCGTCCAGCTCTCCGGTCCCACATTGCCCAGAGCGCGTTCAAACCGGAAAAGGCGGTCCAGACTGAGCAGGGAGGAGACGTAGACGATGAACATCACGCCTATTCCGGCAAGCGCGCCTCTTCCCAGCAGGCTCAGAAGCTCTCCGCGCTGTCGGGGAAACTCGTAGTTTCCGCTCTCGTAGTCCCCCGCCACGCCGTTTCGACTGAAGAGCAGCCAGATCACCGCGCCTACCAGCCCGAAACGCAGGATGCCGGCATAGGCAAAACGTCCCAGTACCCATTGCGCGAGGAAGACGGGTATGAAGGCGGTGACGGCGATCAGAAAGGCTTTGATCAGCGGCGCGGTGTGCATATAGGTGCGTGTCAGAACCGTCTGATCCCAGTTCACGCCGGTGGTCAGCCGAAAAGTAGGGTTGAGAATTCGCAGCAGCGTGTATATGAGAACACAGTAGAGCGCGATCTCCAGCCCAAGCACCGCCGCCAGAGGAAGCTGCGCGAACCTCTCGATCAGATCATAAAGACGGGGGTTCCAGACAAGCGCGCGCGGGATCGGGATGCCGGAGGGAGGAGGCTGTTGTATCAGCGTCTCCGACTCGGGATAGAAAAGTCCCAGATAGGTAACGCTGGCAAGAGGCAGAAACGCCAGCGCAACGGCGACTGCCGCGCAGACCAGTCCGTTTCGGAGCACAGAGAGAAGAGGAGGCATAAAAATGAAGGTTTCCCGTGATAGTTTTGATGGGATCAGTTGGAACTTTCCGGTGCGGGCAAGGACAGGATGATCGCAGGCAGTACGGTTCCGGCAGCGATGTGCGACGCCTCCTCCGGGATCACTACCAGCCCGTTCGCCTCCAGCATCGAGGAGAGGATTCCGCTGCCCTGACTGCCGGTGGGCGTCGCTTCAAACCGGTCGTCCTTCCAGCGCACGGTCGCCCGGATATACTCTCTTCGCCCGGCTCTGCGGCGAACCTCTCCGTTGAGACGCACGGGCACGATCTGCCGCTGTAGCTGCTTTCGACCGGACAGCTTCCATAACGCCGGACGCACGAATAACTCGAACGTCACCATCGTGGAGACGGGGTTTCCGGGAAGACCGAAAAAGCAGGTCTCTGCGATCCTTCCAAAAGCGATCGGCTTTCCCGGCTTCATACGCACCTTCCACATCTCCAGAGTTCCCAGCCTCTCCAGCGCGGGCTTGACGAAGTCGCGATCCCCGACCGACACGCCGCCGGAGGTTACGATGACATCCGCCGGATCGGATCCGTCCAGCCCCGCACAGGCTCGAAACCATGCCTCGGTTCGCGCTTCATCATCCGGCAGGTGCGTGATCGAGTGGAGTTCCGCTCCCGCCTCCGCGACCAGCGCGGCGAGCGCGTAACGATTGCAGTCGCGAATCTGACCGGGTCCGGGCTTGCGCGCAGGCTCTACCAGCTCATCACCGGTGGAGATCACCGCGACTTTTGGACGGCGATAACAGCGGGGAGCGCTGCATCCCATCGCCGCCAGCATCGCCACTTCAGCTGCGCCGAGGTGTGTGCCGGGCGAGAGAATGTGCGCCCCCTCCCGGACATCCTCCCCGCGTCTGCGAATGTGGTTTCCGGGACGCACCGGAGCGGTTACTGCGACTCCCCTCGGATCGCGGCGCGTGTCCTCCACCATCACCATCGCATTCGCCCTTTCGGGGATCGGCGCGCCGGTCATCACACGCACGCACTGCCCCCGCTTCAAAGGCTGTATTGCGCCTCCCCCGGCGGGCACCTCGCCAACCTCCACGAGATATACGGGAGCATCCTCCGACGCGCTCTGCACATCCTCCCAGAAGAGAGCGTAACCATCCACCGCCGAGTTATCGAAGGGAGGATTATCCATGTCGGCATAGAGGTCCTGCGCCAGGACGTATCCGAACGCATCCGTCAACGGCACCTCTACGGTCTCCAGCGGAACGATGTCTCGCAGGATCGTCTCTATCGCCTCTTCTACCGTCAGCATCGCGTCATCTCTCTCGATTCAGGGAGTTTTCCAGCGCGGCGCGCATCGCCAGAATGTAACACGAGCCGTCTATTCTCTCCAGAGCGTCGAAGGCGTCGTCCAGATTTCGCCCCACCACGACCACTCCGTGATAGGGGATCAGGCAGGCGATGGCGTGCTTTGCCAGCAGATGCCCCGATGGCTGCAGCGCCTTCACCACCGCATCCGCCAGCGCCTCGCTGTGCGCGGGAACCTCCTCTGTCAGCGGGATCGTCCCGTACTTCTCCGTCTGTTCGCTGGTGGGAGGGATCGGTCGCCGCATATTGGCGAACACCAGTATGTTGAGCGAATGCGCGTGGCAGACGGCTCCCGCTTCCGGAAATGCACGGTAGACCGCCAGATGCATTTTCGTCTCCCGCGACAGCTCTCCCGATCCTTCGGATTGACGCCCCTGCAGATCCATCACGACCACCTCTTCCGGGCGGACCTGCCACTGTCTGCGGCTTCCAGAGTAGCGCGGCGTGCAGAAGACGCGCTCTTGCACTCTCACGCTGAAATTACCGCCGGCGCTGTCGAGCAGGCGGCGGTCATAGGCAAGCTGCGCGATTTCACACAGATGCGGTCGCGGATCGCTCATCGAACCTGTTCCGTTCTATCGTAGAAAGGCTTCCGTCAAGCCGGCGTCCACCGGCAGGATATGTCCGGTCGTCAGACCCAGTCGCGAGGAAGCCAGCAGATAGACCGCCTCTGCCACCTCGCGCGGGGTCACCGGACGCTTGAGCAGCGTGCGCTGTGCATAGTAGTTCGACAGCTTTAAACGCAGGGATTCGGTCGTCTCCGAATCCTCGAACGCGATCCCGTACTTCGTCAGCGAAGAGATGAGACGCTCTCGCGGAAACTGCAGCGACCCCTCCACCACACTGGCAGGCGCAACCCCGTTTACTCGAACGTTCGGCGCGAACTCAACCGCCATCTCCCGGATCAGATGATTGAGCGCGGCTTTGCTGACATCGTATGCCCAGCTTCCCCGCTTTGGCACCACCGCGTTTGCGCTGCTGATCAGGATGATGCTTCCCCCCGTTCCCTGCTCCGCCATCACCTTCTGCGCCTCATCGGCGGCAAGCATGGAGGCGGTCAGGTTGATATCCAGCGTCTTTTTCCACTGCTCTTCGGTGATCCGTCCGGAGGCTCCCGGCGGGAAGAACACGGCGGCGACCTGTATCAGAATATCCACGCCTCCATAGCGCAGAGCCACAGAGTCGAGCATCTTTTTCAGGGAGGCGCGGTCTGTGCTGTCCACCGGCTCGGCAGCCGCCGTCTCCGCGCCATACCCCTTCTTCAGGCTGTCCGCAATCTGCTCCGCCAGTTCCGGGCGAATATCCGCGACAACGACGTGCGCCCCCTCCTTCGCCAGCCGTTCGGAGACCGCCCTGCCTATTCCCGGACTCGCTCCGATGACGACGGCGACCTTCCGGCTCAACTCCTTCTCCGGGGGCATTCGGCGCAGCTTCGCCTCCTCCAGCTGCCAGTACTCGATGTTGAACGCCTCTTTTGGAGGCAGAGCCACATAGTTGTCCACGACGCGCTCAGCGGGAATATCCTCCTGCGCGGGCAGATCGTTCATACTGGTTGCGCCCGCCATCACATTGATCGCGTTGACATAGAACTCGCCCGTGATGCGCGCCTCCGCTTTGCTGCGCCCGAAGGAGAACAGCCCCACGCCCGGCACAATGGCGACGGTCGGGTTGGGAGAGCGCATGTCCGGAGAAGTTGGCTCTCGATTCTCCTCATAGTAGCGGATATAGCCCTCACGATAGGCAGGCATGGCGGCGCGGACAGCGGAGATCAGCGACGGCACGTCGCCAGACTGTACATCCCAGTCCACAAACAGCGGGCGAACCTTGGTGCGGACGAAGTGATCGGGGCAGCTTGTGCCCTGAAACGCTAGCGCGGAGGCGCGGCGGCTGTTGACAAAGGTGTCTATGATCCCGCCTGCCGAAAAGTGTCCGATAACATTGCCGATCTCGCCGCGCAAAACCGGCATGACGGCTCTTGCCAGTGCGTCGCGATCCGCGCGCGTCGGGACGACCGTACCACCAAACAGCCGGTCTCCCCGCGCCTCAATGCGTTTGCGGACATATCCCTCGATGGTATCCAGAACCCGCAGCGTATTCAGGTAGCAGGATCGGGAATCGCCTCCCCATGTGAAGAGACCGTGCGAAGCGAGCAGAATGCCGTCCGCGTCCTGGTTTTCGCGAACCGCGTTCTCCAGCCACAGACCGAGTTCGAATCCGGGACGCTTCCAGGGCAGCCAGACCAGCTTGATTCCGGTCTCCTCATACAGACGCCTCACCTGCGCCTGTCCGTTGGCGCAGGCGGCGAGCGCAATGGCGGAGTCGGGATGCAGGTGATCTACATGGCGGAAGGGCAGAAAGGCATGGAGGGGGGTATCAATCGAGGCGGCGCGGGGATTGTTGCCAAACGTGCAGAGCGGATAGAGGTCTACCATCTCGTCTTCGTACGCCGCACCCCGATACCTCCGCCTGATCGCCTGCAGCTTATCCTGATAGAGCGTGGCAAAACCGTCTCGTTTGATCGTTCCGAGGTCGCCCCCGCTCCCCTTTACCCAGAGCACATCCACCATCACGCCGGTGATAGGATCCAGCGTCGGAACCTTTGCGGAGGTGTTTCCTCCACCGAAGTTGGTAATCCTCAGGTCACGCCCCAGAAGATTGGAACGATAGCGCAGCAGCTCCGGCTCATCCATCCCTTCCGTTTCGCGTTCAATCCAGAGATCCTGCAGATATTTCAATTCCAGCATGGGCTCTATTCCTCATTTCTCACTCACTGACAGCCTTGTAGAGATGTTGAACATCGTCCTGGAAGTGCGACTCTCTACCGGGATTATAGCACCCGTTTACCGGCAGGGTCAATCCATGCGTCGGGGAGGAGAGGCGTGGCACGCAGGCGGTAGAGACAAAAACGCCCGGCAGGAGGATGGGCTCCCCTGCCGGGCGCTGTCCCCTCGAGCAGTCGTCGCCTGCCGCACATCAGATCGAGGAGATACTACTATTGTGGTTTTCTGCGGGTCAATCTATAGGTTGTGAAGGCGAGCATCACTGCCAGCGAAAGGCAGGTGAGATACAGCCCGAAACGAAACGAAGCCGGGTCGTAGACAAGCTCAATCTGAGAGTCGCCTGCTGGCGTCGGCACGGCGCGCAGGATGTAGTTGGCGGTCAGGATCTCTGCGGGACGACCGTTCACACGGGCGCGCCATCCGGGGAAGAAGGTCTCGGAGAAGACTGCCAGCCCCGCAGCGGGAGACCGCGACTCCGCCACAATACGATGGGGCGTGAACCGGGTAATCTCGACCGTTCCCTCTCCCGCCTGTGGGTCCATCGGCGGAGGCGGCGTCTCCAGATAGACTGAGCCGCAGGTCTCCTCTCGTGGCGAGCGATAATATCGCTCGCCCATCGCCCGAACCATCTCCTCCACGCCTGGAAACGGCTCCGCACGTCCCGCCATCCAGGCTCTTCCCCAGGGCGAGGGCGTCTTCCATACAGCCATCTCCGCATGGAGAACTCTGGCGACCGCGCTGTTCGTGCTCATCCAGTCCTTCTCTGTGGTGAAGTAGCGGACATTCAGCATATCCAGGACGGGATGCCATCGCCAGAAGATGCGCACGGTATTGGGATCAGGGAACGCGCTTCTTCCGGTCCTGTCCTCATAGAGAAACATCTTCTCCATCAGTTCATGGTAGCGTCGGGTATGCAGGGAGTTGGCTCCCTGCACCTCGCGATAGCCGACCACCACATTGTAGTTGGGCACGATAAAGCTCTTGATGCCGCGCGTCGGGTTCTCCTGAGAGAGGACGCGATCCGGGAAGGTTGCGCGCAGAAAATCGGACACGACGGTCGGATAGTAGAGCATGGCGGGATCGGTTACCGGATTGAAACGATAGCCCCATGTCCAGAGATCGGCAACGCACAGCAGCGGCAGCGTCCAGAGGATCAGCCCCGGCTGCCATCGAACGGCACTCCCGGTTCTGATGTCGGAGCGTTTTGCAGTCCGTTGGAGGGCAAAGATCGCTGCGGCTGTCAGCGCGCCAAACGCAAGCATATTCTTCATGCCCGCCATCAGATAACCGTACCACTGATCGGTGAAAAGCTGCTGCCAGACCAGCCCCATTCCGGGAAAGGCGGTCAGACCCGCCAGCAGCACCACAAAAGAGGCTGCCATCAGGAGCCGGAAAGCGATCTTTTTCTCGCGCTCCGCATCTGCCAGTGAGATCATCAGTAGATGCAGTCCCACTGCCGCCATGCCCGACATCCCGAAACAGAAGAGGGACAACGCGCGCGCGGTTGCGTTGAACTGTTTATATCCGGGAACCAGATAGAAGAAGAAGGAGCAGATCGGCGTCCCCATTGCCAGAAGCAGCCCCAGAACCGCCAGTGCGAAGAAGAACCCGCTTCCGAAAGCGCCGGAAGACGCCCCTTCTGCGCCTCCCCGCTGCCTCAACCGGATACGCAGCGAAAGGAGGATGCCGGCGAGTGACAGGATGAGCGCGGGTATGCCGAGGTAGTGCGCGTATTCGATATACTCAAACTTTCCTGTATAGCCGTTGCCAACCGTCAGCCTTCCGTCCTCTGCGACGACAATGGCGTCGCGCGGATTGCCAAACAGATTCGGCATGAATAGCGTGAGCAGGTTCTCGGGCGGCAGGCGCAGCGCAACGGACGAGGGGTAGTCTTTGACGCCTCGAAAATTCATGCTGCCCATCTCCAGAACGGGAAGCATCGTCGCCATCGAGAGCGCGATTCCGAACACAAGCGCGGCGCACATCAGCCCGACAGGCTTCGCCGCCTGCCGCCAGATCGCGCGACCTCTGCCTTGCTCGAACATCTCGGAGAGGGTGCGATAGAGCGCGTAGACAACAAAGGCAAGCAGCACATAGAAGGCAAAATGCAGGTGTCCGGCAACCAGGCTCATCATGATCCCCGACCCGGATCCGAAGACGCGCCACCTCCAGCTTTCCCGTTTCACCCCTAGTTCCCACGCAGCCAGAATGCCGGGCAGCCAGCAGAGCGCCGCTGTCGGGGTCTGAAACTCCATCCAGACAATCTGCAGGGCGCAGAACATCCAGACATACGCGCCTGTCAGGGAGGCGGACGGGTGCATCCGCAGCAGCCTTAACAGTCCGTACATCATCCAGCCGGTCAGAAGGGTATGCAGAAAGGTGACGAGATTGATCCCGACGGGCAGCGGAAACAGGTAGAGCAGCAGATTGGGAGGGTAGAGAACGGCGGATTGACTGTTCGCCAGCAGAACGTTTCCGCCCAGTTCATAGGGGCTCCAGAGCGGTATCTCCCCCTGACGGATCCGATCACGGGCATAGTAACGCCATGAGTAGTACTCGAAGATCGGTCCGAGCATCTGGTTCTGCGTGGCGCGAAACTCCGGAAAACGCTCGCGGGAGGTCTCCGACCAGGGGGGCATGAGCGGCACGATGTCCGCCGGCAGCAGCGTCTTTCCAGTAAAGAGGGCAGGAGCGTAGAAGATCAGCGTCGCCAGCAGGATCAAGAGAAGACAGATCGCATCGAGCCGGCGGGGATTCGGAACCTGGAGCAAGGGAACTGCCGGGATCACCGGTTCCTGCGGCGCGGTCTGGGGCGTCGGGGGTTTCGTTTCCGGCACGGACGCCGTCGTTCGCTGACGGTCGGAGGCGCGTGCGCGTCGTGGTCTTTCCCCCTCTCCTCTTCGTTCCGGTCTGCGCGGCTTTTGCGGGTCCAACGCTGTAGATCCTCCTGACAGCTTTTTCTTCTGAAACGGCTCGTTTTCCTGCCGTTGGCTCTCGGACAGAGAGGAGCGTGCCGGGTCCACCGCGTAATTGACGATAGTACCTTCGTCAATCAGGGAGAAGACCGTGCGAAACTCGATGATAACCCTGCTCTTCTGCGCCTTCGCCTCTCTCACCCTCCATCCCGCCGCCGCTCAGGGAGACTCGCGGGAACTGCAGGACCCGGAACGCCCGGTGATGCGCTTGGGCAGGACTACGGCAACGCTTCAGTGGTTCACACGCACGCCGACCGAGACCCGCCTGCAGCTGCGCCCCGGATCGGCTCCCTGCAACACCCCTCAAAAAGCCGGTCAGAGAATAGATGTGTGGAAGAGTCCATCGGTGTTGATTCTACAGGGTCCTCCCGGCAAACGCGCCTATCATCGGTTGACGCTCACAGGGTTAAAGCCCGGAACGCGCTACACCTACCGTATCTACGATCCCGCCATAGAGCCGACCGGACTGGAGAGACGCTGGGGAGCGGAAAAGCCCTGGCGCAGAGAGTTCAGCTTCAGCACGCTGGCTCCCGCTGGAAGAAAGACCCTGATCCGCATTCCTGTAAAAGTGCTGTTGATGCCCAACGTGATCAATGTCGCCTCCGCACACGACGCGACCGGCGTCATCGCCAGCCAGCCGTCGAAAATGACCACCGATCAGATGGCTAAGATCCGCCGCGAATATCAGGAGGCGGCGCGTTTTCTCTTCGTCAACAACGGAATGCGCGTCTGGTTCGACTTCCAGATCTTTGTGGATGACCGCTGGCAGCGATGGGGCGAGGAGCCGTCGAATGCCGGAGCGTTCTATAGAGGGTTACCCGTCTGTCGGAGCTATCCGGGCAGGGACTTCGCGCCGCCCGGCGGCGGAGACTTCACCATCGTGGATACCGGCGACCTGACACGCGCCAACCGTCAGCCGGTGTTTGAGAAGACGCTCTACGTCGGTCAGATCGAGCAGGCGTTCACGCGACGATGGAACCGCAGCGCAAGAGTATGGGAGTTCTATCGGAGCGGAGGCGGGACGCTCGGCATAGACGGCTGGGATCAGGGAATCCCAGCGCGTTCGCAGTATCTGGGCGGCGACGACACCGCCTGGCTGGCGACCCATGAGTTTCATCATCAGATGGAGTCGTTCGGGGCGTTCTCCTTTGGCAATAACGAAAATGATCGGATCATCTTCGATCACTTCTTTCCCCGCAAACGCGAGAGGCGCCCCGACGGGACCTACGAAGAGTGGACCTGGAACACAAGCTGGCGTCACGGCGAGCACTGGGACGGGATCGCCTATTTTGATCGGATGCTGACCCCGGTTCAGTGGCTCCGCCTCCACTTCGGCGAGACGATTACGGTTGCCGATCGTGATGAAGACGGCGTTCCGGACGACGACCCGCGCCTTCCGCTGGATGAGAAGCGGTTCGGCAGCGATCCCGGCAAAACGAAGACCGACGGAGTTCTGAACGACCTGCAGAAGATCATGCTCAGCTCCTGGGCGCCCGCCCCTCTCACCTCTACCTGGACCAAAGCGGACTACCCGCGCGTCATGCCGTCTCCGAGAAAAACCGACAGCGACGGTGACGGTTTGACCGATGAACACGATCCCTATCCGCTCTACCCTTGGCAGCCGTTTATCTGGAACATGCGTGCGGAGGTGGACGGCAGACCGGATGAGTGGAGAGAGATTCCGCTTTCGGGATCAGCCAGTCGCGCCGGAACGCAGATCGCCTTCCGGCAGGGCTGTGATAACAACGCCTACTACGCCTGCTTCGAGATCAGGGGAGACTGGCAGAGGATCTCTGTCGGGCTGGACGGTGAGGGAGCCGGCTACTACTCCACCAGCAGCACCTATGCGCTTGAGATCTCCCCTTCGCCGGAAAACGGTCTTCCCGTCGTCCGTCCGACCAGCGGAAACCGATGTCCCGGCATGCTCTGGAAGAGCGGTCGGTCTGCAGACGGCACAGCGGTGGTGGAGATCAGCATCCCCAATCGGGGAGAGGGTCTCTGGTTCTGGACGGGAGGAGGGCGGGATGTCGGCGCGGCGATCAGCCTCTGGACGAAAGACGGAAAGCCGCTCTCCGTCTATGAGCCGTACGATCTCTTCTATGCGCGGATGCTGGAGGGGATCGGGAAGAACCCGCCTCCTCCCGGCGCGCCTGCGGAGTTAAAGGAGGGAGCCGGAGTCTACTCTGCGGACTTTAGCAGAAGCAGTGATTGGGGCGAATGGAGACATGTCGCCGGAAACTGGGAGCTGCGCGACGGCGCGCTGCGTTTTGTGCGTGGTGAAGATGGCGAAAACTATTTCTACCGGGAGTATCCGCCCGCCACAGAGTTTGATATCTGGGTGGAGTTTGAAGCGCGCAACGATATGCACATCGGCGCATGGACGGCAGAGGCGAAACAGACCGACAATATGACCGACTATGTGGCGTTTCTGGGCGGTTTCGGCAACGCCCGCTCGGTCATCCGCACGTTCGGCGCGGAGGGAGGGGCAGAGGAGAGCGGGATCGGTCCGGGGCGGCACACCATGCAGCTATCCCGTCGGGAGGGCAGGCTCTGGCTGCTCTACGATGGCAAGCCGATCGCATGGTCTCCCGATCCGCAGCCGAAGCGTGCGGTAACCCGGCTCGGCTTTCTGGGAGGATGGGGAGGCGAGCAGGTGATCTACCGAATACGAATTCGCGCGGGAAATCCGTAGCCGGTCAGAACCGGATGCCCAGTCTCGCCTCCGCCCGATACTCCTGGTTCGGCAGGAGCAGCCCGTTCTTCAGGTAGTTGGTCATGGAGCCGCTGAACATCATATCGAAGAGCGACCCGATCCGATGCGCGAAGATCAGCGAGTAGGTATCTGATCCCATCAGATCCTGCTGGCGAGTCCACGCGCCTCGATAACTGGCGTTCAGGCTGGTGGCGCGCCCGAACCGCCATCCCAGACGCAGATCTATGATCTCGCTGGTGCGCGCGGTCAGGTACTCCTCTTCCGTCGAATAGCCGCCGCCAAACTCGATATTGCCCATGGTGGACTGCAGCCCGATGCTCTGCCGATGCAGGCGCAGGATCGCGCCTTTATCGTCCTCCGGGTCGTTGGCAACTCCGCCGGTCAGACGGATCCGGTTCCGGTTCAGCCCCAGCGTCAGGCGCACATCATAGGAATCGGGCGCGCTGGGATCGGGCGCGCCGCGGTGGGAGCTCTCCCGCTGCCGCAGACCTCCCGCCACCTCCAGGATCGGCAGCGGGCGCGCAGATGCGGAGAGGGAGCGGGTGAAGTCCTCTTTTCCGCCGTCGGCGCGATATTCCAGCCCGCTGGAGACCGACAGCAGAGGAAACGGCGTATACTCCAGCAGCGCGCCCCGCGTTCGCCGGGTTCCTTTCTGCGTGAAACGATCCGTCGTCTGCGCCGACAGGCGAATCTGCTGTGTCGGTGAAGCCTCCAGACGCAAGCTGGTCGAATCCTCCGCGCCGCTCGCCGAAAGGCGGTTCTGGAAGCTTCCGCTGACATTGACCCTGTCGGTTACCTGCGAGCGAACATTAACCGAGGCGGTCTGCAGGATCGTGTGGCTCTCCTTCGTCTCCAGAACATTGCTCTCAAACAGCGCGGTCGCCTGCGTTCCGCGATTGATCGCCTGATCGAGTTGAAATCGGTTCAGGAAGCGCGTGGAGGCGTATCCGTCCGGGGCGATCGTCTCGGTCTCGGTGCGGCTGTACTGAATGCGGGTCGCCGCGCCGAGCCTGCCGTTCACGCGCATTCCCAGAACGGTTACCACCTGTCCCTTCCCCTCGAGCGGCAGATCGGTGGTCTGCATGAAGCTGGCGGTCGCCTGAATGCCGCGCACTGCGTTCAGTGAGCCGGACGCCTCGATGATCTCACGCCCCGCCTGTATGCCGGTCTCTTGACTGCCTTTGAACTCCGCTCCGGCGCGGGTATAGGAGGCAGCGAACTGCCCGTACCGATATTTCGACTGCTCCCGGAACTGCAGGGCGCTCCGCTCAAAGAGGTTGCCGCCTGCGCCGTCCATAAGAAGCTGTCCGGTCAGCGAGGAATCTCTCCCCATCTGATAGCTGCCGTTGAAACCGAGCAGCATCAAACCGCTGCTCGATCCTCCGGAGCGTGACGGCTGCGCTCCGAGCGGCGCACCGGCGTCCGGTCGGTAGAGCGCATTGAACGTGAGCGCGCTTCCTCCCCGCTGGAACAGCCCGAACTGAAGCGGCAGCGAGGGCGCAGCGGCGTTCGCAGTCGCCCTCCCCGGCATGATCCGGTAGTCCACGCGCGCGATCTCACGCATCTTCAACGGCGATGCGAATGTTAGCGCGCCGGTCTTAACATCCAGGTTATAGTCTACGCCGCGCACCAGACGCCTGGCTCCGCGCGAAATCGTCTCGCTCTCCGGCTCGATGCCCTTCCAGGAGAGCAGATAGGGTCCGACCACATTGCGCCCAAGAAAGATGTCGGTAAACGCCCGCGTACCGTCGCCCGGCTCTCTGGCAGGCGAAGCGAGACCGTCTCCGTCCGGTTTCACCTGGACGGAAGCCTGTTGTCCCTGTGCGATGACCGACAGACAGACCACCAGTAAAGTCAGCCCTATGTAAAATTGTTTCCAGACCGTTCGTATCATCTTAAAAACTCTTCTTTTTTTGTTTGCCGACGCTATATTTCTTCGTTATAATATACGTCATGAGCGAACAGAATTGCGAACTTGGCGATATCTTTATCGTGCGTCCGACCGAACCGCATCCGATGAACCGCCGCAGCTTTCTGAAGAAAGCGTTGATGACGACGGGCGCGATTGCGGGCATGGACTTCCTTTCCCACTTCGCCGCGCACGGGCTGCCGCTGGATACCAAAACCGACGCGAAGATCCGCGACGCCTCCCGACAGGTGGACAACCCTCACTTTCTCATCTACTGGTTCCTGGAGGGCGGCTGGGAAAGCTACGATATGTTCAGCCCGGTGATGACCCCCAACAATGTCCTTGAACGCGCACCGGACATCAGTAAAGAGCGCTACCGCGTCCTCAAATTCGGGCAGCCAGACTACAGCATCTACACCGAGGGCGGCATCCGCTACGGCTACCTAGCATCCCCCGCCAGACCGCTCTTCAAGGATATGGCGGTCCTCAGCTCGATGGAGACCGGCGAATTCCACTCCGGTGACCGCCTCAAGGCGCATATGGGTCACTACAACCTGAACCTTCAGGCGGACCGGGCAGAGGATGAGCGAAGCGTCCTGCAGGCGTTTGCGGAGGCGTACGGGCAGCCCTACCCGATGCCCCATCTCTCATGGCACTGGTGGCTCTCGGACGGCGAACTGAACGAACAGCAGTACACCGGACGGAAGGGCTACTACCATGCGCTCGGTCCCGCCTGGGCGCATACGATCTACGCCGGCACGCCCAATAACCTGCGTCAGCTGCTTCTGCGCGTTCAGTCTATCTCCAGCGATCCGGTCAACCAGCAGATCAACCGCTTCCTCGACAATGTCCACGCCCACCTGCGCCGGGACAACGACCTGGAGGTGATTAAAAGCTACGACTCGGCGCGAGACATCTATCTGAAGCTCAACAGTTCAGGCTCCGGGCTGGATAAGACGATGCTGAGCCGGCTCTTCACCGATGCCGAACTGCGCGAACGCTTCCGCATCACGCCCAACGATGAACTGATCACCTACTCCAGCATCAACGGCAACAAAGCGCGCAGCAAGTTCTGCCCCAATGTCAATGTGCAGGCGATGATGACATACGAGATGATGCGCGCCGGTCTCTCCTGCGCCTTCTGGATCGAGTCGCGCGACATCCGCCTGTTCGACAGCCACTACTCGCGGCGCGGTCTCTGGGGACCCGATGGAAAGCCGATCGGTATGCCGGATCAGACCCACATGATGCGCGAACATCTCTGGAATCCCCTGCTCACTCTGGTTGAGCTGCTGAAGTCCACCCAGTACAAAAATACCGGCAAGAGCCTCTTCGACTTCACCACCATCGTGCTGACCTCGGAGTTCGGTCGCACCATTCACGGCGAGGTGGACGGCATCCTCAAGATGAACATCAGCGAGGCGGAGAAGCAGCGGCAGATCGGCGATCAGGACATCTCCCAGCACTGGAAAGTTACCTCCGCCGCCTTCCTCGGCGGAAAGGTCAAAGGCAACAGCCAGTACGGCGCGGTCGGAGAGAAGGACCTGCTGGCGATCCCGATCATGCCGGACGGCTCCCTCGATCCGGCTTATCACCCGGTCACCGGTGAGCTGCTGCCCGGTCGCAAGAAGAGCGAGAAGTCCTTCATTCCCAACCACGGCGATGTCTACGCCACCGCGCTCTATCTGAGCGACCTTGATCCAAAAGGACGCGGGCGCAATCAGCGCGGACCGCTGCGCTTCATCAAGAAGGGCTGATCCGTTATGAAAACAGGGCGCATCGGGCGCCCTGTTTTTTTCAAAGGTTCATGTTGCTGCTGTGTCCTGGGAACGCCCTGGCGGCAGGATCAATATAGGTTTTCGCATAGTTGACGGCGATGCAGACCTCCCCGACGCCCGTCGCGATCAGCTTCAGTTTCCCCTCATGCGTGCAGATGTCGCCGGCGGCATAGACGCCCGGCAGATTGGTCTCCATGCGCGCATTGACCACAATCGAATGCCCCTGAAGCTCCAGCCCCCAGTCCCGGATCGGACCGATGTTGGCGGAGAAACCGATATTGATCAGACAGGCGTCTACAGGGATGCGCTCCTCCTCCTGAGTCCGGTTATTATAGATGACCGCGCTCTGCAGCCTCCCGTTCCCCTCGAGTCTTCTGATCTCATAAAAAAGTTTGGTGTTGACGGAGGAGTGGTTGAGCAGCCAGTCCACGCTCTCTTCATGTGCGCGGAAGGCGTCCCGGCGATGGATCAGCGTGATCGTCTTCGCCAGCGGCTCCAGGTTCATCGCCCAGTCCAGCGCAGAGTCGCCTCCGCCCACAATCAGCAGACGCTTGCCCTGAAAGATCGTCTTGTCGCGCACAAAGTAGTGCACTCCCGACTGCTCGAATTCGGCGATTCCCGGTACATCCAGCTTCTTGGGCGAGAAGGCTCCGGCTCCCGCGCAGATGATGACGGTGCGCGTATGGTGCTCCGTCCCCTTCTCGGTGATCAGCGAGAGAGTTCCATCCTCATGCCGCACCAGATCACGGACCGCCTCGCCGAGAGCGATCGCGGGCTTGAAACGCATCGCCTGCTCCACCATCTCGCGCGCCAGATCGCGCGCCAGCACCTTCGGGAAACCGGGCATGTCATAGACGTACTTCTCCGGATAGAGAGTGTTTAACTGCCCTCCCAGTTCGGGCAGGCTGTCCACCAGCTTCATCTTCATGCCCCGCAGACCGGCGTAGAAACAGCCAAAAAGCCCGACCGGTCCCGCACCGATGATGGTTGTATCGAAGAGTTCAGTGTTTGTCATAGGTCGCCTTATTTCATTATGTAATCCGCCGGTCAGTCCGGCGTGTACCGGCAGCCGTTCTTATCCGTCTCCCAGACCGTGACGGCAGTTACCGGCAGGTCGCGCTGCACGAGCTGCTCATAGATCCACTTCGCGATATTCTCCGTGCTGGTCGGTCCGGGCAGAACTTCGTTCAGATAGGTATGATCCGGCAGAAACTCGTTCAGCACCGCCTTCAACTGCGTGAAGTCGCGCAGCAGCCCGTTCGAGTCCAGCTCCCGTCCGCTGAACTCCGCCTCGACCCGGTAGCTGTGCCCGTGCACGCGCGAACACTTCCCCGGATAGTCTGGAAGATTGTGCGCCGCTTCAAAGGAGGCGCGTACAATGAGTGTGAACATCGTCCTATCTATCCGCGCGCTCGTAGACCGCGACGATGCGCGATGAGATGCCGCCGCGTACATTGAAGTCTCCCGTCACCGTCATCCGCCGGGGCGAGCAGGCAGCGACCAGATCGTCCAGGATCTGATTGATGACCGCCTCATAGAAGATACCCTTCTGCCGGAAACCGAACAGATAGTACTTGAGCGCCTTCAACTCCACGCAGAGACGATCCGGAACATACTCGATGGTGATGGTTCCGAAGTCCGGCAGTCCGGTGATCGGGCAGACGGAGGTGAACTCCGGACAGGTGTGAATGATGGTATAGTTCCGTTCCGGTCGCGGGTTGTCGAAGACCTCCAGCCCCTGCGGAGCGGGACGACCGGCTCTATTCGATGGATCACTCATATCTCATACCTGCTCCTTTTATCTCAGGAATGAGTGTACCTAATCCCGAAAACTTAGTCAATTTAAGTTCTTCCGGATCGTTCTATTTCGCGCACGCCCTCTCTCCTGTCGCGATCCCCGAAAAGGAGAGTCACTGTCTTGCGCAGAATTGATACCATTATTCGTTTGCACCATCCTGCGTATCTGAAAGTCCTTCCATGAACCCATCCGCTGAGCCGCATGCCGACCCGGTTGAAATCAGAGCCAGTGCTAATAACTCCTCTGACCGTGAACGAGTCTCCGCCCTCTCCCCGCGCGGCTTGATCGTCGGCGCTGTCTGCGTTGTCATCACCTGCCTGGTTGTCTGCTTCGCGGAGCTAGTTGTCGGAAAGATTCAGATCGGCTTTCTGCAGCTTCCTCCGGTCGTTGTCGGGATGCTGGTGCTGATACTGGGGGTTCAGGCGGTTCTGACTCGCCTCTCATCCCGATGGCGACTAAAGCCGTATGAGATGTTTACCATCCATGTGATGATGCTGATGGCTTCGATGGTCTCCTCGCGGGGGCTTCTGGAGAAGCTGATCCCCCTGCTGGTCGTCCCCAACTACGATGCAACCGACGGCAACAACTGGCGCGGTCTCTTCTTCAAGCATATCCCTTCCTGGGCGGTGCCGTTCGATCCGGACGGCGCGCCCAAACAGTTTGCAGCGGCGCGCTTCTTCGACGCGCTGCGCCCCGGCGAACGAATCCCCTGGCAGATGTGGATCCTGCCTCTGCTCTTCTGGTTTGTCTTTGTCGCGCTGATGCTGACGGCGTTTCTCTGCTTGGCGGCGATCCTGCGCCGTCAGTGGGTGGATAACGAGAAGCTCTCCTTTCCGCTTGTGCAGCTTCCTCTGGAGATGATTCGGGTCACCGACCTCGCTTCGCCACGCGGTCAGGAGACCAGTTTTCTCCAGAACCGCCTGACCTGGATGGGCTTTGCCGTGCCGGCGGTCGTCTTCGGGTTCAACGGGCTGCATCAGTGGTACCCCAGCGTCCCGGAGATCACCACGCAGGTCAACCTCAACTCCTACTTTGTCGCCCCGCCCTGGAACCAGCTTCTCTTCTTTCAGGCGTTCTTCTCCTTCGCGGCGGTCGGCTTCTTCTACCTGCTCCCCACCGACCTTCTCTTCTCGCTGTGGCTCTTCTACCTGATGACTCATGTGCTGGACGTGATCTCCGCCAGCCTGGGTTACCAGCCGGAGGTGACGCCGATGTACGGATGCCGCCTCTACTACGGCTATCAGATCATCGGCTGCTACTTCGTGCTGACAGGATACATGCTCTATTCGGCGCGACCGCATCTGATGCGCGTATGCCGCGCCGCCCTCTCCCTGAACCGGCACACACGACCGCTCCTTCCAGAAGACCGCGATGAACTGCTTCCCTATCGCTTTGCGTTCTGGGGGCTGATCCTCAGCGTGCTGTTATGCGCCGGATGGATGTGGCAGTTCGGAATGTCGTTCCCGCTCGCGCTCTTCCTGCTGTCAGTATGCCTGTTTCTGGTCGTGCTGGTGATGGCGCGCAGCGCGTGCGAATCGGGGATGCTGATGACGGAGACCTCCTTTCGACCGGTGGATGTCTACCGCATGGTGGGCGATGTGCGCGCGCTGGGCGCAGCGAACATAACCGGGATGGCGTTTCTGGACGCGCTCTGGTTTCGCGATCAGCGGGGACTGATGCTGACCGGATTTCTCGACGCGGTGCGATTCTCCGACAGCGTCCGGGTTCGCAGACGCTCACTCATCGGCGTCTTCGTCCTCGCCATTGTGCTGGCGATGCTGGTCTCCGGATACCTGCATATCGCGTTGCCCTACCGCATGGGCGCGGTCTCGATGTACTCCTATGTCTATCGCGGCAATCCGGTCTGGGCGTTTAACGACGCTGCCGCCGTTCTCAACGGCTCGCGTCCTCCCCTGCCTTGGTTCGCCCCGCTCAACTTCGCCATCGGTCTCAGCGCGACGATGGGGATGGTGATCCTGCGCTCCCGTCTGATGTGGTTTCCGCTCCATCCTTTGGGATATGCGCTCTCCAGCACATGGACGATGATGGTCTTCTGGTTCCCATGTCTGACCGCCTGGCTTCTGAAGTCTCTGATCCTGCGGTATGGAGGGATGCGGCTGTTTGCAAAGGCGAGACCCTTCTTTCTGGGGATGGTGCTGGGCGAGTTTACGATGGCGGTTCTCTTGACTATCCCCTCGATCTTCTATCAAACTCCCACGCCCGCCTTTCCCTGGCCCTGAAAATCCTGTGAAAGCGGACGGGAAACCGGGAAAAAGATACTTGCCAGAGTCGTAGAATTAATGTATCATACATATACAGTGACGCATTGCCCTGCAGACGATTGGTGATGATTGGCAGGTGTTCTGAGCCGATGTAATGCTTACAGGAGGGCGTCTCGCGGTAACCCAGTGGTAGCCCGGCATCGGGAATCGCGAAGTGCCGCGGCGCTCATCCGCCCGTGTTTTTTACGGGTTCTAGAACACCCCGGCACACGGCGTCGTGGGGTATATCGAACGAAAGGTCGGGCGGTCTCCGCCCGACCTTTTGCGCGTCTTCCAGGGCAGAGGTTCAGTGAACCTCATAGTCCTGGAACAGTTCACTGACCGAATCGTCGCCATGAATGCGGCGAATGGCGTCCGCCAGCAGCTCCGCCACCGAGATCACGCTGATCTTGGGGCAGAGCTTCGCCTCCGGGTGGGGAATGGTATCGGTGATTAGCAGGCTCTTCAGCACCGACTTCTCCACGCGCTGGATCGCGTCTCCGGAGAGAACGCCGTGCGTGCAGCAGGCATGAACCTCCCGCGCGCCCCGATCCATCAACGCCTGCGCTCCCTGCACGATAGACCCTCCGGTATCAATCATGTCGTCAATCATCACACAGACCTTGTCACGCACATCGCCGATGATCTCCATGATCTCGACGCGGTTGGCTTCCGGGCGTCGCTTGGCGATAATCGCGATGGGCGTGCCCAGATTCTCCGCCAGCGCGCGTGCCCGCGCCACGCCTCCCACGTCCGGCGAGACCACCACCGTATCGCCGTTATACAGTCCTTTTTCAATCAACGACCGGGCGATCAGCGGTCCGGCAAACAGGTGGTCTACCGGCAGGTCGAAGAAGCCCTGTATCTGCCCGGCATGCAGGTCCACGCAGAGGATCCTGTGCGCGCCGGCATTGGTGATCAGGTTGGCGACCAGCCGCGCCGTGACCGGCTCTCTCGGCTTGATCTTCTTGTCCTGCCGTGCGTAGCCATAGTAGGGCATCACCACCGTGATCCGCCGCGCAGAGGCGCGGCGAAACGCATCGAGCATGATCAGAAGCTCCATCAGATTGTCATTTACG
Source organism: uncultured Chthonomonadales bacterium (assembly GCA_938005745.1). GTDB lineage: Bacteria > Armatimonadota > Chthonomonadetes > Chthonomonadales > CAJBBX01 > CALLMM01. Next base: position 10,057 of record CALLMM010000024.1, on the reverse strand, counting down.
GGTTGACAGGTCGGTTGGATCAGGAAGACATCCAGTCCGCGCACGCTCTCTTCGATCTTGACGAAGATCTCTCCGTCGGAGAAGGTTTTGACCGTGCTGCACCCCAGCGTAACCCCCAGTTCATTGGCGATCCGCTTCGCCAGTTGAGGGTTGGCGTTGCCTGTAAACAGTCGCATGACGTTATCTCCCCGCATGGAAACGCTCCTTCTTCTCTCGCCAGCGTTTCGCCCAATCCGGCTTTACAGACATCTTTTCCCGCGCAATCGCAAGCGAATCTGCCGGGACGTCCTGGTTGATGGGACTGCCTGCCGCGATAAACGCGCCATCCCCGACCGTCACCGGCGCAATGAGTGTGGTATGTGTGCCGATGAATGCCCCTTTGCCAATGATGGTTCGATGCTTCTGTATTCCGTCGTAGTTGCAGGTGACGACGCCTGCCCCGATGTTCGTCTCCTCTCCCACCTCCGCGTCGCCGATATAGGACAGATGCGAGGCGGAGACTCTCTGCGCCAGCGTGGCGTTTTTCAACTCCACAAAGTCGCCGATCTTCACATGATCCGCCAGTTGACAGCCCGGTCGGATATTGGCGAACGGTCCGATGCGAACGCCGTTGCCGATCTGCGAGCGGACGACCTGCGAGGAGACGATCGTCGTGTTGTCGCCGACCCGGCTGTCGCAGATTCGCGTGAACGGACCGATGGAACAGCCCTCCCCGATGACAGTGCTGCCGTGTAGAAAGGTCTGCGGCTCCAGCGTGGTGTCCTGTCCGACCTGCACATCCACATCCACGTAGGTGGTTGCCGGGTCGGTGATCGTTACTCCGGAGAGCATCAGCCGATTCAGGATCCGCTGCCGCAGGATGGACGCCGCATTCGCAAGTTCGACCCGCGTATTGACTCCCAGCGCCTCCGAGGAGTCCTCCATAGGCAGCGCTTCGATCCGCCCTCCGCACTGTCGGAGAATGCCGATCACATCGGTCAGGTAGAACTCGCCCTGTATGTTGTCCGAACGCACCTCCTTCAGGGCGGCGAAGAGGTCCTGAGCGGGAAAGCAGTAGATAGAGGGGTTCCACTCTTTGATGGCGCGCTCTTCTGGAGTAGCGTCCCGATGCTCGACGATCTTCTCCACGGAGCCGTCTGCGCCGCGCACGATCCTGCCGTACCCGGTCGCATCGTCCAGAAAGGCGGTCAGAAGGGTTGCGGCGGCGCGTGTCTGCATCTGACGCTGAATGAGCGCAGTCAGTGTCTCCGGGCGCAGAAGCGGCACATCGCCTGCGAGCACCAGCGTCAGCCCGCGATAGTCTTTCAGAAGGGAATAGCAGGCTTGCACGGCGTCGCCGGAGCCGCGCTGCTCCGCCTGCAGGGCGTACTCGACATCGTCCCCCAGACCTGCGCGCACCGCCTCCGCCTCGTGACCAACCACCACGATGACGCGAGAGATACCGGCATGTCTGCAGGCGCGAATGACATGACGGGTGAGGGGAATGCCGCACAGAGGATGGAGAGGTTTGGGAAGACGGGAGCGCATCCGGGTAGACTTCCCGGCGGCGAGAATGAGGGCGGCACACTCCGAAGACGGATAGCCCGCCCCCGGCTGCGCGGTGGCTTCAGACATGGTTTTGCTGCGCTCCCCAGAGAATGTGGCAAACCGTCTGAGTCGGGTTACGGCGGAAGATCAGACGGACTTCACTGCACCAGTAAGATCGTTGCCGAACCGATGCCGGCGCCGCATCAGGCTATGAACAGAGGAATTGACGGGCTGTATCCCGCTTAAAATGATCCGTTTCGAAGATGCTTCATTATAGTTCTCATCGCCGGGGCGTGTCAAGGGAGAACCCTGTCCCTTGCGTCCCGAATCGCGCCCGAATTCCCGCCGCTTTAGCAGAAGCAGACCCGCGAGACTTCACGCTCAGAGGACACCGTTTTCAACAATTCGCAGGAAAACCCCTATTTTTACGAGGGTTGGCTGCCAATAATAGGTAGAGCATCGGTTTCCGGAACCGAATTCGTAGAGCCTACCACCAACGACCCTTCCAGTCATCCGAATAGTCTCAGGAGCGTGACTGACATATGGGCGTCCAGCCTCCCGCCACCATCAACAACAGGTTAACCCGCTTCAGCGATATCGGCATGGCAGCCGCCATCCTGATCATCGTGGCAATGCTCATTGTCCCCCTCCCGGAGTGGCTGCTCGACTTCTGCCTCGCCTTCAATCTGGTCACGGCGATGGTGATCGTTTTGGTAACGCTCTACGTCACCGAGCCGCTTCAGTTCAGCGTCTTCCCCTCCCTTCTGCTGATCACCACGCTCTTCCGCCTGGCGCTCAATATCGCCGCCACCAAGCTGATCCTCTCCTCCGGACAGGCGGGCGAGGTGATCCAGGCGTTCGGCAACGTCGTGCTCGGCGGCAACTTTGTCGTCGGCGTCATCGCCTTTCTGATCCTCGTGGTCGTACAGTTTGTCGTCATCACCAACGGCGCGGGGCGCGTGGCGGAGGTGGCGGCGCGCTTTACCCTCGACGCAATGCCTGGCAAGCAGATGGCGATAGACGCCGATCTAAACGCCGGGCTGATCTCCGATGAGGAGGCGCGCAGCCGACGGAAGCAGATTGAGGCGGAAGCCGACTTCTACGGGGCGATGGATGGAGCCAGCAAATTTGTGCGAGGCGATGCGATTGCGGCGATCATCATCATCCTGATCAATATCGTCGGCGGCTTCGTCATCGGGATGCTGAACGGACAGGGAGACGCCCTCACGGTCCTGCGCACCTACACGCTGCTGACTGTCGGCGAGGGGCTGGTAAGCCAGATCCCTGCGCTGCTGATCTCGACCGCCACCGGTCTGATGGTTACTCGCGCCGCGTCCGATTCGAACATGGGCGCCGACTTCGTCCGACAGATCTTCAGTCGGGCGCGCCCGATGCTGATGGCGAGCGGACTGCTGCTCTCACTGCTGGTCGTTCCCGGCTTTCCGAAGATACCGCTGCTGGTTGTGGGCGGGCTGGTCTTTTTTATGTCACTGCTTCTGATCCGCACGGAGAAGCAGGAGGCGGTCATGGCGGTCGTGCAGCAGAAGGAGGCGGAGAAGAAGGCAGCCCGACAGCCGGAAGATCCTCTGAAGCTGCTCACAGTGGATACGCTCATTCTGGAGCTTGGCAGCAACCTGGTGCCGCTCGCCATCCCGGATGAGGGCGGCGACCTGGCGGCGAGGATCGGCGCGGCACGACGCCAGATTGCGATGGAACTGGGCATTGTGCTACCCATGGTGCGGATTCGCGATAACCTGCAGATACATGCCCATCAGTACACACTCAAGCTGCGCGATCAGGTCATCGCCTCCCATGAGATCTACCCGAACCAGCTTCTTGCGCTGGAGACCAGCCCCGCGCTGGAGCCGATCGAAGGATTGCGTACCACCGAGCCGGCTTTTGGAGGACCGGCGATATGGATTTCGCGCTCCCTAAAAGAGCGTGCGGAGATGGCAGGATATGTGGTCGCCGATCCCGCCTCGGTGATTATCACCCATTTTACCGAGGTGGTCAAGCAGTATGCCCACGAGCTGATCACCCGTCAGGAAGTGCAGGCGCTGATAGACAATGCAAAAGAGCAGAACAAGGTCGTCATTGAGGAGTTGATCCCGTCGAATATGACCCTGGGAGAGGTGCAGAAGGTTCTGCAGAACCTTCTGCGCGAGCGCGTCTCCATTCGCGATCTGGGAACCATTCTGGAGACGCTGGCAGACTGGTCTCCGCGCACGAAGGATCTGGATCAACTCACGGAACTGGTGCGCGCCGCGCTCGCCAGACAGCTATGCAAGCAGTACGCCGATGAGTCCGGGGTTCTTTATGTGCTGACGCTGGAAGGCGGACTGGAGCAGGCGCTGCGGGACTCGGTTCAGATGACGACCAGCGGCGCCATGCTCGCGATAGACCCCGCCACCGCCACCGCGCTGGTGCAACAGATACAGAAAGAGATCGAACGAGCGGGAGATCAGGGCTACTCCCCGGTTCTCCTCTGCTCCTCACAAATCAGGCTTCCCCTGAAGCGCATTACCGAAAGAAGTCTCCCATCGCTTGCCATCCTTGCTTATAACGAGATTGTGCCTCGCATGGAGGTTCGCGCCGTCGGCTGCGTGAACTCGCTCGAGGTTGGATCTGCGGAGATAGCTGCATGAAAATCAAGGAGTATGAAGCCTCATCCATGAAGGAGTGCCTGCATCAGGTGCGCGAAGACCTGGGTCCCGAAGCGGTAATACTGGAGACTCGCAAAGCGAGGAAGAAGATGCTTCTCGGGCTCAGATCGCAGGAGGTGGTGCGGATCGTCGCTGCCGTCGGCATATCGGTGAATGAGCCGGCTAGCCGCCCCCTTCCCCATCATTCGCAGACAGTCGTCAATGAAGCGGAGCGACAGCATGCGCAGGCTCATATCCCGGCTGCCAAGCCTGGGAGAGAGCCTAGCAGTATCCTGTCGTCCCCCGTGCATGCCAGCGCTCCGCCGATCGCCGCCGAGAGAGAGAATGAGGAGAAACTGGCGCAGCTCGAGCGGATGATGCGCGAACTGAAATCCAATTTTGAGGAGATCCGGCAGGTGGTGCAGAGCGCAACGGAAGCCGTCGTCGCTGCGCCGCAGGCGGCAGGGTTGAAAGTTCATCCTCAGTTCCCGCAGCTCTACGCACAGCTGGTCGAGGCGGAGATCGCCTCCGATCTTGCCAGGGAGCTGCTCGATCAGCTGCCGGATATGAGCGGATGGAACCTGCAGGCGCGCACCCATATGGCGGAATCTGCGCTTCGCGCCCTGATGACGGATAAGATTATCTGCAGCGGTCCCATCACGCTCACGCCCGGAAGGATGAAGACGGTCGCGCTGATCGGTCCGACGGGGGTAGGCAAGACGACCACCATCGCAAAACTCGCCGCGCAGTTCGCACTGGTCGAGAACCATCGTGTTGGCTTGCTCACGATGGACACCTACCGGATCGCCGCCGTAGAACAGTTGAAGACCTACGGGCAGATCATCAACATTCCGGTTCGGGTCGCCTACAGCCCCAACGAGATACTGCCCGCGCTGGAGGAGTTTGCCGACTATGACCTGGTGCTGATTGACACGGCGGGACGCAGCCAGAAACATATCATGCAGCTGGGAGAGCTGAAGACTCTGCTGGAGAAGGCGGAGTGTGAGGCGCATCTGGTGCTTGCCGCCTCGACCAAAGAGCGCGACCTGCAGGATCAGATCGCGCGGTTTCGCGAGTCGGGCGTGGATCGTCTCATCTTCACCAAGCTGGACGAGACGCGCTCTTATGGAACGCTCTTTTCCGCCGCGATCCGTTCCGGTCTTCCCGTCAGCTATCTCACCACCGGACAGAAGGTGCCGGAAGATATCGAGGTGGCGGACGCAAGCCGTATCGTCTCCTTCGTGCTGAACGGCGCGCCGAAATAGTCCGCCGTTTTTCGCACGCTCACCCTGATCAGCCCCGATTCCTTTCTGGATCGGGGCTGATCGTTTTCTAAAGCCACAACCGCCGGTTCGCCTCTCAAAAGCAGGAATCTCTCCTCTCTGCAGGCAACAGGATAGACAACGAAAGCTCGGAGATGAACAGCATGAGGCTCAATTCGCTGATCACCTTGCTACTGGCAGCCACGCTCTCCCTCTCCTGCGCGAATACGCAGGCGCAGGATGCCGTCTACTGGCGTGTAACCGCCTCCGGAATCGATTCGAAAGGCTTGCGGCTTCTGGAGGGCGCGGACGGCGAGCCTCTCTTCGAGACACGCGGAGGAGCGCGCTGCGCGGTAAACCGACCGGGAGTTACGCCCGCGTCTCAGTATCTCTACTTTGACATTGCCGACGCGACTTCCAGAAGACTGACCGCGCCGCTCTACGTCTGGGTGGAGTACTACGATGAGCGGTTCGGAAGCGCGGTTCAACTCCAGTACGACAGCACGCAGGGCGACACCCTGGCAGCGAAGTACCGCGATTCTGACGAGCAGGCGGGCGGGTGGCGAACCGGCACGAAGCGATGGAGGACAGCGATCTTTCGCCTTCAGAACCCGAGATTTGCCAACCGGCAGAACCTGGGAGCCGACTTTCGATTGGGGATCGGCGGTCTGGCGGTCCGTTCGGTACGTCTCTCTTCAAAACGCCCGGCAAACTGGGAGGAGGCGCATAGAATTGATATGTCGAAGTTCAAACCGCTTGTGAAGATCGGAAAAGGCGGGGAGCTGATCATCGGCGGCTTCGACCCGGCGCGTCGCGGCGACGAGCGCGGCATGGTCCGACAGTTAGCGTCCGTCGCTCCTATGCTGAAAGCCATCGGCGTAACGAGTCATGAGGGCTATGTGCGCTGGAACCTGTGTGAGTTAGAGCCTGGTAAATACGACTGGAGCGTCTACGACGCCTTTGTAAAGGTCTATAAACAGTTCGGTTTGAAGTGGGTTCCCTTTCTCATCATCGGCTCACCCTACAGCCTGCCGGACTGGTACTATAAAAAGCCCGGTTCGCAGGGCTATGTCTGCCTGGAGCACGGGCAGGAGTCGGATGTCCAGTCGCTCTGGAACCCGGAGCTTCGCCGCCATGTCGCGCGGTTCATCAAAGCTTTCTGCGAACGCTATCGCGACGAGAATGTGATCGAGTCGATCCTGCTGGGCGTAACAGGCAACTACGGCGAGGCGATCTATATCGCCTCCGGCAACGACTGGACGGCAGATATCCACGGACCGTATCACACCCACGCCGGGTTCTGGGCGGGAGACCCTTACGCTGTCGAGAGCTTTCGCGTCTGGCTGATCAAGAAATACGGGGGCAGAGCGCGCCTTCGCGACGCCTGGGGGGAAGCGGCCCCCCCGATCAATGAGGTGCGTCCGTTCCTGCGGCAGGACGCTCCCAATGAACGCGCCTGGCTCGATTTCTGCGACTGGTACATCGGTTCGATGACCGAATACGCCCGCTTCTGGGCGCAGGAGACCCGCAAGCACTTCTCCGGTCCAATCAATCTGTGTACCGGCGGACATGCGCCTCCGGAACATGGCGCAAACTTTGGCGACCAGTGCAAGCTGATGGCGGAGATCGGCGGGGGCGTTCGCATCACCAATGAGGGCAGCGACTATCGCGCAAACTTCTCCCTGACTCGCTGGGTCGCCTCCGCCGGACGTCAGTACGGAGCCTATTTCAGCTTTGAGCCGGCGGGAGCCGTAGACCCAAAGGGCGTGATCGCCCGGATCTACAACGCAACCGCCTCCGCCGCGCGCGGGCTTCACTACTACTACCCGAACCTCTTCGAACAGGAGGAGGCGCAGCAGAACTTCATCCGTTTCGGGGACCTGTTTCAACAGCGTCAGCCGATCGTCGAGATCGCTGTCTACTACCCGCAGACCCATATCAAGCTGAGAGGGAACGACTTTCTACGGTTCGTTCAGCCGCTTCGAGACCGATTCGACTTCGATTTCATGAGCGATGAACAGATTCTGGACGTCGGTCTGAAGCGGACGAAAGCGCTGATCCTTTTGCATGGAAACATCTCGGAGGAGAGGGTCTGGAGGGAGATCGCCGAATGGGTGCGGCAGGGCGGACTGCTCTTCTATGTGGAGGGTATGGGCAGACTGCGAACCGTTGAGGGGAACGAGAGCATCCATCGTAACCTCATTGAGGGCGCATCGGATCGCGGAAAGGGGCGCGTGATCTCCTTTTCGGGCAGGGGCGACAGCAGGGAGTATCGCGCGTTTCTGGCGCGCGAACTGTCGCAGGCGCAGGAGCTGTCGCCCGCCTCGCGGGAGATGGTTCGCGCCGACGGCGAGGAGGACGATCTGTTTGTGACGCTCTGCGCGCCGAACACGCTGCTGTGGCTGAACTATTCGGCGAAAACGGTTCAGAAGCCGGGTATCGTTCTCGCCCCCTACTCCATCCAGGAGCAGAAGCGATAACTATGTCAATGCATCATCCTCAGAGAAAGGAAACTACATGACCATCGGGAGATTACTGGCTGCCGCCGTTCTCGCCGCTCTGACATCCACTACCGCGCAGGCGGAGGACTGGACCCAGTGGCGCGGCAAGAATCGAGACGGCATCTCCAACGAGAAGAATCTGCTCAAACAGTGGTCCCCACAGGGACCGAAACTGCTCTGGCAGATCAAGGATGCCGGATACGGTTTTGGCAGCGTCGCGGTTGCCGGCGGAAGTATCTACCTTGTCGGCAGCCGAGGCTTCGAGGAGGAGTTCGTCTGCGCGCTGGACGATCGAACCGGCAGGCTGATCTGGTCAACCGTGATAGGCAAGCCCGGCAATCCCGATCAGCAGCCGAGCTATCCCGGCGCGCGCTCGACGCCGACGGTTGACGGCAATATGGTCTATGCGCTGGGTTCCGATGGAGACCTGGTCTGTCTGGAGGCAGCTACCGGCGCGGTCCGATGGAAAAAGAGCCTGCGTGCAGATTTTAACGGAAAGCCCGGAACCTGGGCGTATGCGGAATCGCCTCTGGTAGATCAGGGCAGGGTGATCGTTGCGCCGGGTTCCGAGCAGGCGTCTCTGATCGCGCTGGACAAGCGGAACGGCGAGCTGCTCTGGAAGACTGCGATCCCCGGCGAGACGCAGGCAGGCTACTCCTCCACCATCGTCGCAGAGATCGGGGGCGTGCGTCAGTATGTACACTATCTCCTGAAGGGGGTGGCAGGGATCGAGGCAAAGACAGGAAAGTTCCTGTGGCGTTACGATAAGTCCATTGATACGCGGTTTCAGGTTCATGCCGCGACGCCGATCGCCTCCGGGAACACCGTCTACACGGCGGCGGCGATGGGCGGCGGACTGGCACAGATCCGAAACGCAGGCGGAACATACGCGGTAGATTCGGTCTATGCCACGCGCAAACTCCCCAACGCGCTGGGCGGCGCGGTCAAGGTTGGAAACTATCTCTACGGAACCACAAACGTCGCCCTGCTGTGCATGGAGTACTCCACCGGCAAGGTAGTCTGGGAGGACCGCAGCGTCGGCGCGGCGTCGCTCTGCTATGCGGACGGTCGTCTGTATGTGCGCGGAGAGAACGGCGAGGTTGCGCTGGTGGAGGCGACGCCCGAGGGCTATCGTGAACTGGGACGCTTCACGCCTCCAGATCCGCCGGCGCGCGGTGAAGCCAAAGCCTGGTGCTATCCGGCGATCGCCAACGGAAAGCTCTACATCCGCGATCTCGGCACGCTGTGGGTCTACGATATTCGCGGCAGCGACTCTCCATAGGCTCAAGAAATCGGGGTGAGATGGACAATTCGCTCACTTAGGCTGCTGCTATGGGGTAAACCCTTCCAGTCCTCCTCCACCGGGAGCCTTCAATCCTTTCAGCAAGCCGGCGTAGAATAGTCCGATATACTCTCGCATTCCCAGCAGTGACACGATAAAAAGCAGGATATGCAGAACAGTCGCGAGCAGGCTCCAGATCAGACAGAGTTTGCCAACCTCCTGCTTCCGGCGATCTTCGCACATCATGAAAGCCAGGGCGATCGGAATGCCAAACCAGGGGAACAGCAGTCCGAGCCAGACCGCCGACCGATTAGCCAGAGAGGGGCTGCCAGACGGAGCTGCATACCCCGCGGCAGCATGATAGGCAAAACGCTCGGCAGCATGGACTGCCTGGGATCCGGGCGGGTTTTGCATGACTGCTCGGGCATCCGGAGCAGTCGGTGCAGATCGCAGGGGAACATCCGCCGTTTTGAACGGGTTCCCATTGGAAGCAAGGGGAGCGTTACATTTCCAGCAGGAGCTGACCGTATCGAAGTTATTTGCGCCGCATTGTGAGCAGACAACCCTCCCGGTGCGTGCTGCCATGACCATCTCCTTCCCGCAGTGCGGAACATACCGGCTACCATGGTTATAATGTCGGTCATTGCCGTATGGTTTCAACAGAGACGCCCTCCTCTGAGATCAGGGGAGGGCGTCTTGATATACTCCTGGCGGCGACCTATTTTCCCGGGGGCTTTTGCCCCGAGTATCGTCGGCGCGATCGGGCTTAACGGCCGTGTTCGGAATGGGAACGGGTGGGACCCCGTCGCTATGACCACCAGGAAAGGGGGATAGTGGTGTGTG
>CALLMM010000023.1 GCA_938005745.1 uncultured Chthonomonadales bacterium | reverse complement strand
TCCGTCCTGCCGGAGAACGCCCTGCTGACCGGACAGGTGGGCGGACTGGAGCGCACGCGCGCCGCCGCGCAGATCGTTGCGGTAACCGGGCAGCCCTTCTCGCGCGCCCTGCGGGTTACCATCCGCGACCACGCCCCCGATTCCAACGCCACCCAGTTGACGATCCCGATCTCCGCGCCGGTGCAGCGGGGCGATGCGCTGATGGCGACGTTCTATATACGCGGATCCTCTTCCGGCGGCACGGCTCCGGCGCAGATGATGTTTCTGTTTGAACGCTCCGTCAACCCCTGGACGAAGTCCATCGCGCAGGGCGCGCTCTCCGCCCGCGACCCGCAGACCTGGAAAAAGGTGCTGGTTCCCTTCTCCGCCGCCGAAAACTACCAGCCGGGCGAGGCGATGGTCTCCCTGCGCTTCGCCTTCGGTCCGCAGACGCTGGAGGTCGGGGGGCTGTCGGTGATCAACTACGGCAGGAGCCGCACAGCGGATGAGCTGATTGCCCTGGCAGCGCAGCAGAACCCTCTGGGCGAGACAACGGCGCAGGTTCGCCTGCAGGAGACCCGGCAGACCATGCTCGGGTTCGGCGGAAACTTCTGCCAGCCGCGCTACGGCTCCACCGAGCCGATGGACGCCGTCGGACGCTACAATCTGCAGAACCTGCGCGTCGTCTATGCGCGGATCGGGCTGCCATTGAACGGGTGGACGCCGGAGCGAGGGGTCTACCGCGACGAGGCGCAGGCGCGCGCCGCGCTGCTGCAGATTCAGGAGTTCAACCGGCGCAGAATACCGGTCATCGCCTCCATCTGGGAGGGACCGGGCTGGATGCTGGGCGGGCGACCGGAACAGATGGGGCGCACGCTGCCGCGAGAGCGCTATGCGGACTGCATCGAGGCGGTTACACGGTTTCTAGTCACGGCGCGCGACCGCTACGGCGCGACCGTCGAGTACTTTTCGTTCAATGAGCCGGACTACGGGGTCAACTTCAAGTTCACGCCGCAGGAGATGGCGGAGTTCATCCGACAGGCGGGACCGCGCTTTCAGGCGGCAGGTCTGAAGACGAAGTTTCTGGTCGGCGACACCGCTAACGGCGCAAACTTCGTCGCCTATGCCAGACCTCTGCTGGAGGACAGGCGCATCGCTCCCTATCTGGGTCCTCTCACCTTCCACTGCTGGGATGCGCTCGGCGCGCTCGACGCGCAGTACAGCGCGATCGCCGAACTCGGTCGCAGATACAACAAGCCGGTCTGGTGCGCGGAAGCCGGGCACGACGCGCAGTTATGGCAGGCTCCCAACCCGTGGGAGTCGTGGGAGAACGGGCTGCGCACCGCGCTCGCCTATGAAAAGACCCTGCGCCTGACCGGCTCCGCCCTGATGCTCTACTGGACCTATCAGGACAACTATCCGCTCGTCAGCAGGGATGGAACGCGACCCTTCCCCGTGCACCATGTGATCAAGCAGATGGAGGAGGCGCTGCCCCCCGGCGCGAAGATCGCCGCTGCAACCGCCAGCCACGACGAACTGCGCGCGCTGGCGTCGGTCGGTCCGAAGCCGGGTCAGTTCTCCGTGCTGCTGATCAATCCCATCGGCGAGGGACAGACGATCCTGCGCGGGCTGCCTCCGGGCGCGGCGGTGCGGGTCGTAGTCAGCGTCGGATCGGCGCAGCGACAGTCCTCCTCCGCCCGCACGGATCGGAGCGGCTTTCTGCGGCTGAAGCTGCCCGCCCGCTCGGTCGTCACCGTGCAGGGCAGCCCGTGAGAGTGCGGTGAACCCCGGCGGCTCTTTTTCAGGCGTGTCGGGAGAGCAGGCGTTCGCGCCACGCGCGCCAGACCGGCGGAACCGGCACGCCGATCGCCACGCGCAGAGCGAGGGCTTCCGCCTCCCACCGCTCCCGGTCCGCCTCTCTGCCCATCAGGCGCGCCATCAGCCCCATCTCCTCCAGGCACTCCGCGATGCCCGTCGGATACGCCACGCTGCGATAGAGGGTCAGGCTTCTGCTCAGACACTGCTCCGCATCCGCGCAGTTGCGCGCCCCTAACACACTGACGCCACCTCCCCTGAACCAGCGCGACCGCCGCCAGACGCGCCGTTATCACGCCCTGCCAGTGCTGATGCCCCTCCGCCTGCCAGCGCGGAAGCGACTCGGTCAGCGCCGCTTCCGCCTCCGGCAGAGAACCCTCCAGAAACGCCACCCATCCGAGCATTCCGGCCTCGTCACGCGCCCCATCGGGTTGCCCGATTCCGACTCCACGGTCAGCCGGGCTACGCCAGCAGCGCGCGGCGCGCCTCCAGTTTGGCGCGCTTCTCCTCCAGTGAGGCGGCGAAGGCGCGCTCCTTCTCCACGATCTCCGCAGGGGCGCGCTCGATGAACTGCGGGTTGCTCAGCTTCGCCCGCGCACGCTCCAGATCGCGCTCGATGCCGCCGATCTCCTTCGCGATCCGCTCCAGCTCCCTCGGCACATCCAGCGCCTCCCCGATCTCCAGAAAGACCTCCGCCTCCGAGATCGGCGTCCCGACCCATTTGCCGTCGCCGGAGGGGGGCGCGTTGTACAGATGCAGGTCGTGGAGGCGCGCCAGGTAGGTGACCAGATCGTTGCTGTCGCCGAAGACCGCGCGCGCATGCGCCGATCCCGGAACCGCCGCCCCCATCAGTTTTGCGCCCGGAGCCAGACCCAGCTCCGCCCGCAGATTGCGGAAGGCGCGCGTCGCCTCGATCACCAGCGCCATCCGCCGCGACGCTGTCTCGCCCCGATTGTCCGTCCAGCGGGCGTCCGCCGTCGGATAGGGGGCGTAGGTCAGCAGCTCGGAGCGGTCGTTCGGAGCGGGGACAGCGGCTCCGGCGCGCGATACGGCGCGCAGCGTCTGCCAGATCTCCTCCGTGATGAAGGGCATCATCGGGTGCAGCAGGCGCAGGATGGCGTCCAGCGCGTAATACAGCACGCTCGCTGCCAGGTTCCGCTCCGACTCGTCGCCCCGCAGCCGCAGCTTGGCGATCTCGACATACCAGTCGCAGAACTCGTCCCAGAAGAAGGCGTGAAGCGTGCGCATGGCGTCGTCCATGTCGTAGTCCGCCAGGTGCGCGTTCACGGCGGCGATCGTCTCATTCAGCCGGGCGAGGATCCACCGATCCGACGCGATCAAGCCGGGATCGTCCGGCGAGATCGGCGAGACCTCCGCGCCCTCCAGATTGCTCAGCACGAACCGGGAGGCGTTCCAGAGCTTGTTGCAGAACTGCCCGGCGATCCGAACACGGTCCTCGCTGAAGCGGATATCCTGATTTTTTCCCGCCTGCTGCAGCAGAGAGAGCCGCAGGGCGTCCGCGCCGTACTTTTCGATCATCTCCAGCGGATCCACGCCGTTGCCCTTGCTCTTGGACATCCGCTCGCCCTTCTCATCCAGCACGGTAGCGTGGACATAGACATCGTAGAAGGGGATCTCCCCCATGAAGTCCAGCCCGGTCATGATCATCCGCGCCACCCACAGGAAGAGGATCTCCTGCGCGGTGGAGAGCAGGTTGGTCGGATACCAGAACTTCAGGTCGGGATGCTCCGTGTCGGGCCAGCCGAGGGTGGCGTGGGGCCAGAGCGCGGAGGAGAACCAGGTGTCCAGCACATCCTCATCCTGCCGCAGGGTCTCAGCCGGAACGCCCAGCCTCTGCGCCGCCTCCTCCGCCGAGCGCGCCGCCATGTACCGCCCGTCCTGCGTCCACCAGACCGGAATGCGATGCCCCCACCACAACTGCCGCGAGATGCACCAGTCGCGGATATTCTCCATCCAGTGGAGGTAGATCGCCCGGTACCGCTCCGGGATGAAGCGGATTTTCCCCTCTTTCACCACCTCGATCGCCGGCTGCGCCAGCGGCTGCATCTTCACGAACCACTGCTCGGACAGCAGCGGCTCCAGCACCGTCTTGCACCGGTCGCACAGCGGCGTCTTGACCGTGTACTCCTCGATCTTCTCGATCAGCCCCAGCGCCTGCAGGTCGTCCAGCACCCGCTGGCGCGCCTCGAAGCGGTCCAGACCGGCGTAGTTCGCCCCCGCCGCCTCCGTCATCCGCCCGTCTTCGCCGATCACCACCACCTGCGGCAGATGGTTGCGCAGTCCCGCCTCGAAGTCGTCCAGATCGTGCGCGGGGGTCACCTTCACCGCGCCCGTCCCGAACTCCATCTTCGCGTACTCGTCGGCGATGAGCGGGATCTCGCGGTCGGTCAGGGGCAGGCGGATCCGCCTGCCGAAGAGCGGCTGATAGCGCGGGTCGGCGGGATTGGCGGCGACGGCGGTGTCGCCGAGCATGGTCTCCGGGCGCGTGGTCGCGATGGTCACGTAGCCGGAGCCGTCGGCGAAGGGATAGCGGAAGTGGTAGAGCTTTCCGGCGCGGTCTTCGCTGTCCACCTCGATATCGGAGATGGCGGAGCGGCAGCGCGGGCACCAGTTGACCACCCGCGCGCCCCGATAGATCAAGCCGCGATCCCACCAGCGCAGAAACTCCTCGTAGATGGCGTGAACGTAGGATTCGTCCATCGTGAAGCGGGCGCGATCCCAGTCGTAGGAGCAGCCGAGCTTATGGAACTGAAGATAGATTCGATCTCCGTACTCTTTGCGCCATGCCCAGCACCGCTCCAGGAACCCCTCCCGTCCCAGATCATGCCGGGTCAGTCCCTCGCGGGCGATCTCGCGCTCGACGACGTTCTGCGTGGCGATTCCCGCGTGATCGGTTCCGGGCAGGCAGAGCGTGTTGTCGCCCTGCATCCTTCGCCAGCGCGTCAGCGTGTCGAGAATGGTATTGTTGAGGGCGTGCCCGATATGCAGGCTGCCGGTGATGTTGGGGGGAGGAATGGTGATGCAGTAGGGCTTGCCGGTCCCGGGGGTCGCCCGGAAGGCTCCCAGCGTCAGCCATCGTGCATACCAGCGATCCTCCACCTGTTTCGGATCGTACGCTTTCGCCAGTTCCATCTCTCTATCCTTCCTGCGGATCAGAATCACCGGGACGCAAAAACCCACAACGCCCGCGTCCCGGACGATGCCAAAGGACGCGGGCGTTGACATTCCCACGCGGTACCACCTCTGTTCCGGCTCGCAAGCGAGTCCGGCTCTCAGGGCGCGGTAACGGGCGCACCCGGCAGATTCTCCCCTGCCGAACCGACAGGCTCTCTCTGCGGCTCCAGAGCGACGTTCGGCTCCGCCGGCATCGGGCGACTCGCACCTTTCTCGCCCTCTCTGAGACGCGGCACAGAGCCTACTCTTCTCCTTCTCAGCCTCTCTCAAAACATCTGTGAGGTCTAGTATACTTACGTTCGCCAGAGAAGTCAAGATGGCACAGGAACCGGCTCCTCCCGGCGACAAGGGAAGAATGGACGCCGACCTGCGCAAAGTCTCTCCCCTGCAGCCCTCGGGCTAGCTGGGACCGGTTACCCTACAGTTCTACCGACAGGCTCCGGCAGGCAGCCGCTGAGTCTATGCCTGTCCAATAAGGATCGCCCGGCACAGGCTCCTCCCAGCCCGGCACGGGAGGCTGTGTGAAGGCATTCGCTGAAGACGCCGGCTCTTTTTAGAGTTCTTTTAGAGGGAGATAGTAGGATGACTCTCGTTGCAGGGGCGATCCCCGCAGTATACGGGAGAAGGAGACTACTATCGTGAAGAGAGTATGGAGGTTTCTGCTGGCGGCGGCTGCGCTGGCGGCTCCGTGTGTCAGGGGCGCGGCGCAGTCCGACAGTCCCTATCTGACGGAGGTGGACACGCAGACGGAGTTGACGGAAGAGATTATCCGCGACTACATCGCGACAGTCGGCTATGTCTATCAGATCCGGTTCAGCGACGCGCAGCAGGCGCAGCTGCGCCGGTTTCTAACGGGATACTGGAAGAACAACGATCAGGCGCGCATCCGGGACACGCTGCAGACCGTTCAGGCGGGCGAGAAGATCATGCAGATGCCGCAGCAGGAGCGGGAGGCGTTCGTCAAACTGCTGCTGCCGAAGGCGATGGAGGTGGTCCGCAAGGAGGCGCAGCGAGGAGCCG
The DNA here is from genome assembly GCA_938005745.1 of uncultured Chthonomonadales bacterium. GTDB lineage: Bacteria > Armatimonadota > Chthonomonadetes > Chthonomonadales > CAJBBX01 > CALLMM01. The sequence goes on along the minus strand of CALLMM010000023.1, from coordinate 30,950 downwards.
CCGATTCGAGGTGGCTGCTGGACGCCTACTATGAGGCGCATCCGCCGCTGGCGAAGGGGAACCCGCCGCTGGTGCGGGAGATGATTGAAGCCTATATCGAGTCGGAACGGTGGCACGCCGTGCATATCTTCCGACAGAAGACGCCGCCGCTGAATGAGAAGACCCGCGCCGCGATCTATAAGATGCTGATCGAGAACTACCCGAAGCTGTCGGCGGAGAAGCAGCGGGCGATGGCGGAAATGCCGGGCATGATCGCAACCATCAAACTGCGATGGTCGCGCATGAGCGCGGAAGAGCGTCTGATGATGCGCGCCAACGTGGGAGGAGATAGAGTTCTGACCGTGCAGGAGCGGATGATGGTGGCGCAGTTGCAGCAACAGATGAATCAGATGATGCGCTCCCATGCTCTGAGGATGATGACGGATGAACTGAACCACATACGGGCGAACCAGCAGCTTATCATGGGCAGCGCGCCCTACTGGAATCCCTCCACCCAGCGATGGGAGCAGATCGGAGGCATCGTAACCGAATTCCGTTGATGCGTGCGGGAAGAGGTATGAGACGAGTCACGGGGATGCAGGTTCTGCATCCCCCTTTTTCATCCGGCTCCACGCAGACGAGATCTACGAGGTTGGCAATCCGCCGTGTTTATGGTATGATGGCGCATCCGCGTGGAAAGGCGCAGAGGCGGAACAAGATATGCGGCGGGGAGCGGATATCTGGGTTCTGGCGGGACTGCTGCTGGTGTTTGCGGCGGTAACCGCCTACTTCGGGGCGATCGGCTTTGAGCGGGAGCAGTCGGCGCAGCCGACCACCTACAGCGCCGGTCCGTCCGGCTTGAAGGCGCTCTACCGTCTGCTGGAGAGCGAGGGCATCCCCGTACAGCGTTTCAAAGAGCCGCCCTCGCAGCTGCCGGAGGATGCCGGGCTGCTGGTGATCTCTGAGCCGCTGAAGCGTCCCTTCACCGAAGCGGAGAAGGCGTCACTGCGCGCGTGGATCACCGGGGGCGGAACGCTGCTGCTCCTGACGGAGGATTCGGAGATCATGCGCCCTCTGCGGGGCGCGCCGCTGGAGGAGGTGTCGGTCGAGACGAAACCGCCCCGTCCCGCAGAGATCGCTCCCGGCGCAGAGGAGCGCACCTCTCCCTACCTGCGCGACGTTCGGCGTCTGCAGGTGGAGGGAGAGGGACGGATCGTCGTGCGCAGCGTGGAGGAGGCGCAGACACTGGTCGCCGACCGCGAGGGAGCCTGTCTGGTTCGCTGGAGCGACGGGGAGGGGAGCGTGATCGTCGCGGCGGCGGGGCTGGGACTGAATAATCGGGGCATCTCCCGCGCCGACAACGCCATTTTGCTGGTCAATATCGCCGCCGAACACATCGGCGAGGGCAGACGGGTCTACTTCGATGAGTATCATCAGGGCTTCGGACTGGAGAGCGGCATGGAGCGCTCTCTGTGGATGGCGCTGGGGACGCCGGCGCGCGCCCTGATCTGGTTCGGGCTGATCCTCTCTCTCATCTATCTGTACCATGTGAACCGGCGCTTCGGGTCGGCGCGCTCGCTGCTTCCTCCCGCCTCCCGCCCCAGCACGGAGTATATCGCCTCGATGGCGGGGCTGTTTCGCCGCGCGGAAGCCGCCGATATCGCCCTGGAGCAGGTCTATCGCGCCTTTCTGCGCGATCTGACGCGCTGGACGGACGCCCCTCCCGAATCCGACTATCTGCGCGTGGCGGAACTGGCGGGCAGGCGTTTTCATCTGCCGTCGGAGCCGTTGCGCGAACTAATGGCGCGGTGCGAGGAGGTGGTTCGCGGCGAGAGAGTGAAAGAGAGCGAGATGCTGAAACTGGTGCAGCAGATACAGGACTACCGCAGGAGAGTGGAACTTGTCAGAGTCTGATCCGCAGGAGAACGGCGCGGAGACCTCCGTTCCCCGTCCGCCGGAAAGTGCGCCGGGCGAGGCTGGGGCAGTCCCGCCGCTCGCCGCGCCCCCCGTGATCGCCGATCCCCTGCCCGCCTCTTCCGCGTCCGCCAACCCGGTGGCGCAGATGGCGGAGCGTCTCTTCGCCGAGATGCGCAAGGCGGTGGTCGGACAGGAAGAGATGGTGGAGATGCTGGCGGTCGCGCTGCTGGCGAACGGGCATGTGCTGCTGGAGGGCGTGCCCGGAACCGCCAAAACCCTGACCGTGCGCGCCTTTGCGCGGATCTGCGCGATCTCTTTCGCGCGGATTCAGTTCACGCCCGACCTGATGCCCTCCGACATTCTCGGAACCAGTATCTACGATCCTCGCGAGGGCGTCTTCACCCTGAAGCGCGGTCCGCTCTTTGCCGGGCTGATCCTCGCCGACGAGATCAACCGCACACCCCCCAAAACGCAGTCGGCGCTGCTGGAGGCGATGGAGGAGCGGCGCGTAACGATTGACGGCGTGACGCATCCTCTGCCCGACCCGTTCGTGGTCTGCGCCACGCAGAACCCGGTAGAGTACGAGGGAACCTATCCGCTCCCCGAGGCGCAACTCGATCGGTTCATGCTGAAGGTGGTGGTGGACTATCCCGGAGAAGAGGAGGAGATGGCGATCTTGGCGCGTTATCAGAGCGGGTTTCGCGCTGCCAACCTCGACACCGCCCATCTGTCGCCCGTGCTGACAGCGGAGGATCTGCCGCCGCTGCGCCGATTTGTAGAGTCGGTCGAGGTCAGCGTCGCGGTCCGCAAATATATCACGGACATCGTGCGCGCCGGACGCAGCAATCGGCATCTGGTGCTCGGTCCCTCGCCGCGCGCGGCGATTACGCTGATGCTCGCCGCCAAAGCGTTCGCCGCCATCCATGACCGCAATTTTGTCACTCCGGACGACGTGAAGACGCTTGCCGGTCCGGTACTGCGTCACCGCATCCTGCTGCGACCGGAGAGCGAGATCGAAGGCTACACGGCAGACCGCGTGCTGAATGCGGTGCTGGAGCAGGTTCCCGTGCCCCGCTGACCTCCCGCAAAGACAGAGCGGGTCCGCCTCCGCTGGCGAACCCGCTCAGGAGTATGGGCAGAGCCTTCCGCCCGGCTACGGACGCGGAGGACGCCCCCCGCCGCCCGCTCCGATGAACTGCTGCGACATATTCATCATCTCCTGCATCATCTGCTGTCGCTGCTCGGCGGGCATATTCTGCCACATGTTCATGCCGGCGCGCATCATGTTCCCGAAAAACTGCGCGCGCGTCTGCGGATCGAGGTTCATCCACATCTGCATGCCCTGCGACATGGCGTTCGCCATCTGATCCGGATCCATCTGCATCATCATCTCCATCTGCTGCCGCTGCAGATCGAGCATCCGCTCCTCCGGACTTTTGCTGGCGTTGGGGTCGGCGTTGGCAGAGGGATTGTAGAGCACATAGATCGGCATCTTGCTGATCTGCTGGGCGTCCAGCTGCTGCTCAAACTCCGGGGTCGCCGGCTGGTTCTTCACGAAGTAGGTGATCCGGCGATTCGCCGGGTTCTCCACTACCACACCGCTCTGTTCGATCAGATCGAGAGCGCGGACGGTCGCCGCCAGCTTCTCCGGCGCCGGCAGCGCGCCCATCTGCCCCTGATTGATGAAGATGCGCCGCCAGGTCGCGTTGCGGATCTGCGCCGCCAGTTCGTCCAGAGCCTGCTCGATGGAGGCTCCCTGAGACGGCTCCTTCGGCGCCCGGGTAACGATCAACGCCGGGTCCACGACAACCTTCACATCGTGCGCTTTCGCCAGTTTTTCAGCCAGCGTCTGCAGCTCCTTGAAATAGAGTCTCGGCGCCGGACGACGAATCGTCCCCTGCCGCTGCGTACTACGGTTGACCTGCGCCTCCGCAGGGAGATGCACGGACATCATGCCTGCGGCAGCAAGCAGCAACGCTGCGGTGACAGCCCATCGGCGTTTCACGGCTTTCCCCTCCATAATCGAAAAAAGAGTGTCAACCTTTAGACGAGTCCCGCGAAAGCGGGGTATCATACACATTGTAGCACATCTGAATATAACGAGCGAGCAGGGGCTGCGCACGCAGCCCCTGCTCCGGTTCAGAACCCGTAGCTGATGGTGATCCCGAACTGCCGGTTCCACGCCAGCACCAGCCCGATCGATTCATTGCGCCCCGACCAGGTGAGCACCGTATGCGAGGCGTGACCGTCATACATCGGCATCAGCAGCCACTCCCGACCGATCGAGAGCGAGACGCCGAATGGAAAGTTCACTCCCCGCTCAAACTCCGAGTAGTTCAGGCTGAAGTAGGGCGCAATCGGCAGATTTCCCCACCGCTTCGAAAAGGTGACGAAATAGCACTGATTGCCCGGAGGTGTGCCGATCCGGTCGGAACTGGTTCCAAAGACGACGGCGGGCAGACGCGGGGTCTCCCGCACCGCAAACCAGTTGCCGCGAAAACCGACCTCCTCCGCGCTCGGATTGATCTCAATGCCCGCCTGAAGCGTCGGCGAAAAGCGAAAGTCCAGCGTTGTGCGCCAGCGCGGACGCGGCAGGCGCGTATCCACGTACCGCTGACTGAGCACAATGCGATGCGTTACACCGCTCCCACGGAGCAGCTTTCCCTCGCCGGGTCACCCGGTTCAGGGAGGGGTGGCGGACTCCTGCTTCTGTCCGCCTTCTGCCGGGGTCGGCTTCTCCGTCTCCTGGGCGAGCAGCGCAGACGGCAGCATCAGCGCCACGCACGCGAACAGCCACGCAAAATGCATAGAACGATCTCCTTGTGCCTGATATTGTTGACAGCGAGAGTATCAGGCAGGGAGAGGAGGTGCGCGCGAGGAGAAGGGGCGGGTCAGAAGAGAGTTGAGGAGAGAGGGCGACGTAGAGCCGCGCCGGACGGTCTCCGCCGGCGGAGGAGCCGGCGGGACAGCCGGATTCAGCGCGGCGTCCGCCGATCCGAATGCGTCCCTCTGAGAAGAGGTGAGCTTTGACGGAGACTCCCTTATAACATAGCAGCAGCAGGCGCGACAGTCGGCGGAGCCGGAGGATCCGTCCGCCGACAGCGATCTATCTGCCCAGGGACAGACGCCGCACGCCTCTTCCGGAGGCGGCGCGAGAAGCAGCGAGGCGCAGGGACAGGACAGACACCGGCTGCCATCGGAACAGAGCCACTGCCCGGCGGCAGGCAGCGGAACCAGCGCCGCCAGCATAAGCAGGCTCCAGAGCCGATACAGAACCTCTCTGCGGTTGTTTCGAGTGATCGGACGCATAGACTGGTAGGATCGGCATACACTCCCCGCGACTTGAGGAGGCGATGGAAGATTCTCCCTGCTATTATAGCGTACAGATCGGTGCGGATGTTTCCGCTGACGAACAAAACGCGCAAACGAAGAGGAGCCAGCGGCTCTTAACAGAGCCTTAACTCGTTCTTAATCGGCTCTTAATCGTCACCGGGTATCTCTTAATCATGATAATGCGTTGTGAACAGGAGGGTGTACGGATGAACAGAGATGCGAAAACGGAGAGGGAGCCGGCGATGTCAGGCGCAGGCGTCGGCGACACCTTTGCGGAGATATTGCAGCGTCGTCTCAGTCGGCGCGGGCTGCTCAAAGGCGCACTGACCGCCTCGGCGCTATTGATGACCGGCGCGAAACTGTTGGAGGAGGAGGCGCAGGCGTCGCCTTCGGTCTCGTCGCTGCGATTCAAGCCAATTCATCCAGACGCTTCCGATCAGGTCACGGTGCCGGCGGGCTACCGCGCCCGACCGCTCGTGCGCTGGGGCGACCGGATTCTGCCGGGAGCGCCCCCCTTCGATCCACAAGAGCAGACAGCGGAGGCGCAGGCACAGCAGTTCGGCTACAACTGCGACTACATCGGCTTTCTCCCCCTGCCGCTCGGTTCGGAGCGTTCTGATCGGGGCTTGCTAGTAGTAAATCACGAGTATACCAACCCGGAGATCATGTTCCCTAACTACGATCCAAAGAACCCCACGCGGGGTCAGATGGATGTGGAACTGGCGGCACACGGAATCTCGGTGGTGGAGGTGCAGCGCGGCGAGGACGGTCAGTGGAGCGTTGTCCTCGATTCGCGTTTCAACCGGCGTATCACCGCCACAACGCCCTGCTCGATCACTGGACCGGCTGCCGGAAACCCCTGGATGCAGACCTCCGCCGATCCCTCCGGAACGAAAGTCGCTGGAACGCTCAACAACTGCTCCGGCGGGAAGACCCCGTGGGGAACCGTCCTGAGCGGCGAGGAGAACTTCCATCAGTATTTCGCACACCGCAGCCGGCTCGCGCCCGATAGTCCCCGCGCCCGCGACCATCAGCGCTATGGACTGCCCGAAGGCGAGTCTGAACGCAAGTGGGAGCGTCATCACAGCCGATTCCATCTGGAGATCGAGCCGAATGAGCCTTTCCGCTTCGGCTGGGTGGTGGAGATAGACCCCTACGACCCGGCGTCCACGCCGAAAAAGCGCACCGCTCTGGGACGCTTCAAACACGAGGCGGCGACCATCGCGATCGCTCCCGGCGGGCAGGTCGCGCTCTACTCCGGCGACGACGAGCGGTTCGAATATGTCTACAAGTTTGTTACCGCCAGGTCCTACAACGCAAAGGATCGTCTGGCGAACCGCGACATCCTCGACGAGGGAACGCTCTATGTGGCGAAGTTCAAGGACGACGGCTCCGGCGAATGGATGCCGCTGGTCTACGGACAGGGACCGCTGACGGAAGCCAACGGATTTACCTCGCAGGGCGATGTGCTGATTCAGACCCGCCGCGCCGCCGACCTGTTGGGCGCCACGAAGATGGATCGCCCGGAGGACATCGAGACCCACCCGAAAAACGGGAAGGTCTATGTGGTTATGACCAACAACGTCCAGCGCGGAACCGCCGGGAAAGCCGGAACGGATAGGGCGAACCCGCGCGCGCAGAACCGGCATGGACATATCATCGAGCTGACGGAAGACAACAACGACTACGCCGCGACCGCCTTCACCTGGAACATGTTTCTGGTCTGCGGCGACCCGAAGGACGAGACGACCTACTTCGCCGGGTTCGATAAGTCGCAGGTCAGCACGATCTCTTGCCCGGATAACATCACCTTCGATCGCAACGGCAACCTCTGGATTGCAACGGACGGGCAGGAGGGAACGCTGAAGGTGAACGACGGGCTGTTCGCCGTGCCGGTGGAGGGGGCGGAGCGCGGGCATTTGCGGCAGTTCTTCAGTTCGGTGCGCGGCAGCGAGGTCTGCGGACCGGAGTTCACGCCCGACAACACAACGCTCTTCGTGGCGGTGCAGCATCCGGGCGAGGGCGAGCGTTCCACCTTCGAAAAGCCGGTCAGCCTCTGGCCCGACGGCAAGACCCCTCCCCGCCCGTCCGTTGTGGCGATCCAGGCGGAGAACGGCGGACGGATCGGAGCGGCGTAACCTCCGTTACGAGCTGCTGCCGGGAGGCGAGATCAGACCGTGGCAGGCTGCCCAGACGGCAGCCTGCACGCGGTCCGAGACGCCCAGTTTGCCGATGATATGCTCGACGTGCGTCTTGACAGTGCTCTCGGCGATGAAGAGGAGCGAGGCGATGTCCCGGTTGGAGAGACCGGTCGCCAGCAGGCGCAGCACCTCCTGCTCGCGTTCGGTCAGCGGCTCGATCAGGTCCTCTGCGCCCGCCGTCTTCTCGCTGATGCCGCGCAGGGAGTGGACAAGCTGCTGCGGGGTGAGCAGCATCTCCCCGCGCGCGACGGCGCGCAGCGCCTCCAGCAGCTCCTCCCGTTCGATCCCCTTGAGCAGATACCCGGCGGCTCCTCCGGCGACCGCGCGCGCCACATAGGTCGGGTTGTCGTAGGTGGTCAGCATGATGACCGCCATCCGGGGATGCTCCTGTTTGAGCGCCTGCAGCGCGTCCAGACCGTCACCTCCCGCCATGCGAATATCCAGCAGCGCCATCTGCGGGCGCGCTCTGCGCGCCGCCTCCAGCGCCTCCGCACCGGAAGCCGCCTCCGCCGCCACCTGAAATTCGGTGTCCTCCAGCATGCTGCGAACGCCTCCGCGCCAGATCGCGTGGTCGTCCACCAGCATCACCCGTATGGGCGCAACCTCGTTCTGCTCTCTCACGCCTCGTCTCCCGCTACAACTCCGCCGGCAGCACCGGAAAGATGGCGCGGACTGTCGTGCCCTCTCCCGGAACTCCCTGTATCTCAAAACTGCCGCCCATCAGACTCACCCGCTCAATCATACCCTGAAGCCCCACATGATTGTAGGTATCCCCCACCTCTTCCGGCACAAAGCCGCGCCCCCAGTCCCGCACCTCCAGCGTCAACTGCGAGTGACCGGGACGCTCTCCCTGCCGCTCCAGCAGCACCAGCCGGACATGCGTGGCGGCGGCGTGCTTGCGAACGTTGGTCAACGCCTCCTGCGCCACCCGATAGACCGCCGTCTCCAGCGCCTTATCGAACCGCTTGCCCGCGATATTGTGAATCAGCTCCGCCTCCACCCAGCCGGCGCGCCGCTTCTCTTCGGAGAAGGTCTGCTCCAGCGCGCCCGCCAGCCCCAGATCGTCCAGCGCCAGCGAGCGCAGCCCGTTGACCAGACGCCGGGATTCGATGACCGCCTCCTTCAGATAGCGCAGCCCCTGCTCCAGTTCTCGCGCCGCCCGCTCTCCCTTTCCCTCCTCATACGACTTCCGAAACGAATCCAGATGCGCGTGCGCCGCCATGACAAACTGCGTCAAGCCGTCGTGCAGGTCGTAGGCGACGGCGCGCCGCTCCTCCTCCTGCGCCGCGATCAGCCCGCGCACCAGCGCGCGCTGCCGGGAGATCATATGCAGGTTGTGGATCGCGACCGCCGCGTGCGCCCCCAGCTCCTGCACCGCCGCCTCGTCCGCCTCCGTAAACGGACTGCCGTCCTCCTTATCGGTCAGGTAGAGGCTGCCCAGCGTGATTTCGCCGCGGCGGATCGGAACGCCCAGAAAACTGGTCATCCGCGGATGGTTCGGCGGAAAGCCGACGGAGGCGGGATGCTCCTCCAGATTGTCAATCCGCAGCGGCTCGGTGCGGGTGAGCAGCAGTCCCAGAACGCCCAGTCCGCGCGGTCGTCTCTCGATCGCCGCCTCCTGCTCCCGAGTCAGCCCGGCGGTCACGAACTCCATCAGCCCCTGTCCGTCCAGACGGGCGACCCCCAGCGCCACATAACGGGCGCGCGCAATGGTGCGCGCCGCCTCCGCGATATGCCGCAGCGCCTCGACACCGGTGCGACTGGCGAGGATATCCAGCGCGACACGCCGCGCCGCCTCCAGCACCAGGGCGCGCCTCTCCTCCGTCTCGCGCAGCAGGGCGTTCTCCTGCTGGAGCGTGTCCATATCGCGCCTCTGCGTCTCTTTCGCCTGATCCTGATCCCGGCGGGTCATCGGTAAACTCCTGTCATGTAATCGTGTCGGGGAATACCACATTCCACACTTCTGGCAAAACTCCTCCCGTCCGACAGGAAGGAGGAGGGAGAACGGAGCGCGCTGGTGAAAACTCCTCCAGAAAACGCTCGATGCGAGGAACCGGAAGGAGCGGCATATGTCCCATATGCTCAGAGAGATTCAGGAACAGCCGGACTGGGTGGAGCGCGCCATCAACGCGGAGCGCGGCAACGTGGCGCGTCTGGCGGCGACGATGCGGGAGCAGGATGTGCGTTTCGTCGTGATTGCGGCGCGCGGCACCTCGGATAACGCCGCCACCTATGCCAAGTATCTGCTGGAGATCGTGGCGGGGATCCCGGTCGCGCTGGCTGCGCCCAGCGTCTACACCCTCTACGACGCGCGGCTGCGGCTGGGAAACACCCTGGTGCTTGGCATCTCGCAGTCCGGTCAGGGAACCGACGTGGTGCAGGTGCTCTCCTCGGCGCGGTCTGCGGGCGCGCTGACCGCCTGCGTGACCAACGACCCTGAATCGCCCATCACACAGGTCAGCGACTTCGTGCTTGCCTGCCATGCGGGCGAGGAGAAGTCGGTCGCCGCCACCAAAACCTACACCACCTCGCTGGCAGTCGTCGCGATGCTGGCTTTCTCGCTGGCGGACCGCCGCGATCTGCTCAACGCGCTGGAGGAGACACCCGAGCAGATGCGAGAGACGCTGGCGATGCGCGAGACGGTGGAGGAGGCGGTGGCGCGCTACCGCTATATGGAGGAGTGCGCGGTGCTGGCGCGCGGCGTCAATCAGCCGACCGCGCTGGAAGCCGCCCTGAAGTTGACCGAGACCTGCTATCTGGTCGCCAAGCCCTACTCCGGCGCGGACTTCCTGCACGGTCCGATTGCGATGGTGGACAGCGGCTTCCCCTGTTTCCTCTTCGCGCCGGAGGGGCGCGCCTACGCCTCCATGCTGGAGCTTGCGCTCAAGATCCGCGAGCGCGACGGGGAGATGATCGTCATCGCCCGCGCCCCGGAGATCCTGGAGCTTGCGGCGGTCAGGCTGCCGGTTCCCGTCGAGGTGGACGAACTGCTCAGCCCCCTGGTCTATATCCTGCCGGGACAGCTGTTTGCCTGCTGCCTGGCGAAGGTGCGCGGAAGCGACCCGGACAATCCGCGCGGATTGACAAAGGTGACCCTGACCCGCTGAGAGCGGGGAGGCTACGGGAGGTCTGGCGTTGGCGAGGCTGATGGTAGAGGCGGTCGCGACAGACTATGCGGAACCCGCCGGAACAACGGATGTGATCACCATAAACGTCTCGGTCTCCGATGCGCGCACCGGCAGACCGGTCTGCGGACTGGAGAAGGCGCACTTCTCCATCGTCCCGATCGCCGGAACGCTGGGACCGATCCGCGTAGATAACGTCTTCGAATCGCCGCTGGACTCCAGCTTCTATCATGTTACCGTCAGCCGCGCCTTCGGCGCGACCGACAAACTGCCCTCCGGCATGCATGTCCTGGGCATTCAGATACACAGACCGGCGGCAGAGGGCGCGCGCTCCGCCGGCGACTTCGGGCAGACGGTCGCGCGGGCGCTGGTGCGTTGAGCGTTCGGACGCACGGGACGTCGTACACTCGGACGCGCAGGGCGCCGAAACATTATATGGGAGAGGATATGGTAAACGAACAACGCCTTCTGGACCTTTTTCTGCAGATGTGCCGGGTCAACACGCCCGCCAGACAGGAGAAGGCGCTAGTAGACATCATACAGCCGAAGCTGGAGGCGATAGGGCTGCGCTGCGTGCGGGATGAGGCGCACCGGAAGACCGGGGGCGACTGCGGCAACCTGATCGCCACGCTGCCCGGCAACCTGCCCGACGCCCCGCCGATCTTCTTCTCCGCCCATTTCGACACCGTCGCCCCCAACCCGGATGTGAAGATTGTGATCGAAGAGGGGATCGTCCGGACGGACGGCAGCTCCATTCTCGGCGCGGACGACAAGGGCGGCATGGCTCCCCTCATCGAGGCAATGCAGGTGATCCAGGAGAACCGGCTGCCGCACGGCGATATTCAGCTTCTGCTGACCGTCTCGGAGGAGATCGGTTTGCTGGGCGCGCACCATCTGGATCGCTCGCTGGTCTTCGCCGAGATGGGGTTCGTGCTGGATACCGGTCCGCCGGTCGGCACGGTGGTCTACACGGCTCCCTCGCAGGACTCCTTCACCATCTCCATCATCGGACGTCCGGCGCACGCCGGGTTCGAGCCGGAGAAGGGCGTCTCAGCGATACAGGTGGCGGCGCGCGCCATCGAACGGATGCGGCTGGGGCGCATTGACCCGGAGACGACCGCCAATGTGGGCGTGATTCAGGGCGGACACGCCACGAATATCGTCTGTCCGCTGGTAACCCTGCGCGCCGAAGCGCGCAGCCGCGACCCGCAGAAGCTGCAGGCGCAGGTGCAGCATATGGTCGAGACCCTGCACGAAGCCGCCGCCGACTTCGGCGCGGAGATAGACATCTCCATTCAGCGCATGTACGACACCTACCGTCTCAACGAATCGGACCCGGTGGTGCGTATCGCCCGAGAGGCGGCGGAGGAGATCGGACTGCCCTTCCATCTGCGGGAGGCGGGAGGCGGCAGCGACGCCAACGTCTTCAACGCGATGGGGCTGCCCGCCTGCGTGCTCGGAACCGGGATGCAGAAGATTCATACGCATGAGGAGCAGATCGCCGTCGCCGACCTGGTGCGTTCCGCTGAGTGGACGCTGGCGATCGTCCGCGCCGCCTCCCGACACCGAGCTGCAGAACGGCGCTCCGCCGCCGAACAACGAGAGCGGACATGAGATGCCGGATGACCGGACTGGTCGAGAGCGTTACGGCGGAGCGGGCGGGCGCGCAGGAGATCTCCGTGCGCGTCGGCGAGACCCTGCGCCGTGCCGTCAACTACCCCGCCCTGACCGGGCGGGTTGCGGTCGGTGACCGCGTAACGCTCAACACCTGGGCGGCGGAGATGGGGCTGGGAAGCGGCGGGGCGGACTTTGTGACGCAGACCGACCGGGTCTGTACTGCTGACGGCTCCGGTTTCGAAACTGAAGGCGCGCTTGGAAGCCTCCGCGCTGATGAGGCGGAGCCGCCCGGGCATATTCTGAAGCTGCGCTACACCCCCCTGCAGCATCCGGTGCTTGCGGCGGAGGCTCCGGAGAGTCCGCATCACGCCTCCCTCCGCGCCGTCGTTTCGCTGGGGTCGGCGCCGGTGGTCTGTCTGGAGCTGCACAGCCAGCTGGCGGCGGCGGCGGCGGCGGCGAAACGGGCAATGGGCGGGACAGGGCGCGTGGTCTATGTGATGACCGACGGCGCGGCGCTGCCGATCGCCTGGAGTCGTCTCGTTCCCGCGCTGCGCGAGAAGGGGCTGCTGGACGCGACGGTAACCTGCGGGCAGGCGTTCGGGGGCGATTTCGAGGCGGTGAACCTCTACTCCGCGCTGCTGGCGGCGCGAGTCGCCGCACAGGGGGATGTGATCGTGGTCGGGCAGGGACCGGGCAGCGTCGGCACCGACACCGCGCTCGGATTCAGCGGCGTGGACCAGGGCATCGCGCTGAACGCCGCCGCCGCGCTGGAGGGGACTCCCATCGCCGTTCTGCGCCTGAGTTTCGCCGATCCGCGCGCCCGGCATCTCGGACTGAGCCACCATACCCGCACCGTTTTGGAGCGCGTTGCGCTCTGCCGCGCGATCGCGCCCGTTCCCGTCCTGCCCGCCGGACAGCAGGCGGCGCTGCAGAGCGCGCTGGAGGAGGGGAGCCTGCTGGACCGCCACGCCTTTGTTCGCGTGGAGGCGGAGGAGGGGCTGAAGGCGCTGGAGGAGAGCGGGCTGCCGGTCACCACGATGGGGCGCACGCTCTCCGAGGAGCGCGCCTTTTTTCTGGCGGCGGCGGCGGCGGGGATGCTGGCGGGACAACTGGCGGCTCCGGGATCGGCGCAGGGGCTTCCGGATGCGCCCTCCGCCATAAAGGAGAAGAGATGAGCTGGGGCAAGACCATCCATTCGGAGTATCTCTATCGCGGGCGCGTGGTAACCCTGCGGATAGACACCATCCAGACGCCCGACGGACGGGAGATCCGGCGCGAGATCGTGGAGCATCACGGGGCGGTCGCCATCGTGCCCCGCCTGGACGCCGAGACGATACTGCTGATCCGCCAGTACCGGCAGGCGGTCGGAGAGACGCTGCTGGAGATTCCGGCGGGAACGCTGGAAGAGGGAGAGTCGGCGGACGACTGCGCGGCGCGTGAACTGGAGGAGGAGATCGGCTATCGCCCTGGCAGGCTGCGGCGGATGTTCAGTCAGTACCTGGCTCCGGGTTACTCCAGCGAGGTGCTGCACGCCTACTTTGCGGAGGAGCTGGAGCGGTCGGCGGTGAATCCGGACGCCGACGAGCAGATCGAGGTGGTTCCGGTGCGGGCGTCGGAGATCGAGAGGATGATCCTCGACGGTCAGATCAAAGACGCCAAAAGCATCGCCGCGCTGCTGGTCGCCCTGCGCCTGATGTAGACCGCGCTCTCCCCGACGCCTGCCAGTCGTCCCGTGCGGTCGCCGCCCTGCCGCTACCGGAAGCGTTTGAGCCGGAGGGAGTTGCTCACCACCGAGACGGAGGAGAGCGCCATCGCCGCCGCCGCGAGCATCGGGTCGAGGCGTCCCGCCGCCGCCATCGGGATCATCACCACGTTGTAGAGAAACGCCCAGAAGAGGTTCTGCCGGATCGTGCGCAGGGTCGCGCGCGCCAGCGCAATCGCCTGCGGAACCCCGCGCAGATCGGAGCGCAGCAGGGTTACGCCGGCGGTCTCAATGGCGATATCGGTTCCGGAGCCGATGGCGATCCCCAGGTCCGCCTGCGCCAGTGCGGGCGCGTCGTTGATGCCGTCGCCGACCATCGCCACCCGATGCCCCTCCCGCTGGTAACGGGCGACCAGGGCGGCTTTCTCGCCGGGAAGCACCTGCGCCTCCACCGTCTCTATCCCGACCTCGCGCGCGATCGCCTCCGCCGTGCGACGGTTATCTCCGGTAACCATCACCACCCGCAGACCGAGCGCCTGAAGCTGCCGGACGGCTTCGCGGCTGTTCGGCGCGACCGTATCGGCGACCGCGATCAGCCCCGCCGCCTCGTTCTCCACCGCCACCGCCATCGCCGTCTTGCCCGCCGCCTCGAGGTCCTCCAACGCCGCCTGCGCCTGCGCGCTCAGCGCGATGCGACGCTCCTCCATCAGGCGCGGCGTTCCGATCAGCACGCGCCTCTCTCCCACCTCCGCAAAGACGCCCTGCCCGCTCAACGCCTCAAAATGGCGCACGGGAAGCGGCGCGGAGACCTCCGGGGCGCGTTCGCGGGCGGCGCGGACAATCGCCTCGCCGATGGGATGCTCGGAGCCGCTCTCCGCCGCCGCCGCGATCCGCAGAAGCTCCCCGTCGGAGAGACCGTTCAGCGGCACGACGTCGGTTACCTGCGGCTCTCCGCGGGTGATCGTTCCGGTCTTATCCAGCAGGACGGCGGACAGCGCGCCCGCATGCTCCAGCGCCGCGCCGTCTTTGATCAGAATGCCCAGTTCCGCGCCGCGCCCGGTTCCCGCCATGATCGCCGTCGGCGTCGCCAGTCCGAGCGCGCAGGGGCAGGCGATCACCAGCACCGCCACCACCGGCATCAGCGCGTCGGTCAGCAGCGCGCCCAGAACCAGCTTCCAGACCAGAAACGTGCCCAGCGAGATCAGCAGCACAATCGGCACAAAGACGGCGGCGACGCGATCTGCCAGCCGCTGTACCGGCGCCTTCGATCCCTGCGCGCGCTCCACCATCTGAACGATCTGCGCCAGCGCGGTATCCGCCCCGACGCGGGTTACGCGAAAGACGAACGCGCCCGTCCGGTTGATCGTCGCGCCGATCACCGGATCGCCCTCCGCCTTTGCCACCGGCAGGCTCTCTCCGGTCAGCATACTCTCGTCTACCGAAGACCTGCCCTCAACGATCACGCCGTCGGCTGCGATCCGCTCGCCGGGGCGCACCGCCACCAGATCGCCCACCCGCAGATCGCGCGCGGGGATCTCGATCTCCTCTCCGTTACGCTGCACGCGCGCCGTCGGCGGCGCAAGCGACAGCAGGCGGCGGATGGCATCTGAGGCGCGTCCGCGCGCCCGACCCTCCAGGTACCGCCCGAGCAGGATCAGCGTGATGATGGTCGCCGCCGTCTCATAGTAGACGTGACCGCCCAGCCAGAAGGTCGCCAGCGCGCTGTAGACAAAAGTCACGGTGGTTCCCAGCGCCACCAGCACATTCATATCGGCGGAGCCGTGCCGCAGCGTCTTCCACGCCCCTGTGTAGAATATCCAGCCTGCCCACAACTGCACCGGCGCGGTGAGCAGCAGCAGACCGACATCCACCCAGAAGGGACGCCCGTGCATCCAGAGCATGCTGACGGCGACCACCGGGACGGAGAGCGCCAGCGAGACGATCAGCCGCCGGCGCAGCAGAGCCAGTTCCGCCTGCTTGCGTCGGAAGTGCTCTTCCTCGCGCTCCTGCGCCTGTGTCTCGACCGCCTCCGACGCCGTGAAGCCAGCGATCTCCACCGCCTCGATCATCTGCGCGACATCCGCCTGCATCGGATCGTAGGCGACGACGGCGCGTTCGGTCGCCAGATTCACCTCCGCCGTCTCCACGCCCGGCACGCGCTTGAGCGCGCCCTCCACGCGCGCCACGCAGGAGGCGCAGACCATTCCCTCGATCTGAAACTGTCTGGTTTCGGTCGCCATATCCAATCCCTTTCCGCCAGAGACGACGCGCTGTTTATGACTCGATACCGTCGTCCCGGCGGTTCAGTTCCCGCTCCACGTAGGCAAACATGCGCTCCAGCAGATCGTCCCAGCGCCAGTAGACCGCCGGAATCTCTTCCAGAGAGAACCGCTGCGCGCCCTGCGACTCGCTGCCCGGAGGAATATCGCCGTAAGCGCGGGTCGTTCCCACATAGGTCGGAACGAGGATCGTTCCGCCGTCGCCCGCCGTCAGCCGGTAACGTCCGATCAGGCGCGGGTTCTCCAGCGCCGCCCCGATCTCCTCTCGCACCTCACGCGCCGCCGCCTCCAGCGGCGTCTCGCCCGGCTCCAGGCGACCGCTCGGCGTACACCATCCTCTGGGAACCTTCCCCAGCACAAACGCGCCCTCGCAGCGCACAAAGACCACCACTGCGCCGATCTGCTCCGGCTCGATCGGATCGAGCGTCGGCTCGAAGGTCACGAGATAGTCATCCCACCAGCGGGCGGATGGAAAAGAGGGCGGCGCATTCGTCTCTCTCATCATCGCTCCCCGTCTTTCAGATATTCACAGAATACCCTGCCTTCCGAAGAGTTGTAATTCTTCTCGTTCGCGGAAGGCGGATTGTCAAACGGGAACGGTTATGCTATACTCCCCGCAGAAGTACAGGCATCCGCCTGCCCGCGTGCGATCGTGCGAGGTACGCTCGTCCGCCGTCTCTACTCGTCGGCTGCGCCATCACACAGCCCTGTTCGGTCAGGTCTCGGAGGAAGCGATGAAACTGTTAAGCGTTGCGAAGCCGCAGGGAATGCTGATCGTAACGAAAAGCAGCGCCCCGTTCCGCCGTCAGATTACGTTCATCAACTACGGCGCGATCTTCGTGGTCGCTTTCATTCTCGGCATTGCGCTGGGAGCCGCGCAGCGCTCCTATCTGCTCTTTGCCGTGATCGCCTTCGTCATACTCTTTGCCCTGGCGATACAGGCGGTCGAACTGCGCCGAAACAGTAACGACGACGTCTTTCTGTTCGATAAAGAGACGGACAGGTTCACCTACAACCGCAAACCGGTAACCTCTCTGAAGAACATCGAGCATGTGCTGGTGCGGCATATTCGCGAAGAGGACGACCAGCCGGAGGCGGAAGAGCTGGCTCTGGTGATCTCATACGACGAGGGAAGGCGCATCACCCTCGCCGAGTCTGCGAAACTGCCCGGCGCGAAGGAGGAGATTTTAGCCGCGGCGCGGGAGATCGCCGACTATCTGGGCGTGCCGATAGAAGAGGGAACGCGCACCCCCGAGGAATCCTGGATGGACAGCTATCACAGCAGCGTGTGAGCGGGGAGACGCTCTCGGAGAGGCGTTCTGCGCCCCCCGACAGAGACCCGCGCAGGAGCAGAACGTGTCTATCCGAACGGTCGGCTTGATTGTCAATAACTCCAAATGGGAAGCTTTGAGCTTCGCGCCGGAGGTGCTCGCCTGGCTGACGGAGCGAGAGGTGGAGGTGCGGCTCGACCCCGGCTCCGCGCCGCTGCTGGGCAGGGAAGACCTGATCTTCGAGGAAGCCGATCCCTCCGGGATTGATCTGTTTGTTACTCTTGGAGGCGACGGAACCATCCTGAGCGCCAGCCATATCGCCGCCCCGCACGGTATCCCGATTCTGGGTGTCCACATGGGGCAGTTCGGCTTTATCGCGGAAACCCATCCCAACACGCTCTTTTCGCATCTGGAGGAGGTGCTGGAGGGGAACCTGCGGGTCGAAGAGCGGATGATGGTGCAGGGGCGCGTCTTCCGCGAGGGCGAGGTGGTGCACAGTGCGGTCGGTCTCAACGACATCGTGCTCAGCCGCGCCGCCGCTTCGCGCATGCCGAACCTGCACATGGCGTTCGCCGGAGAGTCGTTCGTCACCTATCCGGCGGACGGCGTGGTGGTGGCGACGCCCACCGGCTCCACCGCCTACTCGCTGTCGGCGGGCGGTCCGCTGGTGGAGCCGACCGTCCAGGCGCTGCTGGTCGTTCCCATCTGCGCCCACACGCTGGCGGCGCGCCCCCTGATCGTGCCGGCGGACGAGGTGATCTCCTTCCATATCGAGACCGACAGCGGCGACCTGCTCTTCACCGCCGACATCATCCGCCCCTGCCCCCTGCAGGTCGGCGACCGGGTCGAAGTCCGCCGCGCCGAGTTTTCAACCCGGATCGTTACCCTTCAGCCCACCAGCTTCTACCGCAAAATCCGCAAACGCCTGCTCTGGGGCGAACGCCTCAACGTCTGAGACGGCGTGGTCGGCTACGGATTGCCCGCGCCCGTTGAACCGGAGCCGCCGGTGTTCCAGGTAACGTTCTCCACCTGCCAGGGCGCCTGCTGATTGGGGCGATACATCGTGATCTGCACCGTTCGGGAGCCTTTGGAGCCGGACAGCGTGTAGGTGTCGGTGTAGCGCCACTCCTGATTCTCCACCTTGAGATCGGCTCTGCCTCCCATCAGCCCTCCGGCGGTAGCGGTGAACGTGCCGAGACTTTGACGAAGCTCCTCCGCGTTCCTTACCAGCTTCTGCTCGGAGATAGAGGACTTGCCGCTGCTGGAGAGCATCCCGTATGCCTTCTGATCGTCTCCCTGATTGATGGCGTCCAGAAAGGCGATCGCCTGCGCTTTTCCCGATTCGATCTCCTTCTGCGCCGCCTGAAAGCCGAAGTATCCGACGGCAACGCACGCCCCCATCCCGATCATTACCAGAACGCAGCAGGCGACAAGACCCAGCACGATATGCTTTGTTTGCATGACAAGCTCCTTGCGAAATAGAACGTCCGTCTCCCCGACTACTCTCCCTCCTGCTCTCCCATGCCCCGGGGCAGGAAGTAGCGCACAAACCGCGATACGGCATAACGGTCCGTCATTCCGGCGATAAAGTCACAGACAGCCTGCGCGCGCACCGGTATTTCGACCTCGCGCAGATCCATGCGCCCCGTCATCTTCTCCGGCGAAGCCATATAGAGGCGGAAAAGCTCCCGCACCACGCCCTGCGCCTTGGCAAGCTCCGTCGCGCCTTTGTGCGGGTTCCAGTAGACATGCTCGAAGAGAAACTCCTTCAGCCGGTCGGTGATCTCCGAGACCGCCGGAGACATATCCACCTCCGGCTTACCCTCGCTGTGCTGCACGATGTCAATGACCATCGTCGCGATCCGCTCCGAGTGGGTCCGCCCGAGCGCCTCGATGCAGTCGGCGGGCAGATCGGCTTGCGTGATGATCCCGGCGCGAATGGCGTCGTCAATATCGTGATTGATATAGGCGACCCGGTCCGCGATGCGCACCGCTTTCCCCTCCAGCGTGGCGGCGCGCGCCGTGGAGGGGTCCGCCAGGTCTGCGCGCCCCTTGCTGTGGTGCGCGATGCCGTCGCGCACCTCCCAGGTCAGGTTCAGCCCGATCTCGCCGCCGTGCTGCTCCAGCGCCTCGACGACCCGCAGGCTCTGCTCATAGTGGCGAAAGCCGGCGTCCGGCACAAATTCGCGATAGACCTGATCGAGTGCCTCCTCGCCGGCATGCCCGAAGGGAGGATGCCCCAGATCGTGCGCCAGTGCGATCGCCTCCGTCAGGTCTTCGTTGAGACGCAGGGCGCGGGCGATGGTACGGGCGATCTGCGCCACCTCCAGCGTATGGGTCAGACGGGTGCGGAAGTGGTCCGCCTCCGGGTCGAGAAAGACCTGCGTCTTGTGCTTCAGACGCCGGAACGCTTTGGAGTGCAGAATCCGGTCGCGGTCGCGCTGAAAGACGGTGCGCACCGGGTCAGGCGGCTCCGGACGCGCGCGTCCGCGCGATTCGGCGGCTTTTGACGCCCAGGGAGCCAGATACTCCCGCTCCCACTGCTCCTGTCGCTCGCGGGGACTCATCGGGGCTTCTCGAGGGGCGCATCCGGGCGGCGGATGTAGTCCAGGAAGGAGCCGTAGTAGATGCGCACCTTCGGGTATCCGAGCATCTTCAGCGTGAAGAGCGCGTGGGCGGCGCGCCCGCCGGTCCCGCAGAGCGCCACGATCTCGCGATCCGGCGTAATCCCCTTCTGCGCAAAGAGCCTCTTCAGCTCCTCCGCGGGCTTGAAGACCAGGTACGGTCCGGTCACCGCCTCCTTCCACTCCACGTTGACCGATCCCGGCAGCCGCCCGGCGCGATCCGCGCCGCGGGTCGTTTCGGAGCCGTCGAACTCCTTCGGCGAACGCGCATCCAGCACGACCACACCCGGCTTTCGCGCCAGCAGCTCCGGCGAAGGGCAGGAGAGCGACGCAGCCGGCTTCGGAACGAAGCGCGCCTGCGGGATGGTCGGCGTCTCGGCGGTAACCGGTCTGCCTTCTCCCTTCCACTTCAGCCAGCCGCCGTTGAGCAGGCTGACCTGCGTATGCCCGAAGGCGTTCAGCACATACCAGAGGCGCGCCGCGCTTCGCCCGCCCTGGTCGTCGTAGATCACCACATGCATTTCGCCGGAGACGCCGATCGCGCCCATCTGCTGTGCAAACGTCTCCGGAACCGGCAGGTAGGTGTCGCGATCCGCCTCATTGCGCAGCGTCCGCTCGTCCAGATAGACGGCTTGCGGAATATGCCCCGCCTCATACTCCTTCTGTGCGCGCATATCCACAATGCGCACATACCCGCTGCCGCCATTTTCCGCCAGCCACTCTGTCTCCACCAGCAGCGGAGACAGCGGCTGGGAGAGGGCGGACGCCACGCTCACCATCAGGCAGGCAGCCAACGCAAACAGAGACACCGCTCTCTTCATCCTTACGCCTTTCGATCTATCCATTGCGCAATCTGGCGCGTATGGTATCCGTCGTGTCCCAGCACCAGCGTCGCCAGTCCGACCAGCGTGATCTCGCCCCATTCGCTGTGCCGAGCCGTGCGCGTCCACTCCTCAGCAGACAGACGATCGAGCAGGGCGAGCAGTTTCGCGCGTCCTTCGCGAAAGCGCGCCTGCTGCTCCGCAACATCCATCCGGGCGTAGCCGTGCTCTATCGCCCACGCCCCCTCATCGTAGCCCGGCAGATCGGGGTTCTCTTCCGTGAGGACGCGCTGCGCCCGCCCCATCCAGACGCCCTCCCAGTCCGCCAGATGCCCCATCACCTCCCGCAGCGTGAACCGTTCGGGATCGGGGCGCAGATCGTACTGTTCGGGAGCCGCCTCGCGCAGCAGACGGTCTATCACCACGGGCGTCGCCGCCAACCCCTCTTTCAGATAGTGCCGCGCCTTCTCCGGCAGCATCCTCTTCTCCCTATCCCCGGACATACTCATGGATCGGCTTGCAGACCATCTCTCTGCCTTCCCGGCGGGAACTGATCGCCAGCAGCAGGGCGCGGGCGGTGTCCAGCGAGGTGAGACAGGGGATTCCCATCTCGACGCTAGCGCGGCGTATCAGAACGCCCTCCCGCTCCGTCCGCTTATCGGTCGAGAGCGTGTTGATCAGCAGATCAATCTCGCCGCTGCGGATCAGGTCCACCAGGTTGGGGGAGCCTTCATGGATCTTCTGCACGGGCGTGGCGGGCACATTACACTGGTTCAGCAGGCGCGCCGTTCCGGCGGTGGCGTAGACCTCGTAGCCGAGCGCGGCGAATTCGCGGATGATCATCACCGCCTCCGCCTTATCGTGATCGGCGATGGTAGCCAGCAGCTTCCCGCGGGGCGGCACATCCACGCCGCTGGCGATCATCGCCTTGTAGAGCGCGCGGGCGTAGTCGTTATCTATGCCCATGATCTCTCCGGTAGACTTCATCTCCGGTCCCAGGCTGATGTCCACGCCCGTCAGCTTCAGAAAGCTGAAGACCGGGGCTTTGACGGCGATCAGGGGCGCGTCGGGATGCAGTCCGCTCGCATAGCCCTGCTCCCGCAGGGTGTGTCCGATCATCACATGGGTGGCGACCCGCACCATCGGCACGCCAGTGATCTTGGAGAGGTAGGGAACGGTGCGGCTGGCGCGGGGGTTGACCTCCAGCACCTGCGCCTGATCGTCGGCGACCACATACTGAATATTCATCAGTCCGCGCACCTCCAGCCGGCGCGCCAGCGCGGTCGCCGTCTCCACGATCTGCTCGATCACGGTCCGGCTGAGCGACTGCGGCGGATAGACCGCCATCGAGTCGCCGGAGTGAACGCCCGCCCGCTCGATATGCTCCATGATGCCGGGCAGCAGGCAGTCCACGCCGTCGCTGATGACGTCCACCTCCACCTCTTTGCCCAGAACGTACTTGTCCACCAAGATCGGCGCGCGCGGGGAGACCTCCACCACATAGTGCATATAGGAGAGCAGATCTTCCGGGGTGTAGATGATCTCCATTGCGCGCCCGCCCAGCACATAGGAGGGGCGCACCAGCACCGGATAGCCGATCTCCTCCGCCACCTCCTGCGCCGCGCCGATGCTGGTGACGGCGCGTCCGGGCGGCTTGGGGATGCCTAGTTCCCGCAGCACCTTCTCGAAGCGGTCGCGGTCTTCCGCCAGATCAATGGACTCGAAGCTGGAGCCGAAGATTCGCACGCCGGCTTCATGTAGCGGGCGCGCCAGATTGATGGCGGTCTGCCCGCCAAACTGCACGATCACCCCCTCCGGCTGTTCACGGTCGAGGATATTGAGCACATCCTCCGGGGTGAGCGGCTCGAAGTAGAGGCGGTCGGAGGTATCGAAGTCGGTGCTGACGGTCTCCGGGTTGTTATTGATGATGAGGGCTTCGTATCCCGCCTGTCGCAGCGCCCAGACGCAGTGAACGGAGCAGTAGTCGAACTCGATGCCCTGACCGATTCGGATGGGACCGGACCCCAGCACCACGATCTTCTTGCCGGCAGGTTGGTTAGAATGGCTTTCGCTTGCCATACGGTCTCTTTCCACAGACAGAATCCAGTCAGACTGAAATCTCTGTTAAATTTCAGTTAAATAAAAAGAGTCGATTGTCTAATTAATTTAGACATGTTATAATTCAGACAGACAACCGGGCGGCGTGCCGGAACATCTCGCTCCTGCCTGAATGCTGTTTTAGAGTGTACCCGTTTTCCGGCGAAAGCAGAGAGGAGGGCGACCGTTGAGAGAGACTGTGCGCCTGTCCCGGCGGTCCGTGTGAGCGATACAACCGGCACGATCTTGCGAGAAAGGAAGGAACACATGAAAACGCTTCGTCTGCTGACGGCAGCCCTCGCTCTGGGGACGATGACCGCCGGACGCGCCTCCGCGCAGGTACTGGACCCGCAGGGGGACTTTCTGCCCACCTACGCCGGACCCCAGAACCCGGATGTGGATGTGTTGAAGGCGAATGTGATGTTCGACTCGACCTACTTCTGGTTCTTCGGCGAAATGGCGGACAGTATCGGCGCAACGCCCGGCGCGCTCTATGTCTGGGGAGTGGATCGAGGACAGGGAACCGAAAGGTTTGTCAGCGGAACGCCCTCCATCGGTCAGGGAGTGCGCTTCGACTCGGTCGTTCTGCTGCGTCCCGACGGGACGGGGCTGGTCAATCGGCTGGACGGTCAGCCGGCGTCGAACCTGCCTGCCGGAAGCGTCGTCGTCTCCGGCAGCGCGATCCGCGGCAGGGTGCACAGATCGCTTCTGCCCGGAAACGGGCGGGACTTCCTGCAGTACACCTGGAACCTGTGGTCCCGCGTGGGGGTCGGAAATAACGCCCAGATATCCGACTTTGCGCCCAACGCCTCCAATGCGGCGGTGGTTCCGGAACCCTCTTCCCTGAGCCTGATCGCTCTGGGAGGTCTCTTCCTGGGAAGCCTCTGCCTGCGCCGCCGGCGTTAACGGTACGCTCCCTGTCGGGAGCAGGGGATCTCATCTCTCATCCTCTCCCCCTGCTCCCGAACAGCCTCCGGCGTCAGCAGGAGATGACGCGCCGGCGTCAGCAGGCGATGGCGTGCCGTCGGCAGACGCCGTTGAGCATCTCCCAAAGCGCCTCCAGCGTCCGATCCACCGCCGCCATCGCGCCGTGCTCGTTACGCTCATTCAGACGCGATTCCAGCAGTTCGCGCTCGGCGGCGGCATGCTCCTTATCCGCCTCGATATGGACCGTGAAGTAGCGGTATCCCTGCGGGTCCTCCATACCGTAGAAACGCTTCAAGCCGTCTATTTTGGACTCGGAGACCGCTGGAATCTGGCTCTCATAGGCATAGAGCGCGGCAAG
This sequence comes from uncultured Chthonomonadales bacterium, assembly GCA_938005745.1. Lineage (GTDB taxonomy): Bacteria > Armatimonadota > Chthonomonadetes > Chthonomonadales > CAJBBX01 > CALLMM01. Next base: position 6,699 of record CALLMM010000023.1, on the reverse strand, counting down.
CCCCTCCACCGTGGAGCCGCTGCGGCAGATCGAACGGAAGGTGTCAATCAGACCGCGGGTCTCCTCCCACAGTTCGGTCTGCCGCGCCTCCTCCTCAGAGACGCCCAGCGAACCGGCAAACTGCAGCCACAGATCGGGATGGTTGGGCGTTCCCCCCTCTTCGTCCACCAGGTTCATCAACAGCAGACGGCGCGCCGCCTGATCGTCCGTGTGCGCATGGACGGCGGAGAGGTAGGTGGGAAACGCGGCGACATGATGATAGTACTGGCGGGCGTAGTCCTGCAGGGCTTCCCGCGTCAGTTCGCCGCGCGTCCATGCCTGATAGAACGGGTGGGTCAGCAGATGTCGGGCAGCGATGCGAGCGTCAATCGCGGCGAGCGGATGGGCTGTCATGGTCATAAGCGGTTGAACCTCCTGAATAGATGAGACGAAACAGCGTCTGCCCCCGATCAGCACCGGAGAGCGAGACGGCGGCGGACGGACCGTCACAGACGCAGGCTCATCACCTCCTGGATCGCCTGCTCAACGGCGTGCGCCCGGGCATTGAGATTCTCCGCGACGCGCCCGATCTCCTCCTGATCGCCGGCGGTCAGCGCGGCGCGCGAGGTTTTGATGCGCGAGAGCGACGAGCGCACGGAAGCCAGCGTCTGCCGGCACATCTCCTCCTGCGCGTCCAGTCTCTCCAGCGCGGTGGCGAGCGCGCGCGCATTCTCGATGCGCGATTCGCTGATCTCCAGGCTGCGCTGAAGGGTCTGGCGGGCAACCGGATCGGCGGTCTGCTCCAGCCGCGCCGCCAGCCGCGCCCGCTCCTCCTCCAGGGTTCGCATCGGGTTCTCCCGCATGGCAGCCAGCACCGCCTCCGTCTGCGCCGAAATCTGACGGTAGTCCTCGATCAGGCGGTTCAACGCCGCAAGCATCTCCCGCCCGGCGATCTCGTCCAGCCCGGCGCGTTCATCCATCATCTGCAGCAGGATCTCGACATAGCTCTGCTCCGCCTTCGACAGGCTCAGTAGCGGCAGCAGCAGCCGCATCTCTTCCCGCAGAACGATCGCCTGCCGCTCCTGCTCGCGCTGCTCCTCCTCCTTTGAGGGCTTGCCAAGCAGCGCGCGCCAGCCGCGTCTGGGGGGCGCGGGAGGCTCGTCCGGGATGCCCAGCGCGTTCAGCGTCCGTTTCAGTTCGCGCGTATACCGCCGGGAGTGCGCGGCGCGCCCCTCCGCGATCCTTCGCGCGATCTGCGGGTCTATCTGCTCCAGCGTCAGCCGCATCCAGCCGCTACCCCCTGCGCGCCCAGACCTGCGTCATGCGCGCCATGCCAAAGAGGGTCGTCTCGTCCTTCGCCATCGCCTTCATCTCTGCGGTCAGGCGCGCGATCTCTTCCTGCGTGGAGAGACCGGCTTCCAGCAGGGCGGGCGCGCACTCCGTCAGCGTCCACTCCGGCAGCCGCTTGGCGTCTCCTCGCGTCAGAACCGGCTGCACCAGGCGCACCTCCGGGTCTTTGAAACCCGCCTCCAGAAACATCCGGTAGAGGCGCGGTCCCATGCGAAAGTCCAGCCCGCGATGCGCTCCCAGCGCGCGGTAGAGTTCAAAAACACGCTCAAAGGCGGGGCTGACCGGCTCGCTGAAGGGCGCGAAGAAGTCGCCGTCCTCGCAGGCAAGCACCCCTCCAGGACGCACCAGCGACGCCATCTCGCGCAGCGCGCCGGCGGGATCCGCCACATGCATCAGCAGAAACCGGCAGAAGACCAGATCGAACGACTCCTTTTGCAGACCGGTGTCGGTCGCGCTGCCGACCGACAGGTGCACGTTGCTCAATCGCTGACGATAGGCGACCCGCTGCGCCTGCGCGATCTGCTCCGGGCTGATGTCCACCCCGTAGACATCGCCGCTCGGACCCACCTGCCGGGCAAGCCAGCAGGTGACGGTTCCGATCCCGCACCCGATATCCGCGACCCGCATGGCGCGCCCCAGACCGGCGCGCAGCAGGAACGCCTCCGTATCCGGACCGTGCACGCTGTTGACGATCTGCAGGCGGTAGGCTCCCTCTTCGCCGGTCGCCAGCACATACCGACTTTCGCTCATCCCTCATCCCCTCGAATCCGCTCCCAGACCAGCCGGGCGATAAACCGCTCGCCGCCCACCGGCAGCGCCGGGGTGGAGAGGGTCAGGCGATCCCCCTCCAGAACAGCATAACGCATCATCGTCAGCCCGATCCAGTTGGGCAGCAGGCTCCACTCCACCCGATGCAGAACCGTTCCGGCTCTCTCGTCTGTCTCATAGGAGCCGGCATACGCCAGATAGCCGTCGAAGGCTGCCAGCGCCTCCATCCGAACGCCCCTTCTGCTGCAGCACGGCGGCTTTGTCCGTCAGCATGGCGGAGAGTATGGGACGCTCCCGGCGCATGATCTGCAGCGACATCCGGGAGGAGGGGTCGTAGATCAGCAGACCGACTGCATCCGCGCCAAAGGGATAGAGCGGCGCGCCCTCTTCGCGCTCCAGCGTGAAGGAGAGGGGCCGCCAGCAACCGACCAGTCTATCTTTCAGTATGATCCGCTCACATCGTCGCGCGCCACTGCAGCACAGAGGTTAGGAGTAGACGCCGATCTCGTACCCGTCCGGGTCGGAGAAGGAGAACTCGGTGTAGTCCTCCCGCTCATTGTACGCCAGCTCTCGCAGAATGCTCACCCCCGCCTCCTTCAGCGCGCGGTAGACATCCTGCGCGTCGTCCACCTCCAGATAGAGCCGAACCCCCACGCCCCGTTTGTTGTTTGCCAGATCGTCCAGTTGATACGGCTCCTCTCGCGAGTCCTCGGAGACCAGAAACAGGCGCGACTCCTCCCGCTCCAGCATCACAAAGACCGGCGCATCCGGCGGGTCGGAGTGGGCGGCGGCAAAGCCGAGATGCTGCGTATAGAACTCCACCGAACGGGAGAGATCCCTGACCGTCAGCTGCGGAACAATCTGAAACATGACCCCTACTCCAGTCCCGCTTCCGCCAGTTCGATGGCGGCAAGCAGGGCGCGAGACTTATTCACACACTCGTAGTACTCGTTTTCCGGCACCGAGTCGGCGACGACCCCCGCGCCCGCCTGGATGTACGCCCGTCCGTTTTCGGCGAGCAGCGTGCGGATGGCGATGGCAAAATCCATATCGCCGTTGAAGCTGAAGTAGCCGACGGCTCCGCCGTAGAGTCCGCGCCGGGTCGGCTCCAGCTCCTCGATGATCTCCATGGCGCGCACTTTCGGCGCGCCGGTCAGGGTTCCGGCGGGGAAGCAGGCGCGCATCACGTCGTAGATAGTGTGCCGCTCATCCAGTTCGCCGGTAACATTGGAGACGATATGCATCACATGCGAGTAGCGTTCGATGACCATCAGCTCATCCACCGTAACGCTCCCGTAGCGGCAGACGCGCCCGATGTCGTTGCGTCCCAGGTCTACCAGCATGATATGCTCGGCGCGCTCCTTCTCATCCGCCAGCAGATCGGCGGCAAGGCGCGCATCTTCGGCGGGCGTCGCGCCGCGCGGGCGCGTTCCGGCGATGGGGCGCACGGTAACCGTTTCGTCCTCCACCGTCACCAGGATCTCCGGCGAGGAGCCGACAATCTGGCGTCTGCCCAGGTCGAGGAAGTACATATAGGGGGAGGGGTTGACGGAGCGCAGGGCGCGATAGACCTCAAACGGGCGCGCCCGCAGGGAGACCGTGAACCGCATGGAGGGAACCACTTGAAAAGCGTCGCCCGCCGCGATGTACTCCTTGCAGCGTTCGACCGCCGCCTCGTACTGCTCTCTGGTCATATTGGCGGAGACGGAGGGCGCGCCGGAATGCGCGGGGGAGGGGCGCGAGTAGACCGGCGTGCGCAGGCGCGCAATCAGCCGCTCGATCCGGGCGACCGCCTCATCGTAGGCGCGTCCGGGATTGTCCTTCACCCGCGCTAGACAGAGCACCTTGAGGGCGTGCTTGACGTGATCGAAGATCAGCAGCGTATCGGTGAAGAGAAAGAAGGCGTCGTCTATCTGGAGGTCGTCAACGGTCTGTTCCGGCAGCTTCTCGAAGAAGCGCACCATGTCGTAGCCCAGATAGCCGACCGCGCCGCCGCAGAAGCGCGGGAGACCGGGCAGCGGAACCAGACGATAGCGCGACATCAGTTCAGCGATCACCGTCAGGGCATCGTCCCCCGGAGCCAGCACCACCGTGCGGGTCCGGCGTCCCTCCGTCAGGGTTACCGTGCCGCCCTTGGCGCTGAGGGTCAAAAACGGATTGAACCCCAGAAAGGAGTGGCGTCCGAGCCGTTCGCCTCCCTCCACGCTCTCCAGCAGAAAGGAGCCGCTGCCGCCGCCGATCTTCTCAAAGGCGGAGACCGGGGTCAGGCGGTCCGCCAGAATATCGCGGTAGACAGGGATCAGGTTGCCCTGTCCGGCAAGTTGAATGAACTCTTCACGGGAGGGAACGAGCATACATGCGTGCCTTTCGGGTTCGGCGGGTATCGGGCGGCTCGCGTTTTCCAGACGCCGGACAGTGCGGTCGGCAGTCAGAGGCGCAGGGCGGAAGAGACGCGATGCCCCGGGTGGGATTCGAACCCACACTGTCGCGATTTTAAGTCGCGTGTCTCTGCCGGTTGGACTACCGGGGCGACCGGAATTAGTATATCGGGAGGGGGAGTTTATGTCAACTTCGGGGCGGCTCTACTGCTCGCCCGGCTCGATGTTGGCGAGGGCTTCCGCAAAGTCCGCCGCCGTTAACATGCGGGGAGTCTCCGGATCAGCGGAGTCGGCGAGGCGGATCAACGCCTGCAGACCGGCTTCATTGACGACCGCCTTCAGATCGGCGCCCGAATAGTCGGGCGTCTCGTCCGCCATCGCGTCCAGATCAACATCGGGAGCCAGCTTCACCCCCCGCGTGAAGAGCGCGAGAAGCTGCCGGCGCGCCTCCCGATCCGGCATGGGGATGGTGATCTCGCGGGAGAGACGCCCTCCGCGCCGCACAGCGGGGTCGAGCATATCGGGACGGTTGGTCGCCCCGACGATCAGCACGCGCTGATTAGGCGTCATGCCGTCCATCTCCTGCAGAAACTGGTTGACCACCTTATCCGAGTGGATGGCGACCCCGCCCTGACGCATCGGCAGCAGGGCGTCTATCTCATCAATGAAGATGATGGAGGGCGCGCTTTCGCGGGCGCGAACAAACAGCTCCCGCACCCGCTTCTCCGACTCGCCCACATACATCTGGTTGATGTCGGCGGGGCTGATGGAGAAGAAACGGCACTTCGCCTCGCTGGCAAGCACCCGCGCGATGGTGGTCTTGCCGGTTCCGGGCGCGCCTTTGAGCAGGATGCCGGTCGGCGGCTCGACCCCCAGTTCCCGCGCCAGGTCCGGCTTCTCCAGCATCAACTGCATCTGGCGCAGTTCGCGCTTGGTGCGCGCGTCGAGCACCAGATCGTCCCATGTCAGACGCGCGCCGTTCTCCGGTCCGCTGGTCTGTTCGTAGGAGAGGGGACGCGATTCGGCGTAGGTCTGCACGAGCGTGGCGTAACGGACGTTACCCGGCTCCAGTTCCGCGGCGCGCTTGGCGATCTGTGTCGCCTCCGCCTTGTACCCCAGTTCGCGCATCGCCTGCGCCAGAAAGTAGTGCGAACGCGCATGCCGGGGATCGCGGGCGATGGCTTCGCGCAGCCAGTGACACGACTCCTGCAGCAGCCGCTTATAGGCGACGAACTTCCGGGAGCGTTCGCGGGCGAAGCTGTCGAAGCCGGTTACCAGCGCCAGATAGCCCAGTCCCAGATCCGCCAGATTGGGCTTCTGCGCCTCCGCCCGCTTCCACAACGCCCAGCCCAGTCGAAAACGCGCCTCGACGCTCTGCGTATCGAGGTTAACGGCGCGCCGAAACGCCTCCGCCGCCCCGCTCCAGTCGTCCTGACGGGCGCGGGAGAGTCCCCGCTCGATATGCTCCTGCACCTTCTCTTTCTCCATGCGCCGGTCTCCGCTCTCCTGCCTGCACTACGAGACGCTCTCCTCATCGGTTGCACCGCTTTCCATTATATCACGCCTGCCGGACAGGACGGGAGGGAGGAAGCAGGCGCGCAGATCGCGAAAGGATGCGTGGAGGGGAAGATGTCGGAAAGGCACTGGCTGCTCTTTGACGGAGACTGCGGGATGTGCCGCCGCAGCGCCGCCTGGGTGCGTCGTCGCGACAGACAGCGGCGGTTTGAGATCGTCCCCTATCAGAGCGCGCCCTCCCCGCCGATGACCCCGACGCTCGCGGCTGCCTGTGAAAAGGCGGTGCATGTGGTGCGCTCGGACGGAACGATCCTGCGCGCCGGACGCGCCTGCCTGTTTGTGCTGGAGCAGACCGGCGGGGGGAGATGGATACGCCCGCTCTCCGCGCCTCCGCTCCTGTGGCTGGTGGAGCTCGGCTACCGCATCGTCGCGCGCAACCGCCCCCTTTTCTCCCGCTTTCTCTTCCGCCGGGAAGAGATGGAGGGATAGTCGCTGCGAAGCGCATCCCGGGCGGTCCCTGACAGAAAATACGCAGGCTGCCCGTTGTGAGATTGCTTCGGTCGGCTTGCGCCTCCCTCGCAATGACAGAAGGGGGACGCCGTCGCTCCCTCGCAATGACAGAAGGGGGACGCCGTCGCTCCCTCGCAATGACAGAAGGGGGACGCCGTCGCTCCCTCGCAATGACAGAAGGGGGACGCCGTCGCTCCCT
>CALLMM010000022.1 GCA_938005745.1 uncultured Chthonomonadales bacterium | reverse complement strand
GGCGCGAGACAGATAGTCCCGGTCAAACGCCAGGTGCAGACGGTCGTCGGCAGGAGCGCGCCCCGTCAACGCCCGACACTTGCCCAGCAGGTTCTGACGAACCGCCTCGCTGAAGTCTGGATCGCCCGGGAGCCGGTAGCGTGTGCTGCGCGTCCCATTCTCATAGGTCGTCTCGGAGGAGACGATCGGCGAAAGACAGGTGAAACGCATCTGCTCCGTGATCTGCGGCGACGGCAGCGACTCCACCGAGACGATCGGCAGCGTCGCCGAACCGACCCGCATCTCCCCGAACGAGAGCAGTCCCGTCGCATACTCCGTCAGAAACTTCTCCACCGGAGAGGACACCAGCCAGTCCGCCATACCCGGTCCCAGAAAGAGCAGACGCCCCTGAACGCGCCGACGCGCACAGCGCAGAGGCGAAAAGGCGAACAGCTTGAAGCGTCGCCGGTCCTCCGCCTCCTCCGAAACCGCATACCCGTCATCGTGCAGAAAGGCGGCATAGTCCGCGTCGGCGCACTCCAGATACTGATAGACCACCCCCGCCATCAGATGCTGATGATTGACCGGAACCACCATCTCGCGATCCAGCCGAAAACCTACCCGAAGACGCATTCGCTCACCTCTCCCCGCTCCGTCCAATCCACGCCGGCGCGACTGATATACTATTCGTCCGACCTGCCGCGACTGCGACGCCTCTTCACATATATTCGATGAAAAAATCTGACTGCGGAAAAAATCCAGGACGACGATCAGATCAACTCGCGCAGTACCTCCTCTGTCGCCTCCAGCGTGCGGGCAATATCCTCCTCCGTATGCGCCGCGGAGATGCTGCCCTGCTTGGTCGGCAGCGGAAAGTGGTAGACGCCCCGCTCGATCAACGCACGCCGATAGCGCAGATCGAAGTCAAAGTCGTGGTTCTCCGCAATGTCGTGCCAGTCCCGAGGCGCGTGATCCATAAAGTAGGCGCAGAACGCCGATCCCTGCCGCGCCACCGTCGCGCCCACCCCGTAACGCGCAAACAGCTCCTTCAGACCCGCCTCTATCTGCGCGCCAAGCCTCTCCAGACGACCGTAGATCTCCGCCCCCTCCCGCCGCAGCTTCTCCATCGTCGCAATCGCCGCCGCCATCACCATATGGTGACCGTTGTATGTCCCGGCGATCAGCACACGCCGTTTCGGGTCCGGCGCGATGAACAGATCCATGATCTCTGCCCGCCCCCCGATCGCCCCCAGAGGATAGCCGTTGGCGATCGCCTTTCCGAACACGGTGAGATCCGGCGTTACCCCCGCGATGCTCTGATAACCGCCCAGCGCATGACGAAAGCCGGTCTTCACCTCATCGAACACCAGCGTCACTCCGTAGCGCGTGCAGAGTTCGCGCAGACCCGCCAGATAGCCCGGAAGGGGTTTCACCACCCCGATATTCTGCAGGATCGGCTCCGTGATCAGGCAGGCGACATCGTAGGTCTCAAACGCCCACTCCACCGCCCCCAGGTCGTTGAAGCTCAGCACATGCACATACCGCGACGCATCCGGAGCCATCCCCGCCGACATCGGCGCAAACGGATACTCCCCGCGACTCACCCGCGGACCGATCTGCTCCAGCGGCGTCATCACGTTGCAGGCGACCTCGTCATGCCAGCCGTTGTAGCCCCCCTGCATCACCACAATATGCCTTCGCCCGGTCCACGCGCGCGACAGACGCAGCGCATGGTAGGTCGCCTCGCTGCCGGTATTGGCGAACTGTACCTTCTCCAGACCGGGCACGCAGGCGCACAGATCCTCCGCCGCCCGCGCCTCCCACGGCGTCGTCCCCGACCCCGCCAGCGTCCACCCCTCCTCCATCGCATGCCGAACCGCACCCTCCACATCCGGGTCGGCGTGTCCCAGAAGATACGGGGCGAACCCGGCGTGGTAATCAATGTAGCGGTTGCCGTCCGCATCCCATAGATACGCCCCTCTGCCCCTGACAAAGGCGATCTCCGGCTCTACCAGCCGATTTATGGAGACACAGCCGCCGGGCAGATAACGGCGGCTGTAAGCAAACAGCTCTGCGGATTGAGTGCGATTCATGTCGGCTCCTCCGGCAGCAAAACGGCACGCTTCGCTGCGCTCTCAGATTTCTATGATATTGGGATGTGATAATGAAATCTCCTGCCGGACGGGGACAATCTCCCGGAATGAGGCACACCTGAGCAGGGCGATATTTCCAGCGACGGGCGAGAAATAGTCAGGCGCAATCCTGCCTTCGTTCAGTATAATTTAGGGTATGTCCGAGACCAAGCACATCACGCCCCCTCTGGGGCGGGTAACCCTGATGTTTACCGATGTGGAAGGCTCCACCGCGCGGTGGGAACAGTACGGCGCGCGCTATGGCGAGGCGCTGCAGGTCTATGAACGGCTGACGCGCGCCTGCATCGCCGCGCACAACGGCTGGGAGGTGAAGACGGTCGGTGACAGCTTTATGGTCGCTTTCGCCCGCCCGGCAGACGCCGTCCGCTGCGCCGCCGCTATCCATGCCGCGCTGAACGCCTCCGGCGCGGAGACGCCGCTCTGGAAAGAGATGGGAGGCATCCGCGTCCGGATCGGCTTGCATACCGGCGAACCCTCCTTTCGCGACAACGACTACTTCGGACCGCCCGTCAATCGCGCCGCGCGTATTTGCGACGCCGGACACGGGGGCATCACCCTGCTCTCGCAGGAGACGGCGCGAGCGGCACAGGAGGAGCTGGAGCCGGAGTTCCAACTGGAAGATCTCGGTCTGCATCGCCTCAAAGACCTGGGTCAGCCGGAGCGTCTCTATCTTTTGCGCCACCCGCAGATCCCCGAAGTGCGAGCCGCCCCCCTTCGCACCCTCAACGCGCTGCCCCATAACTTTCCGGCGCATCTGACCGCATTCGTCGGGCGCATTCGCGAACTGGCGGATCTGACCGCCATTCTGCGCGGACGGCGAAGCCGGCTGATCACGCTGATCGGACCGGCGGGAACGGGCAAGACCCGCCTCGCCATTCAGGTCGCCGCCGATATGCTGCAGGAGTTTCCCGACGGGGTCTGGCTGATCGAGATGGCAAGCGTCCGGGACATAGAGGCGGTTCCCACCGCCATCGCCCTTGCGCTCGCCCCCTCGCTGACCCTGCGTCCGGAGGCGAGTCCCCGACAGCAGGTGATCGAGTTTCTGCGCGCGCGCCGATGCCTGATGGTGCTGGACAACTTTGAGCAGGTTGCCGAAGCCGCCCCCTTTCTCAGCGATCTGCTGCAGGAGTGCAGCGGACTGACCTGTCTGGTCACCTCGCGCGAGCTGCTGCACCTCTCGGGCGAACGGGAGTACATCGTCGAGCCGCTCTCGGTTCCACCGCCGGACTACCCGGGGACGCGCTGGACGGAGTTTGAGAGCGTTCAACTCTTCGTGGAGCGCTGCCAGTCGCTGCGCCCGGACTTCGCCCTGACGAACGAGACCGGGAGCCTGGTCGGCGAGATATGCCGACGTCTGGAGGGGATTCCGCTCGCGATCGAACTGGCGGCGGTGCGCATTCGCGGCATGTCGCCCGCACAGATCCTCCAGCGTCTGACGCGCAGGCTGGACCTGCTGGCGCATGGTCAGCGCGATCTGCCCGAACGCCAGCGTACCCTGCGCGCCGCGCTCGACTGGTCATATGACCTCCTCTCCGAAGAGGAGAAGTCGCTCTTTGCCGAGCTTTCCGTCTTCGCCGGAGGCTTCTCGCTGGAGTCGGCGGAGGAGGTCTGCCAGACGCCCGGCGTCTTCGATCTGCTCTTTCAGCTTCGCGACAAGTCGCTGCTGCGCGTCACCGAGTCGCGCGGTCTGACGCGATTTTCGATGCTGGAGACGCTGCAGGAGTACGCGCAGGAGAAGCTTCTGAAACAGGGCGTGCAGTCGGCGCTGCTGGATCGGCACTCCGAACACTATCTGAGGCTTGCGCAGGAGTGGGCGGGCAAGCTGGAGGGCGCCGGTCCCGAAGTGGCGGAGGCGACCGACGTCTTCACCGAAGAGCTAGAGAACTTCCGCAGGGGGATGGACTGGGCGCTGCAGTGTGAGAACGCCGCCCGAACCATCGAATACGCCCGGGCGATGTGGCGGTTCCTCTTGAGAACCGGACTGCTGCAGGAGTGCGACGCCCGGCTGGCTCTGGCGGAGCAGGCGGCACGGCGCGCAGGCGACTCCGTGCAGGTAGCGAGACTTCTGAATCAGCGCGGGCTGGTCTCCTGGAACCGGTACGATCTGGCGCAGGCGCACCGGCTCTTCACCGAGAGCTACGAGATCAGCCGCCGTCTGGATGACCGCCCGCGTATGCTAGTAAACCTGATCAATCTGGGCAACCTGGAGTGGGGACACGGAGACTTTGCCCGCGCCCGCCTGACGTGGGAGGAGGGACTGGAGCTTGCGGTGGAGACCCGCCAGTCGCGCTATGAGGCGGTTCTGCGCATGCATCTGGGCATCCTCGCCTGCGAACGCGGCGACTTTGAGGAGGCGTCACGCGAGTTTGCGGAGAGCCTGGCGATCCATACCCGCAACCACTCGGAAGAGAGCATCGCCCACATCTACTATAACTCCTCGGACATCTTCCGCCGTCAGGGCGACTATGAGCGGGCACAGGAGCGGATCGAGCAGGCGCAGAGCATCTATGCGCGCCTGAACTACCGCCGGGGAGTGGCGCTAACGGCGGTGCGTCTGGGAATGAACTACCTGGAGCAAGGCTCTCCGGAAGAGGCGCGCGCCCCCGCGGAAGAGGGGCTGCGTATCGCGCGGGAGATCGGGGACCGCGCCTGTGAGATGTATGCCTATGACGTGCTGGCGCGGCTGGCGGGATACAGCGGCGACTATGCCGAAGCGCACGCGCTCTTCAGCCGCTCGCTGCAGATCGCCAGAGAGCAGGCAAACGGCAAGCATCAGGCGGATGTCCTGCTCCACTACGGGCAGACCCTGCAAGCCGGACAGAGGCTGGAGGAAGCCTATCTGCTGCTCTGCATCGCGGAGCGCGAACTGCTTCTGCGCGGACTGGCGGATGCGGCGGCGGCGGAGCGCGCCCGGGAGACGATCCGGGAAGCGATCGGCGAGAACCGGGCGCAGGAGCTGGCTGCCCGCGCCGCGGGAGTTTCGCCGGATTCTGCGCTGGAACTGCTGAAATGACCCTCGCTGACGCCTCGAGCCTGTGAAAAATACCGGCTACAGGCTCCCCTTCCCGTCTCTCCCACCGACTGGCACGATTCCTGCAATGCCATATAGTTGAACTTCGCTCTATTAACCCGCGCTGGAGGAGGATCGGATATGTTCAGGCTGCGTGCAGGGATGGCTGTCGCTGCGGTCGTATTTTTTCTGTGTCTGAGTACTGCGTCTCCGGCTCAGATCCTCTCAATCCCCCGGATGCGTTTCTCTATGCCGGAAGGGGTGGACCCGACAACTAAATTCTACTTCCTCAACAGCGGCGACTCTTTTCTCTTCAACTCCGATGTTTTTACCGAGTCGCCGGACAACCCGGATCCCGGGATCGAACTGCACGCGGACCGGAAGTCCAGACTGCAGTTTATCCTGGTAAAGGTGGATCTCCTGGAAGGAGAGCTGCCCAACGGCTTGCTGGTAGACAGCGTCAACAACCCGGACTTCCCGCAGTTTCCCTACCCCTGGATCATTGGAGACGGCTCCGTTCGCGGCAGTTTTACGCTCAGATGGCAGCCCGGCGCCGCCAAGATCGGGCAGCCGATGATCGCGGTAGATGACGGCTCCTACTACGGCGCGCTGCGACTGGTCGAGGGACAACTGCCGGAGGGTCTGCTCTTCCGGGTTACCGCCTACGCCGTGCCGGAACCGGGCACGCTCGCGCTGCTGGGAGCCGCCCTCCTCGGCGGTCTACCGCTGGCGTACCGCCTCCGCCGCAGACGTTGAGCCTTCTCGAAACGCGCTGAGCCGCCTCATAACGAGGCGGCTTTTTTCTGCGGAATACCCGCTTACCCTGCGCCGAAGCCGCTACGGCTTCGGCGTCCGCACGATGGGAGCGACCCCGCCAAAATCTACGTATGCTCCTGCTCGCTGGCGGGAGGGTTGAGATGATGCCGACCGTCTGAAAACGGTGCGCGGCGCGCGACGAACGCCGCTAGATTCCGCACTCTTCTCCTCAGATCGTGATCTCCGCTGCAGCCTGCGGCTATCGGAGGCGACTGCGCGCAAGTTGCGGCCGCGAGCGCGCACAGGACGGTGCAGACCAGCAACCAGATGATAGCTTTCTAGATGTGAACTCACCGGTTGAAAAAGCAAAAATTGCATCTCAGACCTTGTGTCTGCACAGCTACGGCAACTATTTTCTGAGTCCACTGGTCGCTTTGCCGGCGATAGACCTGCCTCCTCCGATCTCG
>CALLMM010000021.1 GCA_938005745.1 uncultured Chthonomonadales bacterium | reverse complement strand
AATAACCCGTCTTTGATGTCATAGCTCGATGGCAGCCATTCCCTGGTAGTATTCTTGCTCTCCTGAATGATCACCCGCTCCTCCCCCACGAAGAGCACCTCATCCGCTGTTAAGGCGTACTTGCCGCCCAGATTGTTCGTTACTTCTATCAGGGCTTTTTGCGTGTCCGGCTGCAACTGCTCCTTCTCATGATCAACGCTCGTTTCACGATGTGCTGCCGACAGAGACTTCGCCAGAGTTACCTCCTTGAATCTTGTCAGGTTCAGCAGATGGGAGTGGTTCGGGTCTCTCACCCTGTCCAGGAAGCTGTACTGATCTGTCTGGGAATGCAGTTGAACCGCCTTCACTTCCTGAATACGCTGATACGCCTGCACGGCACGATCATAGATCGGCACAAAGTCTTCGCGAAAGTGCAGGTCATTCCAGTGATGGGCATCCTGTTTGAACGCCCCAATCTTTTGAAGCGTCTCCTTCACGTACTGATTGTTGAACCGCTGGCTGGTGATTAACTGTTTGCCGCGATCGTTCTGCTTTGGCTGTGCCTCGTCATACCAGGCCAGCAGGATATACACATTGGTGAAGTTCATCCACGACAGCGATATGAAATTCACCCGGTCGTTATCTCCATCCGCTCCTTCGTCTTTCATGATCGGAATCACTGTGACAATCTTGCCGTTATGCGAGTAGGTATCGTATATCCTGGCAAACGGGTAACTGCGCGTGCGCTTGGGAGATACCCATCGCGATAACGCCATGATACTGCGGTCCGGCATCTCCACTTTGCATGAAGACGGACATCTGTTGATGTCAAAATCCTTCCATGCAACCGTCTTCAATGCCAGTGGCTGTCCGTTGAAAGAGAAGCTGGAGACCGTTCCCTCCAGGCGGATCATGTTACGCTCCTTCCGTCTCGTTCATGCCGTTGGGGACAGCGAAAACCTGCTTTTAACGGGCGGCATACAGACAGACGGGTCGCTCCCGCATTAGCGACCCTGTCCGTACAGCGGCGGGGGCGGGCGGTCTACAGCCGGATCACCGAGCGGATAACGTTGCCGGTCTCCATCGTGTGGAAGGCGTCCTCTACCTCCTCCAGCGCGATCTCGCCGGTCACCATGCCGTCCAGATCGAGCTTGCCCTGCAGGTAGAACTGCGCCATCAGCGGGAAGTCGTGCGAGGGAAGGGTATCGCCCGCATGACAGACGCGCAGGTTCACCTTGTTCCAGTAGACGCCGGTGTCAATATTGCCCACATTGAGCGTTACGCTGTCGTCGGGACCGGGGAATCCGATCGTGGTGGCGATGCCGTTGTAGTTGACCATGCGCACCGCCTGCTCGATGCACTCCATGCGCCCGGTCGCCTCGTAGGAGAAGTCCACGCCGCCCTCATAGCCGGGCCAGGGATCTTTCACGAGACTGCGCACCGCCGCCACCGGGTCGCCTTCGCGGGCGTTCACCACGTCGGTCGCACCGAACTTCTTCGCCCACTCCAGCTTCACCGGGTTCACATCTACAGCGATGATCTGCTTTGCGTGGCACAGCTTCGCGCCCTGAATCACGCTCAGCCCCACGCCGCCGCAGCCGATCACCGCCACGCTTGCGCCCGGAAAGACCGAGGTCGTGTTCATGGTCGCGCCGACTCCGGTGATGACGCCGCAGGCGATCAGACAGGCTTTCTCCAGCGGCATATTGTCCGGCATCTTCACTGCCGCTTTACTGTGGACGATGGTGCGCGTGGCGAAGGTCCCGCAGCGCAGCACCTGGGAGCAGAGATCGCCCGTCGCCTTCCGGCGAAGGCGCTGTTTGGGGCGCAACGCCATGTAGCAGTGACGCGGATCGCCCCGACGACAGGCGGGACACTGCTCGCAGGGGGCGCGATAGGCGATCACCACCGGGTCGCCCTCCTGCAGATGGGTGACCCCGTCGCCCACCGCCTCCACATATCCGGCTCCCTCGTGCCCCAGCACGATGGGAAACTTCATGCCGGCTCCGTTCTGCATCTTCACCGTCAGGTCGGTGTGACAGACGCCGCTGGCGACCACCCGCACCTGCACCTCTCCGGGACCGGGCGGATCGAGGAGAATATCCTCCACGACCGCCGGCTTGCCCGGCTCAATCAGCATGGCTGCTCGACCCTCTGTTGCCATCTGGCTCCCTCTCCTTCACTGGATTATCACGCCTGTGAATGTTGCGTTCGCATCGTAAACGGCATATACATTCCACGCTCAGCCCGGTTTTCCTGCCCCGGGCGCGTCGTGCGTACCCTGCTCCGCCTCCTCCGCGCGATCCACGAAGTAGAAGGGATCCTCCCGCATCTTCGCCAGAGCCTTTTCCAGCAGCGCCTCGCCCAGAATCAGATGGCTCTCCGCCCTGCCGACCATCCCCGTCGTCCAATCGCCTCTGCCCATAATGTCCGCCACGCGGTCGTAACGCTGTTCATATCCCGCGAAGCCGTGCGGCGTATACTCCTTCTCGAAGGTCTTCCCGTCGGCGTCGGTGATGGTGTAGCGGATCGGCGGACCGAACAGATAGGGCGGGTTGGCGTACTCCTCGACCGCGTGCATGGAGGTGTTCGGGCACAGACCGCAGCCGAGCATCAGAATCTTTCCTCCCCTCTGCAGCACGCGGCGAAACGGCGAATGAGGACCGCAGGGGGTCGTGTCCAAAATGTGCCGGGTCAGCAGTTCCGGCAGCTCCGCGCCGATCCCGCAGACGGAGTGGGTGGGATGGACGCTGCGCAGCGTGCCCGGGCGCGTGCGGAAGTACTCGGAGAGAAACCCGACGCAGGTCGGCGTATCGCGCACACTGTGGATATGGTGCGGCTCCTGCTTATAGGAGAGTCCGGGCAGCAGCAGCGTTCCGGATTCGCCCAGAACCGCCAGCAGGGCGCGCAGGATCGTCTCCGGGTCCCGAATTCCCAGCGCGCGGAACGAGGAGTGAACCATCACCGTATCGCCTTCTCGCAGTCCGAGCGCGCGCAGCTGTTCCGTCAGTTGTTCGTAATCGGGCATCATCGGCGTCGGACGCCTCCTCTTAATCTATGGTGTGCCGGGAGAGTGGCGATCGCTGCGCGTCAGCTTCGGCGCATCGCCAGCGTCAAGCCGTCGCCGATAGGCACGACGCTCAGGTGTATCCGCGTATCGTGGTGCAGTTTGGCGTTAAAGGCGCGCATCGCCTGCGTGTCGGGATCCTGTACGTTCGTATCGGCGACCCGGCCCGCCCACAGGGTGTTGTCAATGGCGATCAAGCCGCCGGCGTGTATCAGCTTCAGCGCGCGCTCGTAGTAGGCGTCGTAGTTGGACTTGTCGGCGTCAATAAAGGCGAAATCGAAGGTGTCCGCCTGTCCCTCCGCCAGCAGCGCGTCCAGCGTCTCTAGCGCGGGAGCCAGACGCAGGTCAATCTTGTGCGCGACGCCCGCCTCCTCCCAGTGACGGCGCGCGATCGAGGTATACTCCTCGCTCACATCGCAGGCGATAATTCTGCCGTCCTCCGGCAGCGCCTGCGCCACCACGAGCGAACTGTATCCGGTGAAGACCCCGATCTCCAGCGTCTTGCGCGCCTTCAGCAGGCGCACGAGCAGCGCCATGAACTGCCCCTGTTCAAACGAAATCTGCATGCCGGAGTTGGGCATTTTTGCGGTCTCTTCGCGCAGACGCCGCTGCGCCTCGCTCTGCGGACCGGAGACGGAGACCAGATAGGCGTGGATCTGGTCGGTCAGCGAAAGGGTTCGTGTTGCCATAAGACAGACTCCTCAGGTGTTCGAGATGTGATGCAGTATTGGACAGAGAGGCTTCGATTCCTGCGCCTGCGCGCAGCGCAGAGGGATTGCGCCGCCGGATCGCGAAATGTCCGATATGGAGTTCCTGGGAAAAGGAGTGCTGAGCCTGCTGCCGGTGATCGGGCTGGTGCTGCTCAACGGCTTCTTCGTGGCGGCGGAGTTCGCGCTGGTCAGCGTGCGCCGCTCCCGGATGGAGGAGCTGGCGGGTGCGGGAGATCGGCGGGCGAAGACGGTGCAGAGAGCGCTCGGACATCTCGACACCTATATCGCCGCCACCCAGCTGGGCATCACGATGGCTTCTCTGGGACTGGGGTTCATCGGCGAGCCGGCGATCGCGCATCTGATCGAGCCGATTTTTGACCGCTTTCTGCCGGAGAAGGGCGCGCTGATCACCTCGCACGGGATCGCCATCGGCGTCGCCTTCGCCATTGCCACCGCCCTGCATATCGTCTTCGGGGAGCTTGCTCCCAAGAGCATCGCCCTGCAGAGACCGGAATCCACCTCCCTGTGGGTTACCAGCCCGTTGAACCTCTTTCTGACGCTCTTCCGCCCCTTCATTCTCCTGTTGAACGGCATGGGCAACGCCGTCGTGCGCCTGATCGGACTGCGTCCCGCTCCGGAGCATGCCGCTGTTCACTCCGTGCAGGAGCTAGAGATTCTGGTGCAGTCCACGCGCGAGGCGGGACTGCTGCAGGAGGAGCAGGAGGAGATGGTCTCGCGGGTCTTTCACTTTGAGGACACGATCGCCCGCAAGGTGATGACGCCGCGTCTGGATGTGACCGCCGTCGAAGCCGACGCCACGCTGGAGGAGTTGATCGAGGTCATCATGCAGTCGGGACACTCCCGCCTGCCGGTCTACGATGACGACCTGGATAACATCATCGGCATCATCCACGCCAAAGACGTGCTGAAGGAGGCGGTACGCAATCCCGCCGGCTTCGTCATTCGCGAACACCTGCGTCCGCCGATCTTCATCCCGGAGACCAAACGTATGGACGATCTGCTCGCCGATATGCGCCGGCACCACAGCCAGATCGTCATCGTGCGCGATGAGTTCGGAACGGTAACGGGCGTGGTAACGATCGAGGACCTGGTGGAGGAGGTGTTCGGCGAGATCCAGGATGAGTACGACCGCGAGGAGCCGCTCCTGGAGGAGATAGATGCGCAGACCCTCCGCGTGGATGCCCGGATGCCGCTGGCGGCGTTTAATGAGGCGCTGGGCGCCGACATCGCGCTGGAGGAGTCCGACACCATCGGCGGATTTGTCTTCGGGCTGTTCGGGCATCAGCCGCAGCAGGGCGAGGAGACCCGCTGGAAGCAGTTCCTCTTTCAGGTGGAGGCGACGGACGGACGGCGCATACAGAAGCTGCGGGTAACCCGCCTGACGGAGTCGCCTGCAGGAGACGGGCTGGGGTCGGAGGCGGATCGGGAGGAGTAGCGGCAGCAAGCTGGCTTCGCTGCGCTCGCAATGACGGACTGGGGGCATGTACCACGTAACTGGAACGGTCACACCTCCCGGATTGTCATTGCGAGGGAGGCAGAGCCTCTCATTGTGTCATTGCGAGGGAGGCGTTAGCCGACCGAAGCAATCTTCTCCTCTTTCCGTATCACGCCTCCTGAGCTGCGGGCAGGGATTTCGCGCCGGCATGTGGTATAGTGAGGCGATCCCGGACCTATCCCTTCCGAAACGGTGAACGCTCGATGCATCCCGGTCTGCTTCTGTGCCTGATTCCGCTCCTTTCGCCCCCCGCTCTCGCCGGTCAGGAGGGCGTGTCCTCCCCCGATCCGCTGCTCATCCCTGCCTTTACCGCCTATATCGAACCCGATCCCGACGGCGCAAAGGTCTCGGAGCCGGAGGGCATCCTCCAGTGGCGCGACACCCGTCAGCGTGTCGTCTGGTACGGCAGGATCAACACGCCCGGAACGCTCGAGCCGTCTCTGACACTGCGTCTGCCGGCGGGAGAGCGGGTTCGCCTGCGTCTGACGATCGCCGGAAAGGCGCGAACCACCTCCATCACAGGCGAAGACGCGCAGCCGGTTGTCGCCGCCTTTCAGGGCGTGACGATCCCCTCTCCCGGCTGCTATCGCATCGCTCTGGAGGGAGTATCAAGAACCGGGGAGACCTTCGGCGACCTGGAGTCGCTGCGCCTCTCCGGTCCGGCGGCACGCCGCGCCCACTTCAGTCTGGTGGAGCGCAGGAACGCCGCCTCCGTGCATCTGGGGTACCCGATCGCGCGCGGAGAGAGGGTCGTCCTGTTCTATAACGAGGTGACGGCGCGCACCGATCCGCTCTGGTCCTTCTACATGGTGTGCGGGTTTCATCGGGGCTATTTCGGCATACAGGTCAACAGCCCGACCGAACGCCGGATCATCTTCTCTGTCTGGGACAGCGGCAGCGAGGCGATAGACCGCAGCCGGGTGGCGGAGGAGAACCGGGTCCAGCTGCTCGCAAAGGGAGAGGGCGTCTATGCAGGTAGCTTCGGCAACGAAGGCACCGGAGGACACAGCCATCTGAAGTACTACTGGAAGAAGGGACAGACCTACCGATTCCTCCTCGCCGCGAAGCCCGAAGGAACGACGACGATCTACACCGCCTACTTCTACTTCCCGGAACGGAAGGCGTGGGGGCTGATCGCCAGCTTCCGCGCCCCCGGCGACGGGGGCTATCTGCGCGGTCTCTACTCCTTTAACGAAAACTTCTGGGGCAGCAACGGACAGATGCGCCGTCTGGCGGAGTTCGGCAACGGGTGGATCCGAACAGAGAAGGGAGGCTGGCAGGAGCTTCTGACCGCGCGGTTCACGCACGACCCGCACGGCAGAGAGCAGCGCAAAGACTACGATGCGGGAGTTCGACAGGGGCGTTTCTATCTGTCCAACGGCGGCTTTCTGGACGGAACGATCCGATATGGCGATACGCTCACGCGCCCTCCGACAGACCGTCCGCCCGCCGGCATCCTCCCCCCGACGATCCGGTAACCGGTATCTGCGTCCGCTCAGTCCAGCCGGATATGGATCTCAACCACGCGGGGATTCATCTTCCGCATGACGGGATGCGCGGAGGAGAAGGGTCTGTCCCCCATCACCGTCTGGTACTCCTTTTCGCTGACTCCGGTCCTTTCGTCCGGAGAGAGGATCAGCGACATCTTCGACTCCAGCCCCGCCAGCCTGCCTTTCTGCCAGGACTCGACCAGTCCGCCGTAGTCCCACGAGAAGCCGTAGAGCCGGAAAGGTTTTCCGTTAAGCCTCTCCAGCTCTTTGAGCGAGGTTCCGAGCAGGATGCCCTGCGGGGTCTTCCAGCGGCTGCGGGTTCCGCGCACGCGCACCGCCGCCGGCGTCCTGCTGCCCTCTCTCCAGAGGATCTCCAGTCGGCGCGCCGGATCGCCGGGAAAGACCACTGCGCCGCGAGCCTGCTGCCCCTCTCCCACGTCAATCTTCTGCTCCCGCACGTTGCCTTTGCCGTAGAGACGCTCCAGCCCGGCGAGCGTTGTCTTTGCGGTAATCGCGCCCGCGCGCGTGCCCGGCACGATCTGCCAGAGGTCCTGTGCGCGCTGCGCCTCCAGCCGCGCTCCGCCCCACAGAGACAGCCCCAGCGTAACCGCTGTTATCCCCGACGCCATGCGCTGCATCGCTCCTCTCCTGTCCTCCCGCGCCCTGAAAAAACTTCGCGGATTATGGTGAATAGCCGGTTTTCTATGGAACAAATTCGTCATAGAGGTAGTTCCAATCAAGGGGTTCGGGAAGAGGATGAGCGGCTCCTGCATGACGGGCGCGCTCCGCGCAACCTCCCCGGCTCGCCCTTACACTGGCGCTGCCTTCTGCGGTTCCGGACGTTGATTTTCTCCTGTTTGGAGATGGCGACTTCGCCGATAATGAGGAGAGATATTCTCTGCGAAGGTAGGAGGGAAAGATGACGCCCGGATTTACGGTTGGTTTGCGGCTTCACAGCGGCGTTCCCGTGGTGGAAGTCCAGGGGGAATGGGGACCGGCTGCGACCGAGACGCTGTACGAGATGATCCGCGCTTTAACGAGCGCCGGACACTTCGACATCATTGTCAACCTGCAGCGCGCTGCGTCGGACTGGCTCTCCACTCTGACCTCCATCTCGCCGCTGGCACAGACGGTGCGCTCTCATCATGGGCACATCGAGATTGTGGGAACGGCGGAGCAGGTCGCAAAGATTCCCAGCCAGCACAGAAACGGGCTATTCCGGTTGGCGACATCAGAGACCGGGGCGTTAAGCCATATCAAACGGGTTCCGGTCTACAGTTCCGGTCCCAACTGTACGGCGCGGGTCGGGATCGGGCAGAGATAGTCTGTCCCACGCCAGCCTATGGATGGATATACCAGTACAAGGATAGTGCGATGCAACCTGAAGAGAATACGCGCTTGCGCATCGTGCGCCTGGTGGAACCGGCGCTATGCCTCTCCTGCCGATTCGCTTCTATAGCGACTGTTGAGATGCAGGACAACTCAAACCGTCGGATGCTGCACTGCAAGCGTCTTGACTGCGATAACTGGCAGACCGAAGAAGTAGACGAGGCTCCCAGACGGATCGCAGAAAGCTCGTGAGGCGCACGCACCGACAACCATGCACAACACACCGACTACATAACGAACCACTATGCAGTCGTTCAGATACGCAGGCAGGGGTCGAAAGCCCCCTGCCTGCGACGGTTTTTCAGGGGATCAGCGTAAAGTCCACCGTCTGCGGCTGATCCGTGCGGTTGAGCGTAACATCGCGCGTCTGCGGCTGGAATCCGGAACGCTCCGCCCTCACCTGATAACGCCCTGTTGGAACCCAGAACCCGTACCGACCATCGGCGGCGGTTACCTGCGTGCTGAGCGTCTCCCCGTTGTCGGGATTGATGAGGGTAACGGTGGTCTGCGAGAAGTCCATCTGTCCCTGCAGCGACACGGTTCCGCGGATGGTGGTTGGACCGCCGGGGATGCCGCCGACGGGCGGCGCGAGGGGGATGTCTCCCAGATCGTTATCCGGCGGAGAGGCTCCCAGCGGCGGATCAATCCGCACCGGTTTGTCCTCAAAGCCCGCCGCCGTGATTAGCCCGACGTCCTGCATGCCCCCCAGTCCGACCGGCAGCCCGCTCAGCGTGAAGGCGCCGTCGTCGGCGGTGGTGGTCACCTGTCCGCTGATTCGCACCTTCGCGCCCGCCAGCCCTGCCAGCGTGTCGGCGCGCACCACCTTTCCCTTCACCGCTGCCGTGTATCCGGAATCTGACAGGAAGATGTCCCCCAGATTGTTGACCCGATTGGCGGTCAGAGTCGGAAGGGGCTGCGTGAGGGGCTGCAGTCCCTGCGCGGTCACCTGTATCTGGCGCGCATCGGAGGCGACCCCGCGCAGAATAAAGGTGCCGTCGTTGAGGGTCTGCACGCTCCTCCCGGCGATGGTGACGGTCGCCGCCGGATTGGGCGGCTGTCCGGTCGCGGTCAGCAGGATGCGCCCCGACACATCCGCAGGCGCCGCACCGCCCCCGCCGCCCCCGCAGCCCAACATCGTCGCGCACAGCGCCGCGACGGATAACATGCAGACAGTCAGTGTCAGTCGTTTCAACAAGGTTGTACTCTCCCGATTTCAGGCGCGTCTTCAGCGCGGATGGTTTAGCGGACGATGGTGAGCGGCTGCACCACGCGGACGAAGTCGCCCTCCGGGGTGCTGGCGGTAATCTCCACCAGATAGGTTCCCGACGGAACGGAGACCGCGCGGTCATCCCGCATGTCCCAGATCAGGGAGTTGGTTCCGGCGCTGGAGGCGCGCCCCGGACTCAGCCGGCGCACCATCTGACCGTTGCCCCCGCGAATCTGCGTGGTCACCGTCGCGCCCTGCGACAGGTCGAAGGCGATCTCCACCGTGCGCCCGCCGCCTGCACGCGAGACGCGCGCCTGCACGCGCATGATCCGAAGGGCGGAGCGTCCGCGCTCTTCGGCGACGATCTGGAAGCGGCGGGTCGGGGCGTTGCCCGACTGGAAGGAGTAGCCGGACGCACCCTGCAGATATTGGCGTTTGCCGGTGGCGACATCCACCAGAACCAGCCGCGTGGAGCGCGGAACCCCGTTGAGATTCTCCCAGCTCAGGGTGTAGGTCTTCTCCGGCTCCGGGGTGTAGACCGTCAGCTCCCAGGGTTCGCGCGTTCCCGGGCGGCGGATATCGGAGAAGTAGTCGCCCGCGTTCGCTCCCCAGTCGGGATGCGAGAACGCCAGCGAGGGAGCCGAGCGCGAGAAGTCGGGCGGGCGCAGCGCGTCCAGCCGCGCATCGAACCCGGCGGAGGCGCGAAAGGAGTGCCCCAGATAGGCGGTTGCGCCCCGCCCGTTCGGATCGCGCACCGTCAGCGGGATCGCCCAGGCTCCCGGATCGTCGGAGACCGCAGGCGCGGCGCGGCTGACAGAGGGGGCGCGCCCGGCGCGGGTAGGATTCGGATAGGTGATGCTGACCCCCTCCGTCACGCCCACCCGGATAAAGTAACCCTTCCAGGGCTGCAATGTGGTAACCGGCATGTAGCCCGTCGTCGGGCTGTAGTCCCATACCACCGCTTTGATAACGTTGCCGGGGCTGATCTGGAAGTCCTGCGCGACGATCCAGCCGCGTCCGATCGCCTCCTGCAGCCCGACCGGCACGTTGTCCGCCAGGTACTGAAACTGCAGGCTATTAATGTTGATCGGCGTCTCGTAGGGATTGCCGATCTGGTTCCAGCCGAACAGCAGCCCCAGTGTAACTTCCTGTCCCGGAGAAGGCAGTCTGCCGACCAGTTTCACCGACGTCTGATCCGGGAAGCTCGCCCAGTAGCCCTTTCCGGGCTGAAGCGGATCGAGGTTCGGATAGAGTTGATACTTATCTGCGCCAAGCGCATTCTGCCGCCACTGCGCCATCAGCAGATTGCCCTCGTTGAAGATCGGCTGATCGTTCGCCGGGTTCAGCAGCGCCTGCGCCGCCTTCGACTGCAGCGGCTGGATCGGGAAGGAGACCATCTGCGTTCCCGCCTCGAAGGTGTGTGTGCGGGTATCTACCGGGCTGTTGACATGAAAGACGCCGGCGTACTCGTTGTAGCCGATCACGACCCGGCGCGTGGTGGGCAGTCCGACGGCGCTGGTAAAGGTGAGGGTGGCGCGGCGCGGGCGGCTGAAGATGGCGGGGTCCACCTGTCCCCCGAACGCCCCCTGACGGACATTCAGTTCAATGCTGGCGATCCCGTCCGCCTCGATCTTCATCTTGCCGGTGTCGGCTCCGATCACCGTTCCCCAGAAGTTGTTGACCGATCCGACCTTTCCCATAGAGCGGGGCGCGACGACGACCCGCGCCGTCTCGAAGTTGACCGGGAAGTCCATTGTGATCCGCATTCTGCCCTCGTCCGCCGGATCGCCCCCGATGGTGTTGAAGAAGGTCGGCGCGACCGCCCCCACGCCGTCGCGAATGTCCACGCGCTCATACTGCGCGCCCAGAAACAGGCGGTTCTGGAAAGCAAAATCCCAGTAGATCGGGTAGCAGACGCCGTTGAGGTTGATCTCGTTGCTGTTGCTGTTGGCATCGAAGGTGGTGCGGTAGTAGTAGAGCACGACCGCCACGCCGAAATCGTCGTCCGACGCCCGATCGGGGCGCAGCGGGGAGACCAGCGCGTAGAGCTTGGCTCCCGGCGAGACGCTGGTATCCAGAACGTAGTTCTCTTCAAACCAGCGGAAGACGTCCTTCCCCTCCAGTTCGTTCACGCCGTTGGCCGCCAGAGCCTCTTTCGCGATCTGCTTGAGCGCGGGGACGCTATTCTTCAGGTTCGGGCTGCTGACGAGCGCCCGATAGTAGCGCGCATTGAACTCTCGCAGGAAGTTGGGCGATTCGGTCAGCGCCTTCAGCCAGACCGAGCCGGACATCATCAGACGGGGGGCGAGCATGTTGGGGAAGGAGGGCGTGTTCGCCTGCCCGCCGCTCTTGGAGACCGGATAGAAGCGGTCGTTTCCGAGCGGCGGCTGATTGAGCAGTTCGTAGCGGTCGAGCGCATGCCAGAGCGGATCGGAAAGAAACCGGATGCGATCCTCGTCGGGGTTCCAGCCGTAGAGCGTTCGGAGCTGCTGAAACACGTCCGGGTCGCTCAGCACGCGCAGGGTCGCCGCCCGCGCCATCCCCCGCTCCCACACATCGTAGGAGATGGAGGCGGTTCCGCGAAACGCCAGCGCCATCATCTGCGTCAGGTTCAGCACGCGCGACTGCGGCGCGTTGTAGACCGCAAAGGTGATCTCCTGGGTCGAGACGTTGTAGACGCCGCCGGAGAGCGCGTCCGGGTCGCCGATGATGGACTGCAGGTTGTCTCCGTTGACGACCTTGACCACCCCCGACCAGGAGGGTTCGCCGTAGACCTCTTTGAGTGCGGGATAGACGATGCTGATGATCGTCTGCAGCTCGTTCTGCTGCGCCGGGGTCCAGCTTCCGTTGCCCGCCGTGTCTACCGGGGTCGGGAAGGTGAAGGTGAGGTCGTTGCCGGCGCGTCCGCGCGTGCGCGCCGCAGGCAGCGCCAGCCGCCCGTTCTGACGCACGATCACCACATCGCCGTAGCCGAGCGTCAGCTCCGGCGACCAGCGCATAAACTTCTGGAGGAAGGCAAGCTGCTGTTTGAGGGCGCGATCCCGGTCGCGGCGCACCGCCGCCAGCCTGTTCGCCACCGCCCGCCGCACGGCGCGCTCATCGCTGGCGTTGGGCACATCCACGATGACCGCCTGCATCGGACCGGAGGCGACGGTGTTGAAGCGGGTATTGACCAGATTCCGGTACTCCTGCCCCCGCGCCGACATGAGACACAGCGTCAGAAGGCAGAGACAGGCAAGGGGAACTCGAATCTTCAACGGCATGGACTCCTCTTGGTGAGATGGTGGCTGCGCACGGAGGGGAAGCGGCGCAGCAGAGGATATCGGGCGGCGTAAAGATGTCGCTCGCCCCTAATACGGTTATTCTACCGGATTTCGTTCCCGTATCCGCCCCCGTAGACCTCACGCAGGAGCGTCAGCAGGTTCTGCAGCGAATCCGGAGGCGCAACCGTAAAGCGGAGACGCTCCCCGGTGCGCGGGTGATCGAAGGAGAGGGTATGCGCGTGCAGCGCCTGCCCGCCCAGCGCAAGGATCGCCTCCTCGATCCGCGCCCGGTCGCGCGGCGAAATGCCCTGCGACGGCACTTTCCGCGTTCCGCCGTAGAGCGGATCGCCCGCCACCGGATGCCCGATATAGGCGCAGTGGACGCGGATCTGGTGCGTGCGCCCGGTCTGCAGTCGCGCCTCCGCCACCGAGAACGCGCCGAGCGGCTCCCGGATCGTCAGTTCGGTGACCGCGTCGCGGGCGGCGCGATGCGAATCGGTTCGCACCGCCATCTTCTTGCGGTCGGAGGGATGGCGACCGATGGGAGCCTCGATCAGAGCGCGTTCGAAGCGGGGAACTCCCCAGAGGATCGCCAGATAGATGCGCTGCGCCGTCTTCGCCTGAATCTGCGCCTGCAGCGACAGGTGCGCCCGGTCGTTCTTCGCCACCATCAGCAAGCCGGAGGTGTCCTTGTCCAGCCGATGCACGATGCCGGGACGCTGTTCGCCGCCGATCCCAGAGAGGTCTTCCGCATGGGACAGTACCGCGTTGACCAGCGTGCCCGACTCATGTCCCGGCGCGGGATGCGCCACCATGCCCCGCGGCTTGTTGATCACCAGCAGGTCGGCATCCTCGAAGACCACCTCCAGCGGTATCTCCTCCGGCAGCGTCTGTGTCGGCGCGGGCGCAAGCCGCTCCGCCTCCACCCGGTCGCCGGCTTTCAGCCGGACGCTCGCCTTCGCCGCCGCGCCGTTGACCTGCGCCGATCCCGCCTCGAGAAGCCGCTGCGCCTCTCCCCGCGAAACGCCCATCGCCGACGCCAGAAAGAGGTCGGCGCGCTGTCCCGCCTGCTCCGGCTCCACCCTCCACGACTGCCTCACCCTCCGGCGCTCCTTCCCGACCGATTGCCGCCGGAGACGCGCGATTTCGCCTCCGGTGCTGTACAATAGATTCTATCTCAAAACGGGGCAGGAGAGGACACCGCTCTCACACGGAGGAGCCTGTGAAAGGCGAACTGGCGCTGGTGACGGGAGGAGCCGGCTTTATCGGGTCGCATCTGGTGCGCGCGCTGACGGCGCAGGGCGCGCGGGTACGGATTCTGGACAACTTCAGCAGCGGCAGCCGGACCAATCTCTCCGGCATGGAGCACAGCCTGGAGGTGCAGGAGGGCGACATCCGTAACGCCATCGCCTGCCGCAACGCCTGCCGGGGCGTGCAGTATGTCTTTCACCTGGCTGCCTATATCTCGGTTCCCGGCTCCATTCAGGACCCCGTGACCGCCGATTCCGTGAACATCGGCGGCACGCTCAATCTGCTGATGGCGGCGCGCGACTGCCGGGTGCGCCGCTTCGTCTTCTCCTCCTCCGCGGCGGTCTACGGCGAAACCGGCACGACGCCCATCCCGGAGACGACTCTGCCGCGCCCGCTCTCTCCCTACGGGGTCGAGAAGCTCTACGGCGAGCACATGGCGCGTCTCTACCACGCGCTGCATGGACTGGAGACGGTCTGTCTGCGCTATTTCAACGTCTACGGTCCCGGTCAGAATCCGGCGAGCGAATACGCCGCCGTCATCCCGCGCTTCATCGCGATGCTGCTGGAGGGGAAGACGCCCACGATCTTCGGGGACGGTGAGCAGACGCGCGACTTTCTCTTTGTCGAGGATGTGGCGTGCGCGAACCTGCGGGCGGCGCAGGCGCAGGGCGTTGCCGGCGAGGTCTTCAACGTCGCCAGCGGGGTCTCCACCTCGCTCAACGCCCTCTATGACGCGCTGAAACGGGGGACTGGCTTCCGCAAAAAGGCGCTGCGCGGTCCGGAGCGACCCGGCGATATCCGCCACTCCTGCGCCGACACAACGCGCGCCCGTGAGATGCTGGGATTTACGCCGCAGTTCGATCTGGCGGCGGGACTGGCGCGGACCATCGCCTACTATCGGGAACGAGCGGGAGTCCGCGCCAGTCCCGCCGGACGTTAACGCATGGACGAGAGGCGCATGAGGAAGACCGCGACCGCTACGCCGGCAATGATCAGCCCGATCAGATTGCCGCTGCGCCGCAGACGCGCTCGCTCCTCCGGCGTCTGATCCGGCAGGTTGGCGTAGGGCAGGCAGACCAGCACTACCAGCCCGATCAGTCCCGCGCAGAAGAACCAGATCAGGGGCTGATAGCCCTTGCGAGCCGCCAGAAACGCGCTCATCGCGCACAGAAACAGGGTCATCAACAACGGCGCATAGTTCACGGACGCCAGGTCCTTTCGAGGTCTGCGCTTCCGACGGCGGCAAACCATGCCCCGCCGGTTGCGCTTTCCAGTCTCCGAATCGAGTATACTCAAAAAGAGGAGCCTGCTGCCAGATTCCGATGAAGAGCAACCCCTTTGAGCCGCCGCCGACCATGCCGCGCCCCGACCTCTTTCCGCTGGAAGAGCTGGAAGGGGTGATCGAGCGCGTCACCTTCCATGCGGAGGATACGGGCTACACGGTGGCGCGTCTGAGCGTTGAAGGGGAGCGTGATCTGTTCACCGTCGTCGGCGCGATGGGCAACCCCGTGCCCGGCGAGAGCGTGCGTCTCTACGGTCGCTGGACCTCTCATCGGGAGTACGGGCGGCAGTTTCAGGTGGAGCGTTACGACACGGTGCGCCCCGCCACCGTCGCCGCCATCGAGAAGTATCTCGGCAGCGGTCTGATCAAAGGGATCGGTCCGGTGCGCGCCCGGAAGATCGTGGAGAAGTTCGGTCTGCAGACCCTTGATATTCTCGATACCGCGCCGCGCAAACTGCTGCATGTGGAGGGGCTGGGCGAGAAGCGCGTCGAGCAGATCAGACGCGCCTGGGCGGAACAGAGGTCCATCCGGGAGGTGATGCTCTTCCTGCAGGGGCACGGCGTCTCCGCCACCTACGCCGTCAAGATATTCAAGCAGTATGGCGATGCCGCGATCCGCACGGTGGAGACCGATCCCTACCGTCTGGCAAAAGATATCTGGGGGATCGGCTTTAAGACCGCCGATAAGATCGCCCGGCAGATGGGGTTCGCGCACGACAGCGAGCCGCGTCTGCGCGCCGGACTGCTCTACACGCTTTCGGAAGCCACCGACTACGGTCATCTCTATCTGCCGGAGCCGATTCTGCTCAAGCAGGCGGGCGAGATCCTCGGGGTCGAGGCGGAACGTCTGGCGTCGCTTCTGCCCGCCATGGAGGAGGCGGGTGAGATCATGGTCGAGCGCACGGAGGCGCAGCCGCCCGCGCCTCCGGCGGTCTACCACCCCGTCCTCTACCATACCGAGATCGGACTCGCCAACCGCCTGCGCCGTCTGGCGCAGACCCCGGCGGCGGAGCGGGTCTCAGAGGAGAGGCTGGAGGCGTGGCTGGCGTATCAGACCGGCGCGCAGAAGATAGAGCTGTCCGAGGAGCAGAAACGGGCGGTCGCAATGGCGCTGACCAGCCGGATCCTGGTGCTGACGGGCGGTCCCGGAACCGGAAAGACCACCGTCACCAACCTGATCTGCCGGGCGCTGGAGGCGCGGAAGAAGCGAATCGTGCTGGCAAGCCCGACCGGTCGCGCCGCGAAGAGACTCTCGGAGGTGACCGGCAGACCCGCGCAGACGATCCACCGGCTTCTCAAGTTCGACCCGGCGACGCGAGGCTTTCAGCACAACGAGCAGAACCCGCTTCCCTGCGACGTGCTGATCGCCGACGAGGTCTCGATGCTGGACGCGACGCTCGCGCTCAACCTGCTCAAAGCTGCGCCGGAGGGGGCGCAGGTGATTCTGGTGGGGGATTCCGATCAGCTGCCCTCGGTCGGCGCGGGAAACGTGCTGGGCGATCTGATCGCCAGCGGAGCCGTGCCGGTCTGCCGCCTGACGCAGGTGTTCCGGCAGGCGGCGCAGAGCCTGATCATCACCAACGCGCACCGGATCAACCGGGGCGAGTTCCCGCTGCTGCCGACGCCGAAGGAGCGGGCGGACAGAGACTGCCTCTTTGTGGAGGCGGAGGACAGCAAGGCGGCGGCGCAGATGGTCGTGACGCTGGCGACCCGCTCGCTGCCGCGGATGGGCTTCTCTCCCGCTGATATCCAGACGCTCAGCCCCATGCATCGGGGGGAGGCGGGCGTCGGGCACCTCAACGAGCGGCTGCAGGACGCACTGAACCCGCCGCGCCCGCATGCGCCGGAGCTTGTGCGCGGCGCGCGGCGTTTCCGGGTGGGCGACCGCGTGCTGCAACTGGTCAACAACTACGATAAGCAGGTCTTCAACGGGGATGTGGGAACGATCACGAAGATTGATCCGGTCGAGCAGACGCTGACCGTGCAGTTTCCGGAGGCGGCGGTCGAGTACGACTTCGCCGACTATGACGAGCTGCAGCTTGCCTACGCCATGAGCATCCATAAGTCGCAGGGTTCCGAGTATCCCGCCGTCATTCTGGTGCTCAACTCCTCGCACTATACGATGCTTCAGCGAAACCTGCTCTACACCGCGCTGACCCGGGCGCGCAGGCTGTGCGTGATCGTCGGAGAGAGGCGCGCCCTCGGGCGCGCCGTACAGAATAACAGAGCCACAAAGCGGTTTACCCGTCTGGCGGAGAGGTTGAAAGCATGACATCGGTGGAAATGCGCCCCTACGATCCGGCGCGCGACCGGAAAGCGACGCATCGCATCTGGCGCGAAGTCGGATGGATCGGCAAAGACGTATCGGAAGCGGAGGCGATGGACTACTATGTCGCCTGCGGTCGCGCGCTGGTGGGAACCTACGACGGCGAGGCAGAGTGTCTGGTGCTCGCCGCCCCTGGCAGAATGCGCTATCTGGATGACGACGTCTCGCTCTCCTGCATCACCGGCGTCACCACCAGTCGGATCGTGCGAAAGCAGGGCATTGCCAGCCGCCTGGTTGCACGGATCATCGCGGAGGAGGCAGCCGAAGGCGCGATGCTTTCGGGGCTGGGGATGTTCGAGCAGGGCTACTACAATCAGTTCGGATTCGGGTCGGGCGGCTACGAGACGCGCATCGCCTTCGACCCGGCGCATCTGCAGGTGCCGTCGAAGCCGCGCGTTCCGTCGCGCCTCACCGCCGACGACTGGCAGGAGGCGCACGCCTCCCGGCTGCTTCGCCGACGCGCGCACGGAGGATGCAACCTGCTGCCCCCCGCCATCACCCGCGCCGAGATGGCGGACAGCGACGACTTCGGGTTAGGCTACCGCGACGGCGAACACGGCGAGCTGACTCACTACTTCTGGTGCTCCGCCAAAGAGGTGGAGCACGGTCCCTATACCGTTCGCTGGACGGTCTACCAGACACCGGAGCAGCTTCTCGAACTGCTGTCGCTGCTGAAGAGCCTGGGGGATCAGGTGCGGCTCGTACGGATGATGGAGCCGCCGGGCATCCAGCTGCAGGACCTGATCCGCCAGCCGTTTCGCCACATGCGCGTGACGGACCGCTCCCGCTACGAGGCGAAGATCGAGGCGCTCGCCTACTGGCAGATGCGTATCTGCGACCTGAAGGGCTGTCTGGAGCGGACCCGTCTGTGCGGCCAGACGCTGCGCTTCAACCTGACGCTGGACGATCCCATCGAGCGGTTCCTCGACGAGTCGTCTCCCTGGCGGGGACTGAGCGGGGAGTATGTGGTGACGCTGGGCGAGACCTCCGGCGTCGAGAAGGGATCCGATCCCTCCCTGCCCACGCTGCAGGCTTCGGTCGGCGCATTCACCCGGATGTGGCTGGGGGTGCTTCCGGCTTCGGGACTGGCGATCACCGATTCGCTCTCTGCGCCGCCGGAGCTTCTGGATCAGCTGGACAGAACGCTGCGGCTGCCCCAGCCGCACCCGGACTGGGACTTCTAACGCAAAGCCCCGGAAGGCGAACCTGCCCTCCGGGGCTTTGACTTTCGCCGGCTGCCTCGCTACGCCCCCGACTCCGGTGCGCCCGCCTTCTGGAAGCTCGGATCGTCCAGACCCGGCAGCAGACCGGTGCTGTCGCCGAAACGGGAGACCGATATCCCCATGCGATGGAGCATCCCGACGTAGAGATTGCACAGGGGCGTCTTCTTCGGATAGACCAGATGGCGTCCGGTCGCCAGCGTGCCCCCGGCGCGCCCCGCCAGCACGATCGGCAGGTTGTAGGGGCTGTGGTAGTTGCCGTCGCGCATGCCGCTGCCGAACATCACCATGCAGTTGTCCAGCAGCGTGCCCTCGCCCTCCCGGATGCTCTTCAGCCGCTCCAGCAGATAGGCGTACTGCTCCACATGCCAGACGTTGATCCTGCGGTACTCCTCCAGCTTCCCCTTATCGTTCTCATGATGGGAGATCTGGTGATGACCGCCGTTGACGCCCGGCAGGAAGGAGAAGTTTCGACCGCTCACCTCGTTGCCGAACATGAAGGTGGCGACGCGGGTCGAGTCGGTCCAGAACGCCAGCGCGATGATGTCCAGCATCAGCCGCACCTGCTCCGTATGGTCTATTCCGCGTTCGCGAATGCGCGCCGGGTCCTGATAGTAGTCCTTGATCCTGCCGCCCAGCCGCTCGATCTCCCTACGCGCCAGGGGGTCGCCCTCATACTCGGCTTTGCGCCGCTGTGCGTCGAAGGCGATCCGCTTCTCCACCGAGCGCACCGCGTCAAAATACTCCTCCAGTTTGAGCCTGTCCGCCTGACCGACCCGTCCCTGAAGGCGTCGTGCGTCCTCCATCACCAGGTCGAGCACGCTCTGATCGTTGAGGGAGGCTCCCCGCCCGCTGCCGCTGCCGGAGGTGCGGAAGAGACGGTCAAAGGCGTGCTGCGGGTTGACCTCGCGGGAGACCGGCGTGGTGGGCGAACTCCAGGAGATATGCGAGCCGTAGAGGGCGGTGTAGCCCACGTTGGTATCTACGTAGGTCGTCGGCGGCTCCACGCTCAGCTCGATAGAGGGGAGCGGGGTCAGGTTCCCGATCCGCTGCGCCGCCAGCTGATCCAGCGAGACGCCCCCGCTGCGCAGGTCGTGCCCGGTCGTCTTGGTGATGGCGGTTCCGGTCAGGAAGGGAGCCACCTTGACGTAGTGCCCGTCGCCTTCGATGCTGTTCTGATTCATCAGCTCCGTCAGCACCAGTATCTCGGACTGCACATTTTTCAGCGGCGCCAGCGTCGAGGACAGCTCAAAGCCGCTGCCAATCCCCTTCGGCGTCCAAAACTGCGGATGGACGCCGTTGGGCATATAGAGCACCGCCAGTCGGACGGGCGGCTTTCCCTGCGCCGCCTTCCCGGCGTCTCCCAGCGACTCCAGCGGACGCAGCGACTCCAGAAACGGCAGGCACATCGTTACGCCCAGCCCTTTGAGAACCGTTCTTCGCGATATTGTTCGGGAACTCTCCCCCATATTCCGCTCCTTTATCCTCTGCTATCGGCTCTTGCGATACTGGAACGGATAGCTCTTGACGATCTCCAGTATCAGCGTGGAACTGCGGTAGTTGTCTCTCTCGACCGCCTGCGTGATCCGGCGCACGGTCGGAAGGTCGTAGGGTTCCAGTCCGCGCCCCAGAGCATACGCCAGCATCTTCTCGGTCAGGTTGCGAATAAAGTCGTCCCGGCGGGTCATCAGCACCTTCTTGAGTTCCACCGGTCCCTCGAACTTCTCGCCGGTCGCCAGCACGCCGGTTGCGTCCACCGGCACGCCCCCGATGTCGCGCCGCCAGCGTCCCGCCGCGTCGAAGTTCTCCAGCCCGAACCCGATCGGGTCCATACGATTATGGCACGAGGCGCACTCCGGCCTCTTGCGGTGCTGCTCCAGCCGCTGCCGGAAGGTCAGCCCCTCGCGGGGCGCGTCGTCGGGAGAGAGCGCGCCCGCATTGGGCGGAGGCGGCGGAGGCGGCGCGCCGAGGATCTCCTCCAGCACCCACTTTCCGCGCAGCACCGGGCTGGTGCGCTGCGGGTAGGAGGTAACCGTCAGCACGCTGCCCATCGTCAGCACGCCGCCGCGCGTCCGATCCGACAGTCGAACGCGCCGCATATCGGGACCGCGCACCCCCGCGATGCCGTAGTAGTTTGCCAGCTCCTCATTCAGATAGGTGTAGTCGGCGTCAATCAGCGACAGCAGGCTGCCGTTCTCCCGGATCAGGCTGTGGAAGAAGGCGACCGTCTCCTGATACATCGCATCGCGCAGGGCGGGCGTGTAGGCGGGATACTTGCCGGGATCGGGGCGCGCGGAAGTGTAGAGGTCCTTGATCTTGAGCCACTGACTGGAGAAGCTCTCCGCCATGCGCCGCGCCTTCGGGTCCCTGAGCATCCGCAGGGTCTGCTGCTCCAGCGTCTTCGGGTCGCGTAGACGCCCCTGACCGGCGAGCCGGAAAAGCTCCTCATCCGGCATCGAAGCCCAGAGGAAGTAGGAGAGGCGCGTCGCCAGTTCGTAGTCGCTGACCGGAACGGGGGAATCGCTCTTGCGATCCGCCTCCACGCGGAACAGGAAGTTCGGCGAGACCAGCGCCGCCTTGAGCGCAAACCGAACGCTCTCCTCGAAGGAGTCTCCCCGTTTCGCCGCCAGATGATACAGACGCAGCAGCCGGTCTATCTCCGCCCTCTCCACCGGTCGGCGATAGGCGCGAAAGGCGAAGTGCTCCAGAATGCGCCGCGCCGCCGCCGGTTTCGACAGCCCGTTTCCGGGTCGCGCCACAAAGAGCCGCTCCGGCTTCGCCTCCGCCAGTATCTCCGATGCCGCCTCCAGATAACGCTCCATCAGGATGGGCGGAATGAAGAGCGTGTCGGCGTTATTATCGAACCCGGCTCCGCCGCCGCCGTCCGCCGGAAAGCGGTCCGCCGGACGGGAGGTAACGCCGAAGAGGTCCTGCACCGTGTAGTTGTACTCCAGACGACTCAGCCGGCGGATCGGCGCGCGTCCCGGATCGCGGGGCAGCAGGCTCTCATCCACGTTGTTGAGCGTATGCTGGAGCCAGGCGGCAAGCTGGTCGCGCTGTTGCGGAGAGGGCTGCGGCGCGTTGGAGGGCGGCATATGCCGCTCCCGCACCTGCGACAGCGCCTTGCGCCAGGTAGACTGATCGCGCTGAATGGAGGCGATATCGGAGAAGGCGGCGAGGTTGACGCCCCCGGCAGGGCGCTGCGCCCCGTGACAGGGAAGGCAGTATTGCTGCAGCAGGGGCTGAATGCTCTTCTCAAAGGCGGCTTGCTCTGCGGCGGGAGAGGGCTTCTCCCGATCCTGCGCCAGCGCCACGCCGAACAACAGCGCCGACAGAACGATCGCGCAGAGCGACCCGGCAAACGCAAACCGCCGACGATTCGAGAGGTCTGGTTGGGTTGGCTGCATCAGGCACATTCTCAGAAAGCGGGATATTCTGCAATGTTTAGTGTCTGAAAATAACCGGATGTTACAGGGATATATTCTATACGGAAAAATATTTATCCACGCTTCCTGCAACCTTCGCCCATTCTGGCAGGGAAACAGAGTCCTGCCATGAAAACAGGCGGCTATCCTGTCCGCTCCGGCGGCTGGGGCCATCCCGCAAAGGGAGGCAGAGAGACGGGCTGACGCTCTCCCGTTCCCACTCCATGGAGGAACACCTCCACCAGCGCATCCGCCAGGTCATCGGTCAGCCGCTTCTCCGGCTCCGACAGCTGCATGTATGCCCCTATATGATGATCCATCAGACAGCAGAAGACCATGGTCAGCGCCTCGGCGTCGCCCCCGGCGATCTCTCCCGACGCCAGTCCCTCCCGGATGATCTGCGCGATCGTGCCGAACCGGATTCCCGTCATCTGACTGACCAGCGAGGTAACGCCCTCGATCTCCTGCCCGTAGTAGGTTCGGAACATCAGCCGGGGAACGCGCAGATCGGCGACCGAGAAGAGAAATGCGCCGCGCACGACGGCTTTCAGACGGTCGGCGCAGCTTCCCGGCTGAGACAGAATCTCCATCAGCGCCCGGATGGCGTCCGAATGGATCGCGAGAACGACGCGGCGGAACAGGTCTTCCTTGTTCTTGCTGTAGTAGTAGAGAACCGGTCGCGTAACTC
This sequence comes from uncultured Chthonomonadales bacterium, assembly GCA_938005745.1. GTDB lineage: Bacteria > Armatimonadota > Chthonomonadetes > Chthonomonadales > CAJBBX01 > CALLMM01. Next base: position 37,572 of record CALLMM010000021.1, on the reverse strand, counting down.
CTGCCGCCTCGATGATCTCGCGGACGCTGACGCCGGCAAACCCCTTCTCCGCAAACAGCGTCAGGGCGCAGTCCAGCAGGCGACGCTCGGTCTCGTTGGTAATACCGACTTCGGTTTCGATGCTCATGGATGGATTTCTTTAAGGACAGCGAACGTGCAAATAGCATACCCCGATACAAACGGTTATGAGTCTTCTCCGCGAAGAGTGCCGCTATATCAACATATAGATGTGTCGTTAAATATATCAGACAGGTTATTGTACAGGTTCGGTAACAGCTGGGCGTCGGTATGCGTTGTGGCTGCCGTTCCAGTTACGTGGTACCTGCCCCCAGTCCGTCATTGCGAGCGCAGCGAAGCAATATTCCATTGCTAGTTAAAATGTATCACAAAGTCAAGATAAAACGTAAAAAAAAGTATATTTTTCTGACAGGAATTAGCCCGGCTAACTTTGAAGGCGGAGACAGCAGACACAGAGGTGCGTTTCTTTCAAAAGGAGAACCACGATGTCAACCCATCATAGCTGTCAGGGGTGCATCTCCCGGCGAGAGTGTCTTCGCTACGTCTCGGCGGCAGCCATCACGCTGGGAGTGAGCGGCGGCGCGCCTCTCATCGCCTCTGCGCGCCCACCCCTCCGCCGACCCGCCCCCGACTACATTGATCCCACCGCGCTGCGTCCGCGCCCGACGATCCGGCTGGAGTCGGCGATTCTGGGCATGCCCCGTCCCTACTGGCTGGGATGGCCCGGCACGACCTACGATCTGGATCGCCATCAGGCGGAGTATCGCCGAAAACTGGAGCAGTCCTGCCGCGCCCTCAGCATCACGCTGCGCGATATGCCCGGGATGATCACCGACGAAAACGGGATGAACGCGCTGATCTCCGGCGTGCGAGAACGCGCTCCTGACGGCTTGATCGTCCTGATGCAGCATATGAACTGCTGGGGCTGGGCGGACCGGCTGGCGCGCGAGGCGAAGACGCCGCTGATCCTGTTTGCGCCGATCGGAACCTCCTTCACCGGACACGTCGCCACGCTGTCGCGGCAGCCGGGTGTCTATCTCGCCTCCACGCTCGAATGGTCTGCGGTGGAGGACGGGCTTCGGATGATCCGCGCCAAACGGATGTTTGAGGAGTCGCGAGTCCTGTGGATACAGGGAGACCAGCGCAATGAGACGGTCGTCGAACGGCTCGGCGCGAAGGTCCGCGCCATCCCCCGCGACACCTTCAACCAGCTTTTCGACCGGACGCCGGTGAACGAGGAGGTGAAGGATGTCGCCTTGACCATGCGGCGGGGAGCACACCGGGTGATCGAGCCGACGGAGGAGGACTGCCGCAACTCCGCCCGCGCCTTCGTCACCGCCAAACGCCTGATGGCGGACGAACAGGCAAACGCGCTCTCGATGGACTGTCTGGGGATGGTCGGCGCGAAGCTGGTTCCGACCCCGCCCTGCTTCGCCTGGACCATGCTCCAGGACTCCGGTCTCACGGCGGGATGCGAGGCGGATCTGTTCGGCGCCTTCTCCATGATGCTGACCAGCTATCTGCTCAACCGTCCCGGCTATATGAACGACCCGGTCGCCGAGACCGCCAAAAACCTGCTGATCGCCTCCCACTGCACCTCGGGAACCCGCCTGAACGGCTTTGATAAGCCGCCCGCGCCCTATATACTCCGCAGCCACTCCGAGTCGGCGCTGGGCGTCTCCACGCAGGTGCTCTGGACACCCGGCAAGCCGGTCACACTGATCCGCTTCAACAACCCGCACGAGTTGATCCTGGATACCGGCACGGTCGTCAGCAACGTCCAGACGCCTCCCGCCGGAGGATGCCGCACCTCCATCGAGATTAAGATGGACCGGATCGAGGATGCGCGGGACGTGCTCGGATTTCATCAGGTCGTTACCTTCGGGGATCACCGGCGCGTGGTGGAGGGCTTCTGCCAGTTGTACGGCATTCGGGTTGTTCACTCGCCGCAGCACGCCACGCACGCTTTCAAAGAACGCCAGGAGGCACAGGCATGAACGTCAAACTGCTCATCCTGAAGCTGTTTTTGATCGCGCTGTTTCTGCTGATCGTCTCGCGCGGTCTCTCGCAGGTTCCCCTTGCCTCTCCGGGACTGGCTCCCTCGTTGATGGATGCGCAGGGCAGGCTGGCGGAGGACTGGGGCGCGGTCTCCGTGCGCCTGCTGGGCGAGGGGATGCCGGAGCACGCGGAGATCGTCGTCCGGGAGGCGCGTCTGGACAATCTGATTCCCGGCGTGGAAGCGCAGGCGCAGTACGGATCGGTCGCACTGACCCTGACCGCCTTTCGCGCTCCCGTCTGGCCCTCCGGTCTGGATGTGCTGACGGTACGGGTACAGGAGACCGCCGGCAGAGAGGCGCGTTTCCGCGTCGCGCTCGATCTTCCGGAAGGCGCGCAGGTCGCCTCCTCGCTGGTGCGGATGAACGGGCGCGCCGTGATCGCGCTGCCGGAGTCTGCTTCCGCCGACCAGCCGATGCGCGAATGGGGCTATGACGACGACTCGACGCCGATGCCCGGCTGGGCAAGACCGGAAAGAGCCTGCGACCCGGCGTTTCGCAACATTCGCGCCGGAATGAACGGCGTCCCGATCCGCTACCGTTTCGCCGTCGCCTCCAAAGCCCGCTTCAATGTGGTGCTGGGACTGTGTGAAAGCCACTGGTCGCAGTCAGGACAGCGCCCGGTCGTCCTCAAGGTGGAGGGCGCGCCCCTGCAGGAGGTGGATCCGCTTGCCCGATGGGGGCGGCATATCCCCGGCGCGCTGCTGTTTGAGGGCAGGGATGAGAACGGCGACGGCGTGCTGGAGGTGCAGGCGCTCCCGCGACTGGGCGCGCCCGACACCAACCCGATCCTCAACGTGATCTGGCTCTTTCCGCCGGGAGAGGGGCTGAACCTCGATCAGGTGATCGCGGGAAGGCTGAACGCGCTGGCGGTGCGGTATGTGGATGTGGGCGGCGCGAACGACCAGTCGCTCTACGCGGGCGGCAGAGCCGAATACGCGGTAACGCTGCCCCCCAACGGCGCAAGGGAGTGGACGTTTCTGGTCGCCTGCCCGGGAGCGAGCGTTACCTCCTGGGAGCGGTCGGACTGGACGCCCGCGAAACTGCGCCGCGCGGCGGCGCAGGTCTGGCGCGAGTGGAAGGAGAGGTAGACCGGCTCTCCCCCTTCCGCAGAACGCCGAGAGGGGGAGAGACTATCCCCGCGCCAGCAGCCTCCCGGCTTCCCGCGCCTGACGCAGTATGTCGGGCTGACAGTCGGGAGCGCAGGCGGTCGCGTTGGGAAGCGCGATCTTCGCAATCACCTGGATTGCGTGATAGAACTCCAGCCGCTGCGCCAGCCACTCCAGCGCCGAATCGTAGGCGGAGGGGTTATCCCAGTCGTAGGTGATGACCAGCGCTGCCCGATAGCCGGGCGGAAACATCCTCTCTCCCTTTGCGGTGTAGCTGTAGCAGTAGTGGCGGTCCAGCCAGGCTTTCAACTGCGCGCTGATGTGGTCGAAATAGATGGGCGTGCCGATCACCAGCCCCAGAGGGGGACGGTTGCGCTCGATCGCCGCGTAGTAGGCGGTCATCCCGTCGTCTACCACACAGCGCGCCGTCTCCCGGCATCCCATGCAGCCGGTGCAGGGGCGGATATTCAGCGTCTCCAGATGCAGGTACTCCGTCGCGGCTCCCTCGCCTGCCGCGCCCGCGAGCGCCTCATGCACCAGTCGGGCGGTGCTGCCGTTCTCGCGCGGACTGCCGCAAATTCCCAGAACGCTCACAGCGAGTCTCCTTTCTGCCGGAACTCACCTCCTCTATTCGCGCCGCATGCCGCGTCGCCCTTTCTAGACTGGAACGGGTGTCGAGTTTTGAGATTGCTTCGGTCGGCTGACGCCTCCCTCGCAATGACAGACCGAGACCCTCTGACCGTTCCTCTGTCGCAGCGGCTTCCTACAGCATCTGAGCCTGCCTCGCTCCCGCACCGTCCACCCCCACCGCCATCAACGACCCTAACGAGATCGCCGGCTACTACGATACCCGCCAGAGCGGTCCGCCGCGGATGCACGCTTTCGTCTATCGGGAGGGGCGCATGGCAGACCTCAACACGCTGATCCCCCGCGATTCGGGATGGGTTCTCCTGTCCGCCAACGACATCAACAACCGCGGACAGATCGTCGGGTACGGGCGCAGAAACGGGCAGAAACGCGCCTTCCTCCTCACCCCCTTGCGCAGCCGATAGCGTGCCGGATCCGTTCGTCCCGTTACCGATGAAAGTCCCCTCGCGGCACAGGAATTCCCCCTCTGCGCGCAGAAACTGGCGTCATCTTTCGCCGTAATCGCCGGGAGGCGCGCCCATGCTACTCTCCCTGATCGGAGCTGCGATGATGCTTGCCCTGGATCTGCCGGTCGGCAACGCCCCGGAGCCGGTCGCTCTGCCTCACTTCCCGGATCGTTATCACGCCTACGTCTGGCGCAACTGGTCGGCGGTTCCGTTGAAGCGGATCGCGGAGGCGATCGGCGCGCGCCCGGAAGAGATCCTCAAAACGGGGCGGGCGATGGGACTCTCCGATCCACTGCCTCTATCCGAAGATTTTCAGCGCCGCTCCGCCCTCACCGTCATTCGCCGCAACTGGCACCTGCTGCCCTATGATCAGCTTCTGAAACTCCTCGACTGGACGCCCGAACAGCTTGCCTATACGCTGCGCGAAGACGACTTCCTCTACATCAAACTCGGCAGCCATAAGCCCCGCTGCGAGCCGATCCGCTATCAGCCTCCCGATGAGCGGACCCAGCAGCGGGAACGGGAGATCGCTCAGATCGTGCGGCAGGAGTTTCCCGGAGGATTCTCCTCGCCCGCCGATCCCCCGTTCGGCTTCGTGGCGCGGCTGGAGAAGCCTCCTTCGACCGGACGCAAGCCGACCGGTTCCAGCCTCTTCTCTCCGCGCTACTGCTACTCCTATTTCGCCCCCTACGGCGATCCGCTGCTCGATTCAAAAGCCGATCCCTACCCAGACGGCTATCTGGAGCGGCTGGCGGCGGCAGGAGTGGACGGGGTTTGGCTGCAGGCGGTTCTCTACAAACTGGCGCCCTTCCCCTGGGATCCCGCCCTGAGCGAGCGATACGAGGAGCGGCTGGCAATCCTGCGTCGGCTGACGGAGCGGGCAAAGCGGCGCGGCATCCGCATCTATCTCTATCTGAACGAGCCGCGCGCCATGCCCCTCGCCTTCTATGCGGCGCGTCCGCAGCTGAAGGGCGTCACGGAGGGCGAATACGCCGCACTCTGCTCCAGCCACCCCGACGTGCAGAAGTATCTCTCCGACGCGGTGGCGACCATCTGCCGCGCCGCGCCGGATCTGGGGGGATTCTTCACGATCACCGCCTCCGAGAATCTGACCAGCTGCTGGTCGCATGGACGCGGCGGCGAGTGTGAGCGATGCCGCCCCCGCGGCGCGGCGGCGGTGATTGCGGAGGTCAATACCGCCATTCAGAGAGGAATCGCGCAGGCGGGAAGCCGGGCGCAGCTGATCGCCTGGGACTGGGGATGGCCCGACAGCGCGGCGGAAGAGATCATCGGTCTCCTGTCGCAGGAAGCCGCCTTTATGAGCGTCAGCGAGTGGAGCCTTCCTATCCAGCGCGGCGGAATCGAGACGGTGATCGGGGAGTACTCCCTCTCGGCGGTCGGTCCCGGTCCGCGCGCCCTCAGACACTGGGAGTTTGCGCGTCGGCGCGGTCTGAAGATCCTGGCGAAGATACAGGCGGCGAACTCCTGGGAACTCTCCGCCGTGCCCTATATTCCCGCGCTGGAGAATGTCGCGCAGCACGCCGCCAACCTGCGCGCGCAGAGGGTGGACGGTCTGATGCTCGGCTGGACGCTCGGCGGCTACCCCTCGCCCAATCTGGAGGTGGTGGCGGTGATGGGAGAGAACCCGCAGATGACGCCGGAGCAGGCGATGGGGGAGGTGGCGCGCCGCCGATTTGGAGCGAGATACGGCGAAACGGTCGTGCAGGCATGGAGGGAGTTCAGCGCGGCTTTCCGGGAGTTTCCGTTCCATATCGGCACGGTCTACCACGCGCCGCAGCAGTTCGGTCCCGCCAATCTGCTCTGGGGGGAGCCGACCGGCTACCGCGCCACAATGGTCGGCTTCTGCTACGACGATCTGGACACCTGGCGCGGCTCCTACCCGCCGGAGGTCTTCAGCGTGCAGATGCTGAAAGTGGCGGATGGGTTCGACCGGGCAGCCGCCCTTCTGCGCCGCGCGCGGGAGGAGTCTCCCGGAGAGTCACAGACGCATCGGCGCGCGCTGGAGGAGGAGATTCGGATCGGCGAAGCCGCCTCCATCCACTTCCGCAGCGTCGCGATGCAGGCGCGGTTCGTGCAGCTGCGCCGGGAACTGGAGTCCGCCTCCTCCGAAGACGCACGGCGCGCGATTGCGGCGGCGCTGGAGAGCATTCTGAACACCGAGATCGCGCTGGCGCGCCGTCTGCTCCTGCTGCAGCAGGAGGACTCGCGGATCGGCTTCGAGGCGTCCAACCAGTACTACTACCTCTCTGCCGACCTGATGGAGAAGATTCTCAACGCCCGCGATCTGCGCGACCGCTGGCTGCCGGAGCGACTGCGCCGCGCCGTCAACCGCTAACCGTCCGGCGCGCCGCTGCCTGCTCCAGATACCGTCCGCAACCAGCAGAGACGCGCCGGCGATCAGAACGCGAGGATCTGCCCCGTCCGCATCGCCTCGCGCGCCGACTCCGCCATACGCACCGCCCAGATGCCGTCAGCGGTCGGGATGGGAGGCTCGCTGCCGGTCAGGATCGCGTCCGCGAACCCTTCCAGCACATGGCGGAACGTGCTGACCCCGAAGACCTCCAGATTCAGGTCTGCGCTCTCGGAGCCGCTCTCGGTGACGATCCTGCGGCTTCCGCGTCCGGTGTTGAGATCGCCCTCCTGCAACAGATAGCCGCGCTCGCCGTACAGCTCCACGCGCAGACGGAACCCGATGCTGCGCCAGCAGTAGTCAATGAGCGCGGTATCCCCTTCGCCGTAGTCGAAGACCACCGTCATATCGTGTCCGGAGCTGTCCTCCCCCTGCGCCCAGACCCGCAGGGGGTTGCGCCCGAAGAGCCAGCGCGCCAGATCCAGCTGATGGATCGCCATCTCAAACAGCGTGCCGCCGGAGCGGGTCTTATCGGCGCGCCAGCCGCCCCAAGTCTCCGGGGCTTTCGTTACTCCCAGCACCACCTTTCGGAGCGCGCCGAGCCGCGTACGCGTTATCTCCGGCAGATCGCGGATCGCGTCCACCAGCCGAAGCTCCTGATTCACCATCAGCGCCAGCCCGCGTGAGAAAGCGATCTCCGCCTGCGCGATGGCTTTGTCCACCGTCAGTGCCATCGGCTTCTCCTGCAGGACATGCTTTCCGTTGGCAAGCGCCGCCACCGCCATCTCTTCGTGCAGGAAATTGGGAACGCCCACATAGACGGCATCCACTTCCGACGCGGAGAGCAGATCGGCGTAGTTATCGGTCCAGTTGGGAATGCCATGCTCGCGGGCGAACCGCTCCGCCTTCTCGCCGGTGCGCGCGGCGATCCAGGTGATTTCGGCGTTCTCCGCCGAGGAGAACCCGGGCCAGATCACATGTGTCCACCAGCTTACGCCCAGTATTCCTAGTCGCACTTTCTGCATTCAGGGTATGCCTTTCACAGGGCGTCCGGCGGATGATTCGCGCCGCCCGACGCCATTTTGATCGTTCCTTCCACTCCTGCGAACGGAAAGAGGAGATCTCTGCAGGGATATGGTGCACTGTTCTTCGCACAGCGGCCGGTTTCCTGCGCCGCGTTGACAACCCGGCGGCGGCTCAGGTACTCTAGCGCCATCTTGCGGGAGGAGAGGGCGGCATGAATTTTGAAGAGGCGCTCGCTTACATGCAGGGGCGGCACCGCTTCGGGATCAAACTGGGAAACGAGCGTTTTGAGGCTCTCCTGGATCGTCTGGGACAGCCGCACCGACGCTACGGGATCGCCCACATCGCCGGAACCAAAGGCAAAGGCTCCACCACCGCCATGACCGCCGCCATTCTGACCGCCCACGGCTTTCGCACCGGCGGCTACTACTCCCCCTACGTATATGACGTGCGGGAGCGGGTGCAGGTTGACGCAGAGATGATCCCGCCGGAGGATTTTGCGCGTCTGGTCACGCAGATCGCCCCGCATATCGCCGCGCTGGAGAAGACTCCCCTCGGCTCCGTCACCGAATTTGAACTGAAGACGGCGGTCGGGTTCTGCCACTTCGCCGAACGCGGGGCGGACTTTGCCGCGATCGAGGTGGGGATCGGCGGACGGCTGGACGCCACCAACGTCGTTACGCCGCTGGTCGGCGTCATCACCAATATCGGGCTGGATCACACCCACATTCTGGGCGACACCCATGCCAAGATCGCCGCCGAAAAAGCCGGGATCATCAAGCCGGGCATCCCAGTTCTGACCGCCGCGGAGGAGCCAGGCGCGCTGGAGGTGATCTGCCGCACGGCGCAGGAGCGCGGCGCGCCCCTCGCGCGCGTTCTGCCGGGGCGTCCCGCCGGACTGCCTCCCGCCGACCGGATATACTACGAAGACGACCCCTGCGATACGTTCCATGTCTGGACCCCCGAGCGCGCCTATCCCGACCTGCGGCTGCGTCTTCAGGGAGCCTATCAGCGAATCAACGCCGCCTGCGCCATCGGGGCGGTCGAGAAGATGGCGCAGGCGCGCGGCTTCCCGATCTCACGGGAGGCGGTGCAGGAGGGGCTGCGGCGCGCCTATGTGCCGGGGCGCATGGAGATCGTTTGCCGCCGCCCGCTGGTGATTATGGACGGCGCGCACAACGACATCTCCGCGCAGGCGCTGGCGCAGGAGATTCGAAAAACAGGCTGCCGCCGCCTGCTGCTGGTGGTCGGTATCACGACCGGACACGCGCCCGAAAGCATCCTAGAGCCGCTGGCTTCCATGGCGGATCGCGTCTACGCGACGCAGCCGCTCTGGATCAAGGGAGTGGACGCTGGGCTGGTCGCGGAGACGGCGCGCCGCTGGTGCGGGCAGGTGGAGACGATCACGCCGCCGCTGGAGGCGGCGCGCGCCGCCCTGCGGGATGCCGCGCCGGACGATCTGGTGCTGATCACCGGGTCGTTCTACACGGTCGGCGATGTGCGCCCGGACGAGCTTTTCCGCGGATGATCCGGCGGATATGGTACACTACAGGAATCCCGGTCTGCACGGGAAAACAGGCAGATGAGGTGAACGGATGAGCGCAACGAGGCAGGAGAGTGTGAACGCCGCGCAGTTGATGCAGTGGGACAGCGAGTATGTGATGGGAACCTACGCCCGTCAGCCGGTGATGTTCGTGCGCGGCGAGGGCGCGCGTCTGTGGGATTCGGACGGGAAGGAGTATCTGGACTTCCTGGCGGGAATCGCCGTGTGCGGCGTCGGGCACTGCCATCCGCGCGTCGCCCGCGCCATTGGCGAACAGGCGGCGACGCTGATGCACCTGAGCAATCTCTACTATAACCCGCTTCAGCCCGCGCTCGCCCGCCGCCTGTGCGAACTGACCTGCATGGAGCGCGCCTTCTTCTGCAACTCCGGCGCGGAAGCCAACGAGTGCGCGATCAAAATCGCCCGCAAATGGGCGAAGCAGCATAAGGGACCGGACTGCTATGAGATACTCACCTTCGAGAGGTCTTTTCACGGGAGAACGCTGGCGACCGTTACCGCGACGGCGCAGCCGAAATATCAGGAGCCGTTTACGCCGCTGCCTCCCGGGTTCCGGTATCTGCCGGTGGGAGACCTGCATGCGCTGGACGAGGCGATCAACGAGCGCACCTGCGCGGTGATGATCGAGCCGATACAGGGGGAGGCTGGCGTCCATATCGTTCCGCCGCAGTTTATGGCGGCGATCCGCGCGCTGTGCGACGAGTCTGGCATCCTGATGATCTGCGACGAGGTGCAGAGCGGCATGGGACGCACCGGCCGGTTTCTGGCGGGCGCGCACTCCGGCATCGCTCCCGACATCGTCACGCTGGCGAAGGCGATTGCCGACGGCATGCCGATGGGGGTCTGTCTGGCGCGGGGCGAGGCGGCGCGCACGCTGGTTCCCGGCGATCACGGCTCCACCTTCGGCGGACAGCCGCTCGCCTGCGCGGCGGCGCTGGCGGCGCTGGATGTGCTGGAGGAGGAGGACCTGATGAACCATGCCGCGCGCGTGGGAGATCACTTTCTGGCGGGTCTGCGCCGGCTTCAGCAGGCGATGCCGGAGATGGTTCAAGAGGCGCGGGGCGTGGGGCTGATGGTCGGGCTGGAGTTGAGCGTTCCGGAGGCGAAGCGCATCCAGAAAGAGATGCTGGCGCGAGGTATCGTGATCAACGCCATCGGCGACACGATCCTGCGGTTTGTCCCGCCGCTCGTCGTCACCGAAGCCGACTGCGACCGCGTGGTGCAGACGCTGGAGGAGATCCTGCGCAGCCTGTAGGCGACGGTCGGGGATCGGGGGCGGGTCGAGATTGCTTCGGTCGCTCACGCTCCCTCGCAATGACAGAGGGGGTCGGCTGTCGCCTCCCGCGCAAGGACAGGGAAGGAAGGGCTGCCGCCTCCCGCGCAAGGACAGGGAAGGGACGCCCCCGTTCCTGTCCGGCTCTCTACTGCTCCAGCGGTGTCTGCGGCATCGCGCCGAGGTTCTGCAGGCTCACCCCTTCGTAAGCCATCTCGACATAGAGGTTCTTATCGCCCGGCAGCGCCAGCCCGAAGACCACGCCGCGCTGCAGATTCACTCCCTCCACCGTCAACATTGTGTCCAGGCGGCAGCGATAGAAGAGCGGAAGCTGATCCGGGCGAAACTTGCCCAGCGATCGCGGCGGACGCACGGAGGCTTCCGGAGACGGCAGATGACGATAGAGGTAGACGCCGCGCCCGTCCACGATCCCGGCGCGCGTATAGAGCGCGAGCAGATCGAAATGCCGGGAGTTGTGGTGGTCTATCTCCCGCGACAGGTGGTCGAGGTTCTGCAGCAGCGTCAGCGCCTCTCGCTCGGTGAGAAACCGGTAGGAGACCGGTCCGCCGGAGATGCCGGAAAACTCTGCCGCCAGGTCGGCGCACTCGTACCAGGCTCCGTTGGGGGTGATCATGGCGCGCGCCACGACATTCTCATAGAGGTCCCCCTCGCCGACCTCCTCCTTCAGCAGGGCGATGGCGGCTCCGTAACGCGCCCGGTACTCCTCGTTCAGCTGATCCAGCCGAATATACTGCAGCGGCGAAAACTCCTCCATACCCGCCTCTCCCCCCTTCGTAACATTCTCACACTCCCTTCTACGATTCGTTCAGGACGCGCTATCCCGTCTGCCGACTCTCCAGGGTCAGGATCATCTCCGCGCCGGGCGTTGCGGTTACGCAGACGCTTTGAAACGAGAAGCCCCAGGCGGTGAAGGAGACGGAGGGCTGCGGCTCTCCATTGATCCGTATCGTCGCCTCTTCCGGCGTCAGCCAGCAGAGCGTGGCGTCGGGCAGCGGCTCCGGAGTCTGCAGACGGGCGCAGGCTCCGTCGGGGGTCGCCCTGTACGCGCGCCACTCCGCCTTTCGCCGCGCCCGCTCCCACCGATTGATCTGCGCCGCCGTCCAGCACTCCATGCCGTGCGCCTTTGCCTGCGCCGCCGCGCGTTTGAGCGAGTCGGCGACGTTGGGCTTACGGATATGCGCCGGATGAAACAGCAGGTGCAGGATGCCGTGATGGCGCAGAGCCGCCTCCTGCAGCGGGGCGAGGAGGGCTTCCGGAGCGAAGATGTGCAGGTCCTGCGTGGGGGTCGCCAGTTCCAGCACATCCAGCGGCGCGCCGTCCGGGGCGACGGGCAGGAAGGGATGGCAGGTTCCGAAGTTGTAGCCCGCCTCTCCTGTCTTGGACGCCCCTTTCGACTGATCCAGTTCGATTCCCCGACTTATGCACCACGCATAGAACTCTGTATCGCCCTCCCAGCGCAGGTAGTGATTCTTGTTGGAGACGGGCTTCTCTCCCGAAAACAGCGCGGTCAACTCCCGCCACTGACGGTCAAACTCCGCTTCGCTCCACGCCAGCCCCTCCGTCATGGCGTCGTAGTGCATCGCCAGTTCGTGCCCCGCCTCGCGGATGGCGCACATCAGATCCGGCGGATAGCCGGGCAGGATCACGCACCAGGTGGTTTGGACATCGGCTTCCCGCAGGGTCTGCAGAAGCTGCCATCCGTCCGCGGGGTTGTTCTCATCGGTGTCGTGCGAGATGTGCAGCAGCGCGGGCAGGCGGCGCGGGTAGAGCCACAGCAGGGGCAGCGCGACCCGCTGCGACGCCGCCAGATGAAAGAGCGCGCGCAGCAGCAGCTCCCGCCAGCAGTCGGCGATCGGGTGCAGAAAGCCGGAGAGTCCCGGCGCGCCCTCCACCGGCTGCCGATCAAAGATCCAGTCGAGCGCCGCCCCGTCATCGCTTTTGAGCACCCCGTCGCAGACCGGGGCGGTTCCGTCCGGCGCGGCGATCCCGTCGCGCGTTACCGCCGATCCCTGCTGAATACGCACGACCGTCCCGGTCAGATCGGGCGCGATGAGCAGGCAGCGACCGTCTCCACGCGCCGCCTCGGTCACAACGGCGCGTCCGGTCGGCTGTTGATGGGCGTTCAGTCCCTCCGCCAGCGTCACGGCGTCGTCCGCCCGCACGGGCAGCCCGTTGAAGTAGTGCAGGGGCAGCGGAACTCCCTGCAAGACGGGATGATCGGCGGCGCGGGGCAGCAGGTAGCCCTCCCCCAGAGTGCTCACGCCTCCCCCCCAGCTGGAGTAGGCGGGCTTCTCGACCTCCACGCCGAAGAGCCTCTCCATCCCGCAGACGCCCCCGACGCTCACCCATCCCCCGCCTCCCTCCAGCCATTTCGTCAGCGCGCTCTTCCGAGATTCCGGCAGGGCGGTCTCCCCGACGGTCAGCAGCAGGCGCAGGGCGGACAGACGCTCCTCCAGCTGCCCGGGGGGTATCGGTTCAAAACAGATCCCCGCATGGCGCAGTATCTCATAGAGATAGTCGCCGTGCCGGACGGAGCGCGAAGCGTTGCGCGCCGGCTCCGGAAAGACGCATACCCCCAGCGGCAGACCCTCTGTTTCTGTCATAACGTTGCCTCTCCTGACATCTATGCTCATCGGCGGTGCGGCGATCGGTAAGAAAAACGGCGCGAGGCGGACGCGCAATCCGCCTCGCTTGGGACTATCTCTTTTCGACCTTCAGGACCTTGAATCCGCCCTTCGTGACGGCTTCCATCAGAACCTCGGTCTTCGGGGGCGTTCCGGTAAAGGAGACGACCGCGATCTGCGTTTTCGGGTCCACGTTCACGGAGCGGACGCCTTTGACTGTCATCAGGCTGTCCTTCACCGTCTGTGCGCATCCCTCGCAGTGCAGCCCCGAAAGACGCATGGTCAGGGAGTTTGCGCCTGCCGTCTTTGCGTTCTTCTTGCCGGCGCGGGCGGTCTGCGCCGCCTTCTGGCAAGCCGCGCAGGTTCCCTTCGCCTTGCCGCATGCGCACATCTCTCGCTTTGCCTGCGGCTTACTGTTCACGCTCTGCGCCGACGCCGGCTCCGCGAGCATGCCGGTCAGCGCAATCAGGGCGGCGCACGCCGCCAGTCTATGGAGCCATCCTCTGTGCTGCATGATGGATATATCCTTTCTGAGTAAATGTTCGTGTCTGTCTGACAGGATCAGGAGCCGGGGGCGGTTTCGGCGCGATAGATGGCGCAGCCGTAAGCCGGGACATCCGCGCGCGGCGGGTTCTTTCCCGCCAGCAGGAGATCCAGCGCATTGCGTAGATCGTGCTTCTGAACCATCTTCGGGTCGCGGCTGTCGTCTATGCGCCCGTGATAGCGCAGGACGCCCTGCGCATCCAGCACAAACGCCTCCGGGGTTACCTTCGCTTCGATCCGATCGGCGATCCGGTTGCCCTCATCTTTCAGCACCGGGAAGGGAAAGCCGGCTTTGCGCGCATGTTCGGCGACCCGCTCGATCGGCTCATTCGCGCTGGCGTTGAGGGCGAGGAAACGCACACCCTTCGCGCTGTAGCGGCGCGCCATCTCGACGATGCGCGCATCGTTCTTCTGCGAGCAGGGGCACTCCGCCGACAGAATAAACAGCACGGTCAGACGCTGTTTGCGATCCCCGAGCAGGCTCTCCGGCTTGCCGTCCGTTACGCGCGGAAGCTGAAAGTCCTCGATCGGTTTGCCGATCAGGCGCGAAGGCTGCTGCGGCGTCTCGTCCAGGCAGCACTCCGCCAGCTCCACCAGCTGCCGCCCGTGATCGGCGGAGTGGACGGTAGCTATTGGAAGCAGCACGCGCCCGTCGCCTCCCACAACATAGGAGAGGCGCGACTCTTCGCCGTCTCCGGGAAGAACGCCGTACTTCCGGGCGACCCTTCTGCCCGGATCGAGCAGGATCGGGAAGTCGAGCTTCTCGGCTTCGTGCACGCGCTTCGCCGTCGGCGCGTCGGTCGGAATGATCGCAAAGACCTTCACGCCGAGCGTGTCGAACTGCCGGGAGGCTTTTTCGATGGAGCGCAGTTGTATCACCGACGTCTCGCCCAGATCGGGCAGAAACGCCAGCGCCAGCGGGCGGGTGCGGTAGTCCTCCAGCTTATGCATCCGCCCGTCTTGATCGCTCAACTGAAACGGAGGAGCGATCTCGCCGGGATGGATCACGCGCACCAGATTATGGTTGGCGAACCAGACGCTTCCCAGCAGCATCAAGCCGCCAAACAGCCAGACCGCGCCGACCGCGATAAATACCTTCGTCAGAGCGGAACGTGGATACCAGGTTTTTGAGGTCACAGCAGCATCTCCTGAAAAGTCAAGGCTTGAGCGGATCGTACCAGTCCACATGCGGCGGCTGACCAGGTATCTGCTGGAAGGTCGCCTCGAAACGGTGCCATTTAGCGTGTCCGTCGGTGAAGACGTAGTTCGAGCCGCCCTGATGACGCCGGATCGCCAGCGTCTTCGGCTCCCGTCGGACGCGGTCCCACTGCCGCATGTTCATCATCGGGTCCGACACGCGGGGCGGATCGCCCCAGTACATCGGCATGAAGTGATCGCCTTTGACGGGCATGGAGGGATTTCCGCCGACATACTCCGCCAGCTCCGCCGCAAAGATGCACTCGGAGGCGCGGCTGATTCCTGCCAGGCTGAACGGGCGCGGCGCCAGATGATTCCCATACGGGGGATGCAGGGGATCGAAGTAGGCGTTGAACCCGTAGGACGCCATGCGCGGCTGCGGGTCGTTCCAGGTCGGCGCGTTGTCGGAGGGACAGCGCTGCAGCAGCCGACTCCGCACGTAGGGCTGCACGAGATTGAGCCAGCTTTCCGCCGGAACCATGCCCGGAAACGGCATGCGTACCGTCGGAAGCGCTTCGTCGTAGTCCTGCGCGTACATGAAGACTGCCATGCCCATCTGCTTGCAGTTGGACAGGCAGGAGGCGGCGCGCGCCTTTTCGCGCGCCTGCGCGAAGACCGGGAATAGAATGGCGGCGAGAATCGCGATAATGGCGATAACGACAAGCAGTTCGATGAGGGTAAAACCTCGTCGCTTCACTTAGAACTCTCCTTTCCTGAGTCTCTCGGCTGTAAACAGCCGTCCGTTCGCCCGAGACTACGCAGACGACCGGCGTATCCGGCAGAACGGCAGCCTCGAACATGAGAAGCTCAGGAGAGGCGGGGGGGAAGCTCTGCAGGCGAGGGCGCATACGACAGGAAAGGAACCCTGTACGGGAGGAACGGGGACGTCTCTCCGGACGGGACAGGCAGGGCGGGTCGCGCCGCCGGCATCGCGCACGCCGACCGCGACCGCCACAACAGCGTCTCATCGCCCAGATCGCACCGCGCGCGCATGGCGGCGGCGTCCGCTGGATTCTGCATCGGCTGGCAGCAGCAGGCTGTCTCCCCGGGGCAGCGCCGGCAGTGACAGTAGTCCGCATGGCTCTGCGCCCCCTTAACAGGGTGGCCCGATAGGCTTAGGGAGGCAAACGCAGGGAAGAGCGTACTTGTCGGCAGATACAATGTGACCAACAGTAACGCCAAAAAAGGCTGCCAGAACAGTTTGTAGGCTCTTCCCGAAAACATCCGATTCTTTAGTTTGTATAATTTTTCACAGTATATCGCTTTTCGGGGTGAGAGTCAAGGAGAAAATGCGGGGCGGGCGGAGGATTTATGTGAGGAGCGCAAGCGACGCGCCGCCTGCCTGGCTCACAGACGACGCGGCAGGCTGAGCGGCGGAGGCGCAGGTTGTCGTCGTTATTTTCTGCTATGCGCCTGTGCTGCGCTCCTGTCAGGTCACTGTATTTTTTGTACCGTTTCAGACTGCCTGTGCCGGGGCATCCATCCCCAGCGCCCGGCGCAGGTATCTGCCGGTATGGCTCTGCGGGCACTGCGCGATCTGTTCCGGCGTGCCGACGGCGACCACCTGCCCGCCTCCGTCGCCCCCCTCCGGTCCCAGGTCAATCACCCAGTCGGCGGTCTTGATAACATCCAGATTATGCTCGATCACCAGCACGGTGTTGCCGGCGTCCACCAGACGCCCCAGCACCCCCAGCAGCTTCTCGATGTCGGCGAAGTGCAGTCCGGTCGTCGGCTCATCGAGGATGTAGAGCGTGCGCCCTGTGCCGCGCCGCGAAAGCTCCGCCGCCAGCTTCACGCGCTGCGCCTCGCCGCCGGAGAGCGTTGTCGCGGGCTGTCCCATGCGAATATAGTCCAGCCCGACGTCCCGCAGCGTCTCCAGTTTGCGCGCGATGCGCGGGACCGCGCGGAAGAACTCGCACGCCTCCGCCACCGTCATCGCCAGCACATCGGCAATGCTCTTGCCCTTGTACTTCACCTCCAGCGTCTCGCGGTCGTAGCGTTTTCCCTTGCAGACCTCGCACGGCACATAGACATCGGGCAGGAAGTGCATCTCGATCTTGATGATCCCGTCGCCGCGGCAGGCTTCGCAGCGACCGCCCTTGACATTGAAGGAGAAGCGTCCCGGCGCATAGCCGCGCACCCGCGCATCCTGGGTCGCCGCAAAGAGGTCGCGGATCAGGTCGAAGACGCCCGTGTAGGTCGCCGGATTGGAGCGGGGCGTCCGTCCGATAGGCGACTGGTCAATGTCAATCACCTTGTCTATCTGCTCATGCCCGATCAGCGCGTCGTGTTCGCCCCACACCGTCCGCGTGCCGTTCAGGTGATACATCAGCCGGGGATAGAGCGTCTCCTGGATCAGCGTAGACTTACCGGAGCCGGAGACGCCCGTTACGCAGACCAGCACGCCTAGGGGTATCTGCACGTCAATCCCCTTCAGGTTGAACGCGCGCGCCCCGCGTATCTCCAAACACCGCCGAGGCGCACCCTCCTGCGCGGAGAGCGCGACCGGTCTGCGGACCGGCGGGACGGGGATACGCCGCGCCCCGGAGAGATACTGCCCGGTGATCGAATCGGGGTTCTGGAGGATGTCGGAGTAGGTTCCCTGCGCCACCACCCGTCCGCCATGTTCGCCCGCGCCGGGACCGATGTCAATGAGCCAGTCCGCCGCCTCCATCGTCTCCTGATCGTGCTCCACCACCAGGATCGTATTGCCCAGATCGCGCAGGCGCAGCAGCGTCTCGATCAGTCTGGTGTTGTCGCGCTGATGCAGACCGATGCTCGGCTCATCCAGGATGTAGAGCACGCCCATCAGCCCGGAGCCGATCTGCGTCGCCAGCCGGATCCGCTGCGCCTCGCCGCCCGCCAGCGTCGCCGCCGCGCGATCCAGCGTCAGGTACTCCAGCCCCACATTGATCAGGAAGCTCAGCCGCGTGCGGATCTCCTTGATGATCTGCCGGGCGATGGTCTCCTCACGGGGTGTCAGCGGCAGGCTGCTGAAGTGCGTGTGCGCCTGCCCGATGGACATGGCGCAGACCTGCGCGATATTCAGGTCATGGATGGTTACCGCCAGCGACTCGGGGCGCAGGCGTCTGCCCTGACAGGCGGGACAGGGGCGCGTGGACTGATACTGCGCCAGTTCCTCCCGGATATAGTCGCTGGAGGTGTCCTGCAGCCGTCGCTCCAGATGCGCCACAATCCCCGCAAACTCCGTGTCGAACCGGCGCACCCGTCCCCACTTATTGCGAAACTGCGCCGTCACGTTGCCCTGAATCCCATACATCAGCGCGTTCCACTGCGGCTCGGTCAACTGGCTCATCGGGGTGTCGTTGGTGAAGCCCAGTCGCTCGCCGACCCCCGCCAGGATCGCCTTCCACCAGTCGTGAATCGTCCCGGTGGACTTCATCACCAGCGGCTTGATCGCTCCCTGATGGATCGTCAGGCTGCGATCCGGCACAATCCGATCCGGGTCGAACTCGGTTCGGGTTCCCAGCCCGTGACATTCGGGACACGCCCCGTAGGGGCTGTTGAACGAGAAGGAGCGGGGCGCGACCTCCTCCAGATTGATGCCGCAGACCGTGCAGGCGAAGTGCTCAGAGAAGACGATCTCCTCTTCCTGCACGGAGGCGTCGCCGTCGCGGGGCAGCACATGCGCGACGGCGTTTCCCTCCGCCTTCTTCAGTGCCGTCTCCAGCGAGTCCGCCAGCCGGCGCGAGATCTCCGGCTTCACCACCAGGCGGTCAATCACTACTTCGATCCAGTGCTGTTTGTAGCGATCCAGATCGGGCAGGTCGTCGCTGGAGAGATCGTAGACCTGCCGGTCCACGCGCACCCGCGTGAAGCCCTCTTTGCGCAGGTCTTCCAGCTCTTTGCGATATTCGCCCTTGCGCCCGCGCACCACCGGAGCCAGCAGTTGAATGCGCGTTCCCTCCGGGAGGCTCAGGACCCGGTCCACCATCTGCTGAACGGTCTGCTGCGCGATCTCTCGCCCGCACTGCGGGCAGTGCGGAACGCCGATCCGCGCGTACAGCAGGCGCAGATAGTCGTAGATCTCGGTCACCGTTCCGACGGTCGAGCGCGGGTTGCGGCTGGTGGACTTCTGGTCTATGGAGACGGCGGGGGAGAGGCCCTCGATATAGTCTACGTCGGGCTTATCCATCTGCCCCAGAAACTGCCGGGCATAGGCAGAGAGGCTCTCCACGTAGCGGCGCTGCCCTTCGGCGTAGAGCGTATCGAACGCCAGCGAGGACTTCCCGGAGCCAGAGAGTCCGGTGATGACGACCAGTTTATCGCGAGGAATCTCGATATCTATGTTCTTGAGGTTGTTCTGTCGCGCGCCGCGAATGATGATTCTGTCGTGTTGAGCCATGCCAGCCCGCCCCCCCTGAAAATACCCGGAATAACCGACAGGATTCTATCAGAACTGCTCCGCCAGATTCCAGTAGACACGGAAGAGATTCCGGAAGGAACGGCACTGCGGGAGAGCCTTCAAGGAGCGGTATCGGAAGGAGGAGGCGCGCTCCTGTCGGATGCGGCGAAGCGGCGACGCAGCCAGGCTCCCGCCCCGTACCCCGCCGCCGTCAGCAAGCCCCCCAGCGCCATCCCCGCCGCGAGGCTCGCCCACGAGAGCGGAACAGCGAACGCCATGCCCAGCAGAGTCATCACTCCCATCCCCGCCAGCAGCAGCAGGACGGTCGCCAGCCCAGTAACGCTCTGGACTTTCGGACCGAGCGGGGTATCGAACAGACGCAAGAGGGCGTTCACCCAGTCCAGCCGGACGGAACCGGAGGAGCTGCCAACGTACATAGCTTCGATCTTCGGCTTGATCAGGGTGTGCCCCGCCGGAAGGTAGGGCTGCGATTCCGGGAGCCAGCGCCCGATCATCTGCCCGGCGCGCAGCAGTGCGGCTTCGAGGATCGCCTTTCTGCGCTCCCGTTCGATACTCTCCCATCGGGAGTCGGGAGACGCCTCGCCGGGAGGGTCGGGGAGGGCGGGTAGGCGCGTTGCTGCCTGCTCCAGCGTGATCGGGGCGCGTTCGCCCAGCCGCGCAAGCCATCGCGCCAGCCAGTCCAGAAACCACCGGCGCGCCTCCCGCTGCCCGGTGACGAAGTCCTCCTCGCGAAACGTCTGCGCCAGAAAGCCGCCGAAGTGCCCCCAGAAGTCGCCTGCCAGCCGATCCTGCTCCGGCGGAACCGCCGGAATGCGCTCCAGAACGATCTCGCGCTTGAAGTGCAGCCCGACCGCCTGGCGGATCGCCTCCTGCTGCGCGGGCGTCAGATCGCTGGCTGCCAGCGCGCGGTTCAGGGCGCGGATCTGCTGGTTGACCTTCTCCGCCCGCTCAAAGTCGCTGTAGAGGGCGTCGTTGAAGTAGGCGTTGATGATCTTGCCGACGATCCTGTGCGGCGGCAGCCCGTGCGGATTTTCACGCGCCGTTTTCGTGTCCGTCCCCAGGCTCTGCGCGATGGCTTCGCGGGTGTTAGGATCCGGTTCGATCACTAGAAAGCTGCGAAAAACCCGCTCCTGATCCGGCATGCGCCCGCTGTCCAGCCTCTCCAGATAGCTGACGGCGTCAATCACCCGCCCGATCGGCTGGTTGTTGAACAGCCCGCCGTCCACAAACTGGAAGGCGACCTGCTCCGAGCGGGAGGGCAGCGGCGCGTACGACCGTTTTTCGCCCGGCGCAAGGGGAAGCCTTTGCCGCTCCTCCATATGCTCCAGAAATCGCTGATACGCCGGGTAGAGGCTCAGGTCGCGCTCCTGCGGGCGGCTCTGAAACGCCAGCGGAAACGCGCCGGAGGTAGCAGCCGCCTCCTTGATCTCGTTCCAGCAGACGCGCACGACCCGCTCCAGCGGAAAGGGCGACATCAGGCTCTCCAGAGGAACTCGGACATGGTAGAACCGCTCGCCGTTCAGGAAGTAGGGCGCGTAGTCGCGGTAGGCGCGGGCGTAGAAGACCGTCTCGACGGAGGGCGCGCCGGGCGAGTCGAAGTCAATGCAGCAGGGGATGCCGTCCAGATTGGTCATCGTCATCCAGAGCGCGACCGTCCGTTCCGGCGCAAAGCCGGGGTCCTCGGCAGCCGTTTCGGGAGGATGCTGCCGCACCGTATCCTCCCGGCTCCCGCCCAGAATGTCGAAGGTCTGACGGGCGATCCGCTCCAGGCATTCGTTGGAGAAGGCGGCGTTGGCGGCGTCGTGCGGAGGTTCCAGCAGCGCGGTTACATCCAGCCCCTCCACCCAGCAGGCGCGCATCGCCCTCTCGAAGGTCTCCGGGTCCGATTCGAGAGACAGCGCGCGCGCCAGGATCAGACCGGTCACGGAGCCGGCGGACGACCCGGCGACGGCGTCTATTGTCAGACGCAGTCTGCCGTCGGATTCGGGGAGCGCGTTGATGGCATGGATGTCGCGATAGAGCTGGGTCAGAACGCCCGCGATATAGGCTCCCAGCGCCACGCCCCCGGAGAGACAGAGCGCGAAACGATGGGTGAGCGGGACGGCAGGCGAGGAGGGGGCGTCTGAGGGGGCGGCGTCCGTCATGGGATAACCTCCGAAGGGAAGGCTGCGAGGAGCGCGGGCGGACGGCTCCCCGCAGCGAAGGGAAGACTAGAGTCCGGCTCTCTTCCAGATGACTTCGAGCGACTGTCGAACCCAAGTCGCCGGGTTGCCGAACGGCTCTGGCACGATCGGTCCGTCGTAGCCGATGGATTTGAGCGCGCAGAGGAAGCCCACGATGTCAATGACGCCCGTCGCTCCCGGCAGTCCGCGCCGGTTGTCAACATGCTCGTCCAGCGGCACGCCGAGAGGCGCATCGTTGACATGGACATAGACCACCTGCTCCGGCTTGAGTTCGTACAGGTCGTCCACCGTCCCGCCGGAGGTGTGCCAGTGCCAGCAGTCGAGGAGCAGCCCGACATTCGGACCGATGTCCGCGCCCATCGCCAGCATATCCTCCATTTTGTAGATGAAGGGGTACTTCTGGCTGTCGCGCAGGGTTTTGGGACCGATGAACTCCAGCCCCAGATGGACGCCGTATTCGCCCAGAATGGCGGCGATCGGCTTGAAGCGCGCGACATGGAAGGCGCGGTTCTCATCGAACGGGAGGTCATTGGAGCAGGGCATGATCCAGGTGGCGGTGCGGAAGCAGCCGATCGCCTGCGCCGCCTTCGCCAGTCGCGGAAGCTCCTCCAGCCCCTTCTTCCAGTTCTCCTCGCTCGAACGCCAGTCGGTAGGCAGTCCGAACCCCGCCGGCTTGATGTTCGCCTCCGTGAACATCGCCCTGACCGCCTCCGCGCCGCTCTTCTCGATCAGGTCTGCGACTTCATGGATGCCGACCTCAACGCCCTCAAAGCCGGCGTCTTTCGCCACGTTGATCGCCTCCTGAAGACTGCCGACCCGGATGCCCATCGCTCCGGGACTCAGTGCGGTATACATGAAAAGCTCCTTTACTGGGTATAGGTTGTCCGGTATCTCCCCGGAATCGCGGCGGAGAGCCGGTTCCGATGGTTGCTGCATGGATGTCGTGGAAAAGATTCTGTGCTCCCAAATGGGAGTCCTGCCCGTCGGAACGGCATCACCGCGTCGCCATTGACGCCTGGCGGTCTCCTGCGATATACTCAGCTTGCTCGTCCGCGCCCCGCGGCGTTTCGCAGGGCGATGCGTTGTGGTAAAGTTATGTGCGATGAGTGGCGTACAGGGAGGAGGTCCGAAGAGGCGTATGCGAAGGATGCGAAGGGTTATCGGGTTCTGGCTGGCGGCGGGCGCGCTGATGTCCGGAGCGGCGGCGAAGGCGGATTCTCCGCGTCTGGAGGATCTGGCGACCGCCGAGGTGAACGATCTTCAGGCGCGGGTGCAGGTCGTCCTGGCGGAGCAGAGCGAACTGGAGAAGATCAGCCGCGATTTCGGTATGATGTACCGCCTGCGCGACCTGAACATGCGCTACAAAGACCCGGATAAGCTGCGGATGGAGGGGCGCGTCGGGACGATGATTGTCAACGGCTGCACCCGCTATTTTCATGTGCCGCAGTTGAGGCTCAAGAAGAAGGACGAGCTGACCGAAGAAGCCAGCCGACGATACTCCCTGTTTGAACTGGGCATCCTCTCGCGCCATGTGCTCTCCGCCGTGCAGAGCCGCTTCCTGCGCGAGGAGAGACTGGACGGCGTTCCCCACTACCTCTTTGAGATCGTCTATCGCGGCGACGTCGCGGACCGCTTTCGAGTCTGGATTGATCCGAAGGCGCGTGTGGTGCGTAAACGCGAGTGGTACGACAGCTCCGGAAAACTGCGCGCCACCTTTCTGTATCAGGAGATCCGGGAGGCGTCGCCCGGACTCTGGATTCCGAGCCGGCTGGAGATCCGCAATCAGGAAGGCGCGGTCGCCGGCATCACCACCTACAGCGAACTGAAGGTCAATCAGGGACTGGACGACACGCCGTTTCTGATCCCGTAACAGTCGGGTGTTGGGGCGGGTGTGAGATTGCTTCGGTCAGCTTGCGCCTCCCTCGCAATGACAGTCCGGCAGGCTTGGCCGCTCCAGTCGCGCGCAACCCGTCCCCACACTGTCATTGCGAGCGACAGCGTAGCAATTTTCCACGTTCCGCGCAGCGCCTGTCCGTAATCACCGTCCTGCGGAACCGGTATGTCACTCTGACACGCGCCCGGCGGCGCATATCAGGAACGCAGGGCTTTGTGCAGACGAACCAGCTGCGCGAGGGTATGCTCCCCGATATGTCCCTCCTGATAGATGCCGACGTTGAAGGTAACCGCGCCCTCCACTTTCCGGCAGCTTCGCAGGAACGAGAGAAGCTCCTCGTCACGGTAGCGGGGCGGCTCCATCGGTCCGGGGGTCTGGTGCGCCCAGAAGCAGTCTATGGGAACCAGCGCATGCCACTGACAGTGGGTTCCCGGCGCAAAGCGCGACTCGGGCAGATAGAGCGGTGCATTCGCCTCGCGTCCCAGCCGTATCTTGCCCTCGACCAGCGCCTCCACCTCACCGGAGAGGTAGTCCTGCAGGGGGGTCAATGGTCTGGTGATGCCGATGCAGAAGGAGCCGTCGTTGAAAGCCAGCGCGCAGTCGGGGTTGCCCGCCCGCGCCGCCGCGCACCAGGCGGGCCAGTCGTACAGGCTGTTGTGAAACACGTCCCACGTATAGCAGCCGTCGAACCACCAGCCGTCGAGCCACCTGCCGAACCGCTCCGCATACTCGCGGATGAACGCCTGATACCGCTTCTGAAACGCCGACTGGTCTTTCGGGTTCCACTGAAACGCCCGGTGAATGACCTCCGACTGTGCGTTGACCTCCGCGGGCAGGTAGGCGATAAACCGCTTCTTCTGCGCGTGGACGCCAGTGGCGATCTCCAGCGCCAGATCGCGCCGGGAGGTGTGTCCCGGTCCCGCCCAGGCGTCCAGCGTCGCGTTGGGACTGGCGTAGAAGCCGGTGTTCTGACCGAGGGTAAAGATCAGCCAGTCCGCGCCGCTCTGCTTGAACTGCTCCAGAAAGCGGTCGAGGTCGAAACGGTCTACGGCGCGGTCCAGATCGCGGATCCATTCGCCCTTCTCCGGCGCGGGACCGGGCGCGATCCAGTGCACCATCATGCCGAACTTTCCCCGGCGCATCCATTCCGTACGGCGTTGATCAGCCTCCATAGTAGTCCCCCTCCCGGGCAGAGCGGCGCATCCCAGCGCGACCCCGGCAGCCAGCCGGGAGAGCCGGGCTATCGCTTCGCGACGGGTTATCCGCTGCTGTTTCATTGTACTCTCTTCTCTACCGGCGAATAAAGAGCCGCACGATCGCGCTCCACCAGCCCCCGCGGCGCAGCGGCTCCTCCGGGTCGTCGTCCTCTTCCTCCGGCTCCTCGGAGGCGCGCAGCAGCGCATCGGGGTCGCCGGCAGCCGGTCCGAAGGCGGGGCGCAGCAGCGTATCCGTTCCCGGATTTTCGGTCGGGCGCAGCAGCGTGTCGGAGGCGCGCATCAGGTCGGCGCAGGCTTTCGCCTCTCTGGCGACCGGACTGTCGGGGTTCACCGCCTCGCGATCCAGAAACCGCTGCGCACGGAAGCGAAACAGCGTCAGCGGCAGCTGCTCCAGCGCGCGCAGAACCCGCACCCGGTCGCGCACCGTCAGAGCGGTTTCGACCAGCAGCATCCGCGCCAGGTGATCCGGGCGTCCCATCGCGCGCAGCGCCTTCAGCGACTCGGAGATGATGCGGCTCTCCGGAAACGACGCGCACTGGCAGAGCGGCTCGATTGCCAGCGCGGAGCGTTTCCCCGCCAGATGCGCCGCCGCCGCCGCGCGCTGCCTGAGACTCCCATGAATCAGACGATCTATCAGCAGCGGAACCACCTGCGGATGATCGCACTGCGCCAGCGCACGCAGCGCCAGACGGGGGAAACGCGGGTTGCGGCGCACATGCTGCGCAAGCGCCGCCACGATCTCATCCCGCAGCGCCTCCTGTTCAGGGAGGATCTCGTTGCATATCTCCGCCGCCAGACGCGCCAGCCGGTCGAACGCCTGCTTGTTGTCCGCCCCCAGAAGCAGGTCTTTCAGGACCGGAACCACCTCCGGCAGAGGCAGCCTCTTCAGCCGGTTTCGCAGCCGCTTCGTTTTGCCCGTGCCGGTCTGCACATACTCCGTCAGCAGCGCGGCGATCTGCCGGGAGGCGCGGTCTTCCGCCATTGCCTAACCGACGATCTCCGAGAAGCGAAACATGCGCTGCGACCGCTCGGACAGCGACTCGTAAGCGGCGCGCGTCATGACCGGAACCTTCTGCTCAAAGCGATACCAGGGGCGCGTATAGACCAGCGCAACATTCGGGCGGGAGCGGGTCCCGTGATGGGGCGTTCCCCGATGCCACATCCGCAGATCGCGCAGCAGCACGGAGCCGGCGCGCATGGTCACGCGCACGGAGGTCATCCTCTGCGCCATCGCCTCCATGTCCACGCCGCCCGCCCACAGGTGCGTCCCGCCGGGCCAGATCTCCATCGGTCCGTTCTCCTCCGTCACATCCACCAGCGGGATATTCAGCACCGCGCCGTAGCAGGGCAGCGAGAGCTGGGTCTCCGGGAAGAGCAGGCGCGTGTCGGAGTGAACGCGCTGATACTCCGCTCCCGGCAGCGGCGTGTCGGAGGCGAAGTAGGTGCAGAGGATGTCGGGTCCGAGCAGCTTCTCCAGCGTCGCCAGCACTATGCTGTTCTCGTAGACCCGCGGATCGGCGAACGGGGGGACGAAGGGCAGATACATCTGAAAGCGGTTTGCGCCCCGATTGCTCGGCTCCGCCTGCCGCTTCTCCTCCAGCAGCGGATCGAAGGCGTCCCGCATGGCGTCTATAATCGAGAGCGGCAGCAGGTCCTCGAAGAGGACATAGCCGTTCGTGCGGATCAGATCGGCGGCAGTCTGGGGATCTATGGTCGCGTGTTGTGTCATCGGTGCTCTGTCTCCGTGCGCGTAATTCAGACTTCGATCAGCCGGACTTCTCCGGCGGCGGTGTCGTAGACGGCGCAGGTGCTGGGAACGTCCTCTGGCGCGCCGGAGGCGAAGCTGGCTCCCATGATCGGACCGGGATTGAGGAGCAGGGTGCGTCCCTGCCGGGTCGTCTCGCGCTGATGATTATGCCCGAAACAGACCACGTCATAGCGTTCGGAGGCGGCGAGGGCGCGCGCCAGATGATCGTAGTGGTTGACCGCGAAACGCCGGTTGTCGAGCGTGATCTCGAAAAACTCCCCGTGCAGGGTGACATGGGGGTATCCGTGCGCCTTCAGGGTGATGCGATAGGTGTCGGCGTCGTTGTTGCCAAACACGATGTCAATGGGTCTGTCGTAGCCCCGCGCCAGAATATCCAGCACAAACGGCGAACAGAGATCGCCCAGACAGAACATCCGGTCGGTCTGCTGTATTCGCTCCAGCGCGCGCGCCAGCTTCCAGATGTTATCGTGAATGTCGGAGAGAATTGCGATCTGCACGGCGGCTCCTCCTGCGGACGGTCTCCAGCCTGTCCGACGACATTATACTGCAACCTCGACGCGAACACAATCCGGCACGTCCGTGAGGTAGGAATTCGCCACTGTCCGGGAGAAAAGAGAGACACCATTCACAGGGAGGGAGAGGGTCTCCGTCATGCGAAGCGTGATACTGGCTGCCCTGCTGATCTGCATCGCAGGAGGCGCTGCGGAGGCGCAGGAAGCCGCTGAAAAGAGACAACCCATGCTCCAGCATGAGTTTGCTACGGTCAACGGGATCAAACTGCACTACGCCGCCGTCGGGCAGGGGCAGGTGATCCTGTTTCTGCACGGCTTTCCGGAGTTCTGGTACGCCTGGAACGATCTGCTGCGGGAGTTCGGGAAGGACTATCGGGCGGTGGCGGCGGATATGCGCGGCTACAATCTCTCCGACAAGCCCGCGCGCGTGGAGGACTACGCCGTGCCGCTGCTGGTAGCGGATGTGAAGGGGCTGCTGGAGCGGCTGAGTCCAGGGAAAAAGGCGATTCTGGTCGGACACGACTGGGGCGGCGCGGTCGCCTACGCCTTTGCGCTGACGCATCCGGAGATGCTGGAGAAGCTGGTGATCATCAATGCGCCGCACCCGGCGGTCTTCTCCCGCGAACTGCGCGAAAACCCGCAGCAGCAGCAGGCGAGCGCCTACATGAACCTCTTCCGCAGTCCGCAGGCGGAGGCGACGTTGAGCGCAAACAACTACGCGGCGCTGGCGGCGGGGGTCTTTGGCGGGGCGCGTCCCGGAGCCTTCCCGGAGGAGAAGAGGCGACGCTATCTGGAGGCGTGGGCGCAGCCCGGCGCGTTGACCGGCGGACTCAACTACTATCGCGCCGCCCGTATCGGTCCGCCCTCCCCCGGACCCGGCGCCTCCGAACCTCCCGAAGACCTCTCCCGGCGCTTCCCCTCAATGGAGGTGCGCGTCCCGACGCTGGTGATCTGGGGCGAGAAGGACACCGCGCTGCTGACGGGCAACCTCAAAGGGCTGGAGAAATACGTTCCGAAGCTGACCGTCCGACGCATCCCCGACGCCGGTCACTGGGTAGTGCATGAGGAGCCGGGACGGGTGACGCAGTATATCCGCGAGTTTCTGGGCGGAAGATGATCGTCGGCGTAGATACTGGCGGAACCTTCACCGATTTCGTGCTGCAGGACAAAGCGGGGAATCTGCACGTCTGCAAGGTTCCCTCCACGCCCGCCGACCCCTCCCAGGCGATCCTGGAGGGGCTGCGGCGGCTGCCGCTCTCTGCGGGATTTACGGTGGTGCACGGCACGACGGTGGCGACCAACGCCCTGCTAGAGCGGCGCGGCGCGAAGACGGCGCTTCTGACCACGCAGGGCTGCCGCGATGTGCTGGAGATCGCCCGCCAGACCCGCGAAGAACTCTACTCCCTGACGCCCCGCCCCCGCGACCCGCTCATTCCCCGCGACCTGCGGTATGAGGTTCCGGAGCGTCTGGACGGACAGGGCGCGATCGTTACGCCGCTGGACGCCGGCGCGCTGGAGCGCGTGCTCGACGCGGTAGAGTCGCAGGGCGTCGAGTCGCTGGCGGTCTGCTTTCTCTTCTCCTTCCTCAACCCGCAGCACGAACGGGAGGCGGGACAGCGGGCGCGGGCGCGCGGTCTGCACGTCTCGCTTTCCTGCGAAGTCGCGCCGGAGTACCGGGAGTATGAGCGCACCAGCACCGTCTGCGCCAACGCCTTCGTTGCGCCGATCATGAGCCGCTATATCGGTCGGCTGCGGGAACGGCTCGCGGAGCTTCAGGCGGGGCGGCTGGCGGTGATGCAGTCCAACGGCGGCGCGCTGCGCGCCGAGGAAGCCGCCGCCAACGCGATTAAGACCGCGCTCTCCGGTCCGGCGGGAGGGCTGGTGGCGGCTGTACACATCGCCAGAGAGGCGGGTGTCCGTCGGATCATGACCTTCGACATGGGCGGAACCTCGACCGACGTCGCCCTGATAGACGGGACGCCGGAGACGGTGCGAACCGGCGAGGTGGCGGGGCTGCCCCTGCTGACGCCGATGCTGGATATCCACACGGTCGGAGCAGGCGGCGGCTCGCTGGCGCGCATAGACGCGGGCGGCGGCGTGCGGGTCGGTCCGCAGAGCGCGGGAGCCGACCCCGGTCCGGTCGCCTGCGGGCGCGGCGAACGTCTGACCGTCACGGATGCGAATCTGATGCTCGGACGTCTCCCCGCGTCGCTGCGTCTGGCGGGAAGGCTGCCGCTGGACGCCGATCGGGTGCATGCGCGCTTCGCCGAATTCGCCCGAACGCTCGGGCTGTCTGCGGAAGCCGCCGCCGAAGGCGTGCTGGAGGTGGCGAACGCGCAGATGGCGCGCGCCCTGCGGCATATCTCGGTGGAGCGCGGACGTGACCCGGCGGACTATACGCTGGTCTCCTTCGGGGGAGCCGGCGGGCTGCACGCCTGCGCGCTGGCGGAGGCGGTCGGCGTGCGCGCCGTGCTGATCCCCCGGTATCCGGGCGCATTCTCCGCGCTCGGGCTGGCGCTGGCGGATGTGCGCCGCGAGCATCAGCGCACCCTCTTCGTCCCGGCGCAGGAGCGCTTCGATACCCTGCTGGCGCAGACCCTGCGCCCGATGGCGGCGCAGGCGCGCGCGGAGATGGAGCGCGAAGGGGTACCGCCCGACGCCGTCTTTCTGGAGCCGTTCGTCGAGGCGCGCTATGTCGGGCAGTCCTACGCCCTGCGGGTTCCGTTCCGTCGGCGGCTGGCTTCGGCGGCGAAGGCGTTCCATCGCGCTCATCGCGCGCGTTACGGGCACGCCGATCCTGCCCAGCCGGTGGAGATCGTAACGGTCGGGCTGACGGCAGTCGGAGTGAACCGAAGCGCGAAGAAGACGCAGCCCTCCGGAACCGCTCCCCGCTCCGCCCCGACCCGCCCGGAGGCGCAGACGACCCTCCTCTGGGAGCGCGGCGGCTGGCGGGAAGCGCGGGTCTATGCGCGGGAGACGCTGGGGGCGGGACAGGAGATCGCCGGTCCCGCGCTGATCGTTCAGGAGGACGCGACCGCCTGCCTGCCTTCCGGCTGGTCTGCGGCGACCGACGGCGCGGGGAACCTGCATCTGCGGCGCAGATCGGGGCGTTAATTTGACAAATCAACAACCTGCGATATATACTGTGCTCGGTTGAGGGCGCGGGGCTGTGGTCACTGAGACCGGATCAGCCGTGTTCCGATAATCAAGACAGCGTTCCGAGCGTTAACGGAGCGCAATGCTTCCTAACACAAGGAGGACGTTTTTCGTGAAAGCAATGAAGCGGTCTCTATGGAAGGCAGTCGCCTTCACCGCGGTGTTGCTCTGCGTCGCGGGAGTGGCGCGTGCCCAGGACGTAGAGCCGGTGGCGACCAAAGGGATCTCCGTAAAGGCTGGCGCGTTCTTCCCCACGCATGGCTCTCTGAAGAACCAGGCTAGCAGCGTCTTCTGGGCGGCAGGAGCGGACTACCATCCCCGTTTCCGCCATCGCCTGCTCAACGGAGAGGTTGTTTTCGGCGCAGAGATCGCCTGGCGCGATCATGGCGGGAAGATGGTCTTTGTTCTCCCGCTGACAGCGAAACTGCTCTGGACGATCACCCCGCCCGACGCCCGCATCCGTGTCTACGGCGGACTCGGCGGCGGCATCTATTTCATCAATACCCCGTTCATCGGCGGAACCACGCAGCCGGGCGTGAAGTTTGTCGCCGGGGCGGATATCACGCCGCGCATCTTCGTGGAGTTGAACTACGACTATGTGGGCGGCTTCAGCGATAACCTCGGGACCGGCGTCCGCGTAGATGGTGTGACCACCTATCTGGGCTATCGCTTCTAATTCGAGCGTAACCGAAGTCAGAAGGCAGAAGAGAGAGGACGGCAGAGCCGGCGCATCGTCTCCGCCGATCCTCTGGATTCTGTCTTCTCTCTTCGTCAGAAGAGGAAGGAGACTCTGCGTTGCTGGCAATCACGCGGTTATGGAAACGAGCGGTCTGTCTGCTGGCGGCGGTCTGCGCGCTGAGCGCAGCCGGCGTCGCGCCGGCGGACGCGCAGGACATTATTCCGAAGTACCGGGTCAAGGCGGGCGTCTTCGCGCCCGACAGCCGCTCCCTCAAGGATGTGTCCGACGATGCCTGGGTGAAGATCGGGGCGGACATGGACCTGCCTCTGCTGGGCATGGGCGTTGCCGGCAAGACGCGGGTCGGCATAGACTACGCCTTCAGCGGCTCCAACTCCATCCTGCCGATCACCCTGGTTCAGGTCTGGCAGCCGTCGCTGGCGGTGCGCAGCCCGCTCTATCTGGGCGCAGGCGTCGGTCTGTGGACGGTGCATACGAAGGGCGGCGGAACCGCCTCGCGGTTCGGTTTTCGACTGGTCGCCGGGGCGGATCTGACCGGTCGTCTCTTTCTGGAGGGGCAGTACGACTTCGTGAGCCGGGTCGGCAGCGTCCGCACAGACGGTTTTTCCATTCTAGTGGGGTCGAAGTTCTAGACGCCCATGCCTGTCTACAATGCGGATGCGATCGTCCTGCACCGAATCCTTCTGGGGGAGACAGACAAGATCGTTACCCTGCTGACGCGCGAAAAGGGCAAGCTCAACGCCGTCGCGAAGGGGGCGCGCCGCGCCGGAAGCCGGTTAAGCGGCGCGACAGAGCTGTTCACCCATTCGCAGATGCAGCTTGCGGTCGGCAAAAGCCTGGATATTATCTCGCAGTGTCAGGTGGCATCCTCTTTCCCGACGCTGCGGGGCGATCTGGAGCTGCTGGCGCGCGCGACCTATCTGTGTGAGTTGACCGACCGGATGATCGAGGAGCGCGAGCCGAATCCGGAGGTCTTCGATCTGCTGCTCTCCGCGCTCTACCTGTTGCAGCGGGCGCAGGAGCGTCCCGATCTGATCGTTCACGCCTACGAACTGCGCCTGCTTGCCGAACGGGGCTATATGCCGCAGCTGGAGGCGTGCGTGCGCTGCGGCGGCGCGCTGCAGCGACGGCAGAGCGCGTTCAGCCCGTCGCTGGGAGGTGTCCTGTGCAGCGGCTGCCGTTTCAGCGCGCAGGACGCAATCGCCCTGCATGCGGAGACGATCACCTTCCTGCATGCGCTGGCTTCCGCCGATCCGGAGACCCTGCTTGCGCTTGCGCCCTCGCCCGCCGCCGCCGCCGAGACCGCCCGCTGTCTGCGCTGGTATGTGCGCTACCGTGCCGACCGCGATCTCAAGAGCGCGGAGTTTCTGGATTCGCTGCGCGTTCAGGCGTCCCGGCAGCACAACGTCTCCCGGGGTTGAGCAGAGTCCCTGTATGAACCCGCCGCAGATCACCCTCTTCTCCACCCCGCTGGTCTCGACCTGGGTCTTCGATGAGACCCACCGCATCCTGTTTGACGCCGGAGACGGCGTGACGGCTCTGCTGGACAGCCGGATTCACAAGATGCGGCTGGCAGCCATCACGCACACCCACCGCGACCACTGCGCCGGACTGATGCAGCTTCTGAACCTGCGGGGCGGCGCGGGCGACTTCACGGCGGTCTATCCCGAGGGCAGCGGCTCCGCCCGCGCCTTCGCCAACTTCCTGACTCACTTCGACTCACGCTCCACCGGAAAAGTCCGCTGGCATCCGCTGGGCGCGGGCGAGACGCTTGCCATCGAGCCGGACCGCCACTTTCTGCGCGGCTTTGCGACCAATCACTACCCGCCTGCCGGAAACAGCCGCCCCCGCAGTCTGGGCTACCAGATCGTGCGCCAGGTGGACAAGGTGAAGCAGGAGTTCCGTCAGCTTCCCCAGCAGGAGCTGGACGCGCTGCGCCTTGAGCATGGACGCGCCTACATCATCGAGACGATCGAGGACATCCTCTTCACGATCACCGGAGACACCATGCCGCTCGATCCCGCCTGTTTTCGCGGCAGCCGCGTGCTGATGCACGAGTGTACCTTCCTGGAGGAGGCGGAGAAGGAGGAGATGGAGGAGCGCGGACATCCTCACTCCTGCCTGGAGGAGGTGCTGGAGATCGCCCGGGCGGCGGAGGTGGGCTGGCTGGGTCTCTACCATGTCTCCCGCCGCTATGAGGACG
The DNA here is from genome assembly GCA_938005745.1 of uncultured Chthonomonadales bacterium. Classification (GTDB taxonomy): domain Bacteria; phylum Armatimonadota; class Chthonomonadetes; order Chthonomonadales; family CAJBBX01; genus CALLMM01. The sequence continues at coordinate 4,667 of CALLMM010000021.1, read as the reverse complement.
AGCATGTGCTGTCGCGGGTGCGCGAACGGTGCGCGAAGATCGGGTTAGCTTGTCCGGTGAGCGTGGCGCTGCCCGGTCGCCTGTATGAAGACCTGTTCGCCCACACCGTATGGCAGGGAACCGGGGCGGAGACGTCGAAACGGGGTTAACAGAGCGCCAGGGAGCGTTAAGTGGACCGGAAAGCGCTTCATCGAGCGATGGATACACAAAGAGAGGTAAGACGATGAGCCAGCAGGAGCACGATCCGAACATGGACCCCGCCCTCGATCCGGAACTGGATCGGATGTCCCGGCGGCGGTTTCTGGGCAAGGTGGGAGCCAGCGCGGCGGTCGCGGCGGCGGCGAGCGCGGGCGCGCTGGGACAGGATAAGACCCCCGGCGCGCTCAACGACTCGAACCTGGCGCACGAGAACGTAACCTTCAAGAGCGGCAGCGACACCATCGAGGGGTTTCTCTGCCGTCCGAAAGGCGAGGGGCGTCGTCCCGGCGTCATCGTGGTGCAGGAGATATTCGGCGTCAACGACCACATCAGGGATATCGCCTGCCGTCTGGCGCGCGCGGGCTACATCGGGCTGGCGGTGAACTTCTTCACGCGCGAGGGCAAGCCGCCGGAAGGGTTCGGACCGCCCCTGATGGAGTTCGTCGGCAGGATCGCCGATGAGCAGGTGCTGCAGGACATTCGCAGCGCGTCCGCCTACCTACGCAGCCGCAGCGACTGCACCGGCAAAATCGGGCTGGTCGGCTTCTGCTGGGGCGGCTACTTCGCCATGCTGGCGGCGGCGATGCCCGCCGGCGCAGACGGGAAGATGCCGCTGGACGCCAGCGTCGCCTACTACGGACGGATCCGGCTGGCTCCCAACGCCGACCGGCAGAAGAAGCCGCACGCCCCCATCGAGGTGGTTGAGAAGGTGAAGACGCCCCTGCTGGGGCACTTCGGCGCGCTGGATCGCGGGATTCCGGTCGAGGATGTGCAGGCGTACCGGGACGAACTCAAAAAGCGCGGCGCCGCCGCTGAGATTCACATCTACGAGGGCGCCAACCACGCCTTCAACAACGACACCCGCGAGATGTACCACGCGGAGGCGGCGAAACTGGCGTGGCAGCGCACCCTCGACTGGTATGCGCGGCATCTGAAGTGATGCCCGTGAGCGGTACGCCCCGCGCCGATAGGGTGGAGCCGATGGATAACGCCCGGATCGCCGAGATCTTCCTGCAGATCGGCGACATGATGGACTATCAGGAGGAGAACGCCTTCAAGATACGCTCCTACTGGAAGGCGGCGGAGACGCTGCTCGCCCTGCGGGAGCCGGCGTCCGCCGTCGCGGGGCGGGGGGAACTGGCGACGCTGCCCGGCATCGGGGAGATCATCGCCGACAAGATCGGGCAGATCCTCGCCACCGGGACGGTTCCCCTGTATGAACGGCTCCGGGAACAGGTGCCTCCCGGCGTTCAGCGGCTGCTGCGGCTGCCCGGCTTGACGCCCCGTCTGGTGCGGATTCTGGAGCGGGAGCGGGGCGTCCATGCGCCGGAAGACCTGATGAGGGCGATCGCGCAGGGACTGGAGGGACTGCCGAACGTGAACGCAAACGACCGGGCGCAGATCCTGCGCGCCGCGCTGAACTACCGCCGACAGGCAGGCGAATCGGAGTAAGATGAACCGTCGAGAGTTTCTGAAAGGAGCGGGAGCCGCCAGCATGACCTTTTCCGCGATGCCGCTGCTGGGCATACAGGGAGCCGCACGCAGGTATAAGACCGCGCTGGTAGGCTCCGGGTGGTGGGGGATGAATATCCTCCGGTGCGCCATCGAAGCCGGAGAGTCGAAGGTCGTCGCGCTCTGCGACGTGGATCAGAATCTGCTCGATCCCGCCGCCGAAGAGGTGGAGCGTCTGACCGGCGACCGCCCGAAGCGTTACCGCGACTACCGGGAGCTGCTCTCCGCCGAGAAGCCGGAGATCGTCATCGTCGCCACGCCCGACCACTGGCACGCGCTGATCACCATCGCGGCGGTGCGGGCAGGCTCGCACGTCTACGTCGAAAAGCCGATCGGGCATACGATCCGCGAGGGCAGGGCGATGGTGAAGGCGGCGCGGGAGACGGGGCGGATCGTGCAGGTCGGCACGCACCGGCGCGTCTCCCCGCACAACGTCAGCGGCATGGCGTTTCTGCGCTCCGGCAGGGTCGGCAGGATCGGCATGGTGCGCGCCTTTGTGCACTACGGGGGCGGTCCCGGAAGACCGACGCCCGACGCCGATCCGCCGAAAGGGCTGGACTGGGAGATGTGGTGCGGACCGGCTCCCCTGCGCCCCTTCAATCCCCGCATCCATCCGCGCGGCTTCCGTCAGTTCCTCGACTACGCCAACGGACAGCTGGGGGACTGGGGCATCCACTGGATGGATCAGATCCTCTGGTGGACGGAGGAGAAGTATCCGAAGCGGGTCTCCTCCACCGGCGGACGCCACATCCTGCGCGACAACACCGACGCCCCGGATACGCAGGTCGCCACGTTCGAGTTTGAGACGTTTACCGCCGTCTGGGAGCATCGCCTCTACGCCGCCAACGAGGCGGAGAAGCACAGCATCGGCTGCTACTTCTACGGCACGGAGGGCACCTTCCACATGGGCTGGCAGGACGGCTGGACCTTCTACCCCGCCCGGCGCGGTCAGCCGGTTGTGCACGAGGAGCCGAAGCTGAATCGCCCCGACGACCAGAACATCCGCGAACTCTGGGCGGACTTCCTGCAGAGCATTCAAACCCGCCGGCTGCCCGTCTGCGATATCGAGATCGGGCATCGCTCGACCAATATGGCGCTGCTGGGCATGCTGGCGTTGAAGGCGGGACGCAGCGTGCAGTGGGACGGCGAAAAGGAGCAGATCGTCGGCGATCCCGCCGCCAGCCGCCTGCTGAGCCGACCGTACCGCGCTCCCTGGAAATACCCGCTCTGACCGGCGTATGCAGAACCCGACGCTTTCCCCCTTCGGCAAGCCGCTGCTGCGCGCCTTCTACGGCCGCGAAACCACGCTGGTGGCGCGGGAACTGCTGGGGCGCGTGCTGATCCACGCCTCGCCGGAGGGCATGGCGGCGGGGCGGATCGTGGAGACGGAGGCGTACCGGCAGGACGATCCGGCGAGCCACTCCTATCGGGGGCAGACTCCGCGCAACGCCCCGATGTTCGGCGCGCCGGGAACCGCCTATGTCTATTTCATCTATGGCACCCACTGGTGTTTCAACGTGGTCACGGCGCAGGAGGGGATCGGGGAGGCGGCGCTGATCCGCGCGCTGGAGCCGCTGGAGGGGATCGCGCTGATGGAGCGGCGGCGAAACCTCGCCGATCTGCGCCGGCTGTGCCGGGGACCGGGATCGCTCTGCGCGGCGATGGGAATAACCGGCGCGCTCAACAGCGCGGACCTGACGCAGCCGGGAACGGTGTGGATCGCGGAGGGGCAGCCCGTCTCCGACCCGCAGGTCGTCTCCACGCAGCGGGTCGGCATCACCCGCGCCGTTCACCATCCCTGGCGTTACTACGTGGCGAACAGCCGCTACATCTCCCGAAAATAGACAGGACGGAGGGCGTGTGCGCCTCCGACTGCTGGACGAGGACTTTTTTTGTCTACTCTCTCGCTGACACAACTGATGATCGGAGGCGGGCTGGCGGCGCTGGTCGCCGGTCTCTCCTACCTGTTCCGTCTGCTCTCCTTCTCCGGCGCGGTCGCCGCGCTGGTCATCGGGTTCCTGATCTTCGGGTTCGGCGGGATCGGGTTTGCCGGTCCGCTGCTGGCGTTCTTCTTCTCCTGCAGTCTGCTCTCGCAGGTGGGGCGCAAGCGGAAGGAGCGGATGAACGCCCTCTATGAAAAAGGCTCGACTCGGGACGCGATGCAGGTCTTCGCCAACGGCGGGATCGCCGCCCTACTCGCCGCCGTCTTCCCGTTTCTGGAGGCGCACCGCGAGACGGTGCTGATGATGGCGATCGCCTCGCTTGCCGCCGTCAACGCCGATACTTGGGCGACGGAGATCGGCAGCCTGCAGCGCGGAAGCCCCTGGATGGTCACCACGCTGCGGCGGGTTCCGGCGGGAACCTCCGGGGCGGTCTCGTGGCTGGGACTGCTGGCGGCGCTGCTCGGCGCTCTCTTCATCGGGCTGGTCGGCGTTCTGACCTGGCCCCCCCGCTCGATCTACATCCTCTGGCAGCCGGAGGTGCCGGAACTGCTGGCGGTCGCCTGGGCGGGCTTCCTGGCGGCGCTGGCGGACAGCATTCTGGGAGGCAGCTTCCAGGCGCAGTATCGCTGTCTGCGCTGCGGCGCGCTGACCGAGCGAAAGACCCACTGCCCCGACGCTCCGGTACGTCTGGGTCGCGGCTACCGCTGGATGACCAACGACCTGGTAAACCTGATCGCCAGTCTCCTCGGCGCGCTCTTCGTCTGGTTCCTGCTGGCGTACTTCGTCTATCCGGCGTGACGCACGCGCATCGCGACCGTTCCAGTCACGCGCAACCCGCCCCACACTGTTATTGCGAGCGTCAGCGAAGCAATCTTCCACGTTCCGGTACGCAGGAGATTGCTTCGGTCGGCTTACGCCTCCCTCGCAAGGACAGAAGGGGTCGCCTGTCACCTCCCTCGCAAGGACAGAAGGGGTCGCCTGTCACCTCCCTCGCAAGGACAATCCGGGAGGCTC
>CALLMM010000020.1 GCA_938005745.1 uncultured Chthonomonadales bacterium | reverse complement strand
GCTCGCCTATCGGTAGTGGACGATAATCACTTCGTGTACATCTTCGACGGTCGCCTCCACGCGGGAGCCGGATACGCGCAGGCGGGTCGAGGGGTTCAGCTTGCGCACGCGGGTCACCGGCATCCCGAACTGCAGAACCGCACGAAACATCAGCGGCTCCTCGATCGGCACCGGAAGCACATAGGGACGGTTCTGCGCAGGGGTCGTCTGCGGCGGCGTATGGTAGCCGAGCAGGTGAACGCGCAGCGTGCGCGTCTTCGGGTCGTCCGTCACCACCGCCTCGACCGTCGCCGGCGCGCTGATCCGCACACGGGGCTTCGGATGCAGAAGCCGCACGGCGTTGGTCAGCAGACGGCGCGCCTCCGTAATGTGGTGTTCGCTGGCAGTCGCGAAGTCCGGCGAGGCGGTCAGCGTTAGGACGGTTCCCTTCCCGACCCGGTGTGTCAGGATCGCCGGACCGACCGCGCGGTCTGCGCTCATGGGCCACTCGGTGCCCTCTTTGCCCTGCCGCTGGCGCACGGTGCGATGGGGCTGCATCAGTTCGCCGTAGGGAACGGCGGTCGTCGGCTCCAGCACGACGGCGGGACCCCTGACCAGAAACGGCCAGTCGGCGGGAATCCCGTTGGCAAGGGCAGTCAGCGTCTCGTCCCGACTGCCGGGAAATCGCACATGGTTGTCCAGCGAATCGAGCCGCCGCACGAAGCGCGCCCCGATCAGGCTCTCCAGCGCGGAGCGGCTCTGCAGGCGTCCCATACGGTCGTAACAGCCGCTGACGCCGGTGACGATCAGGTTTCCGCCCGCCTCTACATAGTGGCGCAGCAGGTCGGCTTCCGCCTCGCTGACGATGGCGGCATTGGGCAGACAGACGACGGGAAACCGCTGCAGGCTCTCCAGCTTCGCGTTTTCGTCGAGGAGGACGCCCCAGGGGATGTGCGCGTAGACCATCGCCTTATGCGCGCCCTGAAACGCCTGGAAGTAGTCGCCGGGCTTCTCCCGCGCATACCAGTCGCGGGTGCGGCTGCTGAACCAGATTCCGACCTCCGCCGCCGGCGGCTGACCGAAATGGGCGCGCCGGCGGAGCGCGTCCTCAAACGCCGCCCCGATCCGCGCATAGGTGACCGGGTCGAGCCAGCCGTCGTAGGCGGTCTTATCCACCATCGTCACAAACGCGCCGTGCGACAGCAGCGTCTGAAGCTCCCAGCGGATGTCAGCGAGCGGGCGGGTCGTCTGATCATGATACATGCGGACTCCCCGCTGGATGGCGACCTGAACGCGCTGATGCGGGACAGCGGCGCGATAGAAGGCGGCGTTGAGACCGACGGTCAGCGCGCTGAAGCCCCATGCGCCGGTCTCGCCCGTGATAAAATCACCGTTGCCAGCGTGCTGAACCGGACGCTGCCCGACCTCCCAGGAGAAGGGAGGAGAGCCGTGATAGTTGAAGTCCACCGTCGCGTCCGGCTTCCGGGAGCGCACAAAGGCGTAGAGGTCCTTTTCAAAGCGTTCGCTGGTTCTGTAGCGAAACTCCAGCATCCGGTCCCAGTCCTCGTCCCAGGTAATCCCGTTCGGCATGGGTCTGCCGTACTCCGCCTCAAACAGCTTCCGGCAGGTGTCGCACCAGCAGCCGTGGGGAGGACCGAATCCCTGATCCACCATATCCAGATGAAACCCGGCGATCCCGTAGGAGAGCATCTCCGCCAGCAGATGCTTGATGTAGTCCCGGTAGGGAGAGTTGAAGCAGACCAGATGATTGATCGGCTGACCGTTATGGTCGCGTATGCGCCAGTCGGGGTTTTCGCGCAGGGCTTGCGTGGGGGTCTGCAGGACGCAGTAGGCGATGATCGGCAGAGTATGCTTTGCGCCCTCCTCCACCGCCTCGCGCAGCACATCCCGCTCGCCCAGACCGGGCGCTTTGGGCTGATGGCGTGAGTTGTAGTAGGCGTACTCGCCGTCCCGCGCCCAGATCACCAGATACTCGCTCTTCGCCTCCACGCAGCGGCGCACCACCTCGCGTCCGTCGAAACGCGCGGAGTAGCCCGTATCCGACGGGTCGCTCCCGAACTGCGCCCCGGTCGGTCCCACCTCCATGCCGACCAGAACCTTCTGATACCAGGGCGCCGCCTTCTCGGATCGGGAAGCGGCTCTCTGCTGAACCGGTGCATTCATTGCGAACCCCGCTGCCAGCGTGAATATGATCAGCCACACAGACCTGTCCTCGCGCAGAGCGTTTGCTGCTATTTCGCGAAAAAGCGGAAGGAAACCTTCTCCATATCATGCATGAGTTGGCATCGGTCTTGCCGCACTCGCAAGGACAGGTTGAAGGCGTGTCGCTCGTAACGACAGGGGTAGAGCCTCCCGATCTGTCATGGCGAGGGAGCCTGAAGGCGAACGAAGCCGTCTCGACCTCCTACCTTCTGAAGGAAAAGATTTAGCGACGATAAAATTTTCAGCAGAATTCGGGATACGTAGGGCGGGCGCGATTGGTATAATAGAGTATCATCGCATGGATCGGGCGGAGCCGCTGCGCCGCCCTGTCTCTTTTTGTCAAGGAGGGATTGCTGATGCGAACGTTTTGCCGGGGGTGGATCGCCGTCCTGCTGCTGACCGTCGGAGTCGGCGCCTACGCCAGCCCGACCCTGTCGGGCGAATACATCGAGGCGCGCACGCTCAACGTCTACACGGGAGCCTGCCACGCAAACGGCGAATCGGTCACTGCGGGGCGCGAGGCGATGATGATCTGGAACATCCGGGAGGGTTCCTATAACGGCGTGCCGCTGGCGGGCGTCCGGGCAATGGCGGTCGTCTCCGGCGAGAAGAACCTGGCATGGAACCCGGTCAACCGCCGCGCGGTGCTCTACCTGGATGAGAAGGCGACCCCGTCTCAGCGCGAGGCACTGGTCGCCGCGCTCAAGGAGCGGTATGCGTCGCAGATAGGGCAGGTTATCGGCGTCAAGACGGCTCCCTTCGAGTACTCCCGCAACGGTCTGGAGTACACCGTCCGCGTGCCGAACGTCGCCTACCTGAAGACCACCCGCTATAGCTGCGAACACTGCGTGATGCCGCACATGGTCTGGTATGAGCCGTTCATTCCGCTCAAGTCCAGTCTGGTCGCGAAGGCTTCCCTGAGCGAGTTCAAGGACGCGTCCGAACTGGGCGTCAACTGGCGGCGAACGAACGAGAACAGCAGCTACGTCGGCGAATTCTCCTTCTAGCGCGCGTTACGCGACACGAAACCGGGTATCGAAGCCGGTCAGATCCTCCGGGGTCTGACCGGCTTTTATCTATCTGTCTGTACGTGCCTTCGCCGCGTTAAGCGTGTCAGCAGCAGAGAGAGGCGCAGAGAACCGGGAGCGGTCTCTGCGCCTCTTTTTGTCTGCTCAAAGAATGACGAACGCTACGGCGAGGCGCGCAGCTTGTTGATCCAGAGGGTGTTCTCCTGTTCCGCCACGCCGAGAAAGCCGCTGGCGTCCAGAAAGACTACCTGATGCACCTGATCTAGATCGAGTCGGTTGTTCGGATCGCGGGAGTCGTCGGCAGGGGAGAAATCGGCGAACGGGAAGGAGAGATTCTTCACCTCCGAATCGCCCGGCAGATCCACCACCATGTTGTACTTGCCGCCATCCCGCTCCTCCACCTGGAGGATGATCTTCGTCGGTTTTGCGGACGCCATCGAGAGGGTCAGCTTGCCGGTTCCCGCGAAAATGCCCCGCTGGACCGGCTTGACAACGGCAACGATCCTGCCCGGCGCCGAACGATAGTCTGCCTGCAGCGCTCTGCCCTCCAGCGGCTTGTCGGCGACCACGCTCAGGCGCGTGCCCCCGACCGCCATCCATCCAATCTGCGGACGGGCGAAGGTGTCCAGACGCACATCCCCGTTGATCACCGAAAAGGAGCCGGGCAGAGCCGTCTCGCTGACCCGCAGATCGTCGAGGTAGAGGGTGTGCGATCCGGACTTGAGTCCGAACGCCTCCGCCAGCGCGGCGTCCGCCTGGGCGAAGTACTGGGAGATGTCAGAGAGGACGATCCCCTCCACCTGATCCATATCCAGACGGTTATTGGGGTCTTTAGGATCGTCCGGTCCTCCCGACAGAATGAAATCTGAGACGGAGAGTTCGACCTGCTGCCACCGGTCTGCCGGAACCGAGAAGAGCGCGGTATAGCGTCCTCCCTCCTTCTCCTGCAGGATCATGACCAGAGGCGCGGCGTAATCGGCTTTTACCCAGAAGCTGCACGACTTCGCCTTCTCCAGCGCGCCGGGAGGAACCTGCGCGAGCATCAGGTTAAACTCGCCTTTCGATACCCCGTAGTCGAATCGCAGTGCCGATTTTCCCTCCCTGACATGGGCGGCGTCGGTCACGAGGCTGACCTTTGCATTCTGTCCGAGAGCCATCCAGCCCTGTTGATCCCCTTCAAACGTGTGGTGAAGCAGGGGGGGAGCCTGCTGCGCGAATGCGAAAGAGAGACAGCCGGTCAGAGCGAACGCGCCGATCATCGCTCGCACCCATCGTGCTGACATGGTGAAACCTCCTTTCGAGAGACATCATCTGACACGACGCAGTATGCCTGTGAGAAGTTTCACTGGAATGCAAAGTAACGCACGCACACGCCCGAACGCGCCGGCTCTATCCGGGGGGCCACTGCAGAAAGCGTCCCCCCAGAATATGAAAATGGAGGTGATAGACCGTCTGTCCGCCGTTATCGCCGCAGTTGATCACCGTGCGGAAGCCCTCCTCCGCCACGTTCAGGCGGCGCGCCGTCTCGCTGACCGCCAGCAGGGCGCGCCCCAGCAGACCGGCGTCCTGCACCTCTAGCAGCGTGGAAAAGTGCGCTTTCGGAATCAGCAGGACATGAACGGGAGCCTGCGGCTTCAGATCGTGAAAGGCGACAAACTCCTCATCCTCGAAGACCAGACGGGCGGGAATCTGACCGGAGGCTATCTTGCAGAAAACGCAGTCGGATACGGACATTTTGCGAACCTCTCCCCGGATGGTCGAAGACGAACCGTCTTCGCGACGTAACGTCTTTGCGTCGAATGCTCAACGGCAAGATGATACCAGAACCGCCGTGAGGCGTCAACGCGCACAAAAGCCGGTGAACAACTCTTCCGAAGGCGGAAGAGTGCTTCGCTGCGCTCGCAATGACGGATTGGGATCGCAGTGCGCGTCTCTGGAACGGTACAACGTCTCCCCTGTCATTGCGAGGGAGGCGGCAGGCGACCCCCTCTGTCCTTGCGAGGGAGCGCAGCGACCGAAGCAATCTTGTCGTTTCAGCAAGGTGGAAGAGTGCTTCGCTGCGCTCGCAATAACACATTGGGGGCGGGTTGCGCGTAACGGCAGCGGCAGGAGGCGGGAGGCGATGGCGCGAAATGGAGAGAAACGATCGGTCAGGGAGAGAAGAGATGACGGCGGACAGACACTCCTGCAAAATCGGACTGTTCAGCATCGGGCTGGCAGCCTACTGGAGCCAGTTTGACGGTCTGCGCGAACGTCTGGCGGGATACGGGCAGTTTGTCGGAGAACGGCTGCGCGCGCTCGGCGCACAGGTGACGGATGCGGGCATGGTAGACGACCAGCCGGCGGCGGCAGCGGCGGGCGAGCGTTTCATTCGCGAGGATGTGGATATGGTCGTCTGCTATGTAACGACCTACTCCACCTCCAGTCAGGTGCTCCCGGCGGTGCAGAGAGTGAAGCGTCCCGTGCTGATCCTCAACCTGCAGCCGACCGCGCAGCTCGCATACGGGAAGACGGGAACCGGCGAGTGGCTGGCGAACTGTCAGGCGTGCTGCGTGCCGGAGATCGCCTGCGCCTTTGAACGCTGCGGCATCGCATTCCATACGGTGACGGGACTGCTGGGGCTGGATCGGCAGACTCCCGGAGCCGTCGCCAGCGAGAACACCGCCGAGCATCCGGCGGCGATCCGCGCCTGGCGGGAGATCGCGGACTGGGTGCGCGCCGTCGCCGTACGGCGCGCCCTCTCCCGCAGCCGGATCGGATTTCTGGGACACACCTACCCCGGCATGCTCGACATGTACAGCGACTATACGCAGCTCTCCGGGCAGTTCGGCGCGCATATCGAGGTGCTGGAGATGGACGACCTGGAGGCGCGCGTTGCGGCGGTAACCGATGCGGAGATCGCCCGCAAGCGCGAAGAGGCGCTGGCGATGTTTGCAGTCAGCGAGGACAACCCCGCCGATCCCATCGCGCGCACGCCGAAGCCGGAGGAGATGGAGTGGGCGTGCCGGGTCGGGGCGGGACTGGACCGGCTCGCGGCGGACTTCGATCTGCACGGATTAGCCTACTATCATCGGGGCGTGGACGGCAATCTGTATGAGCGCATCGCCGCCGGCATGATTCTGGGCTGCTCCCTGCTGACCGGGCGCGGCATTCCCTGCAGCGGCGAGGGAGACCTGAAGAACTGCCTGGCGATGAAGGTGATGGACACACTCGGCGCGGGCGGCAGCTATACTGAACTCTACGCCATGGACTTTGACGACAGCATTCTGCTGATGGGGCATGACGGTCCGTTTCATCCGGGGATCGCACAGGGCAAACCGGTTCTGCGCGGGCTGGGTCTCTATCACGGCAAGCGGGGCTACGGCGTCTCCGTCGAGGCGCAGGTTCGCAATGGACCGATAACGATCCTCGGACTGACGCAGACGCGGCAGGGACGGCTGAAGTGGCTCTGCGCGGAGGGCTGGTCGCTGCCGGGCGAGATCCTGCGTATCGGCAACACCAACTCGCGCCTTCGCTTCACCGCGCATCCAGACGATCCGTTCGATGTGGCGGACTGGATGAACCGCTGGGCGTCGCTGGGACCGACTCATCACGTTGCGCTCGGCGTAGGGCATCAGACCGGCGCGATTGAACGGCTGGCGGCGGTCCTAGGCATGGAGTGCGTGAAGGTATAGCGGCGGGCTGCGCCGCCTACTGCAGCCATTCGGTGATCGTGGCGCGCGCTCCCCGCGCATAGAGGGACTGCAGCGCGCTCTGAATCTGCCCGACGCAGACCGCTGAATCTTCCATCGCTCCGAACAGTTCCCGGATCCTCAGCGCGGGCGCGGGATGATGCGACGGGTCCTGCGCGATCTTACGCGCCGCCTCCTGCAGGCGCGGGGCGACGTCCGACGAGTCGATGATCGAGATATCCTGCCCCTGCTCGTCCACGCCGGAGAGATAGCGCAGCCACCCCGCCACCGCCAGACACATCAGGCGGGTCTTGCCGCCCCTCTCCAGCTGCTCGATGAGCGCAGGCACGAGGAACTTCGGCATCCGGGAGCTTCCCTCCATGCAGATTCGCTCCGTCGTGTCGCCGATCATCGGGTTGGCAAACCGCTCCAGCAGACGATTCCGATAGCCGGTGAGATCTATGCCGGGAACCTCTAACAGCGTCGGGACGATCTCCTCCATCATCTCCAAGATATAGCGCTGAAACAGCGGTTCGCGCATGATACCATGAACCATCCGGTATCCGTCCAGATAGCCCAGATAGCCCATCGCGGCGTGGCTGGCGTTGAGCAGTCGTATCTTCGCCATCTCGTAGGGGTGAACGTCGTCGGTCATCAGCACGCCGACCCGCTCCCAGTCCGGGCGTCCGTTGCAGAAGCGGTCTTCCACCACCCACTGGCGGAAATCCTCGCACCCGACGGGCCAGGCGTCCTCCAGTCCGCACCGCTCCCGCACCAGCTGTCGAATCTCCTCCGTGGTCGCCGGCGTGATTCGATCCACCATCGAACAGGGGAAGGCGACTTCGGAGGCGATCCAGTTCGCCAGCGCGGGATCGCGCCGCTCCGCAATCGCTTGAACGATCCGGGCGGTAGTATGTCCATTGCCCTGGAGGTTGTCGCAGGAGAGAATGGTGAAGGGTCCCGCGCCGTTTTGCCGACGGCGCGCCAGCGCCTCGATCAGAAAGCCGAATGCGCTGGAGGGGCGTTCGGGGGTCGCAAGGTCGGCAGCGAGATCGGGGCGGTCAAGATCCGGTTCGCCGGTCGCTGGATGGTAGGGATAGCCGCCTTCCGTGATGGTCAGCGTGACGATCCGCACCGAGGGGTCCGCCATCTTGCGCAGGACTCTCTCCGGATCGTCCCACCCCGCCAGATACTCCGGCATGATCCCGACCACGCGAAAGCTGTCCGCCTGCTCGCTGCGCTCCACCACCGTATAGAGGTTATCCTGCGGAACGAGCGCATCGAGCAGCTGCTGGTTTTCCGGTCGGATGCCGACCCCGCATACTCCCCACTCGCCGCTTCGGGTCAGCTCCTGCAGATCGTCGAGATAGACCGCCTGATGTGCGCGGTGGAAGTTGCCAACCCCGATATGCAGGATGCTGGTTTTCAGCCGGCTCCGATCATAACCGAAACAGCGAACGGTCTGCGGAAGCCGGTTCCGCGTTCCCATGCTGAGGCGTTCCACATACTTCTCCTATGCGCGGCAGAGCAGGCTGTGCGCCTGCCGGTTGAGCGGTGGAAGCGGGCGCGGCGTGCGATGCGGTCGAAGGCGCGTCCGGACGCCGTCGCACAGAAGATGCCGGCGTCTGCAGGATTCCCTGCGCCGCCATATCTCCCAGCGTGATCCAGGGACGAGGATAGACGCCGATCACCAGCGTTCCGAGCGTGCAGACAGCCAGCGCCACTCCGATCGGGCGGGAGACGGGCATCCTGCGGTCGTCCGACGGGTCGTTGATGTAGACCTGCCGCGCCACCATCAGATAGTAGTAGAGCGCGATCACGCTGGTCAGCGCGCCGATCAGCACCAGTATCTGCTGTCCGCCCTGCCATCCGGCGGCGAACAGGTAGAGCTTGCCGACAAAGCCGGCGAGCGGCGGGATTCCCCCCAGCGAGAAGAGCGTGACCAGCGCGGCGAAAGCCAGCATCGGCGAGCGGCGGTGCAGCCCGCGCAGCGCGGAGATGCTGTCGGAGCCAGTCGCATGGATGATGACCTGCGCCAGCAGGAAGCCGCCCACATTGGTGAAGGCGTAGAGGAAGAGATAGAAGAGCGTTGCGCCGACGCTCATGCCGCGCCCCTCTCCGCTCGCGCCTGCCACCGCCACCAGCACATAGCCCGCCTGCGCGATGCCGGAGTAGGCGAGCAGACGCTTCAGGCTGGTCTGCACCAGGGCGACGAGGTTGCCGACCACCATCGAGAGCGCCGCCAGCGCGATGATCAGCACGCCCCAGGTCTCGCTGGAGCCGCCCAGTCCCAGCAGCAGAAAGCGCAGCAGTCCGGCGAAGCCTCCCGCTTTGGAGGCGGTCGAGAGGAAGGCGGTTACAGTCGCCGGCGCGCCTTCGTAGACATCGGGCGCCCACAGGTGAAAGGGCGTGGCGGCGATCTTGAAGGCGAACCCGCCGATCACAAACGCCAGCCCCAGCCACAGCGCGATCCGCGTCTCCCCGGAGATCGTCGTCAGCTTCGCCGCCATCTGGTCGAACTGCGTGCTGCCCAGAACGCCGTAGAGGATGCTGATCCCGTAGAGCAGCACGGCGGAGGTAACCGCGCTGAGGATCAGCATCTTGAGCGCAGCTTCCGCCGAACGCCTCTCCCGTTTGGCGAACCCGATCAGCGCGAACAGGCAGAGCGTGGAGAGTTCCAGCCCGATGTACAGGGCGAGCAGTCCGCCGGACGCGCCCATCAGCATCAGACCGAGCGTGCTCAGGCACAGCAGCGCGTAGTACTCTCCGCAGAACCCCAGCCGCTTCTCCTCCGAGACGGAGGCGATGCAGACGACCGCCAGCGTTACCAGAAAGACGGCGTTGAAGGCGCGGGAGTAGCCGTCAAACCGCAGGATGCCCTGCCAGGGCGCGCTGTAGGGGGCGGTCGCATCCAGCGCGAGGACAACCAGCGCCGCCGCCGCCGTCAGCCAGCCCAGAATCGAGGCGCGGCGAATCGCGGGAACGGTGTCCAGGAGGGCGACCGTCAGCGCGAGGACGACCAGCAGCATATAGGGGATCAGAGGTTGATAGGTGTCAATGTAGTTGGTCATATCCTCTACTCGGCAAGTGATGACGGCACGGCGCTGCCCGGAACGACGGGAGGCGAGGCGAACGGAGTGACGGCGTGCGGCGAATGGATGCCGGGAATGGTGTGCAGTCCGACATCAATCAGGTCCACCAGCGGGCGCGGATAGACGCCAACCGCAATCAGCGTCACCGCCAGCCCGGCGATCGCAACCCACTCGGTGGTGCGCGCATCGCTCAGGTGAGGATAGTCCTGCTCCGAAAATCTGCCCAGAAAGATCTTCTGCACCATCCGCAGTACATAGACCGCCGTCAGCACGATCCCGATCACCGACAGCAGCGCGAGCGCGGGGTAGCGCAGCCACATCCCGTAGAAGCAGAGAAACTCCGCGATGAAGCCGCTAGTCGCCGGCAGACCGAAGGACGCCAGCCCCCCGATGGTCATGCAGACGGCGATGCCCGGCATCCGTCGGGCGAAGCCGCCCATCGCGGCGATGATGCGGGTGTGCGCCCGCTCGTAGACCAGCCCGACCACCGCGAAGAAGAGTCCGGTCATGATCCCGTGCGAGAACATCTGCATCACGGAGCCGTTGACCCCGATGGGATTGAGCGAAGCCAGCCCCAGCATGACGACGCCCATATGCGAGACGCTGGAGTAGGCGATGATGTACTTCAGGTCGGTCTGTCCCATCGCCGAAAACGCCCCGTAGAGGATGTTGATCGTCGCGATCACCGCCATCAGAAACGACCAGTCCATCGCGCCCTCCGGCAGCAGCCCCACTCCCAGCCGGAGCACGCCGTAAGCCCCCAGCTTCATCAGCACGCCCGCATGCAGCATGGAGACGGCGGTCGGCGCGGAGGCGTGTCCGTCGGGAGACCAGGTGTGCAGGGGCCAGATGCCCGCCAGGATCCCGAAACCGACGTAGATGCAGAGGAACACCCAGCGTTGAAACTCCGCGCCGTAGCTGTTCTTCGCAAGATCGTCCAGATCGAAGGAGCGGGGCGACCCCTGAAAGTAGAGCGCGAGGATGGCGACGAGAATGAACGCGCTTCCGCCCAGAAGCATCAGCGTCAGCTTCATGGCGGAGTACTCTTTCGACCGCTCGCGGGTGCTGGTTCCCCAGACGCCGATCAGCAGGTACATCGGCAGGACGGCGATCTCGTAGAACAGGAATAGGAAGAAGAGATCGCGCGCGGCAAAGACGCCGAAGACCCCGCTGACCAGCAGCAGCAGCAGCGCCAGAAACTCTTTGGTGCGATCCTGGCGGGTCCAGGAGGCGAACACCCCGCCGGTGATGATGAGCGCGGTCAGCAGGATCATCGCCAGACTGATACCGTCCGCCGCCACATGGTAGCGGATGCCCAGACCGGGAACCCAGGGGATGTCCTGCTCAAACTGAAAGCCGCCTCGCGCCCGGTCATACGCCAGGCAGAGCCAGAGAGAGGGCGGCAGCGTCAGCCCCGCGCCGATCAGCGCGACCAGTCGGATCGCCAGTCCCTGCGAGGCGGGCAGCAGCAGCAGAACCGCCGCCGCCGCCAGCGGAGAGAGAATGATAAAGGTTAGCAGGTAGTCGGTCATCGTTGTCCCGTATCAGAGTGGGATGTGTGCGGACGGGCGTCGGTTGTGCGAATGATGGGAGACGACGAGTAGATGCGCGCCCTGTCGGGAGCGCGGTTATGGAACAGGATCAACGCCAGCGCGGCGATCACCAGCGCCAGCAGCGCGGCGGCGGTGTAGGTCTGCGCCTGCCCGTTGGTGGCGCGGCGCAGCTCCCGACCGCCAATATAGCAGACCCATCCGGTCAGGTTCACCGCGCCGTCAATCACCGTGCGGTCGAACCAGGCGACGAACTGACCCAGCGCCAGCATACTGCTCGCGACGCCCCGGCTCCAGAAGGCGTCCATGTACCAGAGATTGGCAAAGAGGGCGTAGCCGGGAGTCCGCTCGACCGGATCCGTCTGCGCCGACGGCGCGCGGTAGAGCGCCCATCCCAGCGCGATCCCGCCGACCGCCGTCAGACTCGTTACCGCGACCAGCCACAGGTGCATCGGCTCCGCATGCGCCTGCGCGCCGTGCAGAAAGTGGGTGAAGCGGTGTCCCATATGCAGCCAGCCTCCCAGCGCTGCGGAGGGGATCGCCAGCAGGATCAGCGGCAGGGTCATCACCGACGGCGATTCGTGCGCCTGTTCGGCGTCGGCGGAGCGCGCGCTGCCGGCGAAAGCCAGCATCCACATCCGCGTCGCATAGAAGGCGGTCAGCCCCGCCACTACGATCCCGACCGCCAGCCCCAGCAGCGCGACCGGACTGCCCTTATCCAGCGCCGCGCCCAGAATCGCATCCTTGCTCCAGAAGCCGGAGAGTCCCGGAAATCCCGCCAGCGCCAGCACGCCGACGCCGCAGGTGACAGCGGTGATCCGCATCCGGCTTCCCAGCCCGCCCATAACGCGCAGGTCGTTGGGATCGGCGGCGTGGTGCATGGCGTGGATGACAGAGCCGGCGGCGAGGAAGAGGAGCGCCTTGAACATCGCATGAGTCACCAGATGGAACATCCCGGAGTCTAGGCTGCCCGCGCCCAGCCCGAGCATCATATAGCCCAGCTGACTGATCGTGGAGTACGCCATCACCTTCTTGATGTCGTTCTGCACCAGCGCAATGGTCGCGGCGATCAGCGCGGTCACCGCGCCGGTCAGCAGTACGATCTCGGAGACAAAGGGGACGGCGACGAAGATCGGCAGAAGACGCGCCACCATATAGACGCCTGCCGCCACCATCGTCGCGGCATGGATCAGGGCGGAGACGGGGGTCGGTCCCTCCATCGCGTCTGGAAGCCAGATGTGCAGGGGGAACTGCGCCGACTTGCCGACCGCCCCGCAGAAGAGCAGCAGCGGCGCCAGCCAGAGGAAGACCTGCGCGCTCACCAGCGGGATCGCCGTCAGCTCGCCCGCCTGCACCCGCGCCACCGCCTGCATCACCGTGTCGAACTGGAACGATCCGGCGACCGCCGCCAGCAGCAGCACGCCCAGCAGGAACCCCACGTCGCCAAAACGGGTGACCACGAACGCCTTCTTCGCCGCGCTTGCCGCCGAAGGCTTCTGCCACCAGAACCCGATCAGCAGATAGGAGCAGATGCCGACCAGCTCCCAGCAGACGTAGAGCTGGAACAGGTTGTCGGCAACCACCAGACCGAGCATGGAGGCGGTAAAGAGTCCCAGATAGGCGAAGTAGCGCGCAAAGCCGTTCTCGCCCTTCATGTAGCCGAGGGAGTAGACCTGCACCAGCAGACTGACCACGCAGACGACCGCCGTCATGATCCACGCCAGCGGATCGAGGTGCACGCCGAGGTTGATCTGGAAATTCGCGCCGATCTTCAGCCACTCAAAGGCGAGCCGGGGGACCGGTCCGCCCTCCTGCGGTATCCAGCCCAGCGCGACGATGCCGCTGAGGGCGGTCGCGGCAAGGGTGAAGAGGGGAGCGGCTCTCTCGGCGCGGCGCGTCAGCGCGAGAACTCCCGCCAGCAGCGCAGCCACAACCGGCGCAAGCGGAATAAGCCAGAGGGGAAGGCTGTTCATGGGGGCGGCGTCCTATCCTTTCATGGTACTGATCCGCTCGACTTCAATGACGCCAAAGTTGCGATAGACGTTCAGCACGATCGCCATGCCGACGGCGGTATCCGCCGCCGCGACGGTCAGACCGATCAGCACGAACACCTGCGGCTCCATCGAGGCGGGCTGCAGGAACCGCCAGAACGCCAGGAAGTTGAGGTTCGCCGCATTCAGCATCAGCTCCACGCCCATCAGAACCGCGATGGCGTTGCGGCGGGTCAGCACTCCGTAGGCTCCGATCGCAAACAGCATCGCGCTGACGACAAGGTAGTGTGTCAGGCTCATCTCTTCTACTCCTCTTCTACTCCACCCCGACAGGTTCTTTCCGCGTCTCTTCCGGCTCCGGCAGCGTATCCGCCAGCGGCGGCGGCTCCGGCGCAGGCGCGCGTTCGACCTTCGCCAGCACCACCGCGCCGATCAGCGCGGAGAGCAGCAGTAGCGAGGCGACCTCAAAGGGAACCGCGTAGAGACCGATGAGCGCCTCTCCCAGCGCCTCCGCCTGTCGGGCGGGACCCGCAGGATGCGCGGTGGTGACGCTCCAGGACTGGCGCGCCAGCACCAGAGAGGCGGAGATCCCCAGTCCCGCGCTGATCAAGCCCGCCCATATCCCCAGATGGCTTTTCAGCGGCACGTGCAGGCTCATGGCGTCGCGGGTCAGCATCAGCGCAAACAGGATCAGCACGAGGATTGCTCCCGCATAGATCAGAAGCTGCGCCACGAAGAAGAAGTGCGCCTGCAGAGTCGCAAACAGACCGGCGACCCCAACGAAGCAGGGCAGCAGCCAGAAGCCGGCGTGAATGATGCTGCGCGCGCGCACCACATAGGCGGCGGAGATCAGCGTCAGCGCCGCCAGACTGTAGAACGCTATCTGCACGGGAAGGGTGTTCATGCGGGGGACTCCGGGGAGGCGGAGGGCGCAGGCTCCGACGCGGCGGGCTTTTCGGCGGCTTGCCTCTCCTCTGCCGCCGAAGCCGCCTTCGCGTCCGCGGCGGATTTCGCTTCTGCGGCGGCTTTTGCTTTGGCAGCCTTCGCCTTCTCCTCCTCCGCCAGCGCCTCCGAGATGGTCTTGATGTTGATCTCTACCGACCGCTTCCCGCCCTGCGCCAGGTCCTCGATACGAAAGACGCTGGCATCGCGGTCATAGGAAGCCAGTTCATAGGCGGACCCCATGTAGATGGCGTCAAAGGGGCAGGCTTCGATGCAGAGGTTGCAGAACATGCACCGCCCCAGGTCCATATTGAACTCGCTGACGCCGCCGTGCTTGCCCGCGCCCAGCTTGGTCATCGAGATGACCTTTGTCGGGCATGCCTGCTCGCAGAGAGTGCAGCCGGTGCAGTTGAGCCGCTGCTCCTTCTCATTGAAGGGCAGATAGAACAGCCCCCGGTAGCGCGGGGAGACCTGCGGCTTCTCATAGGGATACTGCAGGGTAACCTTTTCGCGGGCGACCAGATTGGTCGCGGTAACCCACATCCCCTTCAGGAAGCTTCGCAGGCTGATCAGGATGTCCAGCAGCACATTCACTTTCCGGTCTGTTGCACTCATCCGGCAGGTCTCCTCCATGCCCGTCCGCCCTCGCGCCGGCGCGTCCGCGCTACCATACCACGCTCAACGCCGTCAGGCAGAAGAGGATCAGCGACGCCGGAACCAGCAGCTTCCAGCAGAAGCTCATCATCTGATCAATGCGCAGGCGGGGCAGCGTCCAGCGAACCCACATCATCAGAAAGATCAGCAGCAGCGTCTTGAGGGTGAACCAGGCGATCGGCGGAAGCACCGGTCCATGCCATCCGCCAAAGAAGAGGATGGCGGCGAACCCGGCGGTAAAGACGTTGTTGGCAAACTCCGCGATATAGAAGATCGCGAAGCGCATCCCCGAGTACTCGGTGTGGAAGCCGCTCACCAGTTCCGACTCCGCCTCCGGCAGGTCGAACGGGGCGCGGTAGACCTCCGCCAGCGCGCAGGAGAAGAAGATCAGCGCGCCGGGAATCATCAGCAGCGGATGCGCGACGATATTCCACAGCCCCGCCTGCCGCTCCACAATCTGCGTCAGCGACATCGTGTTCTTCAGCGTCACCACGCACAGCACGATCAGAATCATCGGGATCTCGTAGGAGAGAAGCTGCGCGACCGCACGCATCCCCCCCAGCACCGAGTACTTGTTGTTCGCGCCCCACCCTGCCGCCAGGATGCCGAGCGCGCCGGTGGTGGAGATAGAGAGGGCGAACAGCGCGCCCAGATGATAATCGAAGCCTACCAGGTTCGGACTGAACGGCAGCACCATCAGGGTCAGCATCGCCGGAACAAAGACCAGATAGGGAGCCAGCCGGAACATCGGCTTGTCCGCCAGCGCGGGGATGATGTCCTCTTTGAGCAGCAGCTTGATGGCGTCAGCGAAGGTCTGCAGAACGCCCTTCCAGCCGACATGCATCGGTCCCAGCCGCGCCTGCAGCCAGCCTGCGAACTTGCGCTCCATCCAGATCAGAAAGAGGCACTGCACCGCCATGAAGGAGACCAGCAGCACCGCCTTCGCCAGATTGTTGAGCAGCGGACGCTCATAGAAGTAGGCTCGGATCGGGTCCAGCAGATGCCAGGGGAGCAGCGGCGTCGCGCTCAACGCCGCCAGTATCAGCGCGGCGATGACCACGCCGATCAGGATCTCCCGCGCCTGCGACGCGGAGCGGGGATGGAGGCGCTGCATGCTCATCGGTCCACCTCCCCCAGCACCGTGTCAAGACTGCCGAGAATGGCGATCACATCCGCGACCTTCACGCCCGGCAGCATCGCGGGCAGCAGCCCCAGATGGAAAAAGGAGGGGGCGCGGAAGTGGACTCGCGTCGGGTTCATGGAGCCGTCACTTGACAGATAGCAGGAGAGTTCGCCGCGCGGTGACTCGGTGCGCGAGTAGGCTTCGCCGGGGGGCGGCTTGAAGATTTTCGGCAGCTTCGCCATCGTCTCTCCCTCCGGCATCTCCCGCAGGCACTGCCGGATGATCCGCGCGCTCTGGCGCATCTCCTCCACGCGCACCCGGTAGCGCGCCATGCAGTCGCCCTCCGTATAGACCGGAACATCGAACTCCATGCGGTCGTAGACATCGTAGGGGGCGACCTTGCGAATGTCGTAGGCGATCCCGGAACCGCGCGCGACCGGACCGGAGGCGCCGTAGGCGACCGCCATCTCGCGGCTGATCACCCCGATCCCCTCGCACCGGGCGCGAAAGATGCGGTTGCCGGTCAGCAGGCGGTCGTACTCATCTAGCGCAAACTGAAACTCGTCCAGAAAGGCGGTCAGACGCTCCCCGAACCCCTCCGGCAGGTCGGTGGGCACGCCGCCCGCCCGGATCCAGTTGTAGGTCAGCCGCGCCCCGGTCATCGCCTCCAGCAGATCGAGGATACGCTCCCGCTCGCGGAAGCTGTAGAGAAAGACGGTGGTCGCGCCCAGGTCGGTGGCGAAGGTTCCCAGAAAGACGAGATGGCTGGCAAGACGATTGATCTCGCACAGCAGGACGCGCAGATACTGCCCCCGCTCCGGAACGGTCACATTGCCGATCCGCTCAATCGCCTGCGCGATCGCCAGATTGCTGTTGAGGGAGGCGAGATAGTCCAGGCGGTCCGTGAAGGGGACATTGTGCCGATAGGGACGCGCCTCCATCATCTTCTCCAGTCCGCGATGCAGGTAGCCGATCACCGGACGGCAGGACTGGATGATCTCGCCGTCCAGCTCGACGACCAGTCGCAGAACGCCGTGCGTGGAGGGATGCTGCGGACCCATGTTCAGGGTCATGCCGGGGCTGGTTATCTCCGTCGTGGTGAGCGTCATCGTCTCTTTCCGTAGGACAGTATTCGGATGCAGGCGTCGGGCAGGGCGCGCCGCCGCTTCTGCCTAATTCGTCTCTTGCGGACCATGCAGGGGATTGCCGCTGAAGACCGGCGCGTAGTCTTTTCGAAAGGGAAACCCCTCCCAGTCTTCCGGCAGCAAGATACGCATCCGGGCAGGGTCCTCCTGATCGGGATGACCGGCGAAACGGATACCGAAGAGATCAAAGCACTCGCGCTCCAGCCAGTTCAGCCCGGGCCACAGGTCAGCGAGGCTAACGACCTGCGGATGATCGCGCGGCAGGGCGACGGTCAGGATCAGCGTATGCAGGCTGGACATGGAGACCAGACGATACCAGAGGATAAACTGCTCGCCGGTATCGCGGGCGGTC
The DNA here is from genome assembly GCA_938005745.1 of uncultured Chthonomonadales bacterium. Classification (GTDB taxonomy): domain Bacteria; phylum Armatimonadota; class Chthonomonadetes; order Chthonomonadales; family CAJBBX01; genus CALLMM01. The sequence goes on along the minus strand of CALLMM010000020.1, from coordinate 92,021 downwards.
ATGTCGGCGATGTAGCCGAACGCCAGCGCGGGATCGCTGCGAAGAGTCTCGCAGAGCGGTCTCAAGGCGTCCGGGGAGACTGTCAGGCGCGTCTCGTTCTCCCCCCCCTGCGCCTGTAGGAGCGCCTCGCCAAACTGCTGCTGTATCCGGGTCAGTATCGCGCTCATCGGATGTGGTATCCTCTATCCTTCGATCACAATCGGTTCGCGGGCGGGAAGCGGCTGTCCGCGCCGGGTCAGGGCGCGCTCCCGCTTGATCTTCTCCTGCAGTTTCAGGATGCCGTTGATCAGGTTCTCCGGACGCGGCGGGCAGCCATAGACATAGACATCCACCGGAATAAAGCGATCCACGCCCTTGACGATGGTGATGCTGTCGCGGTAGGGTCCGCCCGCCGACGCGCAGCCGCCCATCGCGATCACGTACTTGGGTTCCGGCATCTGATCGTAGAGCTGTTTGATGAAGGGCGCCATCTTGACGGAGACCCATCCGGCGACGATCATCACGTCCGCCTGTCGGGGCGTGGCGCGGAAGAACATCCCGAACCGGTCCAGATCGTAGCGGGGAGCCGCCGTCGCCATCATCTCGATGGCGCAGCAGGAGAGTCCGAAGGTCAGCGACCAGAGCGAGTTTTTCCGTGCCCACTGCGCCAGCCGGTCCAGCGGGGCAAGCAGCGCCGCGCCTCCGGGCACGGGCACGCGCCAGGAGTCTACCTCCTCCTGCGTGAGCGGCTTTTCGACTATTCCCATTGCAGTGCCTCCCGCCGCCAGGCAAAGATCAGTCCCGCAATCAGCAGCCCGACAAAGATCAGCATCTCCGCAACGGCAAACGCGCCCACCTGCCGAAAAGCGACCGCCCAGGGATAGAGGAAGACCGCCTCCACATCGAAGACCACAAACAGCAGCGCGAACAGATAGTAACGCGGATTGAACTGCCTCCAGGCGTCCCCGATGGGCTGTACGCCGCACTCATAGGTAGTGAGCTTCTCCGGCGTAGGGGCTGAGGGGCTTAACAGGCGCGCGAGGAGCAGATTGAAGGCGATGAAAGCGATCCCGACGAAGGTAAAGACAACCACGGCAAGATAGCTGAAATCCGATGATTGATCCGCAGGCATCGGCTGAAACTCCTTTGATTCGAGGGAGGCGCGTCCGGCGCGGAACCGCCTGCTCAGGCGTAACAACATCCGGTAGAGTGTATCTATTTTCAACAGATTCCGTCAATCACCTCCTATATTTTGACCGGAACGTTGCGACAGGGGAGGACGCTCCCTTCTACAACGTCCACGTTGTTGCGATTCGCGCAGGATTTTGTCTGAAAATTCAATACGGATGTTTCGCGCCTGCTCTGGATGGGTATCGGGGGTTCGAGGGTCGGGTATCGTCGCGGCGCACGCATTCATCATTACAGCGATGGAGTTAACTCCATCGCTGTAATCCCGGCTGTCGGGTTGTGAGACTGCTTCGGTCGGCTGTGCCTCCCTTTTCTGATCTTTGGCTTCTTCGCGAAGAGGATGCTGGAGAGATACGGCTTGAAACGCTATCTGACCCGCCGCGGGTGGCGGATCGGCGCGCCGCTGCTGGAGGCGATCTTCGCCTTAGCCGGACTGCGCTACGCCACCGATCCCTCGCGGGGAGCCGCTCCCGGAGCGGTCGGACAGATGCCTTCGCCCGGTCTCCCCTTCCCTGCCGCCCCCAACGACCCGACGCCGCTGGCGCACGTGTTCGGTCCCCCGTAACACCGCCGTCCCTCCCCGCAGACCTCCGGACAGAAGGAGGCTGCCGCCTGAGACCGGAGCCGGCATATTTGACTGGCAAACAATATTCTGTTATAATTTGGTCTGTCTTACTCTGTCTACGGGCATTGCAGGAGGAGGTAAATGGTCAAAGTCCGCCGTGTCCCGACCGAGGAGAGACGCGCCCATCCCCCGGAGGAGCCGTACAGCCGACGCTTTTACGACATGGTCGGTCTGGGGCTTTTCTTCATCGGGGTGGCGTGCCTTCTCTGGCTGGCGTGGCCCCAGGAGGCTCTGATCCCCCGCGTCGTGCACGATACGCTGCGCCTGCTAGCCGGCTCCGGCTCCTGGGTGATACCGCTGATCCTTCTGTTTATCGGCTCGATGTTCCTCGTTGGCTACGAACGAGTGTCCCTCTCCCACTCCGCCTACGGCGCGTTTCTGCTCTTCCTGACCTTTGTCACCTGGCGGCACCTGACCGTGATCGGCGCGCCTCTGCCGATGAGTTCCGACGCCGCCGCGCTGGATCAGGTGATGCTAGCGGGGGGCTATGTGGGCGGACTGCTGGGCACGCTGTCGCTCCTCCTGCTGGCGAAGATCGGCAGCTACATTCTGCTGGCGTTCATGACCTGCGCGGCGGTGGTGCTGATCGCTGACCGCCCCTTCATCGAGGTCCTGCGTCAGGCGCGCAGACCGGCGATGGCGGGCGTCTCGGCGGCAAAGCACGGCGCGGCGGTGGTGCGCGAACGTCGGGAGATCGCGCGGGAGCAGCGCGCCGCGCAGGTGGCAGAGAAGGCGCTCAACGCCATCCCCGAGACCGCCAACAAGCTGGCTGCCCCGCTGACGAAACGGCGCGGGCTGCTCTCTCTGCGGCGCGATACGCCGCCGGAATCGCAGGAGCCGGAGGATCTGCCGACGCTGGAGACGGGCGCCCCGGAGGACAGAGGACAGGAGCCTGCCAGAAGAGGAGAGAGCGCGGCTTCCGGAGAACGGCGAAACCGGCGCGCCGCCGAAACAGAGAGCTCCTCCCCCTTCGGCGTCTCCGCCTCCGTCCCGACCGAGAGCGGATCCTTCCAGCTTCCGCCCCTCTCCCTCCTGAAGGAGGCTCCCCCCGCCTCGCCCCGCAGAGCGCAGCAGGAGCTTGCCGAAAAGATACGGATTCTGGAGCAGACGCTCGATCAGTTCGGGATCGGCGCGAACGTGGTTGAGATCGCGCACGGACCGACCGTTACCCGCTACGAGATCCAGCTTGCGCCGGGCATCAAGGTCAGCAAGATCGTCTCGCTGGCGGACAATCTGGCGATGGCGCTGGCGGCGATTGATGTGCGCGTCGAGGCTCCCATTCCCGGCAAGTCCGCCATTGGCGTGGAGGTTCCCAATTCGCAGGCGTCCACCGTGACCCTGCGCGAGTGTATCGAGGTCGCGGAGTTTCGCAGCGCGCCCGGAAAGCTGACCTTTGCGCTGGGGAAAGATGTGGCGGGAACCACGCGCTACGCCGATCTGACCCGGATGCCGCACCTGCTGATCGGCGGCTCCACCAACTCCGGAAAGTCGGTCTGCCTCAATGTGCTGATCGCCTCCATCGTCTACCGCGCCGCCCCCGACGAAGTGAAGTTCATCATGATTGATCCCAAGCGCGTGGAGCTTTCGCTGTGGGACGGCATCCCGCACCTGATGCATCCGGTGGTTAAGGATGTGAAGCAGGCTCCCGGCATCTTTCGCGCCGCGCTCAAGGAGATGGATCGGCGTTATGAACTCTTCTCCCGCATGGGGACGCGCAACATAGACGGCTACAACCAGCGGGTGGGCGAGGGCGAGAAGCTGCCCTATATTGTGGTGGTGGTGGACGAACTGGCGGACCTGATGATGCAGGCGGCGGCGGAGGTGGAGACCTCGATCTGTCGTCTGGCGCAGCTTGCCCGCGCCACGGGAATCCATCTGGTGATCGCCACACAGCGTCCCTCCGTGGACGTGATCACCGGCACGATCAAAGCCAACATCTCGTCGCGCATCGCCTTCGCCGTCTCCTCGCAGGTGGACAGCCGAACCATCCTCGACATGAACGGCGCAGAGCGGCTGATCGGACGGGGCGATATGCTCTTCCTGCCGATTGACGCCTCCAAACCCATCCGCATACAGGGCTGCTACATCACCGAAGCCGAGACCAACGCGCTGGTGGAGTACCTCAAACAGCAGGCGAAGCCCAACTACACCATGCATCCGGTGGATACCGGCGGCTCCGGCGTCGGCGGAAGCGGCGCAGAGGGGAGCGACGAGGACGATCTGTATGAGGCGGCGGTGAAGCTGATCGTCACCAACGGGCACGCCTCGACCTCCATGCTGCAACGCCGCTTCAAGATCGGCTATACCCGCGCGGCGCGCCTGCTGGACATGATGGAGGATCGCGGGATCGTGGGACCGCTGGACGGCGCGAAACCGCGCGAGATCCTGGTCAGCCGGGACGAGATTGATCAGATGTTTCGCGGAGAGTTCAACAACTCCTGAGCGGCGCGGCGATCGCTCCCCCCTACAGCCAGACCTTCGAGTCCTGACGAATGTGGATGCGGCGGACGCTGCCGTCGTGATCGTGGAAAGCGGCGGTCGCCTGATAGCCGTCGGGAGTGAGCGTGAGGGTAACCGGAAGGTTCTGCTCCAGTTCGGAGAGCGTGGCGGCGTAGCGGCGTTCGAGCGCGTGAAACTCGCGCTGCGCGTAGTAGACCTGGTGAAGCAGACTGCGGGCATCGTTGGAGGGATCCGAACGGAAGGCAACGGAGCCGGGCGGGGCGGAGGTAAACTGCACGTAGCCCCACCGCTCCGGGCGGTGCATGTCAATCACGCCCTGAGGAGACCAGACCCAGTTATCCTCCGGGCGTCCCTTGACCTTCCGGTAACGCCCCTCCTCGACCACGACCTCCCACTCCACCCGCGAGAAGTTGATCCGCCACTGATCGCCCTCCTGCGGCGGAGCCGGGCGTCCGGCGTACTCTCCCAGCGCGCGCCACGGCAGCGCCATCTCCACCGTCCAGCCCCGATCCCGGTCGCGCGGGTCGTTGAGCGTGCCGTGCACCTTCACCGCCGTCTGCAGACCCTCCAGATCCCACTCGTTCAGAGCCGCGCCGCCGTCGCGATAGGGCTTGGGCAGGCGCAGATCCCAGACCGTGTTCAGCGCATTGATCTCGATCTCGTAGTAGTTGTGGCTGTCGCCATCCGGGTCTATGAAGACCTCGAAGTCGTTATCGTAGAAGATCACCGAATCGCGCTCGGCAAGCGTGCCCCAGACGTGCGGCTCCTCCAGCTCCGCGCCGATGTAGAGGAAGCGGTCGTCCCAGAGCATCCTGACGCGGGTGCGAAAGCGCGGGGCGGGCATCGCCTCGCCCTGAATGTCCACGAAATCCTCCGTCCAGTCCGCCGCCTGCCAGGCCGGCTTCTCCAGATCACCGTCCGGAACGATCGGCTCCGGGGCGCGGTAGCAGACATATCCCTTCGGATGCGGCAGGCTCATCGGCTCGCCCCCTTCTGCGCCTCTTCCGGGTTCCAGACCCACTCTCCCGCCGGCACGCCCCAGTCTCGACCGAAGAAGCCGGCGGCGCGCACCCCCTCCGCTCCCCGCGTCAGCGTCTGCGCGCTCAACAGGATGCAGTCGGGGTAGGCGACGCCGCTGACGAAGTAGGGCAGCCGGTCGGTCAGGCGCATTCCGACGATGCCGGAGCCGCCGACCACGCCGACGCTGGCGACATCGCTGCCCGGACGCGGTCGCACGAAAAGATATGCCAGATCCTCTCCGCGCTCCTCCCGGTCGCCGATCTTTACGCTGCCCCGCTCCGCCTGCACGGGACTGTCCGCCAGCAGCAGGCTCCAGGCGGCGTTAGTCCGGGCATTGCCGTAGAGGATGACGCTGCGGTCGCGCTCGCGATCCGGGCGGAAGGCGGCGTCGGGAATCACCTCCACCGAGCCGTTGCCCCGATACCAGAAGGTCTCCGCGTCGTAACGCGCCTTCGCCGCCGCCCAGGCGTTCTCCTCCGGCGTCCCCTGCGTCCCGTAGACGAAGAGCATACGATGGCGGAAGGCGTCCTTGAACGGACCGTACCGGTGCGGTCCCCGATGCGCGGACGACGGAGACCCGGCGACGCTCCACCTCTCCCCCTGACGATAAAGATAGAGGGCGGCAGGCGCGCCGGACTTTGCGGTCGGGGCGCGATACTCCAGTCTCTGCCCGTCTATCTCCAGCAGGAGCGGCGCGTCGAGCCGCACATGCTCCAGCCGCAGGGCGAGCAGAGCGACGTTTTCGGTCGTTCCGGCAAACCGCCGCTTCCAGGGATCGTACCGCAGGCTCACCCGGCTGATCTGAAAGGGGCGCACCTGCTGGAGGATGCCCGCCCAGCGGCACCAGGCGGAGACCCCGGGACTGGCGGTCGCAAACTCCACCTCCCGCACGCTGTCGAGCGAGGGCAGACGTCGGCGCGCGAACAGATCGAACATCGGGTGCCAGTCCACGCACTCCGCGCCCGGCTCATCCGAACTCTCCCACCAGTGCCCTGCGCCCGGCTGCTCATGATAGGAGAGATCGCGGTGAAACGCGCTCAGAACCTCCCGCATCCGGCGCGCTTCGGTGACGGGAACGTTGTCGTCGACGTCGCCATGCAGAATGTAGACGCCGTGCATCGCGTAGTTGCGCGCCAGCGCGAGCGTGTCGGAGGGCAGCGCGGCGCGCTGCAGCATCGCCTGCATGGGAGAGGGGTTCTCGACGCGGGAGGCTCCCCCGTAGGAGAAGAAGCTGATCCATCCCGCGCTGGGACCGATCGCGGCAAAGCGGTCCGGGAAGGTGACGCCCAGATGCCAGGTTCCGTGTCCGCCCATCGAGTGCCCGGTCAGGTAGACCCGCTCCGGCGCGGTGTGAAGCTCCCGCTGTGCCAGCGTCAGCACCTCCATCGCGTCCAGCCGTCCCCAGTCCTCCCAGTCGAAGCCGTAGGGGCGGCGGTTGGTCGGCGCGACCAGATGCCCCCAGCTTTTGGCGGCGTAGGCGTCCGCCTGCCCGATCGCCTCCACGCTCGCCCCGTGCAGCGTCAGAAAGAGCGCGGGAGCCTCGCCATTAGTTCCTCGTTCCGCGACGGGCTGCGCCGGGTTGACGGCATAGTACTGCACGCTGCCGTCTATCTCGCTGACAAAGGTACGTCGGTAGGTCTCGGTCGGACGACGGACGCGCAGGGAGATCTCCGCCGTGTCCAGAGTGCGCCCCTGCTCCATCAGCCGTATGGTGATCCTCTCCTCGCCGGGAGCCTTTGGCGCGCCCTCCGCCAGCCGGAAGCCGACTTTACGCATCCCGAACGCAGGAACGACGGGAACCGGCGTGCGCGCCTCTCTGCCGCCCGGACGGACGGCGACCAGCGACAGACCGCTCCTCGGCTCGGCGGCTGCGTTGAGCACGATCAGCGCGCCCATGCCGGGCGTCCTCTCCCCCATGCGCAGGTCCGGCAGGGTCATGTCACCGGTATGCAGCATCGCCGGGGCGGTCGGGGTGGTCAACCGCACGCGCAGGCGTCCGCGCCCGCAGTGGAAGAGCAGGTCGTTGTCTCCGGCGCGCAGTCGAACCGGAAGCCGGACGTAGCCGTACTGGTAGGGGTCTCCGACGCGCGGCTCGCCGTTGACGTAGACCATGTTATGCCCTGTCGCCTCCAGGATCATCGCCCGCTCGGAGGCGGAGGAGACGCGCACGAAGGCGTATCCTCCCTGCATCGCCGGATGCTGAAACCAGCCGTCCTCCCCCGCCCGCACCGTCTCCCATACCCGCTCGCCTCCATCCGGCAGCCACACCGTCTCGCCCGCCTGCGGAGGCGTCCAGCGACCGGCGACTATCTGCGCCTGAAGGGCGTCGGTCTGGAGGGGGCTGCGTCCATAGCGACCGACCGGGCGGATCGCCAGACACTCCCGCGCGACGATCTCCCCCTGAGCCGACGCAGACCGAGCCGGGGTCAGAAGGAGAGGCGCATAACCGAGGGCGAGCAGCAGGGGCGAAAACACGCGCAGGCGCACAGGGCGTATCCTCATGGAGCTGTGTACCGGAAAGGCAGACTGCCGGGCAGCGAGAACGAAGCGACAGGCGGAGCGGCGCGGGGGTTCTGCGGACCGTCCAGCCAGACGGGAGCCGGCGGGGAGACATATCCCGGGGGCAGGAGCGGCGTGTCTGGCGGCAGCGGCTTGCCGTCGCGCAGGGGGATCGGCGGCTGATAGGAGGTCTCCGGGGCAGAGGCGGACGCGGCGTTCGCGCGGATCAGGCGGTCCGGCGCGACCTCCCGCAGCATCTCGTGGCTCTGGATAGGAGCCAGCGACGCCGTCGGGAGAGAGGAGGGCGCGGGCGTCGGAGCCGCAGCGCGCGGGCGCCACCCCGATAACTGGATCAGAAAGACCACGAACAGAAGCACCGCCGCCGCGCCGACCGCCGCCTGCCGGTACGGACGGCGATCCTCCGACAGTCCGCCCCGCATCGCCGGAACGCGCGCGAGAGCCTGCGTGCGGTTCAGCCACTCCTGTGTCCTGTCCAGATCGTACATGCGCCTATTATACCGAAACCCTCCGCAAAGGGCAAGCGCGGCGTTATGACCTGTCGGAGATGCGGCTGTCCGCGATCGCTGCGTAACCTGTCCCGCCCTTCCGGATGCGAAGAGCGAGACAGGCTTTCGTCTCACGGACTGGATCGTTTCTCGTGCGTCGCGTCGGTGCAGACGACGGCTTCGACGGCTGCTCCAAGGGCCTCTGACGCTCTAGAGACTGCCCAGTATGCGCATCCACTGCCACCGTGTAACGATAACTCGATCGCGGTTCCATTGTGGACGCTGGTAGAGGAGCCATACCAGACGGTCAATTCCGTAACGGTCTTCCACGACCTGCCGCTGCCAGTCGTAGAAGGGGAGGACGGCGACATCCACCGGCGCATACCGGGAGGCGATCTGCAGCGCCTGCGCCGCCGTAACGCGAGGAACCACCGAGCCGTGTAGAGGACGATCCGGGGGCAGCGACATCCGGATCACCCGCCCGTCTACTGCATCTACATGGATCTCTAGTCCATGCGGTACAAGAGTTGCATATGCGTTGAGGACATGTCTCCAGTAGAAACCGTAGCGTGGACCGTTTGGCAGCAGCCATTCTGGCGCTTCCTCCCATTGAAGCTGAAAGAAGGTCGGGTAGCGCTCACGCAGGAAGCACAAGGCAATCTCTCTGACCGAAGCCCGGCATTCTCGTGAAGTTTTTCACAGTTGAAGTTATCATGCGCCCGCGCGACTGTCAAGGGATTTTCCCCCAAATAGTTACAATTTTTATATAACAGGTAATACCGGAAGCGCAGAAGAGGATGCGCGCGGACGGGGCATTCCCATCGGCTTCAATCCAGCTCAACCGCGTGATGAAACTATCCTGTCCGCTGGCAGGGAACCGGAGGGCGGGCGTCGAAACAAAAGTGTGCAGATGTTGAGAGACGAAAGGGGGAGCGGAGAGATGTCTTCCGACGACCGGACAACGAAACGCGAAGGACGCACGGTCTCCCGTCGCCAGCTGCTGGGCGGCGCGGCGGCGACCGTCGCGATTCCTTATATCATACCGAGCGGCGTTCTCGCCATGCAGGGGCGTCCGGGAGCCAATGACCGGATCGTCACCGCCAATATCGGCGTGGGCGGTATGGGGCAGCATCACGTCTATCCCGATGCGGCGGCGCTGTGCGATGTGGACGCCAACCATCTTGCCAACGCCGCGCGCCGGGTGACAAAAGGCACGCCGTTTCTGACCAAGGACTACCGCTATATCCTCGACCGCAAGGATATTGACGCCGTCTTTATCGGGACGCCGGATCACTGGCACGCGATGATGACGGTTCACGCCTGCCAGGCGGGCAAGCACGTCTACAGCGAAAAGCCGACGGCGCGCACCATCGCCGAGGCGCGGGCGATGGTCAACGCCGCCCGCCGCTACAACCGCGTGGTGCAGATCGGGGCGCAGGGACGCTCCAACCCGGAGGCGCGCCTCGCCTGCCAGTATGTCCGCAACGGTATGCTGGGAAAGGTCAGCCGCGTCGAGATCTGGCATCCCAACAACTTCACCACAACCGACTGGGGACCGCCGACCGCCCCGCCGTCCCATCTCGACTGGGATCTGTGGCTGGGACCGGCACACTGGATGGACTACCACCCGATACGCTGTCACTTCAATTTCCGCTGGTTCATGGACTTCGGCGGGGGCTTCATCCGCGACCGGGGCAACCACGCCCTCAGCATCGTAAGCTGGCTGATGAACGCCGACACCTATAAGGGCGTCGTCACCTGCGAGGCGACCGGCACGCCGCACCTGACCGGCTGCTTCGACGTGCCGGTAACGATGGAGGCGCGCTGGGAGTTCCAGAACCCCGACTGGACGCTCACATGGAGCCAGCCGGGAAAGCCCAATCCCCGTATGCCTGGCGAGTGGGGAGCCACCTACTACGGCGATAAGGACAGCCTGGTCGTGATCGGCGGAGACGGAGGCTGCGCGACGGAGGCGAAGGCGCACAACTTCCGGGTCCCCTCCGGCGGCGTGGAGATCTACCTGCACCCGACCCAGACCGGCGATCCGACCGAACGGCATCGGCAGAACTTTCTGGACTGCATCCGAACCGGCGCGCGACCCGTCATGGATGTGGATATCGGGCGTCAGGTCATCACCTACTGCAACCTGGCGAATATCTCCTATCGGCTCGGTCGCAAGGTGAAGTTTGATATGGCGAAAGAGCGGTTTATCGGGGATGAGGGCGCCAATCAACTGCTCTCCGAACCGTACCGCGCGCCCTGGAAGCTGTAGGAGGAATGAGAATGCAGCCACTACCCGCAGACCTGCTGACCCTTCTTGCCGACATTCTCTACGGCGACAGCCGCGCGCGCGCCGAGGCGATCCGGCGCGCGCCGCTGGCGGGAACGGTCTCCATCACCTTTCTAGGGCGCATCTGCCGGGACGGCTCACCGGGAGCGGCGCACGCCGCCTGGGAGGCGGTACAGCGGATCGCCTTCAATGCCACCCGCCCCGGCGCGCCCGCCGTTGAATCGGAGTCCGCGCAGGCGGCTCTGTGCCGCATCGCAGGCGACGCGAAGAATCCCCGCGCCCTGCGCGCGGCGGCTCTGCGCCTGCTCAGCTGTGTCGGACGCGCCGGAAGCGTGAAGCCGGTGGCGGCGATGCTGACCGCCCCCGATATGCGCGAGGAGGCACGCGCCGCCCTGGAGCAGATCCCTGGAACCGAAGCGGAGACGGCTCTGCGCAACGCCCTGCGCTCCGCACCGTCCGACTTCCGCCCCGCTCTGGAACAGTCGCTGAAGAACCGGCGCGTGAAGTGGAACGAGATGGGCATCCGGCGATAGACCTCCCGGGGCGTTCGCGGTGGCAAATAGATGCCGATAGAGGCAAAACGGCTCCGCTCAGTTGGCACAGCCGGGGCGATTGTGCTATACTACCGGGCGTGTGCGCAGCGGTAAGATGGATGCAGAGACCCCTGTGATCGCCATCGTGGGACCGACCGCGACCGGCAAGACCGAGACCGCCATCCATCTGGCAAGGGCGATAGACGGCGAGATCATCAGCGCAGACTCGATGGCGGTCTATCGGGGGATGGATATTGGAACCGCCAAGCCCAGCGCGCAGGATCGGGAAGCGGTTCCTTTTTATCTGCTGGACGTGGCGGAGCCGGACGAGCCGTTCAGCGTCGCCCGTTTCAAAATGCTGGCGGAAGAGGCGCTTGCCGCTATTCGCGGACGCGGACATCAGCCCCTGGTCGTGGGGGGCACGGGACTGTATGTGCGCGTCCTCCTGGACGATTTCGGACTGACGCAGACTCCGGCGAACCCCGCGCTGCGCGCCCGGCTGAATGCCGAGGCGCAGAAGCTGGGCGCGCCGGTTCTTCACGCGAGGCTGGCGGCAGCCGATCCGCAGGCGGCGGCGCGGATCCATCCCAACGACCGGGTGCGTATTGTGCGCGCGCTGGAGGTTCTGGAACTAACGGGTATTCCGATCTCCGTACAACAGGCAGAGGACGCCGCGCGCCGCAAGCCGCGTCCCTCCCGGAAATTCGGCTTGACCCTGCCCCGCGAAGCGCTGTACCGGCGGATAGACCGGCGCGTGGAGGCGATGATCGCCGCCGGACTCGAAGAGGAGGTGCGTCGTCTGCTGGCGCGCGGCTTCAGCCCCGCGCTCTCACCCCTGCAGAGTCTGGGGTATAAAGAGATGGTCGCCTATCTGCAGGGAGCGTGCGACTTTCAGACCGCCGTAGAAGCCATCAAGCAGGATACCCGCCGCTTCGCCAAACGTCAGATGACCTGGTTTCGAGCAGACCCGGAGATCGTATGGGTGGACGTGGCGGAGCAGACCCCGGCGCAGACGGCGGAACTCATACGATCGCGGTTGCAGTGAGATATCAGTCCATTCCATGGAAACGCTCTGAATGGTGGGGGGGTGCAAACAAAAATGAGCAAGCCGCAACTGAATCTGCAGGACCTTTTTTTGAATCAGGTCCGCAAAGAGAATATCACGGTTACCATCTTTCTTCTGGGCGGTCTGAAACTGCGCGGCAATGTACGCGGATTTGACGCCTTCACCATTCTGCTTGACTCGCCCGGACGGGCGACCCAGCTGGTCTACAAACACGCCGTCACCTCGATTGTGCCGATGCGCCCTGTCAGCATGTACGGAGAGGCGCATCGCGACAATCAGGCGCAGTCGCAGGAGCGGGAGACGACGGCAGCGGCGGCGGAGATGGATGAGGACTGAGCCGCATACAGCGCGCCGGGCTGCGACGCCCGCGCGGTCGCACCCGACAGGCAGCGCTGCCTACAGCAGGAGGTTGTGTCGTGAAATTTACCAAGATGCACGGAATTGGCAACGATTTCGTGGTCATCAACTGCCTGGAACAGCCGATCCCTGAAGAGCAGCTGGCAGAGGTGAGCCGGAAGTTGAATGACCGCAAATTCGGAATCGGCGGCGACGGGCTGATCCTGGTGCTTCCCTCGAAGATGGCGGACTTCCGGATGCGTATGTTCAACCCGGACGGCAGCGAGGCGGAGATGTGCGGCAACGGCATCCGCTGCTTCGCCAAGTACCTGTACGACCGGAAACTGGCGGGCGACACGCATCTGCGGGTGGAGACCAAAGCCGGCGTCAAGACGATCAAGATGCTGACCCGCGGCGGAAAGGTCGAATCGGTGCGGGTGGATATGGGACAGCCCCGCCTGCGCCGCTCAGAGATTCCCATGCGCGGCGACGACACGGAACGCGTGGTGGGAGAGCCGCTCAAGGTGGACGGTAACCGGTTTCAGATTACCGCTGTCTCGATGGGCAATCCCCATGTCGTTATCTTTGATGACAATGTGAAGAATCTGGACCTGGAGCGGCTGGGTCCGCTGATCGAGAACCACAAGGCGTTCCCGGAGCGCACCAACGTGCAGTTCGTTCAGGTCTGCAACAGCTCCGAGATCATTCTGCGAACCTGGGAGCGCGGCGCGGGGATCACCCTCGCCTGCGGAACCGGAGCCTGCGCGGCGGTGGTCGCCAGCGCGCTTAACAATAAGACCGGCAAACATGTGCGCGTCCATCTCCCTGGCGGCGATCTGGTGATCGAGTGGACGGGAGACAACCGGGTCATGATGAACGGTCCCGCAGAAGAGGTCTTTGAGGGCGACATCCCCCTGTAGGAGCCACAGACGCGCTGGGCGCGCCTGCAAACCCCAACCATGAAATTCGCCATATGCAACGAGACGTTTCAGAGCTGGAACTGGGAGCAGACCTGCCGGTTCACGGCGGAACTAGGCTACGACGGCATCGAGATCGCGCCGTTCACTCTGGCGGAGGATATCCGCACGCTGGACGCGGCGCAGCGACGGGAGATCCGCCGGACGGCAGAGCACGCCGGGCTGGAGGTCGTCGGGCTACACTGGCTGCTGGTCTCGCCGAAAGGGCTGTCGGTTACCGACCCCGATCCCGCCGTCCGGCAGGCGACCGCCGACTATCTGGTCGCGCTGACCGACTTCTGCGGCGACGTCGGCGGCAGGGTGATGGTCTTCGGCTCTCCGAAGCAGCGTCAGATTCCGGACGGCGAGACGGCGGAGACGGCGGCGGCGCGCTTCATGGGGTCGCTGCGTCCGGCGCTGGATCGCGCGGAGGCGCACGGCATCACGCTCTGCCTAGAGCCGCTCCCTCCCCCGGAAGCCAACTTCCTGCTCACGCTGGAGGAAGCGGCGGCGTTGGTGCGCCGCCTGAACCATCCGGCGGCAAAGACGATCTTTGACGTGAAGAGCGCCTCCTCCGAGGGGCGTCCCCTCCCCGATCTCATCGCAAACTACGCCCCGCAAATCGCCCACGTCCACGCCAACGACGCTAACCGGCGCGGACCGGGCTTTGGAGAGACCGACTTTCAGCCGATCCTGAGCGCGCTGCAGGCGGCAGGATACGCCGGATATGTCTCCGTCGAGGTCTTCGACTACTCCCCTGATCCCGAGACGATCGCGACACAGAGCCTGCGCTATCTGCGCCAGTGTCTCCCGACCGCATCGTGAAAAAAAAGCCTCTCCTGTTCCGGTCAGGAGAGGCTTGAGCATGCAGGGGCTGCATGTTCCCGTCAGAGCGTCGAGTCTGCGCTCTGAAGAAGGTAGGATCTACTCGGTGCGCAGAATGTTCAGCGACTGTCGGAACGGCACCGGGATCACGCTTCCATCACCCATCTGCACCTTCTCCGCTCCCCGCTTCTCTGCGCTCATGGCAAGCGGCAGGATCGGCTTGCCGTTTCGCTGTCTGAGATCGTGGCTTCCGGTCCGAAGACCGGCTTTCTCCTCGTTCAGTCGTGATATCTATCGGACGAACCTCCCGACTAATATGTTCGCTCTCCGGCAGTGAAGTGCGTCACTAGCGAGATATGAGCTGTACAACAGCGCGGGGCGGATCGTCCGATCCGCCCCGCGCCCCCGTATTTTTACCGGTCTTCTTTACCGGATAATCCCCTTTGTTCCCGGCTGATAGAGCGGAACGCCCTGCGCGCAGAGCGGGCAGGACTCCGGCGGGAATGACTCGATGGAGACCGTCAGCACCGCCTCAAAGTGCGTTCCGAAGTCCACCGCCCCTCCGCTGCGGTCGCCCAGCACGCCGACGCCCGCCAGCACGGCGTCGTGTCCGCAAACCACCTCCACGCACTCGCGCACCGCTCCGCCCGTCGTCAGGATATCGTCCACCACCAGCGTCCGCGTCCCGGCGGGCAGGGTCTGTCCGCGCCGCAGGGTCATCGCCCCCTCTTCGCGTTCGGCGTATCGCGCCTCGACCCCCAGATGCCGCGCCACGTTATACGCCAGAATAATCCCCGCCGTCGTCGGTCCCAGCACCACCTCGATATTGTCCCGGGAAAACCGCCGCGCAAGCTCCGCGCACATCGGCTCCGCCAGACGCGGATCCTGCATCAGGCGAAACTTCTCCAGATACTGCCCGCTGTGCAGACCGGAGGAGAGCCGGAAATGTCCGTTCAGCAGCGCGCCCGCCCGCTCAAACAGCGCCAGAGCCTCTTCGTTGGTCATAGCTCCCTCTCTTCATGCGCCCCTTCCCGAAAGAAGGAGCCGCCCGCCTAGCGATGGCTCTCCTCCAGCAGGGTCTTGACTGCCGAGAGAGCCAGCAGATAGCCGTTCATCCCGAAACCGATGATCTGCCCGGTCGCGATCGGCGCAATGACCGAGTGACGCCGCCACTCCTCGCGGGCGTGGACGTTGGTCAGATGCACCTCGACAATCGGCAGGCGGGACGCCACCAGCGCATCGCGGATCGCATAGGCGTAGTGGGTATAGGCGCCGGGATTGATGATGATCGCGTCCGCCCACTTCATGGCTTCCTGAATCAGGTCAATGATCTCGCCCTCGCTGTTGGACTGAAAGATGCGCGCCTCCATATCGAGCGCCTTGGCGCGCTCCTTGATGCGACGGTTCATCTCATCAAAGGTCACCTGACCGTAGACATCCGGCTCACGGACGCCCAGAAGGTTGAGGTTCGGACCGTGTAACACGCAGATATGCTGCATGGACAGACCTCCAGAAGGGATGACGGGGCTACTTCTCTTCTGCAGGAGCGGGCGATCCGGGCAGGATCGCTTCGCTGACCACCACATGCGGGATGCCGTCGCGCACCGGATAGATGCGATGGCACTGATCGCAGACCAGTCCCTCGCCCTCCAGGCGAAGCGGCGGACGGTTGTCGCAGGCGGGACAGGCAAGCAGTTCGAGCAGCAGTCTATCTATCATGGCTTTTGATCTTCGATGTCGGTTTCAGTGGGCTTTACGGGGCAGCCCTTCGCCCTGCCGCCGCGCCACATGATCGTAGACGGTGAGGGTGCGGGCGGCGGTACGCTCCCAGCTGAAGGCGGAGGCGCGCCGGATACCGCGCTCGCTCCACAGTTCACGCAGCGCCGCATCGGTCAGCAGGCGCGCCAGCGCGCTCCCCCAGGCGACCGCATCCATGATCGGGAGCACCCACGCGCCGTCTCCGGCGACCTCCGGCATTGCCGGCGCTTCGCTGACCAGGGTCGGCGCGCCGCACGCCATCGCCTCCAGCGGCGGCAGTCCGAAACCCTCGTAGAGGGAGGTCCATGCCATCGCATCGGTCGCGGAGTAGAGCGCGGGCAGGTCCGCATCCTCCACATAGTCCGTATAGACGATGGCGTCGTTCAGGCGCAGGCGCGCCGCATGGCGGCTCAGCCCCTCCACGCCCCAGCCGCGCTTGCCGGTCAGCACCAGCCGGTGCGGAAGGTCGGTCTGTTTGCGCGCCCGCGCAAACGCCTCCATCAGCAGCGGCAGGTTCTTGCGCGGCTGCAGCACGCTGACCGACAGCACATAGGGGCGATCCAGATGGAATCGCTCTTTCACCTTCCGGCGCGCAATCTCCTGCGGGATCGGCGCAAACTCGGGTCCCGCCGCCAGCGGAATGCCCACCACGCGCTCCGGCGACAGTCGGTAGATGCGCAGAATGTCGCGGCGCGACGACTCCGAATCGGTGATCACCATCGCGGCGCGGCGCATCGAGCCGGGAACGGTCAGGTTCATCAGCAGGCGGTGCTTGCGCGGAAACCACTCCGGGTAGAGCCGGAAGGAGATGTCGTGCACCGTGGTGATGATCGGGCAGGAGGCGTGCAGGGGGGTCGTGTACTGTGTGTGCGCCAGGTCCACGCTGTCCTGTTTGAGCGCGCGCGGAAACGTCAGCAGCGTCCACAGGCGGTCGTTGGAAGCCGGGATCGTGCGCAGGGTCATGTTCGGGAGCGAGGGCAGGGCGTCGGGCGGAACCGGCAGGCGGCTGTAGACGATAAACTCATGTGGGCAGTCTTCCGGCGTCTCCTGTGAACACTGAAGGTAGGTCCGCAGAAGATTCAGCCAGTAGGTGCGGTCGCCGGTGTACCGCCCGGTCAGCGCGCGCCCGTCAATTCCGATCCGCATCGTCTTCTCTCCCGCGCAGACCGCCGGCGCGCAGGGAATCGGAGCGAACCGGATATATTCCCAAGCCGCCCTCTTCTGTTTCAGGTATCCAACGCCGCACGATAGACCTCCACCGTCTCCGCAGCCATCCGCGCATAGGAGTGCGTCCGCGCATAAAGCTGCGATCCCGCCGCCATCGCCGCCAGAGCATCGGGATCGGACTGCAGTCGCAGAACCGCCGCGGCAAACGCCGCTGCATCGCTGCCAGAATAGAGCGAGACCGCCCCCGGCGTCTCCTGTACCATCTCCCGGTGCGGCGCGATGTCGGACGCCAGTATCGGCTTCCCGCAGGCGAACGCCATCGCCAGCGAACCGGAGCCGCTCGATTCGACAAACGGGGCGACGACCAGATCGGTCGCGCTCATCGTCTGCGCGACCTGATCCGGCGACAGATAGCCGGTGATACGCACGCGCTCCGCCAACCCCTCCCGCGCAATCAACCCCTCCAGATTGGGGACATAGGAGGTGCTGTCATCCGGATGTCGCCCGCCCGCCAATAGAAGTATGGCATTTTCCGGCAGAGACTTCAATGCCTGTATCGCAAGGGAGTGCCCTTTACGGCGCGAAAGAAAGCCGAAGAGGGTCAGGACAAACCGGTTTTCGACCGCCAGCGCGCGGCGCGCCTCCGCGCGCGGGGGCAGGAGCGGCGGGGGCGGAACCCCGTGCCGCACCGTGACGATGCGCCGGGCGTCCAGTCCGGACGCGCTCATCCGACGGCGGTCCTCCTCTGTATGAACGATCAGGCGGCGGAGAGCGGGGTGCTGAAACTGACGGCGGTTGGTCAGGGCGATGGCGAAGCGGCGCAGCGGGTCTCCGGAGGGCGGCACAAACTCATGAACCGTCATCACCGCCGGGACACGCAGGCGGTCTGCAAACGCCCGGAAGCGGTTCTTCCAGGGCGCGATGCCCCCGAACAGAAAGTACTGGTGTTGAATGTGCGCCAGGTCTACGCGGTTCATCTCCGGGCAAAACTGCTCGGCGGAGCAGCGGTAGCGCACCTCGACCAGCCTCTCAAGCTCCGAAAGGAGATAGGCGGCGTAGTCGGCGACGCCGCAGCGTCCCGGCTCCGGCGCAATCATGGTGATGGAGAGGGGAGCGTTCATGGAGTGCGATGCGGGTCAGGCGCGATGCCCCTGGATCGCCAGTTCATAGATCTCGACGGTGCGGCGCGCAATCTCCCGCCAGGAGTGACTTCGGGCGTACTCCCGCGCGCGCTCGCTCAGCCGCCGCTGCGCGTCGGGGTCCGCCAGCAGCGCGTTTAACGCCTCCGCGCAGCGCGCCGCATCGCCGGCAGGAAAGAGGCGCAGGCAGGGCACGCGCGCCTGGATCTCCGCAAAGCAGTCCAGGTCGGAGGCGACGATCGGCTTGCCGTAGGAGAGCGGAATGGTCACGGAGTAGGAGCCGGTGGCGAAGGTGTGCGGCACCGCCACGATCTCCGACGCCGCCATCGCCGTGGCGACCTCCTCTTCAGAGAGATAGCCGGTGATCACGACGCGATCTGTCAGCCCGCGCCCGGCAATCTGCGTCCGCAGGCTGTCGGCATACGCCTCCTCGTGCGCCACACGCACGCCCCCGGCAATCAGAAAGAGCGTCTCCAGCGGGAGATGCGGCAGCGCCTCCAGCATCAGCTCATAGCCTTTGTTGGGGGCGATATAGCCGAACAGCGAGACGATCCGCCTCTCCCCCAGCCCGAACCTCTCCCGCAGACGCGCCACAGCTTCGGCGCCGGAGAGCGAGCCGTTCAGCGGCTCCGGCACGCCCGCCGGAACCACATGGACATGCGAAGCCGGCGCGCCACGCGCCAGCAGCGCGGCGCGTCCGCCCTCCGTATGGACAATACACTCCCCTTTCGTGGCAAAGGGCGCGATATCCACGCTGTCGCGATAGGCACGCCGGCGCAGCAAAATCTCCTTCGCCAGACGCTGCAGCGGACGACGCTCCTGCTTCACCTTCAGAAGCTCCGCCAGCGAGTAGGTGGTATGCGCCGTGATGACGAACGGCTTTCGGATCAGGTAGCGCAGGTTCCAGAAGGCGGACTGATTGGGCAGAACGCCTCCCCAGAAGCTGTGTTCGTGCTGCACATGCACCAGATCCGCCCGGTTCAGCCGATCCGCCTGCTGCTGATAGTGTTCGACCGACTGCTTCCCGACCTGAATCGGCTCGACCTCGACCTCGACGAACTCCCGCAGCGCGGCGACCAGCGCACGCGAATAGGCGGCGATCCCGCAGCGGTCGCCGGTGGTGGTCAGCATGGCGACCTTCACCGCCCCGCCTCCCGCAGAACGCCCGTCCGCCGCAGCATCCGCTTCACCGCCGCCCCGGCATGGATCAGGCTGTTCTTGGCGATCCCCAGCCACATCACCCCGCGAATTCCCAGCACGGTCAGCGGTCCGCTCGTCTTCTGGTAGTAGAGAAGCTGGCTTCGAAACATCAACGCCGTCATCCTCTTGCTCTGCTGTTTCACGCTGCCCATCCAGTGATGCGTTACCCGCGACTCCGGCACGTAGTAGACCTTCCAGCCCGCCCGCTTGATCCGCCAGCACCACTCGATCTCTTCGTAGAACATGAAGAACCGCTCATCCAGCATCCCGACCTGCCGCATCGCCTCATCACGCACCAGCAGGCAGGCTCCTGAGACCTGATCCACCTCGCACAGTTGATCGAAATCCTCCCGCCCGTAACCGAGCGCGACCTCGTAGCGGCGCATCGCCAGCCGCCGCAGTCCGGTTACGCTGAGGAACTCGCGCAGCAGGGTCGGGAACTTCGCGCCGTTGCGCTGAAGCGATCCGTCGGAGTTGAGCAGCTTCGGACCGCACGCCCCCGCCTCCGGATGCGCGTCCATGAAGGCGACCAGCCGCGTCAGCGAGTCGGGTTCGGCTTCGGTGTCGGGGTTCAGTAGCAGCAGATAGCGCGCCTGCGCGCGCGCCAGCGCCAGATTATTGCCGCGCGTAAAGCCCAGATTCTCCCGGCTGGCGGTCAGGTCCACCTCCGGGAACTCCTGCGCGACCATCCCGGCGCTGTCGTCCGGCGAGTTGTTATCCACCACATAGACCTTGTACGACAGCCCTCTCGCGGCGTCGGGGATCGCCTTCAGGCAGTCGCGCAGCATATCGCGGGTGTTGTAGCTGACGATGATGATCGCCAGATCGAGGCGGGTCTCTAGAACCATTTGATCTTACGGAAGAACGCCGCCAGCCCCGCCGCCACCACGAGCATGGCTCCCAAAGCCATATAGTAGCCGTTGTCCCAGTTGAGTTCCGGCATATGCTTGAAGTTCATGCCGTAGATGCCCGCGATGAGGGTTGCGCTCATCAGGATGGTGGAGATGACCGTCAGCGTCTTCATCACCTGGCTCATCCGGTTGGAGACGATCGAAAGATGCATGTCCATCGCGCTGGAGATCAGGTCGCGGTAGGTGTCCACGCTCTCCACCAGACGCACCAGATGATCGTAGACGCTCTGGAAGTAGAGGAGGGTCTGCTCCGGAAAGACCGGAACATCCTGCCGCAGGATCAGGTTGAGCGCATCCCGCTGACCGGCGAGGGCGCGACGGAGGGTGAGCATATCCTTCTTCAGTGCGAAGAGGTTCTGGCTGCGCTCGGCTCCGTCGCCGGAAAAGAGACTGTCCTCGATGTCGTCCACATCCTCCGCAATGTGGTCGAGGATCGGGAAATAGCCGTCCACAATGGTGTCCAGCAGCGCGTAGACGGGCATGGCGATGGTCGCGCCGTGTCGAGAGGCGTTGGTCTGCCAGCGGCGCACGCACTCGGCGATCTCCGGGAACGGCTCCTGATGGGCGGTGATCAGAAACTGCTGGCTGATGTAGATGACCACTTCACGCAGACGCAGCCGCTCCTCCGCCTCCGGATCGGAGGAGTGATCGGCAGCATACATGACCAGCACGTAGAAGCCGGGATACTCCTCACATTTGGCGCGGGGATGCGGCGTGATGATCTCCTCCAGCGCCAGCGGATGCAGACTGAACTCCTCCTCCAGCAGGCTCATATCTTCGGAGGTTGGGGCGGTGATGTCGAGCCAGACCAGCACGCTGGGATTGACGAGCGCCTCGCTGATCGCCTCCGGAAGGATCTCGGTGTGAATCCCCTCTTCGGGATGGTAGACGAGCGCGGAGAGAGAGCGTGCGCTCTGCGCTGGCGTGTCGGCAATGGTGTCGGGAGTCGTCATAGCGTTTACTCGGGTGTTCGGATGTCGGCTGTGAGACTGCTTCGGTCGGCTGCGCCTCCCTCGCAATGAGGGATCGGGAGGCTCGACCGTGCCAGAGACGCGCAACACGCCCCCAGCCTGTCATTGCGAGCGCAGCGAAGCCATCTCCTGTCATGCCTCCGCGCAGCCTCCCTTACGCATACCGATCCGGACTCAGCAGGTCCAGGGGTATCGAAGGAGGCTCGCCGGAGAGGATCTGTGCGATCAGTCTGCCGGTGATCGGTCCCAGACTCAGCCCCATCATGGCGTGCCCCGTCGCCGCCAGCAGGTTGTCGTAACGACCGAAGCGACCGACATAGGGCAGTCCGTCGGGAGAGCAGGGGCGCAGTCCGCTCCAGACGGCGATTCCGCGAAAGTGATCGGGCGAGAAGGCGGGAAAGTAGCGGGGAATGGATCGGAGGATGCCGTTCACACGCCCCGGATGGACGCTCTCATCCAGTCCCGTGATCTCCATGGTGCCCGCAAAGCGCAGCGCGCCCTCCATCGGCGTTACGGCGATGCGGGCTTCCGTCAGGATCGAGCAGATCGAAGGAAGCTGCGGAGGATCGGTCAGGGTCAGGCTGTATCCCTTGCCCGCCTGCATCGGCATATCCACCCGCAGTCCCCGCGCGATTGTCGGCGACCAGGCTCCGCCCGCAATCACAAACTCGTCGGCGGCGAACGCTCTCTCCCCGACGAGCGCCGCCTCGACGCGGCGACCCGCAGTCCGCCATCCGGTAACCTCCGCCGACCAGACCAGCGACGCCCCCTCCTGCTCCAGCCGCCGGGTCAACTCCGCCACAAACTGCTGCGGGATCAGGTGACAGTCCTGCGGAAAGTAGACCGCCCCGGCGATCTCCATCTGTATATGCGGTTCAAGCTGAGCCGCCTGCGCTGCGGTGAGAACCTGCGCCTCCAGACCGATCTGTCGGGCGCGCTCCGCCAGCGCCGCCTCTTCCTCCAGGACGCGCTCCGTCCTGCAGAGCATCATCAGCCCTTTCTTGACCAGACCGAAACGCAGACCGTGCCGCTCCGCCAGCTCCTCGTAACAGCGGCGGCTCTGCAGATTCAGGTCGCGCAGAACCGGGGCGGCGCGCTCCACATGCCGGGTGTTGGCGGCGCGCAGGAACCTCCATCCCCAGGAGAGCAGATCACGATCCAGGCGCGGGCGTATCCAGAACGGGCTTTCCGGATGGAGCATCATCCGCAGCCCCAGACCGACCATTCCCGGAGCCGCCAGCGGCACAAAGTGACTCGGCACGATCATGCCGGCGTTGCCCAGCGAGCAGGAGTCGTGATCGGGACCGCCCCGCTCCAGCAGGGTTACGCGATGCCCCTTCTGCAGGGCGTACCAGGCGGCGCACAGCCCGATGACCCCGCCGCCGACAATCAGAACCGTCCTTGCGCCGGACACGCCTCCCCCTCTATTCGCCCCGAATTCCCCAGCAGAAGGGGTCATCCGGGTCGAGCAGCAGGGTCGCGCGGGACTGGATATAGGCGCGTCCCCGAATGGTCGGGATCAGCGCGCCGCCCTCCTCCTCGACGCTCCCCTCAAAGACGCTCCCGATGACGCTCTCCTGCCGCCAGATCTCGCCGGGACGCAGTCTCCCCTCCTCATAGAGGCAAGCCAGCTTCGCGCTGGTTCCGGTTCCGCAGGGAGAGCGGTCGTAGGCGTTGCCGGGACAGAGCACAAAGCTGCGGCTGTGCGATCCCGGCAGTTTCGGCGGACCGAACAGTTCGATATGATCTATCTCCGCCCCGTCTCTCCCGGTAACGCCGTCTCGCTGCAGCGCCTGCCGTACCTTCCCGGCGAAGCCGGTCAGCGTCTCGACATTCTCCGGCGCGATTGTCTGCCCGTGCTTCTCGACGAGAAAGAACCAGTTTCCGCCCCAGGCGACATCGCCGACGATCGTCCCGTACCCCTCCACCTCCACCGAGACCGCCTTCGCATGGCGGTATGAGGGCACATTACGCACCGATACGCTTCCGTCTTCATGCAGACGGGCGCGCACCGTCCCGACCGGCGTCTCGATCCTGTGCGCTCCCGGCGAAATCCGTCCCAGAAAAGCCAGCGTCGCGATCAGTCCAATGGTTCCATGACCGCACATGCCCAGATAGCCGACGTTATTGAAGAAGATGACCCCGCAGACGCAGGCGGGATCGTTCGGAGGCAGCGGCAGCGCGCCGACCAGCACATCCGAGCCGCGCGGCTCGTTGACCACCGCCGAACGAAACGTGTCGAACCGCTGACGGAACCTCTCCCGACGCTCCGCCATGCCGCCCTCTCCCAGATCGGGAGCGCCGGCGATCACCACGCGGGTCGGTTCGCCGCCCGTGTGCGAATCGATCACCTCGATGGGGGTCAGGCTGCCCATCGGTTACCCGGCGTTGCGCGCGGGCACATCGGGACGCGCCGCGATGCCGGCGCGAATGACCGCCAGTGTCTCCTCGCGCTCCCGTCCCGCCAACGGCAGACGCGGGGCGCGCACCCACTCCGCCCCCAGTCCGACCTCCTGCAGAGCCAGCTTGATGTTCTGCACGAACTTGATCTGCGTATCCAGATGCAGAAGCGGCATATACCAGCGGTAGACCTCCCGCGCCCTCTCCCAGTCGCCGGCTCGCGCCAGTTCCCACAGATACTGATTCTCCTTCGGGAACGCCAGCCCCAGCCCGGTGACCCAGCCCTCCGCGCCCAGCAGAAAACCCTCCAGCGCCAGATCGTCCAGCCCGACAAAGAGCCGGTAGCGGTCCCCAACCTGATTGCGGATGTCGGTCAGGCGGCAGGTGTTTCCCGACGACTCCTTGATGGCGACCAGGTTCTCCACGTCCGCAAGCTGCGCGAACATCTGCGGCGTGATGTCCACATGGTAGGCGATGGGGTTATTGTAGACCATGATCGGCAGCGCGGTGGCGGCGGCGACCGTGCGATAGTGGTGGAGCGTCTCCTCCGGGAAGGCTTTGTAGACCATGGCGGGCAGCAGCATGATTCCGTCCGCGCCTAGCCGCTCCATATCGCGGGCGTACCGCGCCGCCATCGCGGTGCTGCACTCGGCGACGCCGCTCAACACCGGGACGCGCCCCCGGCTCACCTCCAGCGCCATCTGCACCACGCGCCGCTTCTCTTCCGGCTCCAGCGCGGTATTCTCGCCCAGCGAGCCGAGCATAATCAGTCCGCTTACCCCTGAGGCGATCAACACCTCCAGATGACGCGCTGTCGCCTCCAGATCGAGACTCTCATCCCGGCGAAACTGTGTCGTTACGGCGGGAAAGACTCCCTGCCAGTCTGTCTTCATCCGTTTCCTTTCCCGTTCCTACAGGTGCATCCGCGTCAATACGCCCTCAAAGGCGGTATCCACGCTGTCATCGCCGCAGACATAGCGCCACAGCTTGGCGCGCTCGACGTTCTCCGCCCGCGCCATCTCGCCCTGCCATGCATGCGGAAAGCCGCCGACGATCTTCCGCACCTCCGGGTCGTCGTAGCCCTCGGTGTTGAACAGCCCCCGCTGCTCCTCTCCGGGACGCAGGCGCAGCTTGAACATGTAACGGGTTCGGTCGGTCTGATTGGGCTGAGCGCAGTGCCAGAGACCCTGATGAAGAAAGGCGATAGTTCCTGCCGGTCCGGTCAACTGCCGCTGACCGAGAATGTTCTTGTAACGAGAGATGCTGGCGTTGCTGACGCGGCGCAGGTGCGATCCGGGCAGAACGAGCGTCGCCCCGTTCTCTTTTGTCGAGTCGGCGGAGAAGTACATCGCCTGAATATCGAAGGCGAGCGGACGCGCATCAATGATCGAGTCGGCGTGCCATATCTGCGCGTGCCTCTGGTTGGGACCGACCACATGCAGCGCCGAGTGATCGTAGACGGGGTTCTCCCCGACCAGGCTCTGGATCACGCCCTTCACCGGCAGATACTCAAATACCTGCCGTATCGCCTCGGAGGTGTGCCAGTACCCCTTTCCCGCCTCCTGATCCGCATGAACCGCCTCATTCAACTCCTTCGGAACCAGCCCCTCAAACACCAGAAAGCCGTCCGTTACAAACTGCGCCATCTGCTTCGCCGTCAGCAGGTGCTCCCGCGGTACTCTAGCCATCTACCTCGACTCTCCTCTCCAGGACATATTCGTAGGGCAGGTGTCCGACCTCGTGCTCCTGCCCGCGCACAAAATAGGGCAGCGTCGGGATCTGTATCACGAACCATCCGTCGCGCATGGCGTCCAGCGCCGATCGGTAGGGCGGCTCCTGTTGGTCGCCGCTCTGCATCTGCAGTTCATCCGCCGACTTCGCTCCGTCGTAGAGCGCCCACGCCACTACCGACGCATCCAGATCGGAATGCGACAGATGCAGAATCAGTATCTGCTGTCTCAGTCTTCCCAAAGCGAGCAGCCTTTCATAAGGGGTTGGCAGGGGCGCGGAATCCCGCTGCGGTGTCGTAAGAGTGTAGCCTATGAGAGCCATGAAATCAATACCGTCCGGCGTAATCGCCCGTCCGGGTGACAGGGATGCGCCTTTCGTTCTGAGACGGCGAGAGCGGTGATCGCTGCGGGGTGTGGAGTAGTGCGTGGCGTGAGATTGCTTCGGTCGCTGCGCTCCCTCGCAATGACAGAGGGGGTCGGCTGTCGCCTCCTTCGCAATGACAGTTCGGGACGTTCGACCCTTCCAGTTATAAGCAAACCGCCCCCACACTGTCATTGCGAGCGAAGCGAAGCAATCTTCTCCGAACCGCTCCGCACCTACTCGACCACATTGGGCATCAACTGCAGACGCAGGGTAGAACGCCCCTTATGCATCACCTGTCGCATCTCTGTCAGCGACATCTTCACGGGCAGTCGAAACTCCCGGGCGATGGTATGGCGGATCGTCTCCTGCTCCTGCGGGCTGAGACGATCCACTCTGTCGAAGATATCGCTCCAGTCCACCGGGATCCCCGCCATACGCGCCACGCGCATCCTGCGCGCCTCGTCACGCTCCTGCGCGATCTGCCGTAACCGGGAGTAGATCGCCCGAGGTTCTTCGCTGTCACTCAGTCCCAGAATGCGAGCCACCTCAGACAACGAGTCTGCAGAGGTCTTCTCCCGCTGCTGCCGGATCCGAGACTGGGCGTAGCCGTAGAGCATCGCCAGCACTACCAGCAAAACAACCGCTCCCATCAGACCTCCCAGGGTCTGCCTGCCGCCAGTTCCTGTCCATGTTCTGCCTGTCATCTCATCCTCTCTCGTTCCATTTATACAGCCATATGTTTCCATCAAAACCCGGCATCGCCGCTTCAGAATGCTGCTACAGCAGGTCACTGCCAGAGCGATCTGAACACCGTTTGCATTCCGAACGGCTGTCTCTCTGCAAAAAAAGCGGGTCCAGGAAGGGATGCGTAGAGCCTTCCCTTCCTGGACCCGATGGAGGAGGTATCTCCTGTCGGGCGTCTTCCCTTCGCTTCGACAGGAGAGACACTCATCAGCAAACGCGGTAGGTCTATTCTATCGCCGAGCTGCGCGGGGCTGCTTCTTGAAAATTGCTGTTTTGAAAATCGTTTTTCGGCGTTGCGCAGAAGCCGAAAATCGCCTCCCGGAACCTGGCTGGCGAACCGCGCCGAAAAAAGCTAGTGGGTTGAGGCTGCCGCAGGCGGCGAAGCGGGAGGCAGGAAGAAGAGCATCCGATCTCCGAACAGATAGCCGGATATCGGGTGCGGCGGCAGAGGAGAGGCGGGAGGAAGCTGCGCAAAGAACTGATACGGGGCGACCACCTCGTTCAGCCCGTCTCCGCTCAGAACCAGATGCGGGAAGGCGGTCAACAGCGTGCGGTGCAGGGCGGCGGCGCCCTGCGCAAAGCTCTGCTTCTCGATGAGACCGCCGCCGTCGTTCCACATGCGCCCGGAGCGGCGCAGGTGAAGCGCGTCGGGGCGAATATAGTCTATCACGTCGCTCAGGCGGCGGATAAACAGGCTCCGATAGGCGGGAGCCGCCGGATTGATGACCGCAAGCGCGGCGGGGGCAGATGTCCCGTCCTCCGCCGGAATCTCCACTGGCGCGCCGGTGCGGGGGTCCTTCACCTGATAGCGGCGCATCTGGATCAGATCGGGATGCTCCCGGGGCAGCGCGGCGCACTCCACGCCCAGCATTACCCGAAAGCCCATCGCCCGCGCTCGCTGCACGTAGACGCGCAGGTTGTCGGCGACCCGGTACGCCGGATCGTCGGTCCGCGCATTGGGAGACTGCCAGTTCGGAAGGTAGAGCAGCGTCTCTTTCGGGGAGGATGACTCCGCCATCTTCTCCAGCGTCGCGGGATCGAAGCGGCTCTCCGCCATCGTTCGAACGGATCGTATCTCCGAAACCCAGGCGCGATCCCCCCGCGCCGGCAGGGGCGGGCGCAGGAAACTCATCAGACGCCGATAGCCCTCCGCGGGAACCCGCCAGTCCCCTTTGAAGGCGTTGATGCGCCACTCCAGCTGCGGAACCCCGCCCGCGCTCTTCCAGGGAGCGACCGCCTGCGTCTCAAAGACCAGATCGAGGCGATCCCCCCGTCGGATCAGATGCAGTCTCTTGAAAAGAGGCTGGCTGTCCCGCGAATAGACGACGAACCCGCCCGCCTTCGTCTCCCAGATCAGCATCTGCGCCTCCCACTGCCCCGGATACTCCAGCGTCAGCGAGGCGGGCGCGCTCCTGCTGTCCAGCGCGACCCCGCCGAAAGCGGGCAGAATCAGCCGCCCCGACGTCAGGTCCAGTCCGCGCATTCCCCAGGTCAGCCCCGTAACCCCCTCACGATTCGATTCTCCCCACAGGGTCAGGGCGACATCCTGCGTGTCCGGGTCCACGATGACGTTCATCCATGCCGTGCAGGTCAGGTCGTTGAAAGAGATCTGCACCGCGTTGGGATTTGCGGCGGTCGCCTTCCCCATGCGCCAGTCCGTCCAGCGAAACGGCTTTCCGGAAGGATGCAGTGTCCGCATCTCCACCAGCGACGGCAGAACAGGAGCCTGCCGCAGAGGGGTGTCGCCTGTCAGGAGATTGGTCAGACGGACCATCGTTCCGCCGCGAAACTGCACCGTCATGTTCTCCGTTGTCAGCGTCAGCAGGTCGCCGTCTATCTGCACCTGCGCGCAGGCGGGCGTCAGCAGGACAAGCGGGGCGACCGCCGTTATCGCCCACCGAAGCGGCGGGGCGACCGCCGTCAACGCCCGCAGACGGCGTAACAGCCCCGGGACCTGCCTCCTGCAAAAACGATCTGTCATCAAATCCAGCGTAGCCAACGGTAACATACCGGCGTTCGGTTGAGGTATATAATTGATACGAATGTTTTATCGCCGCGTTGCCTGAAAAAATGGGAAACGGACGATAATGTCGGGAAGATAACCATAACAGGCTCTTTTGACCGCCTGTAACGCCGCGCAGCACAGGGGGGAGACCAGACGAAGACGTTTTTTACGTCGGGTTTTAGACGCCTCTCTGAAGGAAAACGTTACACAACCCGAAAATCACATAGGAGAAGACTCGGGGAGCAATTCGCGAGTTGGCATGTTTTATGCATTAACTATCTGTGATCTTGTCCCGCCTGCGGGAAGAGGTCTTCTGTCGCCTGTTCGTCTGTAAAGAAACATGGTCTATTTCGGGTTGCGTTACTCCTCTCATAACCGCTCTGTCCTCGGCACGGTCCGCCGTCTCCGTGCGCGATTCGAGTTGTATCGCGTCTCGACTCCCTGGAGGTAGTTCTCGTTATGCGTATCTACGGAGCCTCACCCCTCTACAACTATGTAGAGTTGCTTTTCCGGTGCAAACGGCTGTTCATCATCTCCATCATTCTGGGGACACTCGTCACCTCTCTGATGGTCTACACGCGCCGCGCACAGTATGAAGCGACGATGATCATCGGTCTGAGCGGAGACCCGACGCTGGCCGCCGAACTGGGCGGCAAGCAGGCGCGCAGCGCCGTCATCATGGACGCGCAGCGCAAAGCCCGCAACCTGCGGCTCTGGGTGGACAAGCAGCCCGACTTCCTGGAGACGGCTCTCAAGGATGTGGTGATCAACAACGTCCCTGCGGACCGCCGGTACGGCGCGGAGTACCCCAAATTCGTTAGCGATGTCCGTAAGAAGCTGCGCATCGGCAATGAACTGATCAACGGGCAGTATATGGAGGTCTCCCTGAACTGGCACAACCCGGAGGAGGCGGAGAAGATTCTCAACGCGATCTATGCGCGCTACTCCTCCCGCACGGTAGATCAGGAGACCATCACCCAGGCGCAGAAGGTGAAGACCCTGGAAGAGCAGTTCCGGCGCTACGATAATGAAGCCAACGAGAAGGCGAAGCTGCGCACCGCCTATCTGCGCGACAAGTACTGGCAGAACCCCGCCATGCTCGGGCAGCGCATGGGACAGTCGGAGCAGATCCGCAACCGGATTGTGGAGGTCAAACTCGATATCGCGGACGCGCAGGTGCGTCTGGAGCAGATCAACGCCCGCCTGCAGGTTACTCCGCAGTACATCACCGGCTCCACCGAAGAGGTGATCAACGTACAGGACCCGACGCTGGCGCTGGTGCAGAAGCGTCAGGAGATGGAGACCCAGCTTCAGCAGATGAAGCTGCGCTACGCCGATTCGCATCCCACCATCCGGGATATGATGCAGCAGATAGATGCGATCACCCAGCAGATTGAGACGGAGCGCAAGAAGCCGCGCGAGCGGCAGACCAGCCAGACCCGCAGCGCGCGGATGCTCAACAGCGAATGGCAGTCCCTCCGGCAGCAGCAGACCGCGCTGGAGTTGACCATCGGAGCCAGCCGGCGGAGACTGGCGGAACTGGAGAGCCAGTTCCAGCGCACCGAGAGCTTCCTGCGCCAGATGCCGGAAGAGGAAGTGACCTGGAAAAAGATAGATCAAGAGTACGTGATTGCCGATAATATCCGTAACAACATGCGCGCGCAGTTGAAGGCGGCTCAGATCGAAGAGGAGCGCGACCGCCAGACCAATGCGACGCTGATGGAGCAGACCGTCCCGCCCCGGTCGGAACGGCTGGATAACAACCGCCGCGTCGTAATGCTGTACGCGCTGGGACCGATCCTGGGGATCATTATCGCCTTCTGCTTCTCCCTGATCGCGGAGTCGCTGGATCATACGCTCCGCACTCCGGTAGAGGTTGAAAAGCATCTGGGCAAGCCGGTGCTGGCGGTGCTGCCGAAGGTTAAAGCGCCGCGCGAGGGACGCAAGGAGCTTTCCGGTGGAGGCAGCCGTCCAGGCATCACCTCCTGAGCGTTACCAAGAGTCGGGTGAACCAACGGCGTTCGGGCGCGCTTCAGGGATGAGGCGCTTCACGCGCCCTGTGTGCAAAGGAATACTATGGCAGATACAGACCAGTATAATCAGTCGAGCAGCAACCTGGTGCCGCTGAACAACTTCGACTTCCAATCCGAGCGGAATGGAAACGGGCGGTATACCAATGGCAAAGCTCTGGTCACGGAGGAGTATGCGCGTCTGCATGCCGACATCGAACGCGCTGCTAGCCCGGCGCGCTGCTTCGTCGTCGGCATCACCTCCGCCGTCTATGGCGAGGGCAAGACAACGGTCGCGCTCAATCTCGCCGGAACCATCGCGCAGAACTCTCAGGCGCGCGTGACGCTGGTGGACTTCAATATGCGCAACTGGGATATGCAGACCCGCCTGAACCTGTCGCAGACGATCGGACTGGTGGATGTGCTGGAGGGGGCGGAAGACGACCTCTCGATCATCATCCAGAAGACCGAACTGGAAAACCTGACGGTCATTCCGTCGGGGCGCGCCGCCGCCAATCCTGCCCGTCTGGTGCGCTCTCCCCGACTGGTGGAGGTGATGAACACCCTGCGCATGTCCAACGACTTTGTGGTGCTGGACATGGCTCCGGTGCTGCCGGTCGCCGACACCAAAACGGTGGCGAAACTGCTGGACGGCGTGGTGATGGTGGTGCGCGCCGGCGTGACGCCCCGGGAGATCGTCGCTCGCGCCATCGAATCGGTGGGCAGCGATAAGGTTCTGGGCGTGGTCCTCAACGGCGTAGAATCGGCAATGCCGAAATGGCTGCAGAAATACTTCTCGTAGCCTCCGCCGCCGACATCGCTGGAATCGCGCTGAACGCTCCGCTGTGGCTCTTCTGGGCGGCCTGCATCTGCTATCTGTTGCTGCTGACGCTGGGAGCCGCGCTGAACCGGCGGCGTCCGCGTCCCGAGCCGGCATCGCAGCGGCGGATATGCATTCTCATTCCGGCGCACAATGAGGAGATGAATCTGGGGGCGGTCCTGGACGGCTTGCGGACGCTAGACTACCCGGCGCCGCGTTACCAGATCGTCGTCATTGCGGACAACTGTACCGATCGCACGGCGGAGATAGGGCGGGCGCACGGGGCGGAGGTGCTGGAGCGCACCGACGCGGCGCAGCGCGGCAAAGGCTACGCGCTGGACTGGGCGCTGAAACAACTGCTTCCCGATCCGCGCCGTTTCGACGCTTTTCTGATCCTGGACGCCGACTCCACGCTTTCGCCCAACTTTCTGTCGGTGATGAACGCGGCAATGGAGCAGGGACACGGCGTGATCCAGGGTCGCTACGACGTCCTGAATGTGCAGGAAGGCTGGCGCACCCGCCTTATGACCTGCGCCCTGGCGCTGGCGCACTACGTCAAGCCGCTGGGGCGCAATACTTTTGGGCTGTCCGACGGACTGAAGGGCAACGGCATGTGCTTCTCCCGCGCGGTGCTGGAGCGGGTTCCCTGGTCGGGAGAGAGCATCACCGAGGACATCGAATATACCCTCCGGCTGGTGCTGGAGGGCATACGAATCGAGTTTGCGCCGGAAGCGGTGGTGCGGGCGCAGATGCCGACGGGCGCAAAGCAGGCTGCCACGCAGCGCCAACGCTGGGAGGGCGGTCGCTACGGACTGATGCGACGCGCCTTCGCCCTGCTGCTGCACGGGATCCGGACGCGCCGGATCATGGTGATAGACCGCGCGGCGGAGCTGATCATCCCGCCGTTTGTGGAGCTTTTCACGCTGCCCGCGCTGGGTCTGCTGATCGGCGGACTCTGGCTCTGGATCGCCCCGGAGGCAACGGGAGCGCGCTGGATGCTCCTGGGATGGGGTGCCATCCTGGCGGCGCAGACGACCTATCTGACGGCAGGGCTGACGCTGGCGCGCGTTCCGCTGGCGGTCGCCTCCTCGCTGCTGTTCGCGCCGTTCTATATTGTCTGGAAGTTCGGGCTTTACGGCGCCATGATCCTGCGGCGCGGCGCGGGAGGATGGCAGCGAACGGAGCGGCATACGCTGGAGGTCGGGGGCAACCGGCGCGACTGAACTTCTCTGTCGGTATCTGCGCGCCCGCATGGAACAATTCACGCGGTCAGGCTCTCTGTCTATCGGGGAGCGAATTTGACGGGATAAGAGATGCGGCAAACCGTTGCAATACTGGGCATACCGGTAGATATTCTGAACGCCTCGCAGGCGCTTCAGCGGCTGGAGGAGTTCATTCTGTCCCGCCGGTTCCACCAGGTCGCCACCGCCAACACCGATTTTCTGGAAAAGGCGATGCGCGACCCGGAACTGAAGCATATCCTGCAGGTCGCGGATATGGTCGTTGCGGACGGAATGCCTCTGGTGCTGGCGTCTCGCTGGCTGGGGGTCCCGCTGCCGGAGCGCGTTACCGGCGCAGATATGGTTCCGCGTCTGGCGGAGATGGCAGCGCAGAAAGGCTACCGTCTCTTCATGCTCGGCGCAAAGCCGGAGGTCGCGGCGCGCGCAAAAGCGCGGCTGGAGTCCGACTATCCCGGCATTCAGATCGTCGGCTGCCTCTCGCCTCCCGTCGGTCACATCGTAACGATGGATAACGAGACCATCCTGCGGCAGATCGAGACCGCCCGACCGGATATCCTGCTGGTAGCTTTTGGCAACCCCAAGCAGGAGAAGTGGATCCATATGCATCGCAGCCGTCTGCAGGTCCCCGTCTGCATCGGGGTCGGCGGAACGTTCGATTTTCTGGCGGGCGCGGTCGCGCGCGCTCCCGTCTGGATGCAGCGCAGCGGCATGGAGTGGCTCTACCGCTTCCGACAGGAGCCGCGCCGTCTGTGGCGGCGCTACCGCGACGATATCCTCTTCTTTGCGCGCTATATGACCCTGCAGTTATGGGCAATGCGCGGCTCCCGTCCGGCAAAACTCGATCTGCAGGAGAGCCGTCGGGAGGGTGACACCGTGATCTCGGTGACCGGCTCGCTCCGCAGAGACGGGCTTGCCGCTCTGGAGCAGATGACGGAGCGCGCCCTGTCCCGCCCCTCGCGCCTGATCCTCGACCTGAGTGAGACGACCGGGTTAGACAGCGGGGCGCTGGGAACGCTGCTGATGCTTCCCAAACGCGCCGCCGGACGCGGACAGGAGGCACGTCTGGTTCTGCCGGAGGGCAGACTGCGGCGGCTCCTGCGCCAGGCGCAGGCGCACGACTCGCTGCCCCTCTACGCCACTCTGGAGGAGGCGCAGAAGGCGGAGCCGAACACGCTGCGCGTCTGCGTGGAGGTGCAGAAGATGCGCGCCGTCCTGATCCTGCAGGGGCGCGCCGATGTCGCGGGTCTGCCCCTGCTGGAGGATTCTCTTCAGAAGATTCCGAACTCTTCGCGGAGAGTGGATGTAGACATGCGCGAGGTGCGCTATCTGGAGTGCGCCATCCTCGCCCGCCTGTTCCAGCACGCCGCCGCGATGCGAGCGGAGGGCAGGCAGCTTCGCCTGATTCCCGGCGAAGCGACCGCGCGTATGCTGGAGCGGGAGGGCATTGCGGCGCAGTTCCAGCTGGCGGATGCGCCCGGCAGCGACCGGAGGTCGCCGGAAGCGGCGCCGGCAGAGATAGCCGCCTGGCGATAAGGAGTGAGAGACAGTGCGTTTCGAGTTCCATCTGCTCTTTCTGTTGTGCATCATCGGCGTGCTGACGCGCAAGCTCAGCTTCAAAGGATGGGTGGGCGTCAGCGCGCTTATCTTGATCTGGATGATGTGGAACTACATGAGGTACTGATCGCATGACCGCCGAGAATCTGCCTTCGCCGGCTGCGCGCAAGAGGACCGACACAGACGCCGGAGGGAAGCCTGCCGCGGCGCAGTCGTCGCCGCAAGGCTCGCTGCCTGCCCGGTTGTGGGAGATCGTTGTGTCGGAGATGAAGTATCTGCGTCTGCGCCTGCGGCTGGCGAACGCCATCCTCTTCTTCTGCCCGCACTTCGCCCTCAACCGCCTGCGGACCGCCGTCTACCGCTGGATCGGCGTGGAGATCGGAGCCGGAACCATGATCTGCGGCTCGATCGAACTGTCCGGCAGCGGCGAAATCTGGAAGAGACTGAAAATCGGCAAAAAGTGCCTGATCACCGCCCCGCTCTATGCCGACCTGAATGGTACGATCACCATCGGCAACAACGTCGCTATCGGGCATCATGTCGTGCTGATCACCTCCTCACACGATATGCGAAATGAGTTTCGCCGCTGCGGCTGGATCGTTACCGGTCCGATCGTTCTGGAGAACGGCTGCTGGATTGGAGCCGGAGCGACGATCCTGCCGGGCGTTACGGTCGGGCGCGGTGCGGTGGTCGCGGCGGGGTCCGTCGTGACGAAAGACGTTCCGCCGAATACTCTGGTCGGCGGCGTGCCCGCAAAACCGATCCGATCGCTGCCCTGCGAGGATACCCCGGGAACAGACTCATGATAGAGAAATCGTACTACCCATCCGTCAATGAACTGATGGCGGCGCAGCGGTCACGCCGCCTGCTGCTGAGCTTTCTGCTGGCAGGCGTCGTGCTCTCCATCTTCGGCGCGATGGTTGTGATGGCGATCATGTCGGAGCGGATGTCCGCCCTGGCAATTCTGACCGCCGGACTAGGCATCTTTATCGCGATGGCGATCCCTGTCGCGATCTGGAATAACCCCCGGGTTGGGCTGTATATCCTGCTCGCCTGCACGATGGTGCTGGAAGCGTTTCCGATGGATATGAACAACTACCCCGCGCCGACCAAATACATCATGGTCTGGCCCAGCGTCAACAGTATGGGCAGACAGTTCGGCACGACGGCGCTCGATCCGATCAAAGTCAGCGTCGCCGAGCTGATCCTGCTGCTGACCGTCCTGTCGTGGCTCATTCGCTCCATCGTCAAACGCGACCTGAAATTCGAAAAGGGAGCCTTCTTCTGGTATGTTGCGGCGTTCATGGCGACCGTCGTCAACGGGCTGGTCTACGGGATCATGACCGGCGGAAACTCGACGATGGCGTTGTGGGAGGTGCGATCGCTCTTCTACTTCTTCTTCGTCTATATCATGGCGGCGAACCTGATTACCGAGCGCAAGCATGTGGATATTCTGCTCTGGATCACGATCATTATGGTCGGGGTTCGCAGCTTCCTGGGCGTGCATGCCTGGAGCGTTCTCGGGACCGAGACCGTTGAACGGCGGTATAAGCTGCTGGAGCATACGGACAGCCTCTTCTTCACGCTGCTCTTCTTCCTGGCTTTCATACTCACACTGTCCAACGGTGATAAACGCATGAAGTGGGTCACGCTTCTGCTGGTTCCCGTGGCAATCTTCTCCACCCTGATGAATCAGCGGCGCGCGGGCATGGCGGCTTTCTTTGTCGCCATCATACCGACTATCCTGATCCTGTACAGCGTGCTGCCGCATCGCCGCAAACAGGTGACCCGGTTTCTGGTAGGGCTGGCACTCTTCAACGCGGTCTATCTGCCGGTCGCCTGGAACGGAGAGGGGGCCTGGGCGCTGCCCGCCCGCTCGATCAAGTCCATCAACAACCCCAGCGAGCGCGACGCCAGTTCCGACTACTATCGCCTGATGGAGGACACCAACCTGAAGCTGACCCGCGATATACGCCCGCTGCTGGGCGTTGGCTTCGGCATTCCGTTCGGTCAGTTCCTCGCGCTGCCGCGACTGACGACCGACTTCCTGCAGTACATGCCGCACAACAGCGTTCTGTGGATATGGATGCGCGTCGGACATGTGGGCTTCTTCTGCTTTATGCTGATGATTGGCGTCGTACTGATCAAAGGGATCCATATCGTCCGGGAGGTGCGGTCGCCCTCCCTGCTGACGGTCGGCGTTCTGGCGGTCGCCTCGACCATGATGCTGTTCGCCTTTGCCAAGTACGACCTTCAGCTGTGTAATCCGCGCACGATGGTGATGGTCGCCATGTTTGTGGGCGTATTGAGCGTGCTGCCCAAAATACAGGCGCAGGAGTCGGAGAGAGAGGCGGAGGAGGCGAAGCCGGCATAGTCGGCATCTCCGGAAAAAACCATGCCTTTTATCAGCGTAATCATACCCACCTACAACCGAAAAGAGAGCTTGAAGCGCACGCTGGCAGCCCTGTCTCGGCAGACCTATCCGGCGGATCGCTTCGAGGTGATCGTTGTGTCGGACGGCGCCACCGATGGAACCGGCGACGCCATCCGTGCCGCCTCCTGCCCGTATCGGCTGCGCTTTCTGGAGCAGGCGAACAGCGGTCCGTCGGTGGCGCGCAACTACGGGGCGCGCGCCGCCTGCGGCGAGGTGCTGGTCTATGTGGACGACGACATCGAGCCGATTGACGTCTTTCTGGAGGTGCACGCCCGCGCCCACGAGGCGGATGACGCTCTGGTGCTGATCGGTCCGCAGTCCATGCCTCACGGAGAGTGGTTCCCGGTGTGGATCGCCTGGGAGCATGCGATGCTGGAGCGGCAGTACGCGCGATTTCGCTCCGGCGAGTGGCAGGCTGGACCCAACAACCTCTACAGCGGCAACTTCTCGGTGCGCCGGAAGTATCTGATCGAGTGCGGCGGATTCGATGAGACGTTCAAACGGCAGGAGGATGTGGAACTGGGATACCGGCTGGAGAAGCTGGGGCTGCATTTCCGATTTGAGGGCAACGCCGACGCCTATCATCGCCCGGTGCGCACCTACGAGTCCTGGTATATGACCCCCTATCTCTACGGCGTCCGGGATGTGCAGATGGCGAATGAGAAGGGACAGCAGCAGGCGCTCATTCTGGCGCGAAAACACTATCGGGAGCGAAACCGCCTGACGCGCCTGCTGGCAAAACTGTGTATCGGCAGACCGTTACTGGAGCCGCTGACCTTCGGCATCCTGAAACCCGCCATCCCGCTGACCGACAGGATCGGCTGGCGCAGGGCGTCGCTGGCGCTGTGCAGCTTGACCTTCAACCTGCGCTATCTGCAGGGAATGGCAAATGAGATGGGCGGAGCCAGGTCCATGTGGGAGGCGCTGGCGCATTCCGCAACGCCCGCCCCCGAATCGCCGCACACTCCCTGAAACGCGGAGCAGTGAAACCATGACCGTCAGCGACCCGGAGAAGTTGGAGATACAGGAGAAGTGCGCGGAGGCTCCCACGAGCCTTCCCCGGCTTGCGTTCATCATGGAACAGCAGGTCGGTCTCGGCACGCACTACCTCAACTGGCAGGCAGCGGAGGACGCCATCGCCGATCTGGCGTCGCCAACCTGGGTTCCGATCACCTACTACGACCCGGACGGCTTGCTGGAGCGGATGCGCTTCGTGCCGGGCGCGCTGCGATCCGCGCTGCGCTGCTATAAACAGGTAGAGGAGGCGCTCAAACAGGGACCATTCGACGCCCTGCTGTTCAATACCCACAATCCGGCGGTGATTCACCTGCGCTCTGTATCGCGGTATAAGACCTTTCTGCAGTTTGATGTGACGCCCGCGCTGCTGGACGAACTGGAGACCTACTACCCCAATAACAACTTCGTCGGGCACAACCCGCTGCTGGACCGCTTCAAGGCGTCGCGCGTGCAGGAAGCCTATCAGCGGGCGGCAGGGCTGTTTCCCTGGTCCCGCTGGGCGGCGAGGTCCGCGATCGAGGAGTACGGCGTCTCGCCGGAACGGGTGCATGTCATCCCGCCGGGCATTGATACCGCGCTCTGGCAGCCGGACCCGGAGAAGGTCTCCGACGGGGTAGTTCGCATCCTCTTCACAGGCGGCGACCTGCACCGTAAGGGCGGCGATCTGCTGCTGCGCTGGGCGCGGGAGACCACTCTGTGCGGCTGGGAGCTGCACATGGTTACCCGCGACCCGGTTCCGCAGACGCCCGGCGTCTTCGTCTATAACCAGATGAGCCGCAACGCGCCTGATCTGATCGCACTGACGCGCCGATGCGATCTGTTTGCGCTGCCGACCCTGGCGGACTGTTTCAACCTGGCGGCGATGGAGGCGATGGCGTGCGGTCTGCCGGTCCTGATCACGGCGGTCGGGGGCATCCCCGATATCGTGACGGAGAACGAGACCGGGCGTCTGGTTCCTGCGGGCGACTACGACGCGCTGGCGCATACGCTGGAGGCGATGATCGCCGACGCGACGGGAAGGGCGCGCATGGGCAGACGCGCCCGCGAGGTGGTGCAGGAGAAGTTCGACGCCCGCAAGACCCTGCGTCTTGCGGTAGAGCGGATGCTGTCCTGATGGCTATCTATCGGCTGGGTTTTGTGATGGAGCAGACGCTGGGGCATGTTACGCACGACCGGAACCTGCGTCACTGGGCTTCCTGCGACAGCGATCTCGCGGGCGAGTGGATGCCGGTCGAGTTCGCCCGCCCCGACATCTGGCAGCGCATTCCTCCCTTCCGGAGCAACTGGACGCTGCGCGCCAGCGTCCGCGCGCTCCGCATGGCAAAAAGCGCGCTGCATCGGAAGCGGCTGGACGGTCTGTTCTTCCATACGCAGGTAACCGCGCTGCTGGCGACCGGCTTGATGCGGCAGGTTCCGACCATCGTATCGCTGGACGCCACGCCGCTGAACGTGGATACGGTCGGAGCCGCCTACGAGCATCAGCCGAGCCGCCTGGGCGCACTGGAGCGTTTCAAGAACCGGCTGAACCGCAAA
Source organism: uncultured Chthonomonadales bacterium (assembly GCA_938005745.1). GTDB lineage: Bacteria > Armatimonadota > Chthonomonadetes > Chthonomonadales > CAJBBX01 > CALLMM01. The sequence goes on along the minus strand of CALLMM010000020.1, from coordinate 52,741 downwards.
ACGTTCGTCCGTGCGCGCCATCTGATCACATGGTGCGACTGGGCGAAGCAGTCGCTGGTGAACGACTACGGCATTCCCGCCGCAAAGGTTACGGTCATCCCGCCGGGCGTGGATATGGGACGATGGCATTTTGACCGCCCGCCCCACCCGAAGCCCGGAGCCGCACGCCTGCTCTTTGTCGGCGGCGATTTCCGGCGAAAGGGCGGAGAGCTGCTGCTGAAGGCGTATCGGGAGCGGCTCTGCGGGAAGTGCGAACTGGATATCGTTACGCGGGAGCCGGTGAACACCGACGGTCTGCAGGGGGTGCGCGTGCATCACGGACTGATCGCCAATTCGCCAGAGCTGATGGCGCTCTACGAGAACGCGGATATCTTCGTCTTCCCGACGCAGGGCGACTGCCTGCCGATCGCCGTAATGGAGGCGATGGCGGCGGAACTGCCGGTGGTGGCGGCGAGCGTCGGCGCGCTGTGCGAGGAGGTGGACGACGGCGTAACCGGCTACCTGATCGCTCCGGGCGACGCCGAATCGCTGGCGGCGCGCACGCTGCAGCTGGCGGAGGACGCCGACCTGCGCTGGCGCATGGGACGCGCCGGAAGACAGAAGGCGGAACAGAAGTTTGACGGCGCGCGAAACTATCAGGCGGTGATCGCGCTCTACAAGAGGTGCGTGGATGGCAGACCGGCGCAATAGGGAGCAGGAGCGGACAGGTGTGGAGAGGAGCAAAGCGCATGCCAACGGCGCCCATGCTCCAGACTCCCCGCTACGCGTCCTGCTGCTGATCCCCAGCGAAGTGAAAACAGGGATTGAGGCGCAGGTGGCGGCAGACGAGCATCCGCTGATGGACTACTACGCCCTGCAGAGCGCGCTGCAGGCGCAGGGCGACACCGCCGACATCGCCGACTTCTCCCTGATTGCCGCGGAGCGTCATCCGCTGGTTCGCGCCGCCGCCCGCGCCGGCAGGAGCGCGGCGCTGGCGATGTACGGCTTTGTGCACCGCCGCCGATACGACGTGATCTTCTCCAACAGCGAGAGCGTGAGCATCCCGCTGGCGGCGCTGTTGAAGACGACGCGCCGTCGTCCGGGGCATGTGCTGATCGGACACCATCTGTCGCCGAAGAAGAAAAGGTTTTTCATGCGCTCCCTGCATGCACAGATGGATGCGATCTTCGTCTATGCGACGCCGCAGAGAGAGTACGCCGTGCGCACGCTCGGCATCCCGCTGGAGAAGCTGCATCTGATCCCGTTCCACGCCGACCACCGGTTCTATCGTCCGATGGCTCTGCCGGAGCGCAACATGATCTGCAGCGCGGGTCTGGAGTGGCGCGACTACCCGACGATGATCGAGGCGGTGCGCGATCTGGAGGTGGAGGTCTGCCTGGCGGCTGCCAGCCCCTGGTCGAAACATAAAAATGAGACCAAAAACCGGGAACTTCCACAGAACGTTTCCGCGCGGCGCTATCCGTATAATGAGTTGCGGCAGCTCTACGCGCAGTCCCGGTTTGTGGTGGTGCCGTTGTATGAGAACGATTTTCAGGCGGGCGTGACCACGCTGCTGGAGGCGATGGCGATGGGGAAAGCGGTCATCGTCTCGCGCACAACGGGTCAATGCGATGTGGTCGAGGAGGGCGTGACCGGACTCTATGTGCCTCCCGGCGATCCGGCGGCGCTGCGCGCCTGTATCGTCCGCCTGTTAGAGGACCCGGCGGAAGCCCGCCGACTGGGTCAGAACGCCCGGCGCGTTATTGAAGAGAGGATGTCACTGGAACACTGGGTGACGCGCCTGACTCGCGTAATACGGGCATCGGCAATGCCGGCAGCCGCGACGAGGAGGCAGGCTGCCCCGCAAGGCAAAGCCTGAAGGAGTAAATATGAAGAAGTTTATCATGGGTCTGGTGGTCGTCTGCCTGGTGGTATCTGTCATCGGCAACTTCCTGCTGTACAACAAAGCCCAGCGGAACCGCACGCAGATGCAGATCGGCGACTATGTGGTGACCCAGAAGCTGCTCCACGACTGGCTCTGGGAGCGGCACGGCATCGAGACGCAGATCGAGGTCGCCAAGTATGAACTGGTGATGCAGGCGGCGAAGAGAGCCAACCTCTCCCCCGATCCCAAAGAGGTGGAGGAGTATCTCAAGGATCTGACGGAGCAGGTTCCCGCGAAGGCGGCGGAGTTCGCCAGTCAGCCCTGGAAAAAGGCGATCGCCCGCCGGGAACAGGAGTACAAGATCGCGCTTGCCAACCTGATGACCAGAGACGTTCAGGCGACCGACGCCGATCTGCAGGATTTCTTCCAGCGCAATCCGGGACGATGGGATCTGCCGGACAAGCTTCATCTGCGGGTGATCGAATGCGCGGATCGAGCAACCGCCGACAAAGCGGTTACCCTGATGCAGCAGAATATCAGCGACATGACCCTGATCCAGCAGCAGCTGGATCCGAAGGGACAGGTCGCCCGGATCGCCGGCGTGGACGGCACGATGGTCGTCGCCAAGCCGACGGGCAAGCCGGCGCAGAGCGCGATGATCAACCAGATGGCGGCGATGAAACCCGACGAGGTGCGCGTCTTTCCGGGACAGTCGCGGTTTCTGGTCGTGAAGATGGTGAAGATCGAACCCGGCAAGCAGGTGAATCTGGAAGAGGTGAAGGCGAAGGTCGCTCGCGACTTCAAGCTGACCCGCGCCACACCGATGCAGGAGGTGCTGCGAAAGCTCTGGGATGAGAACCAGGATAAGATCGTTACCGATCCGCCCACGCTGAAGTACACGATGAAGGCGATGATCTTCAACGACATCTCGGCGCTGGAAGAGGCGCGCAGCGCGCAGTAGTCTCCCATCTCCAACGCCGTCCTCGATCGGTTCCCAACGCGGCGGCGCTCTTATATCAGTCTATGGAAGGGGAACGCATCCGCGCTCCCCTTCGCCGGTATAGCGAGGCTTACAACACGATGGCTATCTCCAAGGAACTGCCGCGCGAGGCGCAGCAAGTCCCGGCGGCGCGTCCGGCGATGCTGCCGATCATCCTTCTGATCGCGCTGACCGGTCTGGCAGCCCTGCTCTACACGCGCGCCATAAGCTGGTGGTATATGGAGTGGACGGCGGACGGCAGCTACTACGCGCACGGCGTCTTCATCCCGTTTTTCGTGGCGGCAATGATCTGGCGCGACCGCGAGAAGCTGCGCCGTCTGCCGATCACCCATAGCTGGTGGGGACTGTCGCTGATCGCGCTGGCGATGGCGGCGGTGCTGTACGCCTATCGCGCCGACGTGACGGTTACCCTCTCCATCTCCTTTATTCTGTTCCTGATCGGAGCCGTGCTGACCATCGCCGGCAGGCAGATGACCCGGGCGCTGCTCTTCCCCATCCTGTTTCTGCTGACGATGATCCCCATCGTGCCCAATCAGGTTATCAACGTCGCCGGATTTCCCATTCAGATGACTTCGGCAAAGTTCGCTTCCGCCGCTCTGAACCTGATCGGCTTTCACAACACCCGCATCGGCACGCAGATTCAGATGGACACCTATCTGATGAACGTCGAGGTTCCCTGCAGCGGTTTCAAGACGCTCATCGGTCTGATGGCGTTTTCCGGCGCATTTGCCTATCTGGTCGAGGCGGCGAAGTGGAAGCGGTGGACTCTCTTCCTGATCTCCATTCCGCTGGCGATCCTGGTCAACGGCGTCCGCATCACCCTGATCGGCATCGTCGGGGAGATTTTCAGCACGCAGGCAGCCTCCACCTTCCACGACTACAGCGGCTTCATCGTACTGATCCTGGGCTTTATGTTCCTGTTCAGCTTCGCCAGAGTGCTGCGATGCGAGAAGTTCTTCGGCATCCCGCTGCTCGATCCGCCCGACGATCCCAATCGCCCGAAACTGACCGATGCGGAGTGGAAGGCGCAGGAGGCGAAAGAGAAGGCGGAGCAGATCGAGAGGCTGAACGTTCAGTACGGCGCGCCTCGCCCGCAGACCCTTCCCCTGCTCTCTCTGGGCGTCTTTCCGGTGATCGCCATCGTCGGCTTGACGGCGGCGGTCGTGCACGGGGGTCTAGTGAACCCGCCGAAAGCCAGCACGCCGATTATGCGGACGGAGGAGGTTCCCACAACGGTCGGGGGCGGAGAATGGAGCCGCTGGGATAAGGACCGCCCCATCTCGAAAATCGTGCAGGAGACGCTGCAACCGGAGATATTCCTGGATCGCGACTATATGGCGAAGTCCCCGAAGACCGGATTTATCAACCTGCTGATCACGGGGGGCAGCAGCCGACGCACCTTCCACGATCCGGCGGAGTGCTTCACCGGCAGCGGCTTTCTGATTGAAGCCGGGAGGAAAGAGACCATTCAGACGCAGGTCGGTCCCGTGATGGTGCAGGAGTTCACGGCGATAGACCCGCGCAAGAACACGAAGCGGCTGCTGATGTTCGCCTTTGTGGTGGACGGCAAACTGGTGCACAGCATGGCGCGCGTCCATGCGGAGATCGTGCGTCAGACGCTGCTGGGCGGCGGCACGCGCCCCTTCTACTTCCTGCGGTTCATGCAGAACGCGGAGGGCGCCGACGAGGTGCGCCGCGAGGAGCTTCGCAGCTTCATCCGCGCCTTCTGGCCCACAGTTGCCGGTCGCGTGCTGGCGGAGCCGCCCGTGTCCGCCCGGACGACGGCCGCCCGTTAGTCCAGCCATCCTTCTCCTGGAGCGGCTTCCCGTGAGGGATCGGGGAGCCGCTCTACTACCACTCCATCTGACGCAGGCGGTTCGCCCCCATCGCCAGAGGGGCATAGACGCAGACCGCCGCCGCCCCCACGAGAGACAGCCCCGAAACAAACATCACCGGAAGCAGCGGCAGCCCCTGCATCGCTGTCAGCGCCCAGGCGGCGACCGAGACCACCGACAGCAGTCCCAGATAGGTCATCTGTACGAGGAAGGTCACGACACGTGCGCCGGCGGAGATCGTAAAGCGCGCGCTCTCCGCCCGGAAGTCGGAGACCAGTACGCTCGCCCCGACCCCGATGCCGCAGAAACCCGCCACCGCCACCAGCGACAGAAACAGATTGGCTGCCCACCCGATCCCGGAGGTCATCCGCAGCAGACAGTAGATCACCGTCACCACGCCGGCAAGCGGAAACGACAGCCCGAAGGCATAGAGAAATTTACTGATCATGATGGTTCGGGGGTCGTTGGGAGCCGCCAGCATCACCCACATCGCCCGTCCCTCGCCCACAAATCCCGACATCGCCAGGCGTAGCGAGATCATCGCCAGCACCGGATGCATGGACAGCCCCAGCAGTGCGGAGGGAATCTCATGCACCTGCGGGGTCTGCCAGACATTGACCAGAAACACCGCCACCACCGCGATGGGGATGAAGAGCAGGGAGAGCTGGCGCATATCGCGGCGGAGCGTCCGCAGGTCCTTCAGCAGCACCGAGCGCAGCGGACCGGGCAGCGGAGCGAACAGGCGATCCCATCGCCCGCTTCGGCTCCCTTTCACCGATCCGGCGGCGGGACGCGCCGCCTCCTGCGCCGCCGCCCACCCGCGCCAGTGCATCCACTGCGCCGCCAGCGTCGTGATCCCGATCGTCGCGGCTGCCAGCGCCCACAGCAGAGCCAGGCGGACGGCAACTGCGTCCCCCCTCTGCGCTCCGCTGATCGCGTCTCCCGCCCACGCCCACGGTCCCGCGCCGAAGAGCGGCGCGCTCAGTATCCCCGCAAACCGCGAAACGTTCTCCTGCAGCGCGTGTGTATCTCCCATCCGCCGGACGCTGACACTGAGCGCGAAGTAGATCCCTGCAAACGCGGCGATCCCCAGCGCGCCCAGCACATCGCGGGTTCGATTGGCGGGAAGCACGCGCATCAACAGGAAGGAGAGCAGCAGTCCGATCCCTGTCGGAACCGCGCAGAAGGGAACCATCGCCATCGCCACCAGGGGCAGGTAGACGGTCATGGCGAACGCACGCGCCATGCCGTAGGAGATCGTCAGCGGGATGCCGATGGTCAGAAACAGGGCGGTGTTGGCGGCGGTTGCCTCCAGAAACTTCGCGCCGAAGACCGCGCGCGGAGAGACCGGCGCGGAGAGGAGCAGGGGAAGCTCTTGGTTCAGATAGAAGGTCTGGATCCCGACGGTTACCGCCGACAGCAGCAGCAGCCAGAAGGCGGAGAAGAGCGCGAATGCCGGAAAGTCCTGCAGGATCGTTGCGATGGTCGGACTGTCCTCCGCCATCGCGGCGAAGGGGGTGATGAACTGGTAGGACATCACCCCGATCACCCCGACGATCAGCGCCGACAGCAGCAGATTGACGCGCGAACGCCGTCTCTCCTGCGCGCCGGCGCGCAGGACGGTGTTCTTCAGAGCCAGCCATCGAACCGAAAGCAGGGTCAGGATCATGAAAATATGCCCGGCGCAGTTGTAAAAAGGGTCCGGAGCGAACCGGCATCGCCGCCCCTGCGCCGTCTATCGGGTTACTCCCGTTACAGTGATCTTCCTGTCGGCGATCTCCAGCGACTGGAACCGCGCGCCGGACTCCAGATTCTGAGCGCGAAAGGCGGCGATGATCTCGTTGATCAGCCCGCGCACCGTCGCCTCCGGCACGCTCAGACGCCCCACATCCACCTGCTCCACCCGCGCATCCAGCGACCGTTCATCTCTCATGAGGGGCACGATGACGGCGGTCACCGAGAGGAGGACGCCGTTGACCCGGCGGCTGGCGGTCGCATAGATGCGCCCCGATTCGATGCGCACAAAGGCGCGTTCGATCCGATGCCGCTCCAGCGCGCGTCGCGATTCCCGGTCGGAGAGCAGGAAGGAGTTGATCTCCTCTTCGGTCAGGGTAAGCTGGAAGGTGCGGGAGCGTCCCTCGCGGGCGTCCTTCTCGATCGCCGCCACCTCTTTGCGCAGAGACTCGATGCGCTGCTCCAGGCGCTGCAGTTCGGCAGGAGACGGGGGCGGCGGAGCGGGCGGGGAGGAGAGCAGCAGCCAGAGCAGGATCAGGCTGACGATCCCGATGAGCGCACAGCCGGAGCAGCAGACAAGCCGCCACCGGCGCCGCGAACCAGAGCGTGAATCAGCCATCACGACCTGCCCACCGCCATGGACATATACGTCTTCACAGGACAGGATGCGGACATGCGGTGAGATTCGTCACTCAGGCGCGAACCTCCTTCAATCCAGGCTGGGCAGGACGGGCAGATCGGGTTTGACGGCGCGATGATCCACCCGATCGCCCTTCGTCATCGCGCGAAACTCCCGCAGGAACGCGACCAGGTTCTGCGCCGCCCCCTCCACAATGGCGCGCCCCTTCTCGGGGGTAGCGAGGGTCGGCGCGCCGGAGACGCCGCTGGGCGTCGCGCTGCTCGTCCAGCGCACCAGCTTCATCGGTCCCCAGCCCTTTGTCAGGTCCACATGCAGGAACTTCGATCCCTCTTTCCCCGCCGCGCCGCCGTAGTGATCCTGCGCCTTCTCCATCTGTACCCGCGATGGCTCCAGATAGAGGTAGGCGGAGGTCTCCAGTTCACAGGCATGCGCCGCCCCGCCATGCCCCGACTCGCGCACCGCTTCAAACGCCTCAATCGCGAGATTCGTCCAGATGGTGGAGGCGACCATCGCATCGGTCTCCAGCGTGGCGCGCCGCGCGATGAACTCGCACAGGTGCTCGTTGGAGCCGTGCCCGTCTATGATGATGATGCGCGAAAAGCCCGCATACGCCACGCTCTTGACCACATCCAGACAGTACTCGATGAAGTGGTCATAGTGCACGTGGATCGTGCCGGGGAAGTCGAGGGCGTGCTCATTGTAGCCGTAGGGAATGGTCGGCATGACGAGGGTTTCGCGCGGGGCGATCTTTGCGGCGGCGATGCAGACGCTGCGCGCCAGGAAGTTGTCCACATCGAGCGGCAGATGATGCCCGTGCTGCTCGGTGCTGCCGATGGGGAGCAGCACGACCTTGCCGGCAAGAACCGCCTCGTTAATCTCGGTCCAGGTCAGCTCATCGTAGAAGATCTTGTCCAGTGAATCCATGCGGCTCCCCCCTTTCCAGCGGCGCGTCAGCGCGCGCCGCACGCCTGCAGACAGGCTTGCATATGTCCGCGCGACTCGGCGGCGATGATGCAGCACTGCTCCAGCGAGTAGTCCTTCGCCCCGATGATCTCCAGGTTCAACGGACCGGCGTATCCGTTCTCGTGCAGCACGCGGATATAGCCGACCAGGTCAATATCGCCGCGTCCGTTCGCCTGATCCTCCGGCTTGCCGGGACTCTGCTGCCGACCCTTGCAGTCGCGAATATGCACATGCTTGACGCGGGAGATCACGGCGGCGATCGCCTCGACCGGGTTCTCGCCGGCGCGCCAGATGTGCGACGGATCCATATCTATCCCGAACGCCGGCGAGGCGACCGCCTCCATCGCGCGCAGGGTCGTCGGCGTGTTGTAGATGCTCGCTCCGACGTGCGCCTTCACGCAGAGCGTAACGCCGTACCTCTCCGCCATCTCCGACAGCCGTCCCAGCGACTCGATGGACTGCTGCAGCGTCTCCTCGTCGTCGGATCTGCCGCCCGGTCCGCAGTTGACGATCGGGATGCCGATCTCGACCGCCGCCTGAAATGCCTTCTCCATCTTCACCGGGTCCTGCGACGGCTGCTCCATCGCCAGAAGCTGAAGATTGTACTCCTTCGCCAGCCGCTTGATCTCCGGCGCAACCTCCTGCCAGCGATCCAGAACCAGATGCTCGCTCATGCCGTCAATGGCGGACAGCTCGATGCCGTCGTAGCCCGCCATCGCCAGGTATTTGAAGGCGGTCTCCATACTGTAGCCGCCAAAAAGAACCGAATTGGCTCCGAGTTTCATCCTCTTTACTCTCTCCTCCGGGTGCAGTTTTGAAACGGGCTGCCGATACCCCGACACTATTCGCGGCGGGACGGGAAACTCCTGCCCTATCGTATGCGCGAAAGCCGCTCAATGCCCTCCGGGTCCAGGTTCAGACCGAGTCCTGGCGTTGTGGGAATGGGGAGCATTCCCTCCTCGTCCAGCGTGAAGGGCGTGGCGACAATCTCCTCGATGTAGGGCGAGGGGGTGATATACTCCACATAGCGCGCCACCGGCAGCGCGGCTGCCAGATGCAGGTCTGCCGCCAGTCCGACCGCCGTGTTCCAGCCATGCGACACCAGCAGAATGTTACGATCGTACGCCATCCAGCCGATGCGCCGCGCCTCGGACAGTCCGCCGCACTTGGTCGAATCGGGCTGAATGATGTCCACCGCGCCCCGCTCCAGCCAGGGAAGAAACGCCTGCCGGCGGGTCAGCACTTCGCCGGTGGAGATCGGCAGCGGGGCGTGCTCGCGCAGCAAGCGGAACCCCTCGATGTCGTCCGGGGGCAGCGGCTCCTCAAACCAGACGACGCCGTATTCCGCCAGCATCCGCGCTGTCTCCACCGCCCATTTGTAGCCGTGCGGCCAGAACTGCTCCGAACCGCCCGCATCCACCATGATCTCGACGTCGGGACCGACCGTCTCCCGCGCTGTCTTCACCAGCAGTTCATCGTACTGTCGGCTCCGGCGACCGAAACCGTGCCAGCCGAGCTTGATGGCGCGAAAGCCTTTCGAGACCGCCGCCCGCAGGTTCTCTCGCAGAATCGGCGGCTCTTCGAACAGCAGGGAGCCGTAGGGCTTGATCCGATCCCGGTAGAAGCCGCCCAGAAGACGCGCCACCGGCTGACCGGACACCTTTCCCAGCAGGTCCCACAGGGCGATATCCACGCCGCTGATCGCATGGGTGACCGCCCCGCCCCTGCCCTGCCAGAAGGTCATCTGGTGCAGCTTCTCGCAGACTCGCTCCGGCTCGATGGCGCACTCGCCGATCAGGTGCGGACGCAGCAGCTGCAGCGACGCCTCCACCAGCGCCTGACTGGTATAGCAGCTTCCCCACCCGATCAGCCCCTCGTCGGTATGCACCGCCACCAGCGTATGCAGGTTCTCGTTCGGATCGTAGCCCTGCGCCCAGCCGCCGTCGGGGGTCTCGCCGCGCAGCGGGATCGTGCGAACCTCGGTGATCTTCATCCTCTCTCCTCAATAGCGCGGCGCGCCCGATGACGAAGCGGTCAGTCCGGGAACAGCGCGGACAGTGGAGCGCGCCGCATCGAGCATAAAGCGCAGTTCGCTGGCGACGGCGACGAAACGCCACCCTTCGGCGATGCGCCGGTTCGCCGCCTCCGCGTCGGCGGTGTGCAGACCGGGCGCGATCCCGTGGCGGTTCGCGGTCTCCCGCAGATGCCGCAGCGCCTCCACAAACGCCGGATCGTCGCTCTCCATCGCGGGCGTTCTGCCCATCGAAGCCAGCAGATCGTTGGGACCGACGAACATCGCGTCTATGCCGGGAACCGCGAAGATCGCCTCGCAGTTCTCCACCGCCTGCACATGCTCCGCCTGCACCACGATCAGGATCTCGCCATTGGCGCGGCGATAGTAGTCGGCGGCGTCCGTCCCGAAGTTCAGAGCGTGCAGTCCGCCCCCGACGCTCCGGCGTCCCTGCGGCGGATACCGGCAGACGGCGACCGCCCGCTCCGCCTCCGCCGCGGTGTTGCACATCGGGAAGACGATCCCGAAGGCGCCGGCGTCCAGCGCGCGCTTGGCGTTCTCCAGCGAGTTGAAGGGCACGCGCGCCAGCGGCGTGCAGCCCGCCTCCGCAATCACGCCGAAGATGACGGCGGCGGTCTCCCAGTCTATCGGGCTGTGCTCCAGATCGAGCGTCAGCCAGTGGAACCCGGCGCGCGCCATAAACCGGGACGCCGTCGGACTGCCGAGAGAGAGCCAGGTTCCGACCTGCGCCTCGCCGGATCGCAGCGCCTTTTTGACGGAATTGATTCGCATGGGGCGTTCCTGTGGTCTGCGGTCAGCCGCGCCGTCTCGCGCAGGAGACAGTCTGCCGTCTGCCAGCCCTATCTTTCGGCGTCGGCGTCAACGCTCCTGCGTCTCCGCGCCGGAGACGGGCGTTACCGGGATCGGCGCAAGGTCGAGCGGATGATCGTTCCAGAGCGGTCCTATGTGGCGGCACGCCAGGAACAGCAGCTCCGCGAACTCTCCCCGCGTGACGGGCGTTTTCGGACGAAAATAGAGCCTGCCGTTGGGCGCGAAGGATCGCTCAAAATCCCACAGCCGGCTGGTGATCGCCTGCGCGTACAGCGCCTCCGCCGCCGCGCTCTCCGGGCTGCCCGGATCCAGATCGGCGTAGTGATCGGCTCCTGCCGGGGCGCGCCAGCCCATCGCCCGCGCCAGCAGACGGGCGGCTTCGGCGCGGGTTACCGGCTCCTGAGGGTTCGTCCCCGCTGCCTCCGTCTCCATCGTCTGCCCCGCAGCTCTGCCGCGCTTTGCCAGCCACGCCAGCAGACGGTCCGCCTCTCCCCGCGACAGCGGCGCGTCCGGCTCAAACCGCGCCGCCGTCAGCCCGGAGGAGGGGGTGCGTCGCTCCGGAGGCGGACAGGGATAGAAACCGCGCGCCCCCAGCCAGTGAATCGCCTCGAAACGCGGTGCGCCGAACGGAAGATCGTCGTAGAGATAGAGATAGGTTGGCGCGCCGCAGGGACCGGGCGCGCCGGCTCCCGGCTGCGCCAGACGCCCCTCTATGCCCGCCTGACTCTTCAGCAGCTCCTCCTGTATCTGGCGCACCGGAACCGTGCGCGGCGCGCGCCCATAGCGCAGACAGAAGTAGGACGCCACCCCCGCCGCCGCGCCGAAGTGCATCCGAACCGGCTCCATCCGGTAGGTCCCATAGGCGACATGGGTCGCGGAGACGGCGGTCGGGGTGAAGAGATTATCCACCCCCTTCGGGATCATAATCTCAAAGGGAACCTGATGCCAGGGGGTGTACTGCGGCAGGTAGAACTCTCCCTCGCCCATATGTTTGGGACCCCGGGCGTAGTGATCGAAGTCGGGCGCGGGCTGCGTGGCGTGCGAATCCATCGCGTAGTCGCCGATCCCGATGGCGTTGGGGCGCACATACTCGCGGGCGCGCATGATGTCGGACTGATCCTTCATCCGCTCGCCCTCAAAGCGGCGCGCCTCGCGGATATAGAGCAGCGTGGGCCAGCCGTCGCTGTCGCGATAGTCGTCCTCCGACAGCCCGATATTCTTCATCCCGTTTTCGGTCTGAATATAGTAGAGATAGCCCAGCGCATGCTCTTTGAACTCCCGCTCCATCCGGCGGCGTTCCGCATACGAGGCGGTCGGATAGGCGTAGTTGGTTCCCTGCAGATCGCTGCCGTGCGGGTGCTGATTGATCTCGAACTTCTGGTTGGGCAGGCGTCCGCTGGAGACCGCCCAGCTGTCGCGCCAGCGCGGCGCGCCCTTATACTTGTTGCGGTCGTAGCCGGGGGGCATGGGAATCGTCTTATCGGCGTCTGGTCCAAAGTCTTTGACGATCATCAGATAGGAGTACGCCTGCACGCGGCGGTCGCCCCTGCCGGTGCTGCCGGGCATCCGCGAGTCGGAGGCGCGGTCGTAGTAGATATGTCCGGCGTGCGGCTCGCGTTCGGAGCGCGGCTCGCGCCCGACGCGAAACGGCGCGCCCGCCCACGCGCCCACATCGCCGCACTCCGTCGCGTCCACCACCAGCTTCGGATAGAAGACGACGCGCCGACCGGCAGTCACCTCCTCCGCCGTCACCGCCGTGATCTTCCCCCGCTCCACCTTCACCCGTATCGGACGCACCTGCCGGTAGACTGTCAGTCCGGGCGCGCTCCAGAGGATCTCTTTGATCGCCTGCTGCGCGATGCGCGGCTCATACCGCAGCCCGTCGCCGGCGCCATAGAGCGACTGCACCCGCCGTCGGAACTCCTCAAAAAAGCCGCTGGAGTGACGGATGCTGCGAATGTCGCTGGCACCCAGCCCGTTGACCGCCATCCCTCCCAGCCGCCGCGTCTCCTCGATCAGCACCACCTTCAGCCCGTAGCGCGACGCCGTGACGGCTGCCGACACGCCCGCCGAGTTCGCCCCGACCACCAGCACCTCACAGTGAACCGCCTCCGGCAGCACGGGGAAGGCGCGCTCCAGATAGGGGCGTCCCTTCGCCTCCCGCTCTCCTGCAACCGCGCTTACGTTGTAGCGATAGGCGCGTCCCGGCTCGGCGTTCTGATCGGTAAACTCCTTCGTCTGCGCCCCGACCTCCCCGATCAGCGCATCCTCGCGGTAGATCCGATACCTCTCCGCGCCGGCGACTGGATTCCAGAAGACTCGCACCCGGGTCTCGCCGATCGCAGCCGCCTCCACCGCTTCCGGAGGATCCAGCGCGGCGGAGGGAGTCAGCGAAGCGGCTGCAGCGGCAGCTAGAGAGAGGAAAAGAGAGAGAAGGCGAGAACACATAGCGTTTCCTTGACCGTTTCTAGCCGCCCGTCTTCCACAGACGCATCCGTTCTGTCAGCCTCTCCTCGACGATCTCCAGCCCGAGACCGGGCGCGGTCGAGAGAGAGAAGAGACCGTCCGCCGGGAAAACGGGGCGCGCAAAGACGACATTCTGCCTGCCGGAGGGATCGTTCCACTCGCAGGGATAGTGCGAAAAGGCGAGGGCGGCGACGAAATGCAGATTGGCGGTATGTCCGACGGTCGGCTGCGTCTGGTGCGGAACCAGGTCCACGCCATGCGCCTTCGCCAGCGCCGCCATCTCCCGCAGTCCGGTGAAGCCGCCGGTCTTCACGATGTCCGGCTGGACGATATCCACGCCGGCGTCAATCAGTCGGCGGATGCCCTGCAGCGTGTACTCCTGCTCTCCCGCCGCCACCGCGATATCGAGCGCGCCCGCGACCTTTTCAAAGCTGTCCATATGCAGGTGATTCACCGGCTCTTCAAACCAGGCGCAGCCCAGCTCCTCCAGCGCGCGCCCGACCCGGATCGCCCCCTGCACGGAGTAGCCGTTATTGGCGTCAAACGCGAGGGGAAACGAATCGCCGACCAGCCGGCGCACGGCGCGGATACGCGCCAGGTCGCCCTCAATGTCGGCGTCGCGCGCGGTGCGGTCCGCGTCCAGACGGATCTTGATCAGCGCGGGATTGAGCGGCAGCCACGTCTCGACGACCCGGCAGACCTCCTCCGGGCTGCGGCGCGCATTGCCGCCGATAGAGGCGTAGAAAGGCAGGTCGGTGCGCCATGCGCCTCCCAGCAGTTTATAGATCGGCTGCCCGAGAATCTTGCCCGTCAGGTCCCAGAGCGCAAGGTCTACCGCCGCCAGCGCGCCCGCGAACGCGCCGTCCGGTCCGGTCTTCACGTGAGTATAGAAGAGACGCTCCTGTATCACCGCGTGATCGAGCGGGTCAGCTCCGATCAGCAGCGGCGCGAACTGATGCGCCACGATCTCCAGCGAGGCGTTGCCGCCTGCCATCGGGCTGGATTCCCCCAGACCATACCGCCCGTCGTCTGTCCATATCCGCACCCACGCGCTGGGACTGCCGCCGCCCCAGTCCACATGAAACGACTCCACGCGAGCAATCTTCATGCCTCTCCTCTTGAACCGTCAGTTCCGGCGCCCCCCCGCCCGCGCCGCCAGATAGCCCCACACATAGACGTTGTTGGACCATACGTCCACCGTAAACTCGTTGGTGGAGGGAGCCAGAAAGATATCGAAATAGGCTTCCGGAAGGGGCCACTCACGCACCGTCGGCGTACAGGCGGTCTTCAGATAGTAGTCGAGCACCCAGGCAGAGAAGTCGTTCCACCCGACAAAGTCGAAGTTGCCGTAGACCGTTATTCCGAGCGGGGCGGGCTGTCCGGTGCGCCGGCTGTCCAGTTTCAGGGGATTTCTGGGTCCGTTCACCCCGACCCCGACCGTGTAGGTCATATTGTTCGGATTACAGCCCGACGCAAACTGACACGCCTGCACCACTCCCGCCAGGTACTCCCTGCGACCGGTCAGGTAGTGCGCCCGCGCCAGTTCCACCGCGTCGGGCGTGCTGTAGAACCCCAGAAACATCGGCTTGCCGCGATCCGGCGTCGTCAGGTTAAAGGCGTTCCCTTTCGCATAGTTCAGCGCGGCATCGGCTTCGGACAGCACGGCGCGCACCGCGTTGCGTTTGATGACGGGATCCGCCTGCCTGTCGCTCAGCCGCGCATAGAAGAAGGCGGCGTCGCGCTGTACATGGCTGCCCCAGACGAAAATCTTCGCATTCGGATCTTTCAGGCAGGTGTTCTCCAGAAAGAGATCGTGCCAGCGCCGGTCGCCGGTCAGGTCATAGAGCGCGATGGCAGCCAGGTTCCGGTCGTCCTTCACCTCCCAGCGCAGCCTGTCCAGCGTGCCGGCTGCCCTGCGCTTGGCATAGTCCGCCTCCGCCCAGCGCATCGCCTTCAGCGCGCTCTCCCGATAGAGCGCAGCCAGCCGCTTATCGGTGGTCGCCAGTAGTTTCGCCGCGCGCCCGGCGACCCCCGCATAGATGTAGGACGACCAGAGATCGGGTGCGTAGACGTAGGCGGGCATGGACTGTATCCAGCTTACCTCTCCCTCCAGCGGGTCGCCGTTGGTCTCGATGCCGTAGGGCACGCCTCCCTCCGGCGTCTGAAGCCGTCGGAACAGATCGAGTTCAAACAGAGCCTCCTGCAGAATGCTCGGGGCTTTCACCGTATCCGGCAGCTTCCAGGAGAGGGCGCGAAAGTAGTCGGAGAAGATCTCCAGCAGTTCAATCTGCGCCAGCGTCACCTTCATATGCGTGATCCGACGGGGGTTCCAGTCTCCCGCGTCGTGATAGCCGCCCCACGCCTGCGGAACGATCTTTCCGGTGCTTCCCCTCTCCAGACCGTCGCCCTCATTGCCGCCGTCCAGGATGGAGTAGGCGGACTGATAGACCTTCGCTCCATCCGCCGGATGGAAGTCCCGGGGCTTGCGAAACGCGGAGAAGGGCGGTCCCAGCGCGATCCCGCTGCGATTATTGTACAGTCCCCGCATCTGGATCAGGAAGGCGCGCTCCCAGACCTTCGGACCGATCTCAAACGGGTAACTACACCCGATTCCCTCTACCACCACCCGATACCTGCCCGGCAGGGAGAAATCGCTGAAATCCATCCGATAGACGCTGGTCTTATTGAAGTTCTCGGTGCGGAACATCGGCTCCGGCTCCGACACATCCTTCGCCAGCGTTACCGCCCCGCGATAGACCGTCCTGCCGCTCGCATCCTCGACCAGCCGGAAACGCAGGTTGTTCGGATACTGATACGCTCCGCCGGTCCCCAGCCAGATGGAGAGAAAGGCGCGCTTCACCGGGTCGTCCGGGCGATAGCCGATCTGATTGACCCGCACCGCCTCGCTGCGCCGCTTCACCGGATCGAAGACAAAGGCGACCTCCCTCTCCTTCACGTTCACCTCTCCGACGCTCACCGTATAGCTTCTCCCCGGCTGCAGCGGTCGGGGCAGCCGCAGGTAGAGGATATGCCGCATGGCAAACGCGCGTCCCGGCTGCGCCCAGTCCGTCGGCTTGCTCTTGCGGTAGACCGCCTCAGGCTTGCGTCCCTGCCGATAGGCGGGATCGTCGGCGGAACGAATCGTGTAGTTCTCCGCCGCATCCGCCACGAACGTCAGCAGCGGATCCCCGACCATCTTTTCGAAGGTTACCAGCGTCTCGCGTTTCGGACCGATCAGCCAGCCGATCTCCTCGCCCCTCCTCACCAGCCGCACCTGCTGCACTCTGCCCGCGCTGTCCTTTGACTCGCTGCGCGTATCGCCCGCTTCCGGACGATACGGCTCCAGCCTTCCCGGAACAACCCGTCCCGCCTGAATGGTCAGCGAGAGGATATCGGGCGCGACCATCCCCACTGCCTCCACACGGGGCGAGTTCTCTGAACGCATGCCATAGCGCTCTCTCAGGCTCCTCTGCTCCTGCCGGACGCGCTCCCGCTCCTCCTCCTCCCGGCGCGCCCGTTCGGCGCGCCTCTGCAGGGTTGCGGCATCGGGGGCAACGATCAGGATCGCCTCCACCTCCACATCCATCGGCAGATCGCTGCCCCAGTCGCCGATCAGCTGCCACTGACGGATGCGCGCTAGATCGAGCGGTCTGCCGGGCTTCTCTCGACTCTCCGGCATCTCCAGCGATCCCCCCTCTCTCGGCGTTACCAGCGTAAACTCGCCGCCCGCCTCCGGGAGCGTGAACTCCCAGATCCCGCCCTGCTCATCGGCATCCCGCAGCAGAAGGCGCAGGGTTCGCATCCGGTTCGCCGCTCCGACGCGCAGGCGCAGCGCCGGACTGTCGGCGGCAGCCGCGCGCAGATCCAGCTCCGTCGCACAGCCTGCGCCTCCCTTCGGAGTCGCCCCCTCGCCTCGCAGCAACGCTCTTCCGCCCTCTACGCGCACCCGGTTCTGCCAGGTGCCGTATGCAAAGAGAAAGGGAGCGTCGAAACGGGAGATCGTCCGATTTTCTGAGACCGCCTCCTGCCCCGAGCAGGCGGTCGTCAGGAGGAGAGGAGCGCAGAGCGCGCCGAGAGAGAGGAGCCGGCGCAGCAGCCGGCGATGCCATTTCATAAGTTCACCTCTTTCATAAGTTCACCTCTGTCTGGAGAGGGGGCGGGATCGCTGTTCCAGCGATCCCGCCCGGACGAATGCGGGGAGAAAATAGAGAGCAGACGCTACTCCAGCACCACGTAGAGCGCAGTCTCCGGGAAGGAGAACCGGACTCCGGCGCTTGTGCGGGTCAGGGCGACCGTTCCCGCCGCGTTGCCGTTGGCGTCGAGAATGGTGGCGCGGCGGAGGTTGGGATTGGCGATGCTCACCTGCACGCGGGCGCGGATCATCTCCCAGGGCGCGCGTCCGTAGTTGTCCACCCGGTACCCCTGAAAGGTTCCCTCCTGCGTCTGAATCGTGGTCGGAGACTGCTGCCAGCCGGTCGGGCGGCTCTGCGTGCCGACCTGCACCAGCACCTTCCCGGACGACCGGAGCGGCTTCTCATCCATCGAAACCACGCAGACAACCCCGTACTCGTTCTGGCTGACGATCTCGACATCCGCCAGCGTGAAACGGCTCTGGTTCTTGAAGAAGGCGGCGACGCCCTGCGCCCGGGGCGCGTTGACCGTGCAGTAGCCTTTGCCGTAGTCCAGCGTAATCTCGCCGGTGTTGCTGCGGATCGTCTTTTTTGCCGGATCGAAGTACTTCGCCACCTCGCCGACCTTCGTATTGGCGGCGTCTCCGCCATACTTCGCCACCACCGGACCGATCAGGAACGCCTCCTGCGGCACGATCTGCCGCACGCGGGAGGTCGGCGCGATGTTGCCCGAATCGCGGTTGGGGTCGAAGCCCGCCTCCTCGAAGATGACCGGCGTCCGCCGCTGCCAGATATCCGTCAGCGCGCGCTCCTCATAGACGATCGGCTCTCCCTGCCGGATGTAGCCCTTGCGGTACATCAGCGCGGCGGCGGGGAAGTTTCCGAGCATATCGGGATAGCCGAACGTCCACTTCGCCTGAGAGGGCATGTAGCCGTTCGCCGACTGCGGCGGCGTCCACTCATCATCGCCGGTCGCAAACCAGTAGAAGCCGTCCACGCCGGTCAGGGACTGATAGACGGAGATCAGGAAGGGTCCCTCTGTGGCGTTGCCATTGGGCATCACCCACGCGCTCTCCGTCACCAGCATCGGATGCCCCTGCGCCTGCTTCAGGTTGATCGGCAGCGACTTCGGATCGAGCAGGATGGAGGGGCTGGTAAACTGATCGCCGTTGACGATCGCCCAGCCCTGATGGGGGCCGATGTGCATCCCCCCGAAGTAGCGGTTGGTCGCCAGCACCTCGTTGGCGGTATAGCTCCAGCGTTCGGCGTCGTTCAGGCGCATCATATCCGCCGGTCGCCAGTTGCCCGCGTTGATAAGCTGCTTGCAGCCCAGTTCGTTGCGAAGATAGGAGGCGATCATCCGGTTGAAGTTATACATCGTCTCCGCAAGAAACTGAAGCTGATCGTCCAGCCGTCGGGCAAATCCGCCGGAGCGCGCCTGCGTCAGCTCCCAGATGTTGTGCAGGTCCAGCACGCCGCCGGCGCGGTTGTCGCCGGGCAGCGTATGGTTCTCCCAGGCGTTGAACGCCGCCTCCAGCGAGCCGTACTTGCGCTTCACGAATTCGGCGAACCTGCGCCCCAGACGGATCTTCTGCTCCCCCTTGATGTTGTTGAACGTCCAGAAGAGCAGGCTGTCCTCATTCTGAATCTGGATGATGGCGACGGCGGGGTCCTGCGCGAGCGGCATGCCGGTATAGGGGTTCTTCTCGGCGTAGAGCGCCTTCAGCCACGCTTTATAGCCCTGCTGCAGCCGCTCATCATAGAAGAGAAGCCCGAACGGCTGATCTCCCTCATTGGGAATCCCCCAGCTCTTTCCAAGCTTTGTGGAGACCACCCAGTAGGGAGAGATCGTCGCATAGATGCCCTCCTTCTTCATGGCGGCGACCGTGCGCCATATCCAGTCACGCTCCGCCGTATTGATGTCGATGAGGGCGGCGTCCGGACCGGGATTGACATGCGCGTGCAGGCGGATCATATTCACGCCGCGCTTGGCAAGAAAACGGGCATGGCGCGCCAGATCGGGAGCCGTCTTGCGTCCCAGCGGACGCGGATTGAACGGCTTTTCGCGCCCGACATCGGTATTTACCGCCCAGAAACGCACCGGTTTGCCGTTGCCCAGCAGAAATTCGCCGTTGGGACCGACCCGCACAAATCCCGACTCGCCCGCCGTCTTCTCGTTCAGGGAGCGCAGGTCCAGGAGCGCGTTCGGGCTGAACTCATCGGGCTTCGGGTCAAACGCCCAGCGTCCCGGAGGGCTGTTCTGCGAGCAGGCGGGCAGGGCGAGCGTCGTCGCCGCCGCCGCGCCGGTCATCAGACGGAGGGAGAAGGCGCGCAGCCGCGCCGCGTATCCTTTCAGGGTCATTTTCTGGCTCCTTCACGGCAGGTTATACGTATGACTATCATCTAGAAGAGCGTAATGTCCGCTGTCAGTTACGCTGTTATGTGGTGCGAGTTGTGAGATTGCTTCGGTCGCTGTCGCTCCCTCGCAAGGACAGCGGGGGCTGACGCCTCCCTCGCAAGGACAAACTGGCGGGCTGTACCGTCGCAGTTACGTGGCACACGCCCCCAATGTGTCATTGTGAGCGAACGCGCGCGCTCAAGGCGCATCCCTTACAGCGCGGAGGCGGCGATGGCGCGCACGTACTCCTCTTCTCCCAGAACGCTGCGCAGCATCGCCAGCACGTTGGCGACGGGCGTGTGCACCTGAATGGCATGGGTCGGAGCGATGATATAGCCGCCGCCCGCCCCGAGTGTTCGCAGCAGTCTCTGGCACTCCCGCGTCACGGTCTGCGGGTCGGCGAAGGGCAGGAGCTTCTGAACGCTGACGCCTCCGTGAAAACTCAGCCGGTCTCCGTAAGCTGCTGCCAGACGCTCCGGCTCCATATGCAGGCAGTCCACCTGCACCGCCTCCAGCACCTCCATTCCGGCATCCAGCAGGTCCGGCACGATTTCGAAGACGGCTCCGTCGGTATGCATGGCGATGAAGGCGTCCGGCGTCAGCCGCCGGGCGGCGGAGAAGAGCGTCCGATGGAAGGGCTGCAGAACGCGCCGATATGCCGTCCGTGACAGCAGCAAGCCGTTCTGACCGCCCAGATCGTCGGCAAAGAACCACAGGTCAATGCGATCCCCGACTGCCTCCGCGATCCGCTCCAGGCGGCGCAGGAAGAACCCGCATATCTGCGCCATCGCGCAGCGAACGATCTCCGGCTGCACAATCAGATTGATGAGCGCCTCCTCCAGCCCCGTCATCCAGCAGTAGATCTCGAAGGGGTTTCCCGCCGTCACCATCACGGCTTTCTCGCCGTGCAGCGCCCGCGCGGCGTCTATCTCCGACGCGAAGGACTCATAGTCGTACCATTCGGGGTTGGGCCAGGGATGGCGAAGAACCCTTTCGACGCGCTCCGTCCCGGCAAGGGGCTTATACTCTATCTGCTCATAAGCGCCTCCCGGATAGCGGGTCGGCTGGTAGCGAATCCCCCAGATGTCGGTATGGGGCGGCAGTTTCGGTCCGACATAGCGCGGGTTTAGCCGCAGGATGTCGTCGGTCTCCAGGCGCAGCCGATCGTAGTTCACCCCCATCGCGGCTAACTGCTCGCGCAGAATGCAGCTCATCTCGTAGGTCGGTCCAAATCCCCAGGAAAACGGCGCGCGATCCGGCTCCTTATGCGACAGCGCGGTACGCACACGGGCGCGGGATGTCATGCTCATGCCTGGCTGCGGCTCCAGATCAGGGGATTGATTTCGTCGTTGTTCAGCGGATCGCCCACCTTCAGCGAGCGGAAGTAGTCGTTGGGAAGGACATTCTTCTTTCCATTAAACACGCTGCCGTCCGGCATGTAGCCGCATGTCATGGCGCGACGGGGCTTGTTGGTCATATTCGCTCCAGCTCCATGCGCCACCATGCCGCTGTGAAAGACGGCGGAGCCTGCCGGACAGGGACAGGCGACCGGCTCTATCTCCCGCCACTGCGGATAGACCTTGAACAGTTCCCCCATGTTCATCCCGATCCCGACGTTCTCCCAGGTCGCCGTTTTATGGCTGCCGGGAATGTACCACATGCAGCCGTTGGCGAGGGTCGCATCATCCAGCGCAACCCAGATCGAGATCGCCTCGCGCGAGTCGAACGACCAGTAGGGGTTGTCCAGATGCCAGGCGGTCGGATTGCCAAAGGGCGGCTTGAAGAGAGCCTGATCGTGCCATATCCGGATTCCGTCCACGCCTGCCAGCGTCCCCGCCATCTCCCCGAGTCGGGGATCGAACATCAGTTCGCGCATCCCCGCGTGCGTATTCGCCAGCTTGATGCACTGCTTGAAGACCTGCGCGTAGAAGTTATCCGGATCACCCTGATTGGTCAGATCCCAGTCGTCCACCACCGGTTTACGGGAGGCGAGACGCTGCTCCACCGCCTCCTCGGTCGTCTGACGCCAGCGCTCCAGTTCCTCGGCGTCCAGAAAGTTTTCGATCACGAGAAAGCCGTTGTCCCGGTAGTATGCGATCTGCTGATCGGTAAGCTGATTCTTCATGCGGCGCTCCTGTATCCCTTAGGGCTAGTTCTGTATCATGCAAGCGTTTTACGGCGGAGAGGCTGCAGAAAGGCAGTTCCCGGCGTGCAGGAACAAGTTCGGCGCGTCGTCGGAAGTTCCTGCTCAGCCGCAGGAAATTCTACCATCCGTCGGGCAGGATGGGTATCGGGTATCGGGTGTCGGCGCTGACCGCGCATGCATTACGCAGGACAGCATGCAGGATAATGTCTACAGCGATGGATGGTTCCTGCAGCGATGGACTGAAGTCCATGGCTGTAATCCCTGCTGCCGGGTTGAGATTGCTTCGGTCGCTGTCGCTCCCTCGCAACGACAGAAGGGGGTCGCTGTCGCTCCCTCGCAATGACAGAAGGGGGTCGGCTGCGCCTCCCTCGCAACGACAGAAAGGGGGTCGGCTGCGCCTCCCTCGCAACGACAGGAAGGTTCGATTCTACCATTCTTTATCGGTCATAAATGTTCTGTTATGCAGGGGAAGAGACGGCGCAGACCTGCATCTCCCTCCCGCGTGCCGGAAGGTATACTACCATTAGCCGGAAAACTGTTCTCATCGCAAGGAGAAGACCGTGAAGAGAGCGCGACTGGGGATCATCGGATGCGGAAATATCAGCGGCATCTATTTTAAGTCCGGGCAGACATTTCGAAACCTCGAAGTGGTCGCCTGTGCAGACCTGCTGCTGGAGCGAGCGCAGGAGCGGGCGCGTGAGTACAACGTCCCGAAAGCCTGCTCGGTGGCGGAGCTTCTGGCGGACCCCGAGATTGATATCGTGGTCAATCTGACAGTTCCGAAAGCGCACGCGGAGATCTGTCTGGCAGCGCTGGAGGCGGGCAAGCATGTGCATGTGGAGAAGCCGCTGGCGGTAGACCGCGCCGACGGGCGCAGGGTTGTGGAACTGGCGGCATCGAAGGGGCTGCGCGTGGGCGCGGCGCCGGACACCTTTCTGGGAGGCGGACTTCAGACCTGCCGCAAGCTGATAGACGACGGCTGGATCGGCGAGCCGGTGGCGGCGACGGCGTTCATGCTCTGCCACGGGCATGAGAGCTGGCATCCCAGCCCGGAGTTCTACTATGAGAAGGGCGGGGGTCCGATGTTCGATATGGGTCCCTACTACCTGACCGCGCTGGTCTCGCTGATGGGACCGGTGAAGCGGGTAACCGGCGCAACCCGCATCACCTTCCCGGAGCGCGTCATCACCAGCCAGCCGAAGTACGGCAAGGTGGTTACGGTGGAGACTCCCACGCACATCGCCGGCGTGATGGAGTTTGCCAGCGGCGCGATCGGCACAATCGTTACCAGTTTTGATGTCTGGGCGCACCAGATGCCCTGCATCGAGATCTACGGCACGGAGGGCAGCCTGAGCGTGCCCGATCCCAACGGGTTTGGCGGTCCGGTGCGCGTGCGGCGCATGGGCGCGTCGGAGTGGAGCCTTATCCCCCTGACGCACGGCTTCGCCGAAAACAGCCGGGGGATCGGCGTGGCGGACATGGCGGCGGCGATCGAAGCCGGACGCCCGCACCGCTGCAGCGCGGAACTGGCGTTTCATGTGCTCGACCTGATGGAGGGGTTCCACGACGCTGCGCGCGAGGGCAGGCACTATGAGCTGCAGAGCGTCTGCGAGCGTCCCGCGCCGCTCCCCATCAACCTGCCGAAGGACAGCGTCGAACCCTGACCGCGATCTCCTCGGGAGCCAACGACAACGCCTGCGGTCGAAGAGAGGAGGATTCACGATGGGAATCAGTCTGGGGCTGGTCGGGCTAGGAGAGTTCGGCTCCGCGTTCGCCGAACTGTTCCGCAGTCATCCGCTGGTGGATCGGATCGCGCTGTGCGACCGGGAGCCGGATCGGATCGCGCGCTTCGCCAACCGGGCGTCATTTCAGAGCAAGTTTCATTCGCGCGACGCCTACGAATCGCTGGACGACATCTGTAAAAGCGATCTGGACGCGCTGGTGATCATCACACAGCACTGGCTGCACGCGCCGCAGTGCATCCAGGCGATGGAGCACGGCAAGCATGTCTACAGCGCCGTCCCGATCATCACCGTCCCCGACGGCGAGGAGATCCTGGAGTGGTGCGACCGCCTGATCGAGACCTGCCGGCGCACCGGGCAGCGCTACATGCTGGGCGAGACAACCTACTATCACGCCGACGCCATGTACTGCCGCCGGCGCGCCGCCGCCGGAGACTTCGGTCAGTTCATCTACGCGGAGGGGGAGTATCTTCACAGCTTCGACAGCCCGGCGTGCGATCTGCGGGTCGTCTATAACCATCGCCTTGCCAGCCGCGCCGGGCAGGAGTGGGCGCAAAAACTGGAGGAGTACCGCGTGCGCGGCGGCGAGGACAGCCCGATGCACTACCCGACGCACTCCACGTCGGGACCGATCAGCGTCATGGGAGCGCACGCCGTCAAAGTCAGCGCGTTCGGCACGCCCTCGCAGTCCGACGATCCCTTCCTCTCCGACAAGCTCTACCCGCTCAGCAATATCACCGCCCTGTTCCAGATGAGCAACGGCGCCTCGATGCGAATCTGTGAGCACCGCCACTGCAGCATCATCCGGGAGACATTCCGGGTCTACGGCACGGACGCCTCCTACGAAAACGGGGTCTGGTACGAGAAGGAGCGTCCCACGCGCCTGACAGAAGAGGAGATGCGCGACCCGCTGCCTGAGGAGGTGCGGAAGGCGTTTCTGGAGGCGGGCGGCGAGTCGCTGCTCTATGGCGGGCACGGCGGCTCGCACCCCTATCTGGTGCATGAGTTTATCAGCGCGGTGGCGGAAGACCGGATGCCCGCCATCAACGCCTGGGAGGCGGTGCGCTATATGGCTCCCGGCGTGATCGCGCACCGATCCGCGAGGCGCGACGGCGAGATCCTCCCGATCCCGGACTGGGGGGACGCTCCGGAATAGCCGCCGTCCACGCCTCTGGAACGGTAATGCATGCCAGATTGTCCTTGCGAGGGAGGCAATAGGCGACCCCCTCTGTCATTGCGAAGGAGGCAATAGGCGACCCCCTCTGTCATTGCGAAGGAGGCGCAAGCCGACCGAAGCAATCTCAACCCGGCAGGTGGAGGATTGCCTCGCTTCGCTCGCAATGACACATTGGGGGCGGGTTGCGCGTATCTGAGGCGGTAGTGCCTCCCAATCTGTCCTTGCGAGGGAGGCAATAGGCGACCCCCTCTGTCATTGCAAGGGAGGCAATAGGCGACCCCCTCTGTCATTGCGAAGGAGGCAATAGGCGACCCCCTCTGTCATTGCGAAGGAGGCAATAGGCGACCCCCTCTGTCATTGCGAGGGAGGCGCAAGCCGACCGAAGCAATCTCAACCCGGCAGCAGAGATACCGCATTGCTCGCCATAACACGTGGATCCGCCAGAGAAGAGGGCGTTACCTCTGCGGCTCGGCGAGGACGATGACCCAGAATCGCTGCTCTCTCCCGAACTTCCCTTCCGGGCGCAGCACGTAGCCGATTCCCGCTTCCGTCAACTGCCGGTCCAGCAGCCGACGACTGCCCTCCCGGCTGCGCATCACGAGTCCGTCCGCCACGTCCTCCGGGGAGGAGGCTCCGACGACGAAGAGCTGATAGACTCGCGCCGCAGTGTATCCGGTCGCCTGCACGCGCTCCTCCGTCCGCGAGCCGTCTGAGCCGATATGATGCGTGAGGTCATGCGCCGCCATATCACGGCAGTGACGCATGGCAGCCAGTGTCAGTCTGTCGTTGAGCGTCAGGTCGGGCAGCCCCTGCCTGCGGCGATGCGCGTTGATCTGTTCAACGGCGCGCCTCTGCAGCTTCTGAAGCGCGTCGGGCACCGGCGGCGAGGGGGTCTTCGCCGCCGCAGGAGGCGCGGCGGGGGGGTCGGGAGCGGGAGGCGCAGAAGGCGCAGGCGCGGGGGGCGGAGCCGGCGCGGTCTGTTCGGAGGTCGGAGGGGGAGGCGGCGGGGGCGTTGTGGAGAGCGGCGGCAGGACGGCAAACCGGACCGGTTTTGCCGTAGCGGAGCGGGCATCTCCCTCCTGCCGCGCCTCGCCGGGTTCCGGAATCAGGTCGGGCGCAGAGGGGTTGGCGCGGGGCGTCGTGAGAACCTGCGCCGCCCGCAGCGAGGGCGCGGCGTTGATCACGCCCTCCGGTCCCCACAGTTCAAAGTGCAGGTGCGGTCCGGAGCTCTCCGCGTTGCCGCTGTCGCCGACCCATCCCAGAAACTGTCCGGCGACGACCCGGTCACCCGACTTCAGTCCCGGCGCAAACGCATACTCCTGCGACCCCAGCCCGTCATCGGTTCCCGGAGTGTCGTTGTTGAGGTGCATATAGTGCGCGGTCCAGCCGTTGTCGCCCCGCAGGGTCAGCCAGTTGTGTCCGCCGGCTCTCTCGGCGCAGTAGAGGATCACGACGCCGTCAAACGCCGCCACCACCGGCGTCATTTTGGGCGCAGGCAGGTCCTGCCCGTGATGCGCGCGTCTTCCGCCGGCGCGGGGCGCGCCGAAGGTGTCGGTCCATGAGACGACGCCGATCACGGGAAAGATCATCGGCGTTACCACAGGGGAGGAATGCCGGCGCACCGCCTCTTTGCCAGAACGGGACGGCAGGCGGCTGCGGCTCTTAGAGGTCTGCGTCTCTGCAGGCGTCGCGTGCCATAGCAGAGCCGCGAGGAGAAGCAGGATCCGTGCGCTCCGTTTCAATACGCTGTCCTCCGTAAGAGATGGCGGTTTTCGCCGGTATTTTTCTCAGCGCGGAGAAGAGTGCCCATTATATCACAATCGCGGCGATGTGCAACCGTCGAATTTTGTCCCTCTGCTGCCGCACGCAGCGCCGCGGGCGGCGATAACCCTTCCGGCTCAGGCGTCCGCGCGCGCCGCCCAGAGCAGACCGCGCGTGATCAGGCGCAGGGTCTGCGGCTGCGAGACCGCCGCGGCGTTGTGTCCGACGGAGTGATAGAAGACCCGTCCTCTGCCGTAGTAGCGCGTCCAGATGACCGGCATATCGAACTCGCCGTTGGGAACATGCGGTCCGTCCACGCCCGGCGTCGGGAAGCGGGTTACCGCCAGCACATTATTGGAGGGGTCGGTATGCAGATAGTACTGTTCCGAGCGCACCACGTAGTCCTGTGCGCCCTGCGTGATGAAGTGGTCGCGGTTGACGATCCGCACGGTGTACTCCACCCCGTCGTTGCCGGGATGGGCGACCCACTGCCCTCCGGTCATAAAATGGTACTCAGTCGCCTCGCGGAAGCTGTCGCACATCCCTCCGTGACAGCCGCCGATGCCCACCCCGCCGCGCACCGCATCGCACAGCGGATTCAACTGCTCGGCGGTGATGCTGCCCATCGTCCAGACCGGCACGATCAGATCGAGCGTCTTCAGCTTCTCACTCTCTTTTAGAGAGTCGAGGGTATTGGACACCTCGACCTGAAAGCCGTTCTCCCGTAAAGCGTTCGCCAGTATGCCTGCGACCGGCTCCGGCTCATGTCCGGTCCAGCCGCCCCAGACAATCAGTGCGCTCCTGCGCATCGCTCTCTCCTTCCCTTCATGAAAGGCGCGCCTTTCGCGCGTCTCCTCCCCATTCGACCGCGCCCTGCGCCCTCCCTGCCGCGCTCTGCGGAATTATTGCCCGCCGCTACCTGGCGCGCCGCACGTTTTCCGGATCCCTGGTGACCGCTACTCTCCGAAATATCGCGAACAATGAAGAGGATTTCGCTGTCCATCACATGAAACATACGCCATTCCGCAAGGTGGCCAAAGATGCTGACGGATCTCTGGGAGATTAGGCTGCTGGGGACGCTGACTCTGCGCAGAGGCGATCTACAGATAGATCACTTCCCCACGCAGAAGGCGGGCTTGCTGCTGGCATATCTTGCCGCCTATCCCGCACGAACCCATACTCGCGAGGCGCTGGCGGAGCGGTTCTGGCCCGATTCCGATCCGCATGCGGGGCGCGTCAGCCTGCGGCAGGCGCTGGCTTCTCTGCGGCGTCTGCTGGAGCCGCCGGATGTTCCCGCCGGCTCCGTTCTGATTGCCGACCGTCTGCATGTGGCGCTGAACCCGGGGGCGGTGCGCACCGATCAGGGCGCGTTTGAAGAGGCGGCATCCCGCGCCCTGCGCGCCGCAGACCCGCCGGAGCGCATTTTACGGCTGCAGGAGGCGGCGCAGTGGTATGACGGTCCGTTTCTGGCGGGGGCGTATGAAGAGTGGGCGCTGGATGAGCGGCATCGTCTGCAGACCCGCTATCTGGAGGTACTGCTGCATCTCACCGATGCACTGATCGAGACCGGCAGGCTGATGGAGGCGGAGGAGACGGCGCGTCGGATGCTGGAGACCGATTCCCTGCAGGAAGAGGCGCACGGCAGGCTGATGCAGATCTACGCGGCGCGCGGCGAGTTTCTGAAGGCGCGCCGGCAGTATCAGTCGCTGTGCCGGCGATTCGCGGATGAACTGGGACTGGAGCCTTCCGTCCCCGTACAGTTGCTCTACCGTCAGTTGGGGGAGCGGGAGCGGCAAGCTTGCGCTCCCGCTGCTCCCATCGTCTCCTCTCCCTCCGATGTACCGAAGAGAGACGCGCCCCTCTCTCCCGAAAGGGGCGGCGCGCCGCGCCTGCCGGTTCCGCTTACGCGCTTTTTCGGGCGGGCAGAGGAACTGGCGCAGATCGAGGAGTGGCTCAACGATCCGCAGGCGCGCCTGATCACCCTGACCGGACCGGGCGGGATCGGGAAGACTCGTCTGGCGGTAGAGGCGGCGCGACGCGCCGCCTCGTTCGGCTCCGCGATCGCTTTTGTCTCTCTGGCAGACCTTCGCAGCCCGGATCAGATCCTTCCAGCGATCCTGCAGGCACTGAGTCTGCCCTTCGCCGGGATCACCGATCCGCTTCCGCGTCTCGCCGCCGCGCTAGAGAGCCGCCGCCATCTTCTGCTGCTGGATAACCTCGAACATCTGATGGACGCGGGAGCCGAGACGGTTCTCACGCTGCTGGAGCGGATCGAAAAGGCGGTTCTGCTGGTCACCTCCCGGCAGGCGCTCAATCTTACGGGCGAACATGAACTGGCTCTCTCTCCCCTGCCCACTCCCCGAACGTACTGGCGACCGGAGGCGTTGATCGCCAACCCGACCGTACAGGTACTGGTAGATCGCATGCGCGCACGCCGACCCGATTTTCAGGTTACGCCGCACAACGCCCCCGCCATCGCCGCGCTCTGCGAACGTCTGGAGGGGCTTCCACTGGCGGTAGAGTTGATCGCCGGATGGGCGCGCGATCTGACGATCGGGCAGATGCTGGAGCGCATGGATCACCGCTTCGACCTGCTGATCTCCCGACAGCGGGGCGTCTCCTTGCGACATCAGTCCCTGCGCGCAACGGTGGGCTGGAGCTACCGGATGCTCCCTCCGTCACTACAGCGGACCTTTCGCCGGCTCTCGGTCTTTCGCGGTGGATGGACGCAGGAGACCGCCATCGTTGTGTTAGAAGAGAGCGATCCGCCCCCCGGCGATGCGCTGATTCACGACCTGCGCACGCTGCAGGAGCGCTCCCTCATCTCCGCCGGAGAGTTGAACGGACATATGCGCTATCGGATGCTGGAGATGCTGCGTGCGTTCGGGCAGGAGATGATGGAGGAGGAGGAGGCGCGACAGACGCGGAGACGCCATGCGATGCGGTTTCTGACTCTGGCGCAGGAGGCAAACGCGCACCTGCGCGGACCGCAGCAGGTCTACTGGCTGGACTGTCTGGAGGAGGAGCAGGAGAACCTGCGCGCCGCTCTCGATCGCTGGCAGGAGGACGCCCCCCTCGCGGGACTGCGGCTGGCAAACGCGCTCTACTGGTTCTGGTATGTGCGCGGTCACTATCGCGAGGGCGAGGAGCGGCTGACTGCGCTGCTGGACCGCTGCCCGGAGGCGGCAGGAGAGGAGCGCGCCCGGGGGCTGCTTGCCGCCGGGCATCTGGCAAACTGCCAGTCCGACAATGCCGCCGCCTTCTCGCGCTATGAAGCGGCGCGCCGCCTCTTTGAGCAGATCGGAGATGCGGAGGGCGTTGCGCATACGCTCTACCTAATGGGCAACGCCGCCCAAGAGACGCTGCAGACCGATCGGGCGATACAGCTCTGTGCCGAGAGCGTGGCACGCTATCGCGCGCTCAACCATTCCCCCGGTCTGGCGATGGCGCTCTTCTACCTCGCCAATATCCACGCTGTGAATGGTGCGCTGGAGGAGGGCATGCGCGGCTTTGAGGAAGCCTTTCGTCTGGCGCAGGCGCAGGGCGACATCCGCTTCCAGTCTACCCTGATCTTCTGCATCGGCGAATGCCTGAGTATGATAGGACGGTCTGAAGAGGCGTTATCTCGATACCGCGAGGCGCTCGCATTGCAAAGCACCCTGCGTGAGCCGCTGCCTCTGACCTACCTGCTCCGCTCGATGGTTACGATCGCGATCCGTCAGGAGCGTTTCGAGCCTGCTGCACGTCTGCTCGGCGCGATGACAACGCTGCGCCGCAGAATCGGCTACCACGCAGCTCAGCACGAGAAGCCGCTGCTAGACTCCCTGCACGAGACGCTTCGCGCTAGCCTGCCTCTCTCCGTCTACGAGACGGCGATGCGTGATTCGCAGGAGCTCGACTTCACGCAGTGTATGGAGTTGGCTTGTCTGGAAGCCGACCGCCTCTGAGTGCAGAACGGACGTTATGCAGAAGGCGAAGCGCGCCCCTGTGCGGTCATTCTGTGATCTGCTCCCCCTCCCTCCCTGCAGAGTTTGCTTCACTTCGCTCGCAATGACACACTGGAGGCGTCCCGAACTGTCATTGCGAAGGAGGCGCAAGCCGACCCCCCTTCCTGTCATTGGGAGGGAGGCGCCAGCCGACCGAAGCAATCTCGCAACACGCGCCACAAGCGACATCCCTTCCGAAAAAACCCGCAAAAATAACAGCGACTCCCTCTCGATATTTCACGATGTTTTCACACTCGCTCCTTATAATGGCTCTGTATGTAGCTGCGATACAGGTTTCAACGCTCTCCCAGAAGCCGTGCGGAGGGATATCGTCGTAGCCTGATCGTCGTTATCTTCGATCTGCGGCACATTGTCGCCGCCTTCTTATGAAAAGGAGAAGAGTGAATGCCTCTATCACACTGCAGACCCCTGTGTGCACTTCTGGCGACTGTGATGGCGGTCGCCCTGCTGGCAGGGGGCGTCGCGCCCTTGCAGGCACAGACTCCCTACTTTCGGGCGTTTTCCTTAACCGGCACCGCCGACGGCACGAAAAACCAGGACGGTTTTGACATCTTCTGGATAGACGACCTCAACTATTACGACGGCAAGACCCCGAAGAAGACCAGTATCACCGCGTCCCGGCAGTACCCCGGAGATCAGGGAACCGTCACCTACAACGCCTACGCGGTGACCCAGTTCCGCGGCTTCTACTCCACCGGCTCCTACAGCTACGGCGAGGTGCTCAACGCCTACTATCCGACCGGAAAGCCGGAAGGAACCCGCACGCCTCCCTTCGGCTACTATCTGGTCAGTGGCGGCGGCTCCTGGATGCAGCACCGCTTTGTCAGCCCCGAAGCCTTCTTTGGACCCTACGCCGTCTTTCGCTGGAGCATCTCCGGCACGGAGGACAGGAACATCGGCCAGGCGTCTTCGCGCGTTGACTTTGCCGTCACCGACAAGAGCATCGCAGGCTTTAACGATCTGTACAACGATCCGGATGTTGTCGCACGCCGCATGACGCGGTTCGGGGCGGGCTATATGGAGTATCAGGTGCCGATCGTTCTTGACCGCACGCTCAACTTCCTCTTCTGGGGCGCCACCTTCTGGCAGGTCAACCCCAACGAGATGGCAGCCGTCACTTCGCCGCGGCGAATCTACGGTAAAGCGATGTACATGAACACCTTTGACCTGCTGGACATCTCGCTCTACAACGAGGACGGATCTCCCATCCGAAAGTGGTCTCTGGTAGACGACAACACCGGACTGGAGCTTTTCAATCAGAACGGTCGGGTCACCCTGAACTTCGTGCCTGAGCCGGGCGCGATGGCGCTGGCTGCCTCCGCGCTGCTGCCCCTGCTGCTGCTGGCGCGCAGCCGGCGCGTCCGCCGCAAATAGCCTTCCACTCACCGCGTCCGCGAAGGCGCGCTCCCTCGCTGGAGCCTCTGCCTCGGGACGTCCTCCCGTAACCGGGAGGACGTCCCTTCGGTCTGTCGGTCTCCCCGCAGGAAGGGAGCGAAAGCGCGTCGAAGGGAGGAATCAGCCGCCGACATCCATGCAGGAGCGCAGATCATGTTCCGCCGGGATGCAGCAGGGCGCAGTCCCGTCCCTGCCAGGTCTTCCGAAACCTCCGCGAAGACGCCGTTCGCCCCTGTCTCCGCCCGCGCCATCACAGCGGCGCTGCTGCTCGCGCTCTTCCTCGCCTTCGCCACCTCCTACATCGAATTTGTCATTCAGGGAACGCAGATCGGCTCCTTCGCTCCGAGCGGCAACGCCATTCTGCTGCTGTTTGTGATGGCGCTGGCGGTCAACCCGCTCCTGCGACGTCTGAAGCGGCGTCAGATCGGTCAGCGAGAGCTGATCGGCATCTACGCGGTGCTGCTGGCGGTGGCGGCGCTGGCATCCTGTCAGTTCGCGCAGTGGGTGGTTCCTGTCTCCACCGGAGCCTACTACTACGCCACCCCCTACAACGGCTGGAACGAGCTGACGCCGCTGATCCCCTCCTGGTGGGCGCCGGACGATCCGCAGGACATCCGCCGCTTCTATGAGGGCGTCAAGACCGGGGAGACGGTGAACTGGGCGGTCTGGTGGAAGCCCCTGCTAGCATGGGGACCGTTCGTCCTTGTGCTCTACGTCACCTTTCTCTGTATCGCCTCCCTGCTGCGCCGCGCCTGGACCGACCATGAGCGGCTGGCGTTTCCGCTGGTTCAACTGCCGCTGGAGCTGACCGAGGAGAACGCGCGCGAGTCGTTTCTGCGCCATCGTCTGGTCTGGATCGGCGCGCTGATCCCGACCGTCATACACAGCCTCAACGGTCTGCGCCATATTCTCCCGCTGGTTCCCGGCATCCCGGTGCGCGACGCCGGGCAGATCAGCCTCTTTCTGACCGGAAGACCCTGGGACGCGCTGCAGCCGATCTGGCTGGATGTCTACTTCTGCCTGATCGGTTTTGCGTTTCTCTCCACGCGGGACGTCCCCTTCAGCATGTGGTTCTTCTACCTGCTCTACAAGGGGATGTGCGTTCTGGGAGCCTCCTTCAACTGGACGCCCGGCGGCGAGGATCGCAGTCTGGCGGGCGAACAGTTCCCGCTGATCGAGGCACAGCATGTCGGCGCGATGCTGACGATGGTCTGCATCACGCTCTGGGCGGCGCGCGGACACCTGCGGCAGGCGATAGGCAAGGCGCTGGGTCTGACGCGAGAACCCGATGACAGCCAGGAGCCGCTCTCCTACCGCATGGCTCTGATCGGGACGGCGGTCGGCTTCTCGCTGCTGACGCTCTGGTGCACGGCGGCGGGGATGCCGCTGTGGGCTGCCGCCGCGACGATGCTGATCTCCTTCCTGTTCATGATCGGCGTGCATCGCATGATGGCGGAAGGGGGCGTCAACTTCCTCTGGGCGGCGCAGAGCGGAACCAACTACCTCTTTTTCAGCATCGGCGGCGCGACGTTTCTGCCGGTCAAGGCGTGGCTGGTACTGCTCTGCCTGCCCTATTTCGTCTGGAACTTCAAGGGTCCGGTCGGTCCGCAGGCGCTGGAGGGGTTCAAGATGCTTCAAGAGGTGCGCGCGCATCCCCGGCGCGTAACCGCCACGATGATCGCGGGAATGCTGCTGACGATGATCGCCGCCTACTGGTCCATGATCTATCTGGTGCACACCTACGGAGGCGGGGCGGCGCTGGACGGCTACCGCTATGTGCATGTCGGGCAGCGTCCCTTTCAGGAGCTGCAGTCCGTGCAGGCGACCCACGCTCCGCTCTCCGTGCCGAAAGTCCTGACGATCCTGCTCTCCTCGCTCTTCACCGCGTTTCTGGGCTATATGCGCTGGCATCATCTCTGGTGGAGACTGCACCCGCTCGGCTACGCCGCCAGCACCATCTGGGCGATGAACTACATGTGGTTCTCCCTGCTGCTCGGCTCCACCGCAAACTGGCTGCTGAACCGGTTCGGCGGGCTGCGCCTCTACCGTCGGGCGCGCCCCTTCTTTCTGGGGCTGATCCTCGGCGACTTCCTGATGCTCGGTCTGTGGCTGCTGATCAACGCGGCGCTGGGGGTGCGCGGCTTCTATATCTTCGGTCACTGAACAGAGGAGACGCCCGCGCCGCCATCCAAATAGAATCCTGACAGCCGCGCAGCATACCATTTCGAGGGAAAAGCGATGAAGATCACCGAGGTGAAGGTCATTCTCACCTGCCCGGGACGCAACTTCGTATTCGTCAAGATCATGACCGATCAGCTGGGACTCTACGGCGTCGGGGAGGGCACGCTCAACGGCAGCGAAACCATCGTCGCCGAGGCGATCCGCCACATCTCCCACCTGCTGATAGGACGCGATCCGCAGCAGATCGAAGACCTGTGGCATCTGGTCTACCGTCAGGGCTACTGGCGGGGCGGTCCGATCTTTATGGCGGCGCTGGCGGCAATAGACTTTGCGCTGTGGGACATCAAGGGTAAGCAGGCGAACCTGCCGGTCTATCAGCTGCTGGGCGGAAAGGCGCGCGACGGGGTGATGTGCTACAGCCACGCCAGCGGACGCGACGCCGTCGAGTGCGAGGACAGCGCGCGCAGGCTGATGGAGCGCGGCTTCCGGGTCGTTCGGTGCCAGGTCGGACCGTATGGCGGCGAGGGAGTCCTCGGTCAGCGCGAACCGGTAACGCCCGGAACGCCCGCCGAACTGATCTATGAGCCGACGCCCTATCTTCTCAGCGTGCCGAAGCTGTTCGCCCACCTGCGCGACAAACTTGGCATGGAGATCGAACTGTTCCACGACGCGCACGAACAGCTCAACCCCATCGAGGCGGCGCGTCTGGCGAAGGAGCTGGAACCCTACCGCCTCTTCTTCCTGGAAGATCCGCTCATGCCGGAGCATCGCGAGTCCTGGCCTCTGGTGCGTGCCGCCTCCTCCACTCCGCTCGCCATCGGCGAGATCTTCACGTCGCGCTGGGACTGCCTGCCGCTCTTTATGAACCGCTGGATAGACTTCATTCGTATCAAGCCGCTGCACGTCGGCGGCTTGACGGAGGCGCGCAAGATCATGATCCTGGCGGAGCCGTTCAATGTCCGCAGCGCGTTTCACGGCGCGGCGGATATCGGTCCGGTCGCGCAGGCGGCGTCGTTCACGCTGCAGTCGGTCATCCCCAACTTCGGCGTGCAGGAGTGGACCCGCTTCCCCGACCAGACCTATGAGGTCGTCTCCGGCATCTGCCGCATGGAGAACGGCTTCGCCTATCCCAACGAGGCTCCCGGCTTCGGCGTGGACGTGGACGAGGAGAAGGCGGCACAGTATCCCTATCAACGCGCCTTCATGCCGCTCGTTCGCCGCGCCGACGGCTCGATGCACGTCTACTGAGGAGAACCGCCCGTGCGCTCGCTCCTGTTCGCCCTCTGTCTGCTCTCTCTCACGGGAGGATCGGCTGTGACATCGTCTGCTGCGGCGCAGAGCGCCGCCCTTCTGAAGCTCTGGTATCGCCAGCCCGCCCGCGAGTGGTTGGAAGCCCTGCCCGTCGGCAGCGGACGGCTGGGCGCGATGGTCTTCGGACGCACCGATACCGAGCGCATACAACTCAACGAAAACAGCCTCTGGGACGGCTATCGGCGCGACACCACCAACCCGGACGCGCTCAGGCATCTGCCGGAGGTGCGCCGCCTGCTCTTTGAGGGCAGGAATCGGGAGGCGACGGAACTTGCGGACCGCTTCCTGATGGGCAATCCGAAGGGCGTCCGCTCCTACCAGCCGCTGGGCGATCTCTGGATCGAGACCGGACAACCGCCGGACGCAATACGCGACTATCGCCGGGAACTCGACCTGGACCGCGCGGTAGCCTCGGTATCGTATCGCGCGGGAGAGGCGACCTTCACCCGCGAGGTCTTCGCCTCCCATCCCGATCAGGCGATTGTGGCGCGGCTGACCTGCGACCGACCGGGACAGATCAACGTTCGACTGCGGCTCAGCCGCTCACAGGACGCGCGCGTTACGGCGGAGGGCAACGACCGGCTGACGCTCCGGGGACAGGTCGAGATACGCGAGCCGGGAGACGC
This sequence comes from uncultured Chthonomonadales bacterium, assembly GCA_938005745.1. Classification (GTDB taxonomy): domain Bacteria; phylum Armatimonadota; class Chthonomonadetes; order Chthonomonadales; family CAJBBX01; genus CALLMM01. Next base: position 16,523 of record CALLMM010000020.1, on the reverse strand, counting down.
GCAGAGCCGGGGCATGCGGTTCGCCGGGGTTCTGCAGGCGGTTGCAACCGGAGGCGCGATCCGGTCGGAAGAGAACGCGCTGATCGTTACCGGCGCGGACAGCCTGACCCTGCTCCTCTGCGCCGCGACCGACTATCGGGGCGGCGACCCGCTGGAGACCGTAAACCGGCATCTGTCGGCGGCGCGGACAAAATCCTATGCGCGCCTGCTCTCCACGCATCTGCGCGACCATCAGAGGCTGTTCCGCCGCGTATCGCTGGAGCTGAAGCCTGCCGGCGATACGGAGCGACAGGCGGCGCAGATGCCGACCGATGCGCGTCTGGAGGCGGTAAAGCGGGGCGCGGACGATCCCGGTCTGGCGATCCTCCTGTTTCAGTTCGGACGCTACCTGCTGATCGGCAGCTCCCGCGCCGGCGGTCTGCCCGCCAACCTGCAGGGTCTGTGGAATGAGCAGATGAATGCGCCCTGGAACTCCGACTACCACACCAACATCAACCTCCAGATGAACTACTGGCACGCCGAAACGACCAACCTCTCCGAGTGTCATCAGCCGCTGCTGGACTTTATCGGCAGCCTGGTCGAGTCGGGGAGGCGCACCGCGAAGGTGCACTACGGCGCGCGCGGCTGGGTGGTGCATCACCTGACCGACATCTGGGGCTTCACCACGCCGGCGGACGGGGTCTGGGGCGTCTGGCCCATGGGAGCCGCCTGGCTGGCGCAGCACCTGTGGGAGCACTACGCCTTCACCGGAGACCGCCGCTATCTGGAGCGGCAGGGCTACCCCCTGATGAAGGAGACCGCGCGCTTCATTCTGGACTTTCTGGTGGAGGACCCGCAGGGGCGTCTGGTCACCAATCCCTCGCACTCCCCCGAAAACAGCTTCCGCAAGCCCGACGGAACCGTCTCCATGTTTACCTACGGCGCGACCATGGATCTGATGATCATTCACGACCTCTTCACGCACTGCATCGCCGCCAGCGAGGCGTTGAAGACCGACGAGGCGTTCCGCAAAGAGCTTCAGACGGCTCTGCGCCGTCTGGCTCTGCTGCAGATCAGCCCGAAGACGGGACGGCTGCAGGAGTGGATCGAGGACTACGAGGAGCCGGAGCCGGGACATCGGCACATGTCGCACCTGTTCGGTCTGCATCCGGGCAGTCAGATCACGCTGCGGGGCACGCCGGAACTGGCGGCGGCGGCGCGCCGGTCGCTGGAGTACCGGCTGGCGCACGGCGGCGGTCATACCGGATGGAGCCGCGCCTGGCTGGTCAACTTCTGGGCGCGTCTGGAGGAGGGCGACCTCGCCTATGAGAACCTGAAGGCGCTGCTCCAGCACAGCGTGACCATCACGCTGCTGGACCTGCATCCGCCGCGCATCTTCCAGATAGACGGCAACATGGGCGCGACCGCTGGGATCGCCGAGATGCTCCTGCAGAGCCACGCCGGAGAGATCAGCCTGCTGCCCGCGCTGCCCGCCCGATGGAGCGAAGGCAGCGTGCGCGGACTGCGGGCGCGGGGCGGCTTCGAGGTGGAGATGGCGTGGGAAGCCGGACGCCTCAAGACCGCGCAGATCCGATCCAGCCGGAGAGAGAACTGCGTTCTGCGCGCACCGCGCGGGCAGACGGTGGCGGAGGTCCGCGCCGGCGGCGTCCCCGTAGAGCTGCGGCGCGAAGGCGATCCGCAGGTCGTTTCGTTTGCGGCGGAGCGCGGGAAGACCTATCAGATCGCCTTCCGCGCCCGCTGACCCGTCACCCTCTCCAGACAGAAAAGCCGGTCGGGAGCGCAGGTTTCTCGCTCCCGACCGGCTGATTTTTGCCCGCTGCCCGCTACTTCTTCTCGGCGGCGGTGAGCGAAGGCGCCGAAACGACGGCGGCTCCCTCCGCTGCCGGCGTCATCGCCAGAGCCTCTTTCGCCGCCAGCCGCTTCTTCCGGATCTGCTGTCCGATCTCGACGAAGTTGGCGGCCGGTCCCATCAGGAACAGTGCGTAGTAGGGCGCATGCACGGCGAAAAATGTCTGACTGGTCAGACTGCCGTGCAGTCGGATCAGAGACTCTACCAGCGCCACCAGAAACGCCACCAGCATCTGCCCTTTCTTCGAATGCACCGTCGTGCGCGGATCCGTGATCATGAAGAAGATGAACAGCTGATACATCGGACCGGTGATCGGGGCGATCTCCACCAGGAAGTTTCCGCCGGGGATCAGCAGGCTGCGTATCCAGGCAAACAGGAAGAAGAACGCCACATAGGTCAGGCAGATGTGGAACCGCTTCAGCCGGTAGATGATGAAAGAGCCCAGCGCCCAGACCACGATCATCGCCCAGATGCGGTTGTCCCACTGCACGCTCAGGGTCGCCACCGTGTCGTGCGCGAAGATCAGCATGGCGACAATGCCCAGATTGGACGGGTTCCAGATATGGCGACCATTCCAGCGGATCACATATTTGGAGGTTATGGAGATCGCGCTGCACAGAGCATAGGGCCATATCTCCGGCGAACGCACCAGGATGCCGACGCTGATGCCGGAGATGTAGGCGCTCGCCAGATGGGGCCACTTGCCGGTGAACAGCCGGGAGAGGATCAGCTCCGTGAGAATGCTGACGGCGATGGCGGTCAGCGTGCGAGAGTAGCTCTCCAGAATGCCGAACGAGAAGTGCCCGACCGCCAGCAGGATCGTGATAAAGGCGGGCGCGATGTACTTATCGTCTATGCGAAAACGGGGACGGGGGGGCGCCTCCCCAACCGAGGGGGATGAGAGAGAAGTAGTGCTCATGACGGCTCCTTTACTGAATGATACTTACCGACCTCCAGCCCTGTCAGCGTCTGTGTCTTGCCGGAGGGCCAGCGAATGACAACCTTCTCTATCTTCGGGTCTTTTCCCAGTCCGAAGTGCAGCGGACGCATATTCTGCCCGCAGAAACCGCTTCCGCCCGAGACCTCCTGAACCTGCTCCTGACCGTTCCAGAAGACCCGCACCTGCGTGCCGATCGCGCTGCGGTTGCTGACGGTTGCCTCCAGACGGAAGCCGATCCAGTTCTTCTCGGAGGAGGCGTGATTTTTATACACCAGCAGCGGACCGCGTTGATTGGCGACGACGGCATCCAGCACGCCCCGATTCCACAGGTCCGCCAGCACGACCGAGCGACCGTCATACTTATCCTGCACTCCGACGATCGCCGCGACCTCCGTAAAGCGTCCCGCGCCGTCGTTGATCCAGACCTTTTTGGACTGATACCCGGAGAGGCTGCGCCCCTCCATCGGGGGCCAGTTCTTCGCGTCGCCGATGATCGCGCTGTTGCCCAGCGCGATCTTGGAGAACTCGTACCAGTAGTCGCGGTTGGGGTCGGCGGAGACGTAGCCGTTGACCAGATACAGGTCCAGGTTGCCGTCGTTATTCAGATCGCCGAACTGCGCCCCGAAGCTCCAGCCGCCCAGCTCCACCCCGGTATCCCGCGCCATGTTCTCATACCTGGGAATCTCGCCCGGCTTGCTCGGCCTCGGAACCCAGAGGTTGTTGCCCTGGATCAGGATGCCCTCCTGCGAGATATTGGAGACATAGATGGCGAACCGCCCCTGATTGAGAATGTCGCCGACGGCGGCGTTCATGCCGCTCTTGGGGGAGAAGCCCACGCCCGACGCCTTGCCGACCTCGCGGAACCGCTTGCCCCCTTCGTTGATGAACAGTTCGGAGACGCCGTAGTCGTTGGCGATAAAGATATCAGGATAGCCGGTGCCCCGCAGATCGGCGGCACAGGCTGCCAGCGCCCAGCGGCGGGAATCGATCCCCGCCTCCGCCGTCACATCCTGAAACCGCCCGTCGCCCAGATTGCGGAACAGGTACTTGCGTCCGCCGTTCTTTGCGTACTCGAAGCTCTCCGGCATCATTCGGGTGGTCTTCAGGTTCCAGAGGTTGACATCCTCATGGAAGTAGCCCCCGACAAAGAGATCGAGCCTGCCGTCCCGGTCATAGTCGAGCCAGACCGCGGCGTTGACATTCGCCCAGGCGGGGAAACCGGCTTGATCGGTGGTACGGGTAAACCGCTTTCCCTGCTCATTGCGGAAAAGCTCCATCCTGCCATACTTATAGATAAAGACATCCTCGTACCCGTCGTTGTCGTAGTCTCCCCAGATGGCTCCGATACAGCAGCCGGTTCCCGGCTGGTTGAGGTCCGCCAGTCCCATCTCCTCCGCCACATCCTTGAACTGACCGTCGCCCAGATTGCGATAGAGGCGGTTCTTTGTGCCCTCGCCGCTGTTGCAGACATAGATATCCTGCCAGCCGTCACGGTCGAAGTCTACGATGGAGACGGACGCGCCCATCGCCGCGACCTGCGGCATGATATGGTCGAGTTTCGGGTCGAGCTTCGGACCGACATGCACGAAGTCAATTCCGGAGGATTTTGAGACCTCTTCCAGCCGGAATCCGTAGTGCGCCATCGCCGCTTCGCTGTTGACCGGGGCGGCGGACATGCCCCGACGGGCGGAAATACGGTTCAATGCTGCCACCGTCGTGATCAGTCCGACGAAGATCACGATTAATGCTATACGCCCAATGCGCCCCTGCATAGTTCCCTCTTTGGTATCTCTAGAGAATCACCCATGAATGATGAACGTCTCGCGTTATCCCGCGTCCGGCATCTGTCGGAACACGAGAAAAAACTGACTGGATATAAACTCGTGCCGTTCGGACAGCTCCCAGCCGGCGGCGCGCGCCTCCGCCAGCACGTCGGCTTCCGGCACATCGTGTCCTGTAGGAGCCGGAGGCGATCCCCGGCGAGCGGCGTCAAAGTCAATGATCGCCAGACGCGCCCCCGGTCGCGCATAGCGATGCAGCGTTTTCAGGAACGCGACCGGCTTCTGCACCTCGTGATAGACGGTCAGCAGCACAAAGCAGTCCACGCTGTGTTCCGGCAGGCGGGGATCTTCGGCGGTCCCCAGTATGACACGCACATTGCCCAGCGATTCTGCGCGACGCTCCAGCGCGGGCAGCAACTCCTGCTGTATCTCCTGTGCATAGACCGTGCCGCGAGACCCCACGGCGCGGCTGAGCCGCGAAATCAGGTATCCGCTCCCCGCCCCGATGTCCGCCACCGTCTCGCCCGGCTGCAGTTTCAACGCCGCCACGATCTCATCCGGCTTCTGCCACGCATCCCGATCCGGCGCCTCCAGCAGCGTCTCCGCCTGAGACGGCTCGAAGAGCGGGGAGACAGCCCGCTCGCGAACCGCAGGGTGCGTATTTGACGGTCTGCGCCAGAGAGAAGTTCCCCCGACGGCGATGCCCGCCGCCAGCAGGGCGGGTATCGCCCACAGCAGCGCGCGCCGATAGATCACGGCGAAGGCTCCTCGCGGCGGGTCCAGAGTCCGCGCCGGAACTGATCGGGAGTAACATAGCGGGTATGATAGGTCTCCCAGTCCTTCGGAAACCGCTGATAGACCGGATCGTCCTCCAGCCGACCGGGAGGCGTATTGTACTCCTTCTGACCGTGATAGGGCAGCGGCAGGACGGTCTTTGAGAAGGTGGTGTTATAGTCGCCGTCCTTCACCCAGCCGTCCCCGATCAGCACATAGTCGCGCCTCCACCCGGCGGGGGGAGGAGCGGGCGCGGCAAACCGGAACGCCATCTCGTCGCCCGCATTCATAATCACGTAGCGGTCGTCGGTCTTCGCCAGCAGTTCGCGCACATCCCCGAAGCGTGTGTAGAAGCCGATCAGATCGCGCCAGACCTGTGTGGTGGCTTGAATCCGACGGTAGTCAGGCAGCTCCGGCGACGACTCATCCGCCTGGGTCACGACGGAGAAGCCCCGATAGCGCAGTTCGGCGGAGTCTGCCAGCAGACGCTGTGTGCGGATCTGCGCGTCGGGAAGCCCCTGCGCCCACTGGATGCTGTCCCAGTAGATCTCCAGGTTCGTCCGCAGACGCAGACGGCGGGGCGCGCCCGGAAGGAAGGCGTCATCCAGCCGCAGCAGCACCGTCTTGTTTTTACCGGACGGGAAGCCCAGCCCCGTCTTCGCCGTCTTCCAGCCGCCTCTGCCGTCCGCAACCTCCATGCTCAGGGACTTCGGCGGATCGCTTCTGCCCTGCCCGATGGCGACATTGATGGAGCTGTCGGTCGGATGCACCCATCCATAGGCGACCAGCCAGAGCAAGCCCGCGCGCGGGGCGTCGTCGCCGATCTCAATCTCGATGTAGTGTTCGCGGGTTACGCCCTGATAGCGTCCGCGCCCGAAGAAGTCCAGATATCTGCCGTCCCTGGCGCGGATATACTCGGTAACATCCCGCCCGCCGTCATCCAGCACGCGCCCAACCGGACGCGGCGGCGCGGTTACGTGCACCTTTAACGCCGGGGGCGGAATGGCGAACCGCTCATCCACAAAGATCTCCGTATTCTCTGGATGATCCACCGTCATCAGCGAGACATGATCGAAGAAGTGAGTCTCCCACAGATCTGCGGTGATTCGCACATCATAGAAGCCGTCCCGGGCGACAAGCTGATCGCCGCGTATCTTCACCCAGTCTTCCGTCTGCGCGACTCCCGCGGTGTCCTGCGCGTTGATCTTCAGACCGAGGGGCGAACGCCAGATGAAGTCGGTTACGAACTCCATCTCCCTGCCGTTGAAGGTGAACAGCCAGGGGCACGATCCCTTCAGACGCTGCTCCGTCTTTACCACCTGATCCGCCTTCAGGTCGAACTCCGCCTGCACGGAGCCGTTGGGCCAGATGATGCGCGCCACATCCACCGCTCCGCGCTCGCCCAGACCGAAGTGCAGGCGCGGAGCGGTGATCGGCTGCATCTGCACCTGAAGTCCGGAACGAAGCTGGATCTCCCCGCCGATCCCGAACGAATTGATCCGCTGATCCCCGCTGGTCTTCGCCGACCGCGTGTAGAGGATCTGCCAGCGATAGTTTTTCTGTCCCCGGTTCTCCAGGTAGGTCAATCCCTGCTCGGTGATCGCCAGAAAGCCGACCCTTCCCCGACTGTCCGGGTCTGCCGCCGCGTAGAGCCTTGCCGGCAGGGGAGCGGCAAGCGGCTGCAGGCTCCCCTTCTGATCGCTCAGCCAGACCTTTGCGCCGTTGGGCGCGGAGACCGCCAGGTCCACGCTGCCGTTGTTGTCGAAGTCCGCCGCAAAGAGGCGAAACGCGCCGTCGGCGGTCATATCCGGCGCATCGGCAGCCGCCGCCAGCTCCGCCAGGTTCCACTCGCTCCCCTGATTCTTATCCGACAGCCGCCACAGCTTCCTGTCCGCCAGTACCGCCAGATCGAGCACGCCGTCGTTATTCAGATCGGCGACCGTCATGGCGGCGACGGATCCCATCGCGGGCAGCGCGCGCTCCCGATAGAAGCCGGAGCGTTCATTGGCGAAGATGCGCAGTCTCCCCTGCGCGTCGAGCAGGGCGGCGTCCGGCGCACCGTCGGCGTCCAGATCCGCCCAGGCGAACGCCCGCAGATTCTGCACAGCGGCGAAGGTCTGCAGCGGTTTGAAGGTTCCGTCTCCGTTGTTGCGCAGAACCAGCGTCGGACCGCTCACCTGCCCAAGAACCAGATCGAGATCGCCGTCCATCTCCAGATCCGCCGTCCAGACGCCGAACAGCTTCGCCCCGGTTATGGCGGGAGGCAGCCCGGCGCGCGCCGTAACCTCGTCGAAGGTTCCCGATCCCGACTGCTGATACAGCTTCAATCCGCCCGCTCCCGCCAGCGCGATGTCGCTCAGATAGTCGTAGTTCCAGTCAATGGCGCAGACGCCGTAGGGAGAGGGAGGCTCTGCGGAGGCGCCTCCGGGAAAGGCGAGCGGCGCCCCCTGCCCGATCTGAACCTGTCTTGCGTCGGCGACGGCTGCCGCCGGCGGTCGGGAGTCGGTCAGATGGATCGCGCCGACCCACTCCCACTTCCCTGCGGGAAACGAGACGGCGGTTCCCGCCTGAAATGTCGTCTCCATGTCCGGAGGGGCGACGGTCGGGGTCGGCATTGTCAGCTTCAGCAGCCGCTCGATCGGCTCTCCGATGAACTGCGGGGAGATGCTCAACGCCGCCTGACTCTGCTGGTATGCCGGGAGCGGCTTCAGCGGGTTCTGCATGGTGATCGCCAGCACCGCCGCCTGCCGCAGATTACCCGCCGCCACATTCGATTTCAGTTCGCGGTATCGCTCCTGCGCGCTTTCGGGCCAGCGTCCGCTGCTCTCCTCCAGTCCCGCCAGTCCCTGCTGAACTCCCTGCGCATCGCCGGTCTTGGCGGCGAGACGGGTCATCTCCAGCAGCGCAAAGAGGCTCTTCGGGCTTTTCTGCACGATGCTCTTCAGCAGGCGCAGGGCTTCCGCCTCGTTCTCCGGTCCGCCCTGACGCTCCAGTTCCCGGGCGAGCGAGTAGAGCGCGCGCAGGTTCTCCGGGTTCTTCTCGACCGCCTTCCGGAAATGACCGACCGCCTCCGATATCTGTCCCGCCCGGCTGGCGATGCTTCCCAGAAACACCTCGATCTCGCTGACGTTGGGGGCAAGATCGCGCGCCTTCTCCAGGCTCTGTTTGCCGGCGTCCACCTTATTGTTGAGCACCTGCACCAGCCCCAGATTCGCCCAGGCGGCAGGCTCTCCAGGAGCCAGCTGCACCGCCTGCGTGAGCTTCTCCTCGGCGCGAGGATTGTCTCCCGCCTGCAGCGCGGTAACGCCAGAGAAGAAGGCGGTTACCGCCTTCTCATAGTCCGGCGCGCCGGGCTTGGGAACGTCGCCGGTGCAGCCGCTCAGCCAGAGGGCGCAGATCGCCACAAGCCAGAAAACCCGCTGTACGCTACGATGATGTCTCCGTTCGTCTCTCATGATCCTATCTCTACTTCGCCGCCTGACTCATATCAATCTCCGCCGGCTTGATATCCTTCGGAATGAACTGCCGATCCAGAAGCTCCGACATAGGAACAGGCTTCTCCAGGACGCCCACCTTGATCGCCATATCGTGTATCTTCTGCATCTCCTCGTCGGTCGGGGTCAGCATCCGGTAGCTGACGCGATCGGGCGGCTGGGTCAGCACGAAGCGCACCACCTTCTCATTCTGCCGGAAGTAGGGCGAAGCTACCTTCGCGGCGTCCAGACGATGCTGCTCCGCCCATTCGCCGCTCTCCGCGATGCCGCGCACCAGATCCTTGACCACTTCCGGCTTGTCGCGGATCAGATCCTCGCTGACGACCAGCACGCAGGAGATGAAATGGGGCCAGATGTCTTTGGCATGATAGAGCACGCGCCCCGTGCCGTCCAGTTCTGCACGCGCCGCATGCGGCTCTCCGACAAAATAGGCGTCAATCGCCTTCGACGCCAGCGCGCCGGGCATATCCGGGGGAGCCATCTCGACGAAGCGGATCTCATCCTCTCTGACCCCCTGATCCTCCATCAGCTTGCGGATCACCAGATACTGATTGCTGAACTTGCTGGGAATGGCGAAGGTCTTGCCCCGCAGGTCGCGCAGGCTCTTCGCCGGATCGTCTTTACGTACCATCACGGTCGAGCCGTCGCGGTGTCCCAGATAGACGATCTTGCAGGGCACGCCCTGCTCGCGCAGCTTCATTGCCAGCGGCGCGATGAAGAAGGTCGCCTTCAGGCGTCCGGTTTTGAAGGCTTCGGCGACAGAGGGCCAGTCTGTAAATCGCTGCGACTCGAACCGAGTCGTCGTGCTGGTCCTGGACGCAAAGTCCGTGACCGGGCACGTCAGGTGTCAAGTGACCGGCAGGAATCCGACCGTCAGCGTCTTGCGCGCGGCGACAGGAGTTGCGCCGTTCGTTGTTCCGCCGGTCGGCGCGGCAGGCTCCCGCTGCCAGGGCTTAAACCGCAGCAGTGTCAACACGGCAAGGGCGGCTGCCACAAGCGCGCCGTATCGAACCAGTGGCGATTTTGTCATCTCTTCCCTCGTAACGATCTACCGAAGGCTCGGTGCAGTCTGCGCGTCCGGAACCTGCGCCCAAGGCGCAGTACGAACGATCTCCTTCATCGTCTCCGGTGAAAAACCCAGTCTGTCCGCGTGAACGAACAGGTCGTTGAGGTCCACGCCGTACCAGTTACGTTTTGCGGGGTCGCACAATCCCGCGATATTCAGCGGCGCGATCCGCCGCGCCACCTCTTCGGCGAAGCGGACGGCATCCAGTCGGCTGCCCTCACGCTGCAGACGCTCCTCCAGTTCATCCATCGCCTCCCGGAACGGCGCGATATTGCGCGCCAGATACCGGGTAACCCGCGAAGATTTTCCCAGCCGCCGCGCCATCTCGCTGTAGCTGGCGGCGGCGAAATAGAACATCGAGTAGGCGGCAAACAGCGGAAAACTCTGGAAGGCGGCGTAGCAGCCCGCGATCAGCCGCGCCGTGCCGTCCGCCTCCTCCAGCGTGATCCGCCCGTACTCCTGCAGCCGCTCCGTCAGCGCGTCCGTCCCCCACGCCTCCTCCAGTATCCGCCCCATCCGTTCGATGCCCAGCAGGGTCAGCGGCATCCCGTTGCTGAACAGCGGATCCACAAAGGCGGCGGCGGAGGGCAGCATCGCCCAGCCGTCGCCTGCCGCCTGCGCGGCGCGATAGGTCAGCCGCTCCAGCCTCCTCAGCGGATAGAGCGCCTCTGCAGAGGCGAACTGCTCGCCAATCGTCGGGAAGCGTTGAAGGAAGCGATCCCAGGCGGGCGCGCCCTCCGACAGCCCGATCTCATCCGCAAAACGGTCGGTGCAGGCGAAACCCGCGCTAGTGACCCCGTTGTTGAAGCGCAGCGCCCACATCCATCCCCCGTCAAAGAGGTGATGCACCGCCGCATCGTCCATCGGGTAGGGAGGCCTCTCCGCCGCCTCTCCGATGCGATACGCGGGCATCTGATCGCAGCGGCGCACATGGATGAAGTGCGAATAGAGCGCCTGCGTCTTCGGATAGCGCGGCAGCTCAGTCTCCGGGATCGCCAGCGCGCGGCTCAGGAAGCCGCGCGGTCCGGTCGCGTCTATCACCAGCCGGGCGCGGATCTCCAGCGGCTGACCGCGCCGGCTCCCCCGCAGAGTCGCTCCCTCAGCGGACTGACGCTCCACAGCGGTCAACAGCGTCTCGTCCAGGTAGCCGGCTCCCAGCGCGACCGCCTCTTTCAGCAGAAAGTGATCCACATCGGCGCGCAGCCAGTGCGTATCGGCGATCTCGTCGGCGGGACTCGCCGCCACCAGAAGCTGATTAGCGCGTCCTGGGGCGACGCGATACGGCTCGCCCGCCGTGTGCTGGAAGTAGGTGAAGCCCCGCTTCAAGCCGCAGACCACCTCCGGATAGGTTCGCTGCCACGCCCCGTAGGTCGTCAGCGGCAGCAGGCGGGGCAGGTTGTAGCGTTGCGCGATCTGCTCGATCAGCAGGTTCATCAGGGGCGAAGTCGACTCGCCGATGGCGAAGCGCGGATGCCTTCCCCGCTCCGTCAGCAGAACCGTCAGACCCAGCCGCCGCGCCACCATTGCCAGCAGGCTGCCGCCAAATCCCGACCCCACAATCGCTAGATCGCACGAGTAGCTGTCAGCAGACATCTTCCCCCTCCGCGCAGCAGGAACAGCAAACGGACGGCGCGATCCTCTGCGCGCGGTTCATCTGCTCCAGCCGTCGGGCGCGCTCCGGCGAACAGACGCACCGATAGAACCGCTCTATGTCCCACAGATCGGCGAAGACGCGCCCTCCGTCCCGCCGCAGTCCATACTCGACGGCGCGCTCCAGCGAGCGCAGGGAGGGCGGCGCGTACTCTCCGCGCTCCGCCAGCGCCTCCATCGCCCCGTTGCCGTCGCGGGTCGGGATGACGCAGCAGACCGCCGCGCCGCAGTCAAACGCAATATCCAGGGAGCGGCAAGCCCACTCCAGACCCTCCCGCTCCGTCAGAAACGGCGGGCGCAGCAGCAGGAAGACCCGCAGAGCGATTCCGTGTTTCTTCAGAAATGCCGCCGCCCAGCGGAAATCCTCCACCGTAATCCGCTTGTTGAGACGCTCCAGGATCGCAGGGTGGGCGGTCTCCAGTCCGACCGCCACCTCTAGCCGACCCGTCAGCATCTGCTGAAAACGCAGGCATCGCTCTCCCAGCAGCGCCGGATGGCACTCGACGATCACCCGCTCAAAGCCGGACACCTGCCGCGCGATGGCGGGATACTCCTGCGGCGGGATCGCCTTCGGATCGAAGAAGCTGCCCGCGTTGTAGAGCTTGATCTGTCTTGCCGGGGGCATCTTCGCCAGCGCGTGGGCGATCTGCGCCGGGATCGCTCCTGCTGGAACCGTCTCGTCGAGCGTGTTCTGCCACAGATCGCACATCAGGCAGCGGTACGGGCACTCTCGATTGGTCAGAAAGAGGGTGGCGGTCGGAACCGGCGCGCCGTCCTCGCCGGTCTCCTCCTCCCATAAAAAGGCGTAGGGACGCCACGGATCGAGCCGGTTTTTGGGACCGCGATGCGCCTCTACCCAGCGGCTGCGCTGCGACCCGCTCAATGGATACGCCGACGGCACGGATCCCCTCAGTCTATCTGCACGGCTTGCGCCAGGAACTCCGGCACCGCATTGCCCGACATCCGCTCCGTGTCGGTATCCCATGCGGCGCGCAGACGCTCCTCCCACTGCCGCAGGAAGACCTGCCGGCACCAGGACTTGCTGACCTTCCACCGGCGATAGGTGTCGGCGATCACCCCGTCCTGGAAGCGGCGTTTCGGATGCGCGGGCATCTCGATCCCGGTAACCGCGCGCACGCCCGCGCATACCGCCTCCTGCTTGAGCGAGTAGAGCCGCTCGACGCTGCCGTTCAGCACCTGTTCAAAGGGAATGGCGACGGCGGCGGCAATGGCGGAGCGCACCGTGTAGGGCGAGAACGCCGAGAAGCCGTACCGCTGCGCGGGCGCGTAGGTGCGCACATAGGAGCGCGACAGACCGCCGGAGTAGGTGAGGCTGTGCTTGATGGCGTCTATGCCCCAGCCCTCCTGATAGAGCAGCGGGTTGCGCAGGATGCTGGAGAGGGTCAGGTCGGAGTCCTCCAGCGGATAGGACTTGAGGTTCTCATCGCCCCCGTCGCCGTCCAGCAGATACTTCAAGTTCGGGTAGCGTTCGCGGATCGCCTCTAGCAGACACAGCGCCACCGCCGCGCACTCCACATCGAGCGGATGGTAGTCCTCGATGACGCGGATCGCCTCCTCCAGATTCAGCCGTTCAGCGGGGACCTGAACCGGCTCCCAGATGTCCGCAAGTCCTAGTTCGCGCACGACCGACTCCGCCTGCGCCGCATCCTTGCCGCCGCCCATATCCAGTGTGAAGGCGCGCACCCGTCCCGGATCGCTGCCGATCTTCCTCAGGGCGTGACGCGCCAGCAGCAGCACGGAGGCGCTGTCAATGCCCCCCGAAAACGCCAGTGCGATCGGCTCGCCCTCCGGCAGTCCCTGAAGCCACCGCTTCAGCGCCTCGTAAGCGGCGCGGACGTAGGCGGCTCCCGACTCTCCGACATCCGCCGATCCCTGTCCCGCCGCCGGGTGGAAGAAGCGGTGATAGCGGGGCGCGGGATCGGGGCAGCCGATCTGATCTATCTCGACCAGGTAGTGCGCCGGGATCATGCGCGTATAGGCGGGATCGAACTGCCAGCCGATCTTCTGCTCACGGCACCAGTCGTACAGGCGGTCAATTCGGTCGGCGACGATCAGGAACGGACCGTGGTACATCTTGGCGACAAAGTAGCGCAGCGGAAGACCGATGGTGCGCGCCATCCGCACCGTCTGTCCCTCGCGCGCTACCGCCGCAAAGTGTCCGTCGCTGGCTGCCAGCGTCTGCAGATCGGCGTTATGCACCGCCTCCTCAATCTGTTCGGGGGTGCATCCGGTCAGTCCGGAGGTCTGAATATCGTTGAGATTAACTAGTCTATCAATTCCGGCGAGCATCGTTACTCCTTCAGTCATATAATCGAGGAGAGCCTGTCCGTCAGGCTTTGGCGGGCTGCAGCTCCGGTCCGATGACGGCATCCTCCAGACCCATCTGCGCCAGAATGCAGTGGATCGCCTCCACCACCAGCGGATGGGTCAGGTTGCGCGGTCGAGGCAGGCGGATCGGGATGACGTTGATAATCCGGGCGGGTCGCTCGGAGAGCACCACGATGCGGTCTGCGAGCTGCGCCGCCTCCTCTATATCGTGGGTCACCAGAATGACCGTGCGCGGGCGTTCGTTGAAGATCTCCGCCAGTTCGTGGCGCATACGCAGGCGGGTGATATAGTCGAGGGCAGAGAAAGGCTCATCCATCAGCAGGATATCGGTCTCTCCCGCCAGCGCGCGCGCTAACTCGACGCGCTGACGCATCCCCCCGGACAACTGGTGCGGGTAGTGACCGGCGAACCCCTCCAGGCGGATAAAGGTGAGCAGGTCGCGCACCTGCCGCCTCCGCGCCTCCTCATCCTTCTGATGCCGCAGTCCGAGCGCAATGTTCTCCTCCACCGTCAGCCACGGAAAGAGTCCATCCTGTTGATAGATCATGCGCGCTTTGCCGACGCGCTGGATGGAGCCGGAGGAGGGAGGTTCGTGTCCGGAGAGAAGGTTCAGCAGCGTGGTCTTGCCGCAGCCAGAGGGTCCGACAATCGCAACGATCTCGTGATCGCTGATCGTCAGGTTGAGGCTCTTGATGACCTCTACCGTCCCGAAGGCGTGCGAGACATCCTGTAGTTCAATCCGCTTATCGCTCATATCCCCACCGTACGCTCGGAATACGGGTCAACTGCACCAGTATCCGGTCAATGACAACGCCCATGAAGCCGATGACGATCATGCCGACCACCAGCAGATCGGAGCGGAGACCGTTGCGGGCATCCCAGATCAGAAAGCCCAGTCCGTCGCGCCCCGCAATCATCTCCGCCGCCACCACCACCAGCCAGGAGAGACCGGCGGTAACGCGCAGCGCGGTGATCACCTGCGGCATGATCGCGGGCAGCGTCACCCGACACAGCATCTCCACGCCGCCGATGCCATAGTCCTGCGCCACCCGGAAATAGATGGTCGGAATGCCGGCGACCGCAGACAGCGTTGCCAGTACGATGGGGAAGAAGGCTGCCATAAAGATAAGAAAGATAGCAGGAGTATCCCCGATTCCGAACCAGAGGATGGCAAACGGGATCCAGGCGAGCGGAGAGAGGCTCCGGAAGAAGTTGATGACCGGCAGAAACGCCATTCGCGCCCCGACGCGATGCCCCAGCCACAGACCGAAAGGCACGCCCAGAACGACCGCCAGCACAAAGCCGACCGAAACCCGAAACAGCGAGGCGATCGTGTCATCGAACAGGCGTCCGCGCTGCATCTCTTCGTAAAAGCCGCGCGCCACCTGTCCCGGGGAGGGGAACAGCGACTCCGGAAACAGGCGCAGGACCGACAGCAGGCTCCACAACGCCAGCGCTGCCAGCAGCACACATAGAGGAAGCAGGATCTTCTGCCTTGAAGACGGTCTCTCTTTCATCCACTCGCCTGGTGGGAGAGCGAGCCAGCTACGGCGGGGACGCTCGTAGCCTCTCCACGCAATAAATATAGCCAGAATAAACAATGGGGGCGATCGCTGTTAGAGGATAACCGATGAAGGTTAAAAGAGGCTTAAAATAGACTTAAATCTTTTTAAGAAACCGACCGCGTCTCGCCTCTGTCCTGGTGAGGCGGCAGATGACGATCCCCTTCCCTGTCCTTGCGAGGGAGGCGCAAGCAGACCGAAGCAATCTCTCGCGTTCCTGGATGGCAGCAACAGGAGGAATCGTCCGTGAGAAGCAGAAATCTCTCTCCATTCTACCGCTTCCCAATCACGCGATCATCGCAAAGGAGAGATGCCATGCTCACAATAGAGATCACCGACACCGAGAAGTCCCGCGGCGTGATGTCTCCCGATCACCTTTCGCAGGCGGTGCGCGCCCTGCGTGAGGAGGGCTTCGTCGTCCTGCAGAACGTGATCGAGACGGCGCATCTGGACATCCTGCGCGAGAAGATGCTGGAGGATATTCAGGCGTTGATCCGCCGCCCGGACGCGCCGTTTAACTGGAACTCCGGCAACCTCCAGCAGGACCCGCCGCCGTTTTTTCCCTATCTGTTTCGCGATGTGCTGCTCAACGAGATGGCGATCTGCGTAACGCATGCGCTACTCGGACCGGGAGTCAAAAACGCCTTCTACAGCGGCAACACCGCGCTGCCAGGGCGCAGCCGCCAGCCCGTGCACGCCGATACCGGTCACCTGTGGCGCGATCTGCAGACGGCGCATCCCGCCTGCTCGCTGGTGGTGAACGTCCCGGTGGTGGATATGTACCCGGAGAACGGAAGCACCGAGATCTGGCCCGGAACCCATCTGGACACCACCATCGCCTACGGACAGGATATCAAGGTGCCGGCGGAGATTCTGGAGCGTCGGCGCGCGGTGTCGCCTCCCATTCAGCCGACCGTTCAACGGGGCAGCATCCTGATCCGGGACATTCGCCTGTGGCACGCCGGAATGCCCAATCTCACCGACACGCCCCGCCCGATGATCGCGATGATTCATCACGCCGGCTGGCTGGAGACCGGCAGCCCGCTGACGTTTCCGAA
>CALLMM010000019.1 GCA_938005745.1 uncultured Chthonomonadales bacterium | reverse complement strand
TGGGCTTCCTCCGGCGCTTCGTCTCCTCTCACAGTAACGTTCTCGCCTCGGGCGTTGAACCATCCAAAGCCGCCCGGACGTACATAGAACCAGTTGGTGAAGACGATCCGGTTTCCCGCAAGTTCATACGGCTCGCCGGTTGCTGCCGGGGCTGCTACGGCTGGGGCAACGGCTCCTGTCAGGTCAGGCGCATCTGCGGCAACAGCGGCCGCGCTGACGGCAGCGGCTGACAAAAACTCACGTCGGCTCATCGAGTGTCTCTCCATCGCATCCATCCTTCACTCGTGCAGCTTCTCCTTCACTAGAGTTCTACTCTCCGGCGTTATTGCCGATCTGCACCGACCCCTTGCTCTTATTGCTGATCCGGATTGCGCCGGTGATGACGTTTCCAGTGATCACGGCGCGCCTGACCGCCTCGCCGAGTTCGATCTGCGCTTTGTTCTCGCGAAACTCGCATCCGCGGATCAGCACGGTTCCGCTCTCGACCTGAATGGCGTAGCGTCCCTCTCGTTTAGAATCCCACTGTGTGAAGGTGCAGTCGCTGAAACCAACCGTTCCGCTGCCTGCGATCCGCGCGATCTGATTGGAGGGTCCCCAGAAGGCGCAGTTGACGAATCGCACGCTGCCGGTGTGGGTCTTTGTTACCTCGACCATGGTGGGATCGGGACCGTGGAAGGAGACAAACTCGCCGTTGGTGATCAGAATGCCAAACGGCGCGCTCTGCTCAACGAGGACCGCCGTCCAGCAGTCGTCCGCGCCGATCCCCAGGAAGTTCCCGTTCGTACCCCCCGCTGTGGACTGAATGAACCGATAGCCGACCTTGTAGCCGAAGCAGAAGGTGTTGAGGACGTACTGCCAGTCGGTGCGCCCGAAGATAAACGCCTCGCCGTTCGCCATCTGCCACTGGAAGAGCTTCGGATGCATGCTCCACCAGGGGTTGAAATGGACGTTCTCGACACGCCCGATATCGTAGATGGAGTCTATCCATACCCCGCGCCGGATGGGCTGCCCGTGCACATTGCGGATCAGGTGCCGCTCATTCTGCGTGGCGTCAATGCCGTTATAGGGATTGAGCATCTCGACATCCAGCACCGCCGGGTTCTTACCCCGCATGGCAATCGCCCAGGGGTAGGCTTTCGGCGTATCGTTCACGTTCTGCTCGGGATAGTAGAGGACGACCCCTTTGAGCGTGCTGTTGGTGTTGAGCGTGATGAAGGGAGGTCCGTCCTCTTTATCGGCGTTCTCCGTGACCAAGAAGGTAGTTCCATCGTCGGTAGGCTTGGGAAGCCCCTGATCGCGAATGCCGTTGTGCGCCGGCACCGACTGCCAGATGCCCTGAAGCGTGACAGCGTTGGGGACGTTGAGATGTCCTTTGAAGAGATAGTTGCCGCGAGGAGCATGAACAACGCCTCCTCCCTCCTTCCCCGCCTTATCCAACGCCGCCTGAAAAGCGGCGGTATCGTCCGTTACGCCGTCGCCCTTCGCCCCGAACTCACGCACATTGTACAGGTTCGGCAAATTCTGCGACTCGGCGGAGACGGCGAAGAGAGCGACCATCAGAAGCGCGATCATCCAGACGCTGATCTGCATCGTACCCCCCTCCAGAACAGGATGTTGTAAGCGGCTCTGCCTGAACAGTTCAAGATTCGGCGCCGATACGGTCAGTCCTGTGCGATGATCGGGAAAACCGGTGGCGGAAGAGAAATAACGCCTGCCTGCAAGCGGCGGAGAGTCTGCCTGCGCCGCATCAATGTGAACGCGCGAAAGGAGGAGAGCACCTCCTCCGCGAAGTGGAAAGGGGCGAGGCAGGAGATGAGAGGAACTTCTTTGATGAAGAATAGGCGCCCCCGGAGGGAATCGAACCCCCGACGCCTTCCTTAGGACGGAAGCGCTCTATCCACTGAGCTACGGAGGCGGGCGCGGCGCATCATGTGATGCTCCATTCTATTATACATCACCTTGCACATAATAGCGATCCTGCCGCGCCGCGTCAAAAGCAGTTTTTCGGTCGGGGGGTTGAGATTGCTTCGGTCGGCTGACACCTCCCTCGCAATGACAGAGCGGGCGGCTCTGCCGTTCCTGATACACGCAACACGCCCCCACTCCGTCATTTCGAGCGTCAGCGAAGCAATCTTCCACCTGCTAGAATGGAGACTCCTCTCTCGCAAAGACAGGAGGGTCGCCGAATGAGAAAGGAGATAGACTATTCAGGTTACACTGAACAGGCACTCCCTCTTCTACCATGAACAGGGAGACCCGCGGGGAGAGCCGATCCTCTTTTTGCACGGCTTCCCCTTCAGCCACGAGATGTGGACGCCGCAGCTTCAGGCGATGCCGGAGCAGTTTCGCGTCATCGCCCCTGACATTCGGGGACACGGCGCGAGCGACACGGGAGACGGGCAGTACTCGCTGGAGTTCTTCGTAGACGATCTCTTCGCGCTGATGGACTACCTCGCGCTGCCTTCCGCCACGCTCTGCGGGCTTTCGATGGGCGGCTATATCGCCCTGCGCGCCCGAGAACGCGAACCGCATCGCGTCCGCGCGCTTGTGCTCTGCGACACGCGCAGCGAAGCCGACTCAAATGAAGCCAGACTGCGGCGGTCCGCCATCGTTCGCACGGTGAAGACGGAGGGCGTGGAGGCGTTCGCAGAGGAGTTTCTGCCGCTGATCTTCGCACCGCACTCCTTTCGGGATCGCCCGGAAGCGGTCGCGCTCTGCCGCCGCCTGATCTGCGCCAATTCGCCGCTCGGCATCAGCGGGACAGCGATCGCGCTCGGGCTGCGAACCGACACCACCGACGCCCTCACCACCATCGCCGTCCCGACACTCATTCTCGTGGGAGAACAGGACATGCTGACGCCGCCCGCCGCCGCCCAAGCGATGCACCGCCGAATCCCCCGATCCGAATATCACGTGATCTCTGGCGCAGCGCACATGAGCAATCTGGAAAACCCGGAGGAGTTCAACCGGCACCTGTTACGCTTCCTGCAATCTCTCCGGCGGCAGGGGTAGACCGGCACCGGGTCGCCCGCGCCTCAGTGCATCTCCGTTTCGCAGGTCTTGAAGCCGCCCGCGTAGAAGCTGAACTTCACATTCGGGTGATCCGCCAGCAGCGACATCGGAACGGAGGAGTCGACGATTCGCTTCGAGATCATCAGAGTGGTCAGGCGCATTCCGAAGGGATTCTCGTGATGACCGGGATGCCAGATGGAGACCTGCTCCGCTCTCCATGTCTGCAACGGACCGACCGTGAGGGCGTGGGTCGGCACCAGAGGGATGTTTCCGCCTCCAGAGGTGCGGGCATTCTGCACCAGCGTCAGCGGATGCAGTTCCACGACCCGCGTTCCCAGAGCGCGATACTCCTCCGGCGTTGGGGGAGCGTCTGCATATCTGCCCGCCCGACGCACCGGGTCGTTGAACGCCCAGTGCTTCACCTCGCCCTGACCGCCCTGCATCACCGCGCAGCGCACGCCGTCCCATGATCGCTCATACTCTGAGACGTCCGCCTTCGGAAAGTGGATATTCTCCTCCGGCATCGCCAGTTCCGGCTTGATGCGGTTGAAGCAGAGTTCCCGATCGGCGCGCGCGAAGGAGAGCGGATGCTCCTCGCTCACCTCTTTTCCGTCCATATACCACTCGTCCATGCCCCAGAAGTGCGCGTTCCGCAGGGATAGCCCCAGATCGTTGACCAGACGCGCCACCAGCGGAAGCTGCTCGGTCGGTCCGATCGGACCGCAGATGCCCACAGGATTATCGGCGGTCGCCTGCCGCCAGGCGTTGATATACTCCAGCGCTTCCGCCAGATAGAACTCCTCCAGCGTATCGAAGATCTGAATGGTGAAGCCGGGTCGCGCCAGACGCGGCAGGTCCTCTAGCGTGATGCGCGCCGCTTCCTGAAAGATGTCGGGTTCGAGCGTGGTGTAGTCCCACCACTCCGGAGCGATTTTACTCAGAGGTCTTGCCATGATTATCTCCTTGAGAGGCGGAAAAAAAGCCGCCATTGCATGGCGGCGTGGATGTTGGCGCGCTCGAAGGGACTCGAACCCCTGACCTACAGGTCCGCAACCTGTCGCTCTATCCGCTGAGCTACGAGCGCATGCACGTCGGTATTATATCTCTCCTTCTCCCGTTCTGTCAATAGGTAGTCGTACCGCCATTGACTTTTATGGCGCGGCGCGTTATACTATTTCGATTGCGACAACTCTTTCGCCGCAGTCTCTTTGCGGCAGACGCCCGATATCGCTTCCGATATGTGGGTTTGGGAGCGTGAGTCGGGCTTTCTTGTGTTAACAGCATGTTTGAAAGCCTGTCCGATAAACTTCAGAATGTATTTTCGCGCCTGCGCGGCAAGGGACGCCTGACGGAGCAGGACGTCAACGACGCACTGCGCGAGGTGCGTCTGGCGCTCCTGGAGGCGGATGTCAACTTCAAGGTCGTCAAGGACTTTGTCGCCCGGATCAAAGAGCGCACCGTCGGACAGGATGTGATGGAGAGTCTGACCGGAGCGCAGACCGTCATCAAAGTCGTGCATGACGAGTTGACCGCGCTTTTAGGCAGCGAAAACTCCCGCTTTAACTTCTCGCCGAAGCCGCCGACGATCGTCATGCTCTGCGGTCTGCAGGGTTCCGGCAAGACCACCACCTGCGGCAAGCTTGCCCTCTGGGCGCGCAAGCAGGGGCGCAATCCGCTGATGGTCGCCTGCGACATCTATCGCCCGGCGGCGATCAAGCAGCTCGAGGTGCTTGGCAAGCAGTTGAATATCGCTGTCTTCTCGCAGGGCGATACCGTCGCGCCGACCCAGATCGCGCAAAACGCGATCCGCCATGCGGCACAGAACGGGCACGATGTGATTCTGCTGGATACCGCCGGACGCCTGCATATTGATGAAGCGATGATGCAGGAGCTGGAGAAGGTGCGCGGAGCCGTCGAGCCGCACGAAGTGCTGCTGGTCGTGGACGCCATGACCGGACAGGACGCCGTGAACTTCGCGCAGGAGTTCCATCAACGGCTGTCGGTAGACGGACTGATCATGACCAAACTCGACGGCGACGCGCGCGGAGGCGCTGCGCTCTCCGTCCGCTCCGTCACCGGCGTTCCCATCAAGTTTATCGGCGTGGGCGAGAAGCTCGATGCGCTGGAGCTTTTCCACCCCGACCGGATGGCTTCGCGCATCCTCGGCATGGGGGACGTGCTCTCTCTCATTGAGAAGGCGCAGGAGGCGCTCGATGAGAAGAAAGCCGTTGAACTGGAGCAGCGCCTGCGCGAGAACCGCTTCGACCTCAACGACTTTCTGGAGCAGCTTCAACAGATGCGGCGGATGGGACCGCTGGAGCAGCTCATCGGGCTGATCCCCGGCATGAGCCAGATGAAGAACGTGCAGGTGGATGAGAAGCAGCTCAGGCGTTTTGAGGCGATTGTCCGCTCCATGACGCATGAGGAGCGCAGCGATCCCTCTATCATCAACGGAAGCCGAAAACGCCGGATCGCGATGGGCAGCGGCGTGACGGTTCCGGAGGTGAACCAGTTTCTGCAGCAGTTCGAGATGATGCGGCAGATGATCAAGATGATGATGGGCAGCGAAGCCGCTTTCAAACAGAAGAAGAAGAAGCGGGTTCATATGCCGTTTCGCCGCCGATAGCACGATTGCGGCGATGTTGGAGTATAATCATGAATCGCACGGCGGGAAACATACCAATTTCCGCCGTTGAAGGTATGAGGGGGAACAACTTTGCCTGTCAGGATCAGACTGAAAAGAATGGGAGCCACCCACAGGCCCTTTTACCGCCTGGTTGTCGCCAACAGCACCAGTCCGCGCGACGGTCGCTTCATTGACACGATCGGCTACTACGATCCGTTGACCGACCCGCCCACGGTGAAGGTGGATGAGGAGAAGGCGCTGCGGTGGCTGCATAACGGAGCGCAGCCCTCTGACACCGCCCGCGCCCTGCTGAAAAAACAGGGGCTGCTCGAAAAGCACGCGGAGCAGAAGAAGGCCGCCCGAAACAACGCATAAGGCGGTATCGTTCGATGCAGAATGAAGGGACAACCTCGTTGCACGACCTGCTTCAGTTCCTGGTTCGAGGTCTGGTGGACCACCCCGAAGAGGTGCGTATCACGGAGATACCGGGAGATCAGGCGACTACCTATGAGATCGCCGTAGACCCGTCGGATCTGGGTAAGGTGATCGGCAAGCACGGACGCATCGCCAACGCCCTGCGCGTGGTGGCGCGTTCCGTCGCCACCCGCCACCGGCACCGTGTGAACGTCGAGATCGTCACGTAGCGCATATGCTGGACGAGTGGAACTGGACGGTCGGGGAGGTCGTCGCCCCGTTTGGGATCGCCGGCGAGGTGAAGGTCCGCATTGAGAGCGACTTCCCCGACCGTTTCAAGCGTCTGAAAGAGGTCTGCCTTCGTCCTCGCACCGGGGAGCCGAAACTGTTTACGGTGGAGCGGGCGCGGCTGCACAAGCGTGCCGCGCTTCTGAAGCTGCGCGGCATCGCCACCGTAGAAGACGCGGACCTCTGGCGCGGGGCATGGGTGCAGGTGCGGCGAACCGACGCCGTTCGGCTGCCGGACGGCTCCTTCTATGTCAGCGATCTGGTCGGCATGGAGGTGGTAACGGCGCAGGGACGCGCTCTGGGGACGCTGGACGCCGTGCTGAACTACCCGGCGCAGGACCTGCTCCAGATCGGGAGCATCCTGATCCCGATGGTGCGCGAGTTCGTCGTGGAGGTGGACACTGTCCGCCGCAGGATCGTCGTCTCGCCTCCGCCCGGACTGCTTCCCGAAGAGGGACCGGAAGTCGTCGCGGAGTGAGCGAATCATGCGCATAGACGTGGTGACCCTCTTTCCGCAGATGATCTCGGATGCCCTGTCCCACAGCATTCTGAAACGCGCGCAGGATTCGGGAATCGTCTCCATTCAGGCGATAAACCTGCGAGACTATACGACCGACCGCCATCATACAACCGACGATACCCCCTGCGGAGGCGGGGGCGGGATGATCATGAAGCCGGAGCCGATCGCCCGCGCCGTCGAATCGCTGCGACGAGACGCAGAGCCGTGCCGGGTCATCCTGACCGACCCGCAGGGCGTGCTCTTCACGCAGCAGAAGGCGCGGGAACTGGCGCAGGAGGCGCATCTGATCTTCCTCTGCGGACACTACGAGGGCGTGGATGAGCGGGTGCGCGAACTGCTGGTCACCGACGAGATCTCCATCGGCGACTATGTTCTGACGGGGGGCGAGCTGCCCGCGCTGGTGATGATTGACGCGATCACGCGACTGCTTCCCGGCGTTCTGGGCAACGCCGCAGGGGCGGAACGGGATACCTTTTCAGAGGGTCTGCTGGAGTATCCGCAGTATACTCGCCCGCGGGTCTTTATGGGGCGCGAGGTTCCGCCGATCCTCTTTTCCGGGCATCACGCCCTGATCGAACGCTGGCGGAGATGGCATCAGTTGACGCGCACGCGAGACCGCCGGCCAGACCTCTGGAAGGCGTATACGCTGACAGAATCGGATCGGAAGCTGCTGGAGTCCGGTGAACCGACGCTCCCGGAACCGTAATCGAAGCCAGTTTGCGGACAACAGCCGCAGTATTGTATCAGTACGTGAAAGGATCATACAGCCATGATGAATAGCGTGATCTCTGAGATTGAGCGCGAGAATCTGAAGACGGACGTTCCGTCCTTCACGCCCGGCGACACCGTGCGCGTCTACGCGAAGGTTGTCGAGGGCGGCAAAGAGCGCATTCAGATGTTCGAGGGCGTGGTGATCGCGCGCAACGGCATCCACAATCGCGCCTCGTTCACGGTTCGCAAAATCTCCCATCAGATCGGGGTGGAGCGCACCTTCCTGCTGCACTCGCCGCGTATTGATCGGATCGAGGTGGTGCGATACGGCAAGGTGCGACGCGCCAAGCTCTACTATCTGCGCAACGTGGTCGGCAAAAAAGCCCGAATTAAAGAGGATCGCTCCGCGCGCCCCTAGCCTGTATCTGTCGGGGATCGCAGCGACGATCCCCATTTCCTCCCGTTGAGGCATATGTATGTCCGAAGCCGGCGCAACCGAAATACTCGCCAATCTGAGTATAGGAACGATTGTCGTGATCGCCCTCGCGCTGACGCTTCTGCGTCTGGCGCTGGTCCCTCTGCGCGCTCCGTTCGCCCGTTCCATCGCGGAACTGACCGAGTCGCTGATTATCGCCGGGGTGCTGGTCTTTCTGATCATCCGCCCCTTCTTCGTGCAGGCGTTCTACATCCCCTCCGAATCGATGGAGCCGACCCTGATGGGGCACACGAAAGGCTATAACCCGCGCACGGGAGCCTACTACCCCGAGACGATCCACGATCATATCTTCGTCAACAAGCTCATCTACCGTTTCGGGGAGCCAAAGCACGGCGATATCATCGTGTTTCGTGCGGAGAAAAAGGCGGACATCGAAGGCGGGATGCAGCGCGAGAATGTCCTGATCAAAAGACTGATCGGGCTGCCGAAAGACACCATTGAGGTGAAACTCGCGCCGGACGGCAAGATGCGCGTCTTTCGCAACGGACAGCAGTTGAACGAGCCGTATATCAAGGAGGATATGACAGAGACGCCCCCCTCCGCCGCGGAGTACGGCGTCAACGCGCCGATCACACTGGGCGAGGGAGAACTGTTCGTGATGGGCGACAATCGCAACAACAGCAACGACAGCCGGTTCTGGGGCACGCTGAAACGCGACCGGGTCATCGGCAAGGCGATGTTCCGATTCTGGCCCCTGAACCGGATCGGTCTGGTGCGTTAGCCCTTCCGCCGGAACTCTGCCATGCCCGCGAAAGACTGGTGGAAAGAGGAGAGAGCCGCGAGGAATCGCGGCTTTCGCGCTGTGGCGGGTATTGATGAGGCGGGGCGCGGGACGCTGGCGGGACCGGTGGTCGCCGCCTGCGTGCTGCTGCCCTTTGAGACCGACCTGCCTGGCGTTCGCGACTCCAAGACCCTCTCGGAAAAACAGCGCGAAGCCGCTTTCGAAGCCATCTACGAACGCGCCGTGAGCATCGGGATCGGCATGGCGGATGCGCCGACCATAGACCGCCTGAACATCCTGCGCGCCACCCATCACGCCATGCGCGAGGCGGTGGCGGCGATGACCACGCCTCCCGACATTGTCCTGATAGACGGGAGGGCGGCGCACCCCTTCCCGGTTCCTCAGATCGCTCTGCTGCAGGGCGACTCCCGCAGTCGCAGCATCGCAGCCGCCTCCATCATCGCCAAAGTAACGCGGGATCGGCTGATGAAAGAGATGCACCTGCTCTACCCGCAGTACGGCTTTGCGGAGCATAAGGGCTACGGAACCGCCGAGCACTTTGCCGCGCTAGAGCAGTTCGGTCCGTGCCCCCTTCATCGCAAATCCTTCGCTCCGGTAACCCGTCTGCTCGACACCTCCCTGTTGCCGGAGGAGGACGCGCGACATCGTCTGGGGGAGAGCGGCGAAATCGTGGCGAGATCGCATCTGATCCGGCTGGGTTGGGAGATTCTCAGCACCCGGTACCGCTGTCGGGAAGGCGAAATTGATATCATCGCACGGGATGGCGAGACGTTGGTCTTCGTGGAGGTGAAGGCGCGGCGCGGCTCCGCCCGAACCGTTCCCGCAGAAGCCGTAGACGCCCGCAAACGTACCCTGATGCAGACGGCGGCGCAGACCTATCTCTTCGAGAGCGAACTCCCCGAAGACTCTCCCTGCCGCTTTGATGTCGCCGAGGTGATTTTTCTGCCGGACGGGCGCGCCTCAGTACGCCTCCTCCCCGACGCCTTTATGGCGGGAGAGTAGCGCACCGATCAGATTTGTTTGTCGGGAAGATTGACTTTCTGACGCGCGACTTGCTATACTTAACAGACCCTGGGAGACATTGCGGTCTCTTCCATCCCCCCCCCTCTCATAGAGAATAACCGTCAGGCACATTGACGTGACCCGGCAAGAAAAGGCGTTCTTTGTCGTTGTCCCTTGACGACAGGAGCGTTTTTTTATTGTGCATTCCCCCGTTTGCGAGCCGTCCGGGCAGCCAGGAACGCTCGCCGACAACACCATACCATTCGGTCATAAAGGAGACAATCTGACCATGACGCCCCGAGAAGTGATTGACTTAGCGAAGGAGAGCGAGGCGAAGGTTCTGGACGTTCGCTTCATTGATCTTCCGGGAATGTGGCAGCATTTTTCCATGCCGGTGTCTGCCCTGACGGAAGAGATGTTCGAGGATGGGATCGGTTTCGACGGCTCGTCCATCCGCGGCTTTCAGAAGATCAATGAATCGGATATGCTCCTCATCCCCGATCCCAACACCGCCTTCATGGACCCGTTCACGCAGGTTCCGACCATTGTGCTGATCTGCGACGTGGAGGACCCGATCACCCGCGAGCGATACTCTCGCGATCCGCGCAACGTCGCCAAGAAAGCGGAAGCCTACCTGCAGTCCACCGGCATCGCCGATACCGCCTACTTCGGACCGGAAGCGGAGTTCTACATCCTCAACGATGTCCGCTACGATCAGACCCCTCACTCCGGCTACTACTTCCTGGACAGCGACGAGGGCATCTGGAACTCCGGTCGCGACGAGAAGCCGAACCTGGGTTACAAGATCCGCTACAAGGGCGGATACTTCCCCTGCCCGCCCTCCGACTCGCTGCAGGACCTGCGCACCGAGATGATGCTGACCCTGCTGGAGGTCGGCGTGGAGACGGAGGTCCAGCATCATGAGGTGGGAACCGCCGGACAGGCGGAGATTGACATCAAGTACGATACGCTGGTCAAGACCGCCGACAATATCATGAAGTACAAGTATGTGATCAAGCAGACGGCGGTCAGCGAGGGCTATACGGTCACCTTCATGCCCAAGCCGCTCTTCCAGGATAACGGCTCCGGCATGCACACCCACCAGTCGCTCTGGAAGGGCGGAACCAACATCTTCTACGATGAGAAGGGCTATGCCGGACTCTCCGAGACCGCGATCTACTACATCGGCGGCATCCTCAAGCACGCGCCCGCCATCCTCGCCTTTGCCGCCCCGTCTACCAACTCCTATCGCCGCCTCGTTCCGGGCTACGAAGCGCCCATCAACCTGATCTACTCGCAGCGCAACCGCTCCGCCTGCGTCCGCATCCCGATGTACTCCAAGTCCCCGAAGGCGAAGCGCATCGAGTTCCGCGCGCCCGATCCCTCCTGCAACCCCTACCTCGCCTTCCCCGCGATGCTCATGGCGGGACTGGACGGTATCGAGAACAAGATCATGCCGCCCGACCCAATTGACCGCGACCTGTACGAGATGGAGCCGGAGGAGCGGCACGGCATTCAGATGACCCCCGGCAGCCTGGCAGAGTCGCTGAACGCGCTGGAAGCCGATCACGAGTTCCTGCTCAAGGGAGGCGTATTCACCGCGGACCTGATCGAGGAGTATATCGCCTACAAGCGGCTTAACGAGGTGGACGGCGTCGCGCTGCGACCGCACCCCTACGAGTTCATGCTCTACTTCGACATCTAGGGCAGGCGAAGCGCCGAGAGCCAGACGCCCGCGCGGACCGCGCGGGCTTTTTTCTTTTCCAGAACATGTTATAATGGCTCGAAGGAGTGAGTACGATGAAACGTATCGAGTGCATTATCCGCCCCTCCAAACTGGACGAGGTGAAAATCGCGCTCTGCGAGATCGGGGTTACCGGCATGTCGGTGATGGATGTGCGCGGCTGCGGGCGAGAGCGCGGCATTCGCGAGCGGTTTCGCGGGTCGGAATATACGATTGATCTCCCCACCAAAGTCAAGCTGGAGATGATCGTGCGTGATGAGGATGTGGAGGAGATCATCGAGACGGTCCTCGCGCATGCCCGTACCGGCGAGGAGGGAGACGGCAAAATCTTCATCTACCCGATGGAGGACGCGATCCGAATCCGCACCGAAGAGCGCGGCGACGAGGTGTTATGAGCGCGGAGATCTGGTATCGGCTGGCGACGGCGGAGGACGCGCCGGGAGTGGCGCGGGTCGTGGTGGATACCTGGCGCACGACCTATCGCGGCATCGTGCCCGATTCTAAACTCGATCGGCTCGACTATGCGGAGGCTGCGGAGCGGTGGAGACGCCGTCTTTCCGAAGCGCTGCCGGGCGTCGTCTGGCTGGCGGTTACCGCTTCGGGAGAGATCGTCGGATACGCAAGCTGCGGACGGGAGAAGGAGGGCGATCCGGAGTTCACCGGCGAACTGCACGCCATCTACATTCTGGACGCCTATCAGCGGCAGGGGATCGGCAGGCGGCTGTTCTCGCTCTCCGCCCAATGGCTCTACGAGAACGGATACCGCACGATGCTGCTCTGGGCGCTGGCGGACAATCCCTTCCGTCGCTTCTACGAAAAGTTGGGGGGCGAGCGCGTCCGAACCAGACAGTATCAGATGGACGGGGTCATTCTGGAGGCGATCGGATACGGCTGGCGCGATCTTCAGCCCCTGCTTCCCTGACGGCGGCGCGCAAACATCAGCCCGATCTCCCGCTCCTCCTCCCAGACCGTTCTGCACAGCTCGATGGCGCAGTCCCAGCCCTCCCGCTCCATGCGCGGCGTAAAGTAGTCTAGGTTGGCGGGGAGGCGATCCGCCAGCACAACCAGTCCGTCTCTCTGCAGATGCTCCGCAAAGAGAACGGAGAGCGCGGGGCGCAGTTCGCGGCTGTAGAGCACATCCGCGCCGAGTATCACCTCAAAGGGTCCCGCCTCCGGAAACGAACGCCAGTCCGCCTGAAAGCGCGCAATGTCTGTGATGCCGTTCTGCAGAGCGTTCATCTCCGTGAGCATCAGCGAATAGGGCTGATAGTCCGTCTGCGTAACCTGCGCCCCCAGCCTCCTCGCCGTCAGTCCCGGAAGTCCGACGCCGGCCCCGATCTCCAGCACGCTCTTTCCCGCCACCAGCGACGGCTCCACGGTCAGCCACTCCGCCAGCACAAACGCGGCGGGCCATAACAGCAGACCGTGCGGAAAGGTCTCCGTCTCGTCGGGATGACGCGCCAGCAGGGAGTTAAGCCGAACGGAGGAGAGCCTCCACTCCCGCCCTGCCGCATACACGGTTATATCCTCCAGAACGTACCTGCTCTCCAGCGCCGCCCGTAGCGCGGCGATGCGTTCCAGTATCGAGCCTTCCATTGCCTTTCGATTCTCTGCGGCTACCGATTTTCGCCAGCCGCAGAAGGGTTTTCCTCACAGAATAGCAGGTTTTATCTATGCGCGACAAGAAGAGAGGATAGATTTCCATTACGCAGAAAGGGACAGCACGGGTGAAGACACCGCTCGCCATCGCCTTAGCGCTTTTACTGATCTCACCCGCCTTCGCCGCCATGAGACCTGTCAACCTGAAGTGTGAATATCTGGTGAATCCGATCGGCATAGACGCCCTCCCGCCGCGGCTGAGCTGGCAGCTTGCCTCGGAGGAGCGCGATCAGCGGCAGTCCGCCTATCAGATACTCGTCGCCTCGACAGAGGAGCGCCTGCGCCGCAATCGGGGAGACCTGTGGGATTCCGGCAGGGTATCCTCCGGCGCGCAGCTTCATATCGAGTACGCCGGAAAGCCGCTGCGATCCGGTCAAAGCTGCTATTGGAAGGTGCGCGTCTGGGATCAGGAGGGCAGACGCTCCCAGTTCAGCGCCCCTGCACACTGGGAGATGGGGCTGCTCAGCCCGCAGGACTGGCATGGCAAGTGGATCGCGCGAACCACCGAGAAGGAGTATCAGCCCGCGCCGCATTTTCGACGCACCTTCACCGTCAACGGCAGAGTGCGCAGGGCGCGGGTCTATCTCTGCGGACTCGGCTACCAGGAGCTGAGCCTGAACGGTCAGAAGGCGGGCGATCATGCGCTCGATCCGGGATATACCCGTTTCGACCGGCGCGTTCTCTATGTAACGCACGATGTTACCGCGCTGTTGAGAGAGGGAGAGAACGCGATCGGCGTGATGCTGGGGACGGGCTGGTTCAACGTCCACACACAGGCTGTCTGGCAGTTCCACAAGGCTCCCTGGCGCGACGCTCCCCGACTGCTTCTGGAACTGCGGATCGAGTACGCCGACGGTCGCGAGGATCGGGTTGTCTCCGATGAGCGGTGGAAGACCTCCACCGGTCCAATCCTGTTCGACAGCATCTACGGGGGCGAGACCTACGACGCGCGCCTGGAGAAGCCCGGCTGGGACACCGTCCGATTCTCCGATTCCGACTGGCAGACGGCGCAGGTTGTAGAGGCTCCGAAGGGCAGGCTCGTCGCGCAGGCGATGCCTCCTATCAAGATCACGCAGACGCTGGAGCCGGCAAACGTTACCGCGCCGAAACCGGGTATGCAGGTGTTCGACTTCGGTCAGAACATGGCGGGTCACACGCGCCTGAAGGTTCGCGGTCCCGCCGGAACCCGCCTGATCCTGCGCTACGGCGAACGGCTGCACCCCGACGGCACGCTCGACGCCTCCCACATCGCCCAGCATCTGCTGAAGACCGATCCCCCGCAGCGGTTCCAGACGGATGAGTATATCCTGAAGGGCGGCGCGGAGGAGGTCTGGGAGCCGCGTTTCGTCTATCACGGTTTTCAGTATGTCGAGGTGAGCGGGCTGACGCCGGAGGTCTCACTGAAGCTGGAGGCGCGCGTCAAACACACGGCGGTGGAGCGTCGCGGGACGTTTGAGTGCTCCAACCCGCTGCTGAACCGGATCCAGCGCAACGCGCTCTGGTCGTATGTCAGCAACCTGCACAGCATCCCGACAGACTGCCCGCACCGGGAAAAGAACGGCTGGACGGGCGACGCGCACCTTGCCGCCGAGATGGGTCTGTTTAACTTCGATCCCGCCGCGGTCTACACGAAGTGGGTGAACGATCTAGGAGATGAACAGCGCGAATCGGGCGAGCTGCCGGGCATCGTGCCGACTGGCGGATGGGGCTATGCGTGGGGCAACGGTCCGGCATGGGACAGCGCGTTCATCCTGATCCCCTGGTATCTCTACGAGTACTGCGGCGACATCCGCATTCTGAAGACCCACTATACGGGCATGCGCCGCTATGTGGACTACCTGACACGGCGCGCGGAGAATGGCATTGTCCGCATCGGGCTGGGCGACTGGCTTCCCTTTGAGACGGAGACGCCGGTCGAAGTTACCTCCACCGGCTACTACTATCTGGACGCGCTCATCGTCTCGCGCGCGGCGCGGCTGCTGGGAAACGAGGAGGATGCCCGGAGATACGCCGCGTTGGCGTCGGAGATCCGAAAAGCCTTTCTGGATCGCTTTGTGGACAGCCAGACCGGGCAGGTCTCCAACGGCAGCCAGACGGCGTTAAGCTGCGCGCTCCATCATCCCGATCTGCTGACCAATGAGCAGAAAGCGGCAGTGCTGAAGCGTCTTCTGGCGAATATCGAGGCGCGTCAGGGGCACATAGACACCGGAATCCTCGGCGCGAAGTACCTGTTGAACGCGCTGCGCGAACAGGGAGAGTCGGAGGTCGCCTACCAGATCGTCAACAAGAAGACGCTGCCCGGCTGGGGCTGGTGGATTGCGCAGGGCGCGACGACGCTCTGGGAGAGCTGGCGAGGAACCGATTCGCTCAACCATATCATGTTTGGAGATGTCAGCGCGTGGTTCTACAAGACGCTTGCCGGCATTCTCCCGACCGCGCCGGGCTTTGAAAAGATCGAGATCAAGCCGCAGATCGTCGGCGATCTGACCTACGCCCGCGCCGAATGCGACACCGTTCGGGGAAGGATCGTCAGCGACTGGCGCATTGAGAACGGCGATCTGCGCCTGAAGATACAGGTTCCCGCGAATGTAACGGCGACGCTCTACCTGCCGGCAGAGGGTCTTTCAAACATCACGGAAGGCGGCAAAACGATGGACCGCGTGAAGGGCGTCCGCTATCTCCGGCAGGAGAGAGGGTGCGCGGTCTTTGCGGTCGGCTCCGGGAGCTACTCTTTTGTCTCCCGCGGTTTTCGCCGTCGGTAGAGAAGCGTTGCGGAAGGGTGTATCATATACAGAAATCTGCGGAGGAGCGAACGGACCGCGCAGAAGAGAAAGCATGAAGGGGAGTGGAAACGATGCCGGAAGTAGCATGTCTGGGGGTGCTGGTGGCAGACCTGTTGGGCAGACCCATTGATGCGCTGCCTCCTCATGGACGTCTGGGACTGGTGGAGGAGATGTCCCTGCACATTGGCGGCTGCGCCGCCAACACCGGGATTGATCTGGTGAAGCTGGGGGTCTCTTCGGCGGTGCTGGGCAAGGTGGGGGCGGACGGTCTGGGCGACTTCATCATCCGCGAACTTCAGAAGGAGTCTCTCGACACCCGGGGGGTCATTCAGTCCGCCGGCGTCAGCACCTCTGCCTCGATGGTGCTCGTAGACTCCAACGGCGAGCGCACCTTTCTGCACCATACGGGAGCCAATGCGAAATATCTGGCGGAGGATGTTCGCTGGGATGTGATCGAGGAGTCGAAGATCCTGCATGTCGCGGGCGCATTTATCATGCCCGCCTTCGACGGTCAGCCGATGGCGGACACGCTGCGCCGCGCCCGGGAGATGGGTAAGATCACCTGTCTGGATACCGTCTGGGATGCGACCGGAAGCTGGCTAAAGATACTCGCCCCCTGCCTACCCTATGCCGACTACTTTCTGCCGAGTCTGGCGGAGGCGCAGGCGATGACGGGGCTGACGAAGCCGCAGGAGGTAGCCCGATCTCTGCGCGACCGGGGCGTGAAGACGGTCGGGCTGAAGATGGGCGAAGAGGGCTGTTATCTGCTTTCGGACGCGGGCGAGCTGACCGTTCCGGCATTCCGGGTGGACGCCGTAGATGGAACCGGCACGGGCGACGCCTTCGTGGCAGGCTTCCTCTGCGGCATTGTCTACGGCTGGGACATCGAACGCACCGCGCGGTTTGCCAATGCCGTCGGCGCATTCTGCGTAACCGGACTTGGCGCGACTACCGGCATACGCTCACGGGAAGAGACCGAAGCCTTCATCCGAGAGCGGTCGTAATATCCCCTGACAACAAAGGAGAGAGATCGTGAGCAGCTATCCCCCCGGACAGCCGGTTCCTCCGGTAAATCCCTCTGCAAAGAAGAACTATACGCTCCCCATCGTCTGCGGCGTAGGCGGCTGTCTTGGACTGGGCTGTATGGGCGTGCTCGCCTTTCTGTTCCTGGTCGTTCTGGCAACTCCCTCCACGCAGACGGACGGGACGGGCGGAACGGGCAGGCAGAGCCGCGGCACAGGCGGCGATAACCGGCAGCAGACACAGGACTACGCGCAGGAGACCGTTACCTATGTCAATCAGCGCGAAAACTTCACCGGCAAACTGGCGGAGGTGTTCGTCCCTTTCTCCTTCCAGTATCCCGCGCACTGGAAACGCGACCCGAAGGCGGGCGGCGCCGACTCTTCCAACTATGTCAAAGTGGAACACGCGATCAACAACGACGGAGCGGAGCTGACCGTGGAGAACTTCGCGGTCGGTTACTGGCACAACTCCTCCGGGCAGGATTCGGACAGCCTCTTTCCGGAGTTGATGGCGCAGCTGGAGCCGCAGTTCCAGCAGAACTTCCCCAACTATCAGAAGGTCTATGAGGGCAGCTCGACGCTCTCCGGGTTCGAGGGGCATGAGCTTCAGTTCGAGAGCACTGTCCAGCGAGCGGGCGGCGATGATCTGAAGATATACGGACGCGCGCTGCTGGTCTCCAGCAAGGGAACCGGACTGCAGAACGGTGTAACCTTCATCATGCTGGGAACCAGCGCCTCCTCCGACATCCGCAGTCCGCAGGATTTGGGCGTCAAGGGCGAAATGCCGATCATTCTGAACACCTTCAAACTGGGCGAGTAGTCCGAAAGGGATCGCTTTGCTGGAGTCGAGCTATATTCACTGCCCGGGCGTCGGGGAGCATACGGAGCGTCGGCTGTGGGAGATGGGTGCGCGCACCTGGAACGAGTTCCGGGAGAGCGGCTCCTCCCTGCCGCTCTCTCCCAAGCTGCGAACCGTCCTGCCGCCGCTGGTGCTCGAATCGATCCGACGGCTTCAGTCCGGCGACTACGCCTGGTTCGCGCAGCGTCTGCCCGTCCGCGAGCACTGGCGCGCCTATCCCGCCTTTCGCGACCGGGTCGCCTTCCTCGACATCGAGACTACCGGCGGCATGGATCCCTCTGACCTGACGATGGTGGGCCTCTACGACGGTCAGCGTGTCTACCAGTTTGTGCGCGGGCGCAACCTCGCGGACTTTCCCGACCATATCCGCGAGAAAGCGCTGATCGTAACCTTCTTCGGAACCGGTTTTGACCTGCCTTTCCTGCGACGCGCCTACCAGATGGAGTTTCCCCAGCTACATATTGATCTCTGCTTTCTGTTGAAGCGCACGGGATACTCTGGAGGTCTGAAGCAGATCGAACGCGAGTTCGGCATTGTGCGGACGCAGGATACGCGGGGGCTGTCCGGATGGGACGCGGTACGGCTCTGGCAGGAGTGGAGACGGGGCAGCCGCAAATCGCTGGAGACCCTGCTGACCTATAACGCGGAGGATGTCGTCAACCTGAAGGAGCTGATGGAGATCGGTTATGCGCTGATGCTGGAACGGATCTTTCTCAAAAAAGCGGCGGCGGGGCGGCGATAGAGGCTGCCCCGCCGTGACACATCTGCGCTCAGAGCGCGCGGGGAGAGGCGAGCGCCGCCGCCTCTACCGCCTCCGGAAACGTCGGGTAGGCGTGCATGGTATCGGTGACGGCGGAGAGAGGGAGGCGGTTCTGCATAGCCAGTGCGACCTCCGCCAGCAGGCTGTCCGCCTGTGGCCCGATCATGTGCGCCCCCAGGATCTGCCCCGTTTTCCGTTCTACCACCAGCTTCACCAACCCATGCGGTTCGCCATGCAGAATGGCGCGGTCCAGGTCTTCGAAGGAGGAGGCGTAGATATCCGCCTCGATCCCCGCCTCTCTCGCCTGCGCTTCGGTCATTCCGATGCTGGCGACCTCCGGGTCTATGTAGGTGGCGCGCGGAACCGCCTTCGTGTTGGCGGGCTGCGGGTCGTCGCGGAAGGCGTTCAGAGCCGCCATCTTCCCCTCATAACTGGCGACATGGGTGAACAGCAAGCCTCCGTTGACATCTCCCGCCGCCCAGATATGCGGCTGGCTGGTGCGCAGATATTGGTCAACCCGGATGGCGCGGAGCGTCGCCTCGACCCCCGCCGCCTCCAGTTGAAGACCGCGCGTCGCGGCGTCGCGCCCCGCCGCGACCAGAATCTCCTCCGCCTCCAGCAGGATCGTCTTCCCGCGCTGCTCCGCTAGTACGCGCTTTCCGCCCTTTTCGCCCGTCATCGCCTCTACTGCTCTGGCTCCGGTCAGAATCTTCAGCCCCTCCTTTGCCAGCAGGGACTCCGCCAGCGCGGAGATATCAGCGTCTTCATTGGGCAGTACGCGCTCCGCCATCTCCACCACCGTCACCGCGGCGCCAAAGCGATGAAACGTCTGGGCAAACTCCAGACCGATGGGACCGGCTCCCAGAACGATCAGCGAGCGGGGCAGAGAGGTGAGATAGACCGCCTCGCGGTTGGTGATGTAGCCTGCCTCCTCCAGACCGGGGATCGGCGGCACGGCGGGCACGGTTCCGGTGGCAATGATCACCCGCTCGCCGTATATCTCCCCGCTGCCGACGCGGAGGATATGCGGCTCCAGAAAGTAGGCGCGCTCAGGAAAGTAGCGGACGCCCAGCCGCCCCAGCCCGGCATCCGGGTCGCCGCCGCCTCCGACCGCATGGACGGCGCGATCTTTATACGCCATCGCATCGGCAAAATCCGCCTGCTTGACCTCCACGCAGATCCCGAACTCCGGTGCGCGACGGATCAGGTTCCAGACTCCGGCGGCGCGGATCATCGCCTTGGTCGGAACGCAGCCCGCCCAGAAGCACTCTCCGCCCGTTTCGCGCTCCTCTGCCAGCGCAACGCGCGCCCCTCGCTTCGCGGCGGTGCGCGCCGCCTTCAGACCGGCGGAGCCGCCGCCGATCACCACTAGATCAAACCGTTCCATCTGAAGTGCCGATCCCTCGCTTTCCTTCTTGATCTTCGTAAGGGATTGTACCTGCAAACGGACGCAATCACCGATAGCCGAGAGAGGGAACCCTCCGCGCTCTGCGAAACTTTAGATAACAGGCTGATAGAAGGGCAGACGGATGGAAAGGGTTCCCGAAACGTGGTCGCGCAGAGAGATACTGCAGGCATCAGCAGCCGTATACGCCAACTTTGCGTTCAACGGCTCGGTCGCTTCGCCCTCACTTACGCCCGACGCGCCCGCCGTGAAGACCGGACTGGAGTCGCTGATCGAACAGGAGTTTGCGCCCCTGCGAGATAAGCGCGTGGGACTGATCACCAACCCGACCGGCATTACAAGCGGGCTGCGAAGCGCGATTGACGTTCTGGCATCGGCTCCCGCAGTGAAGCTGACCGCGCTGTTTGGACCGGAGCACGGCGTTCGCGGCGATGTACCGGCAGGCAGAGGCGTGGAGAACTCCCGCGATCCCCGCACGGGGGTTCCGGTCTTCTCCCTCTACGGGCGCGTGAAGAAGCCGACCGCAGCGATGGTTGGCGGTCTGGATGCGCTGGTGTTTGATATGCAGGATATCGGCGCGCGATCCTACACCTATATTACGACGATGGGGCTGTGCATGGAGGCGGCTGCCGAGAACCGGCTTCCGTTCTATGTACTGGATCGTCCGAATCCCATCGGCGGGGAGAGGGTGGAGGGAAACCTGCTCGACCTGCGCTTCCGGTCGGCGGTGGGAGCCTACCCGATCCCCTACTGTCACGGGATGACCGTTGGAGAGCTGGCGCGCATGATCAACGAGAAAGGATGGCTGGCAAACGGTGCGCGCTGTCGTCTGACGGTGATCCCGATGCGCGGCTATCGCCGCGCCATGCGCTGGGAAGAGACCGGCTTGCCCTGGGTTCCGACCAGCCCGCACATCCCGCATCCCCGCACGGCGTTCTACTACGCGGCGACCGGCATCGCGGGCGAACTCCCCTCGCTCTCCATCGGCGTAGGATATACGCTCCCCTTCGAATTAGCCGGCGCGCCCGGCGTAGGCGCGGAGAGGATGGCGGATGAACTGAACCGGCGCGGACTGAAGGGCGTGCGCTTCCGGGCGGTCTACTGGCGTCCCTTCTACGCCGCCTTTCAGGGACAGTTATGCGGAGGGACGCAGATATACCTCACCGATCCGGCGCAGGCGGAGCTTACGCGCATCAATTTCGAGATACTGGACGCCCTGCGGAGGATCTCTCCGGCGCGCCCGCTGTTCGGAACTTCAAAAAATGGAGACCGGATGTTCGATCTGGTCTGCGGAACGGACGTTGTCCGCCGTCAGCTGCTGGCGGGACGCTCCGCAGAGCGGATCTGGACGGAGTGGAACGCAGGCAGCCGCGCCTTCCGCTCCGCGCGACAACCTTTCCTGCTCTACCCATAAGAAAGAGAGACCGTTGGCATG
Organism: uncultured Chthonomonadales bacterium; assembly: GCA_938005745.1. Classification (GTDB taxonomy): domain Bacteria; phylum Armatimonadota; class Chthonomonadetes; order Chthonomonadales; family CAJBBX01; genus CALLMM01. The sequence goes on along the minus strand of CALLMM010000019.1, from coordinate 59,671 downwards.
AGATGGGGCATTCTCACTCTGACGCTTCTGCTGCTGGCGACAATCGCGCTGGCGCAGAGCGAACAGACCGGCGGAAAACCGTTTCTGAAGATACGCGGAAACCGCCTCTACCTCGGCGATAAGCCCTTTCATAACGTGGGCGCGAACCTTCCCGATCTGTTCGAGCGATTCCTGCGCGGCGAGGATGAGAAGGCGATCCGCTCGCTGAAGACAGCGCGGGAGGTAGGCATTCGCGTCGCACGCTGTTTCGGCTCGACATGGGGACCGGAACTGTTTCCCATCTTCGAGAACGACCGTGAACGATGGCTCTCCGCCTATGATCGGATGCTGGCGGCGGCGGACCGTGAAGGCATCTACGTGATCCCCTCCCTGCTCTTCAACGCCAACATGCTTCCCTGGCACGTTCAGCGCAACCGGAGAAAAGACGAGCATATCGTGGACTTCCTCACGCCCGGCTCGCTGGCGAACGATCTGGCGGTTACCTATGTAACGACCATCGTGGAGCGATACAAGAACGATCCGCGCATACTGATGTGGGAGATCGGCAATGAGTACAATCTGGAAGCCGACCTGTCCAAACAGTGGAAAGACCGACTCGCCAATCAGATCCCGACCTCCGATCAGATCCGGGCATTTCTGATTCAGATGGCGACCCTCATCAAGCGAATAGATAAGAACCATCCGGTCACCTCCGGCAACAGCGACATGCGCTCCTATGCATGGCATATCCGGCAGGCGCGACTCAAGAACCGGAACGCGCCCGATCCGCTGAACTACCCGATGGACTGGACCAAAGACAGCTATGAGCAGTATGTCGAGATGCTGCGCTTCTTCAACCCTCCGCCGCTGGATGTCCTCTCCGTACATCTCTATCCGCCCGGACGCGATCACGCCGCCTGGCTGCCGCAGGACGATAACCGTTCGCTGATGCTGCCATGGACGCGCAGAGCCGCCGACAGACTGAAGATGCCGCTGCTGGTGGGCGAGTTCGCCCAGAAGGTATGGGAATCGGGGAAAGAGCTGGAGGCGCACTGGGTGAAGGACTTTCTGCGACAGGTTCGGGAGGGAGCCGCGCCGATCGCCCTGATCTGGTCGTGGGAGTTTGATGAGGAGAATCCCACGCAGTCTCCCTACACCGTATCCCGAGAGCGCACGCCGAACCTGCTGCGTCTGCTGACCGAAACCAACCGCGCCATCGCCGGCAAGCGGTAGCGCGATACTGTACTCCCCTATCGCGCCGGCGCGATGCGCTCCATGTAGTAGCTGTCATCGGTGGAGCGCATCGTGCAGACGCCGCGGGTCTCGAATCCGAGACTGCGGTAGAGCGAACAGGCGCGGACATTGGTTTTCAGGACGGTCAGGGAAACCAGCGGAATTCTGTGCGCGTCGGCGCGCGCGAAGATCGTCTCTGCCAGCCTTCTGCCCCATCCCTGCCCCAGAATGGACTGGTGAAGACCGATCCCGAACACCGGCTTCTCGTCCCGGATATTCCAGAGGAAGACATGCCCGAGAACCCTCTGCACCTCGTCCAGCAGCCCGAGACTGATATGCGTTCCGGTCTCCGCGGCGCGCAGATGATCCTCCAGCGTTTCCTGCCTCACATCCGCCCCGAAAGGCAGATAGTACCAGGTTACCTCCTGATCGAGCGTCCGGTAGAACTCCAGCAGCGCCGGCGCATCCGCTGTCGTCAGGTCGCGAACCGTCATTGTGCCTCTCCCTTCCGGTCAGAACCGTATCGCCGGTCTGCCGGTCCGTCTCTATTTTGACAGCAGGCTCCGAACCGCAAACAGCGCAAGCAGGAACTCCTCCGGCTGCACTGCCCGCTGCTGCGAAGTAACCGACGCCCACTCGATCACCTCCGATACGGCGGAATCCTCCGATCGCAGCCCGCCGGCGGAGGCGATCCGGGTCAGCAAGACCGTCGCAGCGGAGAAGTCTCCCGAAACGAATTGCTCCCGTACCTGCTCGAATTGCCGCTGACGGCGCAGCGCGCCGAATCTGTCCTGCCCGCGCGACCGCTCCCTGCGCGCCAGCTCCTGCAGCAGACGCGAAACCGCCTCATCGCGCGCATAGGACTCCAGCGCAAGCAGCGGGTAGAACATCTCCCCCTCTCCCATCAGCGCGCCGACCGCATTGAGTATCTGTTTGCGCGCCACCGGCGACTCTACCCGATCCATCGCTTCCAGCAGCGGTCGGACGGCTCTCTCCTCGCCGATCATCGCCAGGGCAACCGCCAAATGCGAGATCAGCGCGGGATCCTCCTCCTGTGCAAGCATCTTCAGAAGAGGCTCGGCGGCGCGACGGTCGCCGATCTCGCCGAGGGCGCGAACGGCAGTCAGCTTCAGCGTGCGCGGAGAGTTCTCCAGACAGCGCACGAGCGCGGGAACCGCCGACGGGTCGCCAATCGCTCCCAGCGCGCCTGCCGCCGTCTCCCTCACCTCGTCGCTCTCGGCGATTCTCCCCGCTTCGATCGCCTCCACGAGCGCGCCGACGGCGTCGCGGCTGCCGATCTGCCCCAGCGCGCGGGCAGCCGCAACCCGCTCCATCTTCTCCCCGGTTCTGAACAGACGCAGAAGCGGCTCCACGGCTCTCTCGTCGCCGATCTTCCCCAGAGAGAGCGCGGCTTCATCCGTAATGCCGGATGCGGGGTCGTCCAGCCTCTGGATCAACGCCTCTACCGCGCGCGTATCCCCGATCTCCCCCAGCGCCAGCGCCGCCTCCTCGCGAACATGCAGACTAGGATCGTCCAGCGCCAGGATCAGTTCATCCACCGCCAGCGCCGTTCGCGTATCGCGCAGCGCCTGCGCCGCCTCTCTACGCTCGGTCTCGGTCTGTCCATGCTGCAGACGCCGCATCTGCCTCCACGCGCCGACACGCGCCGTTCCCAGCTGAGTGATTACCTCTATCGCGGAGGTGTCGCGCAGGTCGGTTACGCCGCGCAGAAAGAGGAGGGACAGATAACGCATCAGTCCGTTCATGGCAAAAAGGATCTGATAGCCCCCCATCGCCCAGCCCAGCGGCTCAATCCGAATATCGCCCAGGGCGGTCAGGATCGCGCCTCCCGCAATGGGAGCCACTCCTCCCATCACGCCGGTCAGCGCGGACATCGCCCCCACATAGACCGACCGCCGCTCAGAGGGACTGATGGCGATCAGGAGATTGAACTGCGTCAGTCCGACCCCCGCCCAGAAGAAGCCGCCCAGCAGGTTATTGATGCAGAGGATGAGGAGCGAGGCGACCGGATACTGTGGGCTGGTAAAGACCCACATGAAGGGAAGCACGCCGACCCCGACAATGCCGATCTTCTGAAGCGACTTGTTGCCGAACTTGTCGCTCAGATATCCCCACAGAGGCATCGAGAGCAGACTGGAGAGGCTGGAGAGCGCACCGAAAATCTGCAGCCAGAAGTAGCTGAGCTTCAGCACCTGCAGCGCATAGACCGTATAGAAGGGAGCCGCAAAAAACTGTGCCAGTGCGAAGACCGCGCTGAAGACCATCAGGCGGCGGAAGTTCGGCTCCGCAAAGGGCGCGCGATAGAACGCCAGAACACCGCGCACGCCCTGAGCCTCCGTCGGTTCCGCCCGGCTCATGGGAGGCTCCGCCTGTTTCAGCAGCAGCACAAACCCGACGATCCCGCAGACGACCGCGACGCCGAACAGCGTGGCAAACCCCACCGACTCCGGAAAGAGCCTCCGCTCTACCGCCAGATCGAGAAACCATGCCGCCGGAAGCGGAACCACCATCGCCACAATCCCCGCCAGCATATTGCGCCGCGCGAAATAGCGTCCGCGATGATCGGGAGGAACCAGATCCGACAGCCAGGAGAGAAACGCCGGAATCGGCACATTCAACAGCACGCTGGAGAGCAGCAGGAGCGCGACAAACGCGGTAAACCGTATCTCCTCCGGCAGCAGAAAGGGGATCAGCAGGATAGGCAGCCAGAGCGTGCGCGCCACCACCGAAAACCAGGCGGTAAACCGTTTGCGCTCCGTGCGCTTCTCGATGAAGTAGGAGGAGACCAGCTGCACCAGGGCGGCGAAGGTGGGAATGGAGGCAAGTACGCCCATCCAGAAGTTGCTTGCCCCGAGCCAGAGCGCAAAACCGGTCTGAAACGCGCCTCCGGTCAGCGTTCCGTGCACAGTCGCCACAACCGCCTCCCAGTTGGAAATCCTGAGTGCGCGAAGCACCTCCAGCCGATTCAGCGCGGGCCGTTCTGACGACAATGCCGATGTCCTTTCTGGAACCTGCGAGGAGCGATGAGGAAAGAGAGCCGCCTGTACTGAGAGTCTATCACAATGCGCCCGCGAAGAACAAGCACAAACATCGAGGGGGATGCACGGGATGACGGTCAGCCACTCAGAACATCAGCTTATGTCGGCGCATGCCGATCCCGAGCAGCAGACCGACCGCCGTCAGGTTCAGGATCATGCTGCTGCCGCCGTAGGAGAAGAGGGGCAGGGGCACGCCGGTAACCGGCATGATTCCGACCGTCATGCCCAGATTGACAATGGTGTGAAAAGCGTACATCGCCACTATTCCAGCTGCAATCAGCTGTCCCAGCGCATCCTCCGCATGGGCGGCGATCAGTCCTCCCCGCACAAAGAAGACGCCGTAGAGCAGCACCAGCAGCGTGGAGACGACAAAACCTCCCTCTTCGCCCACAACCGTGAAGATGAAGTCCGTATGGTTCTCCGGAATAAACTTCCCCTGCACCTGCGTTCCGTTGCCGAAACCTTTGCCCGTTGTCCTGCCGGATCCGATGGCGATGCGGGACTGCAGGACATGATAGCCGGTCTCTTTGGGGTCAATCTCCGGGTTCAAAAAGGCGGACAGCCGGTTCTTCTGGTAGTCTTTGAGGATGTTAAAGTGCCACATCCCTGAAAAGAGCAGAAGCCCCGCCAGCAGAAAGGCGGCGAGATGCTTGAGATTGGCTCCGGCAATAAAGGTCATGCCAAACCAGATCGCCACCAGCACGAGAGAGGTTCCCAGATCGGGCTGGCGGAAGATGAGAATCGTCGGCACGCCGATATAGAGAAAGGAGTATGCCAGGGTGGAGAACCGGCGTATCTCGTGCTGACGTCGGGAGAGAAAGACTGCCAGACAGACGATCATAATGATTTTGGAGAACTCGGAGGGCTGAAACTGGAAGCCGCCGATCTCAATCCATCGGATCGCCCCCTTCCTCTCATCCCCGAACTTCAGGACAATCAGCAGCGGAAGCAGATTGAGGATATAGAGCGCGCGGGAGAAGCGGGGCAGACGGGTATAGTCCAGCCAGGCGGCAATCCCCAGACCGATCATTCCCAGACAAAACCAGACCACCTGTTTCTGATAGAACCTGCCGGGGCTGGCGTGGGATGCGCTGTAGATGGTGAGGATCCCCATCGCGACAATGAGCAGGGTCGTCAGCAGCAGCGGAACATCCAGGTTTTTTCGAAGACGCGCATCAATCATCGTGCCAGCAGATCATAAAAAAGGAAACCCGACGTGAATATTTATGCGTATTAAATATTGATAATCGCATAGAGTACGGGGGAAACGTGTCGTTTTCCCGAGTCCTGCACACACAGAAAGCGCCCTGCGGAGCGATCACACCTCTCCCATGGGCGCTTTCCCTTTCCATAACGACTGCACCGGCTCCTGTCAGGCGTCTGGAGGAGGAAGCTCCTGCGCGGCGGCGCCATCGGTTGCGGAGGTCAGCTCTGCGCGGCTGAAGAGGCGCGCGTTTTGCAGCAGGGTGAACGCTTCGCGCTGATCGGCTTCGGTCAATGCAAATCGCGCCAGGTCCTCGTAGAGCGCGGAGATCTCCGGATGATGCTTATGGAAGCGGCGCGCATCATCCTCGGTCAGCCCCGCCAGCAGGCGTCCGAGCGCGCGCGCGGCGTCTCGCATCGCGGCGAAAGCCGCCTCCGGTCCCAGGCGCTTCGCCCGCAGGGTTCCCTGAAGATAGTGCGCCTGCCACTCCAGTCCGGGAAGCTGCAGCCCTCTGCCGGAGAAGAGCTTCTCCAGTTCGATGGGAGCCTCTTTCAAAAGACGCGGAACGTTTTGAATCTCCTCGCCCAGCAGACGAGGCAGTCCTACCGCCCCGTTCTTGACGATCTCCAGCGCGATCTGCGCCTCCGCCTCCGCCTCCTGCGGCATCTGCAGTCCCTGCAGGCAGCGCGCCAGCGTCAGATGCGCGGCAATCTGCTCTCTGGCGGCGTCCACGCGATCCGCCACCTCCAGCGCGCGCCGCGCCTCCGCCTCCGCCTCCCGCAGCCATCCGTCGTTATCGTCCTCCAGAGATAACTGCAGGCAGATGCGGGCGCGCACATTGCGCGCCTGCGCCAGATCGAACGGTCTGCGCGACCGCTGCGCCTCCCGGATCGCCTCATCCGCATAGGAGAGTGCGTCATCGTACTGTCCGGATGCCAGACAGGTCTCCGCCAGAGCCAGGGAAGCAAGAATCATCCCGCGCGGACCGCCGACTCGCGTCGCCAGCCGCAGCGCGGACTTGGCATTCTCTTTCGCCTGTTCCAGCGACCCCAGCGCGATCATCACATCCGCCATGAGTCCGCGCGCTACGCTCAACCGGTTCTGGTCGTCGAAGAGGAAACTGGCAAGCACAATTGCCTGCTCCAGCTTCTGACGCGCCTCACTGATCTTCCCCATCATTTGGCAGCACTGCGCAATATTCAGAAGCGATTCCAGAAAGACCTCGGCGCGTTTCTCTTCGGTCGCCTGCGCCAGACTGCGGCTCCAGAGCGCCAGGGCGGCTTCGTAGTGACCGGTCTCTTTGGCGATGTCCGCAATATGAGCCATCAGGAAGGGCATCCCCTGACTGTCACGCTGCTGTTCGTCTACCTCTTCCAGCGCGCGCGCCGCCTCCAGAAACGCCTTAAGCGCCCCTTCATAGTTATGCTGACGATAGTAGAGTCCGCCGATATTGATGTACGCGCGCCAGCGCATATCCTTGGGACCGATGGAGGCGACCTCCCGGCTGCAGTCGATCGCGGCGTCCACCATGCCCAGTTCCGCCAGCGAATGCGCCAGGTCGAGGACTGTCATGATCCGATACTCTTCCATCCCGATCGTTTTGAACAGATCGTGCGCCTTGATCAGGTACTGGCGCGCCTCCTCATAGTCGCCCGTCTCGTTATGCACTGCGCCGATGCGCCAGAGCGCATAGGCTTCCTGATTACGGTCGTTGGAGACGCGCGCCAGCGCCAGCATCTCATGAAACACGGAGAGTAGTCCGGGGAGGTTACGTCCGGGCGATTCGTAGGCTTCTGCAAGCTGCCGCAGGTGGTGCATATCGGAGGTGATCTGCTGCTGTCGGGTGACCACGTTGACGCCGGCATAATTATCCTGCGGAAGCGCCAGCGCGCTGCGCGTATCCTTATCGGGATCGAAGAACTCCAGACTGACGCCTGTCGCCCGGGCGATGGCTTCCAGCGTCGCCAGCGGGACATTGGTTATTCCGCGTACATACTGATAGATGAGCGCGGGCGTTGTGTCCGCCTTCTCTGCAAGCTCCTTGAGCGTCAAGCCGCTGCTGGTAGCCGCCAGCTTGATGCGTTCGCCGATGCGGGCGCGTTTTTCTGGCGACTTGATCTTCGTCTTTGGTTTGGAACTCTCCACAGTCTGCATAACTCCAGGGTTAGGATGCCATCTGAAAACCGCTTTCGTTACATGGCGAGGGTCACTCTTCGGTTCGAAGAGGGTACCGCTTCGCTTCTGGAATGGGTCGTATAAAACTGCGGCGAACTGCTGGAAAGCCATCTGCTCAGCTCTTGCTGATGGAGAGCGCGTTGAGACTGCGCCCACATGCTGGCGGAGCCGCAGGCGTCCGACGGTATTCGCGCGATCATCGCATCGAATACGCTGATCAGGGCGCGCAGGATCAGGGCAATCCTTCCTCCGGGAGCTTTTTTTCTTCGTTGCTGTTCTTTCAGCGTCTCCAGAAGCATGATCGCTTCGTCATACAGTTCGAATTCGGTCGCGGCGATCGCCGCAACCATCACCTTCATCTCCGGCTCATCCACGCGAGCGACAGTCGCCTCCGCCTCTCCCAGACGCGCCAGGGTCTCATCGTCCAGTATCCAGAACCATCCCTCCACATAGTCCTCATGGAGACCGACCGGGGACATGCGCCAGTATACGGGACAGTCCGGGGAGAGATTTAATGCCTTCGGCACGGCAAACACGGGGCGCGCACTGGAGCGGCAGTGCTCTCTCTCCCGGGTTCGTATGACTATATTATAGGCAGAGGCGTGGGGGGCGTCCAGCCAGATCAGCCGGTGCGGGGCGCGGCGCAGCGCGGTGTATCTTCCCGGGAAGGTCTGCGCCACGGATAGTCCGTCATTGATCTGCGCCAGCGACGAAGCGCGGTCTGGCGTCAAGGTGCAGCTGGATGAGACTCGTATGGAGTTAGACCAGATGCGATTCGCTCTCTCTTTGTTGAGTGTCACGGGTTTCTTCCAATCGCTGTTTCAGGCGCCGGATGACGCTGAGCCCCCTGAGACAGTACGGATAGCCCGCCTCTCTGCGGAGATCAAGAGCTGCCAGGCTCGAGGTGCTATCTCTGCCTGTGAACGTCGGGGAGTCCGTTCACAGCGCGCATCATGCATTCTGACGAAAAGATTCGACGGTGACCGGCTGCCGTTCAGTCCTGGTGACCGGTCTCGTACTGCTGATAATGCCGACGAAAGGCTTTGCGACCATCCTGCAGACGGCTGTTTACGGTCTCACTGCGTGTGGTAAGAAGGGAGGCGATATCCTGATGGGTCATGCCGGCGAAGTAGTGCATCATCATGACCCGAAACTGCACCGAAGAGTCGATGCTGGCCAGCGCATAACAGACGGTCTCGCGCTCTTCCGATTTGAGGATCGCCTCCATCGGCATCTCCTCGGATTGATCTCTGCTCTCAAGGATCGCCTCAACCCAGTTGCCATCCGGTTCAGAGGCTTCGGGTGGCGTGACATCACTGGCGCGTATCTCTTTACGTACCCGCTTTCTGCGCGCCCAGTGCGAAAACTTATGGCGCGCGATGGCTTGTAGATAACTTTGAAAGGAGCTGGCTTCAGAACGAACCTCAGGGTTCGATACGCTTCCGCGAAACTGCGGCAGCGACTGAAATGCTGCAACCAGCGTCTCGCTGGCTAAGTCCTCCGCTTCCTGACGGTGATGCGTTCGTCGCAGAAAATACTGATACAGGGGGCGCTCATACTTTCTCCAGAGTGGCTCAAACGCTTCCGTATCCCCGTCCTGCACTCGCGTCACATACGTAAGGTCCGTATCCACTGCCGGCAAGTAGGAGCTTGCCCTGTCGGGCATAACCCTTTCCCTTGCCATGATCGAGTTCCTTCCATCCGTTTTGCCGGACTATTCGCGCAAGAGAGACTTACCGGCTTCCTCTCTCTCTGGATTGAACGCGCTGGATAGCGATACGACAATAATATCATCTACGCAGATGCCCGTCAAGGTTCTACCCGGCAAGAGCGCCGGGCAATTAACGATCCGGGCGGATATGCGCGGGGAAAACCGTTTCCGCATTGCCGCGCATGACGCTTTCAATGATGGGAGCCGTCTCCTCCTGCCGGATCCACCCCTCCTGAACCAGCTCAATGATCGCCTGCGAAATCCCCTGTCTCGCCACGCAGCTATGACCGTAGACCGTCTCCACGGTGATATAGTCGCCGCCGAAGGTAAAGACTTTGTTGACCGGCGCGGTCACCAGAAAGTCCTTCAGAAAACGGACGCCTGCCTGCGGATTGATGATCCACGCCCAGCACATATCTAAGTAGACGTTGCGGTAGTGCTTCGCCAGCGCGATAAACTCTTCCTGATAAGGATACCCGATATGCATGAGAACGAAACGGGTGTCCGGGAAGTCGGTCAGCAGCGGGCAGAGGTCACCCGTGTTCAGCCGCAATCGCTCCAGCGGCATATAGTCGTGACCGGCGTAGTAGCCGGTATGCAGCTTGACCGGCAGCCCGTATGCGGTCGCCTTTTCGACGCAGTAGCGGAACAGAAAGTCCTGCAGCGTCTTCATCTCCTCCGGATTCAGCGATTCGCCCTGCGCCAGACGACGGAAGAGCGGTTCTGCGCGCTCTTGCGGCACGCGCTGGTAGTTAAGACGGCGGGAGTAGGCGCTCTGGTTCTTCACGGCGACCGCCAGCGGACCGTACTGCGCGAAGTACCAGTCAATAATCTCCAGCCACTCATCCAGAGTCTGCGCCGTTTTCCCGCAGTCTCTCTCCACCTCAGCAAGATCGAGACCGGTGCTCAGGGCGACGATGCTCAGGTCCTGCGCCAGCAGGTCGGGCTGCTCGGACTTCATGAAGATGCGCTGGAGGGAGTTGACCTGGCACACCTCCACATTTGCCAGTTCCCGGAGAATGTGCCGATAGAACCCGAGCCGCACGGTCGCGGTATACGCCTCCGCCAGCCTCTCCGCCGTGCTCTCCGTCAGGTCGTCAATGCCGTACAGACCCTGCAGCGTATGGCGCACCGCCTGCCCGTATCCGGTATGCCGGACCCGCTTCCAGAAGGGCGCCACCAGACGATACTTCTCTTCGGAGGGCGTCTCCGGGTCAAAGAAACGTCGTTGATCGGCGAGCGGCATTCCGCTGACCGCCAGATCATCGCCGAGATAGTGCATGAACAGATATGCCCAGTCATCGCAGGGAAAGAGATGCCCCCCCGTCTGACCGGACAGGCGTACGCTCTCCTCGATCAGGTGCTCATGCGTATCTATAAAGGAGGTCTGTTCCACGAGTTCGCGAATGCGTGACGGCATCTTCGTTCTCCCTTCCTTCACCGATAGGCGTGCGGCGTATTACGACCTCTTCAGCCTTGCTTTGTAGCATGGAAAGGATGCGTGCGCACCGCTACGCCGGCTCTATCTCGCTCCACCGATAGAATTCGCGCACGAAGGCGACCACTTCGCCGGCGGCAGCGACAAAGAGCGCCTCTCCCTTTGCCGCCGTGGCGAGTTCCGGATGACCAAACGCGCCGGTGATTGTCAGTTGATCGAAGGTTCGCGCCACGTCTACCCGTCCCGGCGCGCTGAAATCGGGATAGTAGAAGGCGGACTCGAACGGAATAACCGCGCCGGTAGCCTTATCCAGGCGCACCAGTTCCGGACGCAGGCGCAGGACCATCGAGGTCTCCTGCTCACAGGCGTGGGTCACCATCTTCGCCTGCAGGGACTCGATCTGCGCGATCCGCGGCTCCGCCAGGGTCCACCAGCTGCTGAAGGCGAGGTACAGCCCCTGCATCGTGCGGTGTCGAAGCTGTACGTTATAGATCGCCTGACGCGCCGGGGTGATATTGCCGCCGTGTCCGTTGAGCAGAAAGATGCGCCGAAAACCGGCGCCGATCAGGCTCTCCAGAATATCTTCCAGGATCAGGACATAGTGCCCGTTCGCCGCGCTGACAGTTCCGGGGTAGGCGCGATGATGGTCGGAGGCTCCCAGCCAGAGAGTCGGCAGAAAGAGCGCCTCCTCTTTCAGTTCCGTCTCCGCGCGGCGCGCCACCTCCGTGATGATCCAGGTGTCGGTCAGCATGGGAAGGTGATGCCCGTGCTGCTCCAGCGATCCGAGCGGAACCACCATCACCTTGCCGCAGTTTGCCGCCGTCTGCGTCCATCGCAGTTCACCGTGTTGCATGAGAACCCTCTCCTTTCCGTGCCTCTCGCTTCCGATAGAAACGATAGACCACCTCCTGCGCCAGCTGCGCCGGTCCCTGCCGGTCGCGCAGCCACTCGGACCTCACTGAGACGTGCGGACTGACCAGCGCCTCTAGCTCCAGATACCAGGGCTGCTCTTCCGCCACCATACGCAGTCCTGCGCCTGTCGTCTCTCCCCGGGAGGATATTCGGTGCTCATACTCATTGCGGAGGAAGCTCTGCTGCCAGTAGGTGCGCAGACGCACCGCGCGCACCTCGCCCACCAGCTCCTCGCCGGGCGCGGGAGCGGAGGAGGCGTTGATATTCCAGTTCAGCAGATCGTACTGAAAGGCGAAACCCTCCGGCTTGCGCGCATAATCAAACGCGACCTTTCCCAGAAGGCGGGTGATGTCAGTCGAGCGAAAACGCACCATCACGCCGGTGTACGCCGGATAGCCGCGCAGCTTCTCATACATCGCCCCGATCTCAAACTCACCGAACTCTCGGCTGAGAAAGAGGTTCCCCCCGCGCCGTGCGGGTCTGCCGAGCGGCTCCGCCCGTCCCGCCAGCGCGCCAAGTCTCCCCTCAAACCGCCAGCCCGGACCGAACGACCGGCGCACAAATCCATACCACTCGACCGCGTTCATCCCCCGCTGATCGGCGTCAAAGCCCCAGGAGATACCGCCGAAATGTACCCCCAGCCCGCTCCGGTGCGCGCCTTCAAAGATGAGCAGCGCGCCCCGATAGTCGGTCACGGGACCGCCCGACAGGTCGCGGATGCCCGGAACCTGATCAAAGACCGACAGGCGATCCGGCTCCGGAAACCGCAGATAGCGCACGCGCCCGACCTTCAGGTTGAAGGCGAGATTGTGATTATCATCACGAAAGAACGCCATTCCTTCCAGATAGGCTTCGTCTACATCCGGTGTAAACGGTCTGCGCCGCCACTCATTTTCGCGCCTGCGAAGCCCCAGATGGGCGCGGATGCCGGGCGCGAGATCGAGGTGATTACGCAGCACCAGATTTCGAACACGAAGGCGGTCGTGCCATATCTGCAAGCCCAGACTCAGAGAGCCGTTTCCGCGAACCGCTCCGAGTGAATGTGTGCGCCACCCTTTCGGATCGGGGGCGCCCGGCTCCTGCGCGAGCGCGGCTGCATACAGGAGCGCGCACCATGAGATCGCTATCAGGCAGGCAGAGGGTTTCCTCCAAAACACACGCCGCCTCCAGCACAGAGATTGAGGGGAAGACAGATCATGTTTCTGGAAAATGAATCCTATCTCCTCCATGAACCGATAGAGTGAACTCTTTGTTTCCTACGCTGCGTATTTAAAAGCAGATCCCTGTGTCCGCGCCTCTGTCGGGCGAAAGATTTGCGACGTTTGTGAATTAATTCGCGAGAGGGTTGACTTGAGAACGCGCTATACTCTATCATTAAGGATAGTTAACGGTTAAGATATCGAACGGAAGCGATTGAGTTTCAGCCGCACCTTCATCACCGTGATCCCCCCGTTGCACCTTAAGAATTGTCTGCCTGTTCCCATGAACGGCAATAGTAGCCTGTCTGACTGTACACCCTGTCCAGACATGAAACATTCGTTATAGAAGGAGCACTCTACCGTGAGAAAGTGGAGTAAGCAGTCTATCGCCGCCGAGATTGTGCGGATGCATAATGCGGGCGATGACCTTAACTATGCCAGCATCGCGCAGGAGCATGTCGCGCTGCTGCGTGCCGCCACGCGCTATTTCGGCTCCTGGCGATCCGCTGTCGAGTATTCCGGCTTGAACTACGAGGAAATTCGAAAATATAAGATGTGGACCCGCGAACGGATTCTGGCGCGCATTCGCGAACTGCATGCAAAAGGCGTGGATCTCTCGTGGAGACATATCAGCACGGTGGTAGACCCGCAGCTTGCCGCCGCCGCCACCAAGCGCAAGCACTTCGGTTCGTGGAGGAGCGCGATCCAGGCGGCAGGACTCAACTACAGCGACATTCGCCGGTATCGCGAGTGGGATGAAGAGGCGGTGATACAGCGTCTGCGAGAGCTGCATCAGGAGGGGCGCGACCTGAACGCCAAGAGTGTCGAGCAGTACGACATCACGCTCATCACGGCGGCGCGGCGGCGCTTCGACTCGTGGCATCGCGCGCTGGAGGCTGCCGGTCTGGACTACAAGCAGATCGTTCTCCGCAAACCCTTCAAGCGCCGAAAAAAGGCGGCTGCCCCGCAGGCTGCCTGAAGACTGTCCTTGCCGCCCCCGACTATGCGGTCGGGGGCGGTTTTGTTTTCCAGGAGGGGGTTACCACCTCACCGTGCGCCCGGCGGAACTTCTCGCCGCGCAAACGCGCCGAGAGAGCGCGCACGGCATCATAGACCGGGCTGATGCCGGCGCGTCCGGTGAAGAGCGGTCGAAACAGCGCGGGATCGCGACGCGTACGGACCGCCGCGAGATCGTCCACGAGGCTCTCCAGTCTCCGCTCGCACTGGCGGGTGAAGGCGCGACGGTCGAACCCCTCCCCGACCTTCACATGCTCCACCGGAGCGAAGGAGACAAACGCCTCCGGCTGTTTCTCGCTCCAGAACTCGTATTCAAACGCCAGCGCCAGCAGATAGAACTCGCCCAGCGCCTCCGCCAGATGCCCGATGCCCGATTGAAAGCGGAACGGACGCTGGAGATTGGAGGCGATCTCCCCCTGGGGCGCAATCCACAGGGCGCGCGATTTGCCCGCGAGAAGCTGAACCGCGTAGTCCAGAAACTCCTTTGCCCCCCGCAGACTTGTGCGATCCACCCCGATGACGCCCAGCTTCGAGAAGAAGCGGTAGCGCATCACCTGCCGCTCATCCATCACGCCGTAGGAGTCCCAGCCCAGCGCGACATCGTTCAGGTAGATGCCCAGGAGCAGGTCCCACCAGCTGCTGTGATTGAAGTAGACGACAATCGGAATCCCTCTCTCTGGCGTGAACGCTTCCGGACTGCCAAGCAGATGCAGCGTATGGAAACTGCGCTGAAGATACCTCCGATTGTAAGCGAAAAACCATCTCTCCACCAGAGGCGACTTCTTCGCCGGTATCATCGCCTGCTCCCTGCGCTATGCCGGCGATGAGAGCGCGGCTTCGCGCCGTGCGCCGTGATCCTCGATCACGCAGTCCGCCGCGATCTGCCCGCTCATCAGCACCATCGGAACGCCCGCCCCCGGGTTGACGCTGCCGCCGCAGAGATAGAGATTCTGGATCTCCGCGCTGCGATTGGAGGTCTTGAACGCCGACCCCAGCCCGCGCTGCGTTACCACCCCGTAGATGGCTCCCTTGTTCACCCAGTAGAGGCGCTCCAGATCGAGCGGCGTGATCATCCGCTCCGTCTCAATGCTGTCGCGCAGCCCTTCCAGTCCGCACCGCTCCAGTTTATCAATAATGATGTTCCGGTAACGCTCCGCGCCGGTCTCCCAGTCGTATTCAGGACTGACATAGGGGGTGTGCACCAGCACGTAGATATTTTCGCAGCCCTCCGGCGCGACGCCCGTATCGGTGCGGGAGGGAACCGCCAGATAGATCGTCGGGTCCTCGTGCGGAATGCGCCGCTCATAGATGTCCCGGAACTCCTCATCCGAGTCTTTTGAGAAGAAAAAGTCGTGGTGCAGAAGCTGTGGGAACCGCTTGCGGCATCCCAGATAGAGCACCACGCCGGAGCAGGCAGGCTCCAGCCGCTTCCCCTCTCTGCGCAGGGTCTCCTGACCGTTGGGCAGCATCTTCTCATACATGCGCACGATGTCGGCATTGGAGACGACGATGTCGAACCTCTCCAGCGAGCCGCCTTCCGGCACAACGCCGACCGCTTTGCCGTTCTGCACCTCGATCCGCTCCACGGGCGTATTCAGACGAAGCTGCACCTTCAGCTCCTCGGCGAGCTGCGCGATCCCGCGCGCGACCGCGCCGGTCCCTCCCATCGTGTACCAGCAGCCGTATCCGATCTGCACCCAGGGGATCAGGCAGAGGATCGCGGGCGCGATAAAGGGCGAGGAGCCGACATACTGCACAAAGTGCTCGAAGAGCTGCGCCAGGCGCGGATCGCGGAAATGTTTGCGAATCGCCTGATGCATGGTGGTCATCGGGTCCATCTTCATCGCCAGCAGCGCGGACTGTGGACTCATGGGATTGGCTTTCATCATGTCGCGCAGACCGCCGTAGGACTTCCAGAAGAACCAGCGGTCCGAGATCTCGTACATACGCTGTGCATAGGCGAGGAAGCGGACATAACTGCCGATCTCTTCGGGCGCAAAGCGCCCCATCTCCTCCACCATCCCCTGCATCGAGGAGTAGAGGTCCAGTTGACTGCCGTCATGGAAGAAGGTGCGCCACTGCGGGTCGAGCGAGACAAAAGTCATATAGTCTTCCACCCGCCGACCGAGATCGGAAAAGAGCCGTCGCGCCACATCGGGCATGGTCAGAATGGTCGGTCCCATGTCGAAGGTGTACCCCTTCGACTGCCACAGGTTCATCTTTCCGCCGATGTGGGCATTCTTCTCGAACAGCGTTACGTCGTATCCTGCGCCGGCAAGCTTGACCGACGCCGCCGCGCCTGCCAGTCCGCCGCCAACCACCGCTACTCTCATGATCGCTCTCCTTGATTCCAGTTCTTCGCCGCGACGATCAGGTCGCGCAAGGCGCGACGCCGCGCCTCTCCCTGCCGCGCTTTCCAGCCAATCAACGCCCGCAGCAGCGGAAGGGTCGCGCCTCGATACGGAAAAAGATGACGCCTTGCCCCGCGCAATGGCTTAACGCTGACTGCCTTTTCCACGCACATCTCGTACAGCCCTGCCTCGCCGCGCATCTTTCCGAAGCCGCTTCGACCGAAGCCGCCAAAGCCGAGCGAGGGATCCCCCGCGTCCAGCAGCGTGTCGTTGATCGAGACGACCCCGGCGCGAATCTGCAGCGCGATCCGCCTGCCGCGCGTCTCGCTCCGCGTCCAGACGCTTGCCGCCAGTCCCATCGGGTCGGCATTGGCGCGACGCACCGCCTCGCGCTCATCCTCCACCCGGCAGACGGCGATCACCGGACCGAAAAACGACTCGCGCATGACCGGCATATCGTCCCGACAGTCCGCCAGCAGCGTCGGCGCGTAGAAAAAGCCCGGACGATCGTTGAGGGAGAAGCCGCCCGCCAGCAGCCGCGCCCCCCGCGCCGCCGCATCCTGCACCAGC
Source organism: uncultured Chthonomonadales bacterium (assembly GCA_938005745.1). Lineage (GTDB taxonomy): Bacteria > Armatimonadota > Chthonomonadetes > Chthonomonadales > CAJBBX01 > CALLMM01. Next base: position 42,823 of record CALLMM010000019.1, on the reverse strand, counting down.
GCCTCGATGTTCTGCCGCAGGCGCAGGGTGCGAAGCGGTCCCACCTCCTCCCCCGCCCCGATCCGGAGCCTGCGGAGATGGGAGAGCGTGAGACGGAGAAACTCTTCGTAGACCGCTGACGTCACATAGAATCGCTGCGGAGCCACACAGCTCTGCCCGGCGTTGCACACTCTTCCCCAGACCGCCGACTGCGCCGCGAGATCGAGCGGGGCGTCTTCCAGCACAATAAACGCATCGTTCCCGGACAGCTCCATCACGGAGGGTGTGCCGGACTGCGCCAGCTCCTCCAGAATGCGCTGCCCCGTCTGCACGCTGCCGATGAACGCGATCTTGTCACAGCCCGCCTGCGCGAGAGCGCGTCCCGTGCTGCCGTCCCCCGTCGCCAGGACAACAACCCCGTCCGGCAGTCCGCTCTCCAGAAAGAGCCTGTAGAGGGCACAGGCGACGCCGGTAGAGAGTTCTGAAGGTTTCCAGACAACCGTGTTTCCGGCGGCGATCGCCCAGACAATGGAGGTCAGATCGAGATAGAGAGGATAGTTCCAGGTTCCGATAACGCCGACGACTCCGTACGGTTCGCGGGTTACGATCCGGTTCTTCTGTCGAAGGGGTCGCAGAAGGCGCGGTGCGTTCCGCTCCAGCCAACGCAGCGCCTCAACGGAGGGCAGAACCTCCGCCCCCAGCGATTCCTGAAGCGGCTTGCCGATCTCGCAGGAGACCGCCTGCGCCAGTGAATCCGCATGCACGGAGAGAAGTTCGCGCAGTCTGCGAAGCGGGCGCAGCCGCTCCGCTGCGGAAAGGGCAGCCCAGCTCTGACCGGCGAGCCGGGCTGCCTGCACGCATGCGCGAATGGTCTCCACGTCGGTGAGAGGATAGGTTCCCATCTCCTCGCCGGTTGCGGGATTGAGAGAGACGAAGCTCTTCATCTCGGAGGTCGAAGCGACCATGCGCGCCATCTCCCGTAGCTAGAGGGCGGCAAGCCGACGATCCGAACGGATCGCCTCCGCAGCCAGCCGTCCCGACGTGAGCACCATCGGAATGCCGCCGCCCGGATGCGTGCTTGCTCCGACGAAGTAGAGACCATCCGCCTCGGCGGAACGGCTCTGCGGTCGGAAGTAGGCGGACTGGAAGAACCGCGGAGAGATGCCGAACGCCGAACCGAAGTTGCAGCCGTAGGTTCGCTCGAAGTCGGGCGGCGAGAAGGGACGCTCAAAGACGATCTTCTCCCGCAGTCCGGGCAGTCCCATGCGCTCCAGTTTGTTCAACACCCGCTCTCGCAGCGCGGGAATCTCACCCTGCCAGTCCACCTGCGAGCTGGCATGCGGCACGATGGTCAGAATATAGACCACATCGTGACCGGGCGGCGCCAGCGAGGGATCGGTGCGGGTCGGGATGCAGACGTACATCGCCGGATCGGACGGCAGCCGCTTCTGATGCATGATCTCCTGCAGCGTCTCCTCGTAGCTCTCGGAGAGAACGACGGTGTGATGCCCCCAGTTCGTCTGCAGGTCCCGCACGCCCAGATAGAGCAGATAGGCGGAACAGCCGTGCTCCATGCCGTTCAGTCGCTTCACGCGCGCCGGTCTCCGCACGCCTTCCGGAAGCAGCCGCTGATACGCCGAAGGCAGATCCATATTGCAGACAACCACACCTGCCCGCAGGATCGTCCCATCCTCCAGCCGCACGCCCTGCGCCCGACCGTCTTCCACCAGAATCTTCTCGACGGGGCGATGGAAGTGCACCTGTCCCCCCATATCTATCAAGAGGCGGTAGAGCGCATCCGCGATGGCGTACATCCCGCCCCGCGGAAACCAGACGCCAAACTCCATCTCGATATAGGGCAGCAGCGCGTAGATCGCCGGACAGTCGTAGGGGCTGATCCCCAAATAGAGCGTCTGAAAGGTGAACGCCTGCCGAAGCCGCTCATCCTTCATGTATCTGCCGACGTAGGAGGCGACGCTCTCCATCGGCAGCGCCTTCAGCAGCCCTGCCAGCGTTGCCGGTCGAATCAGCGAGGAGAGCGAGTTGAACTGACGTTCGATAAAGTTATATCGCCCGTTCAGGTACTTGCCCCGCATCCCGTTCATCATCGCCGGGAACCGATCGGCATCCTCCGGCGACAGCCGGGCGATCTCCCGCGCCATCTCCTCGGGATTCCCGCGCATGTGCAGGGAGGTCCCGTCGTGGAAGAGCACCTCGTAGGCGGGATCGAGCCGCTGAATGTCAAGATAGTCGGAGAGGGTCCGCCCCGTGTAGTTAAACAGGTTGTGAAGCACCTCCGGCATCATCAGAAGCGTCGGTCCCATATCAATCTGGAACCCTTCACCCTCCGTGATGTTCATGCGTCCGCCGACCCTGCCGTTACGCTCGAGAACGGTCACATCCCAGCCGTCCTGCTGGAGATGGATCGCTGCGGAGAGACCGCCGAGACCGGCTCCAATAACCACCGCCTTGCGCTTTCTCTCCGATACCACGCCGATGGAGTGAAAACTGCTGCTCTCATCCGCTCGCCGCCCGGACTTCAGAGTCGGCGCAGCATAGTGCTTCTTATCAGCGAAACTCATGTGGGAAGCTCCTGAACGCTTGTGAAGGTAGAATGGATCACGACATATTAGTTTACGATGATATTTACGGGCATGTTCCGCGAATTGTCCCCGAAATATCACGCTCGCGTCGAAAATGAATCAACGCGATCTCGCGCTCCTCCCCCTCCCAGCAGACCGCCCGGCTCCCCAGTTCCACCGTCCACCCCTGCGCAATCATCGAGTCCATGAACTCAAACGCCGCCGGTCGCTGCGGGTCCGTCAACAGTACGGCTCCTCCCGGCTTGACCGTCCTGCGCAAGACCTGAAGCAGGTCAGCATGCACAGTGCGCTCATAGAGGACATCCGCCCCGATGAGAAGATCGTACTCTCCGGCATGCTGGAACTGACGCCAGTCGTCCAGAAACAGTTCGATGCCCTCGCTCCCGTTCTGCAGCGCGTTCAGCCGCGCCAGCAGCAGGGCGTGCTTCAGAAAATCGGTCTGCGCCGTCTCCGCGCCGAGAAACCGGGCGACCAGTCCCGGCAAGCCGACCCCTGTGCCGATCTCCAGAACCCGCCTGCGATACGCCAGCGCGGGATTCTCCGCCAGATGCTCCGCCAGCGCCACGCCGGATGCCCAGAGCACCATGCCATAGGGGAAGTACTCCAGGTCTGCCTCGGTCTCCACCCGGTCTACCAGCGCATCCTGATCGAGCACCATACTGATTTTCCAGTCACGCCCGGCAAGCGACAGCGTCTTATCCTTTAAAGGATAACGCTGTTGAAGCTGGCGACGGATACTCTGTATCTCTCTCTGTTGTTCTCGATCCATATTTGGGTCTATTCCCGACACGCGATTCACAATCCTCTCCCCTCGCAATGACAGGATGATTGCGAGTATCCCGTAACTGCAGCGGTACAGCCTCCCGACTTGTCATTGCGAGAGAGGCGTAAGCCTCCCCCCTTCTGTCAGTGCGAGGGAGCGGCGGCGACCGAAGCAATCCCGGACCTGTTCGAGGAAGATGCAGGATAAAATCGCATGGGAAGAAGGGAAATACAGCGGACGCACAGAAAAAGGCACCTGAAACGCGCACGCCGGTTCATCCCATTTGCGCGCTCTCGCCGATTTTGCCTGTTCACCCCGGCAGAATTCATCATCTGCTTGCCTTTTTTCAGCACATATGTTAATATTCACCAGTGACTACTCCCCATCTGCCTCGCAAGCTCCGCTCGGCGCTTCCGCCGACCAGGACTCAGTTGAAAGGAAAGCGCGGATGCTATCCACTCGTGCTTCAATGAAGGGGCTTTTCCGGTTAGCCCCGGCTCTGTTGATATGGATTGTCTTCGGCGCACTGCCCCTGTCCGCTCAGGATGCGGCTTCCATGTATCCCAAACTGGCGGATCAGGTCAATCCGGAGAATCTCAAGAAGACGATTCAGACGCTCTCCGGGTTCCAGTCGCGCGTCGCCGGATATGAGGGAGATGCCCGGGCTGCGGACTACGTGGAACAGCAGTTTCGCGAGATCGGTCTGGAGGGCATCAAAGTCTCCACCTTTCCGGTGGTCGTTCCGATTGATAAAGGCGCGTCCATCACGATCGGAGACAAAACCCGCCGGGTCTATCCCCTGTGGCCCAACCTGGTACGCACCTCGCAGCTTCCTCCAGACGGTCTGAAAGCCCCGATCATCTATGTGGGCGACGGCAAGCTGTCCAACTTCAACGGCAAGCAGGTGGAGGGCAGTATCGTCCTGGTGGAGTTTAACAGCCGCGCCGAGTGGCTGAACGCCCCCCGTCTTGGCGCGAAAGCCGTCATCTTTATCGCGCCCGAGACGACCATGCGCGGAGAGGCGGAAGCCAAATTTATCTCGATCCCCATCAGCATTCCCCGCTTCTGGATCAGCCGCGCCGATGTCGCCCCCTTCCTCGCCGCCACCTCCGCCGCAAAAGAGCCGGAAGCCGTCCTCAAGTGCGATATGCCCTGGGAGCAGCGCGAGGCAAAGAACATCTTCGGCATCATTCCGGGAACCGATCCGAAGATGAAAGATCAGATCATCGTGGTACAGGCGTACTACGACTCGATGTCGGTGGTTCCCTCTCTTGCCCCCGGCGCAGAGTCCTCCTGCGGCATCGCCAGTATGCTGGAGATTGCGCGGATCTATAAGAAGAACCCGCCCAAGCGTACGATGTACTTTGTGGCGACCAGCGCGCACCATCTCGCCCTGCAGGGCATACGCGAGTTCATCCACCAGAACATAGACTCCTGGACGGAACCCAGCCTTCCGGAGCGCGCTACCGCTGCGGAGAACGCCGGGCGCGTCTCCATCTGGCTGGGAGCGTTCCTGCTGCTGTTCCTCGTGGCGACCATTGCGGCTTTCGCCCGCAAACCGGCGCCGGGACAGAAGAGAGTGGACCCCTGGGGGATCACCATGGCGGTCTCGCTGCTGGTCATGATCGCCCTGAACGCCGGGTTCTACCTAAGCGACCGCACGAAGCCGGTACGCAAGCCCGACACCATCTACCTGTGGGCAGGACTGGACCTGACCAGCCAGACCCGGGGAGTCGGCATCTTCTACAAAGGCTGGTTTTTCGACTTCCGCGAGGATATTCAGGGACGATTCTCCGACATCGCCCGCGTCTGCCGCGAAAACGCCGAAAAGATCGGCAACACGCTCGGCTTCGACCACAAAAAAGCCTTCGCCGACGGCGTCAACCCGGTGGACGGCAAGAACTGGCGCAACCATATTCCCGGACGCCCCGCCTTCGACTCGGAAGTGGTAACGATGGCGCAGGGCAAAGGGATCACCTTCGCCTCGGTGGACGACGCCCGCGCCCTGATAGACACGCCCTTCGATACGGCGGATAAGGTGAATGTCGCCAACCTCGCCTTCCAGACCCGGATGCTCGTCTGTCAGTTCTACCATATCGTCACCGATACCAACGAGCCGGGCGATGTCAACGCGCAGCGCATGCCGATCACCGAGCCTTCCAAATGGTCGCGCATGGCGCTTCAGGGCGGTTTTGCCACGTTGCGCGGGCGGGTCAATATCTACAACCCCAAGAAGAGCTTCATGGCGTTCCCCGACCCCAGCCTGCGAGGCTCTCTTGCCGTCATCCGCAGCCGAACCAAAAGCTACATGGGTGTGCGCGGAAACATGATCGTGGGAACCTACGACAGCCCGGAGACGAACGAGCAGAACGTCTTCGAGTTCCGGGGGGTCGCGCCGCTGACCGCCTATGGCGGCAATGCGACGACCCGCGTGCTGGGCTTCAAACTGGATGACCGCGATACGGTCATAGACCCGAAAACCGGTCAGCCGATCCCCAACCCGATGAAGGGCGAGATCATGTACGCGCCCGACCTCGGGGTTACCGGGGCGAAGTTCATGCCGCTGGATGTGAGCGTTACCACCGCAACCAAAGAGGTTCCGATCATTCTCTTCCGGTGCGTCCCGACGGCGATCTTCGACCTGGTGGATCAGCAGTCGCTGCGCGCTCTGACGACCATAGATATCCTGGACGGCGCGACCAACGGCGAACCGCGTATGTTCGGGTATGCGATTGACCCGCAGGACCCCGGCATGGTCGGCTCCTATGTGGAGGACGTGGCGGTGATCTTCTCCCAGCCGGGAGCGCGTCTGAAAATTATGATGGGAGCCGGTCCGGCAGCCACGCGCCTCCTGCTCATCAACTCCTCCGAAAAGAACCCGGAGGGGATCGGCTATCTGGTGGCGGGCGACCCCAATGAGGCGCAGGATGCGGAGCTGCGCGGCGTGCAGACGATCGAGCAGTTCGATCCCACCCGCGAGATCGCGCGCGGCGGCGCGATCTATAACACCGCGCTGCATGTAGCGAAAGACCTCTACATGCTCAACAACAGCCGGATGCAGAAGCTGGACAAGTTCCGCATCCTTTCGCTCAAACGCAAAGAGGACGAGCGGGCGACCGGCATTGCTGACCTGCACTGGCGCTGCGGACAGGCGATCGCGCAGGCAAAGAAGGCGCTGGAGGAGAAGAACTACGAGGAGTTTCACTCCCTCTCGCGGGAAGCCTGGGGCTACGCCTCCCGCGCCTATCCAGACGTTCAGTCCACCACGCTGGACGTGGTGCAGGGCGTTCTCTTCTATCTGGCGCTGCTGCTGCCCTTCGCCTACTTCATGGAACGCCTGATGTTCGGCAACTTCGACCTCAAGCGTCAGCTCGGATACGCCGCCCTGATCTTCCTGGCTATCTTCCTGATCTTCAGCCGCGTGCATCCCGCCTTTGAGATCACCATTAACCCGATCATCGTTCTGCTGGCGTTCATCATGCTCGCGCTCTCCTGCATCGTCATTGCCCTGATTACGGGCAAGTTTGAAGAGCAGTTGAAGCAGATGAACCGGGAGGTCTCCGGAGTCCACAAGGCGGATATCGGGCGCGTTTCGGTCGCGCTGGCAGCCTTCAACCTGGGCATCTCCAACATGCGGCGGCGCAAGGCGAGAACCTTCCTCACCTGCACCACGCTCATCCTGCTGACATTTACCGTGCTGTCGTTCACCTCCGTCGTGCAGACGATGCGCTTCAATCAGGTTCCCGCTCCCGGCACGCCGCGCTATAATGGACTGATGATCCGTACTGCCATGTGGGATCAGCTTCAGGAGCCTGCCTACCGGCTGCTGAAAGATGAGTACGGACGCAACTACTCGGTCGCGCCGCGCTCCTGGTTCTTTGGCACGCAGTTAGGCGAACAGTCGTTCCTGACCCTGCGACGCGCCGACCTGCAGTACGACGCCAAAGCTCTGGTCGGCATGACGCCGCAGGAGGCGAAGGTTACCCGTCCGCAGGAGGCGTTGATCGCGGGTCGCTGGTTCCAACCGGGAGATGTCTACGCGGTGGTACTTCCCGACCAGATCGCTAACGTGCTGCGCGTGGATGAACAGGATGTGGGTAAGACGACCGTCTCCTACGCCGGCGTGGACTACACTGTTATCGGCATTCTCGACTCGCAGAAGTTCAAGCAGATCCTCGATCTTGACAACGAATCGCTGACCCCGGTGGACTTCATTCTGATGCAGCGGATGTCTCGTTCAGGACGGGGAGGCGGAGGCGGAGAGACCGGTTTCCGTGAATACACGCACCTGGAGCCGGATGCGGTCTTCTTCATCCCCTACCAGACCGCGACAAACCTGGGCGCGGAGCTTCGCTCGATTGCCATTGACTTTGGTGACGCCGAAGCGGTGATGGCGACCCTGCGCCCGCTGATGAGCCGACTGGGGCTGAACCTCTACGCAGGACGCATCCCGACCGATCCCAACAGACGCCCGACCATCGAACGCTACTCCTCCATCGCGACAACCTCCAGTCGCGGACTGGAACTGGTGGTCTTCCCTGTCGTGATCGCCGCGTTGATCGTTCTGAACACGATGCTCGGCTCGGTGTTTGAACGTATCAAGGAGATACACATCTTCTCCTCCATCGGACTTGCGCCCTCGCACATCGGCATGCTGTTTATCGCCGAGGCGCTGGTCTACGCGATCCTTGGATCGGTCGCCGGGTATCTTGTCGGGCAGTTTGCGACGATCATTCTGGCGCAGACCGGCGCATTTGAGGGTCTCTATCTGAACTTCTCCTCGGTATCAGCCGTGCTGACCACGCTGGTGGTCGTAGGCGTGGTGCTGCTCTCCACGCTCTACCCGGCGCGCAAGGCGGCAGAGGTGGCGACGCCGGCGATTGACCGATCCTGGCGCGTCCCCGAACCCGACGGAGACGACTGGACGATCCCCCTGCCCTTCTCCGTTACCAAGGAGCAGGCGGTCGGTCTCAACACCTTCCTGGCGGAGTGGTTCGCCGCCTACGAGGAGTACAGTATCGGCGACTTTGTAACCCAGAACGTCGAAAAAGAGGAGTTCAAAGTCTCGCTGAGCAGCCTTCTTCCGCCCGACGCGCTCAAACCGGAAGGCGCATCGGGCGAGGAGGAGATGCGAACCGGCTATCGAATCCGGTGTATGGCGTGGCTGGCTCCCTTCGATCTCGGCGTCAGTCAGAGGGTCACCATCGAGACGCTGCCAACAGAGCTGAGCGATGTGTTCGATATCCGTGTGATCATCCATCGTGAAAGCGGTGACATCTCCAACTGGAAGCGCGTCAACCGCCGGTTCCTGAACACGCTCCGCAAGCAGTTCCTGATCTGGCGCACCCTCAAGCAGGGCGAACGAGAACGCTACCTGAAGGCGACGCCGGCTGCCGAAGGAGCCGCGCCGGGAATGCAGCCGCTGCCGACCGACTAGTCCTGCCATAGCAGACTGACGACGGAGTTTGCACAGCAGAGGCGGTATAACAATGTTACAACAGGCATTCACGGAGTGAATCAGAGATTGGTTCTGACATGCCCGGGCTTCCTCCCCGACAGCCCGGGCAGCCTGAGATGCAGCCGTCTGCTGAGTGTAGTCCTCGCCCTACTATCAATCACCTGCCCGGTAAACGCAGATACCATGTCCCGAACAGAGACGACAATGCCACCCCTTGATCTGAACGCCGCAGCTCCGCCGGTCGCCGCCAGAAAGCCTGCTGTGCGGCGTATTCACGGTGAGAGCCTTCCGGACGACTACTTCTGGCTGCGGGAGAAGACGAACCCGGAGGTCGCCGCATACCTGAACGCCGAGAACGCCTATGCGGCGGCGGTGATGAAGCCGACCGAAGCGCTTCAGGAGAGGCTCTATCAGGAGATGATCGGTCGGATCAAGGAGACCGACCTCTCCGTTCCCTATCGCTATCGAGACTATGAGTACTACACGCGCACGGAACAGGGGCTTCAGTATCCGATCTATCTGCGGCGTCCCGTCGCCTCCGCCGGCAAGGAAGAGATCGTTCTGGATGTGAACGAACTGGCGAAGGACAAGCCTTTCTGCAGCATATCCGCCTTCGCCGTCAGCGATGACGGGAAGCTCCTCGCCTATTCGGTGGACTTCAGCGGCTTTCGGGAGTATGAGCTTCGAGTGCGTGATCTGACAGCCGGAAGGGACCTGCCGGACCGGTTCGGCACAGTGGCGGGAGTCGCGTGGGCGTCCGACAACCGCACGCTGCTCTACGTGCGCGAAGACGACGCAAAACGACCCTATCAGTTCTTTCGCCAGACGCTCGGCGGAAAGCCGGAACCGATCTATGAAGAGAAGGATCGCCTCTTCTACTGCTGGCTCACCCGCACACGAGACCGGAAGTACTTTATTCTCAACAGCAGCAGTTTCGACTCCTCCGAGATACGCATTCTGCCCTGCGACAAGCCCGATTCCGACCCGAAGCGAATTCTGCGACGGCAGAAAGAGCACCGCTACTACGTGGATCATCGCGATGGACTGCTCTACATCCGCACCAACAAAGAGGCAAAAAACTTCCGCGTCGTTACGGCTCCCGTCGCCAAGCCCGGCGAAAAGAACTGGAAGGAGCTGGTTCCCTACCGGAAAGGCGTTCAGATCGAGGGGCTGGACCTCTTCGATCGTTACATGGCGCTGAAGATACGCGAGAACGCCGTTCCCCGGATCATCGTCTATGAACTTGGAACCGGAGAACATCACGAGATACAGTTTCCAGAGTCGTTCTACAACGTCTACCCGGGCGCAAACATGGAGACGGACACCGACACGCTCCGCCTTCAGTACAGTTCGTATACCACGCCGCAGACCGTCTACGACTACGATATCCGCGCCCGCCGTCTGACCGTGCTGAAACAGCAGGAGGTTCCGAGCGGGTTCAATTCGCAGGACTATGTGACCGAACTGACATATGCTGCGGCAAAAGACGGCGTCAGAATTCCGATCTCGATGGTCTACCATCGCAGCACGAAAAAGAGCAAAGAGACCCCTCTTCTGCTCTACGGCTACGGCTCTTACGGCGCACCGATGTCCGCCTCGTTCGATACCAACCGTTTCAGTCTGCTGGATCGGGGCATGATCTGGGCGACGGCGCATATCCGGGGCGGAGGCGAACTGGGCGAGGAGTGGCACGACGCCGGCAAGATGCAGCACAAGATGAACAGCTTCACCGACTTCATCGCCTGCGCCGAACACCTGATCGAGCAGTCCTGCACCAGCCGTGAGAAGCTGGCGATCATGGGGGGAAGCGCGGGGGGATTATTGATGGGGGCGGTTCTGAATCTACGCCCGGACCTCTTCCGCACGGCGATGATCTATGTGCCGTTTGTGGATGTGATCAACACGATGCTGGATGAGAGCCTTCCGCTCACCGTGCAGGAGTATCTGGAGTGGGGCAATCCGCGTAAGAAGGAGCAGTTCGCCTGGATGCGCGCCTACAGCCCCTACGACAACCTCAAGGCGGGAGAGTATCCGGCGATCCTGGTGCGAACCGCCTTCAACGACAGTCAGGTGATGTACTGGGAGCCAGCCAAATATGTCGCCCGGCTGCGCACACTGAAAACGGATCGCAATCCGCTGCTGCTGGTGGTCAATATGCATGCCGGGCATGGCGGCTCGTCCGGTCGTTACGATAAACTGCGTGAAGTTGCCCACGATTATGCGTTTCTCATGGCGACTCTGGGGATAGAGGAGAGACCCTGACCGCCTCGGTGAGAGGCGGTTCCCCCTCGGCTATAGACGAAAAGGAGACATCGCTTGGCTCTTGATGACATTGCACAAGCGCGATCGCGTGTAGAAGAGACCTCTGCGGAGGAAGGCAGAGAAAAACAACCTATTCAATACGCGGAAGGGTTTACCGCCAAGACCATCGTCGGCGCGCTCTTCGTCGGCTTTATCATGCTTCCGGGAGCGCTCTATCTGGGTCTGGTGGCGGGACAGGGACTGGGTCCGGCGGCGGAATGGGTCACCATCGTTCTCTTTGCGGAGGTGATGCGCCGCTCCTTCCTGCCGATGAAGCGGCAGGAGATCTACATCCTCTTCTACGTAGCCTCGATGTTGTCTCATGTGCTGCTGGCGGATCGCGGCATCTCCGGCGGACCCTTCGGATACTTGATATGGAACCAGTACTTCCGTCAGGCTCCGCAGGCGGGACTGGTTGCCAGCGAAATCCCGACGTGGGTGGTTCCCCCGGCAGGCTCCGCCGCGCTCACGCAGCGAACCTTCTTCCATCCCGACTGGCTCGTTCCGATCATCCTGCTTCTCATCGGAGAGGTGCTGGGACGACTGAACTGGATGAGCATGGGCTACGTGCTGTTCCGCGTAACCTCGGATGTGGAGCGTCTGCCCTTCCCGATGGCTCCGGTCGCCGCCTCTGGTGCGACGGCGCTGGCGGAAGCCGCCAGCAAAGAGGAGTCGTGGAGATGGCGGGTATTCTCCATCGGCACGGTGGCGGGTCTTGTCTTCGGCTTCTTCTATATCGCCATCCCGGTCTTTACAGGGGTGGTCTTTAACCGCGCCATGACGCTGATCCCCATACCCTTCTTCGACCTGACCACCAGCACGGAGACGATCCTGCCCGGAGCGATCACCGGCATCTCGGGAGACCTGGGCAAGGTTCTGACCGGGTTCGTGATCCCCTACCCGATTGTGGCAGGCGCGGCGTTCGGCTCGATCTTCTGCCGCCTGTTCCCCATGCCCAGTATTCTGAGCGGACTCGGGGCGTTCGGCTCCTCGGCGGACGGCGGCTGGACGCGGGGCATGGACGCCTTCTATACCCGGCAGGCGACTGACATCAAGTTCTGGATGTCGGTCGGCATCGGACTTCAGCTGGCGGTGGCGACCATCGGAATCTTCCATGTTATCAAGGCGCTCGGCAGCCTGCGACGGGAGATGAAGGGACGCGGACTGTTCGCGGAGACGCCCGCCGGACGCGGCGATATCAAGATCTGGATACCGCTGGCGGTCTGGTTCGTCATCACCTGCTTCTACATCGGACTCACGCAGTATCTGCTGGGGCTGAACGGACATCAGTTCAACTGGGGCATCCTGATCTTCTTCGGACTGATCTGGACTCCGATCAACTCCTTCATCAGCGCGCGCATGGTGGGGCTGACCGGAAGCGGCGTCTCGTTCCCGTTCCTGCGGGAAGCCTCGATCATGAAGAGCGGCTATCCCCATGTGGATATCTGGTACGCGCCGATACCGCTGAACGATTTCGGCGGGGCGGCGCAGCGTTTCCGCGAGGTCGAACTGACCGGAACGAAGTTCACCAGCGTGGTAAAGGTGGAGTTCCTGGTTCTGCCGATCTTCCTGGTGTCGTCGTTCATCTTCTGGGCGTTCTTCTGGCATACCAGCGCGATCCCCTCCTCGCAGCATCCCTACGCGCAGCGCTTCTGGCCCCTCATCGCCACGTTCCAGGCGATGTTCCAGACGATCAACAAGCCCGATGGTCCCAAGTGGGTGCTGGAAGGGATCAACCTGAACCGCATCGCCGGCGGATACGGAGCCGGACTGCTGCTGTACGGAGCCTGCTCGATACTCCGCATCCCCAGCCTCTTTTTCTACGGCATGGTGGGAGGATCGGGAGCCTTCCCGGCAGACACGATACCGACCTTCTTCGGCGCATGGCTCGGGAAACGCTACTTTGCGAAGCGGTTCGGACAGGAGAACTGGGTGAAGTACTCGCCGGTGCTGCTGGCGGGATTTGCCTGCGGAACTGGACTGATTGCCATGGCGGCGATTGCACTTGCGCTGATCGCCAAGTCGGTCAACTACCTGCCCTTCTGACAAGATGAGCCTTCCGGAGTCAGCACCCAAACAGGGCGCCCTGAGCGCAGCGGCAGGATGGATGTTCGGACTGTCCATCCTGCTGGCTCCTCTGCTCATCCTGGGTCCCTTGATCGCGGGATTCGTCGGCGGACGCAAAGCCCGCGTTCCGGCACACGCCCTGGCGATCGCCGCCTTTTGCGCCCTGATATGGATCGCCATCTACTACGTGTTATCGCGTACGGAGTTTAAAGTCGGCGACACAACCATCTTTCCGGGACCGCTCTGGCTGCTGGCTCCGGTTACGGCGACGGCGATCCTCGGGGGCGCGCTCTTCGGCGCGGAGGGACGAGGCTCCAGTGCGGCAGGCTTCCTGATCCTGCTGGCGGGACTGCTCTGGTTCATCCCGAAGGCGCAGGATGTCTGGAACGTCTACCAGCAGATACAGGCGGCGCGCGTTCCCTACGAACCGGCGCGCAACCAGACCTGCCCGGACCGGCTGAAAAAGCTGTATGACGCAGTTCGATTCTACGCCGACAGCTACGATGACTACCTGCCGCCGGCGGATCGCTGGATGACCGCGCTGACCGACCCGACGCAGACTTTTGCCGAAGAGGAGATCCTGCGCTGTCCCGATGCGGCGGATACAGACCGGCACGGATACGCTATGAACTCCGCGCTCAGCGGCAAGCGTTTCAGCGAGATCGAAAACCCGTCCGGTACGCCGCTCTTTTACGACTCGTCCGATCTCCGGAAGGATGCCCATGACAACCTGACCAGCCTTCCGCGACCGGGACGCCACATGGGGAGAAACAACATCCTCTATGCGGACGGTCAGGTCAAAAACGAGTCGCCGAAGTAGGAGGCGCAAGTGCGTCTGGATGAGAACGCCTCCCGCGCCTGGTTCTGGAGACTCTCCGGCTGCTGCGCGCTGGCGGTACTGGGTGTTTACGGTTTTCTCTGGCTGGTAACCGGGCTGCTGCTGCCCTATCGAAAGATCAGCGAATCGGTGAACTGTCAGAGCAACGTCTTCCGTATGACTCGCGGGATGCGGATGTATGCGGACGACTACGACGACCGCTTTCTGCCTGCTGAACAGTGGATGGACCGTCTCTCCTTCTACATGGATGGTGAACACCGATACCACTGCCCCACCGTCAGCCGTCCCGGACAGGAGCGTTACGGCTATGCGATGAACCGTGATGCGGCGCAGCAGGAGAAGGGACGAATGGAATCGCCGGAGAAGACGCCGCTGGTCTACGATTCGACGAACCTGACTCGCAGCGCGTTCGATCCGGTCACTTCCCTGCCGGTTCCGGGCAGGCATCGCACGCGCGCCCGGCAGGGATCGCCTTCCAGAACTGGCAACTTTATCGGTTACGCGGACGGAAGCGGTCGCATTAAACTGGACTCAACCAGCGCCAGCACGCCGTAATTTGAACCGATTCCCCAGATGAACGTGAACAGACGCGGCAGACAGACACAGTCGGAGACTCATGGCTTCCAAAATACAACCCAAACAGGCGAATGCCCCGCGAACCCTGATCGGCTGGCAGGGTGTGCGATTCACGCTGCCTGCCGAGTGGAACATCACCGGTTTTTCGATGGAGCGAGACAACGGCTACCTGAAGGTCGACTCGCCCGGAACGATGTTCGTGCAGATCAAATGGAGCAGCCCCAACGTTCGCAAGCCGATCACGCTCGGCGACTGGATCGTGCGGCTGTGGCGGCTCTTCCGTCCCGCGCCTCCCGGAGAGGAGAAGATTCCGGACATCCGTCAGATGCTGGAGAGCTTCCTGAAACAGACGGAGAAACAGGCGCGCAAAGAGAAGAAGCCGTTCGAGAGCAAGATCAAGCCGGAGACCATCGAGGCGAACGGAGAGCGGATCGCGCACCACTTCACCTGGAGCGGACAGGGACAGGGGCAGGGCAAGATATGGTACTGCAAAACCTGTCGTCGCGTGGTGATCGCGCAGGTCGTCGGGCAGAAGAAGGACCATCTGGCGGATATCGCCTCGGAGATGTTCGGCTCGCTCTGCGATCACCCGCAGGAGGGATGGGCGACCTGGGCGCTCTACGATATGGTGGCGGGCGTGCCGGAGGACTTTTCTCTCAAGAGCCAGAAATTAATGTCTGGTTACCTGAAACTGGAGTTTGAACGGCGCGCCGAGCGCATTGTGATTGAGCGGTGGGGGCTGGCGAACGTCGTTCGTAAGAAGTTCTCCCTGGAGGAGTGGCTGGATACGACCTACCCGACACACTCCACGCGCTCCGAGAAGCAGGCGGCGATCGTGCAGGAGCATGCGGGCTGGATCGCGCACGGGCGGGTGAGAAGTCCGCTGGACTGGATGCGCGCCATGCGGGATGCGCTCTTCTCGCTGCGCCCCGCGACCCGCTACGCCGTCTGCGTCTGGGAGTGCGAAGAGACGAATAAGATCTACGGTATCCAGGTCTGGCACAATGTTCGCACGAAAGGACTGCTGGAGGAGGTGATGGCGCGATGCGAGTGCCATTAACCTATCGTCTCCGCGTCTCGCTGGGACGCTATGTTCCTTTCCTGCGCGTGCCCCCTCCCATGGACAGGCAGCAGGTCTTTCGACTGCGCCCCGTGCGCAACCCCGTGATCGAATGGGAGACCACCGAGAACGGCGAGGCGATCCTGACCATTCCGCGGCGAAAAGATCGGATCGGGCGCATTGTGGGGTTCTGGTTTCGACTGCCGGAGACGCGGGGCGCGCAGCTGGATGAGGTCGGCACGTTCGTCTGGAGCCTCTGCGACGGCGAACACAGCGTCGAGAGCATTGTTCAACGGACGTGCAATCAGTACAAAATGAACCGTCGTGAGGTCGAAATATCGGTTACGACCTACCTTCAGACTCTGGCGGAACGCCGGCTGATCGGTTTTTATGAGCGTAAGGGGAGAGGCAAATGAGTGTGGATCAGGCGCAGAGAACGCATCCCAGAGGCAGTATTGGACGCCAGATTCAACTTCCGCTGAAGAAGGCGATAGAGATCAGCTTCAAGAGCATCAAGATACGTTTCTGGCGTTCCATGATTACCGCGATGGGCATCTTTCTGGGGATCGCCTTCTTCTCCTCGGTACGCATGTCGGGCGAGTTCGCCAATATCCAGAGGGCGTATATTCTGCAGATCAAAGAGGATATTGAGAAAGGTCTCCGCACGCCGAGCATTGAAGACACACGTCTGATCGCTCTGCTGGAAGAGAATCAGGAGGAGAGGCAGGCTTCTGAGAACCGGATGCTCTGGCTCTCGATCATGGGTCTGCTGGTCTGTACGGTGGGAATCACCAACTCGATGCTGATGTCAGTTACGGAGCGATATAAAGAGATCGGAACGATGAAGTGTCTAGGAGCGCTCGACTCGTTCATCGTCAAGCTGTTCTTCATCGAATCGACCCTGCTCGGGTTTATCGCCTCTCTGCTGGGATTTATCCTCGGATGGATGCTCATCAGCATCATCAATCTCTTCACACAGGGAGTGATCGCGTTCGGGGGAAATTTCTGGTGGGCAAGCCTGAAACTGATGCTCCTCTCCGTTTTCATCGGCACGCTGCTTACCTTTCTGGCGACCATCTTCCCCGCGATACGCGCCGCCAAGATGCCTCCGTCCGCCGCGCTGCGCGTGGAGATTTAGTATACGCCCCGCGCTGCCCCCCGCGGGGCAGCGATTCACATCAACTCATTGCGAAAAGGAAAGTCGGCTATGGCAAGCCAGTATATCGTACGAACGAAGGGACTGATCAAAGAGTATACGATGGGCGACCAGACGGTCCGCGCTCTGAACGGGGTGGATCTGGATATCTATGAAGGCGAATACATCTCGATCATGGGACCATCCGGATCGGGAAAATCCACGCTCTTTAACGCCATTGGAGGGCTGGATCGCCCGACCTCCGGCTCCGTCTTCATCAACGATGTGGACATGGCGCAGCTGGACGCGCAGGAGCTTGCCTATCTGCGCTGCCACACCATCGGATATATCTTCCAGACCTTTAATCTGATCCCCGTCATGACCGCCCTGGAGAACGTTACGCTGCCGACCGTTTTCGCCGGCATGCCCACCGACGACGGCATCGAGCGCGGCATCGAACTGCTCAACATCGTGGGACTGGGCGAACGTCTGCATCACAAGCCGTCTGAGCTTTCCGGAGGACAGCAGCAGCGCGTCGCCATCGCCCGCTCGCTGGCGAATAACCCGTCCATCATTCTGGCGGACGAGCCGACCGGCAACCTCGACCTGAAGACCGGAACCGAGATCATCGAGCTTCTGAAGCGGCTCAACAAGGAGCAGGGGGTTACCATCATCTCGGCGACCCACGACCTGAAGATGCTCGATGTCTCCGACCGGATCGTCTATATCCGCGACGGCAAGATCGCCAAGATTGACGAGCGCAAGGATCTTGACATCCAGATCGGCGAGATGGAGCGCGAGGGCGAACTGGGTCACTGATCCGCCTCCGCCTCCCTCCATTGACTTAACCGACCTATTCCCTTCGCAATGAAAAACAGGGGAGCGCGTCTGCGCTCCCCTGTTCCTTCTCTGACAGCCGCACGGTTTTTAAGCCAGAATCCCCTTCGCCACCTTGCCGAAAACATCGGTCAGGCGGAAGTCGCGCCCGCCATAGCGATAGGTGAGCCGCTCATGATCCAGCCCGAACAGGTGCAGGATCGTCGCGTGCAGGTCGTGGATGTGGACCTTGTTCTCCACCGCATAGTAGCCGTAGTCGTCCGTCGCGCCGTAGACGAAACCGGCTTTCACACCGCCGCCCGCCATCCACATGGTGTAACCGTGCGGATTGTGGTCGCGCCCGTCGTCTCCCTGCGCGGTGGGGGTGCGCCCGAACTCTCCGCCCCACAGCACCAGCGTATCTTTCAGCAGACCGCGCGCCTTCAGGTCTTTCAGCAGCCCGGCGATCGGCTTGTCCACCTCGCGGGCATTGCTGGCATGCCCGTTGCGAAGATCGCCGTGCTGATCCCATTTGTAGCTGTGCGTACACTGAATGAAACGCACGCCGCGCTCGGCAAAGCGACGCGCCAGCAGGCACTGACGTCCGAAGTTATCGGTCGGCTGCTCCCCGATTCCGTAGAGCTTGAGCGTCTCCCGGCTCTCTCTGGAAATATCCATCAGCTCCGGCGCAACCGTCTGCATGCGATAGGCAAGCTCGAAGGTCTCGATGCGCGCCTCCAGCGCAGGATCATGCCCGAAGTGGCGGAGCTGCTCTTCATTGAGCGACCTAAGCATATCCATCTGCAGACGCTGCAGATCGCGCGGAGTCTGCGGGTTCTGAATATAGTTGATCGCAGCTCTCTCTGCGGGGATGCTGGCGTTGCCGATCGGCGTCCCCTGATAGACGGCGGGGAGGAACGCGCTCGACCAGTTCTGCACGCCCCCGTGCCCCAGCGTCGGACAGATCGTAATGAACCCTGGCAGGTTCTGGTTCTCGGTTCCGAGTCCATAGGTCAGCCACGATCCCATGCTGGGACGCACGAAGGTATCGGAGCCGGTATGAAGCTGAAGCAGCGCGCCGCCGTGCGCCGTGTTGTCGCCATACATCGAGCGGATCACGCACAGATCGTCCACGCACTGCCCGACATGCGGGAACAGGTCGCTGACCTCGATACCGCTCTGTCCGTACCTGCGAAACTCCCAGGGCGATCTCAGCAGATTGCCGGTCTCCGCAAACTGAACGCGCGGCTTATTGCCAGGATAGGGCTTGCCGTGATCGCGGATCAGCAGCGGCTTGGGGTCGAAGGTGTCCACCTGCGAGGGACCGCCGTGCATGAACAGAAAGATGATCCGCTTCGCGCGCGGGGGAAAGTGAGGCTTTTTCGGGGCAAGCGGATTTTTTGCGGAATCGGCGGCGATCGCCTCCTCCCCCATCAACGCCGCCAGCGCCAGCATCCCGAACCCGGCGGAGCACCGGGTCAGCATCTCCCGGCGCGTGATCGGCTGTATGAAGTGCGGTTGTCTGGGCATCTCTTCCCCCGACTAGTTCAGGTAGATAAACTCATTGGATGCGAACAGTATCTGACAGAGGCTCTGCCAGGCCGCCAGACGCCGTTTTGCGGCATCCGGCTCGCTCTCCGACAGCGCCGCCTCATAGCGTTTCAGATAGTCCAGCAGTCGGGCAGACTCCGCGGGTGATGGCGACCGCCCCAGCGCGCGCAGAAAGGCGGATCTCAACCGGGCGGCGTCCGCCATCCCGGCGTTGTCCAGCAGGCTCTGCGCAAAATGTCGCGACTGCTCCAGCACAAAGGGGCTGTTCATCAGATAGAGCGCCTGCGAGGCAACAATGGTTGTGGCGCGCTGCGCGTTGACCGTGGAGGGATCGCCCATATCGAACGCCTGGAACATATCGAAGAGCGCGTTACGGATGATCGGAAGGTAGATGCTCCGGCGGGAGCTGTTGTAGCCCGCGCCGTTGCCCGACTGATCGTTGGTCACGTAGTCGTTGTTGGGCGTGGTCAGCAGGCTTCCGCCGATGGCGGGATCGAGTCTGCCGGAGACGCTGAGGATCGCGTCCCGCACCGCCTCGGCCTGAAGCCGCCGGCGGTTCATGCGCCATAACAGCCGATTATCGGGGTCCGTCTTCTGCGCCTTCGTATTGTTCGCCACGCTCATCTGATAAGCGCTGGACAGAATGATCGTTCTGTGCAGCTTTTTCAGTGACCAGCCCTGCTCCATGAAGGTCGCCGCCAGCCAGTCGAGCAGCTCCGGATGGGTCGGACGTTCCCCCAGCAGCCCGAAGTTATCCGGGGTTCGCACCAGTCCCTGCCCGAAATAGATCTGCCAGACCCGATTGACAAGCACGCGGCTGGTCAGCGGATGCTTCGGGGAGGTCAGCCACTGCGCCAGTTCCAGACGCCCGCTGCTCTTCTTCGGCAGAGGCGGCTGCGCGTCGCCAGCAAGCACGGTCAGGAAGCGTCGCGGAACCGTATCGCCCAGCGTCAGGGTGCTGCCGCGCAGGTGCACCCGCACATCCTCCACCGTTCCGTCCTCCACCGCCAGCGCCATCGGGGGCGAGGGAGCCTTCGACTCAACCTCTTTCAGCGCCGCTTCCGCCCGCTTGAACCCGTCGCGCGCGGCATCTGTATAGTAATCTTCCGGCTTGTCGGGAAGCGCGTTGAGAGATGTGTTTTGGCTCCAGGCTTCGCGGACGGCGTCGAGACTCTCGAACTTTCCTTCGCGGATCCGCTTTGCCGTCAACTGCGTCAGCCCGACAGGTACTCCCTGCTCCGCAGCGATCTCCTCTGCGGTGCGAACCGTCGCGCCTGATGCGGAAAGCGGTACCAGCAGGATCTTATCGAAATGCGGGATGTAGGAGTCGCGCTCGATACGCAGGGTATTCTTTCCCGCCTGCAGACGGAAACGCCCCTGCGCCTCCCATCGCTGACCGTCCGGCTGCCAGCTTCCGGTTACCTGACCGGCGGCGTTTTCGCGGATGATCCGGCTGTTCAGCAGGAGACGCACCGGGCGCGGCTCCGCCGCCGCATAGCGCAGTTCAATCTGGTAGACGCCCGACTCGGGCAGGTTCACGTCCCACTCCGCGAAGTCGGGAGGCGTTCCCGGACTGTGAATGACGCCGATCCCCTGACCATACGCGACGAAATCGCGATTGACGTTGCCCCGGTCGTACTTTTCGGCTTCGACCACAATTCGGGATGGCTCGCCGGGCTGCGCCGGGCTGTCCGCAAGGGAGACGACCGGAGGCTGCTGCGCCAGTTCCCATCCCGCCGCGATGAGCCGCTCCCGGTCTCGCCGAAGCAGCGCGGTGAGTTCCGCGTTCCCCTGCTCCCTGGCGGTCTTGAGGCTCTCCCGCGCGGCGGCAAGCCGCTTTTCGTGTTCAACCTGCTCCTGCCGGAACGCCGGCGTCATCAGCGGTCGCTCATGCACCCGCGAGACAAACCCCAGGTCGCGCATCGTGCGCGTGCTTTTAAAGATGCCCGCCAGCGCGTAGTAGTCCCTGGTGGAGATGGGATCGAACTTATGGTCGTGGCATCGTGCGCAGGCGACGGTCAGCCCCATAAACGCCTTACTGGTTACCTCGATCTGCTCATCCACAATATCCATGACCAGCTTCGGCTTATCCTGTTCCGCCAGCACTTTGGGACCCAGCGACAGGAAGCCAGTAGCAGTGATACGCTCGTTTCGCAGATCGTCACCATCGGCAGGCATCAGGTCGCCCGCAAGCTGCTCCGTGATGAACTGATCGTAGGGCTTGTCCTGATTGAACGCCTTTACCACATAGTCGCGGTAGCGCCATGCGTTGCCGAACGCCAGGTTCTCATCCAGTCCGTTGGAGTCGGCATAGCGGGCGACATCCAGCCAGTGACGCGCCCACCGCTCGCCGTAGTGCGGGGAGGCAAGCAGGCGGTCCACCACCTTCGCCAGCGCGTCCGGAGAGCGGTCTGCCACAAACGCCTGCACCTCCTCAGGGCGGGGCGGGAGACCGATCAGGTCGAAGTAGACCCGTCGCAGAAGGGCGCGTTTTTCCGCAGGAGGAGCCGGCGCAAGCCCCTTCTGCTCCAGTTTCGCCAGAATGAAGCGATCTATGGGAGACCGGACCCAGCCGACGTTTTTCACGGGGGGAGGCGGGGGTTTGCGAACGGGTCGAAACGCCCAGAAACGCCGGTTCGCCTCCGTGATAACGAACTCGCCCGTTCGCACCGCGGGGCGTCCCGACTCGCCAGGCTTTGCGCCGGGCCAAGGCGCGCCCATCTTCACCCATTCGACCAGCGTCTCGATCTCCTCATTCTTGAGCTTGCCGGTCGGAGGCATCTTCACGCGGTGATCGTAGCGGATCACATGCACCAGCAGGCTCTCTTCCGGCTTGCCCGCAACCAGCGCCGGACCGGAGGCGTTGCCTTTGAGTATCGCCGCCAGCGAATCGAGACGCAGACCGCCCTGCTGCTGCTTCTCCCCGTGACAGGCAAAACAGCGGTTGTAGAGCAGCGGACGCACCCTCTTCTCAAAGAAGGCAGCCTGCTCTTCCGAAACTGTCGCAGTCCTCTTCTCCTGCCCCAGCCCGACCGCCGCGCACATCGCCGCCAGCAGAAGACACCCCGTCAGAAAGTAGATATAGACGTTTTGCTTCACGCGCCTTCTCGCAGAGCATCAGAAAGGAATGGTCCAGCGGACGCTCAGAATATCTTCGTCCGCCAGACCATTATACCGTATTACCGTATCTTTAGCACGGGTAAATTTACTTCTTGCCCTGCGGGTAGAGCAGTTTCTGGATCGACTCGGTGTTGATGTTCTCTTTGTTGACCACCACCACGCCGCTGTCAATGAACTTTTCGCTGATAGGCTCCTTGCGGATCGCCTTCATCACCGTCTTGACGCCGAAATAGCCCATCTTGAAGGGGTCCTGCACCACCAGCGCCTGAATGATTCCCTCGTTGAGCGACTTGATCTGATCCTCGGAGGCATCGAACGCCACCAGCTTCACCTTATCGGTCAGCTTGCGCTGTCGCAGCGCGTTCGCCGCACCCACGCCTCCCGGCTCATTGGCGGCAAAGATGCCTGCCAGATCAGGATGCGCGTTGAGCATGTTCAGCGTCATCTCCAGCGCTTTCTGCGGGTCGCTCTGGATGTCGAGCGTGGAGACCAGTTGAATGTTGGGATACTTTCTCAGCCCCTCGATGAAGCCCTGCTCCCGCTCATCGGAGGATCGCGCCCCCTTGAGGAAGATCAGCAGTCCGACCTTGCCCATCTCACCGATCGCTTTCGCCAGCGCGTCCGCCGCCTGACGCCCGCCCTCCACATTGTTAGTCGCGATATAGCAGAGCGAGATCGGCTCGCTCAGTCCGGAATCGATGGTGACGACCGGGATATTTTTCGACAACGCATCCTGCACCGGCTTGATGAGCGACTTCGCGTCGGTAGCCGCCAGCACGATCCCGTCTACCCCCGCATTGATCTGGTTCTGCACCAGGTTGATCTGTCCGGTGATGTCGGTCTCGCCCGACGGACCCTGCCAGATAATCTCCACGTTCTCTTCCTGCCCGGCGGCTTGCGCGCCCGCCAGCACCGTCTGCCAGAAAGAGTGCGCGGTTCCCTTCGGAATGACCGCGATCCGCTTCTTGCGTCCGCTGTCGGTCGCGCCTGCGCTCGCTCCGCCGGACTGCCCTCCGGTCGGCTCCGCAGGCTTCTCTTTCGGGCAGCCGGTGATCGCCAGAGACACCGCCGCGATAAACAGCAGCCCGAGCCATCTGCTTCTGGTTTGCATCGGTTTCACTCCTCAATTCATCTTGATAGCGAAAGGCTGTCTACTGCGCCTGCCGCCGGTTCAGAAGACGCGACGGCACATACCGGTCGTAGAGTACGGCAAGGATCACTACCGCGCCAATAATCACGCGCTGAGGGTCGGGACCGAGACTGCCCACGCCGGGGATATAGACCTGCGAACAGGCGTTGCGGATCGTATAGATCAGGAACGCGCCGATGATCGTTCCGGGGATGCCGCCCTGTCCGCCGAAAAGGGAGGTTCCGCCCACCACCGTCGCCGCCACCGCATCCAGTTCATAGCCGATTCCGGCGTCTTTGGAGGCGACGCTGGCGCGCGAGACGTTCACAATCGAAGCCACTCCCGCCAGCAGACCGGAGAGCGCGAAGACCAGCGTGGTCATCAGCGTCAGCCGGATCCCGGACAGGCGCGCCGCCTCGCGGTTGCCGCCCATCGCGTAGAGCGCGCGTCCCCATCGTGTGCGGGAGAGGGCGATATGCACCGCCAGAGCCGCCCCGAGCATCATCAGCGCGGCATACGGGATTCCGTGGCGGTCTGCGCCTCCGAAAAGCTCCCCGAAGCCGAAGACGGAGTAGGCGTCCGGCAGACCCCCGATATTGACCGAGTTGGAGAGGATTCCCGCGCCTCCGTGCACGATCCCCATCATTCCGAGCGTCACGATAAAGGAGGGAACCCTCCCGTAGGCGGTGATGAGTCCGTTGACCGTCCCCAGAATGAGACCGCATAGACAGGCGGTAGCAACGCCCGCCCAGACTCCGCCTCCCCACAGCACCATCACCTGCGCGGCAGCCACCCCGGAGAACGCCATGATCGCCCCGACCGAGAGATCAATGTTGCCGGAGATGATGACCGCCGTCTGTCCGCAAGCCAGAATCGCCACCACCGCCGCCTGCACGGCGATCAGTTTCATATTGTCGGTGCGGGCAAAGTTTTCGACGGTCAGCGAGAGAACGAGAGAGAGGATCAGGAGAAACGTAAAGGGCACCAGCGGTCCTAACAGCCGGGTCAGGATGATAGAGTCCAGTTTCAAACGGGGTTTTGATGGCGTGGAGGTTTCTTCGGGCACGCTGCCTGCTCCCTTTCGCAAGGACGATTGCACAATCCTATCAAAGTGAGCCGCACTTGTCAAATCCCGCCGTGAACATTCGCCCGCTCGCAGAGAGAGATCAGGCGCGCAGAATGGCGCGCACCGGCGCGCCATCCGCCCCCGCCAGCTTCAGCGGCAGCGCGATCAGCTCATACACTCCCGCAGGAACCTCCCGCAGATAGAGCGACTCCAGTATGACGATCCCGTGTCGGACAAGTTGATGGTGTACGGGCAGGTCCTTGCTGTCCAGTGCGTCCACCGAAGGCACATCCACGCCCAGCAGGACAACCCCCCGCTCCCGAAGATAGCCCGGCACATTCTCCTCCACAACGGGAATCTGTTCAGGGAACTGTGCATAGTCCCTCCAGGCGTTCGTCTTCAGCAGCAGGCGGGGCGGGAGGTCATACGGCTCCAGATCGGCGATCCGAACCACGCTCTTCCCCTCGACATCCACTACGCGCGCCGTCCCCAGATAGGGATCCAGCGGCATCTCGGCAATGGCGGCTCCTTCATCCGAAATGTGGAAGGGGGAATCGGTGTGCGTCCCGGCATGAACGCTCATGGTGATCGCGCCTAAATTGACCGTATCGCCCTCTGAGCGTCTCCAGTTCAGGCTGTAGGCATAGGCGGTATCGCCGGGCCAGACCGCCAGCGAACTGTGCAGCGGCAGCGTAATATCGAACAGTGTCAATCAGCGTCTCTCCTGTTTCAGGTGATCTTCTCGCGCTCTTGTGGAAATCGTCGATAGGTCTCTACCAGAAGAGTGCGTTTCAGCCGTTGAACGGTCTCCCGGACCTCTTCAAACGAGACATAGAGCGCAGCGGGAGCCAGGCGTATGATGTCCGGGGGACGGTGGTCGGGTATGACGCCCTCTTCTCTGAGTGCCATACAGATACGCATCGCCTCCGGATGCAGCAGCGCGACATGCCCTCCCCTGCGGTTGGGCGCGCGCGGCGTGGCGATGCGAACGCCCAGCGGCGCAAGCTCCCGCTCCGCCAGCCACATCAGGTAGTCGGTCAATCGCAGAGACTTCTCGCGGACAGCCTCTATCCCCGCCTCCTGAAATATCTGCAGCGATCCGCAGAGGGGAGCCATGCTCAGAAGGTGCGGGGTTCCGATCTGCAGCGCTCCGGCTCCCTGCGCCGGTGTCATCTGCATATCCAGATCGAACTGCCGGGTTTTATCGCTCCCGAACCAGCCCGCCAGTCCCGGAAGGCGATGAGCATGCCTGCGGTTCAGATAGAGACCGCCGACGCCTCCGGGACCGCCGTTCAGATACTTGTAGCTGCACCAGAAGGCGAAATCGGCGCCCCATGCGCTCAGTTGATGCGGAACCGCGCCGATGGAGTGGGAGCAGTCGAAACCGATCAGAATGTCCCGGGCGCGGGCGGCGGCTGTCAGACGTCTCATATCCAGAAGCTGCCCGCTTTTGTAGAGCACCCCCGGAAGAACCGCCAGCGCGACCGCCCCGGACATGGCGGCTTCGATATCCGACTCCTCCAGAGTATACCCGTCCCGGCTGCGTACCCGGACGATGGCGGTCTTCGGGTCAAGCCCCCTCAGGCGCAGATGGCTCTCGATGGCGTAGAGGTCGGACGGGAATATCAGCGCATCGCACAGGATCTGATACCGTTCCGGCTCCGGGCGGTAGAGCGTCGCCAGCAGCTGATGCAGGTTGACGGTCGTGGAGTTGACCGCGATCGTCTCCTCCGGCGCCGCCCCGATCAGCGAAGCCAGCCCCTTTCCAAGCTCCTCCGCCAGTGTAAACCAGCAGGGATCCGCCTGCAGCCATCCCTCGACCCCCAGCCGCTTCCAGGAGTCGAGCAGGCGCAGAACCGCCGTCTCCGCCTCACGGGAGAGCAGCCCCAGCGAGTTGCCGTCCATATAGATTGCGCCGTCCGGTAGGTAGAACCGGCGGCGATACCCGGACAGCGCATCCTCCGCGTCCAGCCTCTGAGCGCATTCGCGACTCGTGTCAAACATCGGTCGGTTACCCGCTCCTCCTCCCGATAGAGCATATTGAACAGACACACATACGACCGCCGGCGCACCGGCGTTCCGGTTGATAGAATCTGCGCGTATCGCCTTTCGATCCTCAGAGGGTTTTTCCTCCGGGAAAGAGAAATCTGGCAGGAGACGCAAGGATTGGAGGAGCCGACATGAAGATCACCGGGATCGAGACTCACGTCTGTAATGCGCGCATGCGTAACTGGATTTTCGTCAAAGTCGTCACCGATGAGCCGGGACTGTGGGGATGGGGCGAGGCGACCCTGGAGTGGCATACCCGCTCGGTGCTGGGCGCCATCGAAGACCTCTCGCAGCTTCTCATCGGCGAGGACCCGACACGCATCGAGTACCTGTGGCAGATGATGTACCGACAGCACTTCTGGCATGGAAACGGCATCGTGCGCGGAACCGCGATCTCCGGCATAGACATCGCCCTGTGGGACATACTGGGAAAACTGCACGGTGTGCCGGTGCATAGGCTGTGGGGCGGTCCGGTGCGCGACTATGTGCGGCTCTACTGCCATCTCGGCGGCGGCAAGATGGAGGATTTCTACGAGACCTCGCCCGCCGATGCGAAACGGTTTGCGGAACTGGCACAGAAGGCGGTGGAGGACGGATTCACCGCCTTCAAGACGATGGCGGTTCCGGAGACGATGCCGCTGGAGGGTCTGCGCCCGATCCGTTACGCGGAGAAGTGCGTGGCGGCGATGCGGGAGGCGGTCGGCGACGGCATAGACATCATGGTGGACTGCCATGCGCGTCCCTCCCCGCGCATGGGGCTGCTCTTCGCAAAGGCTCTGGAGCCGTATGGTCTCTACTGGTTTGAGGAGCCGTGCTGGCCCGAAACGGTCGAGGATATCGCCCTCATTCAGCGCGCCGTCGCCACCCCGATCGCCACCGGCGAGCGGCTGGTGTCGCAGTACGCGGTGCGCGAGTATCTGGAGAAGCGCGCCTGCAGCGTCATGCAGACCGACATCACGCACTGCGGCGGTCTGAGCGAGGCGCGCCGTATCGCCGCCATGTGTGAAGCCTACCGCGTGGCGATGGCTCCCCACAATCCGCAGGGTCCTGTCAGCACCGCCGCCTCGCTGGAGTTTGGATTCGCAACGCCCTCTTACATCATCTGCGAGGCGGTGCACCTCGACGTTCCCTGGCGGCAGGATATCGTTCAGGAGGGCTTCACGGTCGAGAAGAACGGTCGTATCGTTCGACCGGGCAGTCGTCCGGGACTGGGGATCGAGATCAATGTCGAAGAGGTCAAGAAGCATCCCTTCCAGCAGGAGCTTCCCCAGCGCACCTTCTACGCCGACGGCAGCGTCGGAGACTGGTAGACGAAGATGGGGTATCTATCGGGACGCACCGCGATCATCAGCGGGGGGCTGGGAGACATCGGACGCGCCATCGCGCTGGAACTGGCGCAGCAGGGTGCGAACATCGCCCTCGGTGACGTGCGCGACCCCGCGCAGGCGGAGCCGCTGCTCGCGCAGCTGCAGGCGAAGGGCGTCCGGGCGCGATATGATGTCGCGGACGTATCGGACCCCGACGCTGTCGAGGCGTGGTATCGAGCCGCCGAGAGCGATCCGGGGACTCCGGACCTGATCATCGTCAACGCCGCCGTCGTAACGCTGACGGATATCCTGAGCATCTCCCCCGCACAGTGGCGGCGCGAGTTGGCAGTCAATCTTGACGGCGCTTTCTTTATGGCGCAGTCCGGCGCAAAGCGGCTGGTCGCGCGAGGCATGACGGGGAGGATCGTCTTTCTCGGAAGCTGGGTCGCCTATGCGCCACGCCCGCACATCCCCGCCTACTGCGTCTCCAAGGCGGGGTTGCGGATGCTCTGCAAGCAGTTTGCGCTGGCGCTGGCTCCGAAGGGAATCCTCGTCAACGAGGTGGCTCCCGGCAATGTGGACGCCGGTCTCAGCGCGCAGATTTTCCGGCAGCAGCCGGAACTGAAGCGAAACCACCTGCAGATGATCCCGGTGCGCCGCATGATCGAGCCGGAGGAGGTCGCCCTGCAGGTGGCGCATCTTTGCCATCCGGAGAACCGACAGATGACGGGAAGCGTCCTGCTGATGGACGGCGGGCTGTCGCTTCTCTCCGACGCGGGACCGCAGGAGTAACCGCTCTATGTACCGCTTTACACAGCCGGAGTTTGCAGGCAGGATCGGCGCAGCCCGCGAAGAGATCACGCCTCCCGTCGGCATCTACGCCCGCAACTGGGGCGCGGCGATGCACGATGTCGCGGAGGGCGTGCACCGTCCGCTGACGCTGACTGCCCTCTGCCTGCAGTCGGAAGAGGATCCGGAGGGTCTGCTGCTGATTGCAGCCGATCTCGGATGGTGGCGTACCCTCGACGATGAGAGACAGCTGCGTCGGGGTGTGCTCGACGCGCTGAACCTCTCTCCGGAGCGGCTGCTGATCGCGCTCTCTCACACCCATGCGGGACCGGCGATCTGCCGCGAAGACGCCGATAAACCGGGCGGAGACCTGATTGCCCCCTATCTGGACGGCGTTCTGCAGTCGGCTGTCCGCGCTGCAAACGCCGCCCGATCCTCCGCGCAGGCAGCCGTATTGACCTGGAGCTACGGCAGGTGCGCGCTGGCGAAGCACCGCGACCTGCCGGATCCCGAAGGGGGGCGCGTTCTGTGCGGATTTCATCCCGGCGTCCCGGCGGACGATACGCTGCTGGTCGGGCGCGTCGCAGACCGGGAAGGGAGACCGCTGGCGACGCTGGTGAACTACGCCTGTCATCCCGTTACGCTCGCCTGGGACATCCGCCTGATCTCCCCGGACTATGTCGGGGCGATGCGGGAGGTTGTCGAGAACTACACAGATCAGGCTCCCTGCCTCTTCCTTCAGGGAGCCTCCGGCGAACTGGCGCCCCGCGAGGAGTATACCGACGATACCGCTCTTGCAGACTCCCACGGCAGACAGTTGGGGTATGCGGTTCTCGCCGCGCTGGAGGGGATGCTGCCGCCGGCAACTGGTATGCACTACGCCTGCCCGATGGAATCCGGCGCGCCTCTGGCGGTCTGGAAGAGGCGCTCCGTTACGGCAAGCCGGCATTTGAAAGCGATACGCTTTGAGGCGGAAATTCCGCTTAAAGAGCTGCCGTCGCTGGCGGCTCTGGAAGCCGAGATTGCGCTGTGTTCGGATCGCGTGATGCGAGAGCGGCTGGTTCGCAGGCGCAGAATACGACAGGCGTTGGGCGAAGGGGATACGGCGCGTATGCCCTGCTGGGCGTGGCGGATCGGCGATGCGCTTCTGGTCGCGCAGCCCAACGAAGCCTACTCCCACCTGCAGACGACCCTGCGTCAGAGGTTCGCGGATCGTCCGGTCGCTGTACTGAATGTAACCAACGGTCCCTACTGCGGTTACCTGCCGCCGTCGAACCTGTACGACCAGGACCTCTATCAGGTCTGGCAGTCGCCCTTCGCGTCCGGCTGCCTGGAGATCACCGTCGAAGCCTGCGCGCAGGCGCTACAGTCGCTGACGGAGTGAACCGGACGTTCCACTTCCTGGAAAAGGAGAGACCCCGATGGCAATGATTCGCGTGCAATGCCCGAAACCGAACTGCCGCACCATCACCGAGGTAGATGAGATCTATATCGGACGCACGGCGCGATGCCGCAAATGCGGTACGAGCTTTGAGATCAAACGTCCCGCCCCCGCGCCGGATCCAGCGCCCGCCGCAACCGCCGCTCCGACGGCGCAGATGCAGGCAGAGACTGCCCCGGTTGAAACGATGGCGCAGGCGCCGGTCGTCGCCGAGACGCCTGCGGATGCGCCGGCGGCGGAAGAGCATCCTCTGGCGGTGCCGGAGCCGATCTCTCAGGAGCTGGCGTCCATCCCGAAGAGCGTATCAGAGGTGCCGGCTCCCGTCCTGGATGTGGCGGCGGTGGTTCATACGCGCAGCCGGAAAACCGCGACCCCGGAGCCGACATCCCCGCCGCCCTCTGCCAGCGAGATGGAGGACGCCGTCTCCGATACCACCCGCAAAAGACAGCGACGGACGCGCAGAACCAGAACCACACAGACTCACGGAGAAAGCGAAACGGGGGAGGTTACAGAATGAGCACGACACCGCGCCTGATTGCCGACTACGCCTGCGTGGTCGGCGAAAATCCGCTCTGGCATGAACAGGAGCAGCGCGTCTACTGGACGGACATTGATACCGGGAGGATGTTCCGCTACACGCCCGCCAACGATACCCATGAGATGTTCTATCAGGGTGAGGTGGTCGGGGGATTCACCATTCAGGCGGACGGCGCGCTGCTGCTCTTCATGGCGAAGGGAGCCGTCAAGCTGTGGCGCGACGGCAGTCTGACAACCGTCATCGAGGAGATACCGGAAGAGCGCGAGTCGCGCTTCAACGACGTCTTCGCCGACCCGGTCGGGCGCGTCTTCTGCGGCACCATGCCAAGCGGAGACCGCCCCGGAAACCTCTATCGTCTGGATACGGACGGGACGCTGACGAAGGTGCTGGAGGGCATCGGCTGCTCGAACGGCATGGGTCTCACGCTGGATCGAAAGGGGCTGTACTACACCGACTCGGCGGCGTTTACGATCTACCAGTTCGACTACGATCCGGAGACCGGCAGCCTCAGCCGGCAGCGCATCTTTGTCCAGAGCGCGCCGGACGACGGCTTCCCGGACGGCATGACGGTGGATGCCGAGGGCTGCGTCTGGTCAGCGCGATGGGATGGAAGCTGTCTGGTGCGCTTCACGCCGGAGGGTCAGGAGATTGCGCGAATCACGTTCCCGGTGAAAAAGGTCTCCAGCCTGATCTTTGGCGGTCCGGACTATACCGACATCTACGTTACGACGGCGGGAGGCGATAAGAAGGAGACCGACGGCGCGCTGGCAGGTTCGCTCTTCCATCTGAACACGGGGATCAGAGGACTGCCGGAGTTCTACTCCAGGATCGGTCTCTAAGGCGTCAAGGGGCGTCTGCGGAGCGGCGCAGGAGGCCCCCCGACCTACGGTTTAAACCGATACACCGTGGGGTCGCTGCTCCGCACCCGTTCGGACAGCAGCACGTTCTGACCGCCCTGCACCACAAACAGGCTCTGATTGCCGTCCAGCGGATCGTTGAGAGTGAACATCCGGATCCCTGTGGTCCCGGTCCCGGCGGCATGCGCCAAAAGCAGATCGCTGCGGCGCGGATGCAGCATTACCGACAGCCCCCAGAGATCATCCCCCTCCCATCGCCTGCCGCCCCCGGAGATCGCGTCCTTCTCGTAAGACAGCGGGATGGCGCGTTTCCACTCTTCCGGAAGCTTCAGGTGCTCCGGGCGTCCGATCAGGAACAGGTGCGACCGCTCCATCTGCTCCTGCGTCACGCTGTGATCGAGCGTAACCAGGACCTCTGCGTAAGGGAGATAGTTCGCCCGTAAGGAACGCCCGATTACGCTGTGATAGAGATCATGCTCATCATCGCCTCCAGTCGCGCAGATCACCAGCAGCCTGCCGCGCACATTTCGCAGAGACTGCAGCGTCGCCAACAGAGAGGGATCGCCCGGCTCTCGCAGCACGCTCCACTCCGGGTCGAGCGCAATCTCTTCGGGACGGGCGGTGACCGCCACCTCAAAGGGGGTAACCGCTTCGCGCACGGTCAGCAGGGCGCGCTCCTCCCCCTGCTCCGTCCGCATCAGCAGCGGCAGCGGGAACCAGAAGCCCGGACGCCTCTGCACAACCTCTCCAGAGATACGATAGGTCTCCCCCTCCTGTTTCATCCGCACATTCCGCAGGCTCAGGGAGGGCAGATCGGTGCGTGTGAGCCAGGCGTCAAAGTAGCCTTCCCACTCGCTCCCGAGCGTCTCCTCCGCCGCCCGCACAAAGTCCCGCCACTCCGCCGGCTCGCCCGGCGTGTGACGCTGCAGAAACCGGCGCATCACCGCAAGCATCTTCGGGACGCCGACCAGCCTCTCCAGCTGATCGAGCACCAGACTGCCCTTCCCGTACCCGATGAGGGAGTGCGTCGCGTTGAGCGCGTCATTTGCCTGCAGGACGCTTGCCTCTGTCAGATGGGTCCAGTTTTGCGCGACCAGCAGACCCGGCATCCAGTCATGCATGCCCACGTTACCGGTCCGGCGCGTATGCAGACCGTCCGAGTACTCCGCCAGCGATTCGTTCCAGAGGGAGCGCAGGTAGGTATTGGGCACGATCCCTCCCCACCAGGTATGGGCGACCTCGTGCACGATCGCCGAAGGGATCAGCGAGCGGTTGGCGATCGTAAAGGAGTAGCACTCCAGCGCATAGGGAAGTCCATCCGACTCGACGACGGCATAACCGGAGTAGGGATAAGCGGAGAGGTTTCTGTCGAACCAGTCTACCGCCTTCGCTGCGACCTGCATCGCCTGCCGGGCGCGCACCGGGCTGTCCTGCAGCAGATACGCCGCATACTGCCGACCGTTCACGCGCATCCGATAGGTGTGATAGCGTCCGGCGGTGATCGTGAAGAAGCATACGGGCAGACGGTTGTGGTAGGTGTAGAGTATTCGGGAACCTGCAATCCGCCAGCCGATTCGCTCTCCCTGCCCGATGGCGGTCCAGCCTGAAGGCACGGAGATCTCCACCCGGTGCGTTGCCGGAAGACGCGCGGTATGCGGATACCAGTAACTGGTCAGTGCCGCCTCACGGGGCAGAATGAAGTCCGCGCTCAGACCGGCGATCTTCGCCCGGTACGCCAGATCGTAGACGGCTCGCTCCCGTTCGGGAGGAGGCAGCGCCAGAAACCCACCGGACTGATGAAACCGGATCGGCTTACCGTCCCGTTTGGCGGCGGTAACACGGTAGATGGCGTTCAGGCGCAGAACGGCGGCAGGCAACGCCGCCCGTCCGCGCTCAACCACGATGCGGTTATGAATCTGCGCCTCCCCTGAGGAGACCTCCAGCCGAACGCGGAGGCGATGATCCCGTACACGGTAGCCGCCTGTAGAGGTGTCCGGAATCTCCTGCCCCAGCCGGTAGCCCTCCGGCGTCCGCACCAGCGGATAGAGATGATCGGAGGTGGTCTGCAGCGGGTGATACCGGCTGACCGTCACATATGCGGCGGGTTGATCTCCCGTCTTTCCGGGCAGACGCAGCAGACCGGACTGCCAGGGGGGAGGCGTACCCAGCAGATTGGAGGTATGGCGTACCCATCGCCAGTCGTTGAGGGCGGGGGGAGACGTGAGTCTCTCCAGGGTCTGGATCTGTTTCAACCGCACCGCACGTCCCACCTGCGCAGCGAACTCTTCGGGTGTCCCGGGGATGTCGGCACGCAGCGGCGCGCCGAGGGTTAGCGACAGCGATGTCCAGAACAGCCACAGCCGGGAAGAAAAACGCCGATGAATCGATGCGCCTCTCAGGAACGGGCAGGCGGATCGGATTTTCTGGAAGGGTCCCATACTTTTTGCGCCTCCTGCTGCCAGCGGCTTCCGCGGCGATAACGATTGAGATAGGCGACGATCTGACCTGCTTTCTCGCGCTCTCCCAGCCGCAGATAGGCTAACGCCAGCCGGAAGTGCGCCTCGCCGTCTGAGTCGAAGCTGCGGTTGCCGAAACGGGTGAACGGCTCCAGCGCGCGCGCCGCCTGCGCGTACTTCCCCTGCTCGCTCAGCCGTTTCCCGATCTCCTTCAGGCGCAGGATAAAGCCGCGCCATGTCAGGATCGCCGGTCCCATGAACAGCGCCGCCGCGATGCCGTTGACCGCCGCGCTGTACTCCATGGCGCGGGGAACCGAGCGATAGACGATCCATACGCCCAGCAGCACGCACGCCCAGAGAACCAGCACGCGCGCTCCGGAGCGGAGCAGGGCGCGGTTCAACTCGCGATCTATCTCCGGCGAGATGAAGGCTTCCCGTCTGGCGTTATTACTGTCAGGCATAAGCCTATTCTACCACGCGACGGCGCGGCGTCGGCGTAAGAGCATACAGAAGAAGGGCGCGCCGATGATCGCGGTGATGACGCCTACCGGCAGATCGTTCAGGTAGACGCGCACAATCGTATCCGAGACGACCAGAAGAAGGGCTCCCAGAAGAGCCGCGAGAGGCAGCAGAGCGCGGTGATCCGGTCCGACGATTCTGCGCGCCAGATGGGGAACCACCAGTCCGACAAAGCCGATGATACCGCTGACGGAGACCGCCGCCGCCGTCGCCAGCGCGCCCAGCAGCAGCACCTTGCGCTTGAATGTTTCGATCTCCACCCCCAGATGCGCCGCGCTCTCCTCTCCCAGCGTCATCAGGTTCAGGTCGCGCGCCCACAGGCGCAGAAAGATCGCGGAGAGCAGCACGAAGGGAGCCAGCAGCCAGACCTTCTGCCAGTCCGCCTGCTGGAGATTGCCAATCAGGTAGAAGAAGATACGCTCCAGATCGTTCATCCGGCGCGCCAGCGTCATCAGCAGGGGGATCATGGACCAGAGCATGGTGCTGACCACGACTCCCGCCAGCAGAAAGGTCTGCGCGGAGACTCTGCCCCGCACGCGCGCCAGCGTATAGACCAGCGCGACCGCCCCCAGCGCGGCGACAAACGCGATCCCGACGCCTCCCATGCCCGCCCACAACAGCGCGAGACGACTCACCTCCGCAAACGCCATGCCGACCGCCGCCCCCGCCGAAACGCCAACCGTATAGGGGTCCGCCAGCGGATTCATCAGCAGACCCTGCAGCGCAACGCCCGCATATCCCAGCAGCGCGCCGATCAGCGCCGCCGCCAGCGCGCGAGGCAGACGCAGCTCCCAGACGATGGCGCGATCCTCTTCGGAGGCGTTATCACGCACCAGCCGTTTCAGTCCGGGCAGCTGTCCGGCGATGATAACGGGAACAGAAGAGACGCGTACATTCACCCCTTCCGGTCCCATCGCCACGCTGCAGATCAGCGCCGCCGCAAGGGCAATCACCGCCGCAAAGGAAGCCAGCCAGCGGCGTGAGCGTGAAGCGGCGTAGAGGTTTGTTCCCGAAGGCGGAGGGTCGCAGGTAACAGAGGGATTCATGCGCGCAGGATAGTGATGAGGCTACTTGGCAAAGAGGGCGGGATGCAGTAGCGACGCCAGTTGTTCCAGCGCATTCACCAGACGCGGTCCCGGTCGAGCCGCCTCTGGTCCCAAACTGTAGATGGCGTTGTTGCGAACGGCGGGC
This sequence comes from uncultured Chthonomonadales bacterium, assembly GCA_938005745.1. GTDB lineage: Bacteria > Armatimonadota > Chthonomonadetes > Chthonomonadales > CAJBBX01 > CALLMM01. Next base: position 7,214 of record CALLMM010000019.1, on the reverse strand, counting down.
ATCTGCCGCCATACCGCCTTATCCCGAATGGAGAGACCGGTCTCTCGCCCGGCGATAATCACCTCCGGGCGTCGCACTACCACCTTCTCCAGCGAATAGGCGAAAAACCCCTTTCCCGCGTCGTGTGTTACGTTCTGCCCGCCGGCGAGCGCGATGATCTCATCCATGAAGTTGCCGGAGCCGACTACCCAGAGCGGCTGCTCCTGAATAACAAACAGGACGCGCGGCTTCGTCTTTGCCCGCGACACCCTCTGCTGCACGCGCTGAACCCGCTCCTGCATGGAACGCACAAGCTGATCCGCCTGACGCTGCTGACCGGTGATCTTTCCGAGGGAGCGGATGGCGGCGTAGAGTTCCGACAGATTCTGCGGGTCTATCACAAAGAGCGGGAGCGGACTGCCCTGCATCCTCTCCATCCGCTCCAGCGCCATGCGGTTGCCCGACGCGCTCGCGACGATCAGATCGGGCTTGAGGGCGATCACCTTCTCCAGCGAGATATTCACGTCGCCGACCTTTGGAAGCGCGCGGGCTTCGGCGGGATAGTCGCAGTATTCGGTTACGCCGACGATCCTCCCCTTCAGTCCCAGCGCAAAGAGTATCTCGGTGTTGCCGGGTGTCAGAGAGACGATGCGGCGCGGCGGCGCGGGAAGCGTCACGCGCTTTCCGCGCACATCCACTGCAGAGACCGACTGCGCCCGGGACGCAAGAAGCGGGATAACCAGCAGCGCGGCAGTCAGGACGATATGCAGCAGCAAGATCGGTATGCGGCTAGGAATCCTGCCGCTTCGGAGGTCTCTTCTTCGGTCTGGCGGGGGGTTCATGGTCTGTACGTCTCTCATTTCCGGACGGCTTTCGGTTCTCGGAATCGCTCTGATCAGGTCGGCGCAGACGCTCTGTGATGTCTCGCGCTCGCGCCTGGATCTCCGAACGATCCATTCTGGGAGGAGCCGGTTTTTTCCTGCCGGAAGGTCTTCCGGTGTCTTCTTTTTCCGGCTTCTTCCTCCCTTCTGATGGAGACGGAGCGGCTTTCGCCGGCTTCTTTCCGGCGGAGGGCGGCGGGGCGGGCGGTCTGTCCGGTCTTCGGGCGGGACGCGCGGGAGGAGGCGGTGCGTCGAGGCTCTCTTCCGTATCCACGGGTTTTTGTGGCAGCGAGGGCGGCGTAGAATCCGCCGCCGCGAGCAGCGCCTCCACCTCCCAGCCATGCAGCTTGCGCCAGGTTCCGGGAGCCAGCCCCGACAATTCGACCGGACCGATCCGCAGGCGTGTCAACGCCACCACCGGATAGCCGACCGCGTCGAACATGCGCCGCACCTGACGGTTTCGCCCCTCATGGATGGTGATATCCACCACTGTCACATTGTGATCCGGGTCGTAGTCCACCCATTCGACCTTCGCCGGAGCCGTCATGCCGTCTTCCAGCATGATCCCCATCCGCAGATCAGCGGCGGCAAACTCGGAGACCTCTCCCCGCACGACCGCGCGGTAGGTCTTTTCGATCTGATGACTGGGATGCGTCATGCGCTCGGCAAAATCGCCGTCGTTGGTGAGAAGAAGCAGTCCGGCGCTGTCCGCGTCCAGCCGACCGACGGGATAGATGCGTTCGGGAACGCCCCGCACCAGTTCCATGACCGTGTGCCGCGCATGGGGATCGCGCACGGTGGTAACGTAGCCCTCCGGCTTGTTCAGGGCGATATAGACGCGGCGGGTCTGAAAGGAGAGGGGTTTTCCGTCAAGACGAATATCGTCTCTCTCCGGGTCGGCTTTCGCGCCCATCTGCGTCACGCGCACGCCGTTGACGGTGATCCTACCCGCGGCGATGATCTCCTCGCAGGAGCGCCTTGAGGCTACTCCGGCAGAAGCGAGCAGTTTCTGTAAACGTTGTTCCATAACGCAGCGCCAGCAGGGAGATTAACGCCCCCAGCAGCAGCAGTCCTCCCGTCTTTTCCACCTTCTGTACCGGAGACGCGACAGCCTCGACGGCGCACGCCGTCACCAGCGGCGTGCTGCCCACTAGCCTTCCATCCACCCATGCCTCCAGCACGCCTATCTTCGCGCCCTGTGCAATCGGAGCGGTGACCGGCTCCAGTTTCGGCTGTAACGATACCAGCAGCGGAGCATTTCTAGGCGCGATATACCGAACCGTATCCTGCGCTACGGCGGAGACCGTGTTCAACTGCCCGTTCGGAATGGGCGAGGTCGCATAGACCTGCCCCGCGACAATAACCGGATGCGGCTCAAAGTTGTTAAAGCCGTACTTCATCAATGCCGCAGATTCCCGGAAGCGATCTGAACTGTTCAACACCACCGAGATCAGCCGCCATCCGTCTCTGGTCGCGCTGCCGACAAAGCAGGGACCGGCGGGATTGGTGAACCCCGTCTTCACGCCGTCCGCCCAGGGAAACTGCCAGAGAAATTTGGAATGGTTTTTCAGGCGCACATCCTTGTTGTCCGGGGAGCGCGCGATGATCTGATATTTCGTGCGGATCGCCTCGTTGAACGCCGGGTAGCGCAGCGCGTACCGCGCCATGATCGAAAGATCGCGCGCCGTTGACATATTGGTCGGCTTGTCCAGACCGTGCGGGTCATTGAACGTCGTGTTGAGCGCGCCGATCTCGCGCGCCTTCAGATTCATCATCTCGATGAACCTCTTCTTATCTCCTGCGATATGCTCCGCCACCGCCACGCAGCCGTCGTTGGCGGAGCGCAGCATCAGGGCATAGAGCATATCGTGCGCGGTGATCTTCTCACCGACCCTGAGATTCAGGGAGCTGCCTCCCGTATGCACCGCATTCTGGCTGGCGACGATGACATCCTCCGGCTTTGTATGCTCCAGGAGAAGGATCGCCGTCATGATCTTCGTGGTGCTGGCAGGAGGGCGCCGGACGTCGGCGTTCTTTTCATAGAGAACCTGTCCGCTGACCGCATCTACCAGAATGGCGGAGGATGCTTGAAGAGGTGGCGGTGCGGGAAGTCCTGTCGTCCCGGAAGAGCCAGGAACCTGCTGCGCCGCAGCCGTATCCGTGGGGCAGACACGAAATACGCACAGCACTACAGCGACAAGAACGATAGGGACGCACATTCGACTTCTCGTTCTGGCGATAATGGCAGTCTCTCCTTGATCGGCAGTAGTTACACGCTTGCTTCCGTCAGGGTGATACATTGTAGCAGGTTTGTTCCGGCGATGCAACCGAACGCGGGGTGGGAATGAGCCGTCGTAACCACAGCCGTCAGCGCAGTATATTCCCGCGCAGAGCCTCCAGAACCTCCCAGAGGGTCGGACGATGGATGTAGACCGTTCTCACGCCTCCGGCTGGATGGCGGAACAGATGCGCGGCGGTCGCCAGACCGTCAGTGGCGGAGAAGCGCAGTCCGTCGCGTGTCTCCGTGATCTGCAGATCGTAGATTCCCCGCAGCGTCTTCTGAACGGCGCGCGGATCCGCCGCCTCGACCACAATCCGGTCTGCAGCGTACTGCCTCTGCAGCTCCTCCGGCTGGGCGCAGGCGAGCAGACATCCTCGATCCAGAATCAGCACGCGATCCGCGCGCTCCGCCTCCTCGCTGTGAAGGGTCGCCTGAATCACGCAGAGGTCCTGCGAGGCGCGCAGATCGTTCAGAAACTCCCGCAGCCGCTCCCGCACCGGCAGCGGAAGAGCGGCGGTGACATTATCCAGCAGCAGAACGGCGGGACGATGAGCGAGCGCGACCGCCAGCGCAAGCGCGGTCTGCTGTCCCCGGCTCAGTTCGCGAGCAGGGCGGTCACGATCCGCATACAGCCCGCAGAGATCGAGGATCTCCGCCATGCGCGCCGCGCGCTGCGCACCGCTGATGTCGTGACGCGCCAGACGCTGCCCCAGAACCTGATTGGGAGAAAAGAGCGAGTTGACCGGCGAGTCCTCCATCGCGCAGCCCATGCGGCGCAGGGCGCTGCGCGGCGTCCTGCCATAGACCCATACCGCGCCGGCATCGGGCGTCACCCTTCCCGCCAGCACGCGCAGCAGGGTCGTCTTGCCGCTCCCGGTATCCCCGAAGACAGATACCCATTCCCCGGGAGCGGCGGTGAACGAGATGCCGTTCAGTCCGCCGCCCCTGCGATACTGCACCGAAACGTCCGCCAGTTCAACAGCGTTCATCGTGTTTGCGCGGTCGCCGGAACCATCGGCTACTTTTCGGCAAGAAGCTGCTCGATCGCGGCATCCACCGAGTCGTTGGCGCAGTCGGCGTAGCGCAGAACGCCCCTGCGGTCAATAAAGTAGTAGTCCGGGTAGCTGTCCACGCGATAGGCTTTCACCGTCCGATTGGCGTTATCGAGCGCGATGGCATAGGGGATTCCCTTCTCTTTGATAAAGGCATCCAGGTTCTGCGCACCGTCGGTGGTGTGGACGCCGATGATTGCCAGCCCCCGTTTGCTGTACCTTCGGTGCAGGTCTATCATGTGCGGGATGGAGGCGCGGCAGGGTCCGCACCAGGTTCCCCAGAAGTCCAGGAGCACCACCCTGCCGCGCAACGCGGCAAGGTTGAGAGGTCGGCTATTTATCCAGCGAGACGCCACGATCGCAGGAGCCTTCTTCCCCTGAATCTCGCTCAGCAGCGCGCGGCGCGCAGCGTCTCCCTCCAGCTGCACACCGCTGCCGGGCGACTGTGTCAACCCCGTAGAGGCGACCAGGATCAGAGCCAGGGTCACGACGCATCTCCAGCCGGATCGAATCATCGTGCCTGCTCCTTCAGTGCGGTACCGGTCCGTTGTCCCAGACCGTCGGGAAGTACTCTCCTTGCAGCACCTCTCCCGGCTTAACGGTAACCCGATGCTCCACCAGATGCCCCGCAGACGGCTCATAGCGCGTGTATCCCGGCATATAGTGCACGGCGATCGCCGGGCGTCCCCGCTCCGAGCGGTTGGGCGGACTGCCGTGCCATGTCAGGCAGTGATGGAACATCACCTCGCCCGCCTTCACCTCGCAGGGGACGCGCTCCACCACCTCTCCCGGAGGGATCAGGCTCGGGTCGTGCAGCGTCGAGAAGTCGTCCGGGTTGGTTCCGATGGTTCCTCCCTTGTGGGGTCCCCACTTATGACTGCGCGGAACCATCCACATGCACCCGTTCTCGATCGTCGCGTCCTCGATCGCCAGCCATGCGCTGATCAGATCGGCGGGCTGAATGATGGGCCAGTAGGGATGATCCTGATGCCAGCTGGTCGGTCCGCCGACGAACGGCGGCTTATACTGCACCTGATCGTGCCAGACCCGAACCACCTCCGTCCCCATCAACTGGCTGACCATGCGGCAGATCTCCGGATGATAGATATGCTCGCGGAACAGATCGTCCGCCTCCCAGATGTTCACAATCTGGATGACAACCAGTTCCGAGCCGTCTCCCAGCAGATTCCGCTTCGCCTCCGGCTGCGCCGCGGAGCGTCCCTCCATCACGTCGTCCAGCCGCTTACGCAGCGCCTGTGCCTGCTCATCGGTGTAGACCTTCGGTCCCTTGACAAAACCGTTCTCGTGAAAAAACTGCACCTGTTCCTGAGTTAACATTCAGCGATCCCTCTTCGTTGGATGACCTTCTATTATACTCGGTATCCCTGCCTCATCGGTATGGCTTCTGCGAGAAAAGTGATACGTTCCGTTGCTCTCTACCTGCGGGTCTCCTCCGCCGCCAGCAGAGCCGGGGTGAGGAGCGGCGTGCGGCGATAGGGGATTACCCGGTGAACCAGTTCCGTCATCTTCGGGATCATCACCGCGCCGAAGCGGGTCGAATCCAGCCGCTTCGCCATCTCCAGCGCCTCGTTCGCCAGCCGCTGCTGGTCGCTGCTTCCCGCATGGGCTGCCGCCAGCGCCATCCATACATCCGCCGAGTTCCTGTCATCGCGGGAGAGGTTCACGAGCAGAGACTGCGCCGCCCGGAACTGCTTCAGATGGATAAGCGTCATTCCCTTTCCCAGACGCGCCGCCAGGTTCTGCGGATCGCGCTGCAGGACGAAATCGAAAAAAACCTGCGCCTGCCTGAAGCCGTCGTTCGGAACCATCGCGGCGATCTGAAATCCGCGCAGCGCGTAGAGGTCCAGGTTCGCGGCGCAGGATCCGATGGTCAGCAGCAGGAAGTCGGTAGCGCGTTTCAAGTCGCCGGTATCGGTGAAGTAGCACGCCGCCAGATAGCTCACCTCTGGCAGATCCGTGATCTCTGCGGCTTTGAGCAGCGAATCTCCCGCGCGACGGAAATCGCGCAGCGCCAGACAGGCATGACCGTAGACGATCAGCCCGGACAGGGACTGCTGTTGCGCGGGTCGTTCGGAGATGTCGCGCGCCGCCGCGAACCGCCGCTGAAGCAGATAGATCCATCCCAACAGGGCGCGGGTGGCGTTGTTACCCTCGCCGTTGTTGACCATCCCCAGCAGCAGCATCTCCGCCTCGCGCACGCGACCGAGATTCGCCAGCGCAAAGGCGATGCGATGCCGCGCGGCGACGCCGGTCTCGCCGGAGGCGGGGATCTCACGGTAGAGCGCATGCGCCTGTTCAAATCTGCCGTTCAGAACCAGCGCATCCCCCAGCGCCATCAGATTGGCGGGGGTGCGATCCGATTCGGGATGCTGCGCCCGTATGTCCGCCGCCGTCCTCTCCAGCAGCCGCTTCCCCAAATCGAAGGCGACCGCCAGATCGGCAGCCATCGCCTGCGCGGAGGTCTGCGCGGCGGCGCGGCGGAGCCGGAACAGCCCCCGAAGCTCCATCGCCGTGCGGTCTGAGAGCGGGAACCGGGTCGGGTCTCCGATCACCTGGTTGTTCTCCATCGGGGGCTTCTCCAGCAGATCGAGAGCGCGGTTATAGTCCCCCTGCCCGCCAACAGCGGCAGCCATGGCGCGAATAGCGTCCACGTCGAAGCGGTTGATCCGATAGGCTTTTCGACCCGCCAGCGACGCGCCCTCAAAGTCTCCTCGTCGGAAGAGCGCATGCGCCCTCTCGGCATGCGCTTTGATCCCCAGAGAGAGGTTGTTATCTACCTCCACCTTGATCCGCTTGCTGGCGGCTTTTCCGCTTCCATCATAGGCGGAGACGATTAGCGTATGGGTTCCCTCCTCCTCTTCAATCGTATCCCAGCGATACTGGTAGGGCGGTTCTGTTACGGTCGCGCGAATCTGATCGTTCACGCTGAACTCGACTCGCGCGATGCCGGCGTCGCTGCTCGCCTCCGCCTTCACCTCCACGATGTCGCTCAACACAGCC
>CALLMM010000018.1 GCA_938005745.1 uncultured Chthonomonadales bacterium | reverse complement strand
CACGCTGCTCTTTGCCGACGGGCGCGTCGAGCCGCTCCCGAAGATGTCCAAGCGCGAAGTCGCCGACCGACTGCTCGACGCCGCCGTCGCCCTGATGCAAAACGCCGCCTGACCGCCGCTCCAGCCGCGGCGGTTTTCGGTTCCCGGTATGCCGCGCTTCCTGACGGATCGTGCAACGATCCTTGCATCAGCCGATACGGAATGTAATGTTAACGCCATAAAGTTACATTACGCATGACTCGTTGCCATAAAAAAAACGCGCGACAATCTCGGGAAGAACCCGGCTCTGCGGGTGGAAAAATAGTTATTGACCGATACGCTTCTCTATGCTATACTACTTCATTGAAATCAGGGCGGGACGAAGAGGTTGCCGTCCGTATATTCTCCAGAGGGGTAGACGATGGAAATCAAACAGACCGAGTGGCACAGTGTTGAAGAGGCCGCGACGGTGCGTCCGTCTGTAGATTTTATCCGCGCTGTGGCTGATCTGCTCGAGACCGACGCCAAAGACATTCTCAGTGAGATGGGCTATGTGCCTGCCCGGGATCTCGATGCAGAACCCGCAAAGGTCTAGTTCCGATAGGGGAGGCGGTCTCTGACGAGGGGGAGAGCCTCTCACAACATTACAAGCAGGGGAGCGGAGAATTCTCCGCTCCCTTCGCGCTACTCCTCCACCAGAAAGGGCGTGTTGGCGGTCGCCGCGTTGCCCTGACCATCCAGAATGAAGACGAACAGCCGGTACGCTCCCGGCTCCTGCGGCGCGGTGAAGGCGATCTTCGCCCCGGGCGCAGAGCGGATCAGACCGGGCAGGGGAGCGGCGCGCTCCTCGCCCATGCCGGCATACAGTCCCGGCTTCACCTCCGGCAGGATCTCCCAGCGATAGGTCAGCGGGTCGCCGTCCGGGTCGGTCGCGACGACGACCGCCTCCTGCCTCTCGCCCGGCTTCAGCGTTACATCCTCCCGCGCCGTGCGTCCGCCGATCGTCATCGCCTCGATGCGGGGGGCGCGGTTGGCTGGCTCCCTCCCGGTCCAGAGCGACTGCATCAGGTTCACCGTCTCCGTCCGCTCGCCCGTCTCCAGAAACATCCCGAACCAGGTGTGCGTCGCCTCCATCTTCCACTGCCAGAAGAAGACGTAGGAGCCGATGCATAGCTCGCGGTCGCGCTCCATCGTCTGCCTATATCGCTGTCGGTAGACCTCCGCCTTCTCCGTGCTCGTCTCCTCGATCGGCGCGCCCCACCGCGTCTTCGGAACCTGCCAGTTGCCGGAGGGTCCCCACTCGGTCACGCAGTAGGCGCGATCCCAGCCGCCGCGCCGCAGGCGTTCGGGAACCTCGGGAAGGTCCTTATAGGCGTTGATACCGAGAAGATCAATGGCGGGACAGCGCGCCCGGATCTCCTCCGCCGCCTCTTCAAACGGAGGCGAATCCCCGATCACGGTCATCGCGGGATGCTTGCCGTCCACTTCATGGATCATCTCCGCGACCTGCTCGACGGCGTCCCAGACCCGCTTATTCGTGTAGAAGAGCGGCAGTTCGTTGCCGACGCCCCACATCAGCAGCGCCGGATGCTCCTGATAGCGCAGCACCACCGCCTTCACCGCCTCAAACTGCTCCCGCACGGCGCGTTCGTCGCTGTAGTCGAACCGATGCACATACTCCATCTTCATGGGCAGTCCAACGGTGACCGTCATCCCCAGCCGCGCCGCCTCGTCCAGGATTCGCTCCAGATGGGGACCGCCTGCCCGCACCGAGTTGCCTCCGCGCTCCAGAATGCCCCGCAGAGGGATCGCCCCTGTCGGATCCTCCCAGTAGACCGCTCCCTTCACGTAATAGGGCGCTCCGCCCCGATACAGCCTCCAGCCTTCCGGCTCCCGGCGCAGTTCGACCGGAACCGCTCCCGACTTGCGCATCTCGCCCATCGCTGACCCCCTTTCTGACGGCGTACAGGAAGACAACGGACCGGCGACGGCAAACCGATGCCGGGCAGTCCCGATCCCTTTGGTGAATCAGACGCCAAAAAGCCGATTACAGCTCCCTCTTTACTGAAGCCATTTATGCCAAGCTCCGTGTTAGGAGCAGGCAGTAAAACCATGCTGAAGTCGGAGATGCGTGACCTGTCCAGTTTGTCAGCCAGACCTGGCTGGCTCTAACTCACATTATTAACCCCCATCTGTACATATTTCAAGGCGCGCTCCCGAATACCTGCCGGAAGGGAGTTGAGCGGCAGCGCAACCTGATCGCCTCTCGCCGGTCGCTCCCGCTGCTCGGGGCTGAGAAGATTCAGCAGGTCAGGGGTTAGCTCTTCAGTACGTTTTTCAGCTTCCGAACGGCTGTCCGTCGCCTCGGCAAGCAGGCGCGCCTCCTCGCGCTTCTGCGAGGGACTCTGCCCGATCAGCACCTCCTGACCGCTGAACAACAGCAGCTTCACTCCCTCCGCCAACTGTCCGGGAGTCACGAGGGGCAGGAAGGCGCTCATCCGACGATCCTGATGCGCCGGATCCAGCCGGATCGCCCACCCGCACAACGGCGAGACGATCTCCAGGGTCTTCTGTATCGGGGCTTCGCGCGTCTCCACCTGCAGAGAGGGAAAGAGACGCGCCGCGCCGCCGACAGGCTTTGTCGCAGAGGAGGAGGCCAGCTTCTCGGCATCCTCCACCAGTATCCGCCCCGGAGTCGCCCAGGTCACTCTGTACGGGAGCATCCGAAACTTCTCCTGCTCGCGCCGGAGATGCCACCGATGGTGGCGCAGCACCAGCACCCCGTTGCGAGAGAAGACCTGACGCTGATAGCGAGACGCCAGACGCGAGACCGCCATCCCCAGACGAACCTGCTCCACCTTCACATGCGGAAGCGTCAGGTCATTGAGATAGGCGTCCGCAAGGATGTTGAGGCGATACCTCTTCCCCAACGCCTCCACCACATCCGCCAGCGAAGCCTGCTTCAACTCCAGCGGCTCCGGGGGAGACTCCTTCGCGGGAGGCGGCGTCTGAGCGAGCGAAACGCCCGGGAAGGCGGACCGAAGCGCAAGAATCGCCATCATACGCATCGTCAGCATGACGCCTCTCCGTTACATCAGTTACCGCCTCTCCCACCGGGAGGATTGCCAGCAGGAGGCTCTAACGTGACAGCCTGTTGAACATCAACATCATCATCTTTAGCCTCATCCGTATCCAATCGGATGTTTACTAGTGTCCATGTATCCGTATACTCTCCAGGAGTAGAGATTGCTGTACCACGAAATATCGTAGCCCTTGGAATAATCAACATATCTCGAACAGTTATGATGACTCCTGTCATGCTTGTGATTCGTTTCATCCGGATGGCACAAGTCGTATCGGACAACTGGATACCTGGACTATAGGTGTCTGAATCTGTATGGGTGATCGAACAGACTACTTGAGACGAACCGCGAAGAGCAAGAGCCCCATGACTAACAGAGAGATGGTCAAGGTCAGAGTGTCTGTCAAGAGTTATTTGTGAATTTTTTTCTCAAATTCTAGTCTCCCCTCTCCTCCCTTCATAATCTGGTGTATGACTACCGTTTTCGGCGGGAAACCGGATGCCGCTCCTCGCGCCGATCCGCGTAGACCGCCACCCAGTCTGCCAGACGCTCCCCCAGCCGACGGCAGGCGTCCTGCATCTCCGGCGAACGCGGCTCTCCCGCGCAGATGGCTCCGTAGTGCAGCGTGACTCCCTTCGCCACATAGTCGGTCACGCCGAACACCAGAAAGCCGAAGTTCATCAGCACCAGCAGCAGGCTCTGGCAGGTCAGCTCCGCGCCGCCACCCAGACCGCCCTGAGAGGCGAAGGCGCAGCCGATCTTGCCGTCCAGCCTGCCCCACAACTCCCCAACCGTCTCATCCCAGAACCGCTTCATCTTCCAGGAGAGGACTCCCATATTGGTCGGCGCGCCGACCGCGACGCCGTCGCACCATAACAGATCGTCTCCCGTCGCCTCTTCGATGGAACGCAGGCGCATCTCCATCCCCGGCACGCCCCCCGCGCCCTCCGCCACCAGTTCCGCCATCCGCTTCGTATGTCCGGTCGCGCTGTCGTACAGCACCAGTATCCTGCCCATATTCGCTCCGCATCTTTTCAAGGGTTTTGCGCCGCTGCGCCCTCTCAGTTTTCGCATCCGCCCCCGAAAAACCCTGCCTTGGCAGCCAGAGCGACGCCGCTGCGGCAGGGAGAAGCGCGCCGGATGCGGAAAGGAGAGAAAAAGCCGTGAGGAGAGGCGCTGCATGAAACTGATCCTGTTACTTTCTCTGATCGTTGGTGTCGCTGCGTGGCTCACAGCGACTCATTCTCCCGCCGGGAACGCCCCGCAGTCCGAACTGACACGCGAGGAGGCGATCGCGCAGACGATGGCTCCCTACCACGGACCGAGCGAACGGGGCGTCAATCGGCAGACCCTCGCCGGGAAGCTGATGTGCGGTTATCAGGGATGGTTCACGGCGGAGGGCGACGGCGCGGAGCGCGGATGGTTTCACTGGGCGGGTCCCGACGGCTTTCGACCGGGAAGCTGCTCGATAGACCTCTGGCCCGACATGAGCGAACTCGACCCGGATGAGCGCTACGCGACCCCCTTCCGCCATGCCGACGGGCGCGTCGCCGAGGTCTTCAGCTCCTACAACCGCAAAACCGTCCTGCGCCACTTCCGCTGGATGCGCGACTACGGCATAGACGGCGCCTTCGTGCAGCGTTTTGCCGTCGAGACCGTTCACCCCAAAGGGCTGCGCCACAGCAGCCGCGTTCTGGCGCACTGCCGCGAAGGTGCCAACCTCTACGGGCGCGCCTACGCCGTCATGTACGACCTGTCGGGGATGCGGGAGGGACAGATGTCGCGCGTGATGGAGGACTGGAAGCTGCTCATAGACCGGATGCAGATCACCCGCGACCCCGCCTACCTGCGCCATAACGGCAAGCCGGTCGTCGCGGTCTGGGGGTTCGGCTTCAACGACAACCGCCGCTACACCCTGCAGGAGGGGATGACGCTGGTGGAGTTCCTCAAAAACGATCCCCGCTACGGCGGATGCACCGTCATGCTCGGCGTGCCGACCGGATGGCGCACCCTCGACGCCGACAGCGTCAACGATCCGACCCTGCACGCCCTGATCCGCAAAGCCGACATCGTCAGCCCCTGGACGGTCGGACGCTACGCCAGTCCGGAGCAGGCGCGTCTCCATGCCCAACGCCGTCTGACCCCCGATCTGCAGTGGTGCCGGCAGAACGGCAAGGAGTACCTGCCGGTCGTCTTTCCGGGCTTCTCCTGGCACAATATGTTTCCCAACTCGAAGCTCGACCTGATCCCCCGCCTGAAAGGACGCTTCCTCTGGAGCCAGTACGCCGCCGCGAAGCGCGCCGGCGCGACGATGCTCTATCAGGCGATGTTTGACGAGGTGGACGAGGGGACAGCGATCTTCAAATGCACCAACGACCCGCCGGTCGGCGAATCGAAGTTCCTGACCTACGAGGGACTGCCCTCCGATCACTACCTGTGGCTCGCAGGTCAGGGGGCGCGGATACTTCGGGGCGAGATCCCGCTCACGGACGAGCCGCCGGACCGCCGCTAAACATCACAGCAAAGAGAGACCGATCACGATGACCAACCGCGAACGCGCCTTAGCCGTTCTCAACTATCAGCCCTACGACCGCCTGCCGATCGTCCACTTCGGCTACTGGACGGAGACCGTCCAGAAGTGGCATCAGGAGGGGCATCTGACCGCCGAAGAGGCGGCAGGCTACTGGGATAACAGCCCGGCGGACATCTCCATCGCGCATAAGCTGGGCTTCGACTTCAACTGGCAGTCCATGTTCTATACCAATCACGGACTGCGCCCCCCGTTTGAAAGCCGCATCGTCGAGCGGTTCCCCGACGGCTCCTACACCGTTTTGAACGGAGACGGGATGATCATCCTGCAGAAGCCGGGAGCCGGATCCATCCCCGCCGAGGTGGATCACCTCCTCAAGGACCGCGCCGCCTGGGAGGAGCACTATCTCCCGCGCCTTCAGTGGCATCCCGACCGCGTGAACCCGGCGGAGCTGCAGAAGTGGCAAGACGCCTCGCAGCGCGAAAACCCCATCGGTCTGCACTGCGGCAGCCTCTTCGGGCAGATCCGCAACTGGCTGGGCGTCGAGGGTTCCGCCTACCTCTACGCCGACGATGAGGCGCTGTTCACCGAGATCATTGACACGGTGGGAGAACTCTGCTACCGCTGCACCGAGACCGCTCTGTCCGCCGGCGGGCAGTTCGACTTCGCCCACTTCTGGGAGGACATCTGCTTCAAGAACGGACCGCTCATCAAGCCTTCGGTCTTCGCGCAGAAGGTCGGTCCGCACTATCGCCGGATCACGCAGCGCGTGCGTGCGGCGGGCATTGAGATCGTCTCCCTCGATTCGGACGGGAAGATAGACCGGCTCGTCCCGATCTGGCTGGAGAACGGCGTCAACACCATGTTTCCGATCGAGGTGGGAACGTGGGGAGCCAGCATTCAGCCCTGGCGGGAGCAGTACGGGCGGGAGCTGCGGGGCGTGGGCGGCATGGATAAGCGGGTCTTCGCGCAGGACCGCGCGGCGGTAGATCGGGAGATCGAACGACTCAAGCCACTGGTCGAACTGGGGGGCTACCTCCCCTGCCCCGACCATCGGATCGCTCCGGACGCACTGTGGGACAACGTCCGCTACTACTGCGACCGGATGCGCGCAGTGTTTGGATAGGCTCCCCCGTGCGGGACGGGGGAGCCTTGCGCTCCGATGCGGCTACTTCAGGTAGCGGTCCAGCCACGCCAGGTTGCGCCGCAGACGATCCAGACGCAGATCGGGCGGACCGTTGCGCGACATGCCGTGACTCGACTCCGCCGGGTAGCGCACCATCTCCACCGTCTTCCGCTGCGCCCGCAGCGCGGCAAAAAGCTCCTCTGCCTGCCCGACCGGACAGCGCAGGTCGCCGTCGGAGTGGATGATCAGCAGGGGCGTGTTGATCTGCCCGGCGTAGGCGAGCGGAGAGCAGCGCCACAGATCGCTCGGATCGTCCCAGGCGTTGCCCTTCCAGGTCTTGCCGTGCTGCCAGGCGAAGTCGCAGGTTCCCGACATGCTGTGCAGGTTTCCCACCAGCCGGTCGGTGATGGCGCAGCGGAAGCGGTCGGTGTGCCCGACCGCCCAGGCGGTCATGTAGCCGCCGTAGGAGCCGCCCATGATCGCCATCCGTTCCGGATCCACCCAGGGCAGCGCAGCGGCGTAGTCGGCGACCGCCTGCACGTCCTGCCAGTCGCGGTTGCCCCAGTCGCCCTTGATCGCCTTCGTATGCGCCTCGCCATAGCCCTTGCTGCCCCGCGGATTGGAGAAGACGACGACATAACCGTTCGCCGCCAGCCACTGCAGTTCATGAAACGGCGCGGACTGCCCGCCATACTGCGCTGCCGGTCCGCCATGCACATAGAGCACGCAGGGATACCGCCTCCCCTCCTCTTTTTCATAGGGCAGCAATACCCAGCCGTGCACCTTCCCGCCGTCCGCGTTGGGAATGTCAAACGACTCCGGCATCTGCAGCTCGACCTCATCCAGAACCTCCGCATTGATCCGGGAGAGGCGGCTCAACTGCAGACCGTGCCCCTCCGGAGTTCCCAGATAGAGATCGTGCGGATCGGTCGCCGTGCCCAGCAGCAGGGCGAACCGCCGCTCGTCCCGGCTGACGCTGAACGCGCCCAGTTCGTGATTCGCGGGCGTCAGGGGGGAGAAGCCGCCGCCGTTTAAGCCGACCCGGTAGAGCCGGGTATCCCCCCGTTCGCTGACCGGGAAGTAGAGCGCCAGACTGTCCCCGGACCACTGCAGCGACGCGCCCGCCCCGACATCGTGCATGTCGCAGAGCGTGTCGTACCCGACCGACTTATCGGTCGCGCCGGTCAAGTCTCGCGCCTCCGCCGACCCGCTCGACGGGATGACCAGCACCCGGATGTTTGCGCCGCCCCAGTACTCCTCGAGATCGGTATGCCCCAGATACGCCAGCCAGCTGCCGTCCGGCGACCAGGCGAGCGCGCCTTTGGGTCCGGCGGGCGCCTCGATACGCTGCACCTCGCCTCCCTCCGCCGGAACGGTGTAGATGTCGTCCAGCAAGGGATTCAGATCGTTATCCTCATTCCGGTTGCAGACGAACGCGATGGTCTTGCTGTCCGGCGACCAGGCGAGCGACTCGTGCGAGAAGGGCGCATCGGTCAGCGCCTTCGCCTCGCCCGTCTTCGCATCCGCCACCCAGACCTGCCCGTAGGAGTCGTCGAAGTAGCCGAAGCCGTCCAGCCGGTAGAACAGCTTCTTATGCACGCGCACCGGCGCGCTGGCGCCCCGCTCCTCGCGCTCCTTGCGCGCCTTCTCGGTGCGCTCCGGCGGCGTCGCCCGGAAGATGAAGGCGATCTTCTGACCGTCCGGCGACCAGGCGATCTCCTGAATGCCGCCCTCCTCCAGCTTCGTCAGCGGGCGCGCCTCGCCCCCGTCCGCCGGAATCAGGTAGATCTGCGATTTCGGCTTGTCGCGGTCGCTCAGGAAGGCGATCTGCGTCCCGTCCGGCGACCAGCGCGGAGAGCCGTCCGCATGTCCGTCCCCGGTGAAGGAGCGCGCCCCGCCCCCCTCCGCGTCCGCCATCCAGAGCGACGAAAAATAGCGGTTCTTCTCCGGGTCGGCGCGTCGGACCACAAAGACAACGCGCCTGCCGTCCGGCGAGATCTGGGCATCGCTCGCCAGCTTGAAACGCAGCAGGTCTTCGAGCGCAACGGGTCTTTTCGTCATCTACCGCTCCTTGAAAAATCTCCTGCTGCGGCGTACGTCCTTCCCTTCACCGCCGCAGCCCTGCCCTCGTGTTCGAGAAGAGGGGCGCACTATCCTGCCTCGACGGCAGAGTATTCGGCTCTGACAGCGAACGCTTTCCACATCGGCTCCGCGTCCGTGAGTAGACATTTCAGGAGTAATACATCTGTGCACGAGAGGTGAACCGAATGAGCATCTATGTGGGAACCTGCGGATTCTCCTATCCGGAGTGGGAGGGGAGGTTCTATCCTCCCTCGCTGCCACCGCGCGATCGGCTCGCGTACTATGCAGACCGCTTCCACGCGGTAGAGCTCGACTACAGCTTCTACCATCTGCCGGAATCGGCTGATCTGGAGAAGATGATACGGCGAACACGCAGGGAGTTCCGGTTTCTGATCAAAGCGCATCGCAGCCTGACCCATGCCGAAACCCTCTCCGAGAGCGTGCTGGCGGAGTTTCGGGAGGCGATCCTGCCCCTGATGCGCAGCGGCAGACTCGGCGCGGTTCTGGCGCAGTTTCCGGCATCCTTCTGCTGTACGCGGGAGGCGGTGCGGCGCCTGCGAGCGCTCCGGGAAGGGTTGGCGGAAGCCCCTCTGGCGATCGAATTCCGCCACGTCAGCTGGGACCGACCGGAGACGCGGGCTTTCCTGGAAAAACACCGGATCGCCCTCTGCCTGACCGATTCGCTCCGGCAGGAGGGAGCGCCTCTGCCTCCGCTGCCCCGCACCGCCGACTTTCTCTACCTGCGGCTGAGCGGACGGGAAGCGGCGCAGCCACAGGGCGAGTCCGGGGACTGCGGGGAGGGGTTGCCGCTGGAGAACTGGGCGGAGCGCATAGAGGAGGCTGCGGAGACGGCGGAGGCGGTCTACGTGCTGTTCAACGACATCCAGAACGCGCCCGGACAGGCGCGTCTGCTGGCGCAGCGTCTGGGAATTCCGGTCTTTCGCAGCGTGATGAAGCGGGAACGACAGATGCAGTTAGCGCTGCGATAGCGCAGCTTCGCCCGGCGGCAGCGCTGTGACTAGCGGCAGCACTGCTGCGCAACCGGAATCAGGCAGAGCAGGCGCACGGGGGTCTCCCCCGAATTGACGAAGGAGTGCAGCTCATCGGGCGCGATGAAGATGGCATCCTGCGGCTGGAAGGGGCGCGGACCGCTCTCACTCCGCACATATCCGGAGCCTTCCAGAATGAAGACCTCATGCTCCCAGGGGTGACGGTGGAAGGGAGTCTGACCGCCCGGCTCGATCTGAAACTGGCGCATGGCGAAGGTGGGCGCGCCGTCCTGATCGGTAATCAGTTCGCGAATACGGCAGCGGCTCGCGCCATCCGCCTGCACCTCCACAAACGCAACGCTCTCCGAGGAGATCACCTTCATTGCGCTCCTCCCTCCTCTCTACCCCGGACGACCTGCCGGCGGAAGCGTCTCCTGCGGCGGCGCCGTCTCGGAATGGGTCTCTCGCTTCTGCTCGTGCGGGGTCTGCGGGCTGCCTCCCGAAGAGCTTCCCAGATCGCCGGAGCCTTCTTCCGCGCCTCCCGCACCGCCGGAGTTATCTCCACGCCCCGGCTCAGGAGGGGCGGAGTGCGTATCCTGCCCCGCTCCGCCGTCGGTGACGTCTGACATCGCGCCGGGATCCGCGCCGTTGTCCGGACTCTCCAGCGTCTGCTCCTCGCTGCGCTCCTGCCGGCGATCTTCGGCGGAGGCGCGGCGGGAGCGGCGACGCTCATAGCGGCTGTTCAGAGCGCGCACCACGTCGAAACCGGGCACATCCACCGTCACCGTAACATACTGCCCCGGGTAGAACATCTCCCGGATCAGATCCTCCGTCTTTCTTGCATCTATGGCGGCGTAGCTCGGTCCCTCGTCATAGGGGATCGTCTGAATGCGGATCCGCTCCTTCGGCAGCGTGCGGGCATAGTTTGCCAGCGCAAAGAGCTGATCTTCGGTCAACGCGCCCCGGCGAATGTTCTCATTCAGCCGATCCAGCACCTGGGGCAGCTTCAGGAAGTTGGAGGGAGACATGATGCTGCGACGCATCGCCTCCAGAAAGGCGTGCTGGCGTTTGGAGCGCATCTCGTCGCTGTCGGAGTGGCGCATCCGCACATATCCCATCGCCTGGTAGCCGTTCAGCCGCTGCCAGCCGGGATGCAGATCCACGTGCAGATTGCCCCAGTTGTCGTCGTACTTCAGACGCTTCTCCACATTGATCTCAACGCCCCCAACGGCATCCACAATCTTCTGAAACCCCTTGAAGTCTATCGTCACATAGGCATCCGGGGTTATCCCGAAGACCGAGCGGATGGTCTCCATCGTCAGTTCCGGTCCGCCGTAGCTGTGTGCGGCGTTAATCTTGTGGATCGTGCTGCGCCCCGGAATACGCACGGCAGCATCGCGGGGGATGGTGATGGCGTTGATGGTGTTGTTGAGGAAGTCCACACGCGCCAGAAGAATGGCGTCGCTGCGTCCGTTGGCGGTCTTGATGATCTGCGCGCGGTTATCGTAGTCGTAGTCTACGCCGAGGATGAGAACGATCAGCGAACTGCGTCCGGGAAACTGCTTTTCAATCGCCCAGTTCTGAAACGGGTCGCCCTGCGCCATCCCCTTGAAGATGCCCACCGGGTCGCGCAGAAAGGCGTCATGAAACGTCTTGCTGCCCCAGTAGAAGTGCCCGAATACCGTTCCCAGGGTCAAAAAAAAGAGGCAGGCAAGCACGCCGAGGGTGTTGCCGATCCTCTTCCAGAGGTGACTGTTGTGGCGAACCGGACGGGTCATGGTCACGCGAGACGCTCCTCTGCCCGCGCTCCGACCGCTCTCCCGCGCCTCGTTCGTCGGCGATTTAATCACAGTCTCAAGCTCCAGCGCATTCACAGGATCAAACAGGGGCGTATCGCCCCTGTAGGGTAATATATCACGGCTTTAAAAGCCATGTCAAGGAGATCGAGCCGCGCAGCCGGAAAAAGTGAAAAAAACCTTACCACACAGAAACTATTTTCACGCAATTCCGGTTTTCACGATGCCGATTGCGCGCCGAATACTCCGGCAGAAGCCGGTTTCGGGCGGTCCGAAAATCCCCTTTTTTGCCGTTGTCACGGCTGTCCGGTTCTGCTATAATTTCCCGCAACATGGAGAGAAGGGTGGCAGATGGCGGACGAGCAACTCGAACTGGGGGACGACGATCGCTCCATCGCGCTGAAACGCGCCTGGGGACGTGCCCTGCTTCTGCTCGCCAGTAAGGTCAACAAGGTCACCTTTGAAAGCTACATCCGCCCGATCCGCCCCCTCTCCTACCGTCAACAGTGTATTACCCTCGGCGTAGCCAGCGCCTTCGCCCGCGAATGGCTCGATAAAAAGTACGGGCACCAGATCCGCTCCATCCTCGAAGGGATTCTCGGCTCCCCGCTGGAGATACGCTTCAGCGTCATCAACGCGGAGGAGCGTCCGTTGATCTACGAGACGCTCGAAGAGACGGCGAACGAGACCCCGGAGGCGACCGCCGCCCCCTCCCCGAAGGCGGCCGCCAGCCTGTTCGACGACGCGCCGCCCCCCGGCAGCGCATCGCCGACCCCGCCCCCCTCCAGAACGAAAAGGAGAGACGCCACACGGTCCGCCGCCGCGCCTTCGGGAGAGCGCGCCCTCGAGTCCTCCGAACCGCCGCTGGACATCTCTCTGCCGTTCAACGAGAAGTACACCTTCGACAACTATATCATCGGGAGAAGCAATCGCATGGCGCAGGCGGGCGCAGCCGCCGTCGCGATGGCTCCCGGAGCAGCCTACAACCCCCTGTTCATCTACGGCGGCTCCGGTCTGGGAAAGACCCACCTGATGCACGCCATCGGCAACGCCATCCGCCAGCGCAACGGCGCGACCCGCGTCGCCCTGATAGACGGCGAAAACTTCACCTACCACTTCGTCAGCGCGCTGCGCGAGCGCCGAACCGACGACTTCCGCCGCTACTACCGCAACGTGGATGTCTGGCTGGTAGACGACATCCAGTTTATCGCGGGGCGCGAGCAGACGAAGGAGGAGTTCTTCCACACCTTCAACGCACTCTATCAGATGGGCAAGCAGATCGTCATCGCCAGCGACTGCAGCCCGCGCGAACTGCGCACCATGGACGAGAGACTTCGCTCCCGATTCGAGAGCGGACTGATTGCGGATATCGGCGCGCCGGAACTGGAGACCCGGATCGCGATCCTCGAATCGCGCTGCCGTCAGGAGGGCTACCCCGTTCCTCAGGAGGTGCTGGTCTACATCGCCAGCGCCATTCAATCGAACATCCGCACCCTGGAGGGCGCGCTGACGCGCCTGATCGCCTACCACTCCATCATGCGCGCTCCCATCAGCGTGGAGATGGCGCAGAATGTGCTGGTAGAGTTCTTCATAGACAAAGCTCCCCCCTCACAGCCCTCCCACAAGGGCGTTACCATCGAGACGGTGATGAAAGCGGTAGCGCAGCGATACGACACCGACATAGACGCGCTGCGCAGCCAGCGGCGCGACAGGGATATCTCCACCGCGCGCCAGGTCGCGATGTATCTGTGCCGGGAACTGACCGAAAACTCGTTGATCGAGATCGGTGCGGCGATCGGCGGACGCGACCACAGCACCGTTCTGCGCGCCATCAAGAAGGTGGAAGCGCAGCTCTTCTACGACCCCTCTGTGCAGAAAATAGTAAAAGAAATCCGCCAGAAGTTGGACAATTAAGCCCCTGCCGAAGAGTTATGCACATAGTTATGCACAATTGTGCAAAACCCTGTGCATAACTCCCTCAGAATGTGCATAACTGGCTCCAAACCGGGAGTTATGCACATTCTGCACACAAGTTATGCACATAGTTATGCACATTTTTTGCCCCGAAATGTGCATAACTTTCGCTGTTTTGATAGTCTAAACATTGACTCAAAGCCTGTACAGTCTAATAATTGATGATATTAATTGAATACTGTTAATGGATATGGACAAGTCTTTGAATAGCAATAGTTTCCTGCTAATACAGACATCTGTTCCAAGTTATGCACATTTTTCGCTCCCCCATAATAACCACCATATAGAGAGTCTTTATATATAACGTTTATGGAGTCAAAAGGGGGTCTGTGCGAAAAGTTCGGTGTGCGCGTTTCTCCCCATGGAGAGGAGTGGCAGGAGGAGAGGAACGGGCATCTCTTTGCGGCTCTTCGTCCGGAAGATCTGTCTCAGAAAGGATCGGAAAAGCGATACATTTTCGGAACGATTGCTTTGAGCGAGGAGTATATGCTATTATATATACGACTTAAAAAGTCGGAGATTAATTCAGTCGGAGACCTCACCGGTCGGAGAGGATCATCTTCGCATGTTAGGCTTGACCAAGAAGACCGACTACGCGCTGCTCGCTCTCTCCCATCTGGCGCAGGCGGAGGAGGGGCGCGCCGTGCGCGCCAAGGAGATCGCCGAGCAGTACGATATTCCGGTGGAGCTGCTGGCAAAGATCCTTCAGAAGCTGGCGCGTTCCCGGATGCTCGGGTCTACGCCCGGTCCAACCGGCGGATACTGCCTGGCGCGCGCCCCGCATGAGATCAGCATCGCCGCGGTGGTGGAGGCGGTGGAGGGGCGTCCCGCCATCGCCCAGTGTATGAAAGATACGCAGAACGGCTGTGAACAGCTTGAGAAGTGCACGATACGCGCTCCGCTGGAGAGAGTGAATCTGCGGGTCTACCAGCTGCTCAACCGCATCTCGCTGGCGGAGATCATTGACCCGGAGACTTCGGACAGCGTATCCCGGCAGCACAGCCTGCCATTTATAGATCGAAAGAGCGCGCCTCTTGTCCGGTAGGCGGACCCCGTTCCGTTGAGCGGACGCGCCCCCGTCAGGCTCTCTGCGCGCAGTCTGGAAAGGATGAGTATGAGTTCGGCAACCAACACCATTGAAGAGCTGGCGCTTCAGGACTACAAAGCCGGTTTCGTAACCGACATCGAGATAGACACCGTCCCGAAGGGCTTGAACGAAGATATCATTCGTATCATCTCCGCCAAAAAGCGGGAGCCGGAGTGGATGCTGGAGTGGCGGCTGAAGGCGTTTCGCAAGTGGCTGACCATGAAGGAGCCGCAGTGGCAGAACGTTCACTATCCGCCCATTGACTACCAGGATGCCTACTACTACGCCGCGCCCAAGAGCATGGCGGACGCCCCCAAGAGCCTGGATGAGATTGACCCGGAGGTGCGGCGCACCTTTGAGAAGCTGGGAATCCCGCTGGAAGAGCAGAAGATGCTCGCCGGGGTCGCGGTGGACGCCGTCTTCGACAGCGTCTCCGTCGCCACCACCTTCAAGGAGAAGCTGCGCGAACTGGGGATCATCTTCTGCTCCTTCTCGGAGGCGATTCAGGAGCATCCCGAGCTGGTGCGTAAATACATGGGTTCGGTCGTTCCCTACAGCGACAACTACTTCGCCGCGCTCAACTCGGCGGTCTTTACCGACGGCTCCTTCTGCTATGTGCCGAAGGGCGTCCGCTGCCCGATGGAGCTTTCCACCTACTTCCGCATCAACGCGCTCAACACCGGGCAGTTTGAGCGAACGCTCATCATCGCCGAAGAGAGCGCCTATGTGAGCTATCTGGAGGGGTGCACCGCGCCCATGCGCGATGAGCATCAACTGCATGCGGCGGTGGTGGAGCTGATCGCTCTGGACAACGCCACCATCAAGTACAGCACGGTACAGAACTGGTATCCCGGCGACAAAGAGGGCAGAGGCGGCATCTACAACTTCGTGACCAAGCGGGGCAAGTGCGCCGGGGTCAACTCCAAGATCACCTGGACGCAGGTCGAGACCGGCTCCGCCATCACCTGGAAGTACCCGTCGTGCATTCTGCAGGGCGATAACTCGGTCGGCGAGTTCTACTCGGTCGCCGTAACCAACAATCGCCAGCAGGCGGACACCGGGACCAAGATGGTGCATATCGGCAAGAATACCCGCAGCACCATCGTCTCCAAGGGAATCTCCGCCGGGCGCAGCCAGAACACCTATCGCGGACAGGTGCGGGTCAATCGGGGCGCCGCCTATGCGCGCAACTATTCGCAGTGCGACTCGCTGCTGATCGGCGATCGGTGCGGCGCGCATACCTTCCCCTATATTGACGTTCGCAACACCACTTCGACCGTCGAGCATGAGGCTTCGACCTCCAAGATCGGAGAAGACCAGATCTTCTACTGCCGGCAGCGGGGACTCTCGACGGAGGACGCGGTGAATATGATCGTCAACGGCTTCTGCAAGGAGGTCTTCCGCGAGCTGCCGATGGAGTTTGCGGTCGAGGCGCAGAAGCTGCTGGGCATCAGCCTGGAGGGAAGCGTCGGTTAAATCACGCAGAGAAACAGTCAGAAATTTAAGCCTATTCGCAGGAGAGAGAATCACCATGCTTGAGATTAGGAACCTTCGCGCCCGCGTGGAGGGAAAAGAGATACTGAAAGGCATCAACTTGACCGTGAATGCGGGAGAGGTGCACGCCATCATGGGACCCAACGGCTCCGGCAAGAGCACGCTTGCCCGCGTTATCGCCGGACATGAGGACTATGAGGTGACCGAGGGCGAGGTGCTCTACAACGGCGTCAATCTGCTGGAGATGGAGCCGGAGGAGCGGGCGCAGGAGGGCATCTTTCTGGCGTTTCAGTATCCCGTTGAGATCCCCGGCGTCAATAACTCCTACTTTCTGAAGGCGGCTCTGAACGCCATTCGCAAGCATCGCGGGCAGGAGGAGCTGGACGCGATGGAGTTCCTGGCGCTGGTGCGCGAGAAGATGAAGCTGCTGGAGATGGACAACACCCTGCTGCAGCGTCCGGTCAACGAGGGCTTCTCCGGCGGAGAGAAGAAGCGCAACGAGATCTTCCAGATGTCGGTGCTGGAGCCGAAACTGGCTCTGCTGGACGAGACCGACTCAGGACTGGACATTGACGCGCTGAAGATCGTCGCCAACGGCGTCAACAGCCTGCGCAGCCCGGAGCGCGCCTTTGTGGTGGTCACGCACTATCAGCGGCTTCTCAACTACATCGTTCCCGACATCGTCCATGTGATGGCGGACGGGAGAATCGTCCGATCCGGCGGCAAGGAGCTGGCGCTGGAGCTGGAGGAGAAGGGCTACGGCTGGATCGAAGAGACCGAAAAAGCCGCGCTGGTCAACGCCTGAACAGGGAGAGAGGACAGAAGATGAGTCCCGTCATGACTACCGAAAGCCTCTTCTCCGCGCAGTTTGAGGCGTTTATCCGGGAGAAAGAGGATCGCTCTCCCGCATGGCTGCAGCGCGTCCGGCAGATGGCTTTCAACCGATTTCAGCAGATGGGTTTTCCCACGATGGAGGATGAGGAGTGGCGGTTCACGCCTATTCACCCCATCACGGACACCGATTTCGTTCCGGCTTCCGCCGCGCCGGTCGCGATAACCGTCGGGCAGCTTGAACCGTTCCAGTTTGCGGGCATGGAGTACAGTCAGATCGTCTTTGTCAACGGCAGGTATTCGCCCGAACTGACCTGTCTGCACCCCCTGCCGAAGGGCGTGCAGGTCGGGAGCCTGGCGGCGCACCTGTCGGACGATCCCGATACGGCGGATACCTATCTGGCGCGCTTTGCCGCCCAGGATACCCATGCCTTTGCCGCGCTGAACACGGCGTTCATGGACGACGGAGCCTTTGTCTACATTCCGCGCAGCGTGGTTGTCGAGGAGCCGATCCGCCTGCTGTTTGTCAGCGCGACCGAAAACGCTCCGACCGTCTCGCATCCGCGCGTGCTGGTCGTCGCCGGAGCGAACAGCCGCTGTTCGCTCATCGAAAGCTACGTCGGCGTGCAGCGCGACGTCTACCTGACCAACGCCGTCACGGAGATCGTTGTCGGCGAGAACGCCGTGGTGGATCACTACAAGACGCAGCGGGAGAGCATGGACGCCTACCATGTCTCCTATACCCACGCGCAGTTGAGCCGGAACGCCAATTTCCGTTCGCACTCCATCACGCTGGGGGGCGGTCTGGTGCGCAACGATGTCTACGCGCTGCTCAACGGCGAGGGGATTGACTGCACGCTGAACGGTCTGTATCTGGTCAATGGTCGGCGGCTGGTGGACAACCATACGACGCTTGACCATGCCAGACCCCACTGCAGCAGTCATCAGATCTACAAGGGCGTTCTGGATGAGCACGGGCGGGGCGTCTTCAACGGCAAGATCTACGTGCGGCAGGACGCGCAGAAGACCGACGCCAAGCAGACCAATCAGGCGCTGCTGCTCTCCGATAACGCGCAGATCAACACCAAGCCGCAGCTGGAGATCTTTGCGGACGATGTGAAGTGCACGCATGGCGCGACGGTCGGTCAACTGGACGCCGATCAGCTCTTCTATCTGCGGGCGCGGGGCATTGATCGGGAGGACGCCCGCAGCCTGCTGATCCACGCCTTCGCGATGGACATTCTGGATCGCATACAGATCGAGGCGCTGCGGCGCGCGCTCGATGAGGTGATGCTGGCGCAGCTTCCCAAGCCGCATTAAGGGCGCGCGGCGCGAGAGCGATCCGCCGCCGCAACGCGGTTCCCGGTAAAATCCTCTCGCGCCGCGCCGCTGACTATCGCAGGGGGAAAACCCTTATGGTAACCTATATAAAGACGGGTGGAGAGAGGCGGGGAATGAGGAGTTCGCTCGACCCCTATCGCATACGCGAGGAGTTTCCGATCCTCCGGCAAAAGGTGCGGGGCGGCAAGCCACTGGTCTATCTCGACAACGCCGCCACGTCCCAGAAGCCGCAGGTCGTCATAGACTCTCTGACACGCTTCTATTCGGAGGACAATGCCAGCGTCCATCGCGGGGTGCATGCCCTGAGCGAGCGGGCGACGCTTGCCTATGAGGAGGCGCGCCGCAGCGTCCAGCGATTTATCCATGCGGCGGAGGCGCGGGAGGTTGTCTTCGTGCGCGGCTGCACCGAGGCGATCAATCTGGTCGCGCAGACCTTCGGACGCCAGAGACTGCAGGCGGGCGACGAGATCCTCCTGACGGAGATGGAGCACCACTCCAACATCCTGCCCTGGCAGATGGTCTGCGCGGAGAAGGGGGCGCGCATACGGGTCGTTCCGATCAATGGTCGGGGCGAACTGGATATGGAGGCGTATGCGCGGATGCTCCATGACCGCGTGAAGCTGGTGGCGGTGACGCATGTCTCCAACGTGCTGGGGACGATCAACCCCGTGCGCGAGATGATCGCCATGGCGCACGAACGGGGTATCCCGGCGCTGATAGACGGCGCACAGGCGGTTCCGCATATGCCGGTGGATGTGCAGGAGCTGGACTGCGACTTCTACGCCTTCTCCGGACATAAGATGTTTGGACCGACCGGGATCGGCGCGCTCTACGGAAAAGCCGCGCTTCTGGAAGCCATGCCCCCCTATCAGGGCGGCGGCTCCATGATCAGTCTGGTTACCTTTGATCGCTCTACCTACGCCCCCATTCCGCAGAAGTTCGAGGCGGGAACGCCCAACGCGGCGGACGCCGTCGGGCTGCATGCCACCATCGAGTACCTGGAGGGCATCGGCATGGAGGCGGTCGCGGAGTATGAGCACGAACTGCTGGAGTACGCCACGCATACTCTGGAGAGGGTGCAGGGGGTGCGTCTGATCGGGACGGCGCGGGAGAAGGCGAGCGTGATCTCGTTTGAGATGGAGGGCGTCCATCCGCACGACATCGGCACGATCCTGGATCAGGAGGGCGTGGCGGTGCGCGTGGGACACCACTGCTGCCAGCCGCTGATGAGCCGCCTGGGCGTTCCGGCGACGGTGCGCGCCTCCTTCGCCATCTATAACACCCGGGAGGATGTGGACAGGCTGGCAGATTCACTGGCTCGGGTGCGGGAGGTGTTTGGTTAATGTCGGACCTGCGCGAACTCTATCAGGAAGTCATCCTGGATCATAACCGCCAGCCGCGCAACTTCCGGGTCATGCCGGACGCCAATCATCACGCGCTCGGACACAACCCCCTCTGCGGGGATCAGATCGAGGTCTTCCTGCATATTGACAACGGCGTGGTGACCGACGTGAGCTTTCAGGGGTCGGGATGCGCCATCTCCAAAGCGTCCGCCTCCCTGATGACGACGGCGGTCAAGGGGAAGACGGTCGCCGAGGCGGAGAAGCTGTTCCACCGTTTTCAGGAGATGATCACCGCGCCGGTGGAGAGCGAGCCGGACGAGACGCTGGGAAAACTGACGGTCTTTGCCGGGGTGCGCGAGTTTCCTGCCCGCGTGAAGTGCGCAGGTCTCGCCTGGCATACGCTGCATAACGCGCTGAATTCGGACGATACAGTGGCATCTACGGAGTGATAAGACGATGCATGAGATAGGTACAAAGCCCTTCAGCACCCTGATGATCGAGGGCGAGGTGATCGAGGCGCTGCGCACGGTCTACGATCCAGAAATACCCGTTGACATCTACGAGCTGGGGCTGATCTACGACATAGAGGTGCATAAGGACGGGATGGTGCATATCCGCATGACGCTCACCTCGCCCGCCTGCCCCGCCGCCGGACAGATTCCGGTGGAGGTGGAGGAGAAGGTGCGGGCGATCAATGGCGTCACCGACGTGCTGGTAGAGATCGTCTGGGATCCGCCCTGGACGCCGGAGCGCATGTCGGAGGCGGCGAAGCTGGAGCTTGGATTCTTCTGAGAGAGATCCTTCTGCCTGTGGAGATGGAGTGATGAATACGGTGAACCTGATGGATACCGCGCAGCCGGTCGTAACGCTTACTGCAAACGCGGTGAAGCAGGCGCGCTACCTGATGAAAAAAAACAACCGGGAGAACTGCGGCTTGCGGCTGGGCGTGAAGGGCGGAGGCTGCAGCGGCCTCTCCTACACAATTGCGTTGGACGATACGCCCACCGAGCGGGACCTGGTCTATGAGGTGGACGGCATCACCGTCATGGTGGATAAGAAGAGCGCGCGCTTCCTCACCGGCGCAACCCTCGACTTCAGCCTGATGAACCTGCTGGAGGGCGGCTGGAAGTGGACGAACCCCAACGCCGGACGCAGCTGCGGCTGCGGAACCTCCTTCACGCCGAACCTCTGACGTCCTCCGCTGAGATCCTCGAATCCCGGCAGCTTCTGCGTGCCCGGATCGGGGCGATCTATCGCCTGCTCCCACCTTGAAGGCAGTCGCGGCAGGGCGCAGATCGGCGGCTGATTTGAGGTCGGGGATGCATAGAGCATCCCCGACCGTCTTTTCTTTGCAGAACCGTGCCGTTTTCCCCGTCCGTAGAAGAAGAGGGGACTATCGCTCCGCGAAAATAGGTCTTTCAGCCCATGCCTTCTCGCGCTCTGACCACTACAATAACCGTGTAGAGGCAGAAGCGCATCCGGCATATCGCCGAGAAGGAGACGTATATGGAGGATCTGAGTATTCTGTTAGGGCTGCTGATCGTGGGAGCGATCATCCTGCTCTTCGTGGCATTTCCCATCTACACGCTGGTGCGTCTGGAGATGCTGGCGGGACAGATACGGGAACTGCAGTGGCGGTGGAGCCAGTTGTCCGCCGGAAAGCCTGTCGGCGCGCCTTCTCCGGAGACACAGGCTGCCTCTGCGCCGCCCCTCTATCCTCCGACCCCGGCGGCTGCGCCGGTCAGTCCGCCGCTTCCGGCAGAGCCGCAGCCCGTCCTGGCGCCTTCCGCCGCCGAAACGACGCCGCCAGCATCCGCGCCTGCCGTCCGGATGCCCGATCTGGAGACGCTTCTGGGCGCAAACTGGCTGGCGCGTCTGGGCATCGCCGCAATTGCGGCGGCGACCGCTTTCTTCCTGCAGTACGCTTTTCGCTCCGGCTGGATCGGTCCTCCCGCGCAGGTGGGCATCGGGCTGTTTACCGCGCTCTTCCTGCTGGCGACGGGACAGATTCTGCTCCCGAAGCCCCGCTACCGAAACTACGCGCAGGCGCTCGCCTCCGGCGGGATCGTCGTCTACTTCCTCTCCCTCTACGCCGCCTACAGCTTCTATGAGCCGCGCCTGATCGGCTACACGGCGGCGCTGGGCGCGCTGGCGGTCGGCGCGCTTGCCGCCTCCGCGCTGGCGATCCGCAATCGCACCGAAGCGGTCGCCGTCCTCTGCATTCTCGGCGCGTTCGCGGCTCCCGTGCTGATCCGGCAGGAGGGGGCGGGAGCGGTCAGCACGGACTCCCTGGTGCGTCTGTACGCCTATCTTGCCGCGCTGAATGTCTGGGTGGCGATCCTGACACGCCTGCGCTCCTGGCACTCGCTGGCGGTCGTCTCCTTCCTGTCTACCTGGATCATCTTCTTCTTTGCCGGACCGCTGGAGGCAGGCGGATGGCGGGTCGAGGCGTTTGCCGCGCTCTACATGCTCTTCTCCAGCTATATGGGAGCGCGCGCGCTCTATGCGCCTTCCGAGGAGCCGGGAAAGGCGGCGGAGCCGGATGCGCCGAAGACCCTCTCCCCTGCCCGGATAGCGGGAGTGGCGCTGGTGACGGGCGGATGTCTGGCGTTTATGCTGTCGAGTCTGGCGATACTGAGCGAAGCGGGCGTTCTGGGGCTGCCGGACTATACCCTAGCGGGTGTCCTGGCGGCGCTGCTCTTTGCCGGGCTGGCGACAGCCCTGCCAAAACTGCCGCATCTGGATCGCGAGGTGCGGCTGCTCTTCGGCGCGCTCTCGGCGTTCGTTCTGGCGGGGATGACGCTCTTCTCGCTGAACGCGACGCTGGACCGTGAGCAGGTTCCCGCTGCTTTCGCCTTCACGCAGTTCAGTTACCTGCTCTTTCTGGGCGTCGCGCTCATGATGAACCGGCGCGAAGAGGAGAAGGCGGCGGCAGTCCTCGCGGGCGTCAATGCGTTCCTGCACCTGATGATGACCTGCCGCGTGCTGGATGGGTATCTTCTGTGGGGCGCGCCCGCGGCGTCGCTGTCGCTGCCTCTCTCCGCCGCTGTGACGGCGTGCGCGATCTGGATCGCAGCCCGGCAGCGTAAGGAGCCGATCGCCTTTTCCGCGACGCTGGCGGTCTCCGCGCTCATCCTCCCTGCCGGCGGCTTGCTGGCGGCTTCGTTGGCGGAGACTCAGCCGCCGCTTCATCTGGCGAGCGCGATCTATGCGGGCGAGTTCCTGCTGATCTCGCTGCTATGGATCGCGCTGCGCCGGCAGGTCGCCTGGTCCGCGTTCCGCGCAGAGATCTTTGCGCCGATCGTGAATGCCGCCGTCTTCTTCGGTCTGCTGACGGGCGGGCTGGGTTTCGCCGCGTATCGGGGATTCACGCTGCTGTGCGGGGCGGCGCTGACAATGGCGGCGTATCATGCGATCCTCGGCGGCGTATGGCTGCGTCGGGAGGAGCCTCTGCATCGCCTGACCTATTCGGGGCTGTCGGTTACCTTTCTGACCATCGCCATCCCGCTGCAGCTCAGGGCGGGCTACGTGACGCTGGCGTGGGCGGCAGAGGCGGCGGTTCTGCTCTGGACGGGCTTTGCGGCGCGGGAGCTGCGTGTCCGCTGGTTTGCGCTGTCGCTGCTGACACTGGCGGCGGGGCGCGCCCTCCTCTTCGATCTGCCGAACCTGACGGAGCCGGTGCGCCTGCTGCTCAATGAGCGGATGCTCGGGGGTGGGGCGGTCGTTGCGGCGATCTGCGCGTCGGCATGGATGCTCTGGAAGAATCGTGAGAAGCTGCCGACAGAGGAGCGTATCCTTCCGGCGTTGCTGGCGGCGGCAGCCAATCTCTTCGCCCTGCTCTTTCTCAGCGTGGATCTGTGGGACTATGCGGGAGCGCGCTGGGGCGGCGCAGGTCAGGCGAACGCACCGCAGCTTGCGCTGTCGCTGCTGTGGACGCTCTACGCGCTGGCGGCGATCTCAGCGGGCATCTGGCGGCGCGTGCGTCCGCTGCGTCTCTTTGCCATCGCCCTGCTCTACCTTTCGATCCTGAAGGTGTTCCTGTTCGACCTGTCCTGGCTGGAACAGCCCTATCGCATTGTCTCCTTCTTTACGCTGGGCGTCATCCTGCTGCTGGTCAGCCTGCTCTACACCCGGTTTGAGGAGCGGCTGCGCGACGGGAAGGAGGAGCCGCCCGCTACGCCGAAGAGCGGCGCGACCTCTGCCGGTCATCCCGCCGGCTGAGACTTCAGGTTGTCAGGTGGAAGATTGCTTCGCTTCGCTCGCAATGACGGATTGAGGGCGTGTTGCGCGTCTCTGGAACGCTCGAACGTCCCGGTCTGTCATTGCGCGGGAGCGCAGCCGACCCCTTTTCTGTCATTGCACGGGAGCGACAGCGACCGAAGCAATCTCACAGCGGACAGCGCCAACACCCGGCGCAGACCTGCAAGAAACCCCTCACGAAATATCTTGACATACGTGCGAAAGGAGCTTATACTACCGAAAAGCGGTCTTTTCCCCCTGGTTTCGCAGCGCGGATAGCATCTTAACCTTTTCTCCCCAGAGGTTTTACGATGTGGCAGACGCGGGTCATGCGCAGCCTCGGGGCTGTCTGCGCCTGTTTTGACCGAAATCCTCGTTTGATGGCTGCGGGGGGAGTGCTGGCTGCTCTGCTCCTTGCCCTGTGGCACACCGCTCCGTTCGTGCGCTTCTCGCCTGAAACGGCGCAGATCGAACTGAGCCGTCCGGCGGATATTCATCACCTCTATCGCGCCGCGCAGAACGCCCGCTGGAGCGATATTCCCGGCTGGTGGGTTGGTCCCTGGAACTATCCCGGCTTTGAGTTCTACCGTCCGCTGACCAGCACGCTCTTCTTCCTCCAGCAGCGCGCCTTCGACCTGAACTTCACCGCCTACAACCTCCTCACCTGGCTGGCGCACAGCCTGAATGCCGCGCTGCTCTACGCGCTCTGCCTGAGTCTCTTCCAGCATCGAAAAAAAGCGTCGATTCTATTTGCTATGATCGCGGTATACTTCTTCACGACCCCCGCCGGTCTCTTCTTCTTTTCGGTGGAGCGGTCGGTCGCCTGGTGGCCCGCGCAGAACGACGTATTCGGGCTGACCTCCGGGCTGCTCTGTCTTCTGCTGCTGGATCGTCATCTTCGGCAGCCCGACCGCCGGAGCGCGGTCGGCGCGCTGCTCTGTTTTGCGGTGAGCCTCTGCTTCAAGGAGATGGGTTACATCCTGGCGCCCCTCGCGGTCGCGCTGATCTGGCATCGGAGGTGCCGGGTTACGCGCCTGACGTGGGCGTTTGCGGCACTTGGCGGCGGGTTCTGGCTCTTCCGCAGTCTGGTTCTCACCCACCCCGCCGAGCTGCCCATGTGGCGCGCCTCCGTCCTGCAGAAGCTGCTGTTAAGCTGGGGAGGACCGGTCTATCTGGAGATGCGCACCGGCAATCTCTGGGTGGTGGCTGCCGCAGCGATGGTTCTGGCGGTCTGCGCGTTCGGGCTGTGGAGGCGGTGGCGCGGAGGCTGGATCGCGGGGCTCAGCGCGGGGATCGTTGCGGCGTGCGCGCAGTGGCTGGACAGCGGCGAGGCGGGATGGGCGCAGCTTCTGGAGCCGCAGACGCTGGCGCGGGTCTACGGGATGCTGCTCTATCTATTGGGGATCGCGCTGCTGGCGCGTTACCGCCGGCAGGAGCCGGGTCTGTGGATCGGGGGCTGTTACCTGCTGGTCTTCCTACCGATTCTGCCCTACAGCAATCTGCACTATCACTACTGGTCGGGGGCGTTCTACGGGATGGTTGTCGCCGTCTTCTGCGCCTGTCTGGGACATCTGGCGCAGGAGATACGCGCGCTCCATCTGCAGGGGGCGCGCGTATCGGAGGGAGACTCTGCGGCGGCGCTGCGCCCTGCCGCACAGGGGCTGAGCGCGATGGAGCGCGCGAGTCCGCGTTAGCCGCCGGTGTGGGGCGCGCCGGGCGCATGGGAGTGCCGGCGATAGTGCTCTGCCAGCAGATCGCGCCCGAAGTCGCCCTGAAAGTCGCGCCAGACCAGATGGATATGGTTGGCGTTGTTCTGCGTGTTATCGAACTCGATCAGGAAGGTCCTGCCCTGAATGCGGTAGTAGTGCGGCTCTCCGCGCTGCAAACCGCCCATCCAGCCGAACTTCACGCTCTCCAGCCCGGCTTTTCGCAGTCTCTCCAGCCGCGCGCGGGCAAGCTCCTCCGGCATGGTCGCCGCATACTCCCGGATGATCGCCATCAGCATGCCCTGCTGCGGCGTCGTCATCTGGCTGTAGGCGAGACCGCGGTCCTCCTGCATGGCGGCGATGCGCGAGGCGGCGGTTAAGATGTCGGCGGGCGCGGTTTCGCTCAGCACCGCCGTCTTTTTCTGCTCCGGCGTGAGCGCGTTGAGCAGCAGGTACGCCAGATCCTCCTCTGCGCTCAGGGCGCGCACGCCCTTCATCGCGCCTTCGCGCACCTCGGCGGGATTGGCTCCGAGAAACTGCGGGCAGGTGGCGATGACCCTGCCTTCGATGACCGTCCAGTGCAGCGAGATATGGTGCCCCTCGTAGCGCAGCCCCCAGACTCCCTTCTCGGACGGCGCGCCGAAGACGGTCAGATAGAAGAGGTCCGGGTCGCGGATCGGTCCCGTCCCCTTCTCGATCGCCTGCAGAACGATCTCCAGCTGCCGGATCGTCTCGGTCTTCTGGAAACCCTTCTGGCTCAGACCGGCGCGCAGAACCGCCAGCGCCGCCTGGCGCTGCGCCTCGTTCATCTGCTTGAGCGGCAGCCCGTGACGGTCGCGAGGCACGTAGTGCCAGTTAAAACGCTCCTCCGTCTCGAAACTCAGAACGGCTTTCGCCTCCTTGTGCGGCTCCAGGGTCGCCAGAAAGGCGCGCACCGCCTCCAGAAACGTCCGTTCGCGCCGCGTAGGTTCGGGTGTCACGATCTCTCTCCTCCGGCGGCGTCTCTCCAACTATCCTCACCGGAGAGACGCCGCTGCTGTTTCTCTTCTAGGATTTCCCTCTGCGTCTCTCCTCCTCCTGCTTCGCTACGCGCTGACCGCCAGCGTCTGACCGGTGCGCAGTGTGACGGGATCGTCGAAGGTGATCGCTCCGCCCGACAGACCTGCCGGAACCGGCTGACCATCCAGCGTGACAGAGACGCTGACGGCGACCGGCAGCGGCAGCGAGAGCGTCTTCAGGGTCAGATCGCCCCGACGCGGCTCCAGCGTGGCGGTATAGCGCATCCCCTCCCGCCTCTGCGTGAAAAGTCCCCAGGCGTCCCCCGCTGTGAAGAGGCAGCGGAAGTCGTCGGCGTTCATCTTCGGGTCGAAGGCGAGACGCTGCGCGGGGGCGTGATAGTGACAGCCTGTCAGCGCCAGGAGCAGGCTCCAAGAGGACATCGCCCGCGCATAGTGATGACCGCACTCGAACTCGTCCCAGGGATTGCGCCGCGCGCCGTCGTGGCGGTTGCGCACCGCCCTGACGATCTCCAATCCCTCCGTCAGCAGCCCCTCGTAGATGCAGTGCGCCGCCACATGGTATTCGAT
Organism: uncultured Chthonomonadales bacterium; assembly: GCA_938005745.1. Classification (GTDB taxonomy): domain Bacteria; phylum Armatimonadota; class Chthonomonadetes; order Chthonomonadales; family CAJBBX01; genus CALLMM01. The sequence continues at coordinate 118,666 of CALLMM010000018.1, read as the reverse complement.
CCCCGTCCAGACCTCGTCGGCGTAGGGGAAGGGATAGCGGGGGCGTCCTCCGTTGGGCCAGGAGCAGAGCAGCAGCCCCGCCTCGTCGTTGAGGGCGTAGACCCGCTGTACGCTGTGGTGATCGGAGAGGTCGCGCTTGAAGTTGTGGCGCACGATCGCCGCCAGCGCGCTCTTCACCTTCTCCGGCGGAACCAGATCGCCCAGTCCGACCAGGCGCGCCATCCACTGCCCGAGCACCTGATCCGAGAGGCATCCGGGACCGTACTGATAGCGCGGCTCCGCCTCCTCACCCTGTATCGAGCCGGGAAGCCCCGCCGCCACGCCCTCCTGCGCCTGCGCCTTTGCGGGCGGGATCACCCTCTGCACGAAGTACTCGCCGTTCCAGAGCGTTTCGGCGTATTTGCGGCTGCCGCTCTCAAAGACGGCGTGGTACTCCTGCGCCCGGGCGTGATCGCCCAGCGCCAGCGCCATCTCCTCAGCGGCGCGCAGCGCGCCCAGATAGAAGAGACCGCACATGGTATTGGGACCGTAGAACTCGATGTCGTAGGTGTTGTGCTGCTCGCCCTCCATCACCCCGTCCTTATCCGGATCCCAGCCGTCGGGAGACCAGGCGAACTCCAGCGCGCGCACGACCCCCTGCCAGATGCTCTCCAGAAATGCGCGGTCGCCGCACTGCAGCCACTCGCGATAGGCGCGCATGATGGTTCCCATCTGACCGTCGGCGGCGGGCTTGAAGCCCCACAGTTCGCCGATCAGCGGCAGCAGGGTGCGAAACGCCATCGAGCCGTTGGGGCGCGTGTTGTGCTGGAAGTCGGTCAGGCGCACGCTGCGCTCCAGCGCCGGGAACAGGTAGGCGACCGTGGCGGCGTAGTTCCAGACGTGCGTGCAGTTCATCGGGCAGCAGCCCATGTTCGGACTGCAGCCCTCGAAGGCGTTAAACCGCCCGTCCTCCGTGCGCAGGCAGGTGGTGGTGCGGAGGATAGAGGCGTTGGCAGAGGCGGCGTCCAGCACCGGCTCCGGCAGCGTCGTCTCGAAGAGGGTGTGGAAGAAGGAGACGGTCTCCTCCCGAAGCCGTTCAAGGTTGGCATGCAGGTAGCGCAGAGCGGACCAGGCGTCCGTCCACTGGGTCGCGTACCAGTTGCCGACCCGTTTCCCCTTCACCGCCGCCTCGCCGTTCCACTCGTTGATATGGTTGGGGAAGTGCCAGGCGAGGAGGAAGGGGATCTGGACGGTCTCGCCGGGAGCCAGCGCGATCCTTGCGCCGAGCGTGCCGACATCGGTCTGATTCTGCGGGGAGGGATCCGGCTCGGGTCCGTTGGAGAGCAAGCCGTCCGAGGCGAAATCGTCCCAGAAGTTCTGCGCGTCGTCCCACCATCCGCTGCGCTCCCAGCGCGTCAGCCAGGTTACGTCCGGCGCGTCGGTCGCGATCGCCATGGTCCCGAACTGCGGATGATCGGGCGCATACTGCGCCGTGCTCATCCGGATGCCGCTCAGCCCCGTTTCCTGCACAAAGGCGTTGAGGTTCTGACCGAACTGCCCGTGATACCGCTGTGACAGCCCGCCGGCGCGTCCGTCGTAGCCGCAGGCGTTCAACTGGCTGTAGGCGAGGGTCGCCTCCACCCGCTTCGCGCCCGGATTGTGCAGCGTCCACAGGAAGACGGCGGCGGGGATGCCGCTGTCCTTTTCGTTCATCGGCAGGAAGGGGTTGAAGGCGTCCAGCCGCGCGGTAACCGGCAGCTTCTCGTCCTCAAACTCGATCCATGCCAGCGGGTAGCCGCCGGTGAAGCGCGCCTCGCGCAGTCGCGGCAGTCCGCACAGAAAGCCGGGAGGAAGCCCCTGCGCCGAGTCGTAGGGCGGCAGCAGACGCCGCTCCAGGATCCGGGCGATGGGAGTCTCTCCTTCCGGCTTCGCCCAGATCGCAAAGAAGGTGTAGGGCAGATTGCAGCCCTTGCCGGGATGGTTGAATATCTCCCAGTCGCGCAGGTTGCCGCGTCCGCCGAGGGAGACGGTTCCGGTTCCGATTCCGCCGAGCGGGAACGCCACCTTTCGCAGCGATTCGCCGGTGAAGACGCGCAGCGGAGCGGCGGGGGATGGAAGCGTGTGCATGGGTCGCTCTCCTTGCTGACAGTGTTCTGCGGCTTACATTCGAGTTCGATATCGGAAATCCTGCCGCCATGACAGGACGGGAGGCTCTACGGTTGTGGTTGCCAGAAGTCGCGTTTCGGAGTAAACTATGCTCGGTAACGAAGGTCACGCAGACGGGTTCGCCGCAGCAGGCAGGCAGAGCCGGCACATGCATGCGCGGGCGCTCAAGCCGACCCCCGTCCATGGCTGTCGGGCAACATCACTCCGTAGATCAGAGGGCGACGCCAGAATGAGTTTTCGCAACACACTGATGCTGTTAGGCGCCATGGTTTTGTTAGGGGGTGCGCCGACCGGGTGCGGATCGGAGAGGAAGCCAGTTCCCTCCGCCGCCTCCGCGTTGCCGGCTCCCGCTCCCGCCGCGCCGGCGCCTGCGCCGGCAGACCCGGCGAAGATCGGGGCGAATGAGGTGGGGATGATTCCCGTCGTCATGTACCATTCGGTCGGCGACCCTCCGGCGCGGCGGGGCGGTCCCCGCTACGACCGGCGCGGTCTGAACATCTCCCCGGAGACCTTCCGCAGGCATCTGCAGATGATGCATGAGGCGGGCTGGTATCCGGTCAATATGCGCGACGCCCTGACCGTCCGCATGCAGGTTCCCGCCGGAAAGACCCCGGTCGTGCTCACCTTCGATGACGGACGCGGCAGCCAGTTCCGCTATCTGCCCGACGGCTCGATAGACCCGGACTGCGTCGTCGGTATTCTGGAGGAGTTCAACCGCCGCCATCCCGACTGGCCCCTGCGTGGAACCTTCTATCTCAACAGCAATCGCAGCAACCCCGTGCCGTTCTGGCAGCGCGGAAAAGAGGCGCAGAAGATCCAGTATATGCTGGCAAAGGGCTTTGAGATCGGCAATCACTCCTCCACGCACAGCAGCATGGCGAACATGAGCGCGGCGCGGCTTCAGTGGGAAGTCGCCGATTGTATCCGTTACATCCGGCGGCTGGCTCCCAACGCCACGATGGACACCTTCTGCCTGCCCTATGGAGCGTGGCCCCGTAATCGCGCGCTGCTCGGAGTCCTGATGGAGGGCAGCGAGGGAGGAACCTCCTACCGCAATCTGGCGGTGCTCAACGCCTGGGGAGGTCCCGCCTACCCGCCCGCGCATCGCAGGTTCGACCCCCGCGCCGTTTCGCGGATCGGGGTGGAACCGGGCTATCTGGAGATGTGGATCAAAAATCTGAAGGCGGGAAAGCCGATGCGCCCCTACGTCAGCGACGGCGATCCGAACACCGTCTCGGCGCCGCGCTCCCTGGAAAAGTGGGTCGCGGCGAACCGTCTGGAGGGAGCGCGGCTGGTCCTCTACGCCGATAACGCGCCCCAGCCGGAGACCGGAAAGCCGGAGAAGACGCCGAAAGCGCCCCGGAAGCCGCGTTCCCTGAGCGTGCGTTGACGCTCAGACGACGCCTGCAAGAGAGAGAAAGATGAAGACGCTGCTGCTGACAGAGCGCGACGTCGCCGCGCTGTTGACGATGGAGGACTGCATTGCCGCGCTGGAAGAGAGCTTCCGGCGGCAGGATGCGGGCATGGCGATCAACCACCCGCGCCGTCGTCTCTACGTCCCGGAGGGAACCTTCCATATCATGGAGGCGGCGGATCTGGTCGCGCGCCGCATGGCGATCAAAGCCTACGCCTCGTTTCGTCCGGCGACCCGTTTTCTGGTGCTCCTCTATGACACCGCCAGCGGCGACCTGCTGGCGATGATCGAGGCGGATCGGCTGGGGCAGATACGCACCGGCGCGGCGACCGGCGTCGCGACAAAATATATGGCGCGCAGCGATGCAAAGACGCTGGCGCTGTTCGGAGCCGGGTGGCAGGCGGAGACGCAGGCGCTGGCAGTGGCGGCGGCGCGACCGCTGGAGCGGATCCGGGTCTACAGCCGGACGCCGGAGAGACGCGCCGACTTTGTCCGCCGCATGAAGACGGCGATACAGGCGGAGATCGCGCCGGCGGACTCGCCGGAGCAGGCGCTGGAGGGAGCTGACATTGTCGTTACGGCGACCACCTCGCGCACGCCGGTCTTCGACGGCAGACTGCTCGCACCCGGAACCCACATCAACGCCGTCGGCTCCAACGCCCTCTCGCGCGCCGAAGTGGACATCACGACCGTTTCGCGCGCGTCGCGAATCGTGGTGGACTCGCTGGAGCAGTCGAGGCTGGAGGCGGGCGATCTGCTGGCTCCCGTCGAGGCGCGCAAACTGCGCTGGGAGCAGGCGCATGAGCTGCGGGAGGTGGTCGCCGGACGCCGTCCCGGGCGCGAGAAGCCGGAGGAGATCACGCTCTTTAAGTCGAACGGTATGGCGTTGGAGGATGTCGCCGCCGCCAGTCTGGTCTATGAACAGGCGCGGCGGCAGGGGATGGGACGCGAGATCTCCCTGTGGGAGTAGTCGGCGGAGGCGGAAGCGCAGCGTCTGCGCGCCAAACTGGAGGCTCTGCGGGCGCAGCGCGCCCGGTCGCCTCGTTTTACGCAGCGCAGGAGGAGAGAGATGGGACGCAGCGGGCTTTGCGGTATACTGCTGGCAGGACTTCTCTGTCTCGTCGTCTCCGAATCCCTGCCGCAGGATTCGCAGTGGCAGACCTATAAGGGGGCATGGTTCGATATCCGGTATCCGCCGGGCTTTCAGCCGAAGCCCTCCCTGCGCAGCTCCAGCAGCGCGACCGGATACGACAGCGTCTTCTTCCTGTCGCCGGACCGGACGGCGGAGTTCTATGTCTTCTCGCCGCAGTGGGGCGGCATCCCGACGGATATTGCCGTCAAGCCGAAGACGGAGGTTCTCGACTCGCAGAGCGAGCGCAGAGAGAAGGGACGGATCTTCCGCGAAGCCACCGTGCGCGCCAGAGACGGCTCCTACATCCGCTCGTATGTGATCATCGAAGACACGCGCTACAACACCAGCTACGCCTTCGGATACCGGTATCGCGACCGAAAGACCTACGAACGCTACCGACCCGCCTACCTGAAGTTCAAGCGGAGTCTGCGGCAGTATGCGGACTGATGACAACCACCCTGCCCGATAGTCCCTATCGCGTGGACCGCGCCTATTCGCTCACGGAGGCGCGGGACTACTGCGCGCGTCTGGCAAAGTCGCACTACGAGAACTTTCTGGTAGCCTCGCTGTTCGTTCCGGGGCATCTGAAGCAGCACTTCTACAACGTCTACGCCTACTGCCGTATCTCCGATGATCTGGGCGACGAGTCGGGCGGACCGGAGAAGGCGCTGCCCCTGCTGGACTGGTGGGAGAGCGAACTGGACGCCTGTTATGCGGGCGCGCCGCAGCACCCCGTCTTCGTGGCGCTGGCGGAGACAAATGCGCGTTTCGGCATCCCCCGCGAACCCTATGCCGACCTGCTGCGCGCCTTCCGGCAGGATCAGACCGTAACCCGCTACCCGACCTATGCGCAGCTGCTTGGCTACTGCCGGTACTCCGCCAATCCGGTCGGTCGGCTGGTGCTCTACCTGTGCGGCTACAGCGATCCCGAACGGCAGGGCTACGCGGACGCAACCTGCACCGCGCTGCAGCTGGCGAACTTCTGGCAGGATGTCGCCCGCGACTACGCGATCGGGCGAATCTACCTGCCGCTGGAGGATATGGCGCGGTTCGGCGTCTCAGAAGAGGATATCGCCGGGAGCCGTTTCACGCCCGCCTTCGCGCAGCTTCTGCAGTTCGAATGCGAGCGCGCAAAGGCGCTCTTTGCGGAGGGGCTGAAGCTCTGTCCGCTTGTAGACCGGCGGATCCGGCTGGATATCGAGATGTTCAGCCGGGGCGGGCAGGAGATCCTCCGACGTATCGAGGCGCAGGGGTACGATGTGCTGACCCGCCGTCCGACGATCCCGAAGAAGCGGCAGCTTGCGATCCTCGCGGGGAGGCTCCTCGCGGGACTCTTCCGCTCCTCGTAGCGATGGGAAGGGAGAAGGAAGTGCGCCGGGGGCTGATGGGACTTGTCTTTGCGGGAGCGCTGCTGGGGATGCTGCTCGGAGCAGCCGGAGCGCAGACCCCTCCGCCCCTCGTGGGAGCCATTCGCTGGGATGGATGGTTTCGGGGGAACCCCTGGGAGCGCAACCTCGACCCGCTGGAGTGGCGCAGCCGCCTGCCGTTCTATGCCAGGACGCTGCCGGACGGTCGCGTGGAGGTGCGCTCGGATGAGCAGGCGGTTATGGATCGGGAGATCGCCTATGCCGCGCGCGCCGGGCTGAGCTTCTGGGCGTTCTGCTACTACCATCCCTCTTCCTGGCAGGAGGCGGACCGCTACAACTACGGCTGGAGGCTCTACCTCTCCAGTCCGAAAAAGCGCGAGATCAACTTCTGCCTGCTGCTGCAGGGCGGCACGCATATGGGACCGCGCGAGGAGTGGGAGAAGACGGCGGCGCAGTTCATCGCGCTCTTCCGGGAGCCGACCTATCAGCGGGTCGCCGGAGACCGTCCGCTGGTCTTCATCTTCGCCTGTGAGTACCTGGAGCCGCAGTTCGGCTCGAAAGAGGCGGCGCGCAGGGCGCTGGAGGCGTTGCGGGAGCAGAGCAGACGCGCCGGAACGGGCGACCCCTATCTGGTAACGCTGGTCTTCAACGCGCAGATCGGGGCGGGGTATGTGAACGATCTGGGATTTGACGCCATCAGCGCCTACAGCGCGCCCGGCTCCGGAGAGCACCGCGAATACCCCTACGCCGACCTGATCGCCGTCAACCGCTACTACTGGGAGAGTTTTCGGGCGACCGGAAAGGCGGTCATCCCGACGGTCAACGCCGGATGGGACGGACGCCCGCGCCTGCGCGATCCCGAACAGGCGAAGCACTACCGCGGTCCCTGGTACGCGATGCCGACCCCGGCGCAGCTTGCGGAGAACCTGCGGAGCGCGCTGGAGTGGAACCGCGCTCACCCGACCGTCAACCCGACCGGAGCGGTCCTGATCTACGCCTGGAACGAGACCGATGAGGGGGGCTGGCTGGTTCCCACGCACGCGGAGGGGACGGCGCGGCTGGACGCCATCCGTTCCGTTCTGAAATCCCCGGAAGAAGCAATGCGATTGAAAACGGAGAACATGAACGCAGAACTTGAACGCTCCTACGCCTACTGTCAGTATGTCGCCAAGACGCAGGCGCGAAACTTCTACTACTCCTTTACTGTGCTGCCCCCGGAGAAGAAGGCGGCGATGTGCGCCATCTACGCCTTCATGCGCTACAGCGACGACATCTCCGATGAGGCGGCTCTGGCGGCGGGAAAGCATGAGCTGCTGCCGCGCTGGCGCCATGCGCTCGACCGCGCTTTTGAGGGCGACTATGGAGACAGCCGCATCCTGCCCGCCTTCCACGACACCGCCCGCCGCTACAATATCCCCCGTCAGCTCTTTCATGAACTGATAGACGGCGCGGCGATGGATCTGACCACCACACGCTACGAGACATTTCAGGACCTCTATCGCTACTGCTATCGGGTCGCCAGCGTGGTCGGGCTGGTCTGCATCCATGTGTGGGGCTTTCGGGAACGGGAGCGCGCCTATGAACTGGCGGAGGCGTGCGGGCTGGCGTTTCAGTTGACCAACATCCTGCGGGATGTGAAAGAGGACGCGCAGCGCGGGCGGATCTATCTGCCGCTCGAAGACCTTCGCCGCTTCCACTACACCGAAGAGGACCTGCTCAACAGCGTGACCGATGACCGGTTCTATGCGCTGATGCGTTTCGAGACGGAGCGCACCCGCGCCTTCTACGAGAAGTCCTCGCCTCTGGTCTCGCTGATAGACCCGGCAAGCCGGCCGACCTTCGTGATCATGTACCGCATCTATCGCGGCTTGCTGGCGAAGATCGAGAAGCTGGGCTACAACGTCTTTGCCATGCGGGCGCGTCTCTCCACCCCCCGGAAAGTCGGCATCGTGGCGGAGACCTGGCTGCTGAGCCACCTGCCGGGCGGCAGCCGGCTGCTGCGGGTGTAGCGCATGAGACGGCGTTCCGGTTTCCGCAGACGGGAGGCGGAGTGAAACGGGTCGTGGTCATCGGCGGGGGCGTGGCGGGCATCGCGGCGGCGACCGCCCTCGCGCAAGCCGGTCTGACGGTCGAAATCTACGAGAAGCGTCCCCTGCTGGGCGGGCGCGCCTCCTCCTTCATCGAGCGGGAGACGGGCGAGCGGCTGGATGTCTGCCAGCATGGTACCATGCGCTGCTGCACCAATCTGGCGGATCTGCTGGAGCGGCTGGGCGTCCACGACTGCATCCGCTACTTCGACGTGATCGAGTTCCTGGACAGCGCGGGCAGACGCTCCGCGATCGCGGGCTGCGGTCTGCCCGCCCCCCTGCACACCTCCCTGTCGTTCCTGGCGTTTCGCTCCCTCGGCTTGCGCGACAAGATCGCCATTGCGCGGGGAATGCTGGCGATGGTGCGCGCAAAGCCGGAGCCGGGGTATGAGACGCTGGACATCGGAACCTGGTTCAGGCGGCAGAGGCAGACCGAACGCGCCATTCGCCGGTTCTGGGAGCCGGTGCTGGTCAGCGCGTGCAATGAGGATCTGAGCCGCATCTCCTGCGCTCACGCCTTCAAGATATTCCGCGACGGCTTTCTGATGCACCCGCGCGCCTACCACTTCGGCATTCCGCGCGTTCCTCTCGGCACGCTCTACACCGAGCCGACGCAGCGGTTTCTGCAGAGGCGCGGCGGCAGCGTCCATCTGCGCGCTATCGTCGAGCGGGCGCATCTGGAGGAGGGACGCATCGCCGGGATCACGCTCGCCAGCGGTCGTCTGGTAACCGCCGACGCCTTTGTGAGCGCGCTGCCGTTCGATCTGCTCCTCAAACTGCTTCCTCCGGAGGCGACGCGGGGCGTTCCCTATTTCGAGAACCTTCGCCGGATCGAGTTCTCCCCGATTATCGGGGTGCATCTCTGGTTTGACCGCCCGATTGACTGCCCGCACGCCGTCGCGCTGCTGGATCGCCCCACCGACTGGATTTTCAACAAAACCCTCAACTTCGACCTTCCGCCGGGTTCAGGAGCCTATCTGAGCATGGTGATCAGCGCGGATCGGGAACTGACGGCGCGAACCAACCGGGAGATCCTGGAGCAGGTGATCGCCGATGTCCATGCCGCCCTGCCGCAGACCCGCTCCGCCGTCCTTCTCAAATCGCAGGTGCTCAAGGAGCGCAAGGCGACCTTCTCGCCGATGCCGGGCGTGGAGTCGCTGCGCCCGGATCAGCGAAGCCCGATCGAGAACCTCTACGTTGCCGGGGAGTGGACGCGCACCGGCTGGCCCTCCACGATGGAGAGCGCGGCGCGCAGCGGCTATCTGGCGGCGGAACGGCTGCTGGAGGATGCGGGCAGATCGGAGCGATTTCTGGCGCCCGATCTGGCTCCGCAGGGACTGGCGCGGCTGCTCGACGGATATCGCGCCGCGCTGAGACGGGCTTAAAGCTCATCCTCGCGGCGCGGGGGACGCAGCATCAGCTGCAGAAGCAGGTCGCGGATGGAGGCTCCTTCAAAGAGCGCGGCATACAGCGCTTCGGAGATCGGCATCTCCACGCCGGCGCGCCGCGACAGCAGGCAGATGGCGCGGGTGGTGGGGACGCCCTCCGCCACCTGCCCGATCTCCTGCAGAATCGCCTCCAGCGCCCTGCCCTGCCCGAGTCCGAGACCGACCCGGTAGTTGCGGGAGAGGCGGCTGCCCCCGGTGGCGATCAGGTCGCCGACCCCCGCCAGCCCCAGAAAGGTCGCCGGCTGCGCGCCGAGCGCCGCCCCGAGCCGGGTGATCTCCGCCAGCCCCCGCGTCATCAGCGCCGCCCGGCTGTTGTCGCCGAAGCCCATTCCTTCGCAGACCCCCGCGCCGATAGCGATCACGTTCTTCATCGCCCCCGCCAGCTCCACCCCGATCAGGTCGCTGCTGGCATAGACCCGGAAAGTCGGACCCATCCAGAGCTGCTGACAGGCGCGGGCGGTTTCGGCGGAGACGGAGGCGGCGACGCTGGCGGTCGGGATCCCGCGCGCCACCTCCAGCGCCAGATTGGGTCCGGAGAGCGCGGCGATTCGTGGAAGCGGCGAGGAGGAGGGATCGGAGAGCGGGGCAATCGACTCCGCGATCACCTCCGACATACGCAAGCCGCTGCTCTCCTCCAGTCCTTTGGAGGCGTTGACCAGCAGGGCGTCTTTGGGCAGAGAGGGCGCGGCGGCGGCGGCGACCTCCCGCATCCCGGCGGAGGGAATCGCGAAGACGACGCACTCCGCCCCTGCCAGCGCGTCGGGCAGGCGGTCGGTGACGGCGATGTTCTCCGCCAGCGGGATGCCGGGCAGGTAGCGGCGGTTCTCCCGTTCCGCCCGGATCGCCGCGACCAGGTCGGCATCCCGCGCCCAGAGCGTAACGCGCTCGACGCGCCCCAGCAGCGTCGCCAGCGCCGTCCCCCAGCTTCCCGCCCCAAGTATCGTCACACGCCGCATGGTCTCCTTCTCACCGATTGCCGAAGACGAGACGCTCCAGCATCTTCTGAATCTCTTCCATACGCTTCAGCTCAGCATCTCTTCCTTACTCCGCAGCGCCGACTCATAGTGGCTCTGCATGCCATAACCGAAGACGGTCTCCGTCACCCACTTTACCCGCAGCCACATGGCAACGGCAGCCAGGCTCAAGAGCGCTCCCGGAGCGTACAGGGTGTTGGGCAGAAAGCTGCAGAGGGAGAGAGCGTTTGCCCAGGCGCACCAGCATCCCAGAAAGTGGTGCTTCGTCCGCTCGCGCACCTCCCGCTCATTCAACGCCAGCGCCCTGCACATCGTCGCCGTATTATCGCAATATTACTCATATCCTCTGTTCTCCTTACAGTTCTATGGACTCCGGGAGAGCGCACAAGCCCGTTGTCCGCGCACGACGAGACCTACTCGGAGCGGAGGGGATGGGGCGGAAACAGAGGAGCGAATCTGCGCTGCGAACTAGGTCTGCGCGTAGCCGTAGTCGCGGGTTCCCGCCTCCTCCAGATAGCGCGCCAGCAGGGTGATACAGGCTTCGATGTCCGAGACGCAGGCGGTCTCGTTGACGGAGTGAATATAGCGGGTCGGGATCGAGAGCGTGAAGCTCGGGACGCCGCCGCGCGAACGCTGAATGCCGCCGGCGTCGGTTCCGCCGCGTGAGAGGATCTCCAGCTGATAGGGGATGCCGTGCTTCTCGGCGACATCGCGGAAGTGGCGCACCAGCTTCGGATGGCACAGCAGCGAGGAGTCCATGATCTTGATCGCCGCGCCGCCGCCCAGCTTCGTGATCTGATCCTGCTCGGCGGGACCCGGGTAGTCGTTGGCGATGGTCACATCGAGGGCGATGCCGATGTCCGGCTCCAGCGCGTAGGCAGCCGTGGTCGCGCCCCGCAGCCCCACCTCCTCCTGCGTGGTCGCCACCGCCAGAATGTCGCAGGCGTGCGTTCCGACCGCCTTCAGCGCCTCGATCATCACGAACACGCTCACGCGGTTGTCCAGCGTCTTGCTGACGACGTTGTTGCCGACCCGCTCGGCGGTGCGCGCCATCGTAACGGCGTCGCCGATCTCCACCCGCTTCTTCACCTCCTCGCCGGGCAGCCCCAGATCAACGAAGAACTCCTCGATTCGCGGCGGCTTGTTCAACTCTTCGGGGGTCAGCAGATGGATCGGACGGGCGGCGGGCATCAGCGTCCCGAGCAGGGTCTCTCCGGCGAAGCCGTGCACATAGACGCGCTGGGCGACCATCGTGCGCGGATCCCAGCCGCCGAGCGGCTGCAGGCGCAGAAAGCCTTTCTCTTCGATATACTTGACCAGGAAGCCGATCTCGTCCATGTGGGCGGCGAGCATGACGCGCGGACCGTTGCCGGAGCCGCGCTTGAGTCCGATCACGTTGCCCATCGTGTCCAGCGTGAGCGTGTCGGTTAACGGCGTGAGCGCCTCGACTACCAGCGCGCGAATCGGCTCCTCGCGCCCCGGCACGCCCGGCGTCTCGCACAGGCGCTTCAGCAGATCAAAGTTCATCCTCATCTCCCTGTGATGATAGTCTGGGTTCTGTTCGTGCGGCGCGGAGACTATCCTGTCGGATGCCGCGAGCCGTCCGACGCCTGCTCCCCGTCGCGCCGTCGGCAGCGGAGCATAAAGAGCGGCAGTTCCGGGCGGCAGAAGAGGCGATAGGGGACGTTGCTGGTTCCCAGCCCCCGCGACACATAGAGCCGCGTGGCGCCGACCTCGCTCCCCGCGCGGCGTTGCAGCTGCGCGCCGGAGTACCATCCCGCCACCAGCCCCCGCACCCGTTTCGTGTTGGACATGAGCGCGCCCAGAAGCGGCAGGCGGATCTGTCCGCCGTGCGTATGTCCGCTCAGCATCAGGTCTGCGCGGCGTCCGCGCAGGTCGGCGGCTCCGTCCGGCGAGTGGCACAGCAGCAGCGTCCAGCAGTCGGGCTTCGCCCCGGCAAAGGCGCGGGCGAAGTCGCTGTGTTCGGTGTGCGGGTCGTCCACCCCGACGATCTGCAGGGTCACGCCGCGCACCGGATACTGTATAACCCTATTGTTCAGCATCGGCACGCCCCGCTCCTCCAGTCCCTGCACGACCTCTTCCCCGCGCACAAACGACTTGTGTTCGGCGTTGCCCAGCACCGCTACCGCCGGGCGCAGCGAATCGCCCAGCGCGTCCAGCCAGCGCAGAAACGCCGGAATGCCCTCCTGAAAGAGGATCATGTCGCCGGTGAGCACATACAGGTCGGCGCGAACGGAGCGGATCGCCTGTGCGATGGCGTCTTCGTGGCGTCCATGCGCGGTAATATGCGTGTCGGACACCTGGCAGATGGTCAGTCCGTCCAGTTCCGGCGGCAGATCTTCCGCAAAGACCTCATGGCGGGTGATCTCGATGCGGCGCGGCTCGATGTCGCGCATATAGCGCAGCAGCGCGTACAGGCAGGCGCAGACGGGAAGCAGCAGGAGCAGAGAGATCATGTCGGGACGTTCAGCCGCGCTCCGCCATGCAGAAGACGGTGACCCCGAAGGGGAGGCTTACCCGGCGGATCAGCGCGTTCTCGCCTGACAGGAGCCGCACCAGCAGGCGGTTGACAGGTCCCGGCACCGACACCAGGGAAGCCTGCGGCGGGGCGTCTTTCGGCAGAATGACCCGGCGCATCAGCCAGACGACCGGGTAGAGGAGGGTCATGGCGTAGGAGAGCTTCTCGATCTTCAGACGGGCGGCGGTGAAACGCTCGCGCACCTCCCGCGCCACATAGCGGCGGAAGTGCATCAGCGCGACATCGTGCCCGCTCCACAGCGACGGGTAGGCGGGAACGGTGGCGATGACGCGCCCGCCCGGCTTCAGCACCCGGTGAAACTCGCACAGCGCCGCCTGATCGTCCGGGAGATGCTCCAGAATGTCCAGCGCGACCACCACATCGAAAGAGTTGTCCCGGAAAGGAAGGCGCATGGCGTCCGCCACACACAGTTGATGGAGGTCGCGGCGGCGGCAGTAGGTGAGCGCCAGCGGGCTGAAGTCGGCGGAGACGACCGCTCCCCACTGCGCCAGTTTCCGGGACATCGCGCCGGTTCCGCAGCCGATGTCCAGGATCGTCAGATCGCGGCGCCCGCCGTACTGCGCCTGCAGAAAGGTCAGAATCAGATGGTGCCGCCCGACGAACCACCAGTACGAGTCTTCGAGACGGAACATGCGTTCATATTCTTCGACATTCATGCGGGTGTCAGGGCGGGAGACTATCGGATGGAGCGTTCGTAGTCGGCTTTTTGAAGGCGGTAGTCGGTGGCGCGGATGCGCCACAGGGTCTTGAGCATGCGCCAGGCGTCGCGGAAGAAGCGCACCTTGCTGCCTTCCATGTGCTGCCAGCGCACCGGAACCTCGATGATGGAGTAGCCCAGCTGTCTGCCCAGATAGAGTGCCTCCACATCGAAGGAGAAGTTATCTATCTGGCAGTTGCGGAAGATGCTGTGAGCGGCGGCGCGGGTGAAGAGTTTGAAGCCGCACTGCGTATCACGGATGCCGGGCACCGCCAGCAGCTGCACGCAGCGGTTGAACAGCTTGCCGCCCATCTCGCGGATCAGCGACTGCCTGCGCACCAGCTGAGAGCCGGGCATATCGCGGGAGCCGATGGCGATATCGAAGCCCTCGCGCAGCGCGGCGAAGAGCGGCTCGATCTCTTCAATGGGGGTGGCGAGGTCGGCGTCCGAGAAGAGAACGAAGTCGCCCCGCGCCTGCAACATGCCGTAGCGCACCGCGTGTCCCTTGCCCCGATTCTCTTCGTAGCGGAGGATGCGGACGTTCTCATGCTCGGCGGCGGTCGCTGCCGCCACCTCGCGCGTTCGGTCCGCGCTGCCGTCGTCCACGACCAGAATCTCGTAGCGGAACCCCTGCGCATCCAGATAGGAGAGCATACGCGAGAGGGTCGCGCCGATCCGGGCTTCCTCGTTGTAGGCGGGAATCACAATGGAAAGATGCGGGGACTCGTCGAGTTCGCTGCTGCCGCCGATAGACACGCTCTGGCTCCTTGATAACCCTTCCAGCTTGAAAACTGTTTCATTATAACGAAAAAAGGTTCGCCCGTCAAGGAGATCGCCGGAGGGGATGGCGCGTCGGACGGTTTCCGGCACTCTTTGCAGGCGGGGCGGCGGAACGCTCCCGGAAACGACAGCGACGGGAACCGGTCCCGTCGCTGTCGTAAGGCGTGTACGTTGTTCTGGCAGCCGCTCTAGAACTGATAGCCCAGAGTGAACTGCCAGCCGTTCAACTGTCCGCCGCCGGTGCTCAGACCCATATAGCGTACGTCAAACGAGATCGGGTTCTTGCCCTGCAGCAGCGTATAGCCGATGCCCAGATTGTAAGCGAACCCGAGAATGCCCTCATTGAGGTCATGGGAGATGCCGAAGCCGGCGCCCGCCCCGTAGCGAAATCGGTTGGTCTCTCCGCGAAGGTTCATCATAATCGGGACGTTGTAGATTTTGCCCGATCCGTAGTAGTCAATGCTGAGGGTCGCGCTGTAGCGCTCTGCCTCGTAGAATTTTCGCTCTGCGCCGAAGGTCACCCAGACATCGCCCTCTGCGGCACGCGCCTCTTCCCGCTCGGGAATGAAGAAGCCTGCCCGGAGATTCCAGTTGCGGGAGAGATCGTTATCCGCTCCGAGCTGAGCCTGGGCGGAACCATGCATCAGCAGCAGAAGCAGCGCACACCCCACAAGCCAGCCAATCTTTTTCACGAACCATCCTCCTTTGGTAGTGAGTTGGCTGCAGCCTCTTTTCCATGTTTCGATCGCTGCAGCAAATCCACGTTAAACAGGCGGTCACCCCGCGCGGCGCAGGCTGGCGCGCAACGCAGACTGACCCGGCTATGCTCTGTTTGGACACCCGAACCCCGACTTCCTTCCGTTTCCAGAAAAAAACATCGGAGGCTCTGAGCCGGATTTCACTTTTTTTCGACTCTCGCCCGCAAATAGCCCGCTTTCAGCCTAAATTCCGGCGCGCCGCGCGCCAATAATCCCTCTAACTGCGTTCCGTACTTTTACCGGCTTTCTGTCGTCCGCCCGCGGCGATATCATCATCAACGTACCGTCCGATCCCCTTTCGCATAACTAGAGACGAGAAGATGCTCGAAAAGATACTCCAGACCGAAACCTTTCTGACGGCGCAGGGCGCGCTGGACGGACTTGCCGCCCGGCACGCCGCGCTGAGCGACAACCTCGCCAATGTCAATACGCCCGGCTACAAGCGCAAGGAGGTTCCCTTCGAAGCCGCCCTGCGCCGTGCCGTCGGCGAGACGCTCTCTTCGCAGACCGGCGTTCCGGTGCGCCCGATGCGTGGCTACGCGCCCCGACCGGTGCGCGATCTGACCACCTCGGCGCGTTTGGACGGCAACAACGTGGATATGGAGCGCGAGGTGGTGCAGATGGCGGAGAACACCCTGCGCTACCAGACCCTGATTCAGTACGTCAGCAGCTTCTTCAGCGGTTTGAAGAGCGTGATCAATAACGGCAGGTAAGACGCGCGGCGCCGCCGCGAAGTCTGAACCGCCGCAGGACACCTCCTATGAGCATTACACGCAGTTTTGAGATCAGCGCCTCCGGCTTGACCGCCGAGCGCGTGCGGATGGATGTGATCAGCAGCAATCTGGCAAACGTCAACGCCACCCGCACGCCGGAGGGAACCCCCTACCGGCGGCGGCAGGTCGTCTTCGAGTCGGCGGATGCGCCGCAGAGCTTCGCCTCCCTGCTGCAGACGGCGGGGCGCGCCGGCGGCACGGGCGGCGTGCGAGTCGCAGCGATCGAGCCGGATTTCAGCGACTTCAAGCGGGTCTACAATCCCGGTCACCCGGACGCCGATCCCGCCACCGGCTACGTGCTGATGCCCAACATCGAGCCGGTGATCGAGATGGTGGACCTGATGACCGCCACCCGCGCCTACGAAGCCAACGTCAACGCGCTCAACTCCGCCAAACAGATGCAGCAGAAGGCTCTGGAGATCGGGAGGGTATAGATAGATGTCCATCGGCTCTTTGGATCCCCGTGAAACGGGTCCGGTCTTCGGACTGCAGACCGGCGCGCTGGAGCGCCTCGACCCGCGCGAAACGGAGGGCGGTCCCTCCTTCGGCGAGATGCTGGTGCAGGCGGTCAGCGGGGTGAGCGCGCTGCAGCAGAATGCCGGAGAGACCGTGCGGCGCTTTGCTACCGGCGAGCAGATTGATATCCATCAGGTGATGATCGCGATGGAGCAGGCGAGCACGGCGATGGCTCTCACCATGCAGGTTCGCAATCGTCTGGTGGAGGCGTACCAGGAGATCATGCGGATGCAGGTCTGATGCAGCCGTCCGCCGCTCTGAGGGGCGTTCCTCGCTCCTCACCAAGGGGCGCTCTGCGCCTCTGAGCCGCACCTCTCTTCGAACGTCACGAGGTGAACTTCGATGCGTGACACACTGGATCGTCTACGCGAGTTATGGTCGCATATCAGCGCTCCGAACCGCCTGATGCTGGTTGCGGCGGTGGCGGGCGCGCTGGTCGTGCTGGTCGGGTTCCTCTTCTGGGCGCGCACTCCGGAGTATGTCCCCCTGATCTCCAACGCCTCCCCGGCAGACTCTCAGGGGATTATGAACTTCCTCAAGGACCGAAAGGTTCCCTATCAGATCGGGCAGGACGGACGCACCTTTCTGGTTCCGCAGCAGATGCGCCCGGAGCTGCAGATGGGGCTGTCCGCCGCCGGGCTGATGAACTCCGGCTCCCTGGGCTACGGGCTGCTCGATAAGGCTCCGTTCGGACAGACGCAGGCGATGGAGGAGCAGACCATCAAGCGCGCGGTAGAGGGCGAGATGGAGAACGCCATCGAGGCGCTCGATCAGGTGGCGTCCGCCAACGTCAAATATGCGGTCGGGCGGGAGTCGCCCTTCATCACCGAACAGACCGAGCCTTCCGCCAGCGTCATCGTCCATCTGAAGCCGGGACGCGAACTGTCGAAAGCCAACACCCGCGCCATTGCCAATCTCGTGGCGCGTGCCTACCCCGGACTCACCACCCGCAACATCACAATGGTGGACGGGGAGAGCAACATGCTCTGGGACGGCGCGCAGCAGGGCGGTGGCGCTGTCGGAACCGAAGAGCGGTACGCGCAGGAGCGCGCCTACAAAGAGGCGCGCGCCCGCGAGATACAGCAGCAGATTATCGAGGTGGTGGGACCGGGCAAATCGTCGGTGATCGTGCAGGCGGAGCTGAACCTGGACACGCAGCAGGAGGAGAAGCGCGAGTTTACCGCCGGGGTTCCGCGCACCCGCGAGACGCAGACGGAGGATGTTACCGGGGCGGGCGGCGCGCCGGCTTCCGCGCGTCAGCCGGTCGGCATGTCGTCCAACGCGACGCCCGGCGGTCCGGTCAGTCCCGGCACGGTGCAGGCGGGAAGCCCAAACGCCCTCTCCGGCGGCGCGGGACGCTATCGCAGCGAGCGCACCAACGTAACGCTGGATAACGGCGTTACCGAGACGCGCACCATCAAAACGCCGGGCGAGGTTCGGTCGCTGGCGGTCTCGGTGATGCTGGACAAGTCCATCCCCGCAGAGACCGTCGCCGCCATTCAGCGCAACATCGAAAACTACATCGGCGCCAATCCCGCCGACCCCGCCAGCGCGCGCCGCGTCTCCGTTCAGACCGTTACCTTCGACAGGACGGCACGGGAGGAGGAGAAGCGCGCGGCGGCGGCTTCCGCGTCGGCGGAGCGGATCAACCAGTGGCTTGGATACGGCGTGCCGCTGGCGGTGATGATGCTGATGCTGTTCATTCTAGCGCGCAGCCTGCGGCGCGCGCCGCTGCCAAAAGAGGCGGTGGTCAACGCCCGCGCCGGTCTGCTGGCGGGCGAGCGCAAACCGGCTCTGGCGGGAGCCGGCGCCGGCGGCGGCATGCTCGACATCACCGTCGGCGGATCCGCAGAGGCGGGAGCCGATTCCGGAACACAGGAGGATGAGGAGGATATGTCGCCGGAGGGCGTTCTCCTCAGACAGCAGCGGCGCGAGTACGAGATCATTCAGGAGGCGTTCGACGCCAACCTGGAGAGCATCGTCCATCTGGCGCGCTCCAAGCCCGAGACCGTGGCGATGCTGGTGAAGAGCTGGATACTCGAAGACAAAGGCAAAGGATAGAAGGGAGCGGACGGTGGCTCGAACCCCTACCCTCAATAACCGACAGAAGGCGGCGGTGCTGCTGATCGCGCTGGGACCGGACGTTACCGGGCAGCTGTTCAAGTTCCTGAGCGAGGAGGATGTCGAACTCCTCTCGCTGGAGATCGCCCGTCTGGGTAAGATCACGCATACCGAACGCAGCGCCGTCATCGCCGAGTTTCACGATATGTGCCTGGCGCAGGAGGTAATCTCGGAGGGCGGCATTGACCATGCCAAGCGGCTCCTGGAGGCGGCGTTCGGGCAGGAGCGCGCCAACGGCATCATCGGGCGCGTGATCCAGGCGCTGCAGGTGCTTCCCTTCGACTTTGTGAAGAAAGCCGATCCCGCCCAGTTGATCTCCTACATTCAGGATGAGCATCCTCAGACCATTGCGCTGATCCTGGCGCATCTGCAGCCACAGCAGGCGGCGGCGGTGCTGTCGGGACTGCCGTCGGAGGCGCGCGCTGAGGTCGCCCGCCGCATTGCGATCATGGACCGAACCCCCCCGGAGGTGATCCGGGAGATTGAGCGGGTGCTCGAACAGAAGCTCTCCTCCATCGTCTCCCAGAAGTTTACGGCGGTCGGCGGAGTCCGGTCGCTGGTGGATGTGATCAACTGCGTGGATCGGCAGACGGAGAAGATGATCCTGGAGACCCTCTCCGAGAACAATCCCGAACTGGCGGACGAGGTGAAGAAGCTGATGTTCGTCTTCGAGGACATCACGCTGCTGGACGACGCCGCCATTCAGAAGGTGCTGCGCGAGGTGGATACCAAGGAGCTTGCCCTCGCGCTCAAAGGCATCAACGAAGAGGTGCAGAACCGCATCTTCAAAAATATGTCCGAGCGCGCCGCCTCGATGCTCAAAGAGGAGATCGAGTTTATGGGTCCGGTGCGCCTGCGCGCCGTCGAAGAGTCGCAGCAGCGGATTGTCGCCATCATTCGCCGGCTGGAGGAGAGCGGCGAGATCGTGATCGCACGCGGCGGCGGCGAAGAGATTATCGTCTGAGCCGCTGCCGGCGGGCGAGGGGGCGAACGCGATGGGAAAGCCAGCCATATTTCAGGATATTCAGCAGGTCGCCGCCGAAGAGCGCAGACGGCTGATGACCGATGAGGAGGAGCCGATCGAGGTGCAGGTTCTGCGTGCGGAAGCCGCGCAGGAGGCGCAGCGGATCATTCTCGAGGCGGTGCAGCAGGCAGATGCCTATGCGGAGAAGGCGCGCACCGAGGGCAGCCGCTCCGGATATGAGCAGGGGTACGCCGAAGGGCTGTCGGCGGCGCACCGGCATCTGGAGGAGGAGCGCGCACGGTATCGCGCGGAGGTCGAAGGGCTGATCGCGCTGATCGAGCAGGAGCGGCGGCGCATCTGGCAGGAAGCCGAGATGCAGATCATCGCCTTTGTGCTGGAGATCGCGCAGAAGGTGGTCAAGGACGAGGCGCAGATCAATCGCGATGTTGCGGTCTCGACGGTTCGTAACGCCCTGCGCCGCGTGGTGGATTCCACCAGCGTGCGTATTCGGGTCAACGCGCAGGACCTGGATCATCTGCGTCAGTCGCGGGAGAGCCTGCTGAGCCTGGTAGACGGCGTGGAGAGGCTGGAGATCATCGAAGACCGCCGCGTGTCGCCCGGCGGCTGCGTCGTGGAGACCGGAGCTGGAACCATAGACGCCCGCGTGGAGACGCAGCTGGAGGAGATTGGGCGGACGGTGCTGCAGACGCTGCGGGAGGCGGCGTAGCCATGCCATTGCTCTACTCCGAGGAGGGACCGCCCTCGCTGGACCTGACCCTCTATCGCGAGCGCGTGAGCCGGCTCGATCCGGTCAAGATCAACGGTCGAGTGGTGCAGGTGATCGGGATGGTGATCGAGTCGCAGGGACCGAGCGCCATGCTCGGCGAGATCTGCCTGATCTACCCGGACCGCCGGACGCCCCCCGTGATGGCGGAGGTGGTCGGTTTTCGGGAGAGGCGCGTACTGCTGATGGTGCTGGGGAGCATGGAGGGCATCAAACCCGGCAGCGAGGTGGTCGCCACCCGCAAGTCGCAGCACGTTCCGGTCGGCGAGGGGCTGCTCGGGCGCGTGCTGGACGGGCTGGGACAGCCGATGGACGATCGGGGACCGCTGGAGGTTCAGCGGGAGTACCCGGTGAACGCCTCGCCGCCCGATTCGCTCAAACGCGCCCGGATCACATCGCCGCTGCCGCTGGGAGTGCGTGCCCTGGACGGCTGCCTGACCATCGGCAAGGGGCAGCGCATCGGCATCTTCGCCGGGTCGGGCGTCGGCAAGAGCACCCTGATGGGCATGATCGCCCGCAACACGCAGGCGGATGTCAATGTGATCGCGCTGACCGGGGAGCGGGGGCGCGAGGTGCGCGACTTTATCGAGGAGTCGCTGGGAGAGGAGGGGCTGCGCCGCTCGGTGGTGGTGGTGGCGACCTCCGATCAGCCCTCGCTGGTGCGGATCAAGGCGGCGCTGGTCGCCACCGCCATGGCGGAGTACTTCCGCGATCAGGGCAGGCACGTCATGCTGATGATGGACTCGGTGACCCGGCTGGCGATGGCGCAGCGGGAGGTCGGACTGGCGATCGGCGAGCCGCCCACAACACGCGGCTATACCCCCTCGGTCTTCGCCCTGCTTCCCCGCCTGATGGAGCGCGCTGGAATGGGCGAGCAGGGCAGCATTACGGGACTCTACACGGTGCTGGTGGAGGGCGACGATATGAACGAGCCGGTCGCCGACGCCGCGCGCGGTATTCTGGACGGGCATGTTGTGCTCTCCCGCGCCCTGGCGCAACGAAACCACTATCCCGCGATTGATGTCCTGCAGAGCGTCTCCCGCGTCATGCCCGCCATCACCGACTCGACCCATCGCAGCGCGGCGGGAGAGCTTCGTTCGCTGCTTGCCGCCTATCAGGAGGCGGAAGACCTGATCAACATCGGAGCCTATGTCGGGGGGAGCAATCCCCGCATAGACCGCGCCCGACAGTTTATCGAGGCGATCCGCGCCTTTCTGTGCCAGCGTTCCGACGAGAAGAGCGACTTTGCCGCCACCCGGCGGCAGCTTGTGAGCCTGTTTCAGGGATAGCCTGCGGCGTGGAGACGGCTGCTTTCAGGATGACAGGGTGAAGTGCTATGAAACGCTTTCGCTTCAAACTGGAGCCGGTGCTGAAATACCGGGCGGCGCTGGAGCAGCTGCGCCTGCAGGCGTTTGCGGCGGTGCAGGCGGAACTGAACGCCTGTGATGAGCGGCTGGCGCGGTACCGGCGGGAGCAGGCGCGCATCCTGAGCGCGGGTCCGGGACGCTGGAGCGTGGACTACTTCACCAACCGCGAGCGTTACATAGACGCCATCAAAGCCCGCATTGCCGGCGAGGAGCGTCAACGCGAGGGGATCGCCGCCCGGCTGGAGGATGCGCGGAGCGCGCTGGTGGAGGCGAGAAGGGCGCGGGAGAGCGTGGAGCGTCTGCGCGAACGCGCCTTTGAGAACTACGTCGCCGAGACACGACTGGCGGAGCAGAATATGCTGGATGAGCTGGCGAGCCAGCGGCACTCCCGGCGCGCCGCCTGAGACCGCGCCGGAGGGAGGCTTTTATTACCATGAGCATCGAGAGAGTGATGGCGCGCATTGCGGAGATCGAGGCGCGCATCGAGGAGTTGACCCCGAAACCGTTCGCCGTCCAGACTCAGACGGAAGGCTTTCGAGCGGCGGCAGGCGGTCGTATGCCGGTCGGCTCCGTCCCTCCGTCTATTCCCGGACGCGCCGCGCCGACCATGCTGGCGAAGCCGTTCGATGTCGCGCTGGCGGAGGCGACCGGCGTCGCGCAGCTGCGCCCGATCCCGTTCCAGTTCTCTCCGGAGATCGAATCCGCCATCGCCCGCTACAGCCAGATGTACAATCTCGATCCGAATCTGATCCGCGCCGTGATCAAGGTCGAGTCGAACGGCAACCCGCGCACCGTTTCGCACAAGGGCGCGATGGGGCTGATGCAGCTGATGCCGGAGGAGGTGCGCGCCTACGGGATCAAGGACCCCTTCGACATCGAGGAGAACATCATGGGAGGAGCGCGCCAGCTTGCCGAAAAGCTCCGGATATTCGAGGGGAATCTGGAGTTGACGCTGGCGGCGTACAACGCGGGAACCGGCGCCGTCCGAAAGTATGGCGGCATTCCGCCCTACCGTGAGACCGAAAACTACGTCCGCAAGGTGAAGGCGCTGTTGGAGCAGCGATAGATCATGCGAATCCTGTTGATCCTGGTGGTGGTGATCGCCGTGCTGGGGGGAGCTGCCTTCGGCTTGATCCGCTACGGCGTGATACCGCTCGGAAAGAAGAAGCCTCCGGCGGCGCAGACGGTAGCCGCGCCGAAGAAGGAGACAGAGGAGGCGAAAGCCGAACCGCCATCCGCCGCCGCGCCGGAGAAGCCGTCCGCCCCGTTGCCGCCTCCGGCTGCGCCCGCGCGCCCGCCCGCCCCTGCGCCGGAGCGTCCCGACCCCGAGCAGGAGCGAAAGATCGCGCGGCTTGCCTCCATCTACGAGCAGATGCCGGCGGAGGAAGCCGCGCCGATCCTGGAGAAGCTGCCCGATCCGCTGGTTGAAAAGATGCTGATGCGGATGGACGAGCAGCAGGTCAGCAGGCTGTTGATGCGGTTTGGACCGGAGCGCGCCGCGCGCCTGACCCGCGCCCTCGCAGGAAGCCGTTAGAAGCGGTCTGCCCGCCACATATAGGGCAGTCTGCGCGGGAAGAGCGTCCGGAACAGGGTAAGGTCTCCCTGCGCCTGCACGCCGGGCAGCAGCAGGATCGTCTCCGCGCCGTGATAGCCCATCGCCGCCTGCATCAGCCGATCCTGCCCCAGCGTTACCGTCCCCGAGGCGTTCTCCTCCTCCGAAAGCGCGACGCTCTCGCCGTCCCAGACGAGCGTCGCCTCTCCCAGATCGGTGACCAGCCGCGCCGACGCGCCCGGCTCCAGTCGCTTCGCCTCCCGCGCCCGGCGCGTCCACTCCGGCAGCGTCGCCTCCAGAAACGGCTTCAGGCGAATGATGCGCCCCATCCCGTCCCAGCAGCGCGGGTAGGAGAGGCTCTGCTCCGCGCCGTAGAAGGTCAGGTAGGCTCCGAACGCGCTGTCGGGGGGAAGCTGGAAGGAGATCTCTCCCACGCGCATGGTGATCGCAAGCTCCGCCGCCCACCGCACGATGTCGGAGTAGTATTCCGGGCTGCGCGCGCCGACCTCACCCACCGCCACCTCATAGGTGATCGGGTTGGAGTCGCTGGCGGCGTCGTAGGCGGCGTAGGCGGCGACCTCGCCCGACGCATCGCAGAAGACGAACCCCTTTGCCTGTCGCCCGTAGCCGGTCCCCTGCGTCAGCCATCGTGCGCTCTCTCCACGCACGATGGCGCCGGTGAGGAGCGCGTTCTCCGCGTCGTAGATGGCGCGCACCGCCGGCAGGTCGTCGGGCGTAAAGGGGCGAACGGAGAGCGACTTCGAAGCCTGCTCTGCGGCGCGCGTGCGGACCTTGATGACGCACTCCGGGAAGCAGGCGGCGTATCCGAACTTGTGGTAGAAGTCACTGATGCCGAACAGGGTCGAGCAGTCGTAGCCGTTCTCCGCCATCCAGCGGACGCTGTGCTCCAGGACGCGGCGCGCGTAGCCCTTTCCGCGATGCTCTTCGTGGGTTCCGACTCCCCCGATCCCGCCCATGCGGACGGTGGAGACGCCGATCCGCATGGTGCGCTCCACCACCGTCAGGTAGCTGGCAACCCTGTCCTCGATCAGAAGCTCCTGCACCGTCCCCCATCCGTCGGGACGGGAGCGAATCTGCGGTTGTTCGATGGTCATGATACTCTCAATACTCCGGGATCGGGGTGTAGACGTTGCGTCCGCCGGTGCGATCCTCTCCCCGCAGCAGGTAGATTCGATGGCTGCTGGACCACTCTTTCGGCTGATGCACCACATCGGCGGGCATGTAGCGCATGGTGTAGCCGCAGCGGCGTTTGCTGGAGAAGTTGGGGTTGGAGCCGTGAATCGTCCAGGCGTCGTGGAAGTGGCACTCGCCGACCTGAAGCTCCAGGTCTACCGCCTGCGATTCGTCCATGCACTCCTGCTTGATGCGGGAATTGAAGACGTTGCGCTTCAGGTCTACCGGCTCGTACATGTCGGCGACCCGCGCCACCTCGGTATGCGAGCCGGGAATGACGCGCATACAGCCGTTCTCCACCGTCGATTCGTCCACCGCCAGCCACAGCGTGATCACCTTCATCGGCTGAAGCCGGTCTCCCCAGTAGGAGCCGTCCGTATGCCAGGGGACCGCTTTGCCGTCGCCCTTCGGCTTGGCGATAAAGTGGCTTGACCAGAGGACGATGTCGGGACCGATGAAGTCCTCGATCACATCCAGCACGCGCGGATGATTCAGATAGCGGAACAGCCAGGGATCGTTGAAGTGCGGCACGTCCAGCTCTTCCGGGCGTTTTCCCTCCGGCAGGGCGGCGATCATCTCATCCACATGGTCGCGCAGGGCGTCCATCTCCTCGCGGGTGAAGATGCGCCCGAACTTTACGTATCCGTACTTGCGGTAGAACTCCACCTGTTCGGGGGTGGCGTGCCCGACGGTCTCCCAGGTCTCCTGCGTGGTCATAGGTGATACTCCCGTTGACAAGCTTGCTGCGGCAGAGAGGAAGGCTCTGCCGTGCAGATACGCTATCTATTCTGGCACACAATCCCGCTACTGGCGTCTGCGTTTTTTACGCATAAGGTCGCGCAGCGGACGGCGAAGGGCGGGCGGCATATAGCCGATCTCCGCGCCTCCCTTCATGCGGTCCAGAATGGCGCTGCAGCGACAGTGTATGTACCGGCGTCTCCAGACGAGGGGGGGATGCTGCAGGTGCGGGATGCTCGTCTCGCGACCGCAGCGCGGGCAGTGAATATACTCCAGCCGGAGCAGATAAGCCAGGAGCGCGCCTGCGGCGATCCCCCATACCCACAGATTGAAGGTTCTGTCCGCAGGCGGCGCGCCCCAGTAGACGATCGCCAGCGAGAGCAGATAGACAAGCGTAACCATGATCTTATGGGGGCTGATCTTCATAACAGATCTCCGTGAGAGCGGCGTCAGGGAAACCGGGCTTCCCGGCTGCGAACCAGCCGCGCCTGCCGGTTGGCGACCTCCACCTCCACCAGCCGGGCGCGCGGGGGCTTTCCTCGCTCCAGCGTCGCGACCAGGATCGCCGTGCGATAGGAGGGGCGGGTCGGGAAGAGGAAGTTGCCCAGACTGTAGTAGATCGGCTTGCCCCGATATGTCTCCCAGTCCTGAATCACGTGGGGATGGTGTCCGATCACCATGTCCGCGCCCGCGTCAATGGCGGTGCGGGCGATGGACTGCTGTCGGGGGCTACGGCGGGGCGCGCCCTCGATCCCGGCGTGCAGCGAGACGATCAGAAAGTCCACCTGTCTGCGCGCCGCCGTCACGTCGCGTCGCACCAGAGGCAGGTAGCCCATCGCGACGCCCGGCTCCTTTTCGCGCAGCGGGATCAGCGGGGGGAACATGCCCAGATAGGCGAGGAACCCGACGCGCACGCCCCGCACGGTGATCACGCGCAGCGTGTGGGCTTCCGAGAGCGTGCGCCCGGCTCCGATTTGCCGGACCCCAGCGCGCTCCAGGTGCCCGATCATCTCCGCCAGCCCCTCCTTGCCGTAGTCCCAGGAGTGGTTGTTCGCCAGCGAGACGATATCGAAGCCGGCGCGCTGCAGGACCCGCGCCCCGTCGGGATGGGCACGGAAGTTGAACTGCTTGGGCAGACGTTCGCCCCCGACCGCCAGCACGCACTCCAGGTTCCCGAAAGCGATGTCCGCCTGACGCAGGAACGGGGCGATCGCAGCAAACGGGTAGTCCTCTCCGCGCTCCCGCATGATCCGGGCGACGCCGTGGGAGAGGGTGATGTCGCCGGTTCCGATCAGGGTGATGCGCTGCGCCTGCGCCCGGATCGTCAGGCAGGCGCACAGCAGCAGGCAGAGCACGGCGGCGCGGCGCGCGTCTTGACAGCGAAGGCGGACGAACGGGTGCATGCAGCCCTCCAGTGGACGGTTGCCCGGGATAGAGCTATTATGACACAGAGACGGCTTTCGCCGTCTCTATTCGTGCATGATAAGATTATTACAGGGGAAGTTTGTCCGCCGCTACAGGCTCTTTTGGGCGAAGTACCAGTCTTTGGCGTCCAGCCCCTCCTGCAGCCGCTTCTCCGCGCCCTCCTGCGTGAGCGGCGGCTTGACGATCACCGGATCGCCGGGCTGCCAGTTGGCGGGCGTGGCGACGTTATTGGCGTCGTGGGTCTGCAGCGCCTTCACCAGCCGGATGATCTCGTCTATGTTGCGCCCGTTGGTCAGCGGATAGTAGACCACCGCCCGCACCACCCGCTTGGGATCAATCACGAAGACGGCGCGCACGGTGGCAGTCGAGTCGGCGTTGGGCTGGATCATGCCGAAAAGCTGCGCCACCTTCGTGTCCAGGTCGGCGATGACCGGGAAGGTGATCTTGACGCCGAACTTCTCTTCGATGTTGCGGATCCAGGCGATATGGGCGTAGACGCTGTCCACCGACAGACCGATCAACTGCGTGTTGAGACTCTTCAACTCATCGCTGTGTCTGGCAAACTCGACAAACTCCGTGGTGCAGACGGGGGTAAAGTCGGCGGGGTGCGAGAAGAGGATCACCCACTTGCCTTCGTAGTCGGAGAGGCGAATCTCCCCGTGCGTGCTGACTGCCGTAAAATCGGGAGCCAGCTCATTGATTCCAATAGCCACGGTCTGTTCCTCCTCTATGAGCGGTCAGCCGTTCCCTCACGGGAATCGCGCCGGTAAATCTTACTAACTTACTATAGATTATAAACTATTCCCGCGCCGCCTGTCAATTGCGATCCCGTACGATTCCTCGCGATCCCGTCGGCGCGCTGTCCGAAAAGATCCGCCGCGCCTGACAGCAGGAAGCTCGGTCAAAAGCGTGAAATTAAGGTATCACAATACACAGGAAATCAGACTTGTCTACGAAGAGGGTCCGGCGTCTGTGCGTCGGCGAAGGCAGTCAGGCAGGGAGGGCGCAGTGATAAACGCTCGACGTGTCGCGCGTGAGATGGCTCTGAAAGCGCTCTATCAGATGGATGTCGGGAAGAAGCCGTTATCTGAGGCGTTGGAAGACATCTTCGCGCAGGCGCGCAGTATGGTGGATACGCCGATGACGCAGTCTGTACAGGACGCACAGGCTCTGCTGAAACAGACAGCGCAGGAGCGCGCCGGAGAACTCTCTCCCGCCAGTAAGCGGCAGGTGAAGAGAGCTGCTTCGGCGGCGTCGGTTCTGCTGGGGAGACTGGCGGAGGAGATCGCCTCGCAGACCTGCGCGCTCTTCAGCGAATCGCAGGCTCCGGATGTGCCGCAGGCGGAGCAGATGATGCGCAGCGCGCTGGAGGAGACGCGCGCGAGCCTGCTGCGCCTGAAGGAGCGCGACACGCTGCAGCCGGAGATCATCGCCGAACTGATCGCTCTCGCCCTCAAGCGCGCCGACCAGATGGAGCATACCTTTCTCAGGCACCTGCCCGCGTCGCTGCATACCGCCTCTTTCGCGCAGACGCTCGTGCGGGGCGTGCTGGAGAAGAGGCAGGAGATAGATGACCGGCTCTCCGCGCTCTCGACCGGCTGGGCGCTGGATCGTCAGGCGACGGTAGATCGGAATATCATGCGGCTGGCAGCCTACGAGATCCTCTATCTGCCGGACATCCCCGCCGGCGCGACGATCAACGAGGCGGTTGAGATCGCCAAGAAGTACAGTACGGCGGAGTCGGGGCGATTTGTCAACGGCATCCTCGGCTCGCTGGTGATGCAGACGGCGCAGGTCTAATCTTCAAAAATTCGGGAGCCTCTGTGTGAGCGCACAGATACTGGACGGACAGAAGACCGCGCGCGACATCCGCGCGGAGATCAGCCAGCGGGTTGCCGCGCTGAAGACGGCGAGGGGCGTTACGCCGCGTCTGGCGGCGGTGCTGGTCGGGGACAATCCGGCGTCGGAAGCCTATGTCGGCATGAAGGAGAAAGCCTGCGGCTGGGTCGGGATCGAGTCGGAGACGCACCGCCTCCCGGACACGGCGACGCAGGAGGAGGTCGAATCGCTGATCCATCGGCTCAACGCCGATCCCCGCGTGCACGGCATTCTGATCCAGCATCCCCTTCCCCGTCATCTGGACGAGACGCGCGCGCTGTCTCTGCTGGCTCCGGACAAGGATGTGGACGGGATCAGCCGCGCCAGTCTGGGCGCGTTGATCACAGGGGAGGAGGCGTTTATCTCCTGCACGCCGCTCGGCATCATCGAGCTTCTCGACCGCTATCAGATTCCGATCGAGGGAAAGCGCGCCGTCGTCGTCGGGCGCAGCATCATCCTCGGCAAGCCGGTCGCGCTCCTGCTGCTCAACCGGCATGCGACCGTAACGATCTGCCACAGCCGCACCCGCGATCTGCCGTCGGTGATCCGGGAGGCGGATATTCTGGTGGCGGCGGTCGGTCGCGCCGAGATGATCACCGGCGCGATGATCAAGCCGGGAGCGGTCGTGATAGACGCGGGCTATAATCGGGTGGCGGGTCGCAGGGGCGATGTCGGCGACGTGCATTTCGAGTCTGCCCGCGAGGTCGCCGCGTGGATCACGCCTGTGCCCGGCGGGGTCGGACCGATGACCATCGCGATGCTGCTGCAGAACACGCTGCTTGCCGCCGAAAACTCTCTTCGCGCAGACGTTCCGACCGACCGGTAACCCCGGCGCGCGGCCGCGCTTCGGAGGCGCGCCCCCGCCTGCGCATCCTGGCGGATCCGGGCGCGGGGACTGCGCCCTGTTATCTGACAACTGCATGACCCGTTCTGCCCGGAAATGCCGCCATGAGCACGCCTCCTGCCGGAACCGTGACATTTTTAATGACGGACATCGAAAGCTCCGCACGCATGTGGGAGGCGCATGGCGACGATTTTCTGCCCATGCTGGAGACCCATAATCGTCTGGTGCGCGATATTCTGGGGCGTCATCACGGCTACGAGGTACAGACGCAGGGAGACAGCTTCTTCTACGTCTTTGACACCGCGTATGAGGCGCTGGCGGGCGCGGTGGAGGTGCAGATCGCGCTGCGGCGGATGAACTTGGGGATTCGCATTCGGATCGGCATCCATACCGGCGAACCCGCCATTCGCGGCGATGACTACCTGGGACCGCCGGTGAACCGCTGCGGGCGCATACGCGATGCGGCGCACGGCGGACAGATCCTCCTCTCCGCCGCGACCGCCGCCCTGGTGCGTGATCACCTGCCGCCGGGGGTATCGCTGCTGGATCGCGGAGAGCACCGCCTGCGCGATCTGGGGATGCCGGAGCGGCTCTTTCAGGTGAGCCATCTGCAGTTGATCCAGGAGTTTCCGCCGCTGCGAACCCTCGAGGCGCAGCCCAACAACCTTCCGGCGCAGCGCTCCAGCTTTATCGGGCGCGAACGCGAGCTGGGCATCCTGCACGAACTGATCGCCCCCGGCAAAGCCCGCCTGATCACGCTGACCGGACCGGGCGGATGCGGCAAGACCCGGCTGGCGCTGCAGGTGGCTGCCGATCACCTGATAGACTTTCCCGACGGCGTATGGCATGTGCCCCTCTCCGCCGTCTCGGACCCCGCGCAGCTTCTCCCGGAGATCGCCACCGCGATCCTGGGGAAGACGGCGATGACGCCCGGACCGGCGCAGATGGTGGCGGATGAACTGGGCAGTAAGCGGGTGTTGATCGTGCTGGACAGCTTCGAGCATCTGCTTCCGGCGGTGCGCGATCTGGGCGACCTGCTCTCCCGGCTGCCGCGGGTTACCTGTCTGGTAACCTCCCGTGCGCTGCTGCATCTCTCGGGCGAGCATGAGTTTCAGGTTCCTCCCATGTCGGACACGGAGAGCGTGCTGCTCTTCCTGGAGCGCGCGCAGGCGGCGCGCCCGGACTTCGCGGCGGACAATCAGGAGATACGCGCCATTGTCAACATCTGTCAGCAGTTAAACGGTCTTCCGCTGGCGATCGAGCTTGCGGCGGCGCGGGTGCGCGGGATGACCGTCTCGCAGATTGCGCAGCGTCTGGAGAGGCGTTTCGATCTCCTCTCCGGCGGACGCAGCGATATGCCCGACCGTCAGCGCACGATGCGCGCCGCACTGGACTGGTCGTACGATCTGCTCACGGAGGAGGAGCGGAGCCTGTTCGCGCAGCTTTCGGTCTTCGTGGGGGGCTTTTTTCTGGAGGCGGCGGAGGAGGTCTGCGAGGGCGAGAACGTGCTCGACGGCGTCTTCAGCCTGCGCGACCGCTCCCTGCTCACCACCGAAACCCATCTGGGAGAGACCCGCTACGCGATGCTCTCTCTGGTGCGAGAGTATGCGCTGGAGAAGGTGACCAATCTGTCCGCGCTGCGCGTGCGCCACGCCGCCTGTTATCTGCGGGTGGCGCAGGAGTGGGGACCGAAGATGAGCGGCGCGGAGCAGCGGCACGCCATTGCGCGCCTCGACCTGGAGCACGGCAATCTGGACGCCGCGATGCGCTGGGCGGATGAGACCCGGCACTGGCAGCTTGTCGCCGAACTGGTGAACGCGCTCGAAAGCTACGCACATACGCGCGGGAGGATCACGCCCTCCGTCTATGAGATCGTCTGCCGGGCGGTGGAGGGGCTGCAGCATACGGACGACACCGCCTCGCTCGCCTCGCTGCTGCTTGCACTGGGCGGCATGGCGTGGATGCAGCGGCGTTTCGAGGAGGGAGAAGCCTGCGTCAACCAGAGCCTGGCGTTCTATCGCGCCAACAACCTGCACGCGCGCGCCTGCAACGCCATCAGCATTCTGGGGCTGATTGCCACCGATCAGGGGCGGTTTGATCTGGCGCGGCAGCGTTTCCGGGAGGGGCTGCAGCTTGCCGAGGAGGCGGACTGCCTGCCGGAGCGGGCGATCCTGCTGCAGAACCTCTCGATGATGGAGCTGCGCGCCGGCAACGATGACGAGGCGCGCGCCCTGGCGGAGGAGTGCCTGGCGCTCAACCGCGCGCTCGGCGATGAGGATGCCTGCTCCTACCAGATACACACCCTGAGCCTGATCGCCTGGAAACGCGGGCATGTGGTGACCGGACGGCGGCTGATGGCGGAGAGCCTGCAGATACGCGAGGCGATTGGCGACCTGCCCGGTCTGGCGCGCACCTTTTGGGATCTGGGCAAGATCGTGCTGGAGATCGGCGATCTGGACGGAGCCGCCGTGCTGCTGCTGGCGGCGCGTCGTCTGGAGAGCAGTTGTCTACTGCCGACGGAGCAGGAGGACAACTGCACCTATGAGCGGCTGTGCAGCCGGATGGAACCGGAGCGGCTGGCGCAGATGACGGCGCGCGTGGCGGAGATGCCGCTGCCGGAGATCATCGCCCGGGCGCGCGCCATGCTGGAGGTTCCCGACGCATGAGCCAGATTCTGACCCCCGTCTTCTGGCAGACGCTCTATCAGGAGGCGCTTCAGGGCGCCGTCGCGCGCGGCATGAAGATTCTGGTCATCATCCTGGTCTACTGGGTGGCGCGCCAGGTGCTGTTTCGCGTGATTGATCTCTCTCTAAGCCGGGTTGCGCTGGGGAGAGCGCGCCCCTCCGAAGCGGAGGCGGAGCGCGTCAATCGCCTCCGAACCATGCAGGGGCTGGTGAAGAGCATCGTCGCCTACCTGCTGACCTTTGTGCTGGCGGTGATGGTTTTGGATGCGCTGGGGGTCAACGTCAACGGAATCATCGCGACCGCGGGAATTGGAGGCATCGCCATCGGCATCGGCGCCAACAAACTGACCCGCGACATGCTCTCCGGCTTCTTTCTCATCATTGAAGATCAGTTTGCGGTCGGCGACTATGTCACGATAGGCACGGCGTCCGGCGTTGTCGAAGAGATGAGTATGCGGGTTACCCGCCTGCGCGACGATCAGGGGCGCATCTGGATGCTCTCCAACGGCGACATCAGTACGGTGATCAACCATTCGCGCACACAGGTCGAGAGCTACGTGGATGTGGGGATCGCCTCCTCCGCCGATCTGCAGCGCGCCGCAGAGGCGATCAATCAGACGGGCGAGGAGCTGCTGCGCGCGGAGAGCGGACTGCTGAAGGGCGCGCCCCGCGTGCTAGGCGTTTCGGCGTTAGATGCGGCGAAGATTGTGCTGCGGGTCGAGGTGCTCGCCGATCCGCAGAACCTGCCTTTCGCGCAGATGCGCGTTCGGGAAGCCGTGCATCTGCGTCTGCGCCAGGAAGGCATCCCGCCGGGATAGTCCATCCCGTCAGGACCGATTTTCGAGGACAGGAGAGGGCTTCCTGTCCGGGCAGGCTGCGCGCCTGCCGTTTCCACACACGACCCAACAGGAGCAATACGGTGAGTTATCGCGTTAAGCTGACCGGCGCGCAGCCACAACCGCGCGCCGAAGTGGAGAGCTTCCTGCAGAGGCTGCCGGATATGCGGAGAGATGCCGATGTCTACCTGTATACCGATGCGGAGGAGGATGTCGGCATTGAGGTGCGCATCGAGGTCGAGGGAGAGAACGCCCGAGGGCTGGAGGTGCATGTCCCGATCCGGGTGAGCGAGGCTGCCGGAGAGCGCGCCGCATCGTTCTGCGCGGGACTGGCGCAGCGGTTCGGCTGGGAGGCGAAAGACGCCGCGACCGGCGCGCCTCTCTCTTCCGCCGATCTGCAGCGGCGCTTCTCCGGCGGGTCTCTGGTTCCGGCAAAGACAGGCGGATGCCTTTCGGTAATTTTGCTAATCTTCGCCGCGGGACAGGGGGCACTTGATTTGCTCCGCTAAATCCTGCTACACTGATGCGTTAACTCGTGAATAATGGTGCAGACTCGGTCAAGGAGCGAAGAGAGAGATGGCTGTCGGAAGGCTAGTGCAGGTGCAGGGACCGGTCGTGGATATTGCGTTCGCGCCCGGGGAACTGCCCCCGATCCTGAATGCGATTACAATCAAAGACCCCTCCCGCGATATACGCCTGACGGTCGAGGTGGCGCAGCATCTGGGCAACGATATGGTGCGCTGTATCGCCATGTCCTCTACCGATGGACTGGTGCGCGGCACGGAGGCGGAGGACACCGGCGGTCCGATCACCGTTCCGGTCGGACGCGAGACGCTCGGGCGCGTTTTCAACCTGCTGGGCGATCCGATTGACGAGCGCGGCGCGGTGGAGGCAAAGGAGCGATGGCCCATCCATCGCCCGATCCCCTCCTTCGAAGAGCAGTCCGGCACAAAAGAGGTGCTGGAGACCGGTCTGAAGGTGGTAGACCTGCTCACCCCCTATCTGAAGGGCGGAAAGATCGGTCTGTTCGGCGGCGCGGGCGTCGGCAAAACGGTGCTGATGCAGGAGCTGATCACCAACATCGCTACCGAGCACGGAGGCTTCTCGGTCTTTGCAGGCGTCGGGGAGCGCACCCGCGAGGGCAACGACCTCTGGCTGGAGATGAACGAGTCGGGCGTGATCAGCAAGACCGCGATGGTCTTCGGGCAGATGAACGAGCCTCCGGGAGCGCGCCTGCGCGTCGCTCTGTCAGGGCTGACGATCGCCGAGTACTTCCGCGACATCGAGGGGCAGGACGTGCTGCTCTTCATTGACAACATCTTCCGGTTCGTGCAGGCGGGTTCCGAGGTGTCGGCGCTGCTGGGACGAATCCCGTCGGCGGTAGGCTATCAGCCGACCCTCTCCACCGAGATGGGGGCGCTGCAGGAGCGGATCACCTCCACCAAGCGCGGCTCGGTGACCTCGGTGCAGGCGATCTACGTTCCGGCGGACGACGATACCGACCCGGCTCCGGCGACCACCTTCTCCCACCTGGACGCCTACACCTACCTGGAGCGTAAGATCGCGGCGATGGGCATCTTCCCGGCGGTGGACCCGCTGACCTCGCGATCCAACATTCTGGATCCGCGCGTGGTCGGCGAGGAGCACTATCAGGTCGCCCGCTCCGTGCAGCAGATTCTCCAGCGCTACAAAGACCTGCAGGATATTATCGCCATTCTCGGCATTGATGAGCTTTCGGACGAAGATAAGCTGGTGGTGGCGCGCGCGCGCCGCATTCAGCGGTTCCTCTCCCAGCCGTTCCGCGTCGCCGAACAGTTCACCGGAATCCCCGGCAAGTACGTCCCGCTCAAAGAGACGATCCGCTCCTTCAAGGAGCTGATCGAAGGCAAGCATGACGATCTGCCGGAGCAGGCGTTCCTGCTGGTGGGCACGATTGACGAAGCGGTTGAGAAGGCGAAGCAGCTGACGGCGACCGTCTAGCGTCGGGGGGAAGCCATGGCGACATTTCCACTGGAACTGGTGACGCCGGAACAGGTGCTCCTTTCCGAGCCGGTGAAGTCGGTGCGCGTGCCGGGCATTCAGGGATCGTTCGGGGTGCTGTCGGGGCACGCGCCCCTGATGACCGGGATGACGGTCGGCTTGATCAAGGTCGAGTATGAGAACGGGGACCTGGAGTTTATCGCGACCAGCGGCGGCTTTGTGGAGGTTACCGGCTCCAAGGTGATCATCCTGGCGGATTCGGCGGAGCGCGCGGAGGATATAGACGTCCAGCGGTGCGAAGCCGCCATCGCCCGCGCCCGTGAGCAGCTTCAGAGCGGGTCGGCGGTGGACTATGAGGAGGCGCTGCAGGTTCTGGCGCGCGCGACCAACCGGCTCAAGGTCAAACAGCTTTTCACCGAGAACCGCTGATCGGCAACTCTCTTCGCAGGAAGGAGCGACCGGCTGTCTGAAAATGCAGCCGGTCGTTTTTTTACGCGGACGCCGTCGGCTCGAAGCGGGCGGTGAAGTGGCGCAGGATGGGAGCCTGATAGGTGAAGCGCAAGCCGCCGATCTCCTCCCGGCGGCGGTAGGTCTCCAGGATCACCTCGCCCAGATAGTCCACATGGCTCTGCGTATAGACCCTTCGGGGCAGCGCCAGACGCACCAGATCCATCTGGGCATACGACTCCGCGCCGGTCTGCGGGTCGCGTTTGCCGAACATCACGCTGCCGATCTCCACGCCCCGCACGCCCCCGGTCTCGTAGAGCGCGCAGACCAGCGCCTGCCCGGGATACTGCTCCACAGGCAGATGCGGCAGAAAGGCGCGGGCATCGAGATAGATGGCATGACCGCCCGGCGGCTCAACGATCTGAATGCCCCCCGCGCGCAGCTTCTGTGCAAAGTACTCCACACAGGCGTGCCGGTAGTCCAGATACCGCTCCTCCAGCGCCTCCTGAATGCCGATCGCCAGCGCCTCCAGGTCGCGCGCCGCCAGTCCGCCGTAGGTTGGGAAGCCCTCCGTCAGAATGAGGAGATTGCGCGCCTGCTCCGCCAGTGCGTCATCGTTGACCGCCAGAAAGCCCCCGATGTTGGACAGCCCGTCCTTCTTGCCGGAGAAGGTCGCCCCGTCGCAGTAGGAGAACATCTCCTGCGCGATCTCCAGGGGCGTCTTATCGGCGTAGCCCGGCTCCCGCCGCTTGATGAAGTAGGCGTTTTCGGCAAAGCGGCAGGCGTCCAGAAAGAAGGGGATGCCGCGCCGACGCAGCGCCTCGCTCACGGCGCGAATGTTCGCCATCGAGACCGGCTGCCCGCCGCCGGTGTTGTTGGTGACGGTCAGCATCCCCAGCGGAATCTGCGAGGCGGCGCGATCCAGGAGCGACTCCAGTTTCGCCAGGTCGAGATTGCCCTTGAACGGGTGCTGCGAGGAGGGGATGCGCCCCTCGTCAATCACCAGATCGAGCGCCTCCGCCCCCGTGTACTCGATATTGCCCCGCGTGGTGTCGAAGTGGTTGTTGCTCGGAATAATCTTTCCCGCGCCCCCCATCACCGAAAAGAGTATCTTCTCGGCGGCGCGTCCCTGATGGGTGGGGATGATATGCCGCAGACCTGTGATCTCGCGGACCACCTTCTCGAACTTGAAGAAGCTGCGGCTGCCCGAATAGCTCTCGTCGGCGATCATCATCGCGCCCCACTGCGCCGCCGACATCGCTGAGGTTCCGCTGTCGGTCAACAGATCAATCAGCACCTCCTCGGCATGGATATGAAAGGGGTTGTAGTGCGCGCGGCGCAGGATATCGGCGCGCTCCTGCGGCGTGGTGAAGCGGATCGGCTCCACCATCTTGATCTTGAACGGCTCAATGATCGTCTGCATGCTCGGCTCTCCTCCTGGCTCCGGCTCTGCCCTCCTATTTGATGGCGACCGCGCCGATTTCCTTGTTCTTCCGGGGGAAGATTTCCCGGCGTCCTGCCGACAATCCGACAGGTCTGTGAAAAAATGTCTGAAGGGATCGGTAATATGGTCTCCGGCTGCGCGTCTAACAGACGAGAACCCAGCGGGAGCCGCTGAGAAACAGCCCTGGAGACGAGGCTGCCGGAGGGGCGCGCCGCCGGGCGGAAAAATAGGGGCGGATTGCGAAACCTTCTGCATCCTCCGAACGTAAACGTATAGAGCAGCGTTGAGGAGAAATCTCCTTTGCCTCAGCCTGTAGTAAGGAGCGGTCAGAAAGATGACGGAAAAACAGGATCAAGCCGGCTCGATCGGCAACTCATTGCTGATCTTTCTGCTGGGCGTCGCGGTGGGCGCGACCGTAGCCATACTCTATGCCCCCGCAGCCGGAACTGAGACCCGCGCTCAGATCGCAGAGAAGGCGACCACGATCAAAGACAAGGCGAGCGAGTTATCGCATCAGGTGGCGGACCGAGCCGCCGAGATCCGTGAGAAGGTCGCTTCCAGAGTCCGTCCGGGAGAGAGTGCCCCGGTAGAGTCGCTTGATGCGACCGCCAGCGAGGCAACACCGAACGGAGCCGATACAACGTAGATACGCAAAGGCGAACGTCACATCGCAGACAGAGCCGGTCTCTGTCAGAAACCTCTCTTGAAGAACGGGACGACGCCTGAGCGTTGTCCCGTTTTGATTCTTCGGCTTCTTTTCCCGCGACGCGATGAGGATTGCGCTCCGTTCCCGGAGCGCATGACCCGACGCCGTTTTATCGTTCAATCGTCTCTATTAACATCTGCTGATTCTACAGACCCGTATCTCCAAGAGGATTGCCCTGCGCCGAAAGAGCCGGTCTTTCACCGCGCGGCGAGCAGCGGGTTCTCCGGAGCAGGCTGGGATGGTGAGAGAAAGTGAACATCATGCCGACACGAAATGAGATTGTCCGAATGTGCTGCCGCCTGCGCGCGCGCGGTCTGTCGCCGACGACCGAGCTGGCGCAGGAGGTGCATCACTGCATGCATGCCGACTGCCCGGAACTGGATGTGGAGCGTCTCAACGGCATCCTGCTGGAGCTGATCCCGGAGGCGGAACAGGATGCGGAGACGCTGCAGACCTCCGGGGAGGATACTGCCTGGGACGAGGAGGCGGATATGCTGTCCGCGAGGAACGATCCGCATGAGATCCCCGATCCCTGGATGATCTCGACGGGGAAGACGCCGCTGCTGACCCCGCAGCAGGAGATCCGGCTGGCGCGCCGGGTGGAGCAGGGGGATGCGCGCGCCCGCGAGGAGCTGGTCAACGCGAACGTGCGTCTGGTGGCGTCGGTGGCGCGTCGGTTTCTGGGACGCGGCTTGCCGCTGGAAGACCTGATGCAGGAAGGCATGATCGGGCTGATCCGGGCGGTGGAGAAGTACAACTACCGCAAGGGCTACCGCTTCAGCACCTACGCGACCCACTGGATTCGGCAGGCGATCTCACGCGCGCTGGCGAACCAGGCGCGTTCGATCCGGCTTCCGGCGCATGTGGTGGACGCGATCAGCCGGATCGCGCGGATTCGCGCGGAGATGTATCAGCGGCTGAACCGCCCGCCGACCCGCCAGGAGCTGGCGGAGGCGGTCGGGATGACCGAGAAGCGGCTGATGCAGATCCTGCGCAGCGCGGCGCAGCCGCTCTCGCTGCAGTCGCCGGTGGGAGAGGAGGGCGAGTCGCAGCTCGGAGACTTCCTGCGCGCCGGAGAGGAGAGTTCGCCGTCCGATCATGTCTTCCGCTATCTGGTGCGGGAGGAGCTGGAGCGCGCGCTGAACACCCTGACCCCGCGGGAGAAAGAGGTGCTGATCCTGCGCTACGGCTTGAACGAGGAGGAGCCGCATACTCTGGAGGAGACGGGGCGGCGGCTGCATATCACCCGCGAGCGGGTGCGGCAGATCGAAGCGAAGGCGCTGATGAAGCTGCGCCACTCGCAGACGGCGGGACGCCTCCGGGAAGCCGTCTCCGGATAGGAGAGTCCGGCTGCAAAACAAAGGGGACGCGGTTTTCCGCGTCCCCGCATCTTTTCCGGCAGGAGTATCGGGGGCATGACGCCAACAGGATAGAGCGGAACGTGGAAAATTGCTTCGCTTCGCTCGCTATGACAGCTTGGGGGCAGGTCGCGCGTACCTGCAACGGTCGAGCCTGCCAATCTGTCCATGCGAGGGAGCGCAGTGACCGAAGCAGTCTCAAGCCGAAGCAGTCTCAACCCGATGCCCGACACCCGATACTCGATCTCTGGAAGCAGGATGCCGCCCATGAATTCCGTTGAACCGTGTGATGAGTCCCTCCCCGTCGCGCCCGACCCCTGCACGCTGGTGCTGTTCGGTGCGACGGGCGACCTGACCCGACGCAAACTGATCCCTGCGCTCTACAGCCTGGCGGTGCAGGAGCTTCTGCCGGAGCGTTTCGCCATCGTCGCCTTTGCACGGCGCGACAGAGACGATGCGAGCTTCCGGGAAGACCTGCGGGAAGCCGTGCGCGTCTTTGCCCCCTCCCTTCCCGCCGATGGCGAGACCTGGGAGCGGTTCGCCCGCCGCGTCTTCTACCATCGCTCAACCCTGGACGACCCGCAGGGCTACCGGAATCTGCATACGCGGCTGGAGGCGCTGGATCGGGAGCACGGGCTGAACGGCAGCCACCTCTTCTATCTGGCGACTCCGCCGGAGCAGTTTGCCGGGATCGCGACCCATCTGGGGCAGGCGGGACTGGCGCGTCCCCCGCAGGCGAACGGTCCCTGGACGCGAATCGTGATCGAGAAGCCGTTCGGCTACGATCTGGAGTCGGCGCGGGCGTTGAACCGGCATCTCCGCTCCCTCTTCGCCGAAGAGCAGATCTACCGGATAGATCACTATCTGGGCAAGGAGACCGTGCAGAATATCCTGGTGCTGCGCTTCGCCAACCGCCTCTTTGAACTGCTCTGGAACCATCTGTATGTGGACAATGTGCAGATCACGGTGGCGGAGACGCTCGGTGTCGAAGGGCGCGGAGCCTACTTCGATGAGGCGGGCATCCTGCGCGACATCGTGCAGAATCATGCCCTGCAGATCCTGACCCTGATCGCGATGGAGCCGCCGGTCTCGCTGGACGCCGACGCGATCCGGGACGAGAAGGTGAAGGCGCTGCGCTCCATTCGCCGCTTTACGCCGGAGGAGGTGGCGCGAAGCGCGGTGCGCGCGCAGTATACCGCCGGAACCATCGGCGGGAAGCCGGTTCCCGGCTATCTGGAGGAGGAGGGCGTTCCCGCCGACTCGCGCACCGAGACGGCGGCGGCGCTGCGCTTCTGGGTAGATAACTGGCGATGGGCGGGCGTGCCGTTCTACGTGCGCGCCGGCAAGCGTATGTCCCGGCGCGTTACCGAGGTGGTGCTGCAGCTCAAGGATGTGCCGGATGTGCTGTTTGCGCGCATGTCCTGTATGGATATGACGCCCAACCGGCTGACCCTGCGCATACAGCCGGATGAGGGCGTCGAAATCCTGATGAGCGCAAAACGCCCCGGTCCGGCGATCCGCGTGGAGCCGGTCGCCATGCGCTTTGCCTACAGCGAGGAGTTCGGGCAGAGCATTCCCGACGCCTACGAGCGGCTGCTGCTCAACGCGATGCTGGGCGACGCCTCCCTGTTTGCCCGCGATGACGAGGTGGAGACCGCCTGGGAGCTTCTGATGCCGGTGCTGGAGGGCTGGAAAGCCTCGCCGGAGCCGCCGCACACCTATCCCGTCGGAACGTGGGGACCCGGGGCGGCGGACGATCTGCTGCGAAGAGACGGACGGGTCTGGTGGGTTCCGATGGACTGAGGCAGGGGCGCGCCGCGACCTCGCGCCGCTCCCTGCGAACAGGCAGGAGATGCCTCCCTCTGCGGCGAATAAAGCCCTGACCGATGAAACAGAGGCAGCGTAATATTCGATGAATCTGGCGCAGGCGTTGACAATCGCCGTCATTCTCGCCTCGATCGCCTTTGTGCTGTGGGGGCGGGGCGCGTCCGGCAGAGCCGTTCTGACGCGCCTTTTCGGCGCGCCCTCGCCTCCGCGCCGATCCGGGACACGCTCCGAAAAGCGCGCCGCCGCTCCCGCCGCGCGTTCCGGTGCGTCCGGCTCCCGTTCCGGCGCGTCCGGCTCCCGCACAAAGAACGCTGCCGGAGCGTCGCAGAAGACCGCCCCGCGCGCCGACTCGCGCACAGCATCCAATCGTGGAAGAAAACAGCAGCCCTGAATCGTCCCGCCCCCCCCGGCGCTCTCTCCTGCGTTCAGCAGCGATCTTTCTGGCGATCCTGCTGGCGGTCTCCGCGCTGATCTCCGCAGCGCCCGCGCTGCGCTGGCGCAGCGCGCAGATGGCGCGCACCCGCTGCCTGACCAATCAGCGGCGGATGGCGACCGGTCTGCTGCTCTACGCGCTCGATTACGACGGCTGCCTTCCCCCGCCGGAGTATCCGCAGCCGGGTGGGAAGTGGCGCACCTGGATCGCCTGCCTGCAGCCCTACATCGCCGATCAGGAGATCACCGACTGCCCGGTCAACCCCTTCAAAAAGGCGACCAACCCCTATCACGGCTATCCCGCCGACAGCAGCTATGCGTTGAATCTGCGCTTCTTCGGGGTCTTCGCGCCGGGACCGTTCCCGATTGACAATGTCGAGATCCCCGCCCAGACGGTGCTGCTGACGGAAGCCGGACTCTATCGGGGAGATGGACCCTTCGGACCGCCCTCCTATCCTTGGGCGATGACCTGGTACTGGGATACCGCCTGGTGGCCCAACGTCTACCCTTCGCCCCACAACCGGCGGATGAATGTGGCGGTGGCAGACGGGCACTCGGTCTCGGTCAAGGTCGCCTACTATACGCCGGAGGGACATGACCCCCTCTACGGCAGGCTCGGCGGCGCGGTCTATAACTGGAACGGCGGCTATCCCAATGGACAGACGGACGGCGCGCCGCGGGAGTAGGCAGTCCGGATCGCTCCGATTCCGGAGCAAATCGCGGGATCCGGCGGGTTTTCGGGCATGGATCGGCGGACAAACCTGTAAAAAACGCTTGCGTAACTCGGTATCGCGTTGTATAATGTTCGCGCTACATAACCACCCTGTGAGAGCGCTGCGCCCCCCGCATGAAAGCCTCACGTATTCAGGAGGAAGGTTCATGGCTCAAAGGGCACTTTTTCGCCCCGGCACCTGGAAGCAGAACCTGCTGACAGCACTGGCAGTTTGTTCCGTGATCGTCGTCGTTGGATGCGGCGGCGGTGGAGGGGGTGGAGGTACTCCGCCTCCCGGCGGCACCGGCGCATGCGGAAGTCCCGGCGGCTCTACCACTCCCGTGCTCTGCGGCAAAGTCTTCCGCGATGGGACCGGAACCACCATCTCCGGCGCGACCGTCACCCTCCGATCAGCGACCGGCACCCTGCTGAGCAGCACCACCACCGATACCAACGGTTTCTTCAAGTTTTCCACCGTTCCTGCGGGCACCGCCCTGTTCCAGGTAGACCCGCCCGCAACCGGATATACCGCCAACACCGCGCGCTATGGCGGCAGCGTCTACGCCTACTATCTGCGCAATCAGGCGAATACGGCTGCCTGTATTATGTCCACAGGCTCCATCCCTGCCGGCGATAAGGACCTGGGATCGGTCTTCCTCTTCCCGGACTCCGCGCCTCCTCCTCCTCCTTTCGGTTGTCCTCTCTAAACAGCCCCCCGCGCACTTTTCCGTCCCCCGCGCCCTCTTACGGCGCGGGGGCTTTTACTGTCAGGAGAGGAACTGATAGATCGGAACCTGAAACAGCCGCCCGATCAGTGCCCATCCCGCCTGAATCCCGATATCCCCCAGTATCAGCCCCACAAAGAAAGCCAGACTGCGGCGGTAGAGGGCGTGTCCCCCGTAGCGCAGCACCAGCACTTTGGTCAGCCATGCCAGCAGAAACGGCACGAAGAAGGCAGCCAGACTCAGGGTGTTGCACAGAACGTAGCCGACCGGGTGCAGCGGGAAGAAGGGCAGCCGCATCCGCAGCCACGCCAGCAGCACGGTGAACCCCCCGCCGAACAGCAGCGCGGTCATCCCCGAAACATCGAAGGGGGCGCGCTGGCTCGCGCTGCGGTGCATCTCGTTCATGCCGACGTGCGTCTTCCACATGGCGAAGGCGTTGCTCTTGGCGGTCGCCGCGCCGAGCGAATAGAACTGGCTCAGACTGAACCACCAGGCGAAGATAAGCGCGGTGATCGTTCCGACCCCGCACCAGCAGAGAATCGTGCGCCAGCGCAGTCCTGCCGTCTCTCCGATCTTCAGACCCTCCAGCAGGTAGGGCAGCGTCTGCGCCCGGATATCCACATGCACCAGATCGAACAGCCCGCCCGCCACCATCGCGCGGGGCGGCAGACCGTAGGTTCCCAGCAGTCCGCCCATTACGCGCGCGGGCGTCCAGCTCAGGGGCGCAAACGTCCAGATGCCTCCCGCCTCGCCGCGCACCCGCGCCCCGCACAGCACATAGGCGACATAGAGCGTGATCGTCCCCAGCGCCATCAGCGGCGAGATCCCGACCGCCGTCATCATGGCGGCACAGAGCGTCATGCACAGCGCCGCCAGCGCGCCCAGGCGCCGCAGATCGCGCCGATCCCGCGGGGGCGAGGTCTGCATCAGATGCGACCAGCGCAGGCGCACCCCCCAGACCGCCAGCGCGGCAAAGGC
This sequence comes from uncultured Chthonomonadales bacterium, assembly GCA_938005745.1. Classification (GTDB taxonomy): domain Bacteria; phylum Armatimonadota; class Chthonomonadetes; order Chthonomonadales; family CAJBBX01; genus CALLMM01. Next base: position 75,019 of record CALLMM010000018.1, on the reverse strand, counting down.
GATCCAGGCTCCCGCCGCCTGCTCCTCCCGGAAGGGAAAACGCGCCGCCCCGGTTCCCGCCGACTCCACCCCGAACAGCGTCCCGACCAGATAGGAGAGCCGCGTCGCCAGCCAGAAGAAGATACAGCTGAAACTGACGCTGCTGGGGACAAAGTAGGCAAGCCCGATCGCCATCGGATAGAAGCCGACCTGAAGATCGGGCAGGGCGTTCCAGGGAGGAGAGGTGAACAGCAGCGGCTTGATGTCGAACGCCTTCAGCTGAAACGCGGGAACCGAAGGGTACCAGTCGTGCAGCACCAGCAGGCTCTGCAGGACGACCGGCACGGCGACGCCCGTCCAGAAGAGCGGGCGGTGAAACAGGTCGTCGCGCGGGTCGGTCAACTGGATCGGCAGTACCGTGATCGGGAAGGTGAGCCGCTCCTGATGAATCCAGATGCGGTGCAGAACCGCCGCCAGCCCGATCCAGATTCCGCTCAGCAGCAGCAGATAGAGGCTCCAGAACCCGATCGGCAGCAGCCACGCCTGCCAGGGGACGCCCGTCCCGCCCCGATAGAGCGCGCGGATCGCCTCCGGATCGTGCAGCACGGGCAGCGAGGAGAGCGCGGGCAGATAGGCGTTCCACTGCGGCTGTGTTGCGGAGAAGTAGGGCAGATAGCCCATGCCTGTGATCAGGAACCGCATCCCGCCAAACCCCATGATTGGGAGGGTGCAGGTCAGAACGATGTAGCCGAACAGAAGCTCCTGGCGCGCCAGTCGGAACCGGCGCATCAGCGCCCGCCCGATCAGAAGGTAGACGACGGTCGGCATCATCAGCGAGTAGCAGATCAGATAGACGCTCTGGGCGATCTCGCTGTCCGCCACCCAGGCGATCAGCGCCGCCTGCGCCGCCAGGGTCAACGCCAGCACGCGCAGGCGTATCCTGCCCGATTCGCGCGGATCCCGGGACTCCGCCTCCGGCGCAGAGGTCTGCCCGGAAGCCATGCGCGGTGCGGGATCGGAGTGCATCGCGTCAGGCTCCCGCTTCGGAGGAGGCGCGCACGCCGGCGAGGAACTCCTCCAGATCGAACACAAACCCGAACGCCAGCGCGACCCGCCACAGCGCGATCTCCTTGCACCGCTCTTCCCGCGCCGTCTCCCGGTTCTCGACGGCGGTAGTCGCCTGCGGGATGATGGAGCAGAGCAGTCCGCGCCCGCTCATCTCCGCCATGCCGCCCGGAGAGAGCAGCAGGCACCAGTTGACGGCGAAACCGGCGTAGATCAGGTGGCTGACCCCCGCCTCCCGGCAGAGCGCGAAGAGTTGATGCCCGTTCTCCGCGATCCCCTCCGTATCCCGCGGGCGCGCCTCCGGCGGAAAGTCCAGGTTCTGGAAGCCGCGCGCCACATCCGCCTCGTTGTGCCGTCCGACGAAGACATGCTCCGCGCGAAACCGGCGCAGGCGTTCGAGCGCGGGATCGGCGGGAATGCTCTCCGGCGCGGGGGGCGTCGGACCCGCCAGCGCCGCCGCCCGTTGATAGCCGGGAAGATGGCGGTAGTAGTCGCCGCCTCCCACGACATGGAACAGGTTCCAGCCGGCTTCGCGGACGGTCGCCAGCAGCGACGGAAAGACCTCGCGGCATATCCGCACGGCGCGGGGAATATACTCGACGGCGCGATACCAGCCCGGATAGTCCGCGAAGGTTCCGGTCTCCCAGGCGTGCATGACGACCAGCGCGGTACGCTCCTTCGGAACCTCGATCTCCGCCGTCTTCCAGCCGCCGTACCCTTCGCCGGGGATGTCACGGGCGTAGTCGGCGTCGAACTGCTGATAGTATCGGGCGCGCACTAGTCTCCTCCTGTGATGATCTGCTCGACGGCGTCCGCTTCTCCCGCTGCGATCTCCGCCCTGCCCGCGCCGAAGCGGATTTCGATGAACTCCGCCGTCCGCTTCAGACGGATCTCCGTCGTCCCGATCCGTACCGAACGCCCCCGGCACAGCGCGACCCGCTCCACCGCTCCCGATGCGCTGCGACGTACCCAGCACAGCTCTCCTTCCAGCGTCACGTTCCACTCCTTCTGGATCAGCAGGCGGTCCGCGGCGAGAGAGGGAGAGAGCGCGAGCGGGTTCTCCGCATCGGCGGCGATCAGCAGGTCCCGGCGTCCATCCTGCAGCTGCAGTTCGACTGCCGCGCAGGCGTCGGGGTAGAGCGCGCCTCCAGGAGAGGTCAGCGGCAGACGGCGTATCTGCGCGACCAGCGGCGTCTTCTCATACGGCTCCAGCACGCCGACAAAGGCGGAGGCGAGCGTCCCGGTTTCGACCCGGCGGCGCGTCATCACGCGCGGTATCCATATCTCCGACGTATCCGTGAAGCCGGAAGGGGCGATCCAGGCTTCGGCAAGCGACGCCTGCGCGCCTTCGGTCAGGTCGGTAAAACGCAGATGTCTCTCGGAGCCGGGAGGAAGATAGCGGTGTCGGTCTTCGATCTTCCAGACCACGCTCCAGCCGGGAGCGGGGGACGGATCGGTCTGGAAGCGGCGCATCCATGCGCCGTATCCGTAGTCCGGCGCAGGCGCAGGGGTCAGCCCGTGCGTTGAGACCGTTCCAAAGTGGCTGTGCAGAAAACGGGCGTGGTCGCGTCCGCCGACTACCCGGAAGAGGTCCAGCACATAGAAGTCGCTGTCGGAGATGTCTATCATCGCCAGCGTGCGTTCAAACTGCCTGCCGTTGACCATCTCCGGACCGGAAGCGCGCACCGTGCGAAACTGTTTTCCATCCGCCCAGAGCGTGGTCTTGCCGGCGGGAAGCCCCTCGTATCCGGCGCGCTCGGCGGTGGAGCCGGCGAGGCTGCGATGGTTCGCGCCGTCCACCACAACCGTGTTATGCGCGGCGGTCAGGGTGTACCAGCGGGCGCGGGGCGATCCCCATCCTCCAAACTGCACGGGGGGGTAGCCGAAATCCGGCAGCAGGTCCAACCCCTTTGCGAACAGTCCGATATTCATCCCGTCGGCGTGGGCGTGGTAGCCGCCCGAGTCGTAGTCGAGCCAGAGCGCGCGGGCGTTTGCGCCCTCTCCGCCGCGCAGGATCGCCAGATGCCAGGCGGTCTTGTTGACGCTGCCGGGTCGGATCTCTGCGCCGTGCTGCGCGATCACCGACTCGACGCGCCTCTGCAGCGCCGGCGGGTTCTCGGCGAAGAGATCGTAGGGCAGCCCCTGCACGCGGCTGCCGTTGGCGTGATAGAGCGCTTGCACGTAGGCGGCGTCCCCGGTGATCTCGTAGAGTTGCCACAGAAAGGCGTGCATGGAGGGAAGGAGCGCGGACGCCAGCGAGAGATCATCGGGGGCGGGCAGGATGACGCCCGCATAGCGCGGGAACCGCGCGCCGAAGGAGCCGGCGTCTCCTGTCTGCGGGTAGTACTGCTGCAGGCACCAGGTGTCTATAAAGAACCGCCAGGTCTGGCGCAGAGAGGGATTGCGGCGGAAGAGCGCGGGCAGAAAGTCCGGCTCGATCCGCGCGTACTGCCCCAGCAGGATCGCCAGCCCCTGGATGGTATAGGCGGAGTAGCCGGCAAGCCCCTTCTCGCCCGTCACGCCGTCCACTGCGGTCGCCTTGCCGATCACCGCATCCAGCTGAGTCATCACCGCTTCGCGATTGGCGTGCCAGTCGAGGACGGTCAAAATCGTCAGGACGGCGATCTCGGTGCGCGGATAGTTGGAGTAGATCTTCTCCCGGTTGGCGAGCGCGTCGCGCAGAATGCCCGCCTCGATATGCTGCAGCACCTGCGCGCCGCTCCACTTCGGCGCAGAACCGCCGCCGCGTTTCGCCTTCCTGGCGAGAAAGTCGGCAAGCTTCGTATCCTGCCCAACCGCCTCCCGCACCTGATCGTAAGCCAGCGCTAGTTCGCGGGTCTCCTCGCAGGCGTCATGCCAGGTGGAGACGTAGCCGGAGCGTCCTTTCTCCTCGTAGACCAGCCCCTGCGTGCCGAAATCCATCGTCGGATAGAGGTCGGCGATCCGGTGCAGCAGCACGCCCGCCTTGTGCGCGTAGACCGGATCGCGGGTGACAGTGTAGGCGGCTGCCAGCCGCTTCACTCCCTCCAGGATCGCCTGCTTCCACTGTCCGTAGATCAGGTACGCCCCGATGAACCGCCATCGCTTCTCGCCCTCCACGTAGCCCTCGCCGTCGTCTACCCCGAAACGGTGCAGCGGGTCTTTCGGGTCGGGATGCGCGGCATTGTAGAGCAGAGAGCGGTCGGCGCGCCGGGGATCGAAGACGCCGTCCGCGTCCAGTCCGGAGCGGTAGAAACGCGCGAAATCGTTGGTCGGGAAGAGGGCGCGGCAGTGCGGACAGCGGGTCTTCCAGGGATGTTTCAGGGCGTCCATCTCCCAGGCGTACATGGGAACCGACGCCTTGCAGGCGGGGCAGTGACCGTTCGACCAGACCATCCATGAGCGGGTGATCGTGCTGCCGAACATCAGGCTCCAGAGCCGTTCATCCGACATCCGTCTCCATGGCTGCGCCGCCGCGACGATCTGCCTCTGTACGGACGCCGCCCAGGGGTCTCGCCGGATGTTATCGCGGACGCGGTCGGTCAGGGATCGGGGGAAGAAGACGCTCCCCCTGCCGGCGTCTCCGGTCTGCGCGCGCAGGCAGGCACAGGTCAGCACGGGAAGAAGAGCCGTCAGAGTCAGCTGCTTCCAGTTCATAACGCATCTCCCGGCGCGCGCAGGCGCGCTCTCGGCTGGAAAAATCGGTACACTACTGTTTCCTCTAAAGACCCTGCGGCTCCTTCCCGATAATGCAGGCAGGTAAAAATGCCGGGAAAGGAGGTGAATGAAATGACACAGGGCACACCTATGACGACGCTCTTCCCGGGCGCGCCCCCGGTTCCCGGTCTTCTCGCAGTCCAATTGGCGGCTGGCGAATCCGCCAGTCCGTTTGCGAATCTGTTTGCCCGGTTGACCGATCCCGCCACCGGCGCGCCGATCTCGATCAATCCGGAGATCGTCTACGCTCCCCTTCCTCCTGCGGCGATTCTGCCGAAAAACGCCGCTTCTTCGGTCGCGCAGACCGCGAAAGAGACGCCGGAGACGCAGACGGAGCCTGAGACAACGATGTCGAATAGCCCGCTCTGGATGGCAATGGCGGGAGCCGTTCTCACGCCTGCGCCCTCTGCGCCGATCCGCCTGCCGGAGGCAAAGGAGACGAGCCTGCAAGCCGCTCCGGCAACGGAGATCACGGTTGAGCGTTCTGCGCCTTCTTCGAATGCGTCCGCCGTTCCTCCGGTCGTGTCGCCGTATCCGGAGCAGACCGACGCTTTGAAGGCGCGCCTGGATGCCTCCGCGCTGAGGGCGAAGTCACCGGAAGAGCGGCTCCTGTCGGGGCGTCTGGCGTCGTCCCCGCCGGGACCCGCCGAACCGGACGTTCCGGCTCCGGCAAGAGGCGCGCCGCCCCCCATCGAGAAGCCCCCGCCCGAACCGAACGCTCCACAACCGATACCGAACCGTTCGATGCAAGCGCCGGAGGTGGACGCCGTATCAAAGACGATCGGCGAACCGAAAGCCCCCCTCTCCTTCCCGATAGAGACGCCGGAAGGCTCTGCGCCCGTCTCGCCGTCTGCGAAAACGGTCGCCGCATTGTCGGCTCCCTCCGATGCGGCGGATATTCCCGTTGAGTCCGTTCCGTTGCCCACCCCCGCGCCGACTGCGCCGAGAACGCAGACTGACGCGGAGACGGAACCTGCGCCGGCGAAACCCGCTCCCGCGGCAAAGACGGCAACGCCTGCGCCTTCGGTCTCCCCGGATGCGGCGGCGAAGCCCGTCCGGTCACCCGCTCTGGCAGCGGAGCCTGTGCGCCCGGCACAGACTCCGCCGGCACTCCTCGCATCCAGACCGGATGACTCTGCGGTTGTCTTGGCGCCGGTCTCGTCGCGCGAATCGGGAGCGGCCCGCCAGAAGGAGGCGGTCGTCATCATGACGACCGGCAGACCGGCGGAGGTGAACGGCGAGCAGGCGGCAGCTCCGCAGAGCGCCGATATGCCGGAAGCCGGAGCGGCTCCTCTCCGGAAGACGCCGGTGGCAACAGCGCCGACGGCAGCAGTCGAGACGCCGACGATGTCAGTACCGCCGATGGCAGCGCCGCTGTCGGAGACCCCGCTGCGTCCCTCCGTTCCCCGGAGCGAGGGAATCCTGCAGGCAGCTCCAGCGGAGACGCGACCGGAAGCGGCGTTCGAGTCGGAACGAAAAGCCGTGACGATTCAGACGACGTCGTTCACGTCCGATTCCGCATCTCCTGTGCCGCACGGGGCTGCCGTGTCTCAGACGGCGGTTCTGCCGGACAGGGCGGTCCTGCCGACAGAGTTCTTGATAACGCCTGCTCCCGCGCTGACAGCGGCGATGCGCGGCGTGTCGTTCCTCCCGGCGGAGGCTCCCGCCCAGCCCGTGACGGCTTACACCCTCGCGGCAGCCAGTCCGGAGACGGCGTATCCCTCCGGAACGCCGCTCCCCGCGCAGAAAGCCGTTCCCCTGCTGGACAGCGTGCAGAAGGAGGCGGTGCTCTCCAGGCAGAGCATCCCGACTGCCGTGAAGACTGCTGTCCCGATGCCGGAAGCCTCTGTAACCGATCCCAGATCGTCCCCGCAAAACGCGGCGATGCCTCTGAAGGCGCGCTTGGATGCCTCCGCGCTGAGGACGACGGGCGGGGATGCGCCGGCACCGATGGCGGCGACCGCTCCGCCCTCTCCCGAGCCTAAGCCGCATACCCCTGCGGTGAGCGGCGCTTTCGCTGCTCCGCAGCCTGCGGCTCCAGCAGAGCCGGAAGTGAGAACGATGGAGGAGATCACTCCGCCGGAGACGATAGAGGCGGCGAGTGCGGCGGCGATACGCCCGCCTAAATCCGCTCTCTCTGAGACGCAGCTATCCCTCTCTGCGATGCAGAGAGAGACTGCAGCCGGGACGGGAGCCGGACAGCCCGACCCGGACTCTCCCTCCGGAGGGGAGACAGGTATTCCCGGTGTTCGGGAGCAGGCAGCCGTCAGAACGGCGAACGCGGCGATGACGGCGACGGCGGAACCGGAGACCGTATCCGAGAACCGGCATCCGTCTGCGAAGACCGAAACGGCGGCTTCCACCGCCACATCGGCGGCGGATCGTTCGAACCCTCTGATCGCCCGTTCTGAGACGGTTTCGGAGGAGGAGGCGGTCGTCGTGCAGACGCGCGGCGAGGCGCAGCGAACCGCCGCAGAGAGGCTCTTCCAGCGAGAGACGCCGAAGGAGGGCGGGGATCGTTCTGAACCGGTACGCGGAAGCGCGCCGGTCGCCGCCGATCCCGAATCTGCCGACGCCGGCGGAGACCCGAGGGCTGCCGTAGCGCCCGCTGCGGCTTCCGCACATGCCTCCCGGACAGCGCAGCCGGAACGGGCGGAGCCGCCCGCCGCCGGACAGCAGGATCGCGTGCGCGTGGTGCAGCAGGTTCTTCAGAAACTGGAGACCATGCGGCTGACCCAAGGGCGGCAGGAGATCACACTGCACCTCAAGCCGGAGCATCTGGGGCATCTGCAGGTGACCATCGTAACCGATCGCGAGAACGTCTTCGCGCGCATTGTGGCGGAGACCTCGCAGGTTCGACAGGCGGTGGAGATGGGACGGGATGCGCTGCGGGATGCGCTGGAACAGAAGGGACTGACGCTTCAGCATCTGGATGTCTCTTCCCAGCAGGGACATGGCGGCGGAAGACAGATGCCGTTCGTTCCCGAGCTGTTCGCTTCCAGCGCGCGCCCCTATCGCATGCCCGGTATCCCGGAGGCAGGGGAGATCGAGACCCCCCGTCCGTTTGGGGTTACGCCGTCACGCCTGGCGGGACGGTTAGACTATGTCGCATGAGCGCAGTATTGCGCGAATGCGAGAAAGGAGCTGTAGACGATGGAGACTACCGGAGTTGGCAGTCTCAATGGGAACACGAAGATCGTGGAGGCGAGCGCCGGAAACCGGAGGCTGGGGCAGGAGGAGTTCCTGAAACTGCTCATTACCCAGATGACGCACCAGGACCCGCTCTCGCCGCAGGAGGATCGCGAGTTCATCGCGCAGATGGCGCAGTTCTCCTCGCTGGAGAGCATGAATACCGTGAGCCGGATGATGAGCCGTCTTCAGGGAACCAGTCTGCTGGGCAAGACGATCGAGGGAGGCTACATCGAAAACGGGACGATGGTTCCGATCTCCGGCGTCGTAACGTCGGTGCGTTTTGACCGCGACAACGTCCTGCTGAAAGTGAATGACCGAGAGCTGCGAATAGATCAGATCGGTCTGGTTCGCGAATAGGAGACGAGCATGGCGGACCCGGTACGCATGGAGGAGCGGTTGATCGGCAGCCCGGCGGCGGTTACTGGCGCGCCTGCGCCCCGCCCCGCCCCGCGACCGGCGCAGACCAGCGCGCCGTCTTTCGACCAGGTGCTGCAGGAGGCGCAGCGCGTGCAGTCCGCCGGAACGCTGAAGTTCTCGGCGCATGCCCAGACCCGGATGCAGTCGCGACAGATCGCGTTGAGCGCTCCCGACCTGCAGCGCATCGAGGGAGCCGTCCAGAAAGCCGCCGGAAAAGGGGCGCGTGAATCGCTGATCCTGCTGGATCAGACGGCGCTGGTGGTCAGCATCCCCAACCGCACCGTCATCACCGTGGTGGATCGGGAGAATCTCAAGCAGAACGTCTTTACCAACATTGACAGCGCCGTGATCGCCTGAGCAACCCGCTCTGGCGCGCAAAATTGAAGGCGCGTCTGGAAGCCTCCGCGCCGATAAAGACGCGAAGATTACAAACATTCACACTCACTACTCGGGCTGGACCGCCGTTGAAGAGAACGCGGAAGCCCGCGCCCCGGAACGAAGGAAGGGGCAACATCTTACGGAGGTCAACCATCATGCTGCAAGCTATGTTTGCCGGAGTCAGCGGACTGCAGTCGCATCAGGTTCGCATGAACGTCATCGGTAACAACATCGCCAACGTCAATACCGTCGGCTTCAAGGCGGGACGCATCTCATTCCAGGATCAGCTCTCTCAGACGCTGCGCGCCGCAAGCGGCGGTTCCAATAGCGGGGTCGGCGGTCAGAACCCGGTACAGGTCGGACTGGGCGTAACCCTGGGCGCGGTGGACACGCTCCAGACGCAGGGCAACCTGCAGACCACCGGCAAATCCACCGACCTGGCGATCCAGGGGGGCGGCTTCTTCATGGTCACCAACGGGCGGACGATCCAGTACACCCGTGACGGAAACTTCGATCTGGACAGCAACGGATCGCTGGTCAACCCCGCGACCGGCATGAAACTGCTGGGCTATCAGGCGGATCTGTACGGCATCGTGGATAATACCCTGCCCATCACCGCCGCTAGCGCCCTTCAGATTCCGGTCGGAACGCTGACCGACGCCAAGCAGACTGAAAACATCAGCTTTATCGGAAATCTGAATGCCGGCTCGGCAGTCTATTCGACAAAGGTGGACTTCACGGGCAACCTCGACTCGTCGTCGGTTGCTCCTGCTACTGTTTCGACGATGGCGACGGTCTATGATGCGCTGGGCAACGCGCATACGGTCGAGACGATCTTCTCCAACCCGGAAGATAACCCGACAGGCGCCAACGTCCCGACGGGCGCGACCAGAGCCTGGAACGTGGTGCTGAAAGTGGACAGCAACACCGTCTACGACAGCAATGCCGGCAAGTCCCGCATCTATCAGACCGGCTCCGGCTGGACCTTTGCCGACTCCTCCGGCAACCCGCTGGGATCCACCATCCAGCTGAACGGCGGAACCGGCGCGAATCAGGGACCGGCAGTGCCGGGAACCAACGGCGCGCCGGCGGTCAATCTGAATCTCAACTTTGCCAGCCTGACCAATAACGCCGCCGTCTCATCCCTATCGGGGGTGGCTGACGGGCAGACCGGTTCCAGTCCCTACTGGGGAACCTCGATCCGGGTCTACGACAGCCTGGGCGTCGGACATCTGGTCTCCTTCAAGTACTCTCGCGTTCCACTGCGAGGGACGCCGCCTCCCCCGCTGGGCGCCACCGCGCAATGGGACTGGGTCGCCTTTGAGAACGGAAAGCAGATCGGAAGCTCCGCCGATTCTGGCAACTCCCCCCTCTTCTTCGGAACCAACGGACGGCTGGTGGAGGGCGGCGAACAGACCATCACTCTGACCCCCAACGACGGCTCCGTCAGCCCCTTCAAAGTGAAGCTGAACAACCTGCGGATGACGCAGCTTGCCAGCGATTCCAACGCGACCGCCGCCTCCCAAAACGGCTATCCGGTCGGCACGCTCCAGAGCTTTACGATCTCCCCAGACGGCGTGATCACCGGGATCTTCTCCAGCGGTCAGTCCCGTGCTCTAGGACAGATCGCCATGACCACCTTCTCCAACCCCGGCGGGTTAGAGCGGTTGGGCAACAACCTGTTCCGCTCCTCCGCCAACTCCGGCGAGGCGCAGGTCGGCGCGCCGGGACAGAGCGGGCGCGGAACCATCACGCCCGGCTATCTGGAGATGGCGAATGTGGACCTCTCCACCGAGTTCACCAACCTGATCATCACGGAGCGCGGCTTCCAGGCGAACACGCGCATCATCTCGATTGTGGACGGCTTGCTGCAGGATGTCATCAACCTGAAGCGATAACACGCCGCACACACCGCGGGGGAGGACGCCCCACCCGTCCTCCCCCGAACCCTTCCCCGACTCCTCTGCGCCCTCCTACTCCGACTCGATCACGCGCACGAACAGCTCCTCCAGCGTTTCGCGCTGCGGGATGAGCGCGCGCAGCCGCGCCCCGTTCTCCACCAGCGCGCGGGCGATCTCCGGCGTATCCTCCGCCGAACGCAGCAAGACCGTGAGACGCCGCGGCGGCATCCCGTACATCTTGACTTTCAGCGAGAGGCGCCGCAGTGCCGACATCGCCGCCTCGGTCATCTCCTCCACCTCGATCTCAACCGTCTGCTGAACCTGCAGCAGGTCCTGCAGGCGTCCGGAGACCGCCACGCGCCCCTTTTTGAGGATGGCGACCTCGTCGCAGGTCATCTCGACTTCGGAGAGGAGATGCGAGTTGAGGAACAGGGTGCAGCCCTCGCGCTTCAGCGCAAGGATCAGGTCGCGCACCGTGCGGCGACCCAGCGGGTCGAGGGCGGAGGTCGGTTCGTCGAGGATGATCAATTCCGGGGCGTGCAGGATCGCCTGCGCCAGCCCGAGCCGCTGCTGCATTCCGCGCGAGAAGGAGCCGATCCGGTCTCGCGCCCGATCCGCCAGTCCAACCAGCTGCAGGGTCTCCGGGATTCGCGCCGACAACTCCACGCGCCGCAGTCCGGAGAGTTCGCCCATCGCCTGCAGGAACTCCTGCGCAGTGAGAAAGGGGTAGAAGGTCGTCTTCTCCGGCAGGAAGCCGATCCGTCGTCGCACCGCCGTCTCTCCGAGCGGTCTGCCCAGCACCCAGCCCAGCCCTGCGGTCGGGCGCACGCTGCCGAGAAGCATGTGAATGGCGGTCGTTTTGCCCGCGCCGTTGGGACCGAGGAAGCCGAAGACCGTGCCGCGCTCTACCCGAAGATCGAGCGAATCCACCGCGTATCGGCTGCGAAAACGTTTGGTCAGACGGCGGGTCTCAATGACGATGTCGCTCATATCCTCTGATTGCCCGGCAGCGCGGGAGATTCCTGCCGGAGGAGCGCGGATCCGGCGCGTTACAGCGGAACTGGACTACGGGGAGTTCTCCTCCGGGTCGGTCGGGGAGACGTAGATCGTCTTTTCGTTCTGGTAGAGGACGGTTCCCGGCGCGGCTCCGCGCGGTTTGCGAACATACTTCTTGAGCGTGTAGTCTACCGGAACCAGCGAGGAGTGTTTCGCCGCGCTACTGCGGGCGGCGAGGAGCGCAGCGCGGCGGATCACGCTGAGCGGCACCGTCTCCGGGCGGTTGTGTGTGCGGATCACCACATGCGCGCTGGCGGCGGCGCGCACATGCAGCCACAGATCGTTGGGAGAGGCGATGCGCCCGGTCAGGTAGTCGTTCGCCTCGCTGTTCTCCCCCACATAGATCGTAAATCCCTCCGGCGTAACGACGGTGCGTATCTTTTTGCCCTGAAAATCGGGGACGCGGCGGGCAGGCTCCGCCGGTTCGGACGGCGCGGCTTCGGCGCGCAGAAGCCCCGCATGAACCATCTCCTCCCGCAGGGCGCGAAGCTCCTCCAGGTGGCGCGCCTCGCGCAGGCGCGACTGCGCGGCGTAGAGCGCGCGCAGATCCTCCCCCGCGCGCTCCCACTGCGCCTGCTGGCGCGCTCTGCCGTCTCGCGCCTTGCGATAGCGGCGGAAGAAGGCTTCGGCGTTCTCCTGCGGCGTCAGGTCGGGATCGAGAACCAGCGTGCGTTCGGGCGTCGCCGGGTCGTAGTAGTCGGTTACCGTCGCCGAGTCCGCGCCCGGTTCGATGCGATGGAGGTTCGCCAGGATCAGCTCCCCGATCTGTCTGTACTCCTCCGCGCGCGCCGACTCCTCCAGAGCGTGCAGGAGCGTCTCGCGCATCCGCGATCGGGAGCGCAGGGCGCGTTCGATATGCGTCTCCATCTCGTGGCGCAGCGAGTCCAGCGCGGCGCGGGGAAGCGCGGTGCTGTAGTAGTGATCCAGCGCCTGATGCATGCTTTCGCGCGGGTTCTGCGCCTCGGCAGGCGCCTGTACGGTTGGAAACGGATAGGCTCCGATGATCTCCGCGCGCTCATTGCGTATCACCACCGGCGCCCACTCTCTGCGGCGCGCCGCGCCGATCAGTTCGTCCCACGCCTCCGGCAGCGATCCGAGCGCGGCGCGCCGCGCGATCTCCGTCGCCAGAAAGGGCGAGAGACCGAGAAAACACCCCATCAGCCGGGCGGTCAACGCCTCCTCCTCCACGCCGCCCGCAGATGTCAGTGCGGCGATCTCCGCCGGCGCGGCGGTGAACGGATCGGCGCGATCTGCGGGAACCGGAGGCGAGACGTAGGGCAGTCCCGGCAGAATCTCGCGCACCCGGTTGATCCTGCGCGTAACGCGCCGCGCCGCGTCCAGGATGGTTCCCGCCTCATTCACCAGGATCAGGTTGCTGTGCTTGCCCATCAGTTCAGCGATCAGCCGGTAGCGGGAGCCGTCGGGAAACTGCACCGTGATGTCCAGAATCCGGTCAAATCCGCGCTGCGCGACCGCCGCCACATAGCCCCCTTCGAGATATTTGCGGCAGAGCATGCAGAAGGCGGGCGGCGACGGCGGGTTCGGTCGGCGGACATGGGTCAGGTGCGCGCGAGCGAAGACCGGGTCGCAGGAGAGGGTCAGTGCATGGTTCGCTCCGTGATGGCGTACCGTCAGAATCAGGTCGGCGGCGGAGGGCTGCGCGATATGCTGCACCGCGCCTCCAACCACCGTGCGCTGAAGCTCCTCGCTGACCGCCCGCAGGGTCAGACTATCGAAAGGAACACGTATCGGCATGGGGTCTATTGTACGGGAAAGTCGGCGCAACGTCAAACAGGACTCGTAGAATCGCGGCGCGAATGTAGGAGCGTCAGATGGAAAACACCACTCTCACCTGAGGAGAAGCCCGTGAGCAGAGCAGAGGCTGTGCTTCAAGCATGGGGCAGACGCTGGAAGTTGACGCTGCCCGAAGCGTTCCTGCGCGTCTATGAGACGCAGCCGGACCCCGTCTTCGGACCGTGCGCCTTCCTGCTGCCCGAAGAGGTTGAGTCCGATGATGCGCGCTGGTGCGGGATGATCCCGCAGTTTCTGCCCTTCGGGCATGACGGCGACAGCGGGATATACGGTTTCTACTCGCTGCCGGGACTGTCCGGGCAGGAGTGCCCGATTCTGTTCTACGACGGGGAGGGAGAGTGCTATTTTCCGCTGGCTTCCAACTTTGACCGCTTCCTGCGCTGGTGCGCTATCGCCGGACGCTATGAGGAGCAGGATATCGCGGATGAGGATGTCTGGGTCTTCTCGGAGAAGGAGGCGCGCCGGCTGGGGATCGAGGAGGAGATCCTTCAGAAGCCGGTGCCCCGCAATGAGCGCGAGTACTACGAGCAGCTTGTCGAGGCAGACCCGCGCAGCCCGTTCTCGCTGGTCAGCAGCGGCTGCATCCACTGGATGCGCGGGAGCGCAGAGTCTGCCCGCGACCTGTTCACCCGCGCCGCGCATATCTCCCCTTGGTACGCCGATCCGTTCTTCTTTCTGGGAGAGATGGAGGCGGCGGAGCAGCGTCTCGATCAGGCGATACCGTTCTGGTGGCAGGCGGTGCGGGGGCTGCTGGACATCTCCACCTCAACCGATCACTTTGAGATGAGCGAGGAGTTTATGGGGCGTCAGCTCTACGGGCTGGCGGCGGAGCGGTTGGTGGATGTCCGCGACCTGATCCCCCCGGAGCTGAGCCGCTCTCCCTTCGGACATCTTCTGCTTGAGGAGGACCCCTATGAGGCGGCTGCCCGGATCGAACTGGGAGACCACTACCGCCGGGAGAGCGATATCGCGGAGGCGGAGCGGCAGTATCTGAACGCGCTGCCCCTAGCGATGGATGAGCGGCAGTATGTCGCCGCCTACGAGACGCTGATCGCCTTCTACGAGCAGGTGGGGCGCGAGCGCGACGCCGCTCTGTGCCGGATGGATCTTCCGCTCTGTCTGGAGGAGGACGAGGAGGATCAGGAGTAGAGGCGGCGGCTCTGCGCGCCGGTTATGGCGCCACACGCGCCGCCTTCAGGCGCCGGTTATGGCGCCACGCGCGCCGCGTCATATCTCGCTCCTCTTCGTCATGGCGAATGAATGCGTAGCGGCTGGAATGCGTCCGCTGTTCGGGCTTCGACGGATGGGGCAGAACCGACCATGCCAGCACTGCTGCCAGCGGATAGGCGTATCGTTTGCTCACGGTTGCGCCTCTGTCGTCACCCTTTGGGGGAGAGGGGGATCTCTAGCCGGCAGCGTTCTGGGGCGTGCGCCCGCTCCTCGCCATCTACCGCGACAGAGTAGCCCTGATCGCGATCCCAGCGCACATCCACCCGATGTCCGCGATAGCGAATATCCTGTATGAAAAACCGGTCGGCGGCGAGGGGCAGCGGATCGAGGATCAGGGCGTCGGAGGGGTTGGGCTGAATGCCGATCAGGTACTTCATCAGCAGATCCACGACCCACGAGTGCTGATAGTCGTCCACGCCCCGATAGAGCGAGGGGGTTCCGGTCAGGGGGTTGTAGTGCTCAAAGCAGTTGGGGCGCGCCGGGTCGCCGTCGAAGAACATCATCTTCACAAACCGCTCCAGCAGGAGAGCCGCCTGCGGCTTGAGGGCGGGATCGAGCGTGAGTGCGGCGCGCGCCAGCGCCTCGCAGACATGGGAGTTGGTCATGGGCCAGACGCGCCCGTTCCAGGGACAGGACATCCGCTTGCCCTTCCACTGCGCCTCCGCGCTGAAGTAGGGATCGTCCAGACTGGAGGCGGGAACGGGGAAGGGCGTCCAGAACTCCTGCGGGTTGAGCAGGTGCTCGGTGATCGCCGCCAGATGCTCTGGTCCGGCGATGTCGCACAGGAACGGATAGAAGCCGACCGCCGCCTTGAAGGGGGATCGCTCTCCGGTGCGCGGGTCCACGTCGAAGAAGAGTTTTCGCTCCGGGTCCCACATCTTCTCGCGCACGGCGTCGCGGGTGGCGTCCGCCTTGCGGTCGTAGACCGCCGCCTCCTCTTCGCGCCCCAGCGCGCGGCTCATCTCCGCCAGCGCGCGGTGAAGCTGGTAGATGTAGACGGTCGCATCCACGCCCTTTAACTGAATGCGCCGCCAGTCGTCGGCAGAGTCGTCCACGAACAGGTAGCGCGACATATACTCCTGCCCGGTCTCGCCCTGATCTACGATGTCGAACAGATGCGAGTCCTCGCGGTCGCGCTCCCGCTCAAAGTAGTCGGCGTAGCGGCTGAGACCCGGATAGACCCGCTCCACAAAGGAGAGGTCGCCGGTGATGTGGTAGACCTGAAGCGCGTTGGCGCCCCAGTTGGCGTGATAGAAGCCCCGCTCGCTGCGCCAGAGGTAGATGTGACCGGGAATGAAGCCGCTGCGCTCCTGCGCGGCGAGCATTCCCTGCAGCGATCCATATGCCAGAGCCGGATCATGCATCCAGCCCGCCTCCAGCATATGGCACTGCGCCGAGTAGGAGATATGGCAGCGAAAACCGCCGATCCCCTCGAAGACGCAGGGATAGGGGTAGCGTCCTCGCTGGCTCTCCGGCTCCGCCGGTTCTGCGCCGATCTTCACCGTCAGCAGCTTCAGCCCGTACCATCGGTACCAGTAGTACTTCTGCAGATGCGGGTCGCTGCACTCGAAATAGGGGACGCCGGCGAAGTAGTCCTGCCAGCTGGCGCGGCTGGTCGCGGCGACATTCGCCTGAAGATCGTTTTGCAGGTGGTGAAGCGCGAGGCGGCGATCCTGATGGACCGCCGCGCCGAACTGAATGGTGCGGCTCTCCCCGACCGGGATCTCCAGGCGGTAGTGCAGACACAGATGCAGATGCCCGTCCGGAGGAGACGGTCGCTCCCCTCTGCCCGGGGGCGTCGCGCCTGGCGCGCCGTCGGGCAGGAACTCATCGGGCAGGCGTCCTCCGCGCAGCTTCTCCGGGACGATGGAGGTCTGCCAGGAGGGGGCGGTATCGGTGCGCTCCGCCAGATTGACGCACCAGGAGAGCGGCGGGTGATCCGCTCCCAGCGCGACGTGGAGCGAATGCAGGGTGATGCCCCCCTCACCCGGCGGGGCGGCGCGTTCGCCCCAGCCGGCGTTCTCCGCCGGACGGTCGGCGTAGGGGGTCTCGCCATAGGAGAGGGTGTGCGCGAACGCCAGATAGTCGCCGGAACGAACGGTCTGCTCCGCGCTGACGGCGGCGACGCCCGGCACAAACGCCGATCGGTTCTGCAGGCTCCAGAGGATCAGGTGCAGCGTGCGTCCGCGCTTGCCCTCGTTGTAGATCAGCAGGCGGGACGCGAGCGTGTCGTTGGGCGTGATGACCTTGTCCTCTCGCAGCCGGAGACCGTCGCGGGTAACGTGGATCTGGGTGAGGGCGTCGGGGGCCCAGCGGGCGCGGTCGCGCCGAAGCCCCAGCGGACGCTCCTCCTCATCCAGAACCAGAACGGTAAACAGCCGCTCCAGCCGCACGTCCGCAAAGTGCGCCTCGTCCCAGAAACCGAAGGAGTCCAGAAAACGCGGGAACACCGGGGCGTAGCAGGCTCCGCGTCCGCCGCCAAGATACCACTTATCGCTGCGCTCCAGATATTCGAGCGGATCTAACCGGGTAGGCATCGCTGTTCTCTTCTTCCAGGGGATGAGTAGGCTTTCGACGACCGCGGCGAGGAAACCTGCCTGCGCCGCAGGCGGCTTATCCAGCGGTTCTGTCGGGTCAGTCGCGGATCGCGCGATAGAAGCGCGTCATCGCCTCAACCTTCTCCGGCTGCGCCTGCAGCGATCCCCAGGCAAAGACCATAATGCCGGTGGCGGGCAGCCGCGTGCCGTAGTCCAGGATCGTCTCGACCTCTTCGGCGCGCACGTTTTCGCCCCAGTCGGAGAGCTGCACAATGGGCCAGATCCGCTTCTTCTCACCGGGATCGCCTTTGAGCGAGAGAAACCGGCCCAGCCAGGCGGTCTGCCGGGCGATCCAGCCCGGGTCGCCGGCGTGACCGAAGCGGGCATGGTAGGGCATGATGCTGAACACGTCCAGGTAGGGAGCCTGCGCCTTCAGGTCAATTGCCAGTTTGTTCCGCAGCGCGCCGTCGCGTTCCGTATCGCTCCAGGGGCAGTGGAATGTGCCCAGCAGCGCGCTGGGACGCTCCGCGTTGAGAATGGCGCGAAACTCCCGCACCCAGTCGGTAAAGACGCCGCACCGCCAGTCTACCCAGCGGTCTCTCAGCTCTCCGAGCAGACGGGCGGACTGCTCGGACACCGATCCCGCCAGCCCAATGCCCGTCTCCCGCGAAAACTGCGCCCGACAGCGCGGGCAGAAGCAGGTATCCGGCAGGTTCGGCTCCGCCTGCTCCCAGCTTGCGTGGCTGTGGTGATAGTCGAGCCAGATGCCGTCAATATCGAAGCTCTGCAGCGCGCGGCGGAAGGCGTCCATGCGATAGCGGCGGTAGCCGGGATGGGTCGGGCAGATGCCCTGCCAGCCGTCCGGGGGCGGGCAGACCCTGCCGTCCGTCCCGATGGGAGCCGCATCCGGGTGCTTCTCCAGATAGCTCGCCTCGTGCAGGGTGTTGAATTCGGCGAACACCTGCGCGCCCTGACTTTTGAGCAGCGCGATATCTTCGGTGCGCAGCCCGCCGGAGCCGATCCAGATGGCGTTGACCCCCGATTCCGACAGGGTCTTTCCCTGTGCGAGAAGCTGCGTCGGCACGCCGCCATAGATGCCCCGCACGCGAATATGTGTCCGGCTCATTGTCCCCTCCTTGACAGCGTCTCACAAAAGCCGGGGCAGACGTATCTGTCTGCCCCGGAGGTCTCTCCTGTCATTCGTTCTGATGCGCCTGCCGGCGGCTTAGACGCGGGCGGGAACGACGAACGGCGCGCGGTACTCGCGGGTCAGCATGGCGTTCGCCTCCTCGTCCCTGACGATCTTCTCGCGCCGGGCGTCTATCTGCAGCGTCCGTCCCAGTTGATAGGTTCCCTCCGACAGCGAGATTCCGTTGTCTGCCAGATGCTGCTCGAACCGCGCCACCGTCTCATACGCCTCTTTGTTGTCCCCGAACGCCTGCGACTTCACATTCAGGGGCTGCGGCTTACCCAGCCGATAGGAGATATTCGCCAGATGGCACAGCGCGGCGGAGTAGTGTCCCGCCTCGACCGGAGCGTTCAGATCGGCGGTCTTGCGGCTGCGGCAGACATCCAGGAAGTTGCGATAGTGGTCTCCGCCGCCGCTGAACTCCTGTATCACCTTGCCGTCGTTGTCGTAGACGATCGCCTTGCTGTAGTTGGGCACGACCATCGTCCCCTCGGAGCCGTAGTAGATGTTGCCGACGCGCGCGCCCTTCAGATCGTCGGTCTTCAAGCCTCGCACCTCGAAGATCAACTGACAGTCGCCGTAGTCGAAGACGCTGACCATCGTGTTGGGGGTCTCGCCGTCGTCCTCATAGCCAAACCGCCCTCCCAGCGCGATGACGGATTTCGGCAGTCCGCGCTTGTTGAGACCCCAGAGCGCCTTGTCCATCTCGTGCACGCCCTGATTGCCGATGTCGCCGTTGCCGTAGTCCCAGAACCAGTGCCAGTCGTAGTGGAACCGCTGCCGCATGACCGGCTTGATCGGAGCCGGTCCGAGCCAGAGGTTGTAGCCGTCCTCCCCGACGCTTTCGGGAACCAGCGTCGGACCGTTGGACTTGCCGATGGAGTTTCGGGTCTTGTAGCAGAGACCGCGCGCCAGCGAAATCTTGCCCAGTTTGCCGGCGTGGAGATACGCCATCGCCTCCCGCAGCCCGACGCTGGAGCGGCTCTGCGTGCCGACCTGACAGACGCGCCTGTATTTGCGCGCCGCTTCGATCAACTGGCGTCCCTCGAAGACGTTGTGCGTCGCCGGCTTCTCCACGTAGACATCTTTGCCTGCCTGCATCGCCCAGATCGCCGCCAGCGCATGCCAGTGGTTGGGGGTGGCGATGGAGACCGCGTCAATCTCCGGGTCCTCCATGATTCGGCGCAGGTCCTTGACCGTTCGGGGAGCTGACTGTCCCCGGTCGGTTACCGCCTTGACCGCCGCGCCCCACGCGCCTTCATCCGGGTCACACAGCGCCGCTACCGTTACGTCGCTCATGGCGGCATACGATCGCACATGATCCATGCCGCGCCCGCGGAACCCGATCACCGCGATCCGTATCTTATCGTTGGGACCGACGGCGCGGGGCTTGCGCCTCTCCTCCGCCCCGGCAATCGAGACGGGAAGCGCAGAGGCTGCCAGCAGCAGCAGCGAATCCTCGAGCAGTTTTCTTCGCGTAATCTTTTCCAACGTCTCGCCCTCCTGTGCGCAAAAGTTGGGGGTGAACCGCCTACTCTGGGCGGACCTCGACCCGGATGCCGATGGTGCGAATAATGGAGGCGACCCGCTCGCACTCCTCCGCCGAAGCGTGATGCACTACCGATTTGCCCAGATGGTGCACCTCCCAGGTCTCGATCTCCGCCTCTTCGACGGTGCAGCCAGTCGCCCGAATCAGAATCGAAATCACTTCCTCAAAGGTGTTATGATCGTTATCATATACAATGACGATATGCTCTCCCGAACCGATATCCGTGTTCTGGTCTTGCAGATCGGGAAGCAGTTGAATATTCATCCTCAACGCCCCTCCTGCCGGCGCGTTCGCCTGATCTCGTACGTGGTCTGATTCGCTCTCGAAGGTCGGAAATCCTCCTCCCGGATCATTGACAAATCGTCAGGGATAGTCTATGCTACTCCCTACCTCATTGACACCCGACTGGCAGTTTTGATTATTCTGCCGGCTGCTCGCAGCGCTGCGTAACCATTCACCCTGTGCGAAGTGTGTCCAATCTTCTCGGTTTCGTCTCTTTCTTGAGGAGGTCTACAACCATGTTTCGCCGCTCTCTCTCTTCCTTCATCTGGTCTCTGGTAGTATTGTGTCTTCTGGCGGTTCCGGGGATGGCGCAGTGGCAGATGCAGCCGCGCCTCGTCCCAAGACTGAAACCGCCGGACTCGATCCTCGTCCGGTTCCGCGAAGGCAGGGTTCCGGATGGTCGCGCGCTGGCGGCGCGTCTGGCGCAGCAGCCGGACGTTCCGGCGATGCGTTTTCGTAAGGAGATCAAACAGCTTGGCATTCTGGTCTATCGTCTGGCGGACCCCCGTCAGATGGAGGCGGGGCTGCGGGCGTTGCGGACGCTGCCCGGCGTGAAGTATGTCGAGCCGAGTCAGCGTATCATCCTGCTGAGCGAACCCAACGATCCCTATTTCCGGCGCGTAGACCGGGAACACGCGCTCTTTTCGGAGAATGAGTGGCTCTATCAGTGGTCTCTGCATACGATTCGCGCCGCCGACGCCTGGTCGGTCTGGCCCGTCAACTTCTACACTGCCGCCAACAAACCGGCAAACGCCGTCAAGGTCGCCGTGATAGACAGCGGCATTGACTATACGCATCCCGACTTCATTAACGCGGGGGGCGCGAGCACGGACGCGCTTGCCGGCGGACAGCTCGATCTGACGAATGCGCGCAACATGCTCAACGGAGGCGACAACGAATCGCCCAACGATCCGCAGGATGAGAACGGGCACGGCACGCATGTCGCCGGGATCATCGCCGCCGCGACCAACAACGCGCGCGGGATCGCCAGTCTGGGCTTTAACGCGCAGATCCTGCCGATCAAGGTTACCGACCCGATGGGAGACGGCGACGATGTCGACGTGATTGACGCGATGCTCTGGGCGACCGATAACGGCGCGCTGATTATCAATATGAGCCTGGCGTTGAACGGCGGCTACTCCCAGGCGCTGCAGGACGCAGTGGACTACTGCTGGGAGCGCAATACGCTGGTGATCGCCGCTGCGGGCAACGACGGCGTGGACTATGTGCGCCGCTATCCCGCCGCCTGCAACAAGGTGCTGGCGGTCGCCGCCACCACCTTCGCCTCCTCGAATACCGTTCCCCCTTATGAGAGCTACGCCTCCTACTCCAATCGGGGCATGTATATCGGGGTCGGCGCGCCGGGCGGCGACGCCAGCTACTTCAACGGCGGCGATTTCGGGCTGGTACCGGAACTCTACACCCTGATCTGGTCTACCACCCCGACCTATCCGGCGGCGCTGGTAGATGCAGGGATCGTCGAGACGACCTACGGCTATCTGAACGGAACCTCGATGGCTTCGCCGCATGTGGCGGGGCTGGCGGCGCTCTACGCCGGCTCGCGCAACATCACCCGGCAGACCCCCGGCGCGCCGCAGATCCTGGTGCGCGCCATCCAGCGCGGCGCGGACAATATTCTCGGCAGCGGCAGCGGACGCTGGAACCCGCAGATCGGCTACGGTCGCATCAACGCCTTCATGACCCTGCAGAACCGCTTCGGCGAACTGCGCACCTCCCAGCCGCCCGGCGGCATCACCGGGCAGGTAACCTATAACGAGACCGCCGTCCAGAACGCCGCGATTGTGGCGCGGCGCGAGGGGTTTGCGCGTCCCTACACCGCCACCACTTTCTCGGACGGAACCTACCGCCTCCCCAACCTTCCGCCCGGAAACTACACTGTGACGGCGACCTTCTTCGGGATCACCATGCAGAAGCAGCTCGTCGTGGAGAGCGGCTGCGACACGATGGCAACGGACTTTGCGCTCACCTCCAGCAGCGGAGGCGGCGGCGGAGGCGGCGGCGGACCGGAGGTCAATGTGTCGGTCTCGCCCCGCCTGGCAACGGTTCCGCTGGGCGGCGCACAGCCGTTCACCGCCACCGTAACCGGCGCATCCAATACCAGCGTAACCTGGAGCGTGGTCGCCGGTCCGGGAACCATCGGGGCGGACGGCATCTACTACGCCCCGGCGAGCCTGAGCGCGCACGCCACCGCCATCGTTCGTGCCACCAGCGTCGCCGATCCCAATCGTTTCGACTCCGCCACCGTGCAGATCGCCCCCTTCCCGCTCTCCGTCGCGTTCGATCTGACGCCGGTCATCGGCGGGAGGACCGTGACCGGGACGGTTACCCTCAGCACCGCCGCCCCGACCGGCGGAACGGCGGTGAATCTGAGCAGCAGCAGTCCCGCCTCGGCGGCGGTTCCGCCGGGCGTAACGGTTCCCGCCGGACAGACGTCGGCGACCTTTCCCGTGAACACCTCCTCCGTCACCTCCAGCCGCTCCGTGACGATCACCGCCGCCGCTAACGGAGGACAGGCGCAGGGCGTGCTGCGGGTCATCGTCAACCCCTCCGTCAGCAGCGTCTCGATCACCCCGAACCCGGTGCGGGGAGGCAACGAGGCAACCGGAAAGGTTACCCTGACCTCCATTGCGCCCGCCGACGGAATCGTGGTGAATCTGGCGAGTTCGGATACGAACGTGGCGCAGGTTCCGGCGCAGGTCACGGTTCCCGGCAATGCCTCCTCGGTCAGCTTCTCCCTGACGACATCGGGCGTCGCCACACAGACGATCGTCAATATCTCCGCCGGCTATAACGGCAGCGAAAAGTTCCGCGCGCTGACGGTAAATCCGGCGGTTCTGAAGACCCTGACGCTCGATCCGGCGACCATACAGGGAGGATCGCAGGGCTTTGGATTCATCGAACTGAACGGCAAGGCTCCGGTTGGCGGACTGGAGGTGGCGCTGAGCAGTTCCAACACCGGCGCTGCCCGCGTGCCGGCGACGGTTACCGTTGCGGCTGGCTCCTCGACCGCCACCTTCCTGATCTCCACGAGCGCGGTGCGCTCCAGCGTCAACGTGACCATTCGGGCATCCGTCAACGGCTCCGCGCTCACGAAGACTCTCAGGGTTACGCCGTAATCATAATATCGAACGTCCGGCTTCGCGCCCCGCCTTTGCACAAAGGCGGGGCGCAGTCCTGTCGGGGAAAAAAGGTTAACCGGCGCGAGTCGTCGAAGGGGGAGGAGGTACAGAGCCTGTCATAACGCGGAAGAGATGAGGAAGAAGATGACTCGCCGGGAAGCCTTTTTGCACTATGTTCGTCATGGCGGCGCGCCGGTCTGTTCGCCGCAGATCGGCTCTGGAGCCGGATTCGATACCCGATTAGCCGGGAAGCGGAACGTCTGGGAGACCACGCTGGAGGATACCCTGTCGGCGGCTGCCCGTTTTGATATTCTGCCGCTGATCAACGTCGGCATTGTGGATCTCGGGGAGTGCGATTCGCGGCTGCGGTGGCGGGCGGTGGAGGAGCGGCAGGAGGGAGAGCGGCGATTTCTCCAGGAGGAGCTGCAGACGCCCTTCGGTACGCTGACCCGCACCATGATGACCGACCCGCGGGGCGGCTATCTGACGAGGCATCCGGTCGAGACCGAAGACGACCTGTCGGCGCTGGAGTACTATGTGGAGGTCGCGCTGGAAGCCGATCTCGCTCCGGTCGAGGCGCATATCCGCGCCGTCAACGCCATGGTCGGAGAGAGCGGCGCGCTGGACGCGCAGTGGGCTATGCAGCCCTACGAACTGCTCTGCATGCCCAGCACGAAAGATACCGCTCTGCTGGTGCACGACTGCCCGGAGCGCGCCGTTCGCCTGATGGAGCGGATCGTTCAACTCGATGACCGCCTGATGGACGCCGTCGCCGCCGCCGGAGCGGACTTTGTCTTTCTCGGCGGTCCGGCGAAGGAGATGATCTCGCCGAAGTACTATCGCAGCTACCTCGTTCCCTTCTCGCAGCAGGTAACCGAACTGGCGCATGCGAAGGGGCTGCTTGTCTACTCGCATATCTGCTCGCCGATCGAGCCGTTTCTCTCGCTCGGCTTCTATAACCAGATGGGAATAGACCTTTTCGAGACGTTAAGCCCGCCGCCGGTCGGCAATGTGGTCTCGCTGGCGGACGCGATGACAAAGTTGGATCCGGCGATCTGCACGCGAGGCAATCTGGGACTCGACGTGCTGCTCGAAGCCGATGCCGGGACGGTTCGCAAAGGGGTCTTTCGCATTCTGGAGGAGACGCAGGGCAGAAAACATATGGTCGCCGCCAGCGACTACCTGCTCTATGATGTGCCGGAGGAGAATATCCATGCGATGGCGGCCGCCGTGCGCGAATGGAACGGCGGCTAGCTCCCGCCTGCCGGTCGAACGATCCGGCGGCGTCTTCACCTTCGGAGGCGGGGCGGCGCGAAACCCCTCCTATCTTCGCGCGGCGACCGGTCCGATGTAGGAGGTGGCGATCACCACATCGTCATACCACTTGCGGTTCTGGCGCAGGGTGTTGGAGCCGATGTGCAGGCAGACGGCGGCAAAGTTGATTTTGAGCGACCTTTCGTCGCGCAGGCGCAGGTTGGGAAAGTCGGCGATCAGCCTGCCGTCCAGCCAGCAGGCGATCCGTCCGTCGCGCCGTCCGGGCGTGTTAGCCTTCAGCATGAACTCGAAGCAGTACCATCGGTCCAGCTGCGGAATAGTGTCGGGGCGCGCGACAAACTGCGGACCGAAGTCGCCCGGCTTCGCCGAGAAGGGAAGCACCTTGCCGGACGGGAAGAAGTGGTCTCCGTATTCGCTGCGCTGTTCCGGGTGGTAGCAGTAGACGTTCAGATCGCCGGGAGAGGGGATTTCGGGTTCGCCCCGCCAGTTCTCGAAGCTGGCGACGAACTTGTTGCGCCCGTCGGCGCGTATGCCGGGGGTGGCGTAGGGGACGCCGGGCGCGATGGCGGCGAGGTAGCCGCCGTTGTGGCTGGAGCCGACCTGATC
Source organism: uncultured Chthonomonadales bacterium (assembly GCA_938005745.1). Lineage (GTDB taxonomy): Bacteria > Armatimonadota > Chthonomonadetes > Chthonomonadales > CAJBBX01 > CALLMM01. The sequence goes on along the minus strand of CALLMM010000018.1, from coordinate 49,715 downwards.
GAAGCCCTTCTCGAATTTTGAGTAGTAGCGCAGGAAGAGGACGTCATGCCCCTGCCGGAACTGCTTGACCAGTTCGTTGCTGACCTCCGCCTGCTGCTTCGGAATGGTAAACTCCAGCGCGCGCCTGCCGCCATGCACGTACTCCGGCTCCTGCGCGATCCGAATGTGGCGGTCGTGGTAGATGTTATCCCATCTATCCCGCCAGTTGTCGGATTCAAAATCCTCGTGCAGCAGGACCGCCGGGTCCTGTGCGATACCGGCGTCGCCGGGATAGCGTGCGGCGATGCCCTGACTTCCCTTTGGCAGAGCGGGAAGCGCGGGATCCCAGGCGTCGTTTCCCTGCGCCAGGGTTAAGCCTGCCAGCAGCAGCAGAGACCATCCGCGCCGTCTTTTGCGCCCGGAGGCGGCTCCGGAAGCCGTACCGGGATGCGCTGTCATACAGTGCGCCGTCATCGTCGCTCTCCTCTCTGTCTCTCCTCGTAGCAGACTACTCCGTCTTCGGTCGGTTCTCCAGCGGCTCCGGCTCCTCGACGGGGCGCAGCAGCTCCTGCGGGTTGGCGGTGGGCGTATAGGCAGCCGGGCGCAGGAGAATCTCCGCATCCTGATCGGGGGCGGAGGCGGGGCGCAGCAGGGTCATGCGCTCGTTGGCGCGCTGCTTCACCGCCTCCGCCAGCGTCTTTCGCAGATGCTCTACCGCAGACGAAATGTCGGGCTGTCCGTCCGGCGTCAGCAGGTCCTGGCAGGGGAGGCTGATCTGAATCTCCGTGCGGTTGCCGCCGAAGACGCCGCGCAGCCGCTCGGAGAGATTTTCATCCCGCCAGTCTATGATGATCTGCCCGGAGACCATCTCATAGTCTGCCAGCAGAACCACCTGCACTCCATCCATCCGATCGGAGTAGGGAGTGGGTGCGGAGAAAGAGGCGCGGATGGCTTCGCCGCTGTTCTGGAAGAGTGAGCGAAGGTCCTGCGCGTCGCGAAACCCCATCTGCCGCAGCGCGCTCAGGAGGGCGCGTATCTCGCGGTGCATCTCGACCTGCAGCGGACTCTTCGCCGCCGGCGTGGAGACCGCCCAGGCGATATTGACATCCGTCTGCACCATGCAGCCTTTTGCGGGCTTTCCGCCGAACAGCCCCTCCGAGGTCAGGCGCGCTTCGTCCGGAACCCGGAAGACCCAGCGGAAGTAGAGGGCCTCCCCCGGCTTGACAACCACATTGGTCGCGATGGTCCGGCTGGCGTAGATGGCGTCGTTATGGTTGCGGGTCTGATTGGCGGAGAACTCGCATAATATGACGTTGAGACGCCGGATCGTCTGCGCGACCGCCCCGCCCTCCACGATCACCTCACCGCTGACCGGCGCGCCGCGCGGATGGGCGTAGCCGTTGACCGACAGGCTGATCTTCAGCCCGCCGATTCCCAGCGCTGCGCCGATCTGCAGCAGCAGGCTTCTGAACCAGTTACTCAGGGACATCGCATGCGCCTCCGCACCGGCTGCACTCCGTTTCGCCCCGTCAGGGACGGTATCCTGCAAAAGGAGCGCTGGACCGAACGGGATTTCGCAGGAGGGGCTGCTCCTGCCGGTATCACTACTGTGCAGCGGGGCGGCGCGTTTCGCGCAGATCGGCGCGGACGGTTGACAAACGGCGGCGGATGATCTATCTTCAGACCATACGACCATGCGGCGAAGCGGTCCGCATGCGCCGAACTACGCAGAGGGGCGAACGATGAAGATCACGAAGATCATCCCTTACCCGGTGGAGCCGCGCTGGCTCTTCCTGAAGATCGAGACGGATGAGGGGATTGTCGGATGGGGCGAGTGTCTGGGAGATAAAGCCTATGTCATCGCGGAGGCGGTGCGCAGCTTCGAACACGCGCTGATCGGGCAGGATCCGCGCAAAATCGTGCATCACTGGCAGTCCATGTTTCGCGGGGCGTTCTGGCGCGGCGGACCGACGCTCTGCGCCGCCATCAGCGGGCTGGAGATCGCCCTGTGGGATATCAAAGGGAAGTGGTTGAACGTGCCGATCTACCAGCTTCTGGGCGGTCCGACGCGGGAGCGGGTTCGCGTCTATACGCGCCCGAGCGGATGGACGCCGGAGGAGCTTGCCGCCAGCGCAAAGCAAGTCGTGGAAGCCGGCTTCACGGCGATGAAGTTCTGTCCGTTTGACCGTGTGCGTCTGGTGGATCACTACGCGATCGTGGAGGCGGCGGCGGCGCGGGTGGCGGCGGTTCGTGCGGCGGTCGGGAACGGGGTGGACATCCTGCTGGACTTTCACGGGCGGGTCTCGCCGACGATGGCGATCTGGATGGAGGAGGCGATGCGCGAGTCGCATCCGTTCTTCATTGAGGAACCGGTGCTGCCGGAGAATGTGGACGCGCTGGAGCGGGTCGCCCGACAGTTCAAGACGCCGCTGGCGACGGGCGAGCGTCTGTTTACCAAATGGGGCTTTCGCGAGGTGCTGGAGAAAGGAGCCGCCAGCATCCTTCAGCCCGATCCCTGCATCTGCGGCGGAATCCTGGAGGCGACGCATATCGCGGCGATGGCGGACTGCTACTATGCCGCCGTCGCGCCGCACAACCCCTACGGTCCGATCAACCTCGCCGCCGCGCTGCAGATTGACGCCAGCATTCCCAACTTCCTCATCCAGGAGTATGTGCATCTGGGCGAGGGCTATCTGCGCGAGCCGTTCGTGGTGCAGGAAGGCTATATCGCCCTGCCGACCGGACCCGGACTGGGGATCGAGGTGAACGAGGAGTACCTGAAGGAGCGTCCCCTGGGACCCAAAACCGATGTGGGACGCTGGTTTCACGAGTCCGACGGCTCTGTCGCCGACTGGTAGCCGACAGTCTGGCGCGAGCACCGACCGGCAGACCCGCGCTCCCGGCGTCCTGTCCGCAACATACCTTACAGCGATAGGATCAGGACGATCCTATCGCTGTGTGGAGAAGGGGATGATGCCGGGATATCAGCGGCTCTCGCCGCCCTTTTTGCCGATGGCTGCCATGTGCTGTCGGTTCTGGGAGACCTTCATACCGCCCTTGCGACCGATCTCCGCCATGTGCTGTCGGTTCTGGGAGACTTTGGATCCGCCCTTTTTACCGATCTCCGCCATATGATCGCGATTCTGGGATACCTTCGCGCCGCCTTTGCGTCCGGCGGCGGCGTGTCCCTCCGGGTTTCCGTGCCAGCCGCGTCCGGAACGGCTCTGAGTGGACGGGCTGTCTTCTGACACCTGAGTCATATCTATTACTTCCTCCAGCAAGTTTTGCGGGGCGTTTCCCTTCTACTGACGGGAGGAGAGCGCGGATTGTTCCTTCTCTCGCCGCAGATAGAGAGACGAAATCGCGCGCACGCGTGAAAAGAGATCCCGGACGGGTAGAGAGAGGAGGCAGGCGCTCGTCATACGGCGGAGGTTCGCTGTTCCCATATCTGACGGGCGCGGTTCAGCACAGCTTCGATACTTTCGCAGATGTTCTCGGCGCCGACATGCTGCTCAAACTCTGCCTGACGCATTAAGCGGGCGGGCTGTTCCCGCGCGCCGCACAGCAGAAGCGTTCTGCCCGAGGCGTGCAGCTGGTCCGCCAGATCCTCCAGTGCCTGCAGACCGGTTCCGTCTATGGCGGTCATGTTGCGCAGGCGCAGCACGACGATCGGCGGCAGCTCCTCCAGATGGTCGGTGATCTCGTTCAGCTTGTCGGTGGCTCCGAACAGAAACGGACCGTGAATGCGATAGATCCGCACGTAGTCCGGTATCTCTTTGTCCTGCAGAATATGCTCCCGCGCCTCTTCGATGTACTCTTCCGTCACCATCGAAACTGTGGTTGTCTGTGTTACCTTGCGTATATAGAGCAGCGCCGCCAGGATCATCCCGACCATCACGGCAACCGTCAGGTCCGCCAGCACCGTCAGCGCAAATGTCACCGCCCAGACGCCTTTATCCGCCCAAGAGAGTTTCAACAGCTCTGGTATCTCATGCCACTCTCCCATGTTGTAGGCGACCACAAACAGGATCGCCGCCAGCACGCCCAGCGGAATGAAGCGTGCCATAGGCGCCGCAAACAGAAGCACCAGCAGCAGGGTCAGCGAATGGATCATCCCGGCAACGGGCGTCTGTGCCCCGGAGCGGATATTGGTGGCGGTGCGCGCGATGGCTCCGGTCGCCGGCAGCCCTCCGAAGAGCGGTGAGATCACATTCGCGATCCCCTGCGCGACCAGTTCTACGTTGGGGTTGTGCCTGTCGCCGCTCATACGATCCGCAACCGTTGCAGACATCAGCGATTCGATCGCTCCCAGCATCGCTACCGTCACCGCCGGCAGCATCAGTGATGCGATGAGGTCCGGTCGGAAGGCGGGGATGGAGAAGTGAGGCAGTCCGGAGGGAATGCCGCCAAAGCGCGAGCCGATCGTCTCTACCGGCAGATGGAAGATCATCACGACCGCTGTGCCGGCAAACAACGCCGCCAGCGAACTAGGGACACGCCGGACGAACCGCGTCATCAGAAGGATGAGCGTCAGCGCGCCGGACGCCAGGAGCAGCGTCGGCAGGGAGAGGGTTCCCAGATTCCGCGCAAGCGTCTCCATACGTCCCAGAAACTCGCCGGGGACATGCTCGATGCGCAGACCAAGAAAGTCCTTGATCTGCGTGCTGGCGATCAGCACCGCGATCCCGTTGGTGAAGCCGATGATGACAGAACGGGGGATGTATTTGACCGCCGTTCCCAGCCCGGTAATCCCGAGGAGACCGATCATCACCCCCGCCATCATCGTGCACATGAACAAGCCGTCTATGTTGTGCTTCGCCACGATGCCGGCGACTACCACCACAAACGCCCCGGTTGGTCCTCCGATCTGACAGCGCGAGCCGCCCAGCGCGGAGATGATAAATCCGGTGATAATCGCGCAGTAGATGCCCGACTGCGGCGAGACGCCGGAGGAGATGGCGAACGCCATCCCCAGAGGCAGTGCGACCAGACCGACTGTAAAGCCGGCGATCAGGTCAGAAAGGAACTTCTGCAGGGAGTAGTTGCGCAGACAGCGTATGGAATTGGGAAGCCACTCTTCCGCAAGGATCAATCTCATCCGTATAACCGCAATAGCTAATCTGTGGGGAGTACTATCCGGGAAACCCTCTTCATGGATAGGCAGACCGTCTACTCGATCCGGTGTATGCCCGGCTCGTCATCGGGATGTCCCAGTCCCAGCAGCGCGCATACCGTTTCCGGTTGATTGGTCTCGATCCAGACGCCTGCCTCGCGGCGCAGTTTCCGATACTGCGAGGCGTTCAGAGGGAAGCCGTCCGATGTGATAAGGACAGGGCGACGTCTGGATACAGCGCGCTTTACGCAGTAGAGGCGTAATCGTCTCTGCTTGAAAGAGCGTCCGCAGAGGTCTCCGGGAAAGATCATGGTGGCGATCATCGTTACTGCCCTGTGAACCATTCTGTCGCACAACAGGATGGTGGTCTGGTGTCCAACTCGTACGGGAGAGGAAGAGGTCTGCGACTCTCGACAGCCGATCGTGTTCCGTGCCTCTATGAAGGCTGCCCGGAAGTCTGGACAGCCTTCTCCGTTTCGTCTTTTCTCAGGAGATGTTCCAGCAGCGATCGCAGGCGCTTGATAGCTTCCGGTCTGGTGCTGCCCGAAAGCGCCGAAACCCCGCCTCGATGAAGAATATGCACCATACCGGGCGCGCTGGCGCACCACACCTGCGCGTCGTAGTCGAACCAGGATGTGATGACTACCCCCAGACCGCATATCGTCTCTTTCGTGCGTTCGAACTGGACCATCTCTACCTCCTTGCTGACGAATAGACTGCCATGCCGGCGCGGAACGGGGCTGTCGCCCGCTCTTATGAGACCTCCCCGGCAGGGTTGGTCGGGATAGACGCCTGCTGTATCTCTGTCAGCATCTCCACCACTTCGTTCAGATGCTCCTCGAAGTAAAGACGCATCGCCTGCAGCACCGCAATCAGATGACGGCTGCGAATAGAGTAGAATACCTGATTGCCCTCTTTGCGGTTGACAACGATCCGCTTTGCTCGCAGGACAGCCAGATGCTGAGAGAGGTTTGCCTGCTCTACGCCCAGTCGCTCGATCAAGCCTCCCGCGGAGACCTCTCCTTCGCACAGAACCTCAACGATGGCGACGCGGGTCGGATGAGCCAGCGCCTGAAAAATGTCCGCTTTGAATCTTCTGAGAGCATTCTGCACCGTGCGCTTCCTTTCGAACGGCAGACGTTCAGCCTTGTCTCTCTCAGTATACCCTATAGTTTCATATATGCGATATTGCGAATATACAGGTGACAGCAGGGGGCTATTATGTAAACGGAATCCTCGCCGTATGCCGAGACGCGCTGTCAGACGAGATAGAGATGCTCAGGGATGCGGGCTTTCGAGTGGGAGAAAGGAGGCGATGCCGTCAGCCATCTCCAGCGTCGCCGCCAGCAGAAGCTGCGTGCTGCGCTTCAGGTTCTCGATGTTCACGCGCTCCGGGATGTCGCCCGGCAGATGATACTCGGAGTCGGCGTAGGGCCAGGATCCGATATTCATGACGGTGGCGCGGTAGCCGGCGTGGATGAACATGCCGTCGTCGTCGTTGATGTGCGGCTTGTGCACGACCCGCGTCTCCAGACCGAGGTCGTAGCGGTCGGCGCACGCCGCGATAAACTCCGCCAGCGGCAGCCCCTCCTCAACGCTGTACGCGATGCAGTGGCTCATCTTCCCGGCTGCCATCTCCTCCTCCGACTTGCCGTCCAGCGAGTCGACGTTCAGGACGGCGAGGATGCGGTCTCCTCGCGCCGCCGACTCCTCCGCGGCGAACCGGCTTGTCCAGGGAGTATGCTCCTCGTTGCAGAAGAGGATGCGCACCGATCGTTTCAGGTCGCACTCCGCCAATATCCGCGCGATCTCCAGATTGGCGACCGTTCCGACGGCGTTATCGTGCGCTCCGGGCGAGTGAATCCAGCTCATGGAGTCCTTGTGGGAGATCAACTGAATGATCTCTTCGGGGCGTTCACTGCCGGGGCGGGTTACCTCCAGATTCGAGGCGTCATACCAGGGATCGTCCGGATGCGGCGCGGCGTACCAGTGATGCAGCGGCTTCGTCTCATCGCAGCGGAAGGGCTGAACGCGGTAGGTGGAGACGGTAACCGTATAGCCGACCGCCTCGAGTTGGCGGCGCAGGAAGGCGTCGGCTTCCGTCAGGGAGTTGACGCTCTGCCCCGGTCGGGTGTAGTTCACCTTGCGGAAGGGCAGGGGATCGCAGCTGAGATAGAACAGGTCGTGGCGCAGGCGTTCGGCGGATACGCGCGTCAGAGTCTCTCGAATCATGGCGTTTTCTCTCTTCTGTGAGTGATGAACGGATGTGAAAGCGGTCTCCCTGTCCCTGTAAGGGAGACGATAGGCGACTCCCCCCTGTCCTTGTGAGGGGTCGCAGTGATCCCTTCCCTGTCCTTGTGAGGGGTCGCAGTGATCCCTTCCCTGTCCTTGTGAGGGGTCGCAGTGATCCCTTCCCTGTCCTTGTGAGGGGTCGCAGTGATCCCTTCCCTGTCATTGCGAGGGAGGCGCAGCCGATCCGAGCAATCTCACACCCGCTCCCCGCCCCCCTCAGCGCGTGACGCGCTCTGCGTCGGCTCGTTCGGAGAGAGACCGTCGGGCGAATTAACCCGCGCCTTTGGCGGGATCGGCAGCCGCTCCTGCAGCAGCGGGTCGTTCGTGCGGCGCATCCAGTCGTCCAGCCGCGTCCGCATCTCCGCCAGCGCGGCGGCATAGCGGGGATCGGCAGCCGCGTTATGCGCCTCGTTGGGGTCGAAGATCAGGTCGAAAAGCTGTTCGTGGTCGGGGGCGCGCTCACGCCAGCCGTGCGCCAGAAGCAGGTCTTTGCTGACGGAGTCGTCGCAGTTGGGCAGCACCGGAGCGGAGCGAGGATCGAAGCGGCGGATATACTTGAAGCGGCGCGTGCGCACGGCGCGCATCGGCTCGTAGGCGGCATGGAACGTTACCTCCGCAAAGACCGTCTCGTTTACCTCCTCCGCCTGACCCTCCAGAATAGGGCGCAGCGACTGCCCCTGCAGCCAGGGCGGCGGGGCGATCTCCAGGTAGTCGCACAGGGTCGGGAAGAGGTCAATCTGAGAGACCAGCGAATTGAGGACCTGTCCGCCATCCCACCGCTTCCGCCAGCGCAGAATGCAGGCGACGCCGATGCCATGATCGGTCAGATTGCACTTCATGCCGGGGAAGGCGATGCCGTGATCGGTGGTGTAGAGAACCAGCGTATTCTCCGCCCGTCCGCTGTGCTCCAGCGCCTGCAGAACCGTCCCGATCTTCCGGTCCAGGATCGTCGCGCTCGCGGCGAAGTCCGCCATATCCTGCCGGGTCTGCGGAGTGTCCGGCAGCGGCGCGGGCGGGCGCGTATAGCGCGGGTCGCCGCGGGGACCGTCCTCATGATGCCAGACGCCGACCCGATGGGTCTCAAAAAAGCCGACATCCAGAAAGAACGGCTCCTCCGGCGCGCTCTGCAGAAACTGCGCCGCCGCCTGCTCCGCATTGCGGGGCGTCCCCAGCACCGCCGCATATCCGGCTTGCGCCTGCGCCGACTCCTCCGGCGGCATCACATGCTGCAAGCCGCACAGCCCGGTGAAGTAGCCTGCGTCGCGCAGCGTCCGCGCCAGGTGCTGCGACGGATCGGTGAGCGCGAAGCCCCGATGCGCCAGTCCCAGCATCCCGGCGGAGTGGGCGCACTGCCCGGTCAGCAGCGCGGCGCGCGAGGGCGAGCAGGTCGGCGCGGCGCAGAAAGCCTGCCGCATCAGAACGCCCTCCTCCGCCAGCCGCTGCAGGTTGGGCGTGGCGACCGCATAGCCGTAGGGCTGAAGATACCGCCCCGTGTCGTGCGAGTGAAGGTAGAGAATGTTGGGTCGCATCATCGTCTCTCCAGACAGCACTGTTTGTACTTTCTGCCGCTTCCGCAGGGGCAAGGGTCGTTGCGCCCGACCGTGCGCCCGGACGCGCAGACCGGGTTCGCCTGCCGCCTCTCCTGCTCCGCGATCATCTGCATGATCTCCGCCGGGGCGCGCCGCGCCTGCAGGAGGGATGCCATCGTCCGCATATAGGGATCAATATGCGTGAAGAAGCGTTTATAGCCCGCGCAGAGGTAGTTCAAGCCGTACTCGCCGTCCGGTGTTCGCAGGAAGCGGTGTTTGGGGCATTCGCCGTTGCAGGCGAACCGAACCGAACATCGGCGGCAGTAGCCGGGCAGTGTGTCGGCTTTGTCCCGCCCGAACCGAACCTGCTCCGGCGAGGCGACCATCTCGATCAGCCGCTTCTCGCGCAGATTGCCCAGCCGGTACTCCGGATAGACGTAGTGATCGCAGGCGTAGACATCGCCGTTATGCTCGACGGCGACCGCTCTGCCGCAGGTCTCCGCAAAGACGCAGAGCGCGGAGCCGGCTCCGGACCAGATACCGAGCGCGACGTCGAAGTGCTGCACAAAGACCCGCCCCACATCGCGCCGGACCCATTCGTCAAAGATCGTGGTCAGAAAGGCTCCCCAGTCCTCCGGGCGCACGCTCCACTCCGTGACCGGCGCGCGCGCTTCGGTCGCTTTGGGCGGGGCTGCCAGCGTCAGTTGGATCAGCCCGCTCCCGGACGAGAGCGGTCCCGGCGCGGCGCGCTCCACCAGCGGAATGAACTGCAGGAAGCCGGAGCCGATCTCCTTGAGGAAGCGGTAGACTTGGCGGGGCTGCTGCGCGCTGCGGCGATGGACGACGGTGAGTGTATTGAACTCAACGCCGTGCTTTTTGAGCAGCGACAGCCCCTGCATGACGGCGTCAAAGGTCGGTCTTCCGTGCTTATCTACCCGGTAGGCGTCGTGCAGCTCACGAGGACCGTCTATGCTCAAGCCGATCAGAAAGCCGTTCTCCGCCAGGAACGCGCCCCACTCGTCATTGAGCAGGGTTCCATTGGTCTGCAGCGCGTTCAGAATGCGCCTGCCTCCGGCGTACTTCTGTTGCAGCTGCACGACCCGGCGGAAGAAGCGGACGCCCAGCAGCGTCGGCTCGCCGCCCTGCCAGGCGAAACTGATCTCCGGCGCGTCCTGCTGCTCGATATACTGACGGATATAGCTCTCCAGCGTCTCATCGGGCATCTGCCAGGAGGGGCGTTCGCGCCGTCCCTCCTGCGCGTACATCGTCTCCTTCTCCAGATAGAAGCAGTACCGGCAGTCGAGATTGCAGATCGGACCGATGGGTTTGGTCATAGCATGGAAGGCGGTCGGCAGGCTCTGTCGGGGAGCGGCGCGCAGGATCTGTTCCGACATCGTTTCGACCTCCTTTCCAGAAGCGGCAGCTGGGGCGGAGCTGCGCCTGCCGTCTTCCGAACCGGAACGCAGGAGGGAGCGGATATACCTTCGCTGCCTCTCCGTCTCCTTCCTTCCCGGCGTCCGCGCGAATTTTCCGCTCCCCCGCATCGGCGCAGGAGCGGGGTTCCCTGAGAAAAACCACCCCCTTCGCAGAGGCGTGGAAGCAGGAGTTCTACGACAGACGGCGAAACATGGCATATCTTCGCTCCAGCGCCAGGAAAGACCCCGTCAACGATGGCTACATTTCCGCATCCTTCGACATCCTTTATGCCGCCAGAAGAGAGGACCGCCGGCGCGCCGTCCGCCGCGCCGCGCCAGAAGGCGGTTACCTGGCGGTCTGTCGCCCTGGCGGCGATCCTTCTGCCGATCAACGCCTACTGGGTCGTGCAGATGGAGGTGGTGCGCTACTCCGCCCACCCGACCACCATCTCCCTTTTCTTCAACCTGATCTTCATTCTGTTGATGCTGACGCTGATCAATCGCTGGGTCTCCGGCAGATTTCCGCGCCTGGCGTTGACACGGGGCGAGCTGCTGTTTGTCTATGCCGTGCTGGCGGTCGGCTCCTGCCTGTGCGGGCACGACATGTTTCAGATCCTGGTGCCGATGCTCTCCTGGTCCACCCGCTATGCGGACAACGCCAATCAGTGGGACACCCTCTTCAATCCGTTGCTGCCCACCTGGGCGTTCGTCAAGGACAAAGACATCATCGCCGGGTACTACATCGGCAACGACACCCTCTATCGGGTCGCCTATATCCGCGCCTGGCTGCCGGTCGCGCTCGTCTGGAGCGGCTTCATGGGGCTGCTGCTGTTCGTGATGCTCTGCATCAACGCGATCCTGCGCCGCCAGTGGACCGACAACGAGCGGCTGAGCTACCCGATCATCCAGCTTCCTCTGCAGATCTCCAGCGAGCAGTCGTTTCAGCCCGGAGGCGTCTTCCGCAACCGTCTCTTCTGGATAGGGTTCTTCCTCGCCTCCTTTGTGGACCTGGTCAACAGCCTCAACGTCTACTATCCCGGCATCCCGACCATCTTCACGCCGGGGCGCGGCTCCAGTTTCTACGACGCACAGCTATGGATCACCCAGAAGCCCTGGAACGCCATCGGCTGGACGCCCCTCTCGTTCTATCCCTTCATTATCGGGCTGGGGATGCTGATGCCGCTCGACTTCCTCTTCTCCTGCTGGTTCTTCTACATCTTCTGGAAGATGCAGCGGGTTGTCACGGTCGCGATGGCGTGGGATCAGGACCCGCGCTTCCCCTACGACAACAATCAGGCGTTCGGAGCCTATATCGCCTTCTGCATCATGTCGCTGTGGCTGAGCCGGGGCTACCTGGCGCAGGTCTTCCAGTGCGCGCTGGGACGCCGCTCCGAGATAGACGACCGCAATGAGCCGATCCGCTATCGGCAGGCGCTGCTGGGGATCGTGGTCGGTATGGGGGGGCTGATCTGGTTCTCCATGCTGATGGGGATGACGCCCTGGCTGGCGATCCTCTTCTTTCTGATCTATGTTGCGCTGGCGGTCGCCATTACCCGAATGCGCGCCGAGATGGGAACGCCGGTGCACGACCTGCACTTCACCGGTCCCGACTGGATCCTGACCGAGACGCTCGGCACGCGCGCCTTCACGCCGGCGCAGCTGGTCGCCTTCTCCATCTTCTTCTGGTTCAACCGCGCCTACCGCTCCCACCCGATGCCGCATCAACTGGAGGCGTTCAAGCTGGCGGAGCAGAGCTACAGCGACTACCGGAAGTGGTTCTGGGCGATGGCGCTCTTTGGGATCCTGGCGGCTTTTGTCGCCTTCTGGGCGATGCTGCACCTGATGTACGACTACGGCGCGCGCGCCAAGTCCACCATGACCTTCGGACCGGAAGCCTACACGCGGCTGGAGGGATGGCTGAAGACGCCGAAGTTCGGGAGCTTCCCGGCAGGGGTCGCCGCCGGCGTCGGCTTCATCACCGCACTCTTCTTGCAGTGGATGCGCGTGCGTTTTACCTGGTGGCCCTTCCATCCGCTGGCGTATGCCGTCACCTCCAGCTGGTCCATCAATCTGGTCTGGCTGCCGCTGTTTTTCGCCTGGGTGCTGAAGGTGGTTATCCTGCGCTACGGCGGGCGGATCGCGTTCCAGCGTTCCATTCCGTTCTTTATCGGGCTGATGCTCGGGCAGTTTGTGCTGGGCAGTTTCCTGAATATCTACGGGATCATTCGGGAGGTGCCGACCTACCAGTTTTGGCAGTGAGACAGGGAAGGAGCGATGCTGTGGAGACCGTAACGCTGCCCTTTTCCCGCTTCGTCTGGGTTCCCGACGGCGCGGACGCGCAGTGGCAGCGCGAGACCGATCCGCCGGGTCTTTCGGCGAACGCCTATCATATTCTGGCTCCGGAGCCTTCTGCAGAGCGGACGGCATGGCGGAGCGCGCTGCAGAGGCTGCGGGAGCGGTCGCGCGAAAATCCCCCTCCGATGCACGTGCGGGTCGCGTTTGGAGGCGTGCGCGCCTGGACGCGCCTGCAGCCGCAGCTGGCGCGCGCGATAGCGCTTCAGCCGGGAGAGCGGGTCACCCTCGCCTGCGAGGCGCGGTGGCTGTCGGGCAACCGGCGTATCTGCCTTGCGCTGGACTTTCTCGACCCCGTCTCTCTGGCATGGAAGGGATGGTCCGGCGTCTTCCACACCGCTGCGATCCCTGCCGACGGGCAGTGGCATCCGCTGCAGACCGGGTGCGTCCTGCCGCAGTTTGATCCGGCGCAGGGCGTCGCCAGCCTGATCCTCGGGCAGGATGCGACGCACGACCCGCAGCCGGGCGTCTGGGAGATACGCGGTCTGACGGCGCAGTTCGCCTCGACGCCGGAGCGTATGCAGACGGCGCGCCGTCTGCGCGAGGAGGAAGCCCGCGCATCCCGGGGGCTGGATCGTTCGCTCTATGCGCGCCCCGACCTGCAGTGGTCGGTGCGCAACTTCGCCTGCTACCTCGCCATGCTCTACGACCTCAACCTCTACGATCCGGTCGCCCGAAAGTATACGCCGGACGCCCTGCTGCAGATGCTGAAGCGGCGTTTTGGGGACGTGGACTCGATCGTGCTGTGGCACGCCTACCCGCGCATCGGGCTGGACGACCGCAACCAGTTCGACTACTACCGCGATATGCCCGGCGGACTGCCCGGACTGAAGCGGCTGACCGATCAGTTTCATCGGCGGGGGGTGAAGGTCTTTCTGGACTACAATCCCTGGGATACCGGCACACGCCGGGAGCCGGTTTCGGACGCGGAGGCACTGGCAAAACTGGCGCGCGATGTGGGGGCGGATGGCTTGTTTCTGGACACCATGACGGCGGCGCCCCCCGATCTGCGCCTGACGGTGGACGCGCACCGCTCTGGCGTCATCTTCGAGCCGGAGGGCGCGCCCCCGCTGGAGCAGATCAGCGACTGCAGCGCATCGTGGGCGCAGGGCTTTCCCGCCTATCCTGCGCCCGCTCTGCTGCGCCTGAAGTGGATCGAGCCGCGCCACATGCAGCACCAGATCCACCGATGGAACCGCAGCCATATGGACGAGATCGAACAGGCGTTCTTTAACGGCAGCGGCATGCTGATCTGGGAGAACGTCTTCGGCAGCTACAACCCGTGGCGGGCGGAGGAGGGCGCGCTCTGGAGCCGCGCGGTCGCGATCCTGCGGGCGTTTGCCGGAGAGCTCTCCTCCGAAAGCTGGGAGCCGTTCACGCCGACCCTGCGGGAGGGGGTCTACGCCAGCCGATGGTCGGGCGACGGCGTTACGCTCACGCTGCTGGTCAACCGCACCGGGACGACCGTGCGCGGCGCACTCCTGCCGCCTGCCGACCTGCCCGAAGAGGCGCGCCTGTTCGATCTGTGGCGCGGGATCGAACTGCGCCGGGAGGCGGACGGAGCCGTTTACGCCGAACTCGATCGTCTGGGCGCGATCGTCTGGACGCGGGGCAGGGAGGTCCCGCCTCGCATTCGCGCCCTGCTGAACCGCCCCGCCGTCGTGCCGGCTCCGACGCCCTCCGCCCGCTCGCACGACCCGCGACCGATCGAGCGCACCCGCCCCGCACCCCGCTCCGCCCCGCCGGAGAATATGGTCTATGTGCCGGGGGGCGAGGTTCAGATGCGTATCCGGCACGAGCGGCGCGAGTGCGGCTGCTACCCCGATCCGGGGACGCCTCCCGAACGTCTCGACTACTTCCTGATCGGCAACCCGTTCCAGGAGACCCTTGTGCACGACTACCGAGCGACCGTCGCTCCCTTCTGGATAGACGCCTGCCTGGTGACCAACGGGGAGTATGAGACGTTCCTGCAGGCGAGCGGCTACCGCCCGAAAGAGGGGCGCAGCTTCCTGAAACACTGGGGCGGTCGGCGCTGCCCGGACGCCCTGCGCGATCATCCGGTGGTCTACGTGGACCTCGACGACGCGCGCGCCTATGCGCGCTGGGCGGGTAAGCGTCTGCCGACCGAGCCGGAGTGGCATCTGGCGGGACAGGGAACCGACGGACGCCGCTGGCCCTGGGGGGACGAGTTTGACGCGGCGCGGTGCAACGGCTCCGGCGGGAGCACTACGCCCGTGCGCGCCTATCCACAGGGACGCAGCCCGTGGGGCTGTTACGACATGACGGGCAACGTCTGGCAGTGGACGGAGAGCGAGCGCAGCGACGGGCATACCCGCTATGCGATCCTGCGGAGCGGCTGCGCCTATGACGCCCCCGGCAGCCTCTGGTATCTGCATGGCGGGGCGCAGCCGCTGGATCATCATGCGAAAATGCTGCTGCTCTATCCCGGACTGGATCGGTGCGCCACGATCGGCTTCCGGTGTGTGCGCGATGCCGAATAGCCAGCGGCAGGCGAGGGGGCGGCGTTCAAGGAGACCGGAGTTGTCAGGCGATATCACAGATCGGCAGATCCTTCAGGACTTTGAGCAGGCGTCGCAGCGGGAGTGGCTGGCGACCAACGGCATCGGCGGCTACGCCTCCGGCAGCCTCTCCGGCGCCAATACGCGCCGCTATCACGGGCTGCTCGTCGCCGCGCTGACCCCCCCGACCGGCAGAAGGTGTCTGCTCTCGAAGGTTGAGGAGACGCTTCTGTTGAACGGCGAGACCTTCGAGTTGAGCGCAAACCGCTACCCCGGCGCGATCCATCCGCAGGGATATCGCTGGCTGGAGCGGTTTCAGGCGCTGCCTGCGCCCGCCTTCCTCTACCGCCCCCGACCCGATACGCTGCTGGAGAAGCGCATCTGGATGCCCTATGGACGCAACACCGTCTGCCTGCGCTATGCGCTGCGGAAGGCGCCCGCGCCCCTGCTCCTGCGCCTGACGCCCCTCGTCTGCTGGAAGGACTACCACAGCGAGATGCATTTCTGGAAAGATTTCCCCGCGCAGGTCTGCGTGCTGGAGGGCGAGACGCGGCTTCAGCCGACCACCGAATCTCCGATGCTGCGC
Source organism: uncultured Chthonomonadales bacterium (assembly GCA_938005745.1). Taxonomy (GTDB): domain Bacteria; phylum Armatimonadota; class Chthonomonadetes; order Chthonomonadales; family CAJBBX01; genus CALLMM01. Next base: position 33,930 of record CALLMM010000018.1, on the reverse strand, counting down.
CTGCTTGCGCCGGGAACGCGCTGGGAGCCTGCCGGATACTGGCACTACCGCGTCGAGCATCCGCGCGAGCAGGAGCGGGGCTTCGACTATCTGGAGGATCTCTACTGCCCCGGGCACTTCCTTGCCGATCTTGCGCCTGGCGCGAGCCTGACGCTGATCGCGACCCTCGAAAAGTGCGTCGAGCCTCCGGAGGTGAGCTGGCGCGCCCTGCGGGAGCGGCAGGAGAGCCTGATCCTGCGCGCGCACGCTTCCGACGATCTCACCCGCGCCCTGACGCTGGCGGCGGACGCCTTCCTCATGGACGCCCCCGCCGTCAACCGCGCCGTCTGCCGCCCGGAAGACGACGCGCCCCGGCTTCGCCGCAGCACGGTGATCGCCGGGTATCACTGGTTCACGGACTGGGGGCGCGATACGATGATCGCGCTTCCGGGGCTGTGTCTGGCGACCGGCAGACACGATGTCGCTCGTGATATTCTCACCTCCTACGCCGCCTATTTCAGTGAGGGAATGCTGCCCAACCGCTTCCCCGATCAGGGAGAGACGCCGGAGTACAATGCGGTGGACGCCGCGCTCTGGTTCTTCCACGCCCTCGACGCCTATGTCCGACAGACGGAAGGCGGGTGGGAACTGGCGCGCGAACTGTGGGACGTTCTGAAGGAGAGCGTGGACTGGCACCTGCGAGGAACGCGCTACGGGGTTCGCGTGGATCCGGCGGACGGGCTGCTGCACGCCGGGGTCCCGGGCGTGCAGTTGACCTGGATGGATGCGCGGATCGGGGAGCGGGTCGTCACTCCGCGCATCGGCAAGCCGGTCGAGATCAACGCGCTCTGGTACCATGCGCTGTGTATCATGAAAGGGCTGGCGCAGAGATTGGGAGAGGACCCGCAGTCCTACGCCCGGCTCGCCAGCCGGACGGCGAAGAGTTTCCGAAAGGCGTTCGTGCGTCCCGACGGGCACGGGCTGTATGATGTGATTGGCGCGGAGGGACCCGACGCCTCCATCCGCCCCAATCAGATCTTCGCCGTCTCGCTGCCCCACTCGCCGCTGACCGCAGAGCAGCAGAGGGCGGTGGTGGAGACGGTGGAGCGGCATCTGCTGACGCCCTGCGGACTGCGCACCCTCTCTCCGGAAGACCCCGCCTATGTCCCGCGCTATCGCGGCTCTCCGCAGGAGCGGGACGCCGCCTATCATCAGGGAACGGTCTGGGCGTGGCTGCTGGGAGCCTTTGTGGACGCGCATCTGAAGGTCTATCGAGAGCCGCAGCGAGCGAGGGTGCTGCTGAGTTGTCTGCCGGCGCATCTGCAGGAGGCGGGGATCGGCTACTGCTCCGAGATCTTCGACGCCGACCCGCCGCATACGCCCGACGGTTGTATCGCGCAGGCGTGGAGTGTGGCGGAGCTGCTGCGCGCCTGGCGACGGACGTCGGGATAGCCGCCGCGCCTATCGTCGCTTCTGCTACTTCCGGCTCTGCGGAAGATACTGCACCACCACGCTGCCGATCCTCCTGCCGCGCGCGTCCCGCGTCAGACGTCTGCCTGTCGGAACCGCCACAATCACCGCCGCATGATCGCCCGGCAGCGTATTGAAGGCGCGTCCGGAAGCCTCCGCGCTGATAAAGCGTCCTCTACCCCGAACGCGCCGCGCCAGATAGCGACCGGTTACCGCATCGTAGAGATCGCGCGGCGCGCTGCCGGATAAGAACCGCCATAGCACTGCGAGACCCCATCGCGAACACTCCCCTTGTATTTGACGGACGAGACGCCTCGTGTGGCAGCGCAGCCCGGCTGCGCCCTCCTGAAGCGTCGTCGTCTCACCTTTCCCGGCAAAGCTCTGTGTCTCCTACGCTGTGTCTGCGAGAATGGCAGCAGGAAGTAGTCCTAACGCCGCACGAATAGTGAACCGATAATTGCATTATTGACAGTTATTGATTTTTAGCGTGACTTATTAGTTGCGCGATGACGGTCAATAGGAGCGCAGAACGCTCCAGGGAGAAACAGGATGCGAATCCATAATGCGGTAAGGCTATTCGCCGTTCTGCTGCTGTTGAGCCTTCCCGGCTCCCTCTTTGCCCAGGCGGGATATGTGGCAGGCATGGAGATGGTGAATAAGGCAGGGCAGAAGCTGGCGGACAACGTCCAGCAGATGCGTCAGGAGCTTCAGCAGTCTCGCAGTCTGGAGAAGTTTCGCAAGCGCTTTGAAGCCTTTCAGGGACAGTTGAAGGTCTACAACCAGCAGATCAACGAGGCGTACAGGGCGGCGGATGAGGAGGTGCAGCAGATCATTCGCCAGCACGACGAGAAGGACGTATCGAAGTGGGATCCCCGCGATCAGGAGGCGCTCAAACAGGCGAAAGCCCGGCGCGATCTCTGCATCACGCACATGATGACCTTGCGCGAACTGCGGCAGGAGGCGACTGAGATCAACGGCATGAGCGCGATGCGCAACGCGCAGGTGTTTGCGAAGAGCTATCAGTGGTTTCAGGATCGCCTCGGCAAGATGGCGGTGAAGCTCCAGGATTTCGGCTCCAGCAGCGGACTGGCTCCCGGAGACGGGTCGGGCAGACCGGGCGGAGGCTCTTCCGGGCAGTCCGGGGGGCTGAGGGGAGTGACGCCTCTGCTCAAGATCCGCAACGACAGCAAGGATCTGTGGTTCCTGATCGGAAGCACGTGGCTCAAGCCCGGTCAGGAGATGCAGTTGTCCGCTTCAAAGCTGACGGTGCGCGTTCTGGCGATGACGAAGACCCGCGACTTCATCATGAACAAGAAGCCGACCCGCAACGCTACCATCTACGAGCAGTCCCCCTACCGGTTCCGCTTCACGGTGGATGTGCAGGGAACCAGCGGCGAAACGCTCTGGGAGGTCGTGGAGGAGAAGTACGAGTGGAACGTGCTTCAGCCGCCGAAGTACTCGATGCCGCACAGCTTCACGACCCACAAGAAGACCAACGATGTCCTGATCTGGACGCCTCCGACGCTGCGCAACTCGGTGCGCGACAGCGCGCAGGCGTTCACCTTCAACCCGCGCGCAGAGCTGCGCTGGCAGTACACCCGCACGGGCGACATGGGCAATGTGAAAAAGACCGAGTTCGAGTTCGCTCACGGCACGCTGTCGGTCTTCGTCTATCCGCAGTAGCGTCGGCGGGAGCCTCCACGCACTGCCGGGGCGCAGCGTATCGCGCCCCGGCGTTTTTGCTGCGTCAGAAGATCTTCTGCTGGATATTGAACTCCCGGCAGAGCATGTGAATCTCGTGCAGGGTCAGCCCCTCCGCCATCTCGCGATTGCTCAGGTTGAAGCACTCATACCGCGCGCCCACCTCCGCATACTCGATCAGGTCGCAGGCGCGTTTAACCGAGGCGGCGGAGCGCGCCAGCACGCCGTGTTTCGCCCACAGGATCAGCTGATGCGTTCGGAGCGCCTCGACAGTGGTCGTCATCAGTTCGGCGGAGCCGGAGAGCAGGTAGGGCGCGAAGGCGATCCCCTCCGGCAGGTAGTAGAGGCACTCCGGCTGCCAGCGCAGCAGATGGCGGTTGAGGGTCAGGGCGTCCTGATAGCGGGGGATGTGGCTCAGATAGACCAGATGGAAGGGCTGCGCGTGGATAATGGCGTGAAACGCGAGGTTGTGGCGCGTGATCTGGTCGTGGTGTACCGCCAGATGCGTATTGAACTCGACCGTCACGCGGGAGAAGAGACGGCGGGGCGAGGTGTACAGACGCGCCCGCGCTCCTCCCGGTTCGATCCTCAGATAGCCGAGGTTAGCTTCCGGGTCGCCGGCGATCTCCCGCAGCCGCCTGCCGGAGCCGGTAACCAGGAAGGCGCCCCCCGCCAGTTCCGGCACGGTTACCGGCAGGATCAGGCTCTCCTCCTGCGAGAAGGCAGGGGGAGGAGGCAGCTCTTTGCCCAGGTAGGCGGAGATGTTTCCGGCGGAGCCTTCGCTGGCGTTGATCTCCGCCAGATGCCTGCCGGCTTCCCCGATATGCTGGATCACCGTCTGAATGTCGGTCATACAACGCCTCCGTGAAGAAGTGCGCGCCGCTCTGCTGGAGCGCAGGCAGGAAGCGGGGCATCCGCCGGGTTCGCGCGTTCCGTCATAGATATGCCGTGTCCCGCCCTAGCTCCTCAAGCAAGCGGAATGTGATTATCTCCGGATCGTGTTCAGAGCCTCCTGTGCGCTCTGTTGGACATCCGGGTCATCGTCGTCCCTGAGTGCCTGGATGAGGGCGGGCACGGCGCGGGCATCCCCGATCTTCCCCAGCGCCTCGGCAGCATGCCAGCGGACATACGGGGCATTGGCTCGTAGCAGTCGCAGGTACCAATCTCTCTCTGAAGCAGTCATCAAGATACTGTCCACTCCTGTTGCAGATGTAGCATCACCGCTTCGGCTGCCTCATTCATCCGTATATTTCGAAACAGGATCCGCGAGGACCTGCCGGCGTCCCGACGAGCAGACGGGCTTCTCGCCGCGCCATCCGTCCTTGCGGAGACGCCGGCGACCGCCCCGCCTCTCCAACTGCCGCGCCGTCCGCCGCCGCAGCTAGCGATACCCCTGGACCTCTATCTCGCTCAGCGTCAGGTCGTCCCAGCTGCGGTTCATCCCGCCGAAGATGTCCAGATAGACCTCCTCCACCCGGATACGCACCCAGCGGGCGCGGCGCGAGGGGATCTCCACATACTGCATGGCGCGAATATCGGCGAACCGCGCACGCTGTCTCCAGCCGTCCGAAAAGACGAGCGTGGCAGCCTTCAGGCGGTGATTGCGCGTCCACATATCCGGATGGTCGGGACGCGAAGTGTTATACTTATCGTAGCCGACCACGATGCCGACCCGGGTGACGGTACGCTCTTCGGGCCAGCGGATCTCCAGCCACTCCCCGACCCCATGCCGGCTGTTCTCCACAGACCAGCCGGTGCTGCGCTTGCCGTCCAGAACCAGATGCGGCTGATAGGAGATCCCCCGGCTGGAGGGCAGGCTGCGTGAGGCGGTCGCCCGGCAGTCGGTGAAGCGGTGGGAGACGTTGAGCGCCGGCGGAGAATTCTCTGCGGGTTCTTCCGGCAGGTTGAGGTAGTAGAGCGCTCCGGCAAGCAGCGGCAGCATCCAGAACGCGCCCCGCGTCAGTCTGCCGTAACCGGAATGTCGTCGGGGAGCCGCAGGCGGGGGCGGCGCGGTCTCCGGCGGAGCCTCGCGCGGGGTCAGGCGAACGTGGGGGATCCGGGAGGTCGCGGCGCGCATCCGTCCGCGCAGCTCCTCCGAACGCTGAACAACCCGGTCTATGGCGTGCGGGCGTCTATGTGCGGCAGGCATGACGGTTCTCTAGGTTTCGCGGCGTCGGGTTCCGAGGAAGTAGTTTCGGTAGAAGGTTACCAGATGCCCCATCAGCTCCAGCGCCAGCAGGCGCCCTTCCTCGGCATAGACCTGCGCCTTCTGCATCGTGACTCTCCCCAGCCGCCGCTGCAGCGCCGCCGTGTGTATCTCGATGGCGTCGCGCGGTCCGGCGCGTAGAAATCCCAGGTCTTCCGCCAGTGTCCGCAGACGATCCGTCAGCGGATGCTGCACCTTATAGGCGCGCTGCTCTATTGCGAGGTCGAGGATCTCCCCATATCGCTCCACAAACGTATGATATGATCCCGGCGCGCTCTCCCGCAGAGGCAGGTTGCCATAGTACTGCGCCGTGATGGCGATAGAGGCGGGTGCAGACAGACGCTGCAGCTCGGCGATCTCGCGGTCATGTTGCTCCTTCATGCGTGCGCGCTGAAGCTCCTGCCGGAGGTGATGCCGTTCGATCGCGTAGCGTATTGAGCGCGACAGCAGACTGGCGGTCAGCGTCCCTTTCAGCAGATAGTCTTGAGCGCCCGCGTGCACCGCCTGAATGCTCAGCGCCTCATCGTCTCTGTCGGTGAAAACGACGATGGGGATGTCCGGCGCATAAGCCTGCACGTGCTCCAGCGTCTGCAGACCGCTGCTGTCCGGCAGCTCGAGGTCGAGCAGAATCAGGTCGAAACCTCCCTGCTGCAGCCTTATGTGCGCCACCCTCAGACGTGTCGCTACCTGAATCGCGAACTCCACTCGACTTGGACGCGACAACAGCTCCTGGATCAGGCGCACATCTGCGGGATTATCCTCTACCAGCAGTATCTGAATAGGATTGACACTCGTTCCCTCTGAGGATGCATTCACGACGGAACACCTCGATCTTCTGACAGGCTGCCATCATACTATACCGGATTTTTCACCGACATAACAGAGGAATCTTACCGCGGTCTATCCACAGGACCTCCCTCCTGTCCGTGCGACGGGCGCGCAGCCGCCCGAAGCAATCTCAAACCCGATCCCCGACACCCTTCCGTGGCTGCGACGTAACATCCGACGATAAATCGCCTCCCAATCCCGCGCAGGTTCCCGTCAGGGCGGCGTCGAACAGTGCATTCGGGCAGACGCGCACGCCCTGCCCCGTGAACCGACCCTGCAGCCGGTTCGTATACTCTGTTCTGTCTGGGATCGCCATGAACCTGCATCAATATCTCAAAGAACGAAGCGAGCAGGTGGATGCCGCGCTCGACCGTTATCTGCCGCCGCTCGACGCCGTTCCGCAGCGCCTGCATGAAGCCATACGCTACAGCGTCCTGGCTCCCGGCAAACGCCTGCGTCCGATCCTCGTGCTGGCGTCGGCGGAGGCGGTGGGCGGCAAGCCGGAGACGGTGATGCCGACCGCCTGCGCGCTGGAGTGCATTCACGTCTTCTCGTTAATCCACGACGACCTGCCCTGCATGGATGATGATGACTATCGCCGCGGGCGCCTGACCAACCATAAGGTGTTCGGCGAGGCGATGGCGATGCTCGCGGGAGACGCGCTGCAGGCGCTCGCCTTCGAGTTGATCGCCGATAACGCCGCCGTCGTCGCGCCCGACCGGGTGGTCGCCGTCATCAAGCGCATCGCCAACGCCGCCGGCACCTGGGGAATGGTGGGAGGGCAGGTGGTGGACATCGAGTCGGAGGGCAAAGACATCTCCGCCGAAACGCTGCAGTATATCCACGCCCATAAGACCGGCGCGCTCCTGACCGCCTCTGTGCTGGCGGGCGCGATCCTCTGCGGCGCAGACGCCGCGCAGCAGCAGGCGCTGGAACGCTACGGCAGGAGCATCGGGCTGGCGTTTCAGATCGCCGATGACATCCTGGATATCGTGGGGGATCAGGAGAAGATCGGGAAGCCGGTCGGCAGCGACGAGGGCAAGGATAAAGCGACCTACCCCAAGCTCTACGGTCTGGAGGAGTCCCGACGCCGCGCCCATGCCGAGGTCGCCAGCGCGGTCGCCAGTCTGGAGGGGTTCGGGGAGGCGGCGGAGCCGCTGCGCGCCATCGCGCGCTACATCGTCGAAAGAGACCTGTAGATCCTCACTATCATCGCATCGGGAGAAGCAACATGACACTGGAAAGACGGACGCTGGGACGCACCGGGCTGTCGGTTACTGCGCTCGGATACGGTGCAATGGAGATACGCGGAACCCGCATCTGGGGGGGACGCCCAGTCACGGAGTCGCAGGCGGAGACCATTCTCAACGCCGTGCTGGACTCGGGGATCAACTTCATTGATACCGCCAACGACTACGGGCGCAGCGAAGAGTTTATCGGGCGCTTTCTCGCGCACCGGCGTTCCGAGTTCTATCTGGCGACCAAGTGCGGCTGCAAGGTGACCTACCGCGATGAGCAGACCGATGACACGCCTCACGAGTGGACCCGCGAGAACCTTTTCCGGGGACTGCATGAGAGCCTGCAGCGGATGAAGACTGACTATGTAGACCTGATGCAGCTGCATAACCCGACCGTCGAGCAGTGCGACCGCGGCGATCTGGTCACCGTGCTGCAGGAGATGAAGCAGCAGGGCAAAGTGCGCTGGATCGGCTGCTCCTCCACGCTGCCCCATATCCTCACCTTTATCGAGCGAGGGCAGTTCGATGTGTACCAGGTTCCCTACTCCGCGCTGGAGCGAACCCATGAAGTGGTGATCACGCAGGCAGCGCTGTCCGGCGCGGGCGTGATTGACCGGGGCGGCGTCGCGCGCGGAGAGCCGGGCGCAGGGCTGGGAAATGCGGATCGCTGGAAAACCTTCGAGGCGGCGAAGCTGGACGAACTGCGCGACCCCGGCGAATCGCGCACCGCTTTCCTCCTGCGCTTCCTGCTCTCGCATCCCCATATCAGCACCACCATCGTCGGCACGCTCAACCCGGAGCATCTGAAGGAGAACATCGCCATCGCGCAGCGTGGACCGCTGTCTCCGGAGGTCTATGCGGAGGCAAAACGGCGTCTGGATGCCGCCGGAGAGAAGCCGCACGCCGTTTAGGAAAGGAAGGGGCGCGATGCAAAGAGCCTGTCTGCTGGTCTGTGCGCTGATCCTGCTGACCGCCGCACAGGTTCGCGCGCAGAAGACGCAGTTCGAGTACCGCTTCGACAGCGAGCGGGCGCTGCAGGACTGGCAGGTCAATCAGGATGTCGTCGAGCGTCGGATCGAGAACGGCGCGCTGGCTTTCACCTGCCGCGGTCCCGATCCCATTCTGGTCTTTGCGCTGCCCATGAACGTTCCGGCGAGCGCGAGACAGGCGCTGGAGATCCGGTTGCAGGCGGACCGCGACGGTCCGTTTGAGGTCTTCTGGAGCGGGACGACCGAAGGGCGGTATGGCGGCTTCTCCGGGGAGAAACGGACGCCCTTCACCGTGCGCGGAGACGGACAGTTTCGCACCTACCGCCTCTTTCCTTTCTGGCAGAAAGAGGGAAAGATCGTGCGTCTGCGGCTCGATCCCTACGACGGCGCCACATTTCGGATCGCCTCGATCCGGATCGTGGAGGCTGCGGGCGGCGACCGGCTGCGCGCCCCCTCCTTTGTCTTTCGCCGACAGACGGACGGCTGGGCAGGAATGCACAACGTCGCGCTGCATCCGGAAGCCGGGGCGATGCGGATGACGCTGCAGGCGGGGGACGGCTTTGCGCTCAGCCCTCCGATCGAGTCGGACGCCCTGCGCGCCCCACTGGTCTCGCTGCGCCTCGCCTCCACCGCGAAAAACGCGGCGATCCTCTTTGCGACCGACCGCACGCCCGGACTGCATACGCTCTCCTTCCCGCTGATTCCCGACGGCAAGCCGCACACCTATAACCTGGACATGCTCAACGCGCCGGACTGGCAGGGCAGGATCATCGCCATCGGACTGCGCCCCGGCGAAGCGGTCGGCGATACCGTGCGTCTGGAGTGGCTGCGCCTGTCCGACAGACCTCAGGGCGGGGCGGAGTTAAGACCGCTCTGGTTCAGCGTCGAGGAGGCGCTGCCGCGCGCCGGCGTTCCGGTGAGCGTGCGCGCCCGGCTGACCAATGCGGGCGGCGCGCCGATACGCGGACTGCGCGCGACCCTGCGCCTTCCCGCCGGCGCGCGGCTCCTGAAAACGGAGCGGGCGGCGGAACCGGCGCTGGAGTTCGGGCAGGAGGCCGATCTGGTCTGGCGCGTGCTCTTCCCACAACCGACCATCGCCCGCCTGTCGCTGCGCATCACCGGCTCCAACATTCCCCCGCAGACGCTGACCGCCGTGGAGCGAATCACCCCACGGGCATCCAGCACGAACGCCTCCTATGTGCCGGAGCCGAAACCGGTGCGGGGACGCTATCCGGTCGGAGTCTACTACTTCCCCGGATGGCGAAGTCCGGGGCAGTGGGTTCCGATCACCTACTACCCGGAGCGACGTCCGGCGCTGGGATGGTATCGGGAGGGGGATACGGAGATCATTGACTGGCAGATCAAGTGGGCGGTGGAGCACGGCATCACCTTCTTCGCCTACGACTGGTACTGGTCGCAGGGGTCGCGGCAGCTTGAGCACGGTCTGCAAGCCTATCTGCGCAGCCGCTACCGGAAGTATCTGCAGTTCTGTCTGCTCTGGGCGAACCATAACCCGCCAAACACCTCCTCCCGCGAGGACCTTCGGAACGTGACGCAGCACTGGATCGAAAACTACTTCCGTCAGCCGGAGCACCTGCAGATAGACGGCAAGCCGGTGATGATCATCTTCACGCCCGAACGGCTGCGGGAGGACATGGGCAGCGCGGCGGTGCGCGAGTCGTTCGAGGAGATGCGCGAGATGTGCCGCGCGCAGGGGCTGAAGGGACTCTACCTGATCGCCTGCGTGCCGGGAGCGAGCGGCGTGAATCTGGCTTACGACGAAGGATACGACGCCGTAACCTGCTACAACTGGGCGGGGCTGGGCGTTGAGGGAACGGAGCGGCGCGCTCCCTACGATACGCTCATCGAGGGATACCGCCGCGAATGGCAGCAGATCGTGGATCGGGGGCTGCTGCCGCTGATGCCACCCATCAGCGGCGGATGGGACTCGCGCCCCTGGCACGGCAACACCGCGCTGGTGCGCTACGGAAGAACGCCGGAGAAGTTTCAGCGGCATCTGCAGGATGCGAAGCGGTTTCTCGACGCCAACCCGCAGACGACCCTGCCGATGATCCTGATCGAGGCGTGGAACGAGTGGGGGGAGGGATCCTACATCGAGCCGCATCGCGAGTTCGGGTTCGGCTATCTGGACGCGATCCGCCGCGTCTTCACCGACGCCTCTCCGTCCCATACCGACCTCACCCCCGCCGACGTCGGACGGACGGCGGCGCAGGTGGTCTTCCCCGCGCCCTCCCGCGCTCGGTGGGACTTCCGCGAGGGCTTGCTGGGATGGGACAGCATGATGAACCTGACGCCCGCGAAGATCGAGGACGGCGCGCTGACCGCCGAGGCTACCGGCGACGATCCGGCTCTCTCCTCGCCGCAGGTCTTCCTGCCCGCGCATCGCTACTCCACGCTGCATATCCGTCTGCGCTTGCAGCCGCCCGACAACCGTTCTTCGGACGACGTGGCGCAGCTCTTCTGGGTCGTGCGCGGCGGAGCGACCAGCGAAGCCGCCAGCGTGAAGATTCCCGTGCGCCTGGACGGGCAGTGGCGCGACTATGTCGTTCGCCTCGCCGACAATCCGCGCTGGCGGGGCAATGTTACCGCGCTGCGCTTCGATCCCTGCTCCCGTCCCGGAACCCGGGTTCAGATACAGCGCATCGAGATGCGGTAGGCTCCGCGCTCTGACGGCGGGTATCGGAGGGGAGGCGCGATACCCGCCCCTAACTCTCGCTCAGGCGGTGCTGCGCCTCCCCGAACAGCATGGCGTGCGCCTCGCGCAGAATGGACGGGATGCGCTCCCGGAAGGGGCTGTTCGCCAGCGCCGGCGCGAGGGTCTCAGCATCCGCCTCCGCCGCGTTCTGACCCGGAAACCAGTGATCCGCCTTGCCGAGCAGGTTATAGCGCATCCGCCCCCACTCCACCAGATCGAGCGACTTTGCATAGGTCCACAGCCGCAGAATCTCCAGCAGGTTGATCTCGCCCGGAACCTCCAGATACTCCGGCAGACCCGTATGCCAGCCGCGCGTCCACTCCTCGCCCAGCGCGCGGTCCATCTCCGCCCGCAGACGCGCCTCGATGGGCGGCACGACCTCCGCGATCCGGTCATAGTACTCCAGCGCCGCGATATGCTCGTCGAAGTCGGAGGGGCGCGCCGCTCCCAGACTGAGGGTATGCACCTGCGGGTTTGCCAGGCAGTAGAGATCGTTGAACTGCATCGGGGTCAGCGGCTGGCACAGCGCGACCAGCTTGGCGGGAGGCTCGTAGAGCCTGCCTCCTTTGTCGCTGGGGGAGATGATGAAGACGCCCATATCCTGCCTGTGCGCGGCTTCCACCGCCGCCCGGTTCAGGTCGTTGACAAAGTACCAGTGCAGGTTCACATAGTCGAACTCGCCGCTCTCAATGGCATCCACGATCACGCGGCAGGGCGCATGGGTGGAGAAGCCCACAAAGCGGACGCGCCCTTCGCGCTGCAGCTGCCGGGCGACCTCCAGGCAGCCGCCTTTTCGCAGCGTCATCTCCAGCAGTTCGCGGGTGTTGACGCCGTGAAACGCCAGCAGGTCCACATACTCCAGTTGAAGCCGCTCCATCGAGGTCTGGAAGGTCTGCAGAAACTGGGCGGGATCGGGAAAGGGGGCGACTTTGGTCTGCACGATCAGCTTCTCGCGCGGCAGTTTCGGCAGGACCCAACCCAGCTGCCGCTCACTCGATCCATAGCCGCGCGCCGTCTCGATATGGTTGATCCCCAGTTCCAGCGCGCGATAGATGGTCGCCTCCAGGTTCGCCTGATTATCCGCCGGGATCTCCTCCGCAGGGACGTCCTGCCACTTATGCTGATAGCGCATCCCGCCGCAGGAGAAGACCGGCATCGAAAGCTCTGTGCGTCCAAAACGGCGATACTGCATCACCAGAATCCTTTCCCTCTCCGAACAGAGCGGGCAGGCGCGTTCGCGCCTGCCCGCAAAAAGCGATTTCCAGATTGTGAGCAACAGGCTTAGCGCTTGCTGAACTGGAACCCGCGCCGGGCGCGCTTGCGACCGAACTTCTTGCGCTCTTTTACGCGCGGGTCGCGCGTCAGGTAGCCCAGGCGGCGCAGGGTCGGGCGCAGTTCCGGATCGGCTTCCACCAGCGCCTTGCTGATCCCGTGACGAACCGCTCCTGCCTGTCCGCTGATGCCGCCGCCCTTGCACCGGGCGATCACATCGAAGCGTCCATTCGTCTCGGTAATGTCGAACGGCTGCTGGATCAGACGCAGCAGCGTCAGGCGTCCCAGATACTTATCCGCGGCGCGGTCGTTGATGGTTACGTTGCCGGAGCCGGGCACGATCCAGACGCGGGCGACCGCGTCTTTCCGCTTGCCAGTTCCATAGTAGCGAATCGCAGGCGGCACGTTCTACTCTCCTTTTCCTTCCAGCACCGAATAGACCTCCGGCTTCTGCGCCGCGTGAGGATGATCGGGACCGGCGTAGACTTTCAGCTTCTTAATCATGGCGTCGCCCAGGCGGTTGTGCGGCAGCATGCCCCGCACGACCCGGCGCAGCGCCTCCTGCGGCTTGCGGGACAGCTCGGCGCCCCGCGTCACGCTCTTGAGCGCGCCGGGCCACCCGGAGTGGCGGTAGATCGGTTCGCTGGCTTTGCGCCCGGTCAGCACGACCTGGGCGGCGTTGATCACGATCACAAACTCGCCGGTATCCACATGGGGCGTATAGATCGGGCGGTGCTTGCCGCGCAGGATCCTGGCAATATCGGTTGCCAGACGCCCCATCGGCTTACCCGCCGCATCTATCAACAGCCATCGGCGCTGGAGTTTTACCTCCTCAGGTTTTGCCGAATAGGTCTTCATGATGACTCCTTGCTCTCACTCCGTCTCGAGACCCGCCGTCTCCGGACGGGTCGAGGCTAGCTCTTCTCTCTGCTCGTGAGCCGCCTGACGCGGCTCCTCTTCATAACGCACTCTTACCAGACACAGCCCCTTTGCGGGCGCGGACGGACCGGCTTGCGTCCGCTGAAGGGACCGGGTAATCTCCGCCATCTCCTCCGGGGCGCGCTTGCCGCTGCCGACCTGCAGCAGCGTTCCCGCGATATTGCGCACCATCCCCCGCAGAAAGGCGTTCGCCTCTACATAGATCAGCACGAACGGACCGCGCCGGCGCACCGTGCAGCGATAGACCTCCCGCACCGTGCTGTGCACCTCCCGCGACTCGTTCGCCCAGGCGGCAAAGTCCCGCTTTCCGACCAGCAGTTCCGCTCCGGTCTGCATCGCCTGCAGGTCGAGCGGATGCGGATAGTGGCATGTGTAACGCCCGAACAGGGCGGACGGCTGGGCGCGATGCAGGATCACATAGACATAGGCGCGCGAGAGCGCGCTGAATCGCGCATGAAATCGCGCCGTCGCCTCCTCCGCCCGCACCGCGCGCACATCCGGCGGCAGTGCGCTGTTCATTGCGGAGGGCAGTTTTTCGAGCGGGATGCGCGTCCCCGCCTCGAAACTGATCACCTGCCCCAGCGCATGGACTCCCGCATCTGTGCGTCCCGCTCCGTGCACCCGCGCCCTCTGACCGGTCAACCGCTCCAGCGCGCGCTCCAGCTCCGCCTGCACGCTGCGCTCTCCCGCCTGATACTGAAATCCGGCGAAATCGGTGCCGTCGTACTCGATGGTGACCTTGAAGCGGCGCATCATCCAGTCAAACCCCGCCGGGGCGCATCTTGCGCCCCGGCAGGCGCGCTACTTGCGGCGTCCGAACAGTCCGCGCCGCTTCGGAGTAACCTCCGCCGGGGTCTCCACCTGCGGCGTCTCGACCTCTTCGCCCTCTACCAGCTGCAGAACCACCATCGGCGCGCCGTCGCCCCGGCGCGTGCCGATCCGCACGATCCGCAGATAGCCTCCGGAGCGGTTGCGGTAGCGGGGCGCGATCTTCTCGAACAGATCGTGCACCACATAGTCCGGATTGCGCGCCAGTTTGCCGTTCTCCGCATTGATGCCGAATGCCGACACGTTGGAGTCCACATACTCGCGCACGCGGCGGCGAGCCTGAATATCGTTACGCTTGGCGATCGTGATCAGCTTCTCGGCGATGGGTTTCACCTCTTTGGCGCGCGTCTCCGTGGTGATGATCCGCCCGCTTTCGCTGGCGAACAGCGCGCGCACCAGCCCTCTGAGCAGTGCGCGCCGCTGATCACTCGGCAGACTGAACTTGCGCCCTCCCACGCGGTGTCGCATCGTCGTTTCCTTTCTCTAATATCGCGTCATCCTCTCCCGGTCTACTCTTCGATGTCGTTTTCAGAGCCGTCTTCGTCATCGGTCGAGACTGTGCTGCCTCCCTTGAGCGAGAGACCCCACTGCGCGAGCTTTTCGCGCACCTCCAGGAGAGACTTCTTTCCAAAGTTGCGAATCTGCATCAGATCAGCCTCGGTGGTCTGCACCAGTTCGCCGATGGTGAGAATGTTGGCTTTCTTCAGGCAGTTATAGGTTCGCACCGAAAAGTCCAGCTCTTCGATGCGGGCATCCGGAGCCTGCGGACCGCCGGCGTTGTCCGGCAGAGCGCGCTCGGTATGCGCGATCAGCGCGCTCGGTCCGGCGAACTCCATAAAGTGCTGGAAGTAGCGCACCAGCACCGCCGACGCCTGACTGATCGCCTCGCTGGGACCGACCGTTCCGTTGGTCGTCACTTCGAGCACCAGCCGCTCATAGTCGGTCTTGAAGCCGACGCGGGTCGCCTCGACGATGTAGTTGACTTTCCGCACCGGCGTAAACGCCGCGCCGACCGGGATGACGCCGATCGGCTGGCTGGCTTTGCGCTCCTGCTTATCCGGCAGCACATACCCTTTGCCGATCTCAACGGTCATCTCCATATTGAGGGTGGCGTCTTCGTCGGAGATCGTGGCGATGTAGACCTCCGGGTTCACCACCTCCACCCCTTCAGGGCACTCCACATCCGCCCCGGTGATGCGTCCCTCGCCCCGTCGAGCGATGCGGATGGTCTTCGGCTCGAACTTGCCGTTGCCGTTGCGCTCGACCTTCACGTACAGGTCTTTGAGGTTCAGCAGCAGTTCGGTGGTATCCTCTTTGAGACCGGGGATGGTGGAGAACTCATGCAGCACCTTGTCAATCTTGACGTAGGTGATCGCCGCTCCCTCGATGGAGGAGAGCATGACGCGCCGCAGGGAGTTCCCCAGTGTGACGCCATAGCCGCGCTCGAGCGGTTCGACGATGTACTTGCCATACGTCCCCGACTCTTCCAGCGTCTCTATGCGTGGCAATGTCAGTTCCATAGCAAACCTCTTTTCAGGGCGCGCACGGAAAGGTGAGCCGCGGACAGCGCCTGTCCGCGCCCCACGCACTGCGCCCGACGATTAGCGCGAATAGAACTCGACGATCAGCTGCTCCTGAATATCAGTATCAATCTGATCGCGCGAGGGCACGGCGAGCACTTTGCCGACCATGTCGGTTCCGTTGAACTCCAGCCAGTCCGGCAGGGGCCGGGTATGCCACTTCTCTCGCGCCTCTTTAACAATCCCGGTCTGCGACTTGGACTCATGAATGCCGATCGTATCGCCCGCCCGCACCTGATAGGAAGGGATGTTGACGCGACGACCGTTCACCGTGAAAAAGCGATGGCTGACCATCTGGCGCGCCTGGGCGCGCGAGCCGGCAAGCCCCAGACGATAGACCACGTTATCCAGCCGCAGCTCCAGCAGCTGCAACAGGTTCTCGCCGGTAACGCCGCGGCGGCGCTCCGCCTCCGCCAGATAGTTGCGAAACTGCGTCTCCAGCACTCGGTAGATGCGGCGCAGCTTCTGCTTCTCGCGAAGCTGAACGCCGTACTCCGTCAGCTTCTTCTGAACCACGGTGCTGCCGTGCATTCCCGGCGGCTTTTTGCGTTTCTCTTTATCCAGAGTGCAGTGCCGGATACACTTCTCTCCCTTGAGGAAGAGCTTGACGCCCTCCCGGCGGCACTGCCGACAGCGGGGGTCTGAATTCGTTGCCATAAGCGGTCTCTAATGCTCCTTGTGGTATGCTTACCATTCGTGAGAGCGCGGATACGCGCTCCTGGGAGTTTACACGTCTGCAGAGGACGCTTCCTCCTCCCGCGCATTGCACCGGCGCATACGGGCGGCTGTGCGCCTACACACGCCGTCGTTTCGGCGGTCGGCAGCCGTTATGCGGGATCGGGGTTACGTCTTTGATCAGCGTAACCTCCAGTCCCACCGCCTGAAGCGCGCGAATCGCCGTCTCCCGACCGGCTCCCGGTCCTTTGACGAAGACATCCACCCGCTGCAGACCATGCTCGCGCGCCTTGCGCGCCGCATTCTCCGACGCCAGTTGTGCGGCAAACGGCGTTCCCTTCTTCGTGCCTTTGAAGCCGATGGCTCCCGCGCTCGACCAGGAGATCGCCGCCCCCTTCACATCCGTGATGGTGACAATCGTGTTGTTAAACGTGCACTGAATATGAACCACGCCCTGCGCAATATTCTTCTTCTCTTTCGGCTTGTTGCGCGCGGTGGTCGTCGTTCGCTTATTTGCCATACCGTTGTTCCTTGCTCCTGCAGGTCAGACCGTGCCCCCGGAGGGGCGCATCGCTTCGCCTCTCCGGTCGCCGAAGGGCGACCGGAAAGTCGCCGCGTGCCTACTTCTTCGCCTTCTTCTTGCCGGCGACGGTGCGCTTGGGTCCCTTGCGGATGCGCGCATTGGTCTTGGTGCGCTGTCCGCGCACCGGCAAGCCACGCCGATGGCGCAGCCCTCGATAGCAGCCGATCTCCACCAGACGGCGGATATTGAGCGACACCTCGCGTCGCAGGTCTCCCTCGACCCGGTAGTCGCGCTCAATGATCTCTCGCAGGCGGCTCGTCTCCGCCTCGGTCAGGTCGCGCACCCGCGTATCGGGGTTGATGTTCGCCTGCTGCACAATCTTCTTGGCGGCAGACAGACCGATCCCGTAGATGTAGGGCAGCGCGTATTCGATGCGCTTATCGCGCGGCAGGTCTACTCCTGCAATACGTGCCAAGGCTCTTCCTCCCGTGTGAGTCGGAGGCGCACGGAGCGACGCGCGCTCCGCTCCTCCCGACCCCCTCTATCCCTGTCTCTGCTTGTGCTTTGGATTTTTGCAGATAACGCGCAAGACGCCTTCGCGCCGGATAATCTTGCACTTGTCGCATATCTTTTTAACAGAGGCTCGTACTTTCATTCGTTCCTCACTTGCGGGCGGGCATCAGAACGCGCAAAAAGACGTCTCCACACAGCGATACCGCTCTGCGGTCCGTTGTTCTGCGCATCCGCTGCCGCCGACGCCCTCTACTTATAGCGATACAGGATGCGGCCCCGCGTCAGGTCATACGGAGACAGCTCCACCAGAACGCGGTCACCGGGCAGGATTTTGATGAAGTTCATCCGTATCTTGCCGGAGACATGAGCCAGCACCTCATGATCGGTCTGAAGCTTCACGCGAAACATGGCGTTGGGCAGGTTCTCGGTCACAACGCCTTCAACTTCGATACCCTTCTCTTTGATATCCTCTTCCGGCGGATGGCTGTGACCGCGTCCGCCGCCCCCTTGAGGGCGCGAACCCCGTCCGCCGCCGCCACCGCCTTTCGGGCGGTGACTGCCGCCGCTGCCGCCGCGGGTGGTCTTTTTCGGTGGCATTCAATCTCCCTGCGTAATGATTAACGCGCCGTTTCTGGTGATGGCGACCGTATGCTCGAAATGAGCGGACAGCGTGCGGTCGCTGGTCACAATGGTCCACTCGTCGGCAAGCGCCTGAATGTCGCGCCTGCCTATGTTTACCATCGGCTCGATGGCGATGGTCATGCCCGGCTCCAGCACGGTGCCGGTACCGGGTCTGCCATAGTTAGGTATCTGCGGATCCTCGTGCAGAGACCGCCCGACGCCGTGCCCCACCAGGTCCCGCACGATCGAATAGCCGTGCTGCGAAACATGCCGCTCGATGGCGTGCCCGATGTCCCCGACGCGGTTGCCGGCTTTTGCCTGGGCGATCCCCTTATAGAGCGCCTCCCGGGTAACCTTCAGAAGACGCTGCGCCTCCTCCGATATCTGTCCGACCGGAAAGGTCCACGCGCTGTCGGCGTAGTAGCCGTTCAGCTGCACCCCCACATCGCAGCTGACGATGTCGCCCTCCTGCAGCACGCGCCGTCCCGGTATTCCGTGCACCACCTCTTCATTCACCGAGATGCAGGTCCACGCGGGGAAGGGCGGGTGGTTATGCGGCGCATATCCCAGAAACGGAGAGGTAGCTCCGTGCGCGTTCAGAACCTCGATGGCGGCTTTCTCCAGATCATAGGTGGTGGTCTGCCCCGGCACAATGGCGTTTTTCATCGCCTGCAGCGCCTGATAGACCACGCGCCCGGCAGCCCGCATCTTCTCGATTTCACTGGCGGTCTTCAGAATGACCATCGTCTACGCGCTTTCTTCCTCTCTCGCTGCGTTAACATGCAATCTTCCGCAGGACGGCCTGCACCTTCACATAGACCGCGTCCGGTCCCTCGTTGGCGTCTATATGATACAGCACGCCCCGCTCCTCGTAGTAGTGGATCAGCGGAGCGGTCTTCTCTTCATACTCCACCAGCCGCCGGTGAATCGACTCCGGCGTATCGTCGGCGCGCTGGATCAGCCGATTGCCGCAGTGATCGCAGATATCATCCACCCGTGACGGCATCGCCGTCGTGTGGTAGGTCGCGCCGCAGTTGGAGCAGGTGCGCCTGCCGGAGAGACGCCGGATCAGTTCCGGCTCCTCCACCCGCAGGTTCAGAACTCCGTTCAGACGCTTCCCGGTCTCCTCCAGCATCGCCTGCAGCGTATCCGCCTGCGAGACCGTGCGGGGAAAGCCGTCCAGAATAAAGCCTCTCCGGCAGTCTGGATCCGCGACCCTCTCCCGCACCAGCCCGACGACGATCTCATCGGGAACCAGCTTGCCCTGTGACCAGTACGCCTTCGCCTTCAGCCCCAGTTCCGAATGGGCGGCTGCCAGATCGCGGAATATCTCGCCCGTCGAGATCTTTGGAATGCCGTACTGCTGAACGATGCGCGCCCCCTGCGTCCCTTTCCCCGCGCCGGGAGGACCGAACAGTACGAGTATCATGCGCGCCCCTTTCTGAGGCGATGCCTGTCAGGCAGGCGATGCCTGTCAGGCATAGAATCCGGCGGGCGACTTGGACGACTGCTTGATAAAGCCCTCGTAGTTGCGCATGATCAACTGCGCCTCGATCGCCTGCATCACCTCGATGGCGACTCCCACGACAATCAGCAGCGACGTGCCTCCGATCAGAGCGAACGAGGAGAGCGAGACCCCGGTCAAGCCCGGCGCGACATACTGTATCAGCGCCACGCCTGCCAGGAAGACCGCTCCCGCCAGCGTCACGCGAGAGACCACGCGATCCAGGTACTCAAACGTCGGGCGTCCCGGGCGGATGCCCGGAATGAAGTTGCCGTACTTCTTCAGATTGTCCGCCATATCGTTGACGTTCATCACCACCGCCGTATAGAAGTAGGTGAACCCGACGATCATCAGTCCGTAGATCAGCAGCGACCACCAGTGCTGCGTGCTCGGCGTCAGATAGTTCGCCCAGCGTTTCAGATCGGCGATAAATCCGTCGTTGCCGGGGATCGCCGCCAGGATCTGCGAGGGGAACAGCAGCATCGAGATAGCGAAGATGATCGGGATAACGCCCGCCGTGTTCACCTTGATCGGCAGGAAGTTGCTGCCTCCGGTCTGCCGCATCCCCACCTGTTTTTTCACATGCTGGATCGGTATCCGCCGCTCCGCCTGCGTGATCATCACGATCAGGTAGATAGTTCCCACGAACAGCGCGAGGAACATAACGATCCCGAACGCGCTCACCAGTCCTTCGCGCACCTGCAGCGCCACCTGTCCAACCTGGAACGGGAAGCTTGCCATAATTCCCGCAAAGATGATCACCGAGACGCCGTTGCCGATCCCCCGCTCCGTGATCTGCTCGCCCATCCACAGCAGGAACATCGTTCCCGCGACCATCATGATCACCATCTGGGCGATCGCCACGGTCTGCGAGAAGGTCGAAGCTCCGGCTGCCGCCTCGCGAAAGGTGAACGAGAAGCCGATCGCCTGGAACGTCGCCAGCGCGATGGTCAGGCGCCGCGTGATTCGCGCGATCTGCTTGCGTCCGGCTTCGCCCTCTTTGCTCAACTGCTCCAGTTTCGGAACCGCGAGGGTCAGCATCTGCATGATGATGGAGGCGTTAATATAGGGAGTGATCCCCATGGCGAAGAGCGTCATCTTGCGCAGGGCGCCGCCAGAGAAGACATCTACCAGGTTCAGAAAGCCTCCCTGCTGGAAGATGGCAGCCAGTTTGTCATGATCCACCCCCGGCACCGGAATATGCACGCCGAGCACAAACACGGCGAACATTGCCAGGTTAAAAAAGATGCGACGCTTCAACTCCGGGATTTGAAACGCCTTCGCCAGCGACTCCAGCATCTTCAGCTACCTCCGCGCCGTCTCAATCGTTCGGGCGGTTCCGCCGACCGACTGAATCTTCTCCAGGGCGCTTTTGCTGAACTTATGGGCGACCACCGACAGCTTCTTTGTCAGGACACCGTCGCCCAGGATCTTCAACTCCTCTTCGGCGCTGCGCAACAGCCCCCGCTCCGCAAGCAGCGCGGCGGTTACCTCCGTTCCGTCCTCGAAACTCTGCAGCGCGCCGACGTTGACGATCGCGTAGAACTTCTTATTGACCGGCTTGAAGCCGCGAAGCTGCGGCAGGCGGCGATGCAGCGGGGTCTGTCCGCCCTCAAAGTTGGGGTTGATCTGCCCGCGCGCCTTGTTTCCCTTATGCCCGCGCCCGCTGGTCTTTCCGTGTCCCGAACCCGGTCCGCGCCCGAGGATCTTGCGCCGTTTATTGGAACCGGGAGCCGGTTTTAGATCATGAATCTGCATGGAGTATGCCTCTTATCCTCTCGCAATGCGCCGGCTCAACGCCCGCGCTCACTCATTATAACCGCGTCTGACAGCCCGCAGAGCCGTCGCGGCGAAGCGTGGCTAAGCCTGCGCCTCCGCCTCGACCCTCTCCACCTTGACCAGATGCTCAATGGCGCGCACCATTCCCCGCACCTGTTCGTTATCCGGGCGCAGCACCGTCTTATGCAGACGGGTCAGCCCCAGCGCGGCGGCGGTGCGCTTCTGCTTCTCATTGAACCCGATGGGGCTGCGGGTCAGGGTGATCTTCAGCGATCCCATCTCTAGTTCGCTCCTTCCGCCGCCTCAATCTTCACCAGCCAGGGAACGAGTTCCCCGACCTCTTTGCCGCGCAGGCTGGCGACCGTCTCGGCGCGCTTCAGCCGCTTCAGCGCCGTCATGGTCGCCCACGCGATGTTGATCGCATTCGCCGATCCCAGCGACTTGCCCAGCACATCGCTGATCCCCGCCAGCTCAAGAATCGTGCGCACGGAGCTGCCAGCGACGATTCCCGTACCGGGAGAGGCGGGCTTGAGCAGCACCTCCGCCGCGCCGTGCGAGGCGAGGATCTCATGCGGGATCGTCGTGCCCACAATCGGAACCTCGATCATGTTCTTCTTAGCAGCCTCCACCCCTTTGCGAATGGCGTCGGGGATCGCACGCGCCTTGCCTATGCCCGCGCCCACGTACCCCTTCCGGTCGCCCACCACCACGAGCGCGTTCCAGCTCATGGTGCGTCCGCCCTTATGGGTCTTCTGCACCTTATTGGTGCGGACCACCCGCTCTTCGAGGTTCAGCGTATCCGCGTTAATTTTCGGCATGAATCTCTCCTTGATCGGGGACGACCGGACCGATGGCGGAACGGTCTGCCCGTATCTTAAAACTCCAGCCCGCCCTCGCGCGCGGCGTCGGCAAGGTTCTTGACGCGCCCGTGATAGCGAAATCCGCCCCGGTCGAACACAACCCGCGTGATTCCCTTCTCCTTTGCGCGCTCAGCAATCTTCGCTCCGACCGCTCTGGCTGCCGCGACGTTGCCGCCGGTCGCTCCCGTCGTGCGGAAGCTCTCCTCCACCGTCGAAGCCGACGCCAACGTATGCCCGGCGTCATCGTCTATCAACTGAACGTAGATATGTTTCAGGCTACGGAACACGTTCAGGCGGGGTCTCTCCGCCGTCCCGAAAACCTTTGCGCGCACGCGGCGATGCCGCTTCAGGCGCAGTGCATGCTTCTTATCCATATGTCAACCCCTCGCCGGCAGATTTCCGACCTGCCGGCACGTCCGCCTTCAGGAGGCGCGAATGTATAGTATACCTGTGGCAGAGGGCAATTGCAAGGCGCACGAGCCGGCGTACTGTCCCGGCGGCGCTACTTCTTGCCGCCTTTTCCGCCCTTGCCGCCCGCTTTCCCGGCTTTGCCGGCTTTGCGGCGGATCTGCTCGCCCCGATAGCGGATACCCTTGCCTTTATACGGCTCCGGCTTACGCAGACGGCGGATCTGCGCGGCGATCTGCCCGACCAGCTGCTTGTCAATCCCTTTGACGACCAGGTAGGGAGTACGGGACTGCTGATCGGTTCCCGCCTCAAACTCGATACCCGGCGGGGGAGCCAGTTCGATGCCGTGTGAGAAGCCGACGGACAACGCCAGGTTCTTGCCGTTCATCGCGGTGCGGTAGCCGACGCCGTAGACATCCAGCGTCCGCGCATAGCCGTTGGTCACTCCCTCCACCATGTTGGCGATGAGGGTGCGGGTCAAGCCGTGCAGCGAGCGATGCTCCTTGCTGTCGGAGGGGCGCTTGATCTCCAGGTTTCCGTCCGTCTGCTCCACGATCATATCGGGGTGGATCGGCTTGGTCAGGGTTCCCTTCGGACCCTTGACCGTGATCTCCCCTGTCCCGACCTTGATCTCCACGCCTTTCGGCAGCGGGATGGGGCGTTTGCCAATACGTGACATAGCTAAGCTCCTTGTGCCTCGATCAGTAGACGTAGCAGAGGACTTCGCCGCCGATCCCCCTGCGTCGCGCCTCTTTGTCGGTCATCACGCCCTGCGAGGTGGAGATGATGGCGATGCCCAGCCCCCGCAGCACGCGCGGCAGTCTATCCTTGCCGGCGTAGACCCGCAGTCCGGGCTTGCTGACTCGCTTCAGGTTGGTAATCACGCGCTCCCGTTTGGGACCGTAGCGCAGAAAGATCTTGATGCGATCCTGCTTGGGGTCTTTGATCACCTCATGCCCCTTGATGAACCCCTCATTCTGCAGGATCTTCACGATCTCCAGCTTCAGCTTGCTGCCGCTGATCTCCAGAGAGTCGTGGCTGGCGTTGTTGGCGTTGCGGATCCGCGTCAACAGGTCGGCAATCGGATCGGTGGTGTAAGCCATCTTCCTCTCCTCCTACCAGCTCGACTTGGTGACGCCGGGGATCAGCCCCCGGTGCGCCATCTCGCGGAAGCAGATTCGACACAGACCGAACTTGCGGAAGACGCCGCGCGCCCGCCCGCAGACGTTGCAGCGCGTATAGGCGCGCACGGCGAACTTCGGTTTTCGTTTTGCCTTCTCAATCAGGCACTGCTTTGCCAATGGTTTTTCCTCCCGTCGGAGCCACGGTATGCGCGTGGCTGGTAACGCTGGATCTGTCCTCCCGCTTCAGAGGAGGACCGTTGTGATGTTCTATCGGCGCGTCCTGTCTCGCTCTAGGTCCGGCGCGCTAGTGCTCTTCCCGGCTCTTCTGGTACTCGGCGATAATCTGCTGCGCGATATGCGGCGGAACCTCTTCGTAGTGCGACGGCTCGACCTCGAAGGTGCCGCGCCCGCGCGAGATGGAGCGCAGATCAATGGCGTAGCGCAGCATCTCGCCCTGCGGGACCAGCGCCCGGATCCGAACCCGTCCATGCCCCAGCGATTCGGTTCCCGCGATGCGCCCCCGTTTGCCGGACAGGTCGCTCATCACATCGCCCATCATCTCTTCCGGAACCACCACCGAGACGTTCATCACCGGCTCCAGAATGACGGGCGACGCCTTCATGGCGACGGAGTTGAACGCCAGGATGCCCGCCATCTTGAAAGCGGCTTCCGAAGAGTCCACATCGTGATAGGAGCCGTCGTAGCAGGTGCAGCGCACATCCACCACCGGATGCCCGGACAGGATGCCGGTGGACATCGCCTCCACTACGCCCTTTTCGACCGCCGGAATATACTGGCGCGGGATCGCGCCGCCCACAATGGCGTCCACGAACTCGAAGCCGCCTCCGCGGGGCAGCGGCTCCAGTCGGATATGGCAGTCGCCGTACTGTCCGCGCCCTCCGGTCTGCTTCTTGTGTTTGCCCTGTCCCTCCGCCTTGCTCTGGATCGTCTCGCGATACGGAACGCGCAGCGGCACGATCTCCACGTTCGCGCCGAACTTCTTGAGCTTCTCGACCACGATGTTCAGGTGCGTCTCGCCCATCCCGCTCATGACGGTCTGCCCCGTCTCCGGGTCGCGGCGGAAGGAGAAGCTGGGGTCTTCGCCCGCCACCCGCTGCAGCGCCGGTCCCAGCTTATCCTCGTCCACCTTCGTTTTGGGGACGATGGCGATCTCATAGATCGGTTTCGGAAACTGTATGGGATCGAGGATGATCGGCTTCGCCGGGTCGCACAGCGTGTCGCCGGTGCGCGTATGCGTCAGTTTAGCGACCGCCCCGATGTCTCCCGTTCCGATCTCGCTCGCCGCCTCCTGCGTCTTGCCTTTGACGATGTAGAGTTGACCGACCCGCTCCTCGCTGCCGGAACTGGCGTTCCAGATGCGCGAATCGGACTTCACCGAGCCGGAGAAGACCCGGAAGTAGGTCAGCTGTCCCACGAACGGGTCGGCAAGGGTCTTGAAGACCAGCGCGCTGAACGGCTCCGACTCCGACGCTTTGCGGGTCGCCTCTTTTCCGTCGGGCGTCTGTCCGTGCGCGGGGTGCGCCTCTGTCGGGTTGGGGAACGCCTCCACGATCAGGTTCAGCAGCGCCGCCGCGCCCATATTGCGGGTCGCGGAGCCGCACAGTACCGGAACCACTTTGGCTGCGTCAATCCCCTCGTGCAGCCCGTGAATCACCTCTTCGTCGCTGAGGGTTCCCTCCTCAAAGTACTTTTCGATCAGGGAGTCGTCGCCTTCCGCCGCCGACTCCACCAGCATCTCGCGGTACTTCTGCACCACCTCTTGCAGGTCGTCCGGGATCGGAACCTCGGTAAAATCGCGCCCGACGCCGGTGTAGCCTTTCATGTGGATCAGGTCCACGATGCCCGTGAAGCTCTCCGCCTGCCCGATCGGTATCTGAACGGGGGCGATGGCATTTCCGTAGAGGGCGCGCAGCCGCTCCACCACCCGGAAGAAGTCGGCGTTTTCGCGGTCCATCCGGTTGATGAAGACGGCGCGGGGGCGGTTGAGCAGGGACGCCTGCTCCCAGGCGATCTCGAAGCCCACCTCCAGATCGGACTGCGCCGGGGTTACCAGCACTGCCGCATCCACCACCCGCAGCGCGCTGCGCACCTCACCCTGAAAATCCAGGTAGCCCGGAACATCCAGCACGTTGATCTTGCAGTCGTGCCACTCCAAGGGAGCCAGCCCGATGTTGATGCTTATCTTACGCCGGATCTCCTCCGGGTCGAAGTCGGTGGTCGCGGTTCCGTCGTCCGTGCGTCCCTGTCGGTCAATCCCTCCGGAAACAAACAGCATCGCCTCAGCCAGCGAGGTCTTTCCAGACCCCTGATGCCCGAAAAGCCCGATATTGCGGATGGCATCCACGCCATACTTTTTCATCGCTCCCCGTCCTTGAAAAGGTGATTGATTGGCGAGAGGCTCTGTTCAGAAACGTCTCCCCCTGCCGCCTCTCCGCCGCGCGCGCACGCCCTACTTCTCTCTGAACGGCATCCCGAACGCTTTGAGCAGTGCGCGCGCCTCTTCATCCGTCCTGGCGGTGGTGCAGATGATGATGTCCATGCCGCGCACCTTGTCAATCTTATCGTAGTCAATCTCCGGGAAGATCAGCTGCTCCTTCACGCCCATCGCGAAGTTGCCGCGTCCGTCGAACGAGTTGGGGTTGATGCCCTGAAAGTCTCGCACACGGGGCAGTGCGATGGAGATCAGGCGATCCAGAAACTCGTACATCCGGTCGCCCCGCAGGGTCACCTTGCACCCGATCCGCGCGCCGGCGCGAATCTTGAAGTTCGAGACCGACTTCTTGGCGCGGCTGACCGCGGGCTTCTGCCCCGCCACGATCGCCATATCGCGCATCGCGTTGTCCAGCAGCTTGGAGTCGCCGCCCGTCTGTCCGGCTTGCCCCACGCCCATGTTCAGCACGATCTTCTCCAGTCTGGGAACCTGCATGATGTTGCCGTATTCGAACTGCTTCTGCAGACCGGGCACGATCTTCGTCTTATACACTTCCTTCAGTCGAGCCATGCTCTCTCTCCCGTCACGGTTTGCGCGCTCCGCAGGACTCCGGTTCCGGCTTCCCGGGGCGCGCGGCTCACCGGCTAGTCAATCGGTTTTCCGCAGTCGCGCCGCTTGCAGACGCGGTACTTGCGCGCGGAGAGCTTCTCCTCTCCTTCACGGAAGGCGTAGCCCACGCGCGTCGGCTTGTTGCAGTTGGGGCAGACCAGCATGACTTTGGAGGCATGGATCGGGGCGGGCTTGGAGATGCGCCCTCCCTCCTGCATCTGCCGCACGCCCCCGCGTCCCGGACGACCGGTCTGACGCGCCTTCTGGTGCTTGATGATGATATTCACGCCCTCAACCAGAACCTTGTTGATCTGCGGGAAGGCGCGCAGGACTTTCCCCTGCTTCCCCGGCTGATCTCCCTGCGGACCGTCCTTGCCGGAGATGACCATGACCGTGTCGCCCTTGCGGATGCGTAGTTTTACCGGGTACTCCGCCGGTTTTCGCTTCTCTGCCATCACAGCACCTCCGGCGCCAGCGAGATAATTCTCATAAAGTTGCGGTCGCGCAGTTCGCGCGCCACCGGACCGAACACGCGGGTTCCGCGCGGCTCCAGGGCGTTGGTGATCACCACGCAGGCGTTGTCATCGAAGCGAAGCGCCGAGCCGTCCGCGCGGCGGATCGGCTGCTTGGTGCGCACGATCACCGCCTTCACCACGTCGCTCTTCTTGACCTGCTGACCGGGGGTCGCCGACTTGACGACGCCCACGATCACATCGCCCACGCGCGCGTCCTTGGCGTTGGAGCCTTTCATCACCCGCACACACAGGATTTCGCGCGCGCCGCTGTTGTCTGCGACGCGCAGGCGGGTATAGGGTCGAATCATGGCTATCTCTCCGGAATATCGTCAGACGGGTTGAGAAGGCAAGGGGACGAGACGCCCGCGGCGCGCCTCCCGAACTCCGTCGTGTGTACTCTATTTCGCTTTTTCTATAATCTGGACCACGCGCCACCGCTTCTCTTTGGAGAGCGGGCGCGTCTCCATGATCTCCACGGTATCGCCGATACCGCATTCGTTGTTGGCGTCGTGCGCCTTGAACTTCTTGGTGCGACGCATCGTCTTGCCGTAGAGCGGATGTCGGAACATCGTCTCCACCGCCACCACGACCGTCATCTCCATCTTATCGCTGACCACCCGTCCGATCCGGGTCTTTCGGCGGCCCCTCGGCGGGGCTGCGTTCGTCTCCGCCATCCGTTACTCCTCTCTCTTCTCCGCCGCCGCTTTTGCCGCCGCCGCTGCCTTCGACCGCTCTGAGATGAGGGTCAGCACCCGCGCGATCTCTCTTTTCGTATGCGGAATGGCTGCGGTATTCTCCAGCTGCCGCGAGACATGATCTCGCCGCAGGTTATAGAGCCGCGCGCGGAGATTCTTCAGCTCTGTCGCCAGCTCCGCGTCGCTCAGCCCTCTAAGCCGCTCCAGTGTCTGCTTCCGTTTCTCCTCCGGCATGACTCTCCTCCTGCTCGTTCTCCGCAGCGCTCTGCGCCTCTGCTTCCATCTGCTTGCGCGTTATGAACTTCACGTCAATCGGCAGCTTGTGCGCGGCGCGGCGCATCGCCTCCCGCGCCAGGTCCTCATTGACACCCGACATCTCAAACAGAATCCGTCCGGGTCTGACCACCGCGACCCACCCTTCCGGCGCGCCTTTGCCCGACCCCATCCGGGTCTCGGCGGGCTTCTTGGTGAAGGGCTTATCCGGGAAGACGCGGATCCATATCTTTCCGCCGCGGCGGATGTGGCGGGTCATCGCAATACGCGCCGCCTCAATCTGGTTCGAGGTCAGCCAGCACGACTCCAGCGCCTGCAGAGCGTACTCGCCGAAGTTGAACGTGTTGCCGGCTTGCGCCTTGCCGCGCCGATGTCCCCGGTGCTGCTTGCGGTACTTGACTCTCTTTGGCATCAACATGGCGATTACTCTCCTTTGCTGCCGCCGCCGCTGCCGCCGCGACCGCCGCGACCGCGACCGCCGCGATCACCGCCGCCGCGTCCGCCGCGTCCGCCGCGATCAGAACGCTCGGCGCGCATCGCCTCCCGGCGGGGCACAATCTCCGACTCGGTCGGTCGGGTCTGCCCGGGCAGAACGTCGCCCTTATAGATCCACACCTTGATCCCGATGTTGCCGTAGGTGGTCGCCGCCTCCGCGAAGCCGTAGTCTATGTCGGCGCGCAGGGTCTGCAGCGGAATCTTGCCCTCGCGCGTGCCTTCGCGACGCGCCATCTCCGCGCCTGCCAGACGACCGGCGCACGTTACGCGAATGCCGCGCACGCCCAGCTTCATCGCGCGCATCACCGCCTGTCGCATGGCGCGTTTGTAGGCGATGCGCTTTTCGATCTGCTGCGCGATCGATTCGGCGACCAGCTGCGCGTCTATGTCCGGATGGCGAATCTCCTGGATGTTGACATGCACAGAGCGGTTCGTCAGCTTCTTCAGGTGGTCCCGCACCTCGTCCACGCCCTTGCCGCCGCGCCCGATGATGATGCCCGGCTTCGCTGTATGGATCGTCACCTTGACCTGACCGCCGGGACGCTCGATCTCGACGCGCGAGATCGCCGCGTTGCCGTGATGCTTTTTGACCCACTGGCGGATCCGGTAGTCCTCGTGCAGAGCCTCCGCGTACCCTTTATCCAGGTACCATTTGCTCTCCCAGTCGCGAATGACGCCGATCCGAAATCCGATTGGATTGATTTTCTGTCCCAAGTCTCTCTCCCTCTCTACTTCTCGGCTGCGGGTTGGTCGTCCGAGGCGGCGGTCTCCTCCGTCGTCTCCGGCTCGGCGGTCTCCGCCGCTTCCACGGCCTCCTCCTGCTCCAGCTTCGCCGTCAGGTCGGCGGCAGCCGCCTGCGCCTGCGCTTCGGTCAGGGTCGTCTCCTCGGCGGTTTCGGCTTTCGTCTGCTCCGCGGCGACGGCAGCGGCGGCTCCGGCAACGGCGGCGCGCGCCTGACGCGCTCCGGCTTCCGGTTGGGCGCGGCGCCCGGAGGTCGCCCGACGGGTCGGGCGCGGCTTGGGCGCGACATCCTCCACCACCACCGTGATATGGCACATCCGCTTGAGGATTCGGAAGACCCGCCCCTGGGCGCGCGGGCGAATGCGCTTCATGCGCGGTCCCTCATCCACAAAACAGCGAACGACCTTCAGGTTTTCGCGAATCAGCGGCGCCATCGGTCTGCCGGTCCGCTCATCGAGCGGGCGGCTGTTCTCCGCGTTGGCGGCGGCCGATTCGATCACCTTCTCGATGGCGCGCGCCGCAAAGTTGGGAACGAATTTCAAGATAGCGAGGGCGTCCGAAACATACTTTCCCCGGATCGCGTCCATGACCAGACGCGCCTTGCGCGGGGGAACGCGAACATTCAGCGCCTTCGCTATCGCCTGGTTATCCTTGTAGCTTCGCGGTGTCTTCTCTTTTCCCATGACTCTCTCCGAGACAGCAGGGCTGGGGGAGCGCAAGGCGCGCTTGCTCTCCTCTACCCGCTACCTGATCTGTGTTCGACGTTCGACCTGCTGCCCGGCGTGTCCGCGAAACAGGCGGGTGGGGGCGAATTCGCCCAGCTTGTGTCCCACCATATTCTCCGTCACGAACACCGGAATATGCTTTCTGCCGTCGTGCACCATGAAGGTATGCCCGATGAACAGGGGAAAGATGGTGGAACGGCGCGACCAGGTCTTGATCGCCCTCTTCTCTCCCTTCTCATTCATCTGCTCCACCTTCGCAATCAGCTTCGGATCGGCATAAGGTCCCTTTTTAACCGAACGACCCATCCTCTATCTCCCCGTAGCGCCGGAGGACTGCCGCCTGCCGCGCAGGCGGCGCGCTCCCGGCAGCCTACTTCTTGTCCCTTCTGCGAACGATGAACTTGGTCGTAGCCTTGTTGCGGCGGGTCTTGTAGCCCAGCGCCGGCTTGCCCCACGGCGTGCGCGGTCCGCGTCGCTGACCGACCGGCGCTTTTGCTTCGGCGCCGCCGTGCGGATGGTCCCGCGGGGACATCACCACGCCGCGCACATGCGGGCGTTTGCCGGTCCAGCGGGTGCGCCCCGCCTTGCCCCAGGACTCGTTCTCATGATCCACATTGCCGACCTGTCCGATGGTGGCTTTGCACTCGATCAGCACGCGGCGCACCTCGCCGGAGGGCAGGCGAACCTGCGCGTACTTGCCCTCTTTCGCCATGAGCTGCGCGCTGGCTCCCGCCGAGCGGACGAGCTGCCCGCCCTTGCCGAGCGTCATCTCCACATTGTGGATCACCGTTCCCACCGGAATGGCGCGCAGCGGCAGGCAGTTGCCCGGCTTGATGTCCGCCGAACTGCTGGCGATCACCCGATCCCCGACCTTCAGTCCCACCGGGGCGAGGATGTAGCGCTTGTCGCCGTCCTCATACCGGACGAGGGCGATGCGGCAGGTGCGGTTCGGATCGTACTCGATGGTGGCGACGGTTCCCGCCACATCGGTCTTATCCCGCTTGAAATCTATGATGCGGTACATCCGCTTGTTGCCGCCGCCCCGGAATCGCGCCGTTATCTTTCCCTGGGCGTTGCGTCCGCCGGTCTTCTTCAGCGGCTCCAGCAGCGACTTCTCCGGACGGGTTGCCGTAATCTCTTCAAAGGTAGAGACAGAGCGGAAGCGGCGGCTCGAAGTCGTCGGCTTATACTGTCGTAATGGCATAGCGTGTCTCCAATCTGGATGCGGGTTCCGCCCGGGCGGAACCCGGAAATCTAGATACCCTCGAAGAGAGTGATCTTGTCGCCGGGAGCCAGCGTCACGATGGCTTTCTTCCAGGGGCTGGTGCGCCCCTCCGGAAAGCGTCCCACGCGGCGCTTCTTGCCCTTGACGATCATCGTGTTGACCTTAGCGACCCGGACGTTATAGATCTGCGCGATCGCCTGCGCGATCTCGACCTTGTTGGCGTCTCTGGCAACGCGGAACGAGTATTTGTTGAGCGCCGTCAGGTCCATGCTCTTTTCCGTCAGCAGCGGGCGCTCGATAATCAGAAACGGGTCTTTCATTTCGCCAGCACCTCCTCAATCCTGGATACCGCCTCCTGCGCCAGCACGACCCGTCCTGCCGACAGCACATCGCGCACCGAGAAGTTGGGCGCGTAGCGCAGCGTCACATAGGGAATGTTCCGGCACGACAGCAGCAGCGTTCTGTCGTACTCCGGTACGATCAGAAGCACGTTATAAGGCTTCTTCTTCGTTCCCTCCACCAGCTGATCATCCGCCTCGTAGTGCTTGGCTTTCACTTCGCGGGTCAGGGGCAGCCGTTTGAGGATGGCGGCGACCTCCCGGGTCTTGATCTTCTCCAGCTTCAGCGCATCCAGACCGATCACCTGTCCGCTGGCAACTTTGGCGGAGAGAGCGCTTCGCAGCGCGCCCTGGCGCATCTTCTTGGGGAGCGCTTTGGCGTAGGAGCGGGGATGCGGTCCGAAGACGACGCCGCCATGCCGCCAGTGCGGGGCGCGGATGCTGCCCTGACGGGCGCGTCCCGTTCCCTTCTGCCGCCACGGCTTCTTGCCGCCGCCGCGCACCTCGCTGCGCGTCTTCGTATCGGCGGTCCCCTGCCGCTGGTTCGCCTCTTCCGTCTGCACCGCCTGATGCATCAGGGGCACGTTGACTTCCACCCCGAAAACCGACTCCGGGAGCGACAGGCTACCGATCTCCGCGCCTTCACTGTTATACAGGGTAATCTCAGGCATCTCTGTCGTCCTCCTATAGCTTGGTGATGGTCAACAGACCGCCGTTGGCGCCGGGAACCGCCCCCCGGATCAACAGGAGGTTCTTCTCCCCGTCCACGCGCCAGACGGTCAGCCCGCGCACCGTCACCTGTTTGTTGCCCATCTGACCGGGCTTCTTGGTGCCTTTAAAGGTGCGCGCAGCATCGGTTGCGCCGCTCGACTGCGGTTTTCGATGGATCATGGAGCCGTGCGTCATATCCGCGCCGTGGAAGTGGTGGCGCTTGACTACGCCCGCAAAGCCTTTGCCTTTCGACGTGCCGGTAACCTTCACCTTGTCGCCGACCGCAAAGACCGCATCTGCCGTGATCCGCTGACCGAGGCTCAGATCGCTCAGATCGTCGGTGCGGAACTCACGCAGGGTGCGGCACGGCTTAATTTCGGGGTGCTTTGAGTCTTTCAAGCCCCCTTTGAAGTGTCCCATGAGGGGTTTCGTCACGTGCTTGGGCCGGACTTCACCGAAGCCGACCTGGACGGCGATGTATCCATCCGTCTCAACGCTTTTGAGCTGCGTGACAATGCAGGGACCTGCTTCAATCACGGTGACCGGCGTAACCGACCCATCCTCATTGAACACCTGGGTCATACCGATCTTCCTGCCCAGAATTGCGTTTATCAATTTTTTCTCCTTGCGGAATCAGGGAACCGGGGTCTCTCTCCGGCGGATGCCTCCCATGCCTCCTGGATTGTCGCTGATCCTGAAAAATCGTTGCGGGGACGCTCAGCCCACCATCTTGATCGCGATGTCTACGCCGCTCGGAAGATCGAGGTGCATCAGCGCATCCATCGTCTTGGCGCCCGGCTCCAGAATGTCTA
Organism: uncultured Chthonomonadales bacterium; assembly: GCA_938005745.1. Lineage (GTDB taxonomy): Bacteria > Armatimonadota > Chthonomonadetes > Chthonomonadales > CAJBBX01 > CALLMM01. Next base: position 586 of record CALLMM010000018.1, on the reverse strand, counting down.
TCAGGCGCTTGTGCGTGCGCCGCTCGAAATGCTCCATCGACTCTTTGTCAATCGTCGTTCCCCGGTTGACGCAGATGATCTCGATCTCCGTCGGCAGAAGCACCGGTCCGCTGATGCGCGCCCCGGTGCGACGCGCCGTATCTACGATCTTCTCCACCGACTGGTCGAGAATCCGGTGATCGAATGCTCGCAGGCGTATTCGCACCTTATCGCGCTTTGCCACTGCCATGCCATCTCTCCTGAATGATTTTGTGATGCGGAGCCTGCCTCCGTATCACCCGCGCAGAAAGAGGTCCGGGAGATCTCAGGCAAGCCTCTCCCGGACCCTCCTGCCATCTACTCCAGCACTTTGCTGACGACTCCGGCTCCGACGGTGTGTCCGCCCTCTCGCACGGCGAAGCGCAGTCCCTCTTCCATCGCGATCGGCTGCAGCAGCTCCGCGGTAATGGTGATGTTGTCGCCCGGCATCACCATCTCCACGCCCTCCGGAAGCATCATCGTTCCCGTCACGTCGGTCGTCCGGAAGTAGAACTGCGGACGATACCCCGAGAAGAACGGCGTGTGACGACCGCCCTCCTCCTTCGAC
>CALLMM010000017.1 GCA_938005745.1 uncultured Chthonomonadales bacterium | reverse complement strand
CGCCTCCCTCGCAATGACAGGGTGGGGGTCGGCTGTCGCCTCCCTCGCAATGACAGGGAGTGGGTCGGCTGTCGCCTCCCTCGCAAGGACAGGGAGTGGGTCGGCTGTCGCCTCCCTCGCAATGACAGGGAGTGGGTCGGCTGTCGCCTCCCTCGCAATGACAGGGAGTGGGTCGGCTGTCGCCTCCCTCGCAAGGACAGAGGGAGACGCTGCTGCTACAGGCGACACGCTCCTGCACTGTCATTGCGAGCGAAGGTTGTCCGTCCGTTGTTTCCAGGGAGGTTGGAGAAGAGGATGCGGTTTTTCCTGGGGAGGTTCCTGTTGAGCAGCGTGGTCCTGTGGATCGGATCTGCGGTTCCGGCGGCATCCGGGATGCAGGAGGAGATCGTCTACTACGACATGACTTCGCTCTTTGCGCGCGACCTGAACGATCCGGCGCAGAGGCGCCGCTTCTGGGATGAGACGCATCTGGTCGTCTCCCTGCAGGGGCTGGTGAACCGGACGGCTCCCCGTCTCTTTATCCGCTACGTCCGGGAGCCGGATGACTTCTGGTGGGGGGAGATGACGCGCGAAGGGGGCTGGCTTGCGGGGCGAAAGGTGGTGAAGATCGCTTCGCTGAGCGACCTTCTGAAACGGTTTTCCGCTTACTACCGGGGCGCGGTGGTCTGGGATGAGCGCGTTCCGGCGACCTCCAACCTGGCTTCGACCATCGCCGGCGTGGAGAGCCTGCTCTGCCTGCGCTACGATACGGCGCAGAACTCGCTCTTTCAGGAGCTGACCCGCGCCGGAAGGGGGCTGCCCGTTCGACAGCGGCTGATCCATCGGGACGGAAGCCCCCTGTTTACCGGCTCCGGGACGATCCCGGGAACGCGCCTTCCCTCGACCGGGAGCGCGAAATGCGATGCCTATCACTGGCTGATTGAACGCTACGTGAAGACCGGCAGGGTGAACCCGCTCTGGATGGGCTACTATCTGGATGGCTTCTGGCTCACCTGCTGGAACGCCGGCACGCCGGAGAACCATACCCTCACCAATCAGGATTTCGTGATTGCGCGCCGGGGCGTCCTGTTCGATCTGAACGTCTGGGAGGATGAGGCGACGGTGGACGATCCGACCCAGAAGCCGGGCACGGACGCAGCCACGCTGAAGGCGCTGCTGCGCGCCGCCTACGACCGCTTCCGGGGCGACGGGATCATTCAGATCGCCGGTTTCGTTCCCTGGGGGTACAAGTACACCAACTACCGGGCGGGAAGCTGGTCCGCCGGCGGCAAACACGAGCCGGTGCCGACCGAGTGGCGGTATGCGGAGATCCTCTCCTGCTACAACGCGATCATGGACGCCGATGCGCTGGGGCTGAGCGCGATGGCGAACGCCTCCTTCTATCAGCACTACCCGCTGGCGAAGCGGTATCCGCAGAACCCCAAGCCGACCCGCGAAAGCCTGACTGCGCGCGGTATTCTGGACGCGCAGGGGAAGATCGTGCCGCGCCGCTATGTCTCACACTATGTCGGAGACTACGACTCAGCGGCGTGGCTCTACCGGATGCTTCCCTCAATGTGGCGCGATCCGGCGCGGGGAACGACCCCGCTCTCCTGGGCGTTCAATCCCAACCTGTCGGAGCGGTTCCCGCTGGGAATGGCATGGTCGCGGGAGCGGCGCACCCCCAGTGACTGGTTTGTGGCGGGAGACAGCGGCGCGGGCTATCTCAATCCCGGCAATCTGACGCCCCCGCGCGCGCACTCCGGACTTCCCTCCGGAATGGCGGCATGGGAGCGGCATAACCGTAAATACTTTGAGCGGTGGGACATCTCTCTGACGGGATTTATCATAGACGGCTATGCGCCGGGGCTGGCGGAGGAGGGGCTGGACGCCTATGCCCGCTTCTCGCCGGACGGGATCGTCGCGCAGAAGATCCCGCCGCAGGGCGTGCATAAGGGGATGCCCTACTTGCGGATGCGGGCGGACCTGCCGCACGACCCGCTGCAGGCGGCGCGCGTGATGCGCAGCCTCGCCGGTGGCAGCATGCCCCGCTTTGTGGTCTGCCGTTCCATCCTGAAGCCGCCCTCCTGGTACGCGCAGGTGGAGCAGGAGCTGAAGCGAATCGCCGGCGATGAGGTGATGGTGGTAGACCTGTATACCCTGCTGTGGCTGGTGCGCGAGTACGAGACGCAGCGGGCGAAAGGGGTAGTGAGTCGTTTCGCGCATGCCGCGGAGATCACCGCCTCCCCCGATCGCGAGGAGGGCTTAAGCCCGATCATGGTGGACGACGGACCGTTCGATGTGGTCGCCCGCGAAGGCGCGAAGGCGTGGAAGGTTCCGTCGCATCAGCCTCCCTACTACCTCTATTTCGACGCCGATGACGGCTTCTATCGCGCGGGAGGCGGCGCGCTGGTGGTGGAGGTGGAGTATCTGGACGACGGTCAGGGACGCTTTGAACTGCAGTACGACTCCGCCGACCCCGCCGCGCCGGTTAACGGCGCGTATAAAGGACATCCGCAGGTCGTGACGCGAACCGGCAGCGGGGAGTGGCGCAGGGCGGCTTTCCGGCTGCAAGACCCTCGCTTCGCAGGCAGTCAAAATGGAGGCGCAGATTTCCGACTATTTAGTGCAGGAGACTCTCTGCTGGTGCGGTCGGTGCGCGTCCGCAAGACAGCCGGCGGGGGATCCTGAAGGGAGTAAAGCCGATGACAGAGAGAGCCGTCTGCGCGGTGTGCGGAGCTGCGCTGCCGCCCGGTGCTCGATTTTGCCAGAAGTGCGGAGAGACCGTAACAGCCGCCTCGCCGGCGTTCGCGCCTCCGGCTGCGCGACCGACCTCCTCGCCGTTGACGCTGATCCTGATTCTGGCGGCTGTGCCGATCCTGATCCTGCTGCTGGCGTCCGCCGCCGGTCTCTGGTTCTACTGGAGGGGCGGGCAGAAGCCGCCGCAGATCGTTACGCCGCCATCCGGGACAGGCTCCTCCCCGACGACGCCTCCCGGTCCGGATTCGCCCTCTCCCTCCGGCTCACTCAGCGACCTCGCCGGCAGGTGGGTGGTGATGGGAGGCGAACCCGGCAGCGACGCAAAACAGCAGGAGTTCGAACTGCGCGTGGAGGACGGGAAGCTGATGGGAGAGCTGGGCAGGAACCTGGACCGTCTGGAGCTGACCGAAGTTACCCGCAGCAAGCTCAAAGGCGAGTGCTATACTGACGAGCAGAAGATCCCTGCGGAGGCGGAGGTGTCGGAGGATCGGGGGCAGATGACGCTGACGCTGGCTCCGCCCGCCAGCGAATATGTGGTGATCGTCGCGCGCCGACCGAAAGAGGGAGAGAGCGCGCCGGACGGCTCACGCCCGCCGTCCGCTGCGTCCGATCTGCTGACGGAGGAGCAGGCGGTGGAGAAGGTGCGCGAAGTGGCGGAGGTGAAGGAGTGGCTGGCGGCGATGCAGCGCGCCGGCAAGCCCCCGCATATCTTGGTGGATCGGGAAGAGGAGGGCAGCTTTATCGTTCAGGTCTATGAGATAGTGGAGGATGGTCCCGATCAGGCGCATACCGCCACGATGGGCTGGTATCGCGTCAACCGCCGCACCGGAAAAGTGACCAGCGAGATGTGAGAGAGAACGCCGCCGCGTCCGAAGCGCAGACGCGGCGGCGTTTCACAAAGATCATCCACGGCTCAGTAGCGAATCTGCGCGGAGATCGGTTCGCGACCGGCGGAGAGGGTGACCGTTCCGGCTTTCGGGTCGAAATCGGCGTGCGGGGAGCCGTTGACGGTTACGGAGCGGATCCGCTTCCCGGAGGGATGGCGCAGCCGCAGGACGATCTTCGACGGGATCTCCCGCATGGGCGGGTGGATGGACGCCTCGATATACCCCTGCGCGATATGCGAGGTCAGACGGTAACTGACGGATCCGAAACGTGTCGGGATATTGCGCGCCGCAACCGTCTGTCCGTCCTTGAGCCATTGATCGGTGATGAACGGCGCGAGCCAGAGCGTGTCTCCCCGCTCCATCGCCAGCATCAGCCGCGACTGGTGCAGGAAGTAGCCGGTCTCGTGCGTCTTGTTATAGGCTCCGTTGAAGAAGTGCTCCCATAGGGAGAGGTCTTCGCGGTTGAGCAGAGAGACCAGCGCATTGTAGTAGGAGCGAATGAACGGCTTCACATCGTCCTGCAGGGCATAGCACTCGGTGGTGCGGGCGTAGTAGGGCTGCACCCTGGCAAATCCGCCTAGGTTAAACCAGTCTCTGCGCGTGGCGTCGGCCGGATAGTAGCCCCAGCCGTCGCGCAGAAACTGCACATCCTCCATATGCTCCATGATCCAGCGTATCTGCGGACTCTCTGGCTCCATCACCCCCATCGGCAGCAGGTGATGCGCCCCGATCTCCACATCATAGCACCAGCTTCGCCCGCCGTCTTCGCCCGGATAGAACAGCTCGATCGGTCCGGGACAGTGCGCGTGCGTGGGATAGTAGGGAACCCAGTCTCCGTTCTGCAGGGGAACCAGCGGAGCCAGCGACTGAATCTCTCGATAGGAGCGCAGAATGTCCTCGCGATACGCGCGGGCGTCCGCCCGTATCGCCTGCGCGTCCGGGTGTCCGATTCTCTGCAGCGCGTGCCCCGCCGACTCCAGTCCGGCGTAGTAACAGCCGTTGGCGTAGTAGTAGCAGGCGTAGACCTCCCAGTCGGCGATAACGCCCGGAGGCATCAGCCCCGACTCTCGCGTCGGATGACCCCGCGGAAACTCGTGCCGCGTCTTTTTCCGCTGCTCCCGTATCCAGGCGCACATGCGCGCGACCGTCGGGGCGACCCCGCGCAGCCAGTCGTCGTCTCCCGTCAGGCGGTAGTACTCGCCGAGCGTCCAGAGCATCCAGCCCGTCCCCAGAACGGTATATCCGGTGGTCAGGTAGCCCGCCTCGTTCACGCGGCTCAGAAAGAACTCCAGCGAACGACGCGCAAACTCCGCCTGTCCGTGGAAGAGCATCCCCCGGATCACCGACTGCGCCTCGCTCTCCAGCGGTCCGTAGAAACTGGAGGCGATCCACGGAGCGACCGCCTCTCCGGAGACGTTTCGGGCCGCCAGCAGGCAGTGAACCTGCGAGGCGTGTATCACGTTCTGCAGCAGCGTGTCGGGCAGTTCGACCTGCATCGCCGGCTCCATCAGTCGGCGCCAGAGCGTCTCCGTATCCGCAGCGAGCCTCTCCACAAGGTACTGCGCGCCGATATCGCCGGGAGCGGCGTCTCGATCGGGGATCAGAACGGTCAGCGCGATCCTCTCCCCGGGATTCATCGCCCCGCGCACGCGAAGCGCTCCTTCATCCAGGCGGATAGTCTGCGCGGAGGAAGGCTCTCGCCGGATAACGGCGACGACCCTGCCCTCAATGACAAGCTCGACAGAGGACGGATCGGCAGACGGCGTGAGCGGGAGCGGCTGTCCCGATTCCGTCTGAAAACGCAGCGTGAGGTCTGCGCTGGCGATGTTCGCGCCGGTGTTGGTGACCTGGATCTCCGCCACGCAGATTGACTTCTGATCCAGCCGCCACTCCTCTCCCGGTCTGCCGCTCCACGCTGCCGGCGCGACGAAGGTCCTCTGATGATAAAGCAGACTGCCCTCCCGCAGGGTGAGCGTCGTTATTGGCAGCCAGCCGCCCTGCAAGGCGCGAACGAGGCTTTCCGGCTTGCCGGAGCCGAACTGCGGCGCGAACCGGTACGGATAGGCGTCGGGCTGCGGTCCAAACTGAATCACGCCTGTCCGCTCCACGATGAACTTTCGGTTGTGGCAGGGAAGCGACAGCATTGTCGGCCCGTGATCCGCCTCCGGGCGATGGACACGGCGAACCGCCTGCTCCAGTGTCTGATCCGGCATACGCCGCACGCGCTCCAGGATCGTCTTCCGGCGGGCGATTTTGCGGTGGTACTCCTCCAGCGTGATCGGGGCGGGCAGGCGCGTGGCGAAGATCCCGAAGTCCCGCGAATAGACCGCCACCTGCTCCATCAGATCGTCCACCGCGATGCCGGCTGCGACGTCGGGCATCCGCACGCGCAGCACGGTACGCTCCGCCTGTCCGGCGCGTTTTGTGCAGTAGCGCACGGTGAGCGTCAACGGCTCCTGTACGGACCACTCTGCGCGGTTCGCCGCGCCGGTGGGCGTAACCATCTCCCCGTTGTAGACTTCGATGACGGCGGTTCCCGTCTGCGCCCTCTTCTCCGCCGTCAAGCGTACCTGTGTCGTTCGCCATCGGGAGTCGCTGAAGGCGGTCAGACCGCGCAGACGCACGCGCCCGGCGGAAGCCGGAAATATCCAGCGTATCTTCAGCGTGCCGCCGCGCAGGTTCGCAGCGGCGCCGCGCTCTAACGCGAGGCTCCAGCGTCGTCCCTCGCGGGTCAGGCTGCCCTTTAACGGCTGCCAGTCTCCCTGCCAGCGGCTGCCTCCGGGAGACGCGCCCTCCTGCTTCATGACCCACTGCTGCGCCTCTACCCCTTCGGCGGAGGGCGGCTCTCCGTCAAACTCCAGCCCGATCTCGGTCAGCCGCCTGCGCTCCAGCCACATCAGCCCGATGCAGGCGCGCCCATCCTGCCAGACCGGCGCCTCATAGATGCCGGAAGGCTCCGGCATAACCTCACGATCCAAGAAAAGCTCATCGGCGCGAAACTCCTCCACCCGCGAGTTTCGCGCCCCGTCATGGCGCGCCGGATCGGAGGAGACCACCAGCGCGAAGGGGGCGATATTGACGCGCGGCTGAGGGGCGGGAGCAGGGGCGTTGGCGTCGGGGATCAGGCGCGCCTCGCACCAGTTCGCCACATCGCAGGTGATCCCGTCCCCCGCGTCGGTCATCTTCAACTGAAGCTCCTCCACACCCCGGACCGAGAGGCTGATGCGGCGCGCCGGAGTCGTCTCCCGCATCACCCCGCTGTCGAACCGCTTCTTCCCGTCCGCATAGATCTGAAAGACGACGCTGCCGGACTGTCCCTGCTGCCACTGCACGCCGATCCACGACTCAAAACGCGAGAATCGTCCGTTCAACTCCAGCGTGATGGTTCCCGGCGCATGGCTGCCGATGCCCCGCGCGAAGTCCCGGTCTCTGATCTTCAGCGGCGCTCCCTGACGGTCCGGAGCGTGAGCGGCGGTGTTGATCCCCGTCTCTCCCCATCCCTGCTGCATGGCGGCGATCAGTTCCGGATGCTCATCCAAAAAGAGCGGCGCGGACGCCGGACTCTTGCCGGCAGAGCGCGGCGTCTGTCCGGAGACAGCCCCGCAGGTCAGACCGAGCAGAGTTAGCAGCAGGACGGCGGCGATAAGCGGTTGATCCTGCATGGTAACGCTCCTTTTACTCCCTATTTTGCTGTCAGACGGATATCCAGTTCACGAATCTCCTGCATCTCCTCAACCCAGAGCCAGACCGCCTCTCTGCCCCGATAGGTTCCGGAGGTTGTCAGGCGGCGGGCAGAGCCGGCGGGAAAGACGCCCTGCTCCAGCGCGCGGCGCGCGCTCTCCCGATCCGGGAACGGTCCCAGACGCACCGAAAGCCGCGGCAGCGGGCGGTCGCTTCGCAGCGTGAAGATACCGGGACGCTGAAAGCGATACGTTACGCGCGCCAGTCCAAGCCCCTCCCGCTCCGGCGTGAGCGTCAGGAAGTTTTCCACCTCCAGTCCGGTCAACGGCTCAGGGGCGCGGGGGAGGATGCGAATATGGCGCGGATCGGTGTCGTCTATGCCGGCGCAGGTCTCCAGCGCATGCATGGCGGGTCCCTGATTGGCGCCGTTGCTCAGGTCTCCGATCCGATACCAGCGTCCGTCCGGCAGGATATTGGTCCCTTCCGGGATGAGCCAGAGCCATCGCCGCCAGTCTATGCCGCGTTTCGGGTCGGCGTAGTCGAGGTTCTTATCGTAGGAGTATCTCGCCAGGTTGACCAGCAGCCTTCCGGCGGCGTCCATCGCGTCGAGCGCGAGCGCGGCGTGCGTGAGCCAGCCCTGCCCGTAGCCCATTCCCAGAACGGGCGCGTAGCCGTGACGCTGACTCAACTGCCGCTCCAGGGTGTTGCGGGTAGTGGACATCACCGTCGCGTCCCAGCGCTGCGGGTCGTATCCGTCCAGATACTGACAGAACCAGCCGGGAACCAGCGAATCCTGCAGGCTGGGAAGTACCGAGTAGGGGCTGACCCGCCAGACGAAGCGGTTGTGATCGCCGTCCCGGAGCAGGCGGATCATCCCGGCTTGCAGCCGGTCGGCGTAGGCGCGCCACCTGCGCGCCCGCTCCGCGTCCCCGACCGCCTCCGCCATCTGCGCCGAACAGCGCAGCGCGGTCAGGCAAGCCCACGTCGGATACGGCTCATACATATCGGCGTTGGCGTAGTTCTGCCGGATTCTGACCGGATCGGTTTCGTCGAACATTCTGGCAGCCGCCAGGGGAAGATGCGGACCTCCCGCCCATCCGGTCGTCTCGCCCTCGCTCCAGATCACATCGCGCCCGGTGTAGTCCATGAGCCAGCAGATGAAGTCGGCGGCGTCGCGGGTCGAGTCCCAGCGGCTTTTTCCGTAGACCTCTTTTCGCGGCGCGGTCAGCCACTCGCCCGCCGGCGCGCCCAGCGTCCGCCACGCCACCCATCGCCCGACGCAGGTTGCGCCGTGCCCGTCCATCTCCTCATTTCCCGGCAGCTCATTGATGGGCCAGGGCAGGGAGTAGGGACCGTTGAGCACAAAAGCCCAGTGCGGCGGGGCGTCCTTCGGGTATCGGGCGATGTCCAGTTCGGGGTTGGGAGGACCCTTATCCGGGTCGCGGTTGGCGCGGTAGTAGTAGAGCCACCGGTCGCAGAAGTCCACGTAGCTGGTTGCGCGCAGGGGATCGCGAATGCAGCGCAGCGCGAGCGTAACGTAGTGATCGGAGGTGCGGGCATAGGCTCCGTCGGCGTAGACCCCGATGGGAGCCCAAGTGCCGATCCCGGAGTAGCCGCCGTACCAGGGGCTGTCCTTCGCCGTCTCCCGGAAGATGCCGGTCTGACGCTCAAACTTCTCATCCATCTGCTTCAGGTTGGCGGTCCAGAGATTGGTCAGCATCGCCGCCTCCCGCCCGCCCAGAAAACGGATCTGCGCGGCGTCAAAATCTATCGGAAAAGGCAGCGCGGAGACCTTTTTCGGCAGGTCGGAATCGGAGGTGTAGAGCGTCCTCGCCAGCGCATCCAGCTCCCGCTTCCAGTCGTGTTTTCTGTCCGCGATCACCGCAGGCTGCAGGTCCTCCGCATCCACCGTCCAGCGTCCGAGCCATGTCAGTCCCTCACGGGAGTCCGGCTCCTCCAGCGTGATAGCGGAGACCAGGGGGCGACCGCGCAGAGCGGGATTATCATGCACAACGATCTCCCGTATCGGCAGGGGACGGGGGCGCACCGCCAGAAAGTAGCGCCGGTGCCGGGTCTCGCCGGAGCCTTCGTCGCGATCCTCTCGCAGCTTCAGGGCGCGTCTCAGAACGGCGTCGTATTCGGGGCGGGAGGTAAACGGCTCGCGCACGGGTACCGTAACGCTGTGCGTCGGACCGTGCGCCCACTGCGCGACAAACCAGGCGGTTGCGCCGATCGTCAGCGGGAGGCGGTCCGCGCGTCCGTCGGCGTAGCGTATCTCGATCTCGCCGATCTGCGAGCCGATATGGACCTGATCGTCCCGTTGGGCGCGCAGTTCGGGATGCTCGCCCCAGTGCGCCACGCCGTAGTCCCACCCCTCGTTGATCATGCCCAGCAGATAGAGCGTCTTCGCGCCGACGCCCACCGGCAGCCGCTCGGCGCCGTCGGCAGTCTGCCGCCGCGTCTCGCCTCTTCTCTCCGGCAGAGCCGCCATGAAGGGAAGCGTGCGGCAGATCGTCATCTCTGCGCCGCTGTCCAGAGGGACGGCGTAGAGGCTATCCGTCGTAAGGGGACGTTTCAAGCCGGTCGGCGTCTCCTGCCGATACCCGCCGAACGCGATCCAGGCGAAGCCGCCGGGGCGGATTACCGGGTTGGCGTCCACCACCTCCAGATAGACCTGCCGTCCCATCAGATCGGCGGTGATCCACTTCACGCGCACCAGCTTGTTACCTCCGGGCGTGCGCGCGCGCCGCAGGATCGCGCCGTCGGGATACGAACGAAGCTGTACCCGGTTGCGGTCTCCATCGTTCTGCCCGTTCAGGGTTCCGTCCCAGCCGGCGATGTAGAAGCCCTGCGCCGGCGCGCGTATCGTGAAGACGGGAGAGCGCAGGACGCCGGTATTCGCCTCGCCTCTCTCCAGCGAGTTCACCACCATCCCGATCTTCTGACCGGGCTGCAGGAAGAACTCCGGGTTCAGGGCGAGGCTCCAGGTGTTTTCGCCCTCCACCTGCCAGCCCTTGAGCGTGCCGTCGGCGAAAGAGAGCGCGGCGTCGCTCTCCGCGCCGTTCTGCGACCCTTGCGTCATGGACGGCGACCGCGCTGCCAGCAGGCACACCAGCGCAAGAAGAAGAGGAGACAGGTTTGCGTGTCGGTTCATGCGAGAGGCTCCGGGAGGAGACGGGGCGGCTATGCGAGGCGAGAGAACTCGCCCGCCAGCAGCGCCTGCTTGCAGTCCATGTAGTAACGGAAGTTATCCCAGGAGATGTCGGGGGGAACCGTGTGATCTATGGTTGGGATATAGCCTCCCTCCTCGATTAGCGGGATCAACGCGCGAAGATGCGCCCGGATGGCTTCCCGTCCCTTTGCCACCTCGCGCTTATCCACGCCTCCCCACAGCCGGAGCGATCTGCCGAACTGCCGGCGCCATGTCAGCGGACTGATATTGGAGGCGCGTTCGATGGGCCAGAGCACATCCACTCCCGCATCCATCAGGAGCGGTATCAGCGGGGTCGGGTCGCCGTCGCTGTCTACCGCGAACCAGCGCACGCCGTGCGATTTGAAAAACTCCGTCATGCGCTTCAGATGCGGGAAGATGAAGGTGCGGAAGGTGCGGGGGCTGAGCAGCGGTCCGGACTTCATGGCGAAGTCCTCGTTGAGGGTAAAGTAGTCTACGGTCGTCTTCTCCAGCACGGGGCGGCTGGTCTCGATGATAAAGTCGGCGAAGAACTCCATCATCTCGTGCATCAGGGAGGGGTAGTCGAACCAGGCGTAGGAGAGCGCCTCCGTTCCCATGAACTCCCGCGCGCGCCAGTAGAAGCCGTTTGCCGCGCAGTTTTCGCCCAGAATCAGGGGACAGTCGCGCCGCTTCCACTCCTCCGCTCTCTTATCCAGGTCCGGGGCATAGCGCGCCGGGATCGCCGCCTCCAGCCTCCTGCGGATGTCGGGGAAATCCTTCGGCGTATGGACGGGATGATCCAGGTACTGATCCATGCTCATCCGCACGCCCCCGACCGTTCCCTCCTTCAACGCCCGGTGCACGATGCCGTTGCCGTCGCGGAAGGTCTCGTACTCCTCCGTCTCCTCCAGCATCTCAAACTCGAAGGGAGGGATAAATCCGTAGTAGACCCGGATGTACTCGCGCCGATCCAGTCCGATGCCCGGTTCGCTCCAGAACCAGTTCCAGGTAAAATCGCGCACCGCTTCCGGAGACTCATCGCGCCATCGCACGATCGTCTGGGGCCAGACCCCCAGTTCATGGTTCGGGCGGCGGTCGCAGGGAAGGTAGTCCATGCAGGCGTGAAATCGCTCCAGATCGGTGGTCATCACGGCGGCTCCTCTGCTGTTAGGAATGGAACGGTCTCTTCCTTCTTCGCCGCTCTGCGTGCTTCCCTCCTGCCTCTCACAGTTCGCGTTTTGCGGATTCCCAGAGCGCGTCCAGTTCCGCCATCGTCATCTCCGACAGCGACCTCTGCTGCCTCTGCGCCGCCTTCTCCATGTGGCGGAACCGCGCCGAGAAGCGGATCACCATCTGCCGCAGCGCCTCCTCCGGGTCCACCTTCTGCCAGCGCGCCACGTTGACGATGGTGAAGAGCAGGTCGCCGATCTCTGCCTGTATCTCTTCGGGACGCTTCTCCGCGATGGCGCGGCGTAGTTCGCCGATCTCCTCCTGCGCCTTCGCCAGCACATCTTCAAACCGCTCCCACTCAAACCCGACCCTGACGGCGCGTTTGCTGATCTCCAGCGCGCGCATCAACGCGGGGAGGCTGGAGGGCACACCGTCCAGCGCCGACTCGCGCCAGCCCTCGCCCTTCTCCGCCTTCTTGATCCGCTCCCAGTTGCGAAGAACCTCCTCGCTGTCCTCCACCGAGACCTCTCCGAACACATGCGGATGGCGGCGGATCAGCTTGTCCACGAGCCGTTCGATCACATCCTCGATGGTGAACATCCCGGTCTCGGTCTCAAGCTGGGCGTGGAAGACGACCTGCAGCAGCACATCTCCCAGCTCTTCGCACAGCGCGTCCAGGTCGTCGGCGTCTATCGCCTCAATGGTTTCGTAACACTCTTCGATCAGGTAGCGTTTCAGCGTGTGGTGATCCTGCTCGCGATCCCAGGGGCAGCCGCCCTCTCCCCGCAGTCGCGCCATCACCTCGACCAGATCGGCAAAGGTCTTCCTGCGGCGTTCGGGGGGAAGGGGAGGGATATAGACGGCGGTCAGGTGGTCTGCCGGGACGCGGTCCAGCCGGTGCAGAGGCAGACGCTCCACGCTCTCCCGGTCGGGGACGCCCGCCTGCCGGACGACGCAGACCTCCCATTCGTCGGGAAATTCGCGCATCAGTGCCAGCTTTGCGGCGGAGGCGATATCCCGGTCGTAGACCTGATAGAGCAGCGTGCCGACATCGGGGCGGATCGGGATCCGCTCCAGCGCCAGGGCGTCCAGGAGCAGGAGGCTCTCCTCCAGCGACAGACCGAGCGCGGTGAGCGCCGACTCGATGAAACTGGCGGAACCCGCCACGCGCACCGGGATCCCCGCCGCTTTCGCGCCGGAGATCACCCTGCGAACCGACTCCTCGGCGACCAGCGGGTGTCCCGGCACGGCATAGGCGACCTCGCCCTCCCGCGCTGCTGCCAGAACACGCTCCGCAATGGTCGCATAGACCTCCTCGAAACTTTCGGCGGTCTCATAGAGCGCGTCAAACGTCTCAAACCGCGCGCCCTCCCGGCGGAGGTCTTCTACCGCAGGATGGCGGGCGGTGCGAATAAAAAGCGTGTTTGCCGCGCGCAGTGCTTCGCGCGCGGCAAACGATATGCCTCCGGCGTCCGCCGGACCCAGTCCGATCAGCGTAATCATCGGGGCTATCTGGGGGCAGGCGCACCGCCGGCGGGAGGAGCCACCCCGGCAGGAGGAGCCGCCCCGGCGGGAGGCGCAACGGGAGGCGCGCCCGCACCGGGAGCGGGCTGCGGGGCGCCGGGCAGCGGCGCCCCGGGAACCAGCTGACCGGAAGCCGCCGCCTTCAACTGCTCGCCGATCTGCTCATATCCCTTGATGTTGACCTGAATGTCCGACTTAGCCGTAAACTCTCGAACGATGGTCTGCGCGCGCTGCAGGGCGTTCGGGTCCTTCTTCTGAATGGCGCTGGTCTCCACGAAGAAGCGCACCTCCTCCATCGGAGGCAGCGCGCCCGTCTTCTTTTCGATCAGCTGGATCAGAAAGTAGCGGGTTTCGGTCGGCGCGCCGGGCTGTCCTCCCGCGCCTCGCGCCGGGACCACCGCCCGAACGATCTGCTTCGTATACTCGTTGGGCTTGAGCTTGCGCGCCGCCTGCAGGATCGGCTCCGGCATCCCCTGAATGTCGGGAATGAAGCCGATATCGCCGCTCTTGGACGCCGAGTCTCGATCCTCCGACTTGGTGAGCGCGACCGTCTCAAACGGCACGCCCTTGTTCAGGGCGTCCAGCGCCTCCTTCGCCTTCGCCTCGCTGCTCACATCCACCACGCGCAGCCGGTACTGATCGGGCTGCATGAGCACGGGCTTCAGCTCCTCATAGGTCTTGTTCAGCTCCTCCTGCTGAATGTTGAGGGGGTTGAACATCAGGTAGTGGAACGCGAGCTGCAAGCGCGCCAGCCGTTTCCACTCCTCCTCGGTGCGAAAGGGGCTGGAGCCGATGGCTCCCGGATAGGCGGGGTACTTCTTGGCGTAGGCGATATAGCTGGCGATCTGCGCGTCGGAGGGCACCACCTGCTTCTCCGCCGCCGCCTGCAGGATCAGGCGATCCCGGATGATGGACTGCATCGCAAACTCGCCCGCGCGCGCGGGACCGCCCCGCTGCGCCGATTCCGCCAGCGATACGGCGTCCACCTCTCGGACGCGGTTATTGAACTCCGCCTCCGTCACGGAATCTTTATTGACACGCACCGCGACCTTTTCGCTGCTGCCGCAGCCGGTCCAGAGCGACAGCGAGAGCGTCAGCGCTGCGCCGAACAGTAGAAAACGTTTCAAATCAGGCACCTCAAACAGGATGATTTCGCGCGTATCCAGGCGCTTGCCGCGTCTTTCAGGCGCTTCGACAGTTTCGACCTCTTCCGGTTGTTTTACGTAAATGCGCGAATAGACGGCTCAGGAGACCCGCGAACGCAGCCCGAGGATCAACTCCACTTCGCCGACGGAAAATCCGGTGCTCTGCGCGATGACTGCGTTATCCTGACCGGCGTCCGCCAGGGAGTAGACCTCCTGATAGCGGGCTGTCAGCGCGGGATTCGCAGCCGGCGGGGGAGCCGGTGACGGGGAGGGAGAGGAAGAGACAACGGCAGTCGTTTCGGGCGCGCACGCCGATCTGCCTGCGCCGGAGGCTGCGATCTCCTGCAGCCGACGATCCAGTGCGGCAAGCAGTTCGCGGGCTTCCAGGCAGCGCGCCTCCAGCTGCGCGGAGGTCTGTGTGGACTCCAGCTTCAACTGCTCCAGAAGCGCGGCGATACTCTTCTGCAGGGCTTTGATCTCGGTCAGCACGGGAACCTGCGCCGCGCGGGCGGTCAGCTCCGTCTTTGCCTGCTGAAACAGCACCCACCCCGCCACCAGCAGCAGTATCTGTACTGCCAGTACGATAGCCCCCCACTCCATGCGTTGCCCTCACAGACTCAACGGCGCATGACCGAAGACAGATGTGTCAGGCGCGAATATCTATGCGTTTCGGGGCGGGCGTCGCCGACTCGTCGGTCGGCTCCGCCGTCTTCGTTGTCTGTGCGGATGTCTGCTCCTGCGCGGCAAGATAGTCCGCGCTGACATCCACCGTGTCCATCGTAACCTCGGTCTCCGCATGGATATCCGGCGAGCGACGCCGGCTCTGCCTGCGGTCCGACGGCTCCTTCTGACCGAACTCCTGCGCCTCTTCTTCCGGCTTAACCTGATGGATCGTCTCGGTCGCCGGGGTGACTCCTAACGTCGGGTTGATCGGACGAATACCCATCGCTATTGCCCTCGCTGATCCTCAGAGCATAACGACTGTATACACGCATCATCAAGCGCGCCGGGCGGGCTGAAACGGCTTCCGGCGACCCTGTCGGTCTTTGAGGGGAGTATAGCATACCTCTGCAAAGGGTGTCAATCAAGAGCCGACGACGACGCGGGATGGCGGGAGAAGGGCGGAGCCGGCGGTACGGTACATTATTTCGCGTGAACAAATCGGCGGTCGCTGCGTCTATAAGGCTGAGAGACGGCGGGATTGCGCGCCGGCCGGATGAGGAAGGCGGAGCAGGAGAGGTGATCGCAGTGTCCGACGCCGATGCAAGGCTCGTTTTGAGATGTCAGGCAAACGACGCCGCCGCATTCAACGAGATCGTTGCACGGTATAAGAATAAGGTCTACAACTATATCTGCCGCATGGTCGGAGCGGTTGCGGACGCCGAAGATCTGGCGCAGGAGACCTTTGTGCGCGCCTACATGAGCATTCACTCATTCCAGAGCCGCGCCAGTCTCAACACATGGCTGTTTCGGATCGCCACCAATCTCTGCATAGACTATCTGCGTAAGGGTCGGAGAGCGAAGGCGATGACCGCCACGCCCTGCCGCGAGATTACGGAGGAGGAGACCGACGCGGTCAGCGATCTGCCCGACGAACGTTTTGAGCCGCAGCGCAGCCTGCTCTCGAAGGAGCTTGCCGATCATCTCGATCGCGCGCTGCAGACCCTGCCGGAGAAGCTGCGAACGGTCATGCTGCTGTATGATGTGGAGGGGCTGTCCTACGAGGAGATTGCGCAGATCGTGGACTGCCCGCTCGGTACGGTGAAGTCCAGACTGTTTCATGCGCGCGCGGCGTTGCGCGCAAAACTGGCGCCCTATCTAGATGAACGCTGGAGTCCGTGATCGGTCTCCTGTGGGGGAGACAGGAGAGGATACGTTCCCATGAACTGCCGGAAAATAGAGCCGCTGCTGTCGGAGTATCTGAATAACAGCCTGTCGGCGCGGGAGACGCTGGCGGTGGACAGGCATCTGTCTGAGTGCAACGCCTGCGCGCGTCTGCTGAACGAGATGCGTCAGACCGTTTCGCTGCTGGCTTCCGCGCCCCGTCGCGAGGTCTCCCCGGATTTCATGGCGAACCTTCAGGCGCGGCTGGCGCAGACGCCTGCGCCCACGCCCCGACGGGTCTGGCGGGATAATCTCCGGGCGATGTTCCGCCCGCGCACGCTCCCCGCCTGGGGAATGGCGGCGGCTGCCTGCGCGCTGCTGCTCTTTCTGCCGATTCCGCGCCATGTGATCACGCCCCCCCCTGCGCCGAACGATACTCCCGTTCAGACGGCGGATTCCATTGCGCAGATCGCCAAGAATCAACATGTTGCGCTGACCGCCTACAGCCCGCTGGACGATCTGGCGGCTGCCAATCTTGCCGCCAGCAGCGCCGATCTGGAGAACGAGCCGGCGGGCGAACGACCTGCGCGCTGATTGACACGGATATGAAGACCTGCAGAGACTATCTGACATTTCGCTTCGGCGTCGTCCTGAGCGTCGCCGTCTTGCTGACGGCGGCAGGGGCGCTTTGCGTTACGCCCGCAGAGGCGCAGACCCGGGAGCCGGGCGTCCGCAGCAGCCCGACTCACCCCCCGTTCCCGCGCCCCCCGCTTCCCGGCGCAGGCTTTCGTCGTCTCTCACCGGAGGATCAGAACCGGGCGCGAGAGATCGTGCGGCTCTATCTGCGGCAGGGCAGTCGTCAGCCCTATCAGGCGGAGGAGCGGACGCGCCTGTTTCGCGACCGGATGATCGAGTCGACCCAGATCGTCAAGCATCAGGGACCGGGACGCACCCGGATCGAGTACACCGATCCGCCGCTGCTGCAGGGGGATATTCTGCTGGTGAACGGCGGGCGTATCTTCAAGTATATCCGGCGTCAGAACAGGATTCTGGAGGGTCCGGTTCCGGTGGAGGAGTTCAATAACCGGGCGCAGGCGCTGCTGCAGGGGGTTATAAAGGGGAGGATCACGGTGCGGGTGGTCGGCTCGGAACAGATCGCCGGGCAGAACGCCGCCATTGTGGAGATACGTCCCGTGCGCGGAGGAGCCTTCTTCAAACGGCTCTGGATTGATGAACGGACGGGCGTGCGCTTGAAGATCGAGGACGCCGACCCGCAGGGAAACGTCATCTCGACCAGCTACTTTACCCGGATAGACTACTCGCCCTCCTTCCTACCGCGTGACTTCTCTCCGGCGTCGCTGCCGAACGTGCTGCACGAGCCGCTGCTGCCCGATACGCCGCCGTTGCCGAACGTACAGGCGGCGCAGCAGCAGGTGCCCTATCCGATATATGAGCCTTCGCTGCCCGCCGAGTTTACGTTGACGGGGGTCTGGGTCGCTCCGCCCGCCGGGCAGCCGGTGACCATTCTGCGCTATACCGACGGCGTTATCACCTTTGCGCTGTTCCAGCACCCGGTAAGGCTTCCTCAGAACGCGCCGGAGCGGAGACGGGTTCCGCCGGCGCGACTGATCAACGGCGCGGCGCGCTGGATTTCAGGAGACCGCAGCTACTTTCTCATCGGCAATCTGAAACCGGAGACCTTCCGGCAGATCGTCTCCTCCCTTCCCTGACCGCTCGCTTCGCCGGCAGGAGAAGACCCCCGGGCAGATATACGCCCGGGGGTCTCCTTTGTACGATGCAGCCAGAGAGGGGGTACCTCTATCTGCGGCGGCGTCGGAGGAGAATGAGGCTGCCGCCTACTCCCGCGCCAACGAGCATCGCCAGCGTTCCCGGCTCCGGAACCTCCGGACCTCCGCCGCCCTGACCGCCAAGCACACGAAACGCACCGCGAGTTGAATCCGTCACACTCCAGGTCGTTCCACCGTCTGCTGAGAAGGCGTGCGAACCGACATCATCAACGCTGTTCCAGTTCCAGGCTGCATGGGTTTCGCTGGCGACGAAGGGAACTACCCAGTAGAGCGTTCCGGCGGAGAGATGGGGGGTCAGGACGGAGGCGACCGTGAAGGTCGGGTAGGCGTCGCCGAACGATCCCATCTGTTCGGAGACCGTCCACTCCTCGATCACCGATCCGGGCTTGCCCCCATCGTCAGACATCAGCTTCAGGATGAGTTCGTTGGGACCGCTGACGAGGTTGATGGCGACCTCGATGCTGGCAAGGTGCGCGGAGACGCCGGGAGTGAAGCCCATGCCCTGGATATAGGGAGGACTGGCAAAACCCTCGGTCCAGCCTATGGAGTTCTGATAAGAGTTGCGTGGACCGAAGTTGTTGAAGAGCAGCTGCGCACTAGCAGGTCGGACAATGGAGACAGCCAACATCGCTGCCATTGTCAGGATAGGAAGAAACCGTCGCATGTAGCAAGCTCCTTGGTTTAGAGTGGCGGTGCGGTTGATCAGGAGTGATCATATCTGATGCTATTGCAAGAATTGTGCCAATGCGCATGATTTGTGGAAAATATTCCGCGGGGACAATTTCCCGGTAGGGTTGACAGGGGAGAGACCGATGACGATCCTCTCCCTGTCCTTGCGAGAGAGACGTCATGCGACCCCTCTCCTGTCCTTGCGAGGGAGGCGGAGCCGACCCCCCTTCTGTCCTTGCGAGGGAGGCGGAGCCGACCCCCCTTCTGTCCTTGCGAGGGAGGCGGAGCCGACCGAAGCAATCTCGAAGATTTCCGGCGTATAATGAACGCATGAAACATGTGATTATTGGCACTGCCGGACATGTGGATCACGGCAAAACCACCCTGATCAAGACGCTGACCGGCATTGACACCGACCGGCTGCGGGAGGAGCAGGAGCGGGGCATGACCATTGATCTGGGCTTCGCCTCGCTGACGCTGCCGGACGGGACAATCGCCGGGATCGTGGATGTTCCGGGGCATGAGCGTTTTCTCAAGAATATGCTGGCGGGGGCAGCGGGGATGGATGTCGCACTGATGGTGATCGCCGCCGATGAGAGCGTCATGCCGCAGACGGTGGAGCATCTGGAGATTCTGGGGCTGCTGGATGTGCGGCAGGGCGTGGTCGCCCTCACCAAAGCCGATATGGTGGATGCGGAGTGGCTGGAGGTGGTGGTCGAGGATGTGCGAGAGCGGCTCAAGGAGACGTTTCTGGCGAATGCGCCGATTATTCCGGTGAACTCGCTGAGCGGAAAGGGGATCCCGGAGCTGAAGCGCGCGCTGATGGCGGCGGTCTCCCGCGCCGAGCCGAAGAACGCCGATGTCCCGTTTCGCCTGTCCATAGACCGGGTCTTCACGCGCCCGGGCTTCGGGACGGTGGTAACCGGTTCGCTGGTGGCGGGAACCATGCGGGTTGGGGATGCGGTCGAGATCCTTCCGCAGCAGATCCCGTCGCGTGTTCGCGGTCTGCAGAGTCACGGCAAGAGGCAGGAGGCGGTGGAAGCCGGGATGCGGGTTGCGGTCAATCTGGCGGGGGTGGAGAAGGAGGCGCTGGAGCGCGGGATGCTGCTGGCTCCGCCGGGGGTGCTTGCGCCGACCCAGCTGTTCGACGCCGCTCTGCGTCTGCTGCCTTCCGCTCCGAAAGCCCTTGTCAATCGCTCCCGGGTGCGCGTCTATCTAGGAACCGCCGAGATCCTGGGGCGGATGATGGTGCTGGGAGGAGAGGCGATCGAGCCGGGAGGGCAGGGCTACATACAGTTTCGCGCCGAAGAGCCGTACGCCTGCGCGCGCGGGGATCGGTTCGTGGTGCGCACCTACTCGCCGATGCGGACCATCGGCGGGGGAGTTGTACTGGACCCGATATCGAAACGCCATCGCCGAAATGATCCGGCAGTCCGCGCTGCGCTGCAGTCCCGGGAGCGCGGCACGCCGGATGATCTGCTGGCGACCTGGCTGCAGGGGCTTCCTTTCGGAGGGGCGCGGCGCGATGCGGCGAAAGGCGCGGGGCTGAGCGAGTCGGATGCCGACGCCGCCATCGCGCGACTTGTGGAAAACGGGGAGATCGTCGCGCTGGAGGGAGACCGCCTGATTCACCGCGCCTCGCTCTCGACGGCGACAGACCGCGCGCTGCACGTGCTGTCCGAATACCATGCCGCCTTTCCCCTGCGCGCCGGAATGCCGAAGGAGGAGCTGCGCGGCGCGCTGGGGCGCGCGCTGGACAGCCGCGCCTTCCAGGCGCTGCTTCACCGGTGGCAGTCGGAGGGGCTCATCGTCTCAGACGGGGCGACGGTGCGGCGCGCCGACTTCACGGTGCAGTTAAATCCCCGCCAGCAGTCGCTGCTGGATCGCATCGCGACAGTTTATCGGGAGGCGGAGTACAACGTCCCGACGGTGGAGGAGATTTCGCAGGCGGTAGGCGCGCCTCCCGACGCGGTGAACGCCATGATCCGGGTGGGGCTGGACCGGGGTCTGCTGGTGAAGATCACGGAGGGGATGTACTACCACGCCGATACCCTCGCGCAGGCGCAGGAGGCGGTGCGGGCGTTTGTGCAGGAGAACGGCAGCATTACCGTCAGCCAGTTTCGCGACCTGACCGGTACCAGCCGCAAGTACGCCGTTCCCGTGATGGAGTACTTCGATTCGATCCGGTTTACCCGCCGGTCGGGGGACGTGCGCACGCTGGCGGGAGGATAGAGCCTATCTCCCGTCTCCAATGAGGAAATAGGGCGCCCAGTGATAGGGGTGCGGATGCGCCTGCATGACCGACAGCATCGCCTGCCGCAGCGCTTCGGCGCGTGAAAGGGGGGCGTTCTTTCGCTCCGCAAGCCGTCGGTGCAGCGCGAGGGTCAGTTGTGCCGCGCTGTCGTCCTGTATCTGCCACTGCGTAACGATGACGGAAGGCGCGCCTGCTGCCTCCTGCAGACCGGCAAGGTACGAATGTGTCTCAATGTCTCGTATACTTCATGACCAAAACGGTTCTGAAAGTAGGTACGATTACGGTGCTATGCGCTGAGATCTCGATAATAAGACCAGACGTGATAGGGGGCGCGCGCAATGTATGAACTTCTGGACAGGGAGACCCTGAAGACGGGAGAGACCCTGGAGATCGGCGTCGTAACTTCGCCGGAGGAGGAGTACGCCCCGGGTATCGAAGAGCTGCTGTCGCATAAGGGCGAGATGTGGCGGGCGCACATACGCGCCGCGCTGGAGGGGAGAGCCGAGCGGCTGGAGACCCGCTTCTATCTCGGCTTGATTGAGGGAAAGCCGGTCGCGAACATCATGACGGTGGAGCGGCTGGGGGTGGGCATTCTGGGGCACGTCTACACCCGCCCAGAACAGCGCCGAAAGGGCATCTGTCATGCGGTCATGTCGCGGCAAATGGAGCACTTCCGACAGCGCGGAGGGCATGTGCTGACGCTGGGAACCGGTTTTGAAAGCCCGCCCTACTGGATCTATCACGGGTTCGGGTTTCGCAGCCTGAAGGGAGGGTTCATGCGCTATGCGGTGGAGCCGGATCATGCCTTTGAGGAGCGATGGTTCGCTCCGGCTCCCGCGCAGGTCAAGCCGGTCGCCTGGGAGCACGCTCCCCTGATCGCGCTGATCGCCTCGCTTCCCGGAGCCGAGTATCTTCGCAGCGTCGCCTGGAGGTATGTCGGGATCGAGAACCTGGAGAGGGCGTTGATCGAGTTCTTCGCCCGTCAACTGGCGGGCGATCCGGTGGGCGGGTGCGTGCTGGAGAGCGAGACCGGGGCGGTGGCAGGCTGCGCGACCTGGCATCCGCATTCGCTCTGGTCCGATGTCTGGCTGGTGGACAGCTTTACCCACGCAAACTTTACCGCGCAGACCCCCGACCTGCTGGAAGGTCTCGAGGTTCCTCCCGGCAAGCAGATCGCCTATCTGGACGCGCAGGCGCGGGAGAAGGCGGCGCTGTATGAGTCCTGCGGCTTTGTCCGCGAGGGAACGCTGACGCGGTTCCTTCGCGCTGACGGGGAGCCGCGTGATGTGTGGGTCTACGGAAGGGAGCGATAGTCGGGGTCAGCGGCTGCCGAAGGGGGAGGGCTGACAGTCCTCCGCAGCGACGGCGGGAACGCCGTACGCGGTGAGCAGGGCGGCGATGGCGCGCATGATGCTCGCGGCGATCTCCTCACGGGAGGCTTCGGGCGGGAAGGAGATCGGGTCGCCGAAGACGATGGTGATCCGGGCGCGGGTCAGCCTCTTCGCGCCGGGCGGCAGCATCTTCTCCGGACCGATCAGCGCGCAGGGAACCACCTTCGCGCCCGACTTCTGGACGATGAAAGCGACTCCCGGCTCGCCTCTCTGAAGCCTGCCGTCCAGGCTGCGGGTTCCTTCGGGAAACAGGACGAGTACCAGCCCCTTCTCCAGCGCCTCCAGAGCGCGCCGGAAGACCGCCCGATCCGGCTTCTCGCGATGGACCGGGAAGGCGTTGAGGCGCGTGATGAGCCAGCCGAGTTTCCGGTTGTCCCAGAGGCTGTGCCGCGCCATAAAGGCGCACTCGCGGTCTATGGCGGAGCCGACCAGCGGCGGATCGAGATAGCTGACGTGGTTGGCGGCGACGATCACCGGTCCGACTGGCGGTATCTTCTCGCGACCGATAACCTGCCAGCGACCGTATATCCGGCTCCACAGGCGCACGACTGCGCGCGCCGTTCGGTAGATCAGCCGCATAGGCTCCGCTCTCCCCGCTCCCGGCAGATCGCCAGAATGCGGTTGACGACGCCCTCCACCGGCGACATCCCTTCCACCGGCACGCCGTCGGAGTCGAGGAAGATGCTGTCCTGCGCCTGTGCAAGAGGCGAGTCGGCGCGGGTAGAGTCGCGCGCGTCCCGCTCCTGTATCTGGCGCAGAACCTCTTCAAGCGAGATCGTCTGCCCTTTCTGCGTCAGTTCCAGCCAGCGCCGGCGGGCGCGTTCCTGCTCAGAGGCGGTGAGGAAGATTTTGATATCGGCGTTGGGCAGCACCACCGTTCCGATGTCGCGCCCCTCCATCACCACGCCGCCCCCGTCTCCCATTGCGCGCTGCTGCGCCACCAGTGCGCGGCGCACTCCGGAGATGGCGGAGACCGGCGAGGAGAGCGCGGAGACCTCCGGCGTACGGATCGCCTGCGTTACATTTTCTCCATCCACTAGAACCTGCTGCTCACCGTTTTCGCCGGGCGCGAAGGCGATACGGATGGTCTGCGCCAGACGGGTCAGCCCCTCTGCGTCCTCCAGCGGGATGCCCTGCTGGATCGCTTTCCAGGCGACCGCGCGGTACATCGCGCCGGTATCTATGTAGGCGTAGCCCAGCAGCGACGCCAGACGTCGTGCCACGGTGCTCTTTCCGGCGCCTGCCGGACCGTCAATGGCAATGGTAAGACGCTTCACAGTGTGGACGTTCCTATCGGATGGCGGTATCAGACGCTGTCGGCGCAGAGAGAACGGAGACGCTCGAAGTAGTCCGGGAAGGTCTTCGACACGCAGTCCGGGTCTTTGATGGAGATCCCCGGCGAGCGCAGACCGGTGATGGCGAACGCCATGGCGATGCGATGGTCGTCGTAGGTCTCGATCTCCGCCGGTCTCAGGGATGGGGCGGGATGGATGGTCAGCCCGTCCGCGCGCTCATCCACCGTAACCCCCAGCCTGCGCAGCTCTGTGGCGATGGCATGAAGCCGGTCACTCTCTTTGTGGCGAATGTGGGCGATATTATGGATGGTTGTCGGGCTGCTGGCGAAGGGGGCGATGGCGGCGAGGGTCATCACGGTGTCGGAGATGCCGTTCATATCCACCTCCAGCCCCTGCAGCCGCTCGCATCCCGTCACCTCGATGTAGCTCTCCGCTTTCGTCACGGAGCAGCCCATCCTGCCCAGAACGTCCACAAAGTCCACATCTCCCTGCAGGGAGTCGCGCCCCAGTCCCTCCACGCGCACGCTCCCGCCGGTAACCGCCGCCGCCGCGAAAAAGTAGGAGGCGCTGGAGGCATCCGGCTCCACCTGGTAGGTCTGCGCGCGGTAGGTCTGGCTGCCAGGCACAAAGTAGCCCCCCTCGCGCGGCTCCCAGACCGCCCCCCACTGCTCCATCATACGCAGGGTCATCTCGATATAGGGCTGCGAAACCGGGTCGCCGGTAACGGTGAGACCGATACCGTTTCTGGAGAGGGGGGCGACCAGCAGCATCGCGCTGAGGAACTGGCTGCTCTGACTCGCATCCAGCGTCGCCTCGCCTCCCGGCAGACCGTTGGCGTGAATGACGACCGGAAGGCATCCGGTTCCCTGCTCCGAACGCGCATCAATGCCAAGCTGCTGGAGCGTGTCCAGCAGGTCACGGATGGGACGCAGGCGCATACGGGGAACGCCGTCCAGGCGATAGGTTCCCTTTCCGAGCGTAACGTAGGCGGTCAGGAAACGCGCGGCGGTTCCGGCATTGCCGACGTAGAGGTCGGCATGATCGGTCGGGATATGCCCTCCCGTGCCGTGAACCACGTAGACCCCGCTGTCTTCCTCCGCGAGGATCCGGATTCCGAGCCGCTCCAGCGCCGCCGCCATATACCGGGTATCGTCGGAGAACAGAGACCCTTCGATCCGCGATTCGCCCTGCGCCAGCGCCGCCAGCAGCAGGGCGCGGTTGGTGATGCTCTTGGAACCGGGGATTTGCGCCGTTCCCTTTACGGGATGAACAACAGGCTGTATGACGATGGCTTTCATACTTGCATTGTACCTCAGCATGACGGGCTTGAAGAGATCGGCTGCCTGTTCTGAACGGTGTGCGCTAGCGTGGGGGAAACCGTCTGTGCGCCGCGTGCGCCTGCTCCAGCAGACGATAGAGGGCTTCGGCGTCCCGGCTCTCCAGACTGATGCGCGCCTTCTCCAGCCATCCCTGAACCATCTCCAGCGATGACAGCAGCGCGTCGCGATTATCCAGCATGATCTCCGTCCAAAAGGCGGGGCTGCTCTTCGCCACGCGCGCGCCGTCGCGAAAGCTGCCCGCGGCGCAGGCGCGTCCCTCCTCCGAGACTTGTAGGAAAGCGGTCTGCGCCAGTCCATAGGCGAGCAGATGCGGCAGATGGCTCAGGGCGGCGATCCAGCGGTCGTGGGTCTCCGGATCGCAGTATCGCGGCACAGCCCCGATACGCTCTATCAGCGAGGAGACCGCGGCGGTCGTCTCTTCGTCGGTCTGCGGGGTGGGCGTCAGGATCCAGGGCGCGCCCTCAAACAGGTTGGGCGAAGCGGCGCCGATACCCGATTCGACCGCTCCCGCCATGGGGTGCCCGCCGATAAACCCGCCGCCGTAGATCTGCGTCGCCTGCTGCGCAATGCGGCGCTTCACGCTGCCTGTGTCGGTAACGACTGCGTCCGGTCTCAGATGCGGGACAATCTCTTCCAGCAGCGGGATGACCGACTGAACCGGAACGGCGAGGAGGACGATCTCCGCCTCCCTCGCCGCCTGCGCCGCCTGCGCCGCCGTCCGGTCAATCGCGCCGCGCTCCTGCGCCCGCGCGCAGGCTTCCGGGCTGCGGTCCCAGCCGATCACGGCTGCGGCGGGGAAGCGGCGTCGCAGCGCCATCCCTGCCGACCCTCCGATCAGCCCCAGCCCCAGAATGGCGACCACCTGCGGCGGCGTCGTTTCGCTCATAGCGATCTGCCGACGGCTCCGGCGATCGGCGCAAGCTCCCGCATCATCTGCGCAAACACCTCGAACTTCAGCGACTGGCTCCCGTCCTTCAGCGCCTTCTCCGGAGAGGGGTGCACCTCAATCATCACCCCGTCGGCTCCGGCAGCCACCGCGCCGCGCGCGACCGCGTTGACCAGGCTCCATTTACCGGTTCCGTGCGCCGGGTCGGCGATGACGGGCAGATGGGAAAGCTCCTTGATCGCCGGGATGGCGTTCAGGTCGAAGGTGTTGCGGGTGTAGGTCTCAAAGGTGCGGATGCCGCGTTCGCAGAGAATGATCTGATAGTTGCCGCGCGAGGCAATGTACTCCGCCGCCTGCAGCCACTCCTCGATCTTGCTCGCCCAGCCGCGCTTGAGCATCACCGGAACGCGGGTATCCCCGATCTCGCGCAGCAGCGAGAAGTTGGTCATATTGCGCGTTCCGACCTGCAGGATATCGGTGTAGCGGCAGACAAGCTCCACGTCACGGGTATCCATCACCTCGGTAATGATGGGCATGCCGGTCATCTCGCGGGCTTCCGCCAGCAGCTTCAGACCCGCTTCCCCCATCCCGTGAAAGGAGTAGGGGGAGGTGGAGGGCTTGAAGGCTCCGCCGCGAAGAATATGCGCGCCCTGCTCTTTTACAAACCGCGCCGTCTCAAACAGCATCTCCGGCGACTCCACCGTGCAGGGACCCGCCATGACGCAGAGGCGTCTTCCACCGATCTCCACCCCCCGCACATTCAGGACGGTTCCTTCCGGTTTGAAGGCGCGATCCACCAGTTTGTAGGGTTTCAGTATCGGGATCACTCGCTCCACATAAGAGAGCGACTCAAACTGCGCGATCAGGTCCTCCTTATCGCGCTCCGGGGTTCCAATCACCCCGACTATGGTGCGCTCCACGCCTTTTGAGAGGTGAATGCCGTAGCCGCGCGCCTCCAGGTCGGCGGTCAGCTCACCCAGCTGCGCTTCGGTAGCGCCGGGATTGAGAATGATAATCATCCGAGTGCGTCCTTCCTGAGTATGGAGAACCATTATATCATGCAGGCTCACTGCGCGACAACGCCGAAATGATGTCCGGGGCGAGAAGCCGCGCGGCTGCGCTTGACACAACCCGGCAAAGATGCTAGAGTCAATTCACCCCGGGACGTGAATGGATCGCTCTCTACGCCCTCATGTTTCACATCCGGCGCTCTGTACAGTCCGAAACGCCTCTTCATAGGAGGAGACCCGCGTTGCGTCTCAAATTTCACCTCCCTTATACTCTGTGTGCGGCGACCTGTCTGCTCGTCGCCTCTGCCCTGTCTGCGCAGGAGGAGCCTCCGGTGCGTCCGGCGGAGCCTGTCATCCGGCAGGCGGCTGCGAATATCAACTTCGCTCAGCGACCGCGCTATCCGTATGAGCCGCAGCGGCTGAAGCTGCGCCCGGTTCTGGACGGGGTCATCGGCGAGAATGAGTGGACGCCTCTGTATACGATAGACGATCAGGCGGTGAAAGGGACCGTCTATGTCAACTGGGATGACGATTTTCTCTATGTCGGCGCCTCCACCAGTCAGCCCGCCTGGCTGATCTTCAGCCTGGACTGCAGCGCGGACGGCTGGTCGCGAGGCGCGGACAATCTGGAACTGACCGTCGCTCCGATGGGTTCCTCCGGGCTTCCTCCGGTCTCCGCGCGGATTCTTGACGGGGCGACCAATCGCGACGGTCCGGTCTGGAACGATAAGGTGGTGGACACGAGCACGATTCAACTGGTGGCGAAGGCGGTCGGGAGCGGGCAGGTGATCGAGATGGCGATCCCCCGAGGAACCGCCGGACTGAGCCTGCGCCCCAACGCCGCGCTCTCCTGCCGCGCCGATTTTCTGCCGGAGGAGGCGACCCCCGCGCCCGTGCAGCCGTTTGCGCCCCGTCTGCTGGTGGACATCACGCTGGTGGAGGCGAAGAGCGTCGCCGCGCCAGGACTGGCTCCGCGCCTGCGGCTGGACGATGATAAGCTGATCGCCGGTCAGCCGCTGCGCGCTGTCTTTGAAATCTCCAATCAGACCGACACCGAGCGGCGCATTCGATCCATCACCTGGCAGGGAGAAGCCGCCGCAGAAGACCTGCTGAAGACCGTGCGTGAGGTCAATCTGCCGCCCCTGCGCGGACTGAAGACGCTGCGACTCAACTACAGCAGCACGCTTCCCGACGCCGCCATTCCGGGCTTCTACAAGTTCACCGCGACCGCCCAGCTTGACAACGGCGCCATCGTCTCCAGCACGACCACCTTTTCAGTGGTGGAGCCGATCGGCGTGCAGATGGTGACGGAGCCGGAGAGCCTGACGATCGTCGGTCCGACCCCGCTGCGGGTCTCGGTGGATATCTTCAGCGCGGTTCCGGGACGTGCGCGGGGAGAGGTAGAGATCGAGGTTCCGGCGGGCTGGGAGGTGAAGGGAAGACGCAAGAAGGAGTTCGTGGCGGAGCGCGAGGACGCCTCGTCCCGCTCCACCTTCTTTGTAACCGTTCCCTCCACCACCCAAGCCGGCGAGTATATCGTCCATGCGACCGTCACCTGGCGCGGCAAGACCTGGAAGGCGCGCCGCGTGGTGCGGGTGGCGCGCGCGTCGGAGACCCCCGCGTCTCCCGCGAACCCGTAAGGGGCGCAGACGACTCACAGACAGGGAGAGAGATGCTCCGCCGAAACCGCAGTTTTGTTCGAAAGGAGACGAATCGGGGGCAGGGTTGGAAGCCTGCCCCCGTCGTCGTGTGGCTGCTGGCTTCGCTGTTCCTCGGCGCTGGAGGGGGCGTGGCGCAGCCGTCGCAGTCTGCCGAACAGGGCGTCATTCGCTCGCAGCGGCTTCTGAACGGCGTTCCGCTGGGGGGGATCGGCTGCGGAACGTTTCAGCTTCTCACGGACGGCACGATCTCGCAGGCGACCATCAACAATAACCGGGATCATCCGATCGGCGATCTTCCGGGCTGTTTTGCCGCCCTATGGACAGATGCCGGGGGGCGCAAACTGTCCCGCGTTCTCTCGCTTCAAAACGCCTATCAGCTTCCCGCGATCAGCGCGATAGAGTATCGAGGGCTGTTTCCGCAGGCGTTTCTGGAGTACCCCGACCCCGCGCTGCCGGTTCGCCTCTCGCTGCGCGCCTTCTCGCCGCTCATCCCTGCCGATCTGAAGAACTCCTCGCTGCCGGTCGCGCTGTTCGTATTCACACTGAAAAACGAATCGCGCGCGCCGGTGGAGGCGTCGCTGGTCTTCTCCTGGGAAAACTTTCTGGGGGTGGGCGGAAGCGCGGCGCGCGGCGCGTTTTCGGATCGGAACGGAAACAGCGTGAAACCCCTTCCTTCCCGCAACGGACAGTTCGGTCTCCTGCTGGACAGCCTTGCGCTGCCGGCGGTACTTCCCGCCAATCGGCTGGTCTATAACGCGCGCGGAAACTATGCGCTGATGACTCAGCCCGCCATCCCCGAGGCGAAGGTGATGACGGCGGGGTGGAACGCGCGGGAGGCGAAACCGGCGTGGTGGGAGGAGTTTCAGCGGGAGGGGACGATCTCCGGCACGGTCGGCGCGGGAGAGGAGGGCAGGGTTCATCCCGCCGGAGCCGTCTGCGTGAAGATCGCGCTGAAGGAGCGCGAGACCCGCGAGATACCCTTTGTGATCGCCTGGCACACGCCCCGACACTACACCATCACCGACGCGCAGTACGGACACTTCTACGAGAAGTCCTTTGCCGACGCAGCGGAGGTCGCCCGCTACGCGCTGGAAAATCGCCTGTTTCTCGCCACGCTGACCGAGGAGTGGCAGAACCGTCTCCTGCGCTCGACGCTCCCCGAATGGCTCATGCGCCAGGTCATCAACGACTCCAGCGCGCTCTTCACCCACACGGTCTTAACACGGGATGGCGGAGGAGGCGGCGCAAAGCCCGGCGAACCGCTCTTTGCGCTGCTGGAGAGTCCGGTTGAGGGGCAGGGGAGGCTGGGATCGCTGGATCGGCGTCTCTTCGCACAGCCGATGCTCTCCGTCTTCTTCCCGGCGATGGAGCGTCAGGAGCTTCGGCACTATGCGGCGACGCAGGCTCCTTCCGGCGCAATATCCCGCTACTACGGGAATCTGGATGAGCAGCTTGTGCAGGGCGTTCCGGCAGTCAACCCGACGCCGGAGACGCCATCACCCAGAGCGCCAGATACATCTCTCTCCGCCCTCACGGCGCCGTCTTCTTCACAGACGCCTTTTCGCATTCGCGAGGTCGGCGTCGTCGCCGCCTACCTCTATCAGGTCTATCGCCACTATCTGTGGACGGGCGATCAGCGTTTTCTGGATGAGCGCTACCCCTCCGCGCGCCGCGCTCTGGAGTATCTGGCGGTGCAGACTCGCAATGGGGAGATCCTGACGCTGTCGGGGGCGTCCGGCGGGGAAGACGACCCGTTCGACCGTGCGCCCGGCTATCAGGCAGCGCTGTGGCTGGCATCTCTGAGGATGATGGAGCGCATGGCTGCGGCGATGCAGGATCGGCGTTTCGCCGCGCAGTGCGCCTCCTGGTTTGAGACGGCGCAGGATCGGATCCGGGGCGGCTTCTGGAACGGGCGGTTCTTGAACCTCTATCCCCTCTCCGAATCCCGGCAGGTCTGTTTCGCTGCGATCCTGGCGGGAGTCTGGATGGCGGATACGCTGGAGGCGGGGGACGCGCTTCCGGACGAGATCGTGGAGAAGACGACGGAGGAGCTGCTGATTCTCAATGACCGCGCCTCCCCCTTCGGTCCCGCGCTGGCGGTGGACCGCGAAGGAAAGCCTGCGGGAGAGCCGTACCTCTGGCTGCCGCAGGCGATCACCTATCAGGCGAGCCTCTATACCCTGCGCGGAAGAGCGGCGGAAGGGCTGACGCTGGCGCAGCGGCTTCAATCCGCCGCTCTGGAGCGCGCCCGCGCGCCCTTCCCCTCTCCGGAGCGATTGCGGCTGGAGGATGGGAGCCGCGCGGGAGCCGGAGCCTCTCTGAGCAGTCCGGCAAGCTGGCACTTTATGAACGCGCTGCTCGGCTTTTCGCTCGACCTGCCGCAGGGACGGTTGATCCTGACGCCCCGCCTGCCGGCGGGGCAGCGCGCGCTCTCCGCGCCGCTCTTTGCGCCGACATTCTGGGCATGGCTGGAGTACCGTCCCGGTCCGACGCGGACGATCCTTAGCTTCCGCCTGGACCGCACGACTCCTATCGCCGTCTCGCAGGAGCTGATACAGAGCGGGGCGGGACTGACGCTTCAGAAGGTAACCCTGCCCAATATCGGGCTGGCTGCGCCGCAGATAACCGCCAGTCTGGCGCGCGCGCCGGTGTCCGGAAAAGCCGGGCGCGACAGCCGGGGCAACCTGGTCTTCACCTTCGATACGCCCCTGAGAATAGACAGCGGTCAGCGTCTGGAGTTTGTGATCCGGATGCGGGAGTAGAGCCGCCCGCATCCGGGCAGGCGGCTCTGGCGCGGAGAGATCAGGGCAGGGGAGGCTGCCCCTCGGAGATGACGCGGTGCAGTGCGCGCAGGCTGTGATTATTCAGGTCGCTGATCAGCAGGGTGCCGGTCTGCTCCAGGGCGATATGGCGGGGTCCGTTGAGCGTGCCGGCGGCTCCGTCGGAAAAGCCGGCGGAGCTGCCGATCAGGGTGACCACCTGCCCCTGCGGGCTTACTCGACGCACGCGATGACTGCCGAAGTCCGTCACATAGAGATTGCGCGCGCTGTCCGCCGCAATGCCGGTCGGCGTGTGGAAGCGGGCGGCGCTGCCGGCTCCGTCGGCGGTTCCGGATTGACCGGGGGAGCCTGCCAGCGTGGTAACCGCCATGGCGTTGGGGTTGGTGGTGCGCGTCAGGACGCGCACGGTGTGATTCATCACATCCGCGACGTAGAGCCTGCCGGTTCCATCGGTCGCGATCCCCGCCGGAACGTTGAACCGCGCGGCGGAGCCGGTTCCGTCCAGCGAGCCGATCGTGCCTCCTGCGATCGTCGTAACCCGATAAGCGGACGCCTGCGACGGGTCGCCGGAGAGGTATTCAATGCGCCGGACGGTATGAGTCCCGGCGTCGGTGATGAAGATCGTTCCGCCCGAATCGATCACCATGCCCTCCACGCTGTTGACGGTCGCGGAGGTTCCGGGACCGTCCGCAGACCCGGCGGTTCCGGTGCCGGCGATGGTGGTCACGCTTCCGTCCGGCGCAATGCGGCGGATGCGCCGATTGAACAGATCGGAGACGAACAGGCTGCCGTCGGGATGGATCGCCGCGACACGCGGACCGTTGAACTGCGCGCTGGTGCCGCTTCCGTCGGCGAACCCGGCGGACGACCCCGCCAGCGTCCCGACAACCCCCTCCTCCGTGACGAAACGAATGCGATGGTTGCTGCCATCCACCACAAAGGCGCGTATGTTGGGCAGTCCCAGACTATGCCAGCTTCCCCGAAGGCTCTCCGGAATCGCGACCACCCCGTAGGGCTGATTGAACTGGGCGATGTTTCCTCTGCCGTTGCCGCTGCCGATGCGTCCGTCGCCCGCCACCGTCATCAGGTGGGAGGCTCCCACCGCCGGAAGATTGATCATCCCGGTGTCGGTCTCCAGATAGGCGGTGAAGGAGAACCCGGAGATTCCCTGCGGAACGTAGAACTGCAGCTCTGCGGTCAGGGTGTCGCTGGCGGGCGTCGAGGTGAGCCACTTCGCAAAGGCTCCCTGCACGGGGATCTCGGCGTCCCAGTTCAGCAGGCGAACCGGCTCGCTGACCGCGCTCAGCGGACCGCCGCTCTGCATCAGCGCGCTGCTGTTGATCACGATCCTGCGGATGAGGTGGTTGGATGCATCGGCGAGGGAGAGGGTGAACCCAGAGCCGGGAACGGCATAGATACCGAATGGACTGGAGAACCGGGCGACAGAGCCGTTTCCGTTCACGCTGCCGCTGGTCGGGCTGCCTGCTGCCGTCATCACCTGGTAACTGCCCTTCTGCGTCAGCTCGCTGCCCGGCGTAATGGTGATCAGACGAATCTGGTGGCTTTCGGTGACGAACAGCACGATCCGCCCGCTCTCCATCTTTACCGCGGTAATGCCCAGCGGGGTCTGGAATCGCGCGATTGAGCCGGGTCCGTCCTGCGTTCCCGCGCCGTTGCCGCCGGCGATGGTGGAGACGACCGGCGTAGACGAGGGGGTAGAAATTCGACGGATCGCATGGTTGTTGGGATCGGCGACGAAGAGCGTCTCTGCTCCGGGCGAGTCCTCGACCAGAACCAGTCTGGTGGGCTGGTTAAAGCGCGCGCTGCCTCCGGGACCGTCCGCCAGACCGCTGTTGAGAGCCAGACCGGCGACAGTGGAGACGGTGTAGGAGGTCGCCAGATGGCGGGGACCGCCGTGCCAGGTGATTAAGCGGATCAGGTGATTATCCGTATCACAGACGTAGATACGGCTCCCGTGAGAATCCGACACAATGCCGGAGGGGCTGCGAAACGTGGCGAGATTGGCGGTTCCGTCGTTGGAGCCGGACGCTCCCGTGCCCGCAATCGTCGTAACCTCGCCCTGCGGCGTGATCCGGCGAATGCGGTTATTGGCGTAGTCCGCCACGAAGATATTTCCGTCCCGATCTGTCGCGACATCTAACGGGGAGTTGAACCGCGCCGCGCTCCCCACGCCGTCGGCGGGACCGCTGACGCCCGCGGATCCGGCGAGCGTGGTGACCGTTCCGTCCGCATGGATTGCCCGGATGAGATGGTTGGCTGCGTCGGCGATAAAGAGCGTGCCGCGATTGGGTCCCTGTCCGCCTGCGATACCCTGCGGGGTGTTGAAGGCAGCCGCCGTGCCGTATCCGTTCGCGCTTCCGGCGGTTCCGGTTCCGGCGAAGGTTGAGACGGTCGTCTGCAGCTTCAGGTCTATCGGCGTCGTGTGCGACAGGTTGGCGATCACCATGCGCGCATTATTCAGATTGCCCTCGCGGGTGTTGTTGGCGGCGCGTATACGCAGAAGCCGCTTGCCGCTGTCGCCTCCGACAGAGATCAGGTCGGAGCTTTCAAAACTGACCGCTCCTCCGGTCAGGATGGCGCGGCTGTTCCCCGACGGCTCCTCCATGCGCGTGATCCGGACCTTCCCGGTCGTTACATCTACCTCGAAACGGGCGAGCGTGCCGTTTCTCGCAGGAGGTTCGGGGCTGCTGGACGAGCCTCCTCCTCCGCATCCTGTCAGGAGCGGCAGAAGCATCAGAGGGAGGAGAGAGAGAGACGGGCGGGTGATGAAACGGTACATGGCTTTACACTCCATCGGTTCTGCAGACAGAAACGAAAATGCGATGTGGGGAGAGCAGAGCGGCTGCCCGGAACGGTTTATGATCTCAACAGAAGGTTTCCATGCGCGCATGGTCCGCTCCTGTATCCCTTTCCGGAGAGAATCCCCGTCATTATCGGAGTATGCGGTGCGTACTTTCAGGGGCAGGGCGATGCGTTCCTCGCATAACTGCGGGTGTGCGGGTTTTCACAGGCAAAAGATGCAACCGTGACGCGCCTGCTGCGTAGTGGTTATCAGTGCGCGTTGAGAATCGCCCTCCTCGCGGACACTGGAGAAAAGGAAAAAGATGGCAGATACGGGCGCAGTCCGGTTTCAACAGGCAAAAAACTTCTGGAATATCGTCAGGAGCGTCTCGGTGGGGGAGATCGCGAAAGAGGCGTATCGTCCGGTCTCTCTGGCGATCGTCGGGGAGGCGGAGAGGCGGGAAGAGGCGATCCACCGGCTCCTGACCTCTCCGGAGCAGGGCGCGCCTGCCCCTGTTTCGCCGCCGGAGGAGGGGGTAATCCTGCTCCTGCCCGGAGAGCGGGCGCAGAATCGCATTCAGCCCCGCTGTTTCGACACGACCGATCCGCTGGAGGGGTTTCCCGCCAATCCGGGGGCGTTTGACCTCGTGATAGATGTGGGAGGGGGCAGGAGAAACGCGCCGGTTGGAATGGCGATCTACAGCGTGGAGGAGATGGGAAGCTGGGAGCGGGTGGTGGATCGCATGCTGAGCGAGCGCGCGGACCTGTCACTGGCGCTGGCGCGCTCGTTTCCCGGTCTGCGGGCGGAGGTGGCGCAGCGAATCATCCGGGAGACCGCCGCCGCCAACGCGCAGTTTGCCATGCTCAACGCGCTTCCCGGTGTGCTGCCGTTGATCGGCGCGCTGCTGCCGGCGGGAGCCATCGCCGATATGTTGATCCTGACCAAGAATCAGGCGATGATGCTCTATCGGCTGGCGGCGGTCTATGATCAGCCGCTCGATCTGCGCCAGCGTTCCCGCGATCTTGCGCCGCTGCTGGGGAACGCCTTCGGCTGGCGCGCGCTGGCGCGGGAGATCGTCGGCGTGGTTCCGGGAGGCATCGGGCTGGTGGCGCGGGGAGCGATCGCCTATGCGGGAACTGTTGCGCTCGGAAAGGCTCTGGATCGCTTCTATGCGACCGGTCTGCAGCCAACCCGTCAGCAGATCTCCCGCTTCTACTGGGAGGCTTACGCCGGGGCGAAGGAGATCGCCGCCGGGATCGCCCGTCGTCTTCCGCATCGTAAAAAGCCTGTCTCCATGCCGGAACCGGAGGAAAAATCGCAATGCGGAGAAGGAGATACGAAAAGCGATCGCGAATAGTAGAGATGAGCCGGGTGATACCGGTGATCGGCAAGTTAACACGCCTATTCAGATCAGGCGGCTTCTCTTACGGAGAGGCGCAGCCGGGCCTCAATACTTAAATTAAGAGGCAACAGGTTTTCCAAGCCCTGTGGGACTGAGTTATACAGTTCTGTAGGGCTTTTGTCATTCACGGCGCGGGATGGCGGCAGACAGCGCGGTGCGGGTTGTGAGATTGCTTCGGTCGCCTGTCGCCCCTCTCAATGACAGGGAAGGGGTCGCCTGTCGCCCCTCGCAATGACAGGGAAGGGGTCGCCTGTCGCTCCCTCGCAATGACGATCCGGGACGCACTACCGCTGCAGGGAAGAGCGACCAGCCTCCAGCCTGTCATTGCGAGCGAAGCGAAGCAATCTAACACTAATCCCTGGTAATGATGGAGAGGCTGCCGATCCCGCCATTCCCGCCGGCGTATCCTCCATTACTCACAGGAGACGAAGCATGAACATGGCGCACCTTCACCTCATTTTGAATCACCTGCCGATCTTCGGCACGCTCTTTGGGCTGGCGCTGCTGGCGGTCGGTCTGCTGCGAAACAGCGAAGAGCTGAAGCGTATCAGCCTGATTGTCTTCATTCTGATGGCGCTGGCGGTGGTTCCGACCTTCCTGACGGGAGAGCCTGCGGAAGGGCATGTCAAAAACCTGCCCGATGTTTCGGAGGCGTATATAGAAACGCATGAGGCGGCGGCGAAGGTTTCGCTGGCGATGACGCTGCTGCTGGGCGTGATCTCCGGCGCTGCGCTGGCGTTGTCCATTCGCAGGGCAATAGCCGCTGTCTGGATAACTCCGGCAGTTTTAGGGCTTGCGCTGCTCGCCGGCGGATCGCTGATCTATACGGCGTCGCTGGGCGGGCAGATCCGTCACTCCGAGATACGCGGCGGCGCGGCGACCCTCGGCGGCAATGTCGAGGGCGGGATCGAAAGGTCCGGGCACACGGAAGGCAGAGAGGATGATGACTGATCTGGCAGGCGCCTCGTCCACGCCTGCCGTAAAGGCGCACGAGCCGCAGATCAGCCGGATGCAGGGATGGATCGCCGCCCTGGCACTGGCGGGGATCGCGCTGCATCTGATTCTCCGGGTTGCCGCGCCGGAGACGCCTCCGGTCTACGGGATTACCCTGCCGGAGATCCCGCTCCTCATTGTGCTGGCTTTTGGCGGGATTCCGCTGGTGCTCGTTCTGGTCGGGAAGGTTATTCGGGGCGAGTTCGGCTCGGACATGCTGGCGGGTATCTCGATCGTCGCCTCCGCGCTGCTGGATGAGTATCTTGCCGGCGCGCTGGTGGTGCTGATGCTCTCCGGCGGAGAGGCTCTGGAAGCCTACGCGACACGCAACGCCTCCTCCGTGCTTCAGGCGCTGGCGAAGAGAATGCCCACGCGGGCGCATCGCCGCGAGAACGGGAACCTGGCGGAAGTGAGTCTGGAGAGCGTACAGGCGGGCGATACGCTCGTCGTCTTTCCGCATGAGATCTGTCCGGTGGATGGTCGGGTGGTCAGCGGGCACGGAACCATGGACGAGTCCTACCTGACCGGCGAGCCCTATCATATCACCAAAGCCCCCGGAACGGAGGTGCTGTCGGGAGCAATCAACGGGGATACCGCGCTGACGATCGAGTGCATTCGTCCGGCGAGCGACTCGCGTTACGCCCGCATCATGCAGGTGATGCGTGAGTCGGAGCAGCGGCGTCCACGGCTGCGTCGTCTCGGCGATCAACTCGGCGCGCTCTACACGCCAATAGCGGTCGTCATTGCGCTGGGAGCCTGGGGGCTGTCGGGAGACCCGATTCGCTTTCTGTCGGTGCTGGTGGTCGCCACGCCCTGCCCGCTGCTGATCGCCATTCCGGTCGCGATCATCGGCTCGATCTCGCTGGCGGCGCGGCACGCCATCATTATCAAAGACCCGGTCGTGCTGGAGAAGATCAGCGAGTGCCGGGTCGCCATCTTCGACAAGACCGGAACGCTGACCTACGGCAGACCGAAACTGACGGAGATCCTGACGGCGGAGGGATTTCCGAGAGAGGAGGTACTCGCCCTGGCGGCGAGCCTGGAGCAGTACTCCAAACACCCGCTGGCGGGGGCGATTGTGGAGGCGGCGGCGGAAGCCGGTCTGCGCCTGCAGGATGCCGATGAGGTGCGGGAGATGCCGGGCGAGGGGATTCGCGGCAGGATCGGCGGGCGGCAGGTCTTTGTTACCGGTCGTGATGTCCTGGCGAAGCGCTCTGCGGAGTGGGAGGAGAGACTGCCGGAGGTCTCGCATGGGCTGGAGTGCGTTACGCTGGTGGACGGAGAGTACGCGGCGACCTTCCGGTTCCGCGACGAGATGCGTCCGGAGGGGGCGCATTTTGTGCGGCACCTGTCGCCGCAGCACGGCTTTGACCGTTCGCTGCTGGTCTCCGGAGATCGCGAGGCGGAGGTCGCCTATCTGGCGGAGAGGGTCGGGATTACCGAGGTGTATGCGGGGCAGAGTCCGGAGCAGAAGCTCGCGCTGGTGGAGGAGGAGACCCGCCGCGCCCCGACCGTCTTTCTGGGGGACGGAATCAACGATGCGCCCGCCCTGACGGCGGCGACCGTCGGGATCGCCTT
The DNA here is from genome assembly GCA_938005745.1 of uncultured Chthonomonadales bacterium. Taxonomy (GTDB): domain Bacteria; phylum Armatimonadota; class Chthonomonadetes; order Chthonomonadales; family CAJBBX01; genus CALLMM01. Next base: position 17,941 of record CALLMM010000017.1, on the reverse strand, counting down.
CGGCAGTCACAGCGAGATCACCGGCGAGGCGGCGGATGCTGTCATTTTAGACAGCGCGCTGGAGAAGGTGGATGTGTTGATGCACATCGGGGAGCGGATGCGGAGGATTGCGCTTCAGAGCGCGCTGGGCGGAATGGCGTTGAGCGTTGTGGGCATGGGGCTGGCGGCGATGGGCATGCTCCCTCCGGTCGCCGGGGCGTTGATGCAGGAGATTATTGACGTTTTCGCCGTTCTGAACGCCCTGCGCGCTGCGCTTCCCCCGCGCTCGCTCTCGGACTACGCCACGCACTGACGGGCGCGGCAGCGAAACCGTCAGCGGGGAAAGCATTCCAGCACGATGTAGTGCGTGGGAGAGAGACCCAGTCTTCGGTAGGCGTCCAGCGCGCGCGTGTTGTCCGAAACGGCGTAGAGCCGGAAGCCGATGGCTCCCGCCCGCCTTCCCTCCTGCATGACATGCTCATAGAGCGACCGGAACACGCCGCGCCGCCGCCACTCCGGCGCGACGTAGACGCTCTGAAACCACCAGACGCATCCGTTGCGCCAGTCGCTCCACTCAAAGGTGATCATCGTCTGACCGATGACGCCGCCCTCCGATTCCGCCACGAAGTAGAGGCAGCGGGCAGGGTCGGTCAGCGCCGCCTCCACCCCTTGTGTCAGAACGGCGAGATCGAGATGCAGTCCCTCCGTCTCCTCCGCCATACGCCGGTTGAACTCGACGATCGTATCCCGGTCTTCCGGGACGGCGCGGCGAACGGTCCACTCCGGCATCTCAGTACGCCCTCGCGAAGATCACCTGCTGTGTGGTCTCGCGCCCGGTCAGCACGCATCGTCCCGCCTTTTCCGGCTGCTCCAGCGGAATCACGCGAATGGTGGCGCGGGTCTCATGTTGAATCAGCCCCTCGTCCGCGTCGCTGCCGTCCCAGTAGGCGCGGGCGAAACCGGTCTCGATCGCCTCTTTCAGTTCGTCGTAGCTGCTGACCTCCCGCGTATGCTCCTCGCGAAACCGCAGCGCGCGTTCATAGAGCGATCGCTGTATCTCCTCCAGCAGCGCAGCGAGATGGTCCGCCAGACCCGCCTGCGGCACGAACGCCTTTCCGGCTTTTCCCGGAACATCCCGGCGCGCCACCGCCGCCGTTCCCTGCGTTACATCGCGCGGTCCCACCTCCACCCGCAGAGGAACGCCCTTCACCTCCCATTCGTTGTATTTGAAGCCGGGCGTGAGCTGCGGACGGTCGTCTACCTTCAGCCGGAAACGACCGCTCCATTCGCGCGTCAGCCGATCCACCGCCTCCATGACGAGGGCGCGTTCGGCGTCGCTCCTGTAGATGGGGACGATGACGACCTGCACCGGAGCCAGACGCGGGGGCGCGATCAGCCCCTCATCGTCGGAGTGCGCCATAATGAGCGCGCCGATCAGACGGGTGGAGACGCCCCAGGAGGTGGTCCAGCCGTACTCTTCGCGGTTATCGGCGGTGGTGTACTTGATGTCGAACGCCTTCGCAAAGTTCTGCCCGAGATTGTGCGAGGTTCCCGCCTGCAGGGCGCGCCCGTCCTGCATCATCGCTTCGATGGCATAGGTTCGCAGCGCGCCGGCAAACTTCTCCCGGTCTGTCTTGCGCCCGCGAAGCACCGGCAGCGCCATCTCCTTCTCGACAAAGTCCGCATAGACCTCGTGCAGGATCTTCAACGTCTCCTCTTCCGCCTCCGCCTCGGTGGCGTGGACGGTATGTCCCTCCTGCCAGAGGAATTCGGTCGTTCGCAGAAAGGGTCGCGTCCGCATCTCCCAGCGCACCACGTTCGCCCACTGATTGATGAGCAGGGGCAGGTCGCGCCAGGAGTGCACCCATCGAGCGAAGCTGTGCCCGATGATCGCCTCAGAGGTGGGGCGCACGACCAGCGGCTCCGCGAGGTCTTCGCCGCCTCCCTTCGTTACAATCGCCACCTCCGGCGCAAAGCCCTCAACATGCTCCGCCTCCTTCGTCAGAAAGCTCATCGGGATAAAGAGCGGAAAGTAGGCGTTCTGGTGACCGGTCTCCTTGATGCGCCGATCCAGTTCGCGCTGGATGTTCTCCCACAGCGCATAACCCAGCGGCTTGATGACCATACAGCCGCGAACCGGGGAGTAGTCCGCCATATCCGCCTTTTCGACAATGTCCAGATACCACTGCGCGTAGTCCTGCGCGCGGGTCGTGATTCCCTCTTTGGGCAACGGGTTCTCTCCTTCAATTCCTGTTAGCAGGCTATTATACTCGAAAATGGAAAACCGGAGCGGGACGCCGGGCGGCTATTTCGCGGAAGGGAGCGGGTAGAACCGCCACTCCGGCGTGAGTTCCCGGGTGAACGGACGCTCCGTCAGCAGATCGCGCAGCAGGGGAATCGGCATACAGTTCTCCTGCATGACCGCATCGTGGAACTGCCGGTCCGTCATTCTTCCGGAGGCGACCATCTCACGGTAGAGCGCATGCACCTGCAGCCCGCCGATCAGGTAGGCGCACTGGTAGAGCGGATCGTAGTCGCCGCCGAAGGAGCGGCGCACCTCGCCCAGCGCGTTCTCGCGCTCATGCCCGACCTCGTTCACCAGCATCTCGACGCACTCCTGCGGGGTCATCCGCCCCAGATGAAAGCCGAGCGAGAACTGCACGCGGGCGCATCGGTGCAGCCGCCAGAAGAGCATGCCGATCCGGTCTTCCGGCGACTGCGCGAAGCCCATTTCCCAAAGCAGCATCTCCCAGTGCAGCGTCCATCCCTCCGTCCAGAACGGTGTGTAGAAGAGGCGGCGGTAGGGGCGGTAACGCTCCTGAGAGAACGACTGCAGGTAGTGACCGGGGATCAGCTCGTGATGGACGGTGGCGCGGGCGAAATGGCGGTTGTTGCCCCGCAGGCTCATCCGCTTCTGATCGTGCTCCATCTCAGAGGTCGGATATGAGACGATGATTGTCTCGCCTCCCAGAAAGAAGGGGTTGACCTTCTGCCGCTCTGCCGACATCATCTCCATGCGCCAGCCCTCGCGCGCCAGCGGTGGAACCGTAACCAGATCGCGCTCCTCCACATAGCGTATCGCCTCCTGCGCCAGTTCCCGGATCAGGCGGGGCTGACCTCCCGGCGGCTCATGGCTCTCTTTGACCCTCTCCAGCGCACGCCGCCAGTCATCGCCACAGCCCATCTTTCGCGACGCCCGTCGCAGCTCTCGCAGGCACCACTCTCCCTCCTTGCAGGCGATGGCGATCAACTCTTCGGGAGAGTAGGGAATCAGGGCGCGCTGCAGCTCGATGATCAGGTCGTCGCGCCCGATGGGGTCGCCGATGATGGCGTCCCCGTCTTCCGCATGTGCGATCTTCTCGCGCAGAAACGCGCCATATGCCTGCGCCGCCGTCTTCAGGGACTGATAGGGTCGGTCCGTCCACCAGGTGAAGAGAGGATCGTACCCGTGATAGAAATTGCGCCAGTTCTCCAGCATGGCGAGGGTCTTTTCGAGCGACTTCGCGGCGCGGAAGGCGACGGCTGGGCGCGCCGGATCAGGAGCCTCTTGCAGCGACTTACGGGTCGCCTCCAGGCGTTTTCGCGCCTCCTCCAGCTTCTCTGCCGCCTCTCTGCCGTTCACATCCTTCCACTGTCGGCGATCCTCCTCCAGCGAGATCAGCGGGAGCGCGAAGGGCAGCAGCGGCTCCATCTCCTCCCACTGCCGCTCCTCTCGCGCCAGCAGACGCCGTTCATTGAGCAGAAAGTTCTTCAGCAGCAGCCAGTCCAGTTGATCGCTGCGCGACAGCGATTCGAAGGGCATCTCTTCCAGCGCCGCCTCCCACTCCGAAAAGAGCGCGCAGAGACGCTCCCGGCGACGTGGAGAGAAGGGGGCGGAGTGAAGGCGATCCAGCGCGCCGTAGTCTGCCTGAAAGAGGGTGATCAGCGCAGGCAGTCGCTCTGAGAGAGGGGTGTTATGCATGGCAGCGTTGCGCGATTCAATCTCCATATCTGTACCCTGTTATGATCAACTGTGCTCCCTATCACTCATAACTGCACTGGTAGTATCTGCTAGTTCGTCCTTGCGAGGGAGGCGCGTAACTGGAATGGTACAGCGTCCCCAATTTGTCATTGTGAGGGAGCGTGAGCGACCGAAGCAATCTCACACTGTCCTGCGAATGGATGCGCGGGCTGCGCCGATCCCCGATCCCCGATACCCATATCAGCTCTCCAGCTCCTTCAGCGAGGCGCGCGCCGCCTGCACCAGCAGGTAGATGTCGGCGTCGGTCATCGCGCTGGAGAGAAAGACCGACTCAAACTGAGAGGGCGCCCAGTAGACGCCGCGCGCCAGCATCCCGTGAAACCAGCGCGCGAACCGGTTCGTATCGCACGACTTTGCCGAGGCGTAGTCGGTGACGGGACGATCCGTAAAGAAGAGGGTCAGCATCGAGCCGATCTGCTGAACGGTTGCCGGAACGCCGGTGTCGAGAACCGCTTCGCGCAAGCCGCGCGCCGCCTGCTCCCCGCGCGCCTTCAGCCGAGCGTAGATGGAGGGGTCCTCTTCGATCAGACGCAGCGCCGCCAGACCGGCGGCGACCGCCATCGGATTGCCGGAGAGGGTGCCCGCCTGATAGACCGGACCGAGCGGGGCGACATATGCCATGATGTCGCGTCTTCCGCCGTAGGCAGCCAGCGGCAGACCGCCGCCGATCACCTTGCCGAGAATGGTCAGGTCGGGGGTAACGCCATACAGCTCCTGCGCGCCGCCCAGCGCCAGCCGGAAGCCGGTCATCACCTCATCGAAGATCAGAACTGCGCCGTACTTCTGTGTCAGGGAGCGCATCTGCTCCAGAAAGCCGGGTAAGGGCGGCACGCAGCCCATATTTCCCGCGACCGGCTCCACGATCACGCAGGCGATCTCTTCACCCATCTGCGAGAAGAGACGTTGCAGGGACTGCGGATCGTTGTAGCGCAGGGTGAGGGTGTCGGCGGTGAGGTTCGGGGGCACGCCCGCGCTGTCCGGCAGTCCAAAGGTCGCCACGCCGGAACCCGCGCGCGCCAGCAGGCAGTCGGCGTGTCCGTGATAACAGCCTTCGAACTTCACCACTTTTGCGCGCCCTGTGTATCCCCGCGCCAGCCGGACCGCGCTCATGGCGGCTTCCGTTCCGCTGGAGACCAGCCGTACCTGTTCGCAGGAGGGAACCGCGCGGCAGATCGCCCGCGCCAGCTGGACTTCCAGTTCGGTCGGCGCGCCGAAGGTGGTTCCATGCTCCAGCTGCGCCATCAGAGCCTGACGAATGGCGGGAGGATTGTGTCCGAACAGCAGCGGTCCCCAGCTTCCCACACAGTCCAGATAACGGTTGCCGTCAACATCCTGCAGATAGGCTCCCTCGCCATGCGCGATAAAACGCGGCGTTCCCTGCACGGCGCGAAATGCGCGTACCGGCGAGTTGACCCCGCCTGGAATCCACTCCTGCGCCTGCTCGAAGAGAGCCTGTGAACGTTCCGTCTTCATGGCGCCCTCTCTCAAAGGTTATCGCTATTATACCTTGACGCCCGGCAGGGACAGAAAAACGGGCAGGAGAGAGTTCCTGCCCGCAGACGAACGAAAAGCGATCTTCGCGAATCTACTCGACCGTTACGCTCTTGGCGAGGTTGCGCGGCTGGTCAATCGGGCAGCCGCGCTGCCGGGCGACGTAGTAGGCGAGAAGCTGCAGCGGAACCATCGCCAGGATCGGGGAGAGCGCATCCAGCGTGGCGGGGATTCGGATCAGGTAGTCCGCCGTATCGGGAGCCGGCACATCCTCGCGCAGCAGCGCCAGCACCGTTCCCTGCCGCGCCTTCACCTCCTGCAGGTTGCTGACCATCTTCTCATGCGTGGCGGGCTGCGTGCACAGACCGATCACCGCCACTTCCGGCTCGATCAGCGCGAGCGGTCCGTGCTTCATCTCTCCGGCGGCATACGCCTCCGCGTGAATGTAGGAGATCTCCTTCAGCTTCAGAGCCGCCTCGTGCGCGGTGGCGTAGTCGTAGCCGCGTCCCAAATAGAAGAAGCAGCTCATCGCCGCCAATTCCGCGCTTATCGCCTCGATCCGTTCGCTCAGAGACAGACAGGCTTCAATCTGCTCGGGCAGAGCGCGCAGCGCGGCGACATACCGGCGCCGATCCTCCTCCGGCATTCCGGCGTTCTGCGCCAGATAGAGAGCCAGCAGCGTGAGCGCGGTCAACTGCGCGAGATAGGCTTTGGTGGAGGCGACGCCGATCTCCGGTCCCGCCTGCGTATAGAGGACCGCGTCCGCCTCGCGCGCCAGCGTGCTTCCGACCACATTGACGATCGCCAGCGTGGGCGACCCTCTGCGCTTCGCCTCGCGCATGGCAGCCAGCGTGTCCGCCGTCTCTCCGCTCTGGCTGATCAGCAGGGTGAGGGTCTCCGGATCAACCAGCGGGTCGCTGTAGCGAAACTCCGAGGCGACCGCCGCCTCGACCGGACGATGCAGAAGCTGCTCCAGAAGCCGCTTGCCGACCAGTCCGGCGTGGTAGGCGGTGCCGCAGGCGACGATGCTGACCCGCCGGATGCGCGCCCACTGCTCCGCCGTAAATCCCACATCCGGAAGCGTTACCCGGTCGTCCGCCAGTAGCCGCCCTCGCAGCGTATCCCGCACGGTGCGCGGCTCCTCATAGATCTCCTTCAGCATGAAGTGCGGGAAGCCGCCCTTCTCCGCCGCCTGATCGTCCCAGTCTACATGCAGCGCGTTGCGCGTTCGCAGTCTTCCGTCCAGACCGGAGATCGTTACGCGGTCCGGTTCGATCAGAGCGCAGTCGCCGTCTTCCAGGATCAGCACGCGCCGCGTGTATGCCATGACCGCCGGAATATCGGACGCCAGAAAGTTCTCCGCCTCTCCCAGACCGATTACCAGCGGGGAGTCTTTGCGCGCGACCACCACCGCATTGCCCAGAAAGCGCGAGATCACGGCGATGGCATACGATCCCCGTACCTCCCGCAGCGCCTGCCGCACCGCCTCCAGAAATATCTGCGGGGTCGGCTCGCCCTCCGGCAGTCTCTCTTCGATCAGATGCGCCAGCGCCTCCGTATCGGTCTCGGACTGGAACTGATGCCCGGCTGCGCGCAGGCGGGCGCGCAGTTCGGCGTAGTTTTCGATGATGCCGTTGTGCACGACCGCCAGGTCTCCCCGGCAGTCCGGGTGCGGGTGCGCGTTGGCTTGGCTGGGGCTTCCGTGCGTCGCCCAGCGGGTATGCGCGATGGCGACCTGCGCCTCCATCGGCTGATCCTGTACGCTCGCCTCCAGCTGCGCGATCTTGCCCGCCGCCTTGACAATGCGGACCCCGGCGGGGGCGGGATAGGCGACGCCTGCCGAATCGTAGCCGCGATACTCCAGACGCTTCAGATTTCGAATGGCGGTCTCAACCGCGGGACGACTTCCGACATAACCGGTGATTCCACACATGGCTTTCTCCTGCTGACGATGTCAGGACGTAACCTCTTCAAAGGTAAAGCGGGCGTCGGTGCGGCTGGACTGCGCTGTCAGCATCTGCAGAGGCTCCCGCTGTTCGGGGGTAAGCGCGCTGGTGAACAGCCGCACGCGCTTGCCTGTCAGAACGCCCCCGCTGCTGAACGACCAGGGATGACGGCGTCCGATCTTGGCGGCGTCGGCGGCGATAAAGATCTCCGGAACAGGTTTGAGAAGCTGCTTGAGGAAGGCGGCTTCCTCAGCGCGATGGGAGAAGAGATCGAGGGTTCCGGAGGCGGGAGCCGCCACGATCCCGCTAGCTCCGACGATCGCGATGTTGGGCTGAAATGCGCTGTGAAACTCGTGCGAGTGGAACGCACAGTCGTCAGCGTTGTAGACCTCGCCGAGAATGCCGGTCGAGATGCCGGCGGCGATAAACTCCAGCAATGCGGGAAGGCTGTTGGTGAAGGCGATCAGGTTGCGGGGACGCTCCAGCTGAACCGCCGCCCTTCGGATCTCCTGCGCGACGGCGTAGGTCGTGCTGCCGGCGGTCAGAGCGATCGCCAGGTTATCGCTCAGGCTGTTGACGACCGCCTGCGCGATGGCGCGTTTGGCGGCGGGTTCCAGTCCCAGTTGATCGGCGAAGTATCCGGCGGAGAAGCCGGTGCGGTTGGGCAGCACCGTGCCCCGCCGCATCTCAATGCCCTGCACGCCCATCAGAAGCTCCTGCAGGTGTTCGACGTCCCGGCGCACGGTGCGCTCATCCACCTGAAACATCTCAGCGAGCGCGCCGATCTCCCTGCCGCCGCTCTCATCGCGCAGAATCTCCAGAAGGCGCATTCTTCGTGCCGCCGCCTGATCCATGCCTGTCTGCCGTCTCCTTTGAACCGGTTCGTATGAGGCAAGTATACAGTCTCGCGGGTTTTATGTCAAGATGATGGCAAAATTATGTCAAAAATGCCGTGATAAATGTCATTGATTTGGAATATTTATGTCATTTATTTACATCTGACATGTCATGAAGGCGTGTGATAGGGAGGTCTTGCTCTTGAAGGGCGACAGAATGGAGGGGCGGCAGCCGGGGCGGGCGCGCCGGTTCAGTCGGAGGAGGCGGCGTGGTCCGGCGTGAAGTAGGGAGAGAGCTTGCGTTTGAGGGCGCTGCGGGCGCGGCTGAGGCGCGACTTGATGGTTCCCGGCGGAATCTCCAGCGTCTCGGCGATCTCCTCCACGCGCATCTCTTCGATATGGTGGAGCACCAGTACCGTGCGGTAGTCGTCCGGAAGCGACTGGATGGCGCTGTGCAGAAGCTCCATCCGCTCCTGCGACGCTAGCAGACGATCCGGTTCGCCGGAGGGGTCGGGGACATCCCAGGCCTGGGGTCCGTCAAACTCAGGGGCATGGGAGACATCCAGCGAGGCGACGGGCGGCGCGTTGCGACGTCGGCGCAGGTAGTCCAGACAGACGTTGGTGGCGATGCGGCGTATCCAGGCGTTCTGCGCGCCCTCGGCGCGCAGACGGGGCAGCGCGCTGTAGATGCGAATGAAGACCTCCTGCGTCAGGTCGGCGGCGTCGGCGTCGTTGTTGACCATCCGGTAGACGAGATTGTAGACCCGCCGGTAGTGAGTCTCTACCAGCGTCTCAAACTGGACCGACTCGCTGCGCTCCGATGTGTCGGATGCGGCAGTCCGGGCGTCGTTCCTCCAGATTCGTAGACTGAGCAGGTCCGCCACGCGCAGGCTCTCCTTTCGGATACTTTCTACAGACAGCAGGCGCTCGTCCATTCGCGTTCATACCATAAGACGCTGAAAATGACGGAAATGTGACAACGAAACGCAGATATTTTCACAGGGCGCCTCCTCTACGTCTTCCAGAAGACCGCCCTTTCCATTCCCTTCCGGAAGCCCTCCGCGCCGGTCTTTACAGGGGAAACTATCTCTTTCCAATCTGCGTACTCTCTGGTATACTGCACATGATAACGGCGGGGGAGAGCCTCCCCGCCGATTTGTTCCCCGGCAACGCGCCCCCGCCTTGCCGACGCTGTACATACGGAAGGAACCGCCTCATGCCACGCGACCGCGACCGACGTATCAACAACCCATCCGGCGATCCCGAACCCGAGTTCGAACTGCCGGAGACCCAGCTTCGCGCCATCGGTCTGCTGAATGAGATCATTCGCATGACTCCTCGCAACGATCCGCGCCTGGACTACCTGCTGCTGCTGCGCCATCAGCTTGAGACGGACGAGCAGCAGCTGGAGGAGGCGCGTCAGGTCATTGCCGAGTTTGAGGAGGCGTACAACAAACTGACCTCGCCCGCCAACCGGATCGGGGTCTTCATCAACTGGGTGGATCGGGAGAAGGAGATCGTTCAGATCGCCATCGGCGACCAGGAGTATATCGCCAACCTCGACCCGAAACTGGAGAAGAAGGAGTTCAATGTCGGCACGCGGGTGAAGGTGAACGAAGCCTTCTCCGTGATCGGCGATCTGGGGTACCATCCCGGCGGTCCGCTGGTGAAGATTGCTGATGTGCTGGATGAAGAGCGTCTGCGCGTCTCGATGGATTCGCAGGGGATGCAGTCGCGCGTAATCTATCGCGCGACCTGCCTGCAGGATCTTCCGCTCAAGAGCGGCGATGAGGTGCGCGTCGAGCCGAACTTCAAGGTGGCGCTGGAGCACTTCCCGCAGCAGGAGACCCAGGACTACTTCATGGAGGAGGTTCCCGAACTGCCCTGGGAGAAGATCGGCGGACAGCAGGAGGCGATCCAGGTCATCAAAGACGCCATCGAACTGCCGCTGCTGCATCCCGAACTGTTCGCCCGGTTTGAGAAGCGGCCCCTGAAGGGCATTCTTCTGTTCGGACCTCCCGGCTGCGGCAAGACCCTGATCGGCAAGGCGACCGCCTACAATCTGACCCGCGAATACCGCGAACGCACCCATCGGGACGTGAAAGAGTACTTCATGTACATCAACGGTCCCAAGATTCTCAATATGTGGCTGGGCGAGACCGAGCGCATGGTGCGCGAGATCTTTGCGACCGCCCGCGCCAAGGCGAAAGACGGCTATCTAGTCTTCATCTTCATAGATGAGGCGGAGTCGATCCTGCGGACGCGCTCCTCGGGACGCTGGCTCAATATCTCCAACACGGTGGTTCCGCAGTTCTGCGCGGAGATGGACGGGCTGGTAGCGCTGGAGAACGTGGTGGTGATGCTGACCTCCAACCGTCCCGACTACATAGACCCGGCGATCCTGCGCCCGGAGCGGATTGACCGCAAGGTAAAGGTAATCCGCCCGGATCGCCGCTCCGCCCGCGACATTCTGGGAATCTATCTGCATGAGCAGATACCGATTGACCCGGAACTGGTGAAGGAGCATAAGGGCGACGCGGCGGCGGCGCGTGATGAGCTTCTCGACCTCTCCATCGAGAACCTCTGGCGGCGCGAGAGCGAGACGGAGTTTCTGGAGGTTCATCTGCGCAGCGGAGGCGTGGAGACGCTGCACTGGCGAGATCTGGTGAGCGGCGCGCTGATCAAGTCGGTGGTGGAGCGCGCCAAGGACTTCGCCATCAAGCGCAGCATCGAAAAGCGTTCGGATACGGAAGGGGTGACGCTGGAGGATATGCAGCGCGCCATCCGGGTCGAGTACAAGGAGAACGAGATCTTCCCGAAGGGCGATTCGATGGAGGACTGGCTCAAGCTGCTGGACTATGAGCCGGAGAACGTCGCCACAGTGAAGCCGGTTCGCGGGCGCAAGCAGACCTCCGGCGCGCGCAAAAACATTATCTGAAGATGTCCGTCGGCGAACGCCTGCAGGGGGCGCCGACGGACAGCCCGAAACGCATGCAACGTCTATTTGGAATCGAAACCGAATATGGGATCGCGGTGGAGGGGAAGGGCGCGGGCGACCTGATCCAGGAGAGCATACAACTGGTGCGCTCCTACTCCGGCAGCTTTGTTACCGGATGGAACTATCGGGGGGAGGACGCCCGCCGCGATATGCGCGGCTTTACGGTCGAGCGGCTCTCCACCAATCCCGACGACGCCCAGTTCGATGCGCCGGGACGCCCGCCGATGAGCATGTCGGAGGAGCGCAGCGACCGGGTGCTTGCCAACGGCGCGCGGTTCTATAACGATCACGGTCATCCGGAGTACAGCACGCCGGAGTGTTCGCAGCTGCGCGACCTGGTCGCGCACGACCGCGCCGGAGAGCGGATCGTTCTGGAGTGCGCCCGCCGCCGATCCGCTGCCATCGGGGTTCCGATCTCCATCTATAAGAACAACACCGACTTTCACGGAGCCTCTTACGGCACGCATGAGGGATACCTGATGAGCCGCGAGGTTCCCTGCGACATCCTGATCGCCGGAATGCTGCCGTTTCTGGTCACGCGACAGATCTATGCGGGAGCCGGCAAGGTCGGGGTGGAGGTGGATCGGCTCGATACGCCTGTCTATCAGCTTTCGCAGCGCGCCGACTTCTTCAGCGTGGAAGCCAGCGTGGATACCCTGCACAATCGCCCGATCGTCAATACGCGGGACGAGCCGCACGCCACGCCGCGCCTCTACCGCCGCCTGCATGTGATCGTGGGCGACGCCAATATGAGCGAGTGGGCGACCGCCGTGAAGGTCGGGACGACCTCGCTGGCGATCGGACTGCTGGAGTCGGGCTGGACGCCCCCCGTCAGGCTGAAGAACCCGGTCGGCGCGATCAAGGAGATCTCCCGCGATCAGACGCTGCGATGGCTGGTCACGCGGGAGGAGGGCGGAACCATCTCCGCGCTGGAGATACAGCGGCTCTATCTGGCGGAGGCGCAGCGGCGTTTTCAGGGCGCTACGCCGGATGCGGACTGGACGCTGTCAGAGTGGGAGATGGTCCTCGACGCGCTGGAGCGCGACATCCTTCTGGCGGCGGACCGGGTGGACTGGATCGCCAAACGTCAGCTTCTGGAGCAGTTCATGGGGGCGGAGGGGCTGGACTGGACGGATCCCGTCATGCAGAGCCTCGATCTGGCGTATCACGATCTCGACCCGGAGCTGGGACTCTATCAGGGGCTGGAGCAGGAGGGTGTCATGCGCCGTCTAGTGACCGACAGGCGGATTGAGGGGGCGATGACCTGTCCGCCGCAGGACACCCGCGCCTTCCTGCGCGGTCTGTTCGTCAGCCGTCACGGCTCCGCAGTGCGCTCCATCGGCTGGAACGGGGTCGCCTTCACGCATGAGGGAGAGGACCTGCTGTTCGACATGAATCCGCTGGTGGAGCCGAACGTCCAGCTGTTAAATGAGGAGATGTCCGCGACCAGCTCGCTGGCGGAGGTGGTGCAGGTGATCAAAAAGCCTGCGGCGCAGGAGTAACGGCGCCCGCATTTCTCCTGAAAGGGAGATGAGTTTGAGATGACCATTCGGGAGTACCTTCTGATGCGGACGCGGCAGCGGTTCGCCGCGACACTGAAGGCGCTGGAGGGCGTGACGGAGGAGCAGGCGGTCGCGGATCGCCGGGAGAACTGGCCCCTGCACGACTACCATGTGGCGCAGGACGGCTCCATTCTGGGACTGGTATGTCATCTGGCAGCCTGGAAGGAGACCTGGATCGAGTATTTTCGCGGCAACGTGGTGGATCGGCGATCCGTCGTTCCGGAAAACCTGACCTTTGCGGAGGCGGTCGCCTGGCTGGAGCGGGCGAATGCGGCGTGGCTGGAAGCCGCCGCCGCCATTCCGGAGGAGGCTCTGGAGACCCCGCTGAACCTGCCGGTGGATCCCTGGCATACCCCGCTGAACATGATTCAAGAGATTCACGACCACGAAGTCGAACACTGCGGTCAGATCAACTATCTCATCGAGGCGCGCAAGTGCGCCTCTGTCTAGTCAGCCACTACCGGTTATCTGCTGGAAGGAGCCAGAAAAGATGCATATCCGCGTTGAAGAGCGCACCACCCGCCCGACCTCTCCCGTTCCGGATCGCAAGGAGGGAGACGGAGGCGGACCGAATAAGCCGAATGTGAAGCGGCCCGATACCAGCGATCTGCTCAAGCGCATGAAGCGCGTGGACCCGAACGCCGCCCGCCGCTACCGTCAGCGCAGCGGAGAGTAGTCTATGGGTCTCGATCTGCAGAGCCTGCTGAACCCCGGCGGGCAGCCACTCTTCACGCCTCCGGCGTTTCCTGCGCCGGGAGCATCCGTCTCGGGCGCGCCGCTGACCGATACGCACGGCACCACCGTCATCGCCGTCAAGTATGACGGCGGCGTGATCAATGTCGGCGACCGGCGGGCGACCGCCAACTTCGCGGTCATGTACGATCGGGCGGAGAAGGTGATGCCGCTCGATGACTATACGCTGCTCTCCATCTCCGGCTCCTACGCCCGCGCGATGGAGGTGATCCGCTACCTGCGCACCGTCTTCAAGTACTTTGAGCGGTCGCAGCTGCAGCCGATGAGCCTGGACGGCAAACTGTCGGAACTGGCGAAGGTGATCGCGGCGGGCGTTCCGGCGGCGATGCAGGGGATCGGCGGCTTCATCCCGATCTTCAGCACCTTCGATATGCGAACCGGTCAGCCGCGTATCTTCTTCTATGACGGGCTGGGCGCGCGCTTCGAGAGCACGGAGTTTGGCGCGGCGGGTTCGGGATCGCTGCAGATTCGCGGCATCTTCGACTATATCGTCAAGACCAAAGGCCCGTTTCACCGGATGAGCCGCGAAGACGCCCTGCGGGAGGCGTTGATTCTGCTGGATATCGCCGCCGATCTGGACGCGGCGACCGGCGGCTGGTCGAAGCACCTTCCGCTGGCGAAGACGATCAGCGCGGAGGGGATCACCGATGTCTCCGAGCAGGAGCTGCGTGAGGTTGTGAATTCCATAGACAGGATGGCAGGATGATGTTCAGCCCCTTCGACTCTAATGAGGCGGCGCAGCACCGGCGGGACTATGTGGAGGATCGCCTGAGCGAAGGCAGTCCGGTCGTCGGCATCAGCTTCGATGCCGGGCTGCTGCTGCTGACCGTCCGCAAAGCGCAGCGGAAAGTCTTTGAGATCTATGACCGCCTGATCTTCTCGGGGATCGGCAATCAGTCCGATATCGAGGCGATCCGGGTCGGCGCGATAGATGTGGCGCATAAAGAGGGCTATGAGCGCAGCCCGGACGATGTCACGGCGCAGCGCATCGTCAGCTTCTCACTCAGCCCGCCGCTCAAGCGGCTGTTCGGGGATCAGTTCAACGCCCTGCCGGCGGTAGTGCGCGCCATCTTCGGCGAACTGGGGGAGACGCCCGCCGAAGACAGCTTCTATGTCCTGAACTACGACGGCGAGTTCGCGCTGTATAACGGCTTCGCGGTGATTGCCGGCACCTCGGAGGCAGAAGACCGCATGGGGCTGTGGATGGTGGGAGTCACCCCGGAGATTACGCGGGAGCAGGCGCTGGAGCGCGCGTTGCAGGCGTGGGCGGTCGGCGCGATGACGGGCAAGCGTCGGAAGATCGGCAAAGACGAGGACGAACCGGATCCGCTGCGCGACATTGACGAGGCGGAGCAGATCGCCGGTTTTCTGCGCGAGGAGCTGAAGACCGCGCAGCTTGAGGTCGGACTGCTGGAACGGTTCTCGACGCGCGAGAGCAAGTTCCGTCTCCTAAGCAGCGCCGATCTGGAGAGTCTGTTGAAGAGCTACCGCTGAGGAGGCGGGCAGGTCGGGAAAGCAGTGATGGAAAAGCGCATTTTCGGCATTGAAACGGAATTCGGATGTCTGGTTCGCGACCCCGATCTCGGCGCGATTGAAGAGGTGGTCGAGGCGGTCAAGGACTATGCCTTCTACGAGAAGCGGCTGGGGGTGATAGACCTGCATGCCCGCGACTACGCCTTTGAGCCGGCGCGCGCCGGCGGGTTTCTGCGAAACGGCGGCAGGCTCTACGTGGATGCGGTGGGCAGCCATGAGGAGTATGCGACGCCGGAGTGCACCGACCTCGACGACCTGGTGACCCATGATAAGGCGGGGCGCGCCATTCTGCAGGCGATCCTCGATGACATGGGACTCAGCGAGAGGGTCAGCTTCCATAACAACGCGATTGACCACTTTGGCGGACACACCTTCGGCTGTCATGAGAACTATCTTGTGCAGATCGAGGACCGCTTCTTTACCGACGCGCTCTCCTATCTGCTGCCGTTTCTGGTAACCCGGCAGATATTCGCGGGAACCGGGCGCGTAGGCGGTCACCGGCTGACGCGCCCCAACTCCAAGTCGAATATCATGGCGTTTACCGAGCATGAGGTGGACTATGTCTGGGTCAGCAACTTCTACGGCGTGGAGATAGACCCGACGGTAGACTTTCAGCTCTCCCAGCGCGCCGATCATATCGTCAAAACCATCTCCTCGCGGGTGCGCTTCAACCGCGCCATCATCAACCCCAAGTGGGACAGCTACTACTCCTACTCCAACCTGCACCGCCTGCATATCCTCTTCGGCGAGTCAAACATGAGCGAGTATGCGACCTGGCTGAAGGTCGGAACGACCAGCGTGGTGCTCGATCTCATCGAAGAGGGGTGCGCGCCGCAGGATGTCGAACTGCAGGATCCGCTGGATACGCTGCGCTCCGTCTCCCGCGACCCATCCTGCCGCTGGCTGGTGCGGCTGCGAAACGGCAAAACGATCAGCGCGATTGATCTGCATCGGCGCTATCTGGCTGCTGCGCGGAAGAACCTGCATCGCAAAGACCCGCAGACGGATCGTGTGCTGCAGGAGTGGGAGCGCACGCTCAACGATCTGGAGCGCGACCCGATGTCCACCTCCGATCGGCTCGACTGGTCCGCCAAAAGGAGCCTCTATCAGCAGTATATCCATGCGGAGGGACTCTCCTGGCAGGACGACGTTCTGCAGAGCCTCGATCTGGAGTACCATAACGTCAATCCGGCGGTCAGCCTGCATGCCGGGCTAGAGCAGGCGGGCATGATGGAGCGTGTTACGACGGATGAGCGCGTGGAGCAGGCGATGACTCTTCCGCCGGACAACACGCGCGCCTTCGGACGCGGGCAGATCGTCAATCAACTGCTGCTTTCGCCGGGCGTTCGCTATGTGATAGACTGGGATGCCATCTACATCGAGCGCAATCGCCAGCTGGACCTGAAAAACCCCTTCCACACCTACGACAAGGAGGCGGCGCGCTTCCTGCGAGGGGTCGGTTAGAGGCTTTCGTGGGCGTATCTCTGAGGGGCGGTCGCGCCGCGATCACGCATCTGCGTTGTCGGCGTCGGCTGCCCTTATTGTTGTTCTCTGAGAGCCGGCTCTCGCTCTCTCTCGTCGGACGGACTATTCTGTCATGGATGTCTCGATCATCGGAGCCAGCGGCGACTGCGGACGCAGTATCGCCGTACAGCTGATAGAGGAGCGCGTTCTCTCTCCTTCGGAACGTCTGCAGCTTGTGGGCAGAGAGGGAGGGAGCAGCGCCGCTGTTCTGCACGGTCTCCGCCATGACCTGGAGGATGCCTATGCGGAGATCGCTCCGGAATTGGATGTCGCGCTTCGTCCGGAAGAGGTGGTCGGCGATGTGATCGTGATGACGGCGGGGATAACGCTGCCGATGATCGGCAGAGCCTCCCTGACACGGGAGGAGCTTGCGCGCGCCAATCTGCCGATCTTTCACGCCTATGCCCGCGCCATCGCCGAGTACGGGCATGGCGACGAGGTGGTGATCGTTGTCAGCAATCCCGTGGAGCTGGGCGTGGAGATCTTCAGCCGCTATCTGGATCGGCGACGGGTGATCGGCATCGGAGCCTACTCCGACACGCTGCGCTTTCGCCTGGAGATCGCTGCGGCGGTGGGAGTCCGGCGGCAGAAGGCATACGGGTTTGTGGTCGGCGAGCACGGAGACGAGCTGATCCCGCTATGGAGCACGGTGAAGATCCACGGACTAGATGAGTCGGAGATGCAGTCCACGCTGCGGCGTCTGCGGGGAGACCGCTCCTTGCGGGAGTATCCGCAAGAGGTGCAGCGTGAGAAGCAGAGGACGATGGAACTGGTGAGTCAGGGACGGGTGCAGGAGGCGTTTGCCTATGTGGACCGTCTTCCTCCCGATCTGCGCGTGGGGCTCAAGCCCTATGTTACGCATCTCTCCGGCGCGAAGACGGCGGTTACAACCGCCAATGTGACGGTGGATCTGGTGCGGACGCTGATGGACGGGCGCGAAATTGTCGTCGCCGGACAGGTGCGACTGGACGGGGAGTTCTACGATATACGCACCTGTCTGGGCGTTCCGATTGTCGTGGGGAATCGCGGCTGGTCGCAGGTGGTCGGGCTGACGTTGTGGGAGGAGGAGGCGCAGCTTCTGCTGTCAGGGGCGCGCTCCATGCAGAGCAAGCTGCAGAGGTGGGAGACGCATGCTTGAGCCGCGTCGGGTCTTCATCGTCAGGGTGCAGGATACGCCGGGTGCGTTGACCGCGATCGCGTCGGTCTTCTCCAGCCGGGGCGTCTCGCTGGAGATGATACTGGGAAACGGCACGCTCTGGGGCGCGGAGAGCGGCGGGTGGATTGTGGTGGTGTTTCGC
>CALLMM010000016.1 GCA_938005745.1 uncultured Chthonomonadales bacterium | reverse complement strand
TACGACATCTTCGCCGCGGCGGGAGGCATCAACCGGGCGGTGGTGGTCAGCGTGCCGGTGACGGTGACGAATGGAACCCTCAACATCAACTTCGCCACCACCATCTCCGGAAGAAACGCCACCATCTCCGCCATCGAACTGGTTCCCTGACCCGCTCTGATGGAAACGTCCCCCTGCCCGCGCAGACAGGGGGACGTTTTTTCATGCAGGCGTCGGAGAATCGCTCAGGCGAGCACCGGGCGAATGACCTCTCCATGCACATCCGTCAGACGGCGCTGCGAGCCGTTGTGGTAGTAGGTCAGGCGTTTGTGATCCAGTCCCAGCAGGTGCAGGACCGTTGCGTGAAAGTCGTAGATCGTGCAGACATCCTCGGCGGCTCGGTACCCGAACTCGTCGGTCGCGCCGTAGGAGAAGCCTCCCCGAACGCCCGCCCCCGCCATCCAGGCGGTAAATCCGTAGGGATTGTGATCTCTGCCCTCGCTGCCCACCTGATGAGTCGGCATCCGACCGAACTCGGTCGTCCACAGCACCAGCGTATCGTCCAGCAGCCCCCGCTGCTTCAGGTCTTTGAGCAGCGCGGCGGTCGGCTGATCGAGGATCGGCGCATGACGCTCATAGTCGGCTTTGAGGGTCTTATGCGCGTCCCAGTTGAGCAGACCATCCACCGCCGACGCGGACGCCCCGCAGTAGACCTGCACAAAGCGCACGCCCCGCTCGATCAGCCGCCGCGCCAGAATGCAGTTGCGCGCATAGGAGGCTTTCAGCGGATTGTCGCTGTCCGCGCCGTAGTCGCGCAGGGTGGAGGCGCTCTCGCGGGAGATGTCGGTTACCTGCGGCGCGCTCAACTGCATCCGCGCCGCCAGTTCGTAGGCGGCGACCCGCGCATTCAGGTCGGAGTGCCCCGGGTTCTGGCGCAGGTGCTCCCGGTTGAGCGTGTTCAGAAAGTGGCGCAGCCGCCTCTCGCCCTCCGGAGTCGTGCCCTGCGGAGAGCGCAGATTTGCGATCGGCGTCTCGGTGTTGAAGGCGGTTCCCTGATAGGCGGCGGGCAGAAAGCCGGCGTTCCAGTTGCCGGGACCGTTCGGAGGATAGCCTCGCATATCGGGAATGGCGACAAAGGCGGGCAGGTCCTGGTTCTCCGTCCCCAGCGCGTAGGTAACCCACGCGCCCATGCTCGGAAAGCCGTCCACCACAAAGCCGGTGTTCATCTGAAGCATCGCCGGACCGTGCGTGTTGCTCTTCGCCGTCAGCGAATGGATAAAGGCGATCTCGTCCACGCACGCGCCCAGATGCGGAACCAGATCGGAGATCCACTTGCCGCACTGTCCGTACCGCTTCCACTCCCAGGGGCTGCGCATCAGGTTGCCGTTGCCGCCCTGAAAGCTGCTGACGCCCGTCAGTCCCGGCATCGGCTGACCGTGCCGCTTCTGCAGCTCCGGTTTGTACTCCCACAGGTCTATCTGGCTGGCGGCTCCGGGACAGAAGATCTGCACCACACGCTTCGCCTTCGGCGGATAGTGCGGCGTGCGCGGCGCGACGGGGTTCTCCGCCCGATGCGCCCCGCTCTGACCCGCAGCCGAATCCTGCGCCAGCAGCCAGGCGAGCGCGATCGTTCCCAGCCCGGTTCCCATGCTTCCCAGAAACTCCCGGCGACTGAACAGACGCTCCGTATCCAGCGGCGTGTCATCGTAGTGCGGCATGGCGACCTCCGTACCGATCAGTAGTAGAGAAACTCGTTGGCATTGAGCAGGGCGCGGCAGAGTGCGGTCAGCCCGTCGGAGCGCATCAGGGAGAGCGCAGCCTGCCGCTCCGCCGGGCGCGGGCTGCGCCCGAACGCCAGCCGGAAGGCGCGATCCGCCTGTGCTGCCGGCTTCTCCCCCGCCTCCCGCCGAACCCGCTCCGCAAAGAAGCCCGCCTGCTGCTGGATGAAGGAGCCGTTGAGCAGGCTGAGCGCCTGAAGAGCAGTGGTAGTGCTTTCGCGGCGCGGGGCGCGCTGGGACGACTCCGGACAGTCGAACGCGCTCAGCAGATCGTCGCGGATGGCGCGGGCAGACTGCTGATAGACCCCGCGCCGCCACGTCTCCGGTCCAAACTCCTCGAGCGGCTCATAGATGGCGACATTGACCACCCGGTACTTGAACAGCCGGTAGCCCGGTCCGCCCATTGTGCGATCCAGCTTGCCGGAGGTCTGCAGGATCGCGTCACGCAGCGCCTCCGCCTCCATGCGCCGCAGCGGCATCCGCCAGAGCAGACGATTTCCGGCATCTTTCGCCATCCCCTGCGCGGTCGCCGCGGAGGACTGACGGTAGGCATAGGAGGTTACGATCTGCCGGTGCAGCCGCTTGAACCGCCAGCCGTTCGCCATAAAGTCGGATGCCAGCCAGTCGAGAAGTTCCGGATGGGTGGGTCGCTCGCCGTTGCGCCCGAAGTCGGACGGTGTTCCGACGATCCCGCGCCCAAAGTGGTACTGCCAGACCCGATTGACGATCACGCGGGCGGTGAGCGGATTTTTCGGGTTGCCGATCCAGCGCGCCAGCGCCAGACGACGCTCCGGCTCCGGCTTATTCGCCGAAGCGGACAGATCGGCGTTCAGCGTCCGGATCTGAGACAGCGCACCCGGCAGCGCCCGCTCTCCCCGCTGCATCACGTCGCCGCGCCGCAGAATATAGGTCTCTTCCGGAGCAGAGAACTGCCCGATGTACGCCATCTGCCGGTTACGCAAGGCGCTGCGCCGCTGCTCCAGCTTCTCCCGCTCGGCGTTCAGGCGGTCTCGCAGACTGCGCTGCTCGGGGGTCATGGCGGCGCGCAGGGCGTCCGGATGAATATAATCGCCCGACCCGCTGCGTCCCTGATCGCTGGAGACGACGCGCCACTCCTGAGCATCCAGCGAGACCTCGATGCGATAGGAGACGGGAAGCCGGTCATCAAACCGGGGGATGTCGCCAGAGTCGCGGCTCCAGACAACCCGATGGATCGTCTTCGGGGCAGGCAGTTCGATCTGCGCCCAGCCGGTGCCCCGCGTCCCGCTGATCCAGGAGAAGTCGTTGCCAAGCCTCCCGTCGTTCAGATGCGCTATCTGATGGATCGCAAAGCCGGGCAGCAGGGAGGAGGCTTCTGCGCGCGCGCCGGAGGATGCCAGCGCGAGATTCTCCTCGCTACCGGGACCGAACAGCTGGATCTCGTCCAGACACGGCTCCGCGCCGTCGTTGGTCGCCAGAACCGTGAAGCGCACGAAGCGCGCCGTCACCGCTGGGAACTCATCCACGTTGCGCCGCGCATTGACGGCGGGGCGGGTCTGCGGCGACTCTCCGCGGCTGCGCAGCACGGCTTCCCGCGCCCGCGAATCGATCTCCCGGATGGCGTTGGCATGCGCGGTCAACTGACGCTCGATCTCTGCGCTCTCGCGCCTCTCCGCCTCCGTCAGGGGCTTGAGAGGACGCTCTCCGTGCCGCACGCCCGCGAAGACCGCCGCCAGACGGTAGAAGTCCCTCTGGGGAATGGGATCGAACTTATGATCGTGGCAGCGGGCGCAGCCGACCGTCAGCCCCAGAAACGCCGCGGAGGTCGTCGAAACGATATCCTCGATATCGTTGGCGCGCTGCTGCCGCGTCCCTTCCTCGGTCTGGATGCCCACCGTGTCGTGAATGCCCGCCACCAGAAAGCCGGTCGCCGCCTCAATGCGCGGATCGCCCCCGCTGACCACATCGCCCGCCAGCTGCTCCAGAATAAACTGCGGATAGGGCGTATCGGCGTTGAAGGCGCGGATCACATAGTCGCGATAGTGCCAGGCGTTCGGGCGCAGATGGTTCTGCTCATACCCGTGGCTCTCGCCATAACGCACCACATCGAGCCAGTGGCGCCCCCATCGCTCTCCGTAGGCGGGAGAAGCCAGCAGACGATCCACCACCTTCTCATAGGCGTTGGGAGAGCGGTCCGCCAGAAACGCCGCCGTCTCCTCCGGCGTCGGAGGCAGCCCGGTCAGGTCTACGGTAACGCGCCGCAGCAGCGCCGTCCGGGAGGCGGGGGGAGACGGCTTCAGTCCGGCGGCTGCCAGCTTCTGAAACAGAAAACGGTCTATCGGGTTGGCGGAGAGCGAGTCAAACGGGGTTTTCGGCACGGCGTATCGCCGCACCGGCTGGAACGACCAGAGGGGGCGCATCGCCGGATCGGGGGCGGAGACGAGCTTCGCCGGATAGGTGCCTCCCTCCGCCACCCACCGCTCCAGCAGAGCGATCTCCGCCTCAGACAGTCTGCCGGAGGGCGGCATCTTGCCGGCTTTCGTCATCGCCACCAGACGGCTCTGCGCGGGATCGCCCGCGACAAAGGCATGGGTCTGCAGGGCATACGCCCGGTCGGAGAGGTCTACCCCTCCCGCCTTTGCGCTGGAGGCGTGGCAGGGCATACATTTCGTGGTCAGCAGCGCGGTCGCCTTCCGGGCGGTCTCCTCTCTGCTCTGTCCCGGCAGCAGCAATGCACCGCAGAGCAGCAGTGTCATCCCGGTCAGCGATGCCGTCATTTTCGACAGGGTCATACTCTCCCACTCTTTCGGGAGCGCGTTCGGCTCTCCCGGAGCAATCGTCTGAAGTGGGCAGTAGGTTCGACGTCGTATCCGTTTTATCCTCCGACGCCGCGCAGCACGACGGCGAATCCGGCTGCCGGGCAGCCCGCCGGCTCATTCGCCGGGTACTCATCAGGATTCTCGCAGGCGCAGGGGAGAGAAGAGTGCGGGGCGGCGGGATGCGCCGATTTACAAAACGGGCTTGCGCGTGTTACAATACCGTCAGCATATTCGCAACACCGCTCTGTCGGTCAGGGTTTGGGCGGAGCGTTTACAACGCGCCCCAGCACATCGGAGAGGGGGATGGGTCCGAAGAGGCGGCTGTCTTCCGATACGGCGCGATTATCGCCCAGCACCACCACGCTGTCTGCGGGAACCTTCAGGCTGCGACGATCCTCCAACTCGGCAGGGGAGGGGCGGTCAAAAAACTCCACGCTGCGGAAAAAGGGTCGCGCCTCTCTCCCGCGCAGCACCTCTCCGGGCAGATAGGCGACACGCTTGATAAGCACCTCATTGCCCTTGCGGATGAGCACAACATCGCCCTTATGCAGACCGCCGGTCCATTGGAACAGACGGTTCACCAGCACATACTGCCCGTCGCTGTAGGTAGGGATCATCGATTCTCCGCGCACGACCGCGACACGATAGGTGAAGCCGAAGTACCCGGCAACCAGGAGAAAGACTGCCACTGCGATAATCTGCCGACGTGTGCGATTCATGTTCAGGACGACCTCAGCGACCCCTCTGAAACCCGATAAGTATAGCAGATTTACGCTTGTTTGCCTATGTTCGCTCCCGGGACCGCCCTGCGCCTTGAAGACGACGCCCCGGAATCCGTCTGATATGGGAGGACACAACGACCGATGCCAGCGCCCGGACCTCTGTCCGCGCTTCTGCGTGAAAATAACGAACTCATTCTCGGCGTGATGCTGATCGTGGTCGCGATCCTGTGTATCCTGACCCTCTGGATGAGCCTGCGTCTGAGCAAACTCAATCGCGTCTACAACCGCCTGACCCGCGGCACCAGCGGCGGCAATCTGGAGGAGATCCTGCAGGGCTACATGGACGATGTCCGGAGCGTCTCCCGAAGGATGGATACGCTCGAAACCGAGCTGACCCGACAGGGACAGGTGCAGCTCACCTGCCTGCAGCAGGTGGGGCTGGTGCGTTTCGACGCCTTCGAGGATGTGGGGGGCGAGCAGAGCTTCGCCTTCGCCCTGCTGGACGCGCAGCGCAACGGGATCGTCGTCAGCAGCGTCTTCAGTCGGACGGATGTGCGGGTCTACGCCAAAGCCATTCGCAAAGGGCAGCCCAGCCATCCGCTCACGCGCGAAGAGCAGCAGGCGATGCAGCAGGCGGAGCGAGCATGAGATCGGTGAAGGCGGCATCTCATCTATGACGGACAACGCCTCCGGTATCCATGAGGAGCGGCTGCTCCTGGAGCGGTGTAAAAAAGGGGATCGCATCGCCTTTGATGCGTTGATACGCCGCTACGAGAAGCGGGTGTACAACTTCGCCTTTCGCCTCTGCGGCAACTACGACGAAGCCAGCGACATCGCCGCCGAGACCTTTGTACGCCTCTATAACTCCCTGAACAGCTTTCGCGGAGACTCCAGCTTCATTACCTGGCTGTTCCGCATCATCACCAACATCTACCTCGATCAGCGCAAGCGTCAGCGCGCCCGCCCCAACCAGTCTCTGGAGAGCATGATCGAACTGGAGGAGAACAGCGTTCGCCGCCAGTATGAAGACCCGGCGCCCTCGCCGGAAGAGCGGGCGGAGGGGCGCGAACGCACCGAGATCCTGCAGGCGGCGATCCAGACGCTCCCCGACTACCAGCGCCTGATGATCGTCATGTACCATGTCGAGGGCAGGTCGTATGAGGAGATCGCGGAGGTGATGGACCTGCCGATCGGAACGGTGAAATCGCGCCTGAACCGCGCGCGGCTCTCCCTGCGCGAAAAACTGCAGACGGAGCGGGAACATTTTCCCTATTAAGAGAGTCCGATAAAGCGATACCATAAAGGCAGTGTCAAAGGTATTCTCTATCGCAGGGTCGCCTTTGAGAGCATGGTCAACGAAGATGCGTTGTGATAAAGCTATAGAACTACTATCGGACTACTGTGAGGGAACTCTGCAGACCGCCCTGAGCGTTCCGCTGGAGAGCCACCTGAAAGAGTGCGCGGCGTGCCGCGCTCAGGCAGAGGGTCTGCGCGAGGTCTACGCCTCGTTCGAATCGCTGCCGGAGGTCGAGCCGCCCGCCCGCTTCCGCCTGATGGTCTGGGAACGCATTGATGCGGCGGAGCAGGCGCAGAAGGAGACGCCGAGACGCGCTCCGTTCCGCTGGCGCGCCCTCTTGACGCCGCGCTCTCTGGGATGGGCGACCGCCGTTCTCGTCCTGATCGTGCTGACGGGCGTCGTCATTCCCGGACGCTATACGGCGGCGCGCATGGTCTTCCCGTGGTCGCTCTTCTACGGCGCGCCGCAGATCAGCCGCGATGCGCCGAAGACATGGAGCGTTACCGCCGGAGAGCCGCGCATCGAAATCTACGAGGGGCGCAGGATGCTGGTGGTGCCTCTCACCACCGACGCCCCGCAAGAGATCTCGGTGGAGGTCGGTCCGGACGGCGCATCGCGGCAGTTTATCAGCGGATCGCCGACGGCGCGACTGCAGAAGGGACAGCAGACCGAGATTCAGTTTGAGCTGAGACAGCCCTTGCGCGGTCAGATCGTCTATCTGGAGGTTACCGCCTGGTCTCCGACCGGCGAAAAGCGCGTCGTCTCCGTGACGCTCCCCTAGCGCGACCGCCATCGTCCGACAGCATTGCCGCCCGCCGATGAACAGATCGGCGGGCGGCAATTTTTTGTGTCTCTCTCCCTACAGAGTTGCATCCGCCTGCCCGATAATTTCAGGGGAATGAAGGTTTGACTTTTCCGGCGCGTCTGCCGGGGGAGGCGGAACTCGTGGTTGAGATACTGTCGCAGGCTGAGATTGAGGCGCTGCTGGCAACGCTGAGCAATGACGGGGGGACGGGAGAAGTAGACGTGGGCGGTCCCGCGCCTGCCAGCCCCGCGCCTGCCCCTGCGCCCGCTGCCGATCTTCGCTCCGGTTCGCACCGCTCCGACAAACGCACCATCTCCTACGAACCCTACGATTTCCGCCGACCGGACAAGTTCGCTAAAGATCAACTGCGCACCTTCCAGATGCTGCATGAGACCTTTGCGCGAGTCTTCGCCTCCACGCTCTCCACCTACCTGCGTGTCTCCACCCATGTGGACCTGATCTCCGTCGAGCAGATACCCTACGACGAGTATATGCGCTCGCTGACCTCCTCCATCGTTACCGTATTCAGCATGGCTCCCCTCAGCGGGCAGGCGCTGCTGGAGATGGAGTTCAGCGTGGTGCTGGCGATGATTGACCGTCTGCTGGGCGGTCCCGGCAACATGGTCAAAAATAACACCATGCTGACCGAGATCGAACAGGCGCTGACCGAGAGCATCATCACCCGCGCCCTCAAAGACCTGAAAGCCGCCTGGGAAGGCATCGCCCATTTCACGCCGCGCCGCGAGCGAATCGAGACGCAGGCGCAGTTCATTCAGATCGTTCCGCCCAACGATATAGTCGTCTCCATTCTGTTTGAAGTGAAGGTCGGCGACCTGCGGGGCGCGATGAGCCTCTGCATCCCCTATCTGCTTCTCAAGCCGATCGCTTCCAAGCTCTCCGCACAGCGCTGGTTCTCCGCCGCCAGCAGCGCCAGCAACCGGGGCAAAGAGACCCCCAAACTGGCACGGCAGATCGCCAACACCTACGTAACCTGCGTCTGCCAGCTGGGAAGCGCCAATCTCTGCGTGCAGGACCTGCTGAACCTGCATGTCGGCGACACGATCCTGCTGAATCGCCGGCATACCGACGAAGTGGACCTGATGATCGGCGGCTCCACCAAGTTTCGCGGCAAACCGGGCGTCTCCGGGCGTAAGCTGGCGGTACACATCAACCACGTGGTGACGGAAGAGATTCCCAAGCCGCCCGTATAGCGGTCAGCGTCGCCGCCCGCAGCGAAGACTCGCCGCCCATCGTTTGCCCGCATACCCTACATCGGGAGATCAAGACTATGCCCGAACTGAATGCAGATCAACTCACCACCTTTGCAGCCACGCTCAACTCGCTGCGGGACGCCTTTTCGCTGGCAATCTCCGAAAACCTCAATCAGGCGGTCGCGCTGGAAGAGCCGTCCATCACGCAGCTCACCATAGACGAACTGATGACGGACAGCGAGCCGATGCTGCAGACCACCTTTACATTTCCCGCGCTCTGCCCGGACGAGAGCCTGCTGGCGTTTGCCAGCGCAGACGCGCCGATGTTGGTGGACCTGATCATGGGGGGCGCGGGCGTCCCCGTCCCGACGCCCCTGCTCGATGACCAGATGAACGCGCTGGCAAACGCCATGAGCGGCATCGTGCAGGGCTTCGGAAACGCCATCGGCAATATGCTCGGACAGCCCCTGCAGGTCGGCGCGGAGGCGACTGCGCTGGAGCCGTTGATCCTGCCTCCCTCCTTTGCGCTTGCCGGACAGGCGATCCGGGTGGACTTCACCTACCAGATCGCGGGCGTCATGGACGGGCAGATGCGTCTCTACGTCACCCCCGATTTTGCCCTCGCCCTCACGCCCGCCGCCGAAACGCCCTCTGCAGGCGAGGCAGGAGCCGCCTTCACCGGAAAGAACGGCGGGGCGGAGCCGGGAGCTTCCGCTTCGGCGCCGTTTCAGCCGTTCGACATGGGAGCCGCCGCCGCCGAGGCGCTGCCGCGCGGAATGGATCTGCTGCTGGACATCCCGCTGGAGGCGACGGTGGAGCTTGGACGGGCGCGGATGCTGATTCGCGATGTGCTGGAACTGGCAGCCGGCTCCATTGTGGAGCTGGAGCGGGTGGCGGGCGAGCCGGTGGACCTGCTGGTCAACGGACGCCTCGTCGCCAAAGGGGAGGTCGTGGTGATTGATGATAACTTCGGCCTCCGGATCACAGAGATCGTCAGCCCGGCGGATCGGGTCGCCAGTCTGGGCAAGCGCTTCTAACCGCAGGAGGAGCCTCTTGAAACGCGGACTCTTTTTTTACGCGCTGATGCTGGTAGTTTTCACAGGCTACGCCTGCGCGCAGACGACGCCCCCCGCCTCTTCCGAAGAGCCGGCGACCGCCTCCGCCCGGCTGAACATCCCGGCGAAGATTAGAGGCAATCGGATCAACATTCGCAGCGGTCCCGACGCCCGTTCGGATCGCCTGACGCTGCTGGACGCCGAGACGCCGGTAACGGTCATCGGCAGACGCGGAGAGTGGACCCGGATCCAGATGCGGGACGGACGCGCCGGCTGGCTGCTGGCATCTTTCGTACAGGAGATGAAAGTCCCGGAGAGCAGCCCCGCGCAGAGCGCAGGCAAAACGCCCTCCGCGCCTCCCGTCGCCTCTGCGCCATCCGCAAAGCCCGCTCCTGCAGCGCCCTCCGTTCCAACGCAGGCGGCGCCTCCCGCAGCGCCCTCCGCTCCAACGCAGGCGGCGCGCTCCGCGACTGAACTGCCCGACAGCTTCTTTGCCGGAACCCGACCCGACCCGGCGGACAGACCGCAGGACAGCCCCTCCTCCACGCTCGGCGGCGGTCTGCGGATGCTGATCTATCTCGTTCCGGTTGCGCTGCTGATCGTGCTCTCCATTCGCGGCTTGAAGGCGGTCTACCCGCCGGGCGGGCGCAGCGCCTCCCTCAAACAGGGGATTATTGGCGGTTTCAACCTGTTCCATGCGCGGCAGGTCGGCGGCAGCAGCATCCGGCTGATCGAGTCGGTGCCGGTCGGGGGAGCGGGACTGCATCTGGTGGAGGTGCGGGGCAGGCTGCTGCTGGTCGGCACGACCGCCAGCGCCGTCAATCTGCTGACGGAACTCAAGTCCGACCGCTCCACAACGGAAGAGGAGTTTCGGACGCTGCTGGCGGAGGCGGCGCAGGAGCTGGAGGAGACCGACGCGGAGCCTACGATCCCCTTTGTGGTCGGCTCGCTGGACGACTCCCTGCGCAGCGCCCGCGCCGTGATCGAGCGCAGCGCGGAGCGCGTTCGCAGAGCTGACCGAGACCGACAGGCATGAAACGACTGTTTGAACGCTTTCCGCGCTTATCGGGCGAAAACCGCGCCTTCCCCTTCACCACGCGCCTCATTCACGCGCTGACCGGCAGCCGCGCCCTGCTGATCCTGCTCGGTCTGGGGATGCTCAGCGGACTGATCACCGGTCTCGGCGCGCAGGCGGTCAATACGCCCGCCCCGGAGATGGTCGTTCCGCAGATCTCCGTCGGGGTCAACCGCGCCGGCAGTCCGCAGGAGGTCTCCGCCTCCCTGCAGGTGCTCTTCCTGCTGACCATTCTGACGCTGGCTCCCTCGATCCTGATTATGACGACCGCCTTCACGCGGATCATCATCGTGCTCGCGATCATGCGCAGCGCGATGGGCATTCCGCAGGTTCCTCCCAATCAGGTGATGATCGGGCTGGCGCTGTTTCTGACCTTTTTCGTGATGCGCCCCACCCTCACCCAGATCAACAATGACGCGCTGCAACCCTACCTCAACAACAAGATCGTCTTCCAGGAGGCGGTAGATCGCGCGATCAAGCCGCTGCGCTCCTTCATGGTGCGCCAGACCTATAAAAAAGACCTCCAGTTCTTCATCGGCATCGCCCGGCTGGAGAAGCCGCCCGCCAATATTGACGAGGTTCCGCTCACGGTGCTGGTTCCTGCCTTCATCACCAGCGAGCTGAAGACCGGCTTTATCATGGGCTTCTACATCTATCTGCCGTTTCTCATTATTGATATCGTCGTCGCCTCGACGCTGATGAGCATGGGCATGATGATGCTGCCGCCGACGGTGGTCTCGCTCCCGGCGAAGATCCTGCTGTTCGTGCTGGCGGACGGCTGGCTGCTGCTGCTGGGGTCGCTGGCAAAAGGATTTCACTGAGGCATGAGCGAACGCGAAGTTCTCGACATAGGCAGACAGTTTCTGTTCGTTACGCTGCAGCTTGCGCTGCCGATCCTGCTGGCGGGACTGGCTGCCGGAACCATTGTCAGCATCTTTCAGGCGGTAACGCAGATTCAGGAGTTCACGCTGACCTTTGTGCCGAAGCTGCTGGCGGTGATCCTCGCGCTGACGCTGTTCGGCTCGTGGATGCTCTCCGTCCTGCTCAACTTCTTTATCTCGATGTTCAACCGCCTGCCCGCACTCTCGCCGTGACGGACGCCGCCAGACATCCGTTCGCCGTTCGACTGCCGCGCAGCGAGTTCCCATGACCGTCAATCTTCAGGAGTTCTGGACCTTTCTGATTGTGCTTGCCAGGGTCAGTGCGCTGTTTCTGAGCGCGCCGATCTTCGGCAGCCGCCTGATTCCGGCGCAGGTGAAGATCGGGCTGGCAGCCGCGCTCTCCATCGCGCTGGTTCCGACGGTCGCCGGACAGGTCGGCGCGCCTCCGGCGGATCTCTTCGGGCTGGTCCTGCGGCTGGCGGGCGAGGTGGCGATCGGCATCTGTCTGGGCATGATCGTCCAGTTGTTCTTTGTCGCGCTGCAGGTCGGCGGTCATCTGATCGATTCGCAGGCAGGCTTCGGCATCATTAACCTGCTGAACCCCTACAGCGAACATCATAACTCCGTGCTGGGGCAGTTTCTCTATCAGCTGGGGATGGTGCTGTTTCTGGCAATGGGCGGACACCTGTTTTTGATCGGCACGCTGGCGCGCAGCTACGCCACGATCGCGCCGGGAGCCGCGACCTTTTCGGGCAGCGCGGAGACGGTCTTTCTCCACGCGATCAACGAGATGTTTCTGCTGGCTTTCCGGCTGGCGGTTCCGGTGGTGGCGGTAACGCTGGTGATAGATGTGGCGTTCGGGATCATGGGGCGCATGGTTCCGCAGATGCACGTCTTTCTAGTGGGAATACCGGTGAAGATTATCGTCGGGCTGGTAACGCTGGCGGTGGCGCTGCCCGCGCTGGCGATCTTCTTCGGGCAGATGCTTCCCGTCTTCGGCGATCACGCGCAGGCGTTTCTGCGTGCCGCCCGTTGACCCCGGATTATCGGCACCGCAGTACGGGGAAGCCGGGATAGACAGCGATGGCAGGCGAAGATAGAACCGAAGCCGCAACCTCCAAAAAGCGGCAGGAGGTGCGGCGGCGCGGGCAGGTGGCGCGCAGCATGGAACTGACCTCTATCGTGGTCTTTCTGGGCGTGATCGTCTGCCTGCACGCCTTCGGAAGCCGCTCGCTGGGGCTGCTTCAGGACTTCATGCGCAGCACGCTCGGCGACCTCCACCGCGCCGACCTGTCTGTCCATACGCCGCTGATGCTCTTCACGCGGCTCGGCATGCTGCTGGCAGCCGTGATCGGACCGTTTCTGCTGACCGCTCTGGTGATCGGACTGGCGGTCAACTTGGCGCAGACGGGCGCCAACGTCTCCGTCTACCCCCTCAAGCCCAACTTCACGCTGCTCAATCCGCTCACGGGACTGCAGCGTCTCCTCTCCACGCGCAGCCTCTTCGAGACGCTCAAGGCGATCGGAAAGCTGACAATCATCGGCTATATCGCCTATCGAACCATCGCCAACGGCTACCCGGTTCTGCTGGCGACCAGTCGGCAGGACCTGCTGACCAGTATCTCCGTCATCGGCGACCTGCTCTATCAGCTGGCGACCCGGATCGCGCTCTTCCTACTGGTGCTGGCGGCGGCGGACTACGGCTACCAGCGCTGGTCTTTCGAGAAGTCCATCCGCATGACCAAGAAGGAGGTGCGGGATGAGTTGAAGGAGCAGAACGCCGATCCGAATGTGCGCGCGCGCATACGCGCCCGGCAGCGGCAGGCGGCGCGCGGGCGGATGATGAGCGAGGTGCCGAAAGCCGACGTCGTGATCGTCAACCCGACCCACTACGCCGTCGCCCTGCGATACGAGCCGGGCGCGATGATGGCTCCGCAGGTGGTGGCGAAAGGAGCCGACCTGGTGGCGAAGCGGATTCGCGAGATCGCCGAGGAGAACCGCGTCCCGATAGTGGAGAACCCGCCGCTGGCGCGCGCCCTCTATCGCGCCGTGCAGGTCGGGCGCGAGATCCCCTCCGAGCACTACGCCGCCGTCGCGGAGGTGCTCGCCTACGTCTATCAGATCAATCGTAGCCGCGCCGGAAGCTACGCCGCGCAGTAGAGCCTGCAGACTGCTTCGGTCGCTCATGCTCCCTCGCAATGACAGGAAAGGGGTCCCTCACGCTCCCTCGCAATGACAGGGAAGGAAGGGCTGACGCCTCCCGCACAGGGACAGCGGGGGAATGCCCTGCGGCGTGGCGGCAGCGTATCCATCATCCGCCCGACACAGCGCAGAACATCCGCTCTCATGACAGCCGGGGGCGTATCCAGAGGCGATAGAGCAGTCCCCAGACGTCATCCCGGTAGGCGATCTTGACGCGGGGCAGACGGAAGGGGTCGGCAGAGGGATCGGCAAGCCCGCTGCGCGTGGTGCAGGCGGCGCGAAAACCGCACTGCCGCGCCAGCCCGGGAGTGCGGTCGTTATGGCTGCCAAAGGGATAGCAGAAGGTCTGCGGCGCGCTCCCCAGCCTCTCCGCGATGTCCTGTGCCCCGGCGCGCATCTCCCGCTCCGCCTCCTCATCCGCCATCTCGCCCAGCTTCGGGTGCGAACGGGTATGCCCGGCGATCTCCCAGCCCGCCTCCTGCAAGCCGCGCAGCGTCTCCCAGTCCATGATCGGCAGGATCGGGTTGCCGTACTGCCGATCCCACTCGTTCGCCCGCCCCGCGTAGCCGGTCGGCAGAAAGATGGTGGCGGGCCAGCCCATCCGATCCAGAACCGGCGCGGCGTGTTCGCGCACGTTCACATACCCGTCGTCAAAGGTGACGCAGACCGGGCGACGGGGCATCTTCAGATCGCCGCGCAGCCCCGCCGCCGCCTCCGCAAAGGTGATCCCCTGATAGCCCATCCGCTGCAGCAGCCGCATCTGACGCCCAAAACTGCGCGCAGAGACGTTCAGAAAGGTGTCCGGTCTGCTCTGCACCGGCGCGCCCACCTTGTGATACATCAGGATCGGTATCTTCATCCGCTCTTTCCGGCGCAGGGATCGGCTCACTCGCCGCCCTGCCGGTTATGCCGCTCTACCGCCGGATCGGGACGATAGCCGTAGCAGCGATAGAGATAGTAGGTATGGATCGGCTCCCGGTAGACGGGGCGACGATAGACAACGACCGGCTCCGCCGCCGGAACCACCCGTTCAAAGATGGCGCGGAAGGCGGGCAGGTTCGGGTGATCGGGCGGATGGTCGTCTACAATCAACGCATGACCGCCGGGACGCAGTCCCGCCCGGTCGTTCCAGAGCAGGTAGCTGTTGGGGCGCGTTCCTAGAAAGAAGTTGCGGGCGTGCGGCTGCCCGCGCATGTAGAACGAGAGGCGGCTAGCGTTGTCGTAGGTCGCCGCCCCGACCGCCACATATGCCCCGGTCTCCCGCTCCATCGCGGCGCGCTCCCGGTCCGCCGCCGCCCCCAGTTCCGCGCCGCCGTAGAGCTTGTTCGCCTGATCCAGACGGGGAGAGAGATCTATTCCCAGCGCCGGACGCGCCTCCGGCACCGTCAGCAGCAGCGACAACAGCGCCGCCATCACAACGGAGGCGCGGGCATACCACTCCCTCCGGCGAACCGACCTGCGCTGTGCGGTCTCTTCCGTCGGGTTGGCGGAGGTGAGCCAGGCAGCATAGACGGCGCAGGCGGTCAGCCACCCGAACGCCGCCCAGTTCGCCTGCACCTTCGATTTCAGCGTCATCAGGGTAAAGAGCGTCAGCGCCGGCGCGCTCAGGCAGAAGAGATACCGGATCGCCTCCCTGCGCGGCTCCTCCAGGGAGACGTGAGACCGGCGAAAGGCGAGAACGCCCGCCCGGACGAGCGCCGCCGTCAGCCCGAAGAAGAGCAGCGGCGTCAGCAGTCCCGCCTGCGAACCGAGAAAGTCCCCCAGACGGCGCAGAAATCCGTGATCGGTTCCCTTGCCGGTCAGGTTGAGCAGGTGTCCGAAGGTCATCCAGTCGTGCTGAGACTGCCACCAGAGGTTGGGCGCGAAGATCGCCAGTCCCAGCAGCCCCGCCAGATAGGGAGCGGGGCGGCGCAGCCAGCCGCGATAGGTCGGACTGCTGATCAGGAACAGCAGCAGGCAGGGCGCGAACAGAATCATCGGGTGCTTGCTGAGCAGCCCCGCGCCGAAGGCGGCTCCCGCGCCGATCCAGGCGACGGACGATCCGAAGAAGATGGCGCGCGCGCAGAAGAAGGCGGCTGCCGTCCAGAAGAGCGCCAGAAGCGGGTCGTAGGTGGCGATGACCCCTCCGACGAACGCCAGCGGGGTCAAGCCGCTGAAGAGCAGGGTCCAGAGCGCGGCTCTGTCGCCGAGCAGATCGCGCGCCAGCAGACAGAGAAGCCCCTGCGTCAGTCCCGCCGCCAGAACGACCCCGATCCGCACCCCGAGCGGCGTCTCCCCGAACAGCAGGCATCCGGCGCGAATCCACCAGGCGATCATCGGTCCCTGATCGTAGTAGCCCCAGTCCGGATGGCGGCTCCAGACCCAGTAGTAGGTCTCATCCGGGGCGAGAGGAAAGCGCAGAGCGAGGAGAAGACGCGCCAGCGTGAAGGCGATCAGCAGACCGAAAAGCATTCTCCCCCCCGCGTTGCGGCGCTGCGGCGGCGCGTCTGAGAGAGCGGGCGTGGCTGTCACGACCGGTTCCCGACGATGCGCTGATAGAGCCGCTCCATGTTCTGCGCCATCGTCTGCGCCGAGAAGAGAGAGAGCGCGCGCTCCTGTCCGGCGTTGCCCATCTGTGCACGACGATCCGGGTCGCGCAGCAGCGCGATGATCGCCTCCGCGAAAGCCTCCGGTGTCCGCTCCGCCAGGATGCCGGTCTGCTGGTCGTGGATCAGCTCCAGATTTCCGCCGGCGCGGGTCGCGATCACCGGCTTGCCCATCGCCATCGCCTCGATAATCGCCATTGAACAGGCTTCGGTCAGCGAAGGGAGGGTCACCACATCAATGGAGTCCATCAGGCGGGGAATATCGTTGCGGACGCCGGTAAAGCGGAGCCGGTCGTCCACTCCCTCCCGCGAAGCCATCTCCCACAGCGCCTGCTGCACGCCCGGCTCCGCCGCCCCGACAAAGACGAAGTAGGCGCGCGGGCAGGCGGCGACGATGGTCTTCGCCGCCTGCACCAGGATCGGATGCCCCTTGAACGGGTCTACGCGCCCGAACAGCCCGATCAGTTCGGCGTCGGCGGGCAGCCCCAGCTCCGCACGCACGCTCAGCGGCGAGGAGACCGGCATAAAATCCGCGGAGAAGTCGGTTCCGTTATAGACCGTCTGCACCCGGTCTTCGGGCACGCCCCGTGAGATCAGCTTCTCGCGCAGATAGTCGGAGACCGCCACAAACCAGTGATTGCGGCTGGGGAGATAGCGGTAGGCGAAGTCGCGGGTCAGCACATGCACGGTTGAGATGACCGGCACGCGGGTCAGCATTCCGGCGAAGTAGCCCATATAGGTGGCACGGGTGAGATGGGTATGGATCAGGTCGGCGTCGTGCCGGCGGGCGGCGCGGCGAAGCTGCAGGATCGCGCGCGGGGCGCGAACGCCGTGCATAGGTATCTCGACATGCGGCACGCCCGCCTGCTGCAGCTGCCCCGGAAGCCAGCCCCCGGGCGGGCAGATCGCCAGAATATTATGCCCGCGACGCTGCAGCCACTCGGACAGCACCACCAGATGTTTTTCCGCTCCGGAAGTCCGGGTGCTGGAGATGATCTGAATGATATTCATCTACACGACCAGCAGCTCCCTGGTAAAGTGCGTCAGGATTTCGACTCCCGCCTCCGTCACCAGCGCGTCATCCTCGATTCGCACGCCGCCGAACCCCTCCAGATAGACCCCCGGCTCCACCGTCCAGACCTGCCCCGGTTCGATCGGCTGATCGCTGGAGGGAGAGAGACGACCGCTGTCATGCACCAGCGCGCCGAGTCCGTGCCCCAGTCCATGACCGAAAAACTGCGCCAGCCCCTTCTCGTCCAAGATGCGCCGCGCCAGCGCGTCCACGTCTCGCCCGTTCGCTCCCGGCTTGAGCGCATCCAGCGCCGCCGTCTGCGCCTTGAGAACCTGCGCGTAGATTTCGCGGTGCCGCTCGGAGGCTTCGCCGACCACCACGGTGCGCGTGATATCGCTGCAGTACTCCTCGAACCTGGCTCCGATATCGAAGGTGACGAAGTCGCCGACCTCCAGCCGCTTCTGACCGGGTCTGCCATGCGGGCGCGCGCTGCGCTCACCGCTCACCACAATCGCCGGAAACGCCGTCTCCGATCCCTGACGCCGCAGAAAGACCTCCACCTCGATCAGCAGATCGTACTCGGTAACGCCGGGACGGATCAACGGGATCAGATGCTCCAGACAGGCGTCTGCCAGGCGGCAGGCTTCGCGTATGCGCCGCACCTCTTCCGCAGACTTGACCATGCGCAGCGTCGCGACAGGGTCCTGCATCGGAAACAGCTCGATCCCTTCAAACTTCTCCGACCAGCGGCGAAGACCTGCAACCGTTACATTCTCCTCATCATAGCCGATCCGCGTGATCCCCATGCGCTTCATCTGCTCATAGAGAAAATCGTTCTGCGGGGTCGGATTGGAGAAGGTGCGCACGGGCATATCGGCGCACTGCTCCGCCGCCTGCAGGGTGTAACGGCTGTCGGTGACCAGCACGCCGGCGTCGGGCGTAACGATGGCGATCCCCGCCGAGCCGGTGAACCCGGTCAGCCACTGAACGCTGGAGAGGCTACTGACCAGAAAGGCGGGGGATTGGGCGTCACGCAGCGCCTGCTGCATCCGCTGTAGGTTCGTCATGAGCGATTTCCTGTCTGCTGAGGATTTCCGGAGGCACCTGCGGAGAGGATTCTTTCCGGCAGCCCGTCATTCCTGCCCGAATCCTGAAAACAACCGGACACGCAGAGACGCCCGCGCAGAGCGAACCGGCGCGGGCGTCTGACATACAGGCTCTGGTCGCCTCTTCTCACGAGCGCGCTACTGCAGATCGAACAGTTCGTCCGTAGTGAAGTCGCCGTCCCGATCTAGCTCTCCCAGTTTTTCGCGCCTGAAATCCTCCGCATTGAAGCCGCTGCCAAAGATGCCCGAGCGATAGACCGGGCGGAACGCCTTCACATGTCCGTCCAGCCAGAGCACGCTCCCCATCTCGTTATGCCGACCGTGTAGCCCCGGATTGGCGAGCGAGGGCGGATCGAGGAAGGTGTTCCCTTCTAGGCGCGGACCTCCCGCTACCCGGTAGTTCAGACGCGCAGAATCTGCCAGGAAGACCGTGTCGGCAGGCGACTGCACCGCCGCCAGTGATACCGGGCGCACATCGTAAGAGAACGGTCCCGACTGGACGAACGGACACAAATAGACGTAGTTATAGCCATAGCCGGTCAGCCCCAGCGTGGTGCGCAGCGTGTTGCGGAAGGAGGGGCAGACCTGAATCTGACTGTTCTTCATGTAGGGATAGAGCAGACCCTCCGACTCCACTCGCCGCTGCGTGGTATTGTCGAAGCTTGCCCACCAGTAGAAAACCTTCAGACCGCTCACTGTGGCAATCGGCATGATGCGCTCATCGTAGTCCTGCGAGTACATCGCGGCTCCCAGACCAAGCTGCTTGATGTTGGACATACAGGATGCCTGACGCGCCTTTTCACGAGCCTGAGAGAAGACGGGAAATAGGATGGCTGCCAGAATCGCGATGATCGCGATCACGACGAGCAACTCGATCAATGTAAAAGCATGTCTCTGACGCAGCATGAGTGAACCTCCGGGTTTCATTACGGCGCGCCGCTAAAGATCACACCCGATAATACGACTCCAGCAGGGGGCGGCAATCCATAACGAAAATTGGCTTGCCGGGAAAGATCCGACCAGAACCGATTTCGTGTGTATAATAGGCAGCGGAGGATACGGAAAAGTTTGGATTATCTTACCCCAAACTCCCCAAGTTATCCAGTCTTTTAGCGTTGAAAAGCAGCTTTGAAGAAATGATATGTGCTTGAACGGGACGCAATCGCACGGTTTTACGCTGGCAAAGGAGATCAAGGCACAGGCATGCGCGCTGGGGTTTGACCTGTGCGGGATCGCCGCCGCGGAGCCTTCGGTCTTCCGAAAGGAGTTTCTCGACTGGCTGGCGCGCGGATTTCACGGCGAGATGGGCTATCTGGCGCGCGACCCGGAGCGTCGTCTCGACCCGCGACAGGTGATGCCGGACGCGAAGAGCATTGTGGCGGTCGGGATGAACTACTACGTCCGCGACGAGTCCCCCGCGCCTGATCCGAACAACGCCGTCTTCGCCCGCTACGCCCGCAACCTGGACTATCATGAGGTGATGACCGGACGTCTGAAACGGCTGCTGGCTTTCATTCAGGAGCGGGAGCCGCAGGCGCAGGGGCGGGTCTATGTGGACACGGGACCGATCCTGGAGCGCGAGGTCGCGCGTCGGGCGGGGCTGGGCTGGTTCGGCAAGAACGCCATGCTGATCAACACCCGGCGCGGCTCCTACTTTCTGCTGGGCGAACTGCTCCTGAACCTGCCGCTCCCGCCCGACGCGCCGGCGGAGGGCGGCTGCGGAACCTGTACGCGCTGTCTGGACGCCTGCCCGACCGGCGCGATCGTCCGACCGTTTGAGGTAGATTCCCGCCGCTGCATCTCCTACCTGACCATCGAACTCAAGGGCGCGATCCCGGAGGAGCTGGCGGGTTCTCTGGGCAGCCGCATCTTCGGCTGCGACATCTGCCAGGAGGTCTGTCCCTTCAATGGGCGCCGTTCGCAGCCGACCGACGAGCCGGCGTTTCAGCCCCGCGCCGCAACCGCCGCCAGCCGCATGACCGATCTGCTGTCCATGACCGAAGAGGAGTTTCGGGAGAGGTTTCGAGGCAGCCCGGTCAAGCGGGCAAAGCGCAGGGGTCTGCTGCGGAATGTCGCCGCCGCGCTCTCCGCCCGCGAGGACGCGGAAGCCATCGCCGCGCTGGAACAGGCGCTAAACGACCCGGAGCCGCTGGTGCGGGAGCAGGCGGAGCGTTCATTGCGGGCTGTTCGCGAGCGAAGAGATCGAGGGGTGTGAAGGCTCAGCGAACAGCCGGGCGGGTTACGGGGCGCGGTCCTATGCCGGCAGGCGCAACTCCCGTTCGCGGCGGGCGACGTAGTCGGGGGTGAGGATATCCTCCACCACCTCGCGCGCGCTCCAGAGCCGATCCACCTGCACGCCGCTGACGCCCAGCGTGATCAGGGGCAGTTCGTCCGCCGGACCGTAGCCTGCAGTAGAGAGGAGCGCGTTGCAGAGGCAGATGCGTCCCTCGGTCTGCGCCGGATCGCCGCCGCGGCGCGCATACTGCGCGGCGGGCATGGCGGGACAGAGATAGGTCTCCCGCACAACGCCGTCTTCGCCGGTCTCAAAATGCGACTGAAGCAGATAGCCGAGGTTGCAAAGGCGCGTGCGCTGAGCGCGAAGCTCCGGATTGCTCAACGTGCCGGGGAGCGAGGCGACCTTGAACGGGTAGCCGGTGGGCGAGAGGCGCAGATCGGTGGAGACCGTCAGCGTTCCCGCGCGGACCTGCGCGAGCATCTGCTCGCGCAGGTCCGCCCGCATCCCCGACTCGGCACAGAGCGCAAACCGCGACCCGACCTGGATGCCGCAGGCGCCGCGCGCCTGCCACATCAGCAGATCGTCCCGCGAACCGCCATGCGGAAACGCCCCCGCCACATAGACCGGCACGCCCAGCGACAGCACCTTCTCAAAGTAGCTGTCCAGATCGTCCTGCGCCCCGAACGACGACTTATCGCGGGGCGGCGCATTATGCCCGCCCGCCTGATGGTTCTCCAGCACAAACGCCCCGGGACGCACCCCGTGACGCTGCTGCCAGTTGTCCGTCAGCCGTTTGCAGAAGGGGTAGTTGGAGAGGATCGGGATCAGCGTCGGGGGCGGCATTCTCTGCAGAAGAGAGGCGGGCGCATCTTCGGCGACGTCCAGCTGGACGCGGGTTCCGGTTCCGGTGAGCGACTCGTACTCCAGGTCCTCTCCCCTCCGAAGACGCTCGACGATATCCGCCAGCTCCATCGGAACGCCCGCCCCGCACAGAAGCGCATCGGCTCCCGCCAGCATCGCACCGTAGATCGTCGGCAGAACGGTCAGCGCGCATTTCCACATCACATTGACGCCGACCATGCCCCGATGCCCCTCTTTTGCCCGCATCACCTCCACATAGGCTCCGATCACGCTCAGACGCCGGGGAAGCGCGGCGCGCGCCGGGTCCGGCGTATCCATCGGCACAGGCTTATTGTGCCGGGAACCGCCGGGCGCGTAGGCAAGCAGCTCTTCGACATAACGGGGGAAAGGAAAGGCGCGGGCGAGGCGCAGAGCGTCCAGATCGCCGGCGCGTATATCCTCGACGACGATATGACGAAGCCCGGCGCCGGAGACGACGCCCATCGCGCCTAGACGCGCCGTCGCATTGGCAAGCCTCGCGCTGGAGATATGCACTCCCATTCCGGCCTGTATCAGCGCAGGCTGCTCTCTCTGCATCATACGCGCTCCACTCCGCAATCCCATACACGCTCAGGGATGGTCTAACGTACCGCATTGTAGCACACCGCCCTCCTCTTTTTATCCTCCATTCGGCGTATACGCTCTCCCTCAAATTGACTCCCTGCGGCGGATATGGCTATAA
The DNA here is from genome assembly GCA_938005745.1 of uncultured Chthonomonadales bacterium. Classification (GTDB taxonomy): domain Bacteria; phylum Armatimonadota; class Chthonomonadetes; order Chthonomonadales; family CAJBBX01; genus CALLMM01. Next base: position 76,898 of record CALLMM010000016.1, on the reverse strand, counting down.
TACCGCGAACGGCAGAGGGTCGGGAGGGAGTTTGCGATGAGCGCAGCGATCCATCGAGTGCGGCTGAACTTTCCGCTGGAGCGCGTGAAGGAGCCGGTGCTCTATCATCTGGTGATGGACTTCGGCTTGAAGCCCAACGTCTACCGCGCCAATATCAACGTGCACGAAGGCGGCTTTCTGGAACTGGAGCTTACCGGCGATCCGGCGGCGATGGAGCGCGCAAAGCGATGGATGGAGTCGCTGGGGATCTCCCTGAGCGAGTTCGATGGAGATCGCGAAGCCTGATCCGTGGAGAGCTGCCGGCGCTCCCATTTCGGACTGACCGAAATGGGAGCGCATCACTGCCTTGCCGACGCACGCGCCCTGCCCTTTCCCGACGCGACCTTCGCGGCGATTGCGACCGAGCCGCCCTACGACCCGGAGTCGCTGGAGACGGTCTGCGCGGCGATGCGGGAGATGGGGCGCGTGCTGAAGCTGGGCGGACGTCTGGCGATACTCTGCGCGCAGGAGCAGCGCGAGCGGCTGCGCGCCGACGTGCCGGAGGGCTTCCTCTCCTTTCTGGACGCCCCGATTGACCGCAAGGGCACTCCCTGCGCGGCGCTGGCGTGGGTCCGGCAGTAGGAGATCGCGATGCAGTTACATCTGTGCCAGCGGGTGGCTCTGGAGATGACCCTGCGCGCCGGCAAGGCGTTGACGCAGGCGGTCCGCGCGATGCCGGCGGAGGGGCTGACCTGGAAGCCGCACGATGCCTCCCGTCATGCGCTGTCGCTGATGGGGCACTGCGCGGTCACCAATCTGGTCTACGCCGCCGTACTGGCGAACGCGCCCCTGCCCTTCCGCTCTCAGGCGGAGAGCGACACCGCCATAGAACGATGCAGTACCCTGCCGAAAGCCAGCGCCTATCTTCAGCGCAGTCTCACCCGCCTCTGCGACACCCTGATCGCGATCCCGGCAGACCGCCTGACCGAGATGGTCATTCTGCCCGACGGCGAGCGGATGCCGTCCGCGCTGGCAATGCTTGTTCCCGCTAGCCATATGCAGTATCATCTGGGACAGATCAACTATCTTCAGACCCTGATGGGCGACGAAGAGTATCACTGAAGGCGGGCGTGCGCCGCGTTCGCGCGCCGTACTGCCCTATGGACGACGATGGATACGGATATTCAACAGAAATTCACGGAACTGTATGACACGCCGCCCGTGTTTGTGGTGCGCGCTCCGGGGCGCGTCAACCTGATCGGCGAACATACCGACTACAACGACGGCTTTGTCTTTCCCGCCGCCATCAACTTCGACGTCACCATCGCCGGCGCGCCGCGACAGGACGATCAGGTGCGCGCCTACTCAACGAGATACCTGGTGTCCGACACCTTCACACTCTCCGACATTCAAGAACGGGAAAAGGGTCACTGGAGCAACTTCATTCGCGGCGTGGCGCATGTCCTGCGCAGCGAAGGCTACCCGCTGAAGGGCATGAACCTGGTTGTCCACGGCACGGTTCCCATCGCCAGCGGACTCTCCTCCTCCGCCGCAATGGAGATCGCCTCCTGCCTGGCGTTCGAGACGGCGGGCGGCTTCGCCATAGACCCGGTGCAGCGCGCCCTGTACTGCCAGCGCGCCGAACATGCGTTTGCGAAAGTCAAGTGCGGGATCATGGATCAGTTTATCTCTTCCCTGGGACGGGCGGGGCACGCGCTCTTGATAGATACGCGCAGCAGAGAGTATGAAGCCGTACCCCTGCCCGCGCAAAGGGTCTCCCTCGTGATCGGGGACACCGGGCTGCCGCGCGGACTGGGCGCCTCTAAATACAATGAGCGGCGCACGGAGTGCGAGAGTGCGGTCGAGATACTGAAGCGGTCGCTGCCGGGCATCACCGCCCTGCGCGATGTAGACGAGGAGTCGTTTGCGCGATACGCGGACCAGATGCCGGAGACGATTCGCAAACGCGCCCGCCACGTGATCACCGAGAACGCCCGCGTGCTCAAAAGCGTCGCTGCGCTGAAGGCGGGCGACATCGCACAGTTCGGACAGCTCATGAACGCCTCGCACGACTCCCTGCGCGACGACTACGAAGTGAGCTGCAGGGAACTGGATGTCATGGTGGAAGCCGCCCGACAGGTGGAGGGAGTCTTCGGCGCGAGAATGACCGGCGCGGGATTCGGCGGGTGCACGGTCAGTCTGGTTGCCGATAAGGCGGTAGAGAATTTCAAGAAGATCGTCGGAGCCGCCTACCTGAAGGAGACCGGACGGGAAGCTAAATTCTACGTCTGCCAGGCTTCGGAAGGAGCGAGCAGGATCTTATGACGCCCGCCGGCGATCCGGCGGCTTCCGTCTGCAGACCGGCAGGCGGCGTCTACTGCCGGGCATATCGCCTGCTGACAGGCGATGAACAGGCATGGATCATACGCGCGGCGAAGAGAGGAGAGAAGAAGAGGCGATGAGCGCGTCAGAGATTTCCCCCGCCCGGGTAACGCTCGACCCGCAGACCGGCGTTCTGCGCGGAGCCGGCGTCACGGAGAGCGTGAAGACCCTCCGGCAGCTTGCCGGCTATTTTCGGGACGAGGCGGCGCGCGCCGCGATGGATCCGGAGACGGTTCTCTATCGGGTGCAGTCCTATGAGCCGCAGCCGGAGGGGGTGGAGGGAGCCATCTGCTGCGCCACGACCTTTCTGATGCCGGGCAGGGTCGGCGACGAGTACTTTATGACGCGCGGGCACTACCATGCGGCGCAGGACAGACCGGAGATGGAGGTTACGGTCTCCGGCGAGGGAGTGCTGGTGCTGATGGATGAGAACCGGCAGACCCGCGCCGAGATCATGCGTCCCGGCTCCGTCCATGCGGTTCCGCCGCGCACTGCCCATCGGGTCGCCAATATCGGGACGGAGCCGCTGGTCTTCGTCTCCTACTGGCCCAGCGAGACCGGACACGACTACGGCGAGATCGTCGCTCGCGGCTTCAGCGGGCGCGTGCGGCAGATCAACGGCAAACCCGCCCTCGTCCCGGAACCGGAGGCGTGAGCCTGGACGCCGATACCGGCGTACCGCCCTGGATCGTCGGGGGAGGGCTGTGCGCCTGCAGCCTGCTCTGCGCGATACTGGCGGCGCGCCGGGCGCGCACGTCCGGCTCCGAGACGCTCTACTGGATCGGTCTGGCGGCGGTTCTGCTCTTTCTGGCGCTGGACGAGCCGTTCAACCTGCATCGCCCGTTCCGGATGCTGCGGCGCGTGTTCGATCCGGGAGGCTCCTCGACCGCCAACTTCCTGCTGGCGGCTCTGATCGGCGGGGCGGCGTTCGCGCTGATCTTTGCGCGGTTCCTGCTGCGCCAGCCCCCCCGCTGCCGGAACGCCATGATCGCGGGAGTCGCGCTCTACTTCAGCGGACTGGCGGGAGGCAAGATCCTCAGTCTCTTCGGGAAGACGCTCGGCATGACGATGGATCCGCAGATCGTCGAGTCGGCGCGCCTGCTGTTGAAACTGGTGGGTGTCGCCTGCTGCCTCTTCGCGCTGACCGCGCTGATTCGACAGAGACCGGAGCATCGGCTGCCTTGAGGTCCGAAACGTCGTTTGCATTCGCCTCCGGGCAAGGAGACGCATCATGCATCACCGAATCGAGATCGTCGAGGGAGACATCACGCAGCAGGCGGTAGACGCCATCGTCAACGCCGCCAACCGCTCGCTTCTGGGAGGGGGCGGCGTAGACGGAGCCATCCATCGCGCCGCGGGACCGGAGCTTCTGGAGGAGTGCCGGACGCTCGGCGGATGCCAGACGGGACAGGCAAAGATCACGCGCGGCTACCGTCTCCCGGCGCACTATGTGATCCACACGGTCGGACCGGTCTGGCAGGGCGGCGACCGGCAGGAGGATGCGCTGCTGGCGGACTGCTACCGCAACAGCCTGACGCTGGCGGAGCGGCATCACCTTCGCTCCATCGCATTTCCGGCGATCAGCACGGGAGCCTACGGCTTTCCCATCGCCCGCGCCGCGCAGATCGCGCTGACCGAGACGAAGCGATTTCTGGAGTCGAACCAGACGATCGAGAAGGTCGTCTTCGTCTGTTTCGGATCGTCGGACTTCCGGGTCTACCGGGAAGCCTATCAGCAGCTATTTCCCGGAGCGGAGTAACCGCCGTTTCCGGGCGGCATCTGTTGACAACCACACGGAGATAGAGCATGAAACTCGTTCGTTTTCGGAGCGGTTCCGAAGAGAAAATCGGCGCCGTCGTCGGCGAGAGCGTTCTGGACCTGGCGGCGGTCTGGACGGGAGACGCGCCGCTTCCCTCCTCCATGCGCGCCTTTCTGGCGGATGCCGACGCCGTCGAGACCGCCCGCCGCATCGTCGCCGCCGCCTCGCCCACAAAAGACGCCTGTACGCCGCTGGCGGAGACCGCCCTGCTGGCTCCGGTCGGCGACCCGCAGAAGATCGTCTGCATCGGGCAGAACTACCGCGACCACTGCATCGAGCAGAAACAGCCCATCCCGGAGCGCGCCATCATCTTCGCCAAGTTCCCCAGCGCCCTGATCGGTCCGGGCGCGCCCGTCACGCTGCCGAAACTGAGCGAGCAGGTGGACTACGAGGCGGAGCTTGCCTTCGTGATCGGCAGGCGCGGACGCAATGTGCCGGAGGAGCAGGCGAAGGAGTACATCGCGGGCTACATGTGCCTCAACGACGTATCGGCGCGGGACATCCAGTTCAGCGACAAGCAGTGGGTGCGCGGCAAGACCTTCGACACCTTCGCCCCGACCGGACCGATGCTCGTTACCGCCGATGAGATCGCCGATCCGCACAATCTGGACATCAGCCTGACCCTCAACGGCAGGACCATGCAGCAGTCCAACACGCGGAACCTGATCTTCGGGGTCTACTATCTGGTCAGCTATCTCTCGCAGGTCTTCACGCTGGAGCCGGGCGACATCGTTACCACCGGCACGCCCGGAGGCGTCGGCGTCTTCCGGCAGCCGCAGGTCTTTCTTCAGCCCGGCGATACGGTGAGCGTGACCATCGCCGGACTCGGCACGCTGACCAATCCGGTTATCGCGGAGGCGTAAGAGGCTCCGAGACATAGAGGAGGAGGCGCGGGGAGGGCGTTCCGGCTCTCCCCGCTGCCGCGTCAGTTCTTGATGATCGGAGCCGACAGCGCGCGCCAGAGCGGGCGGAGAATAGCCGGACCGCGCCCCTCCAGCGTCTGCGGCGAGGGATGCGACTCCTGTACGAAGACCATGAAGACAAACGCCCCCGCCGCCCCGACTGCCGACATGGCGGCAAACATCGCTCCCATGCCGTACCGCTGCGCGATCCAGCCGCAGACGATCGGACCGATGGAGGTCGCCATCGCCCCGGTCGCCGCCAGCCGGGACTGCGCGTAGCCGCGCCCGGCGTTGGTCGCCAGATCGTTGATGAAGACCACCGAGATCGCGCCCATGATGCCGTAGTTCAACCCGTGCAGCGACTGCACCGCCATCACCCAGGCAGGACTTGCGGCGGGGATATAGCAGAGCAGGCGCAGGGGCATGATGAGAAAGGCGACCGCCAGGGCGGGACGCCGTCCGTAGCGATCCGACCATCGCCCGACCTGGATCATGATCAGTACCTCGCACAGCACCCCCATCGCAAAGGTCGCCGTCACCCACAGGGGCGTCGCCCCCAGCCCCTTGAGATACAGCCCCAGATAGGCGGTTGCGCCGTACAGCCCGAACATGTAGAAAAAGGTCGCCAGCAGGAACCAGCGCAGGTTCGGGGTCAGACGGTTCGCCTGCCGATCCGGCAGCGGGTCGGCGGCGCGCGCCGGGTTCTTCACGTCGGGAACCAGCAGCGCCACCAGCGCGATCATCAGGAAAAGCTGCGGTCCCCACAGAAAGACCCGCGCCAGGCTCTCCCGCCCCAGCGCCGTATCCGCCGCCTGTCCGCCCAGAAGCAGACCCGACAGCAGCGAGACGACGATATAGCCGACCGATCCCCAGACGCGGTAACGCACGTATGCCGCGCCCCCCTCCGCCCGCGCCGTAACCATCCGCCCGACCAGCACGCCGCCCGCCGCCCCCAGATACATGCTGCTGTTGGATCCCAGCGCGGACAGCAGGGCAAACTGCCACATCTGATCAGCATGGCGGAAGCTGGCATAGGCGGCGCCGGCGCCAAGTGCCGCCAGAAACATCGGCAGACGACGGGTATCGAACCGATCCGAGAAGAGACCGATCAACGGCTGTGCCAGCATCGCCGAGCCGGTCGCCATCCCCATCACCAGCCCGATCTGACTGCGCGAAAGACCGGACGCCTCCATGAACAGCGGGGTAAACGGCTGCAGAAACCCGAACGTGGCAACCGACAGAAACATCAACAGTCCCAGCGCAAAGCTGCGCCAGCGAGGTATCTCCGGAGGCGGATCTACGGTCATGCTTCTCTTTCCTGCCCGGCACAGGGCTGCGGATATCAACCCGGCTATCCTGCCGCGTAAGGTATACTTTCTCTATATTGACGGACCGCTCCTGCAAATCGGCGAGAGAGGAGCATGGGAAAGAGACGATGACCCCGAAAACCCTTTTTGAAAAGATATGGGAGAGCCATATCGTGCAGGCGGAGGCGGGCAAGCCGGCGATCCTCTATATTGACCTGCACCTGATCCACGAAGTTACCTCCGCGCAGGCGTTCGATGGACTGCGGATGAACGGACGCCGAGTGCGCCGCCCCGATCTGACCCTGGCGACGATGGACCACAACGTGCCGACCACCGACCGAAGCCTGCCCATCGCCGACCCGATCAGCAAAAGACAGATGGAGGTGCTGGCGGCAAACTGCGCGGAGTTCGGCATCACGCTCTACGACCTGCACAGCCCGCGGCAGGGCATCGTCCACATCATCGGACCGGAACTGGGACTGACGCAGCCCGGAATGACCATCGTCTGCGGCGACAGCCACACCGCCACGCACGGAGCTTTCGGCGCGCTGGCGTTCGGCATCGGAACCTCCGAAGTGGAGCACGTGCTGGCGACCCAGTGCCTGCAGCAGCTTCGTCCCCGCACGATGGAGGTGCGCGTGACTGGCGCGATGCCGCTCGGCGTTACCGCCAAAGATGTCATCCTCAGCATCATCGGCAAGATCGGAACCGACGGCGCGACCGGCTATGTGATCGAATACACGGGCGACACCATCCGCAGCCTGACGATGGAAGGACGCATGACCATCTGCAACATGTCCATCGAGGCGGGCGCGCGCGCCGGCATGATCGCGCCGGACGAGACCACCTTCCGCTATCTGGAGAACCGCCCCTACGCGCCGAAAGGGGCGGAGTGGGAGCAGGCGCTGGAGGAGTGGCGCGCGCTTCCCTCCGATCCGGGCGCGCTCTATGACCGTCTGGTAGAGCTGGACGCCACTACCCTGATCCCGCATGTAACCTGGGGCACCAATCCCGGACAGGTCGTCCCGATCACGGGCGTCGTTCCCGATCCGGAGTCGTTTGAGTCGCCCGCCGACCGGAAGGCGGCGGAGCGCGCGCTGGAGTATATGGGTCTGCGCCCCGGCACGCCGATGCAGGAGATCGCCGTGGACCGCGTCTTCATCGGCTCCTGTACCAATGGACGGATGGAAGACCTGCGGGCGGCGGCGCGCATCCTCGAGGGCAGACGGATCGCGCCGACGGTGAAGGCGATGGTGGTTCCCGGCTCGGCGCTGGTCAAGCAGCAGGCGGAGGCGGAGGGGCTGGATCGCATCTTCATCGCGGCGGGCTGCGAGTGGCGCGAGGCGGGCTGCTCCATGTGTCTGGGCATGAACCCCGACATCCTGCAGCCGGGCGAACGCTGCGCCTCCACCTCCAACCGCAACTTCGAGGGGCGGCAGGGCAAGGGCGGCAGAACCCACCTGGTCAGCCCGGAGATGGCGGCGGCGGCAGCGGTCGCCGGGCATCTGGTGGACGTGCGAAGCTGGAAGAAGTAGGCGCGCTGCCTGCGCGGCGGCGCCTGCATCGGCATCTGCCGGCATCGGCATCTGCCGGCATCGGCATCTTGTGAAGGAGAACCGTCGTTGGAACCTTTTGTCAGACACACCGGCATCGTCGCCCCGCTGGATCGGGCGAACGTGGACACCGATCAGATCATCCCCAAGCAGTTCCTCAAGCGCGTGGAGCGCACCGGGTTCGGGGAGTTTCTCTTCTTCGACTGGCGATACCATGAGGACGGCTCCCTCAGTCCGGAGTTCGAACTGAACGCGCCGGGCTACCAGGGAGCGACGATCCTCGCCGCAGGCAAGAACTTCGGCAGCGGCTCCAGCCGGGAACATGCGCCTTGGGCGCTGCTGGACTACGGCTTTCGCGCCATTCTCGCCCCCTCCTTCGCCGACATCTTCTACAATAACTGCTTCAAAAATGGTATACTCCCGGTCGTACTGCCCGAAGACGCCGTCGCGCAGATTATTGAGCGGGCGCAGAGGCACCCCGGCTGCCAGCTGACGGTGGACCTGGAGGCGCAGACGGTCAACGACTCGGAGGGCTTCTCTGTGGCGTTTGAGATAGACCCGTTCCGCAGACACTGCCTGCTGAACGGTCTGGACGACATTGGACTGACACTGCAATATGAAGAGGCGATCCGCGTCTACGAATCCCGCCGACCGGCGTGGAAACGAGGCGTCGGCGCGAAAGCGTGAGGGGCGAAAGCTATCCTGCCCCCTCTCGCCCGTCGTTTCTGTTCTGACAGAGAGGAATGGTAACGGATGCAGCGCGTTTCGATCTTTGTGGATGGCGCGAATATGTACTACGCGCAGAAGAAACTGGGATGGTATATTGACTTTCGCAAGGTTCTCTCCTATTTCGGACGCGAAGCCGGTAATATCATCAGCGAAGCCTACTACTATACGGGCGCGGATACGCAGACCAAAGGACGCGACGGCGCATTCCATGAGTATCTGATGTACTCCGGCTACACGGTTCGCACCAAGACCATCAAGCAGATGGTGGACGACACCACCGGCGAGATCGTGGAGAAGGCAAATCTCGATATTGAACTGGTGATTGATATGTTCAACACCGTCAATCTGTACGACACCTGCATCCTGCTCAGCGGCGACGGCGACTTTGAGCGTGCGCTGGAACTGGTGCGCTCACGCGGAAAACGAATCGCGGTGGTGGCGCATCCGGATATGACGGCGCGCGAGCTTCGCAATGTGGTCGGACGCAACTACTTCGATATGCGGGACCTGGAGCGGTGTATCGCGCGCACCGACCGTCTGCCGGAGTACGGCGAGGAGCCGCCCGGAGTCGCCTTTGTCCGCTCGCTGGAATAGCCCGCCCGAAACCGAAGGAGGCAGCCGGAGACGGATCGCGGCTGCCTCCTCCTCTCCCCGACCAGCCAGAGGAACATGCAGACCGACCAGCCAGCGCAGGCAGGCGGATTTATCCTGCGAGAAGCGCAGCGACAGGATATTCCGGCAATTGTGGCGTTGTGGGAGGAGATGATGGACTTCCACCACGCCTACGATTCGCGCTTCCGGTTCGCCCCGAATGCGGCGCGCGAACTGCAGCGTCAGCTGCACGCCGCCATCCGTTCGCGCAGCGCGCATGTGCTGGTCGCGGTGTCGGCGGGCAGCGTCATCGGCTATATTCTGGGCGAACTGCACGTCCGCAAGCCGATCTACCCGATGGGGAAGTACGGTTTCATCTCCGATATATCGGTAACGCAGGGGTGGCGGCGGCGCGGCGTGGGGCGCGCGCTGGTGGAGAGCCTGCTGCTCTGGTTTCGCAGGCATGAGGTGACCGCCATCGAACTGTTTATCTCGGAGGCGAACCCGATCTCGGGGCAGTTCTGGGAGGCGATGGGATTTCGCCCGTTTCTGCGCATGCTGCGGATGGATGTGGAGGGAAAGAAGGGATGATTATCGAGCCGGCGACCGAATCGGATCTGAAAAGCATGGCGTCTCTGACTCGCGACGCGCTCTCCTTCGCCTCGCAGCCGGACACCCGGCTCTGGGAAGGGATGAGCGACACGGAGATGGAGGAGCATCTGCGCGCCTATCTGCCGGGGGAGCAGGCAATCGCGCTGGTGGCGCGCGCGGAACACACCACGCTGGGCTATGTCGGGGCGCGTTTTGAGCCGGACGTCTCGCGCCGCTCACAGCAGCGCGCCGTCATCGAACTGCTGGCGGTCGCGCCTCCCTATCGGGGGCGAGGGTTCGGCACGCGGCTGGTGATGGAACTACTGGCGGCGCTGCGGCGTCAAGGAATCACGCGCGTTTCGGTGCAGGTGGTCGCCGCCAATGAAGCCGCCGTTCGATTCTGGCGGCGCGCCGGATTCCATCAGGTCTCGTTCGTGATGGAACAGAGCTTATCACAGGAAGGGAGCGCCGATAACGCAGAATGAAGCCATGCGTTTTTCACACGCCGTTTCACTCCATAACGCCCTGTGGCTTCGCACTCTGTGGGAGGTGAGGGATGAGTGAAATGGTGAAGACGATTGCAGTGCTGCCCGGTGACGGCATCGGTCCGGAGGTGGTCGAACAGGCGGTTCAGGTGTTGAATGCGGTGGCGCGCCGGCACGGCGTCACTGTTTTGTTTGAAGAGGGGTTGGTCGGAGGGATCGCTTACGACGAGACGGGGCACCCGCTGCCGCCGGAGACGCTGGCGCTCTGCCGCCACGCCGACGCGATCCTGTTCGGCGCGGTGGGCGGTCCCAAATGGGACAGAATCGAGCCGCCGACCATGCGCCCGGAGCTGGGCGCGCTGCTGCCTCTGCGGAAAGAGCTTTCACTCTACGCCAATCTGCGCCCGGCGCGGCTCTATCCCGCGCTTGCCGACGCCTCGCCGCTGAAGAACGCGCTTCTGGGCGAAGGGCTGGACATCCTGGTCGTGCGCGAACTGACCGGGGGCATCTACTTCGGCACGCCCAAAGAGCGCACCGAAGACGGGCATCGCGCCATTGACACCTGCATCTACTTCAGCGAAGAGATCGAGCGGATCGCGCGGGTCGGGTTCGAGGCGGCGCTGCGCCGGCAGAGGCGCATCTGCTCGGTGGACAAAGCCAACGTGATGGAGACCTCGCGCCTGTGGCGGGACATCGTGACCCATGTCGCCGCCGACTACCCGCAGGTCGAACTGACGCACATGCTGGTAGACAACTGCGCCATGCAATTGATTCGGAATCCTCGCCAGTTTGATGTGATTGTTACCGAAAATATGTTCGGGGACATTCTCAGCGACGAAGCCGCCATGCTGACGGGCAGTCTGGGAATGCTGCCCTCCGCCAGCCTGGGCAACGGCAGTCGGGGACTGTATGAGCCGGTGCACGGCTCCGCGCCGGACATCGCCGGCAAGGACATCGCCAATCCGCTGGCGGCGATTCTCTCGGCAGCCATGCTGCTGCGCTACTCGCTGGACATGGAGGAGGCGGCGCTCGACGTCGAGCGCGCCGTCGAGCATGCCATCGAAGCCGGATACCGGACGGCGGACATCGCCGGTCCGGGCGACACGCCGATCGGAACCCGGGAGATGGGCGAGCGCGTGATCGAACGGCTGCGCTGAACGGCGAACGGACTGCCCGGAACCCGTCGCAGAGGCAGCGCGGAGAAGAGAGACCTACCAGACACCTGCATCAGGAGACCGCAGCATTGAACGATGTCGGCAAGATCGTGATTATCGGCGCGGGCCCGACCGGAATCGGGGCGGCGTATCGTCTTAAAAAACTGGGATATACCAACTTTCAGGTCCTCGAAGCCAGTGAACAGGCGGGCGGACTCGCCAGCAGCTACCAGGATGAGAAGGGCTTCACCTGGGACGTCGGCGGCCATGTCCAGTTCTCTCACTACGATTACTTCGACCGGGCGATGAAGGAGGCTCTGGGCGAGGACGGCTGGCTCCATCACGAGCGCGAGTCGTGGGTCTGGATCGCCGACCGATTCGTCCCCTACCCTTTTCAAAACAATCTGCGCTATCTGCCCCGCGAGATGATCGCGAAGGCGCTGCGCGGACTGGCGGAACGCCCCCCGCGAACTCCCTCCCCGAATCAGGACTTTGGCTCCTGGATTGATCAGACTTTCGGCAGGGGGCTGCGCGAAATCTTCATGGAGCCGTACAACTTCAAGGTCTGGGCGTATCCGCCCGAGCGCATGTGGGCGGGATGGGTCGGAGAGCGCGTGGCGGTCGTGGATATCGGGCGGGTGTCGGAGAACATCATCCTGGAGAAAGACGATGTGAGCTGGGGACCCAATAACACCTTCCAGTTCCCCCGCTACGGCGGCACGGGAGCGGTCTGGCGCGCGCTGGCGTCGCAGATCGGCGCACAGCACTTCCGCTACAACACCCGCGTTCAGGCGATAGACCATGCCGCAAAGCGAATACGCACCGAGGAGGGCGAGCAGATCGCCTATGACCGCCTGCTGAGCACCGTTCCGCTCGACGTGCTGGGCAGGATGCTGCACCCCTGCGTGGACGAGGTGATGGAGCCGGCGTCTAAGCTGCTCTACTCCCATTCGCACATCATCGGAGTGGGATTGACGGGCGAGATGCCCGCGAAACTGCAGAAGAAGTGCTGGATGTACTTCCCGGAGAGCAACTGCCCCTTCTATCGGGTTACCGTCTTCTCGCACTACTCCCCCAACAACGTGCCGGAGCCGGAGACCGGAAAGTTCTGGTCGCTGATGACCGAGACCAGCGAATCGGGCGTCAAGCCGGTTAACCGGGAGACCGTGGTGGAGGAGACCATTCAGGGACTGCTGAACACCGGTCTGATCCACAGCCGGGACCAGGTCTATCACACCTGGTACTATGTGGCGGAGCACGGCTACCCGACCCCGTCTCTGGAGCGCAACGAACTGCTCCGGAAGATCGAACCGGCGTTGAAAAAGATCGGCATCGCCTCCCGCGGACGTTTCGGAGCGTGGCGGTACGAGGTCTCCAATCAGGATCACTCGTTCATGCAGGGGGTCGAATGGGTGAACTGGACGCTGCTGGATGTGCCCGAACTGACCGTTCGATTTGCCGAAACCGCCAACGCAAACTGGGGGAAATGGGCTTGAGAAGCTGCGCGGCAGAGCGTCGGACGCCGTCAGGCAGCTGATCTGTGCCCGGTGGAGAGGAAGTGCTCATGGTAGATATCTCCGTAATAGTCTGTACCCGCGACCGTCCCGACACCATCGGGCAGGCGATTGAGAGCATCGCGCAGTGCGACTATCCCTCTTTCGATATCCATATCATGGATCAGAGCACGACGGACGCGACGCAGAAGATCATCGAGACCCTCGCGCGCCAGTACCGCGATCGCTGCGCCATCGTCTATCATCACCTGGATAAAGCCGGGCTGTCTCGCGCCTACAATCTGGGCATGAAGGCGACCGAAGGCGAGATCATGGCGTTCACCGACGACGATGTGATCGTGCCTGCGGACTGGCTGACCCAGATCCGGGAGGCGATGGACGCCGACCCGAAAGCCGGTCTGCTCTACGGGCAGGTGCTGGTTCCCGAAAGCCTGAAAGAATCGGTCAAGCAGGGGATCATCGTTCCCGCGCTGCCCATCCCCCGGCGGGAGCGTCTGGGCGAGGGGCTGGGCTTCAAAGTCTTCGGCATGGGCGCGAACATGGCGATCCGCCGCTCGATCATCGAAAAGGTGGGTGGCTTCGACGAGGCGCTGGGGGGCGGCGGTCCCCTGCGCTCCTCGCAGGACTTTGACTTCGCCTACCGGGTCTTTCGCGCCGGATACGTCATCCTGCTGGAGCCGCTGGTGAAAGTGGATCACTACGGAACGCGCACCCGCGAACAGTGGCCCATCACCATGAAAAACTACGGTATCGGCGACGGAGCCTTCTACTGGAAGCATGTCCGCTGCGGCGACGCCTACGCGCTCTACTGCCTGCTGCGTCAGTGGGCGACCGCCCGCGCCCGGCAGTGGAAGCTGCTGCTAACGCGCCGCAAGTGGTTCCGGGACGACTACGCCGACCACCTGCGCGTTGGAGTGCGCGAAAGCAGCCGTTTCGCCATAGATCGGGAAAAACGCCTCTACATGGAGACGGAGACGGCGCGGATGGAGGTTACGCAGGCGAACGTCGTAACGGCCGCCACTCGCGACGCCGGCGTCAAGCAGTAGGCGAACGTCTGGACGGACTATCCATGCGCTGGGAAGATCGCGGCAAAAACCTCTGGGCGACATTTACGGCGGATATGCAGCGGTACACGGGCAAGGAGGTGCGCCCCTGGTCGCGGAAGTTCCTGAAACAACTGGCGCGCGCCGCCTATGAACATCCCGCCCTGCTCGCAGTGGTCGTCTATCGCTACGGACAGTGGGTGAAGTATCGCTGCCGCATACCGATCATCCGGCAGATATGCGATCTCTACTACTTCCTGCTCTACAACTGGGTGAGAACGCGCCTGCAGATAGATATTCCGCGCACCACCGCCATTGACGCCGGACTGCGAATTGACCATCTGTGCGGTATCATCATTAACAGCAAAGCCAACATCGGCAAAGATCTGTGGATCAAGCCGGGAGTCATCATCGGCGCGACCGACACCGGCACGCCCTACATCGGCGACAACGTGGAGATCGGCGTCGGCGCAAAGGTGCTCGGATATGTGCGCGTCGGCAACAACGTGATTATCGGCGCGCAGGCGGTCGTCGTCAAGGATGTGCCGGACAACGCCGTGGTGGCGGGCGTCCCCGCGAAGGTGCTGCGCTACCGCACGCCGCCGGAGGAGGCTCAGACACCCCCGGCGACTCAGCAGATAGAGACCGCGCCGGCGCCGGAAGCGATGGAGCCGCCGCCTGCGGCGTGATTCTCGCCCGACAGAGTTCAGGGAAGCGATGAAACGAATCGAAGTAGTGATGCGCCCCACCAAATTTGACGACGTGAAAGAGGCGCTCTCTTCCATAGGCATCACCGGTATGACCGTGACGGATGTGCGCGGCTACGGTCGGCAGCGCGGACGCACGGAGAAGTATCGCGGCAACACCTATATCGTCAACCTGCTTCCGAAGGTGAAGCTAGAGTTCGTCGTGCCGGATGACCGCGCGGAAGAGGCGGTGGAGGTCGTTCTGGAGGCGGCGCGCACCGGCGAGATCGGAGACGGGAAGGTGTTCCTCTCCGAAGTCGAAGAGGCGATTCGCATTCGCACCGGCGAACGCGGAGACGCCGCTCTGTAGTCCCCGACCGGCTCAACGCGGAGCCGAAGCCCCCGATACCGAAAGAGAGAGCGTATGCAGCAACGGATTGCCATCTACGATACGACCCTGCGCGACGGCTCGCAGGGCGAAGGAGTGAGCTTCTCGCTCGAAGATAAAGTGCGGATCGCCCGCAAACTCGATGAGTTCGGCATGGACTACATCGAGGGCGGGTGGCCCGGCTCGAATCCCAAGGATATCGAGTTCTTTGAGCGGGTTAAAAAGGTTCGCTTCGACCATGCGCGGATGGCTGCCTTCGGCAGCACGCGCCGCCCGCACCGCGCCGCCGCCGAGGATGAGCTGGTGCAGATGCTCGTGCAGGCAGAGACGCCGGTCGTTACGATCTTCGGCAAGTCGTGGGACTTCCACGTAACCCATGCGCTCAAGGTCTCCTACGAGGAGAACCTGGCGATGATCCACGACACCGTCTCCTATCTGGCGGCGCGCGTGCCGGAAGTGATCTACGACGCCGAACACTTCTTCGACGGCTACAAACACAATCCGGACTACGCCCTCCAATGCCTGCGCGCGGCGCAGTCGGCGGGAGCGGCGGTGCTGGTGCTGTGCGACACTAACGGCGGCACGCTCCCGTACGAGATCGAGGAGATCGTTCGCGCAGTAGGCAGCCAGGTAGAGGCTCCCATCGGCATCCATACGCACAACGACGCCGGCTGCGGGGTCGCCAACGCCCTGTTTGCCGTGCGCAGCGGCGCGGTGCACGTGCAGGGAACGGTCAACGGATACGGGGAGCGGTGCGGCAACGCCAATCTCTGCTCCATCATTCCCAATCTGTCGCTGAAGATGGACTACCAGTGCCTGCTTCCGGACTCCCTGAAGCACCTGACCGCCCTCTCCCAGTATGTGGACGAGATCGCCAATCTCACCCCGCATACCCGCCAGCCCTTTGTGGGACGCAGCGCCTTCGCGCATAAAGGAGGGGTACACGTAGACGCCGTGCTCAAGCACCGCGCCACCTACGAGCATATTGACCCGGAGTGCGTGGGCAATTCGCGCCGGATGCTGGTCTCGGAACTGTCCGGCGGCAGCACCATCGTCAACAAAGCCGCCAGTCACGCCCTCGATCTGGCGAAAAACTCGCCGGAGACCCGGGAGCTTTTGAAAAAGGTGGCGAAGCTGGAGAGCGACGGCTACTCCTTCGAGGGCGCTGAAGCCTCGTTCGAACTGCTGCTGATGCAGACCGTCGGAACCTACCGCAAGCTGTTCGATGTCGAGAGCTTCCGGGTCATCGTGGAGAAGCGCGGCGAGCGCGAACCGATCACCGAGGCGACCGTCAAGCTGAAGGTCAACGGCTCGGAGCAGCTGGTGGTGGCGGAGGGAGACGGTCCGGTACATGCGCTCGACCTTGCTCTGCGCAAAGCGCTGCGGGACTTCTACCCCGAACTCGCCGACATCAAGCTGACCGACTTCAAGGTGCGCGTCGTCAATGTCCGCGAGGGAACCGCCGCCAAAGTCCGCACGATCATCGACTCCTCCGACGGCGACCGCACCTGGAGCACGATCGGCGTCTCCACCAACATGATCGAAGCCTCGTGGCACGCACTGCTGGACGGCGTGCTCTACGGGCTTCTGCGCGACAGCGCGGGGGCGGTAGCGGAGGAGGAGGGTTCCGCTCAGACGCCCGCCTGACCCGAACAGAAAAGACGCCCCGGCTCCTGCTGTGCCGGGGCGTCTGCTCTGCTGCGTGCGTTGAGGGGCGCCCCCTCTCCATACGGCGGGGACCGCTACGGCTTCCGACGCAGATAGTTTGCCCCATCAATGCAGATCACCGTCTCCTCCTATCCGGATAGCGAAAGAAGAAGAGACGCTCCCGCGTTCCATCAGAGTAGGTTAACTCCAGCGTGTTCCCAACAATGCGATCGATTCCGTACCGGGCATTGCTCTCCCAGGTCAACACGCTGATAGGACCGGTTGGAAAAGCGGATGAGGCTCCAGGAACCGGGTCCAGTTTTGAGGCTGCGCTGTAGGCGACGAAGTTGGTGACGACGAACTGTCCCTTCTCATTAAAGCCGAACTTCGTCTCGCCGCTCACTCCGCCGCTCTGCAACGCGCTCGAGGTGTCTGCGAAGCTGCGCCGTGCATAGATGCCGGATAGTCTCCGGTTCGATGCGGGGACCACTCGCTCGAAGACGGTAGTCCCGACCTGATTGGCAAAGGTGCG
Organism: uncultured Chthonomonadales bacterium; assembly: GCA_938005745.1. GTDB lineage: Bacteria > Armatimonadota > Chthonomonadetes > Chthonomonadales > CAJBBX01 > CALLMM01. The sequence goes on along the minus strand of CALLMM010000016.1, from coordinate 59,596 downwards.
CCCCAGATCTATCCGGCTGAGTCCACGGGGCAGCGTTATCGGTCTTTTCCGCCAGGTGAACCTGTACTGCCCCCGTCACCGAACAGGCTGCGATCTTTTCGGGATGCTCGCGACGAACGGCATCCCATTCCAGATCGCCCGGATCCCCCGGAGGCATTCCGAAATAGACCCTTCCCCCCGGCAGTATCAACCAGAACTCGTTCCAGGATACGTATTCATAGCCCAAGCCATAGGTCTTCGGGCGGTTCACCAGAATATTGGCGACGTACAACTCGCCTATTTGAAAGGGGGCTACGTCTCGTCCCGACTTTCGGGGGCGGCGGACGGGCGCCGGCTCTGTTCTTGATCGAGGGGCAGCCTCCGGCTCACTCTTTTCGCTCCGAACAAACGACCAGCTGTTGAAAAACGCCTCCACATCTGCCTGATATCTTTCATACAGTTCTCGATCATTGAACGCGACGATGACCGTCTCCATGCGGCTGCCGACCTTCGCTGCGGCATAGAGACGTACGGTGCATCTTCCGCTCTCCGTATCCTCCACCGTCACGATTTTCAGCAGGTAGTCAAAGCCTTTGTTAGAACGCTCCTGCCGGGTTTCGCTGGACTGTACCAGCTTCTCGCCCTTACCGACGCCTCCCGTAATCAGGGCTTCAAACGCCCCCCCCGCAGATCGCCTTCGATCTCCCTTCCGGGGAGAATAGCTATCCCCAGATTCTTTTCGCCCGTCGCTTCTGGCGGTAATAGAACTATCGTCTGCGCCTGATCTACACGCTTCCACCCTTTCGGGATCCGAAAACGCACACTGCCCGCCTGCGTCTCCTGCGCTGGCGCACTAACCGCCATCAGAAGAAGGGCTGCGCCGAACAGCAGGGTTATCTGTTTGACACGCATCTCTTTTTCCTCCTGTGACTGAATAGTGGCTGAATCACTATCGTTGGACAGATAGGCGATCGTCTCAAAGCGGTCACGGGTCTAGCGGTAAAGTAGCAGCGAAAAACTGGGTTCTTCTGTGCATCTTCCGTGACCGACAGGGTTGTTATGGTCTCAACGCCTCTGGTCTATGCCCTCCTACCCATGTGATTTCAAGGAGAGACACAGAGGGAGGGAACAGCCCCGCGCGGGCGGATTCAGACCTCCCGCTGACGGGAAGCGGCGATCTCGGAGACGGGAGCGAGGAGGCTGCCGGTAGCGCGCCAGCGATTTTTGGGCGCGGGCGGACCGGGACGCAGGAGAACGAACGTGGCGATGATCAGCGCCAGCAGAAACGCAAAGACGTGAAAGGCGAAGACCGCCATGAAGATACGCGCCTGCCGGATCCCCGCCTGCTGGCTCAGGATCGAGAGAAGCGCCTCTCCCCGTTCAGGAGCGATCAGGTAGGCTTTCCCGCCGACGGAGCGCAGCCGGTAACCGCGCGTTCGGTACTCGATCGCGCAGACGCTGCAGACAAGACGATGGTGATGGAGTATGTCCCTCTCATTCTCCAGCAGAACGGAGGGCGCGCCCTCACGCAGATGAGGGTCCTTCTCACAACAAAAACAGTGCATTCGACCTGACTTCCGCTTGCAGAGCGCGCAGAGGAGAGAGGAGGCTCTCTCCTCTGCGACGCAGATCAGACATGCTCCAGGGTCTTCTGCTGCGAGGCGGGGGTGACTCGGTCGAGAAGGCGATTGAGCGCGTGCATGTAGGCTTTGGCGCTGGCGACGCAGATATCGGAGTGCGAGGCGCGCCCGGTATAGATGTCGTTGCCCTGTCGGATCCGGATGGTAACCTCCGCCAGAGCGTCTATCCCTTCCGTCACCGCCTGGATCGAGAACTCGATCAGATCGTTGGGCTGCTGCACGATCCGGTTGATCGCCCGATAGATGGCGTCTACCGGACCGGTACCGTGATCCGAGTCGGTGACGATTTCTCCCGCCGGTCCGCGCAGCTGGACGGTGGCGGTCGGAATGCTGTGATCGCCGCAGGAGACCTGCACCTGCAGCAGTTCATAGGTGATATGGACGGCAGAGGTCTCGTCGGCGACAATCGCCTCCAGATCCTCGTCGTAGACCATCTTCTTCTGGTCGGCGACCTTCAGGAACCGCTCATAGACCTTGTCCAGCTGGTTCTCATTCAGATGGAAGCCCAGTTCGCTCAGGCGATGCTGAAGCGCATGCCGCCCGGAACGCGCCGTCAGCAGGATTTTCGACTCCGGTATGCCGACCTCGCGCGGATCTATAATCTCATACGTGGTCCGCTCTTTGAGTACTCCATCCTGATGAATGCCGGAGGAGTGGGCGAAGGCGTTGGCTCCGACCACGGCTTTATTCGGCTGCACCAGAATGCCGGTCAAGTTCGAGACCAGACGGCTGGTCTTGTAGATCTCCTGCGTGACGATCCGCGTCTCGGTCTGGAAGAAGTCGTTGCGCACCTTCATCGCCATCACCACCTCTTCCAGACTGGTATTTCCGGCGCGCTCTCCGATCCCGTTGATCGTGCACTCGACCTGCCGCGCTCCGTTCATCACGCCTGCCAGCGAGTTGGCGACCGCCATGCCCAGATCGTTATGGCAGTGCACGCTGACGATGGCTCTATCTATATTGGGAACGCGGTTGACCACCGTCGCGATCAGGCGTCCGTACTCCTCCGGCGTCATAAAGCCGGTGGTGTCGGGAATGTTGATGACCGTCGCGCCCGCCTTGATCACCTCCTCCACCACCCGGCACAGATAGTCGGGATCGGCGCGCCCGGAGTCCTCCAGGAAGTACTCCACATCCTCCACATACCGGCGGGCATGCCGGACCGCCGCGACGCCCCGCTCCAGCGCCTGTTCGCGGGTCATCTTCAGCTTGTACTGCAGGTGGTTGTCGGAGACCCCCAGCCCGGTATGGATGCGCGGGCGCACGGCTCCCTTCAACGCCTCCGCCGCGACATCCACATCCTTGATCACCGCGCGGGTCAGCCCGCAGACGGTCGCATCCCGGACCGCCTTGCAGACCTCCTGCACCGCCTGAAAGTCGCCCGGCGAGGAGATCGGGAACCCGGCTTCGATCACATCCACGCCCAGCCGCTCCAGCTGCCGCGCGATCTCCACCTTCTCCAGCACATTCAGCGACGCGCCCGGCGACTGTTCGCCGTCGCGCAGGGTCGTATCGAAAATATAGATTCGTGTAGCCATGGTTGATTCACCGCCTGTCAACTGCTTCCCGCAGTCTGTCTGTAAAATGCCTCTACTTCTGAAAAACGATGATATGCTGCCGGGGCAGGATGCCGATCGTCTCCACCCATCGGATCGGATGTACCGACATCTCGCGCTTCACCTGCTTCTCCGACATCTTATGAAGCTCTTTGATGGGAACGTCCGGGTCCTCCTTGCGGTACTCCACCAGCACCAGCCGTCCGCCCGGCTTCAGGGCGCGCACCATCGCGCGGGTCATCTCCCAGGGATGATCGAACTCATGATAGACATCCACCAGCAAAATCAGATCGGCGGAGCTAGGGGGCAGCTTGGGGTCGGTCACGGTTCCCAGCACCGGGATGATATTGGAGACGCCCTGCTCCTTCATCTTTCTGCGGATGATCTGCAGCATCTCCGGCTGAATGTCCACCGCGTAGACCTTTCCGGTCGGTCCGGTCAGGCGCGCCATCGGGAAGGTGAGGTAGCCGCTTCCCGCTCCCAGATCCACCAGCGACATTCCCGGCTTGATCTTGAGGGCGCGCAGCAGCATGGAGGGAGCCTCCTCCGCCTCCCGCTCGGGACGATCCAGCCAGTCCGCCGCCTGATGCCCCATCACCTGCGCGATCTCGCGCCCCATATAGAACTTGCCGATGCCGTCGGGGTCGTGATCCTTGCGATATTCGTAGCGCGGTCTCTCCGGCGGCTTCGGTTTCGACTGCCGTTGCGTCCAGGCGGATCCGCCGACCGCCAGCGCAGCCACCATCAGCATGAGCGGAAGCGCTCTTACCGCCCGGAACATACGGTTCATGCCTGCTCCTCCTTCTTCCTACTGCGCGCCGTCCAGCGCGCGATCCAGGTCGTCCTTCAGGTCTTCGATATGCTCCAGCCCCACCGACAGGCGCAGGAAGTTGTCCTCGATGCCGATGGCGCGGCGCACCTCCGGCGCCACCTGCGAATGGGTCGTCGAAGCCGGATGGATGATCAGCGACTTGCAGTCTCCCAGGTTCGGCGCATGGGCGAAGAGCCGGGTCGTCTCCACCATGCGCCGCGCCGCCGCGAACCCGCCTTTCACGTAGAGTCCGAGCATACCGCTGCCCCGCTTCAGATAGCGTCGCGCGTACTCCGCCGTCGGATGCCCCTCCCGCCCCGGATAGAGAACGCGCTCCACCTTCGGATGGTCGGACAGCCACTGCGCCAGCCCTTCGGCGTTGTCGCAGTGCCGCTCCATCCGCACCGGCAGCGTTTCGATCCCCTGTATCAGGTTCCAGGCGTCGTGCGGACCGATGCAGGCGCCGATATCGCGCAGATAGTGACCGCGCATACGCACCAGATACGCCATCCGCCCGAACTTCTCGCCGAGCCGGATGCCGTGATAGATCGGGTCCGGCTCCGAAAACTGCGGAAAGCGTCCGTTCGTCCAGTCATACCGCCCGCTGTCCACGACCGCGCCCCCGATTGTGGTGCCGTGTCCGCCGATATACTTGGTCGCGCTGTAGACCGCCACATCCGCGCCATACGCAAACGGTCGGCAGAGGCAGGCGGTCGGCACGGTGTTGTCTATGATGAGCGGGATCCGATGCCGGCGCGCCAGCCCCGCCAGCCGCTCCAGATCGGGCGTATCCAGCAGCGGATTACCGACCATCTCCGCGTAGAGGCAGGTCGTCCGCCCATCTATGGCGCGCTCCCAGGCGTCCAGATCGGCGACCGGCACAAAGCGGGTCTCGATGCCGAAACCGGGCAGAATGTTGCGCAGCAGCGAGTAGATCCCCCCATAGAGCGAGGTCGAGGAGACGATATTCTGCCCCTGATGCGTGATGGTCGCAATCGCATAGAACGCCGCCGCCTGCCCGCTGGCGGTCGCCATCGCCCCGATGCCGCCCTCCATCGCCGCCATCCGCTCCTCGAACGCCTCGACCGTCGGGTTGCCGACCCGTGTATAGATCGGTCCGAAGTCGTCCAGCGCAAACCGCGCCGCGGCTTCCTCCGCCGAAGCGAACTGAAAGGCGGCGGACTGCACAATCGGAACGGAGTGCGGACCGACATGCCTCTCCTCGGAGGGAAAACCGTGCAGCGCCATCGTCTCCAGACGCCACTGTCTGGGCTCCAGTCGCCTCTGGCTGGAGGCGGTCCTATTGTTCATGATCCTCTGTCTCCGACGACCTGCCGCCCCCGTTACTCTTCCCGCAGTTCCAGATTCTGCACGCGCTGATTGACCGCGCCCTCCGCCGTCTGCTCGGTCTCCTGCGCCACGCTGGAGCGCACCCAGCTCATCATACTGCGAAGCTGTCTGCCGACCTGCTCGATCGGATGGTTCTCGTCCTGCGCTGCCAGCGCGCGGAAGACCGGACGATTAGCGCGGTTCTCTAGTATCCACTCTCTGGCGAACTCTCCCGCCTGAATGTCGCGCAGAAGCCCCCGCATACGCTCGCGAACCGACTCGTCAATCAGCCGCGGACCGCGCGTCATGTCGCCGTACTGCGCCGTGTCGGAGATGGAGTAGCGCATTCCAGCGATCCCCGCCTCATACATCAGATCCACGATCAGCTTCAGTTCGTGCAGGCACTCGAAGTAGGCGATCTCCGGCTGATAGCCCGCCGCCACCAGCGTATCGAAACCGGCTTTCACCAGCGCGGTCGTTCCGCCGCAGAGCACCGCCTGCTCGCCAAACAGATCGGTCTCGGTCTCCTCTTTGAAAGTCGTCTCCAGCACGCCTGCGCGCGTTCCGCCGATCCCCTTCGCATACGCCAGGGCGATCTGCTTCGCCTGATGGGTCGCGTCCTGATGGACGGCGATCAGGCAGGGCACGCCCTTGCCCTCCAGATAGATGCGGCGCACCAGATGCCCGGGACCCTTCGGCGCGCACATGAAGACATCCACCTCTTTCGGCGGCACGATCTGACCGAAGTGGATATTGAAGCCGTGTCCGAACGCGATGGCGTTGCCCGGCTGCAGGTTCTCTTTGATCTGCTCCTCATACAGCGCCGCCTGAAACTCGTCGTTGACCAGGATCATCACGATATCGGCTTCCGCCGCCGCCTCCGCGACGGTCATCACCTTCACGCCGTCATCCAGCGCCTTATCCCAGGACTTCCCCGGGCGCAGTCCGACGCGCACATCCAGACCGCTGTCGCGCAGATTCAGCGCATGGGCGTGTCCCTGACTGCCGTAGCCGATCACGGCAATCTTCTTGCCGCGCAGCAGCTCCAGATCGGCGTCGTTGTCGTAGTAGACCTTTGCAGGCATCGCTTCCTATCTCTCCTTGATGGTGTATTCCTGAACCTACGGAAGGCGCGCCGGCGCGCCCTCTCTCTCCCGACAGCCCGCCAGCGCCGCCAGTTCAAACGGCACCCAGCAGCAGTCCGCGTCACGGAGACCGAGAGGGTCTTCGGGCGCCGTCAACGCGGCTCTCCTGCTGCGGCGTCCTCGAATAGATGGAGGAGATGGGCGGGAAGCTCCAGCAGCGCATCGGGCTGCCTCTGCAGCAGCGGGTCGCGATGCTTCACGCCCCACATCGCCGCGACAGACCGCATCCCCGCCGCGCGCGCCGCCTCAATATCGTGCGGGCTGTCTCCCACTCCCGCCGCCTCCTCCGCCTGCGCCTCCATCGCCCTCAATGCCCGCAGGAACGGCTCCGGATGTGGCTTGAGCCGCGCACACTGATCGCTGGCAACCACCGTCTCAAACAGAGCGGCAAGCCCCATATAGCGCAGTGAGCGGTGGGCGGCGGCGGAGTGCTTGGTCGTAACGATCCCCAGCCGGACACCCCGACGGCGCAGGGTCTCCAGAGACTCCGGGATGCCTGGGAAGGGCTGCACGCTCCGATCTATCGCCATCAGATGCGACCGGTAGCTCTCGATCAGTCGCTCCATCTGCGGCTCGGTCGGCGGCGGAAGCGACTGTGCGGCGCACCCTGCCGCAAACAGCCTGTGAAGCGGCTCTCCCACCGAACGCTCCCATAACGACACAGGATAGGCGCATCCCAGGTGCATCTGAAAGGCGTGGTCCAAAGAGCGATAGATCAGATGATGCGAATCGGCGACCGTCCCGTCCAGATCGAGCAGCAGGACGCGCAGGGGCTGTCTATCCGGCATCGGGCGGCGTCTCTTCCGGCGCGGCGGCGCGGCGGCGCGACAGATACCCCGCGATCAGTCCCGCTCCCGCTCCCAGCGCGATAAACAGAGCCAGATTGACCACCAGATTGCGCACGCTGTCCAGCCCCAGACGATCCGTAATCGCGTTGTAGACCCTCCAAAGACCCAAATTCAGCAGCGCAAGGAGCAGACCGATCAGAGCGCCCGTAAGCGCGCCGCGTGTCAGCCCTCCCCGCCGTCTGCCCATCGCTCCGCCGATCAGCGCGCCCGCTGCCGGACCGATCACGATCAGCGCCAGAAACAGGCTGTTCACCTGTCCGACGGTCACGATCTCACGCATCTCGTTCATCGCCGTCTCACGCCCCGCGCCCATGCTCCGCCCGCAGGACCTGCGCGGCGTCATGCAGGGCGCGCAGCTTCATCGCCGCCGTCTCCAGCGTATTGACCGGTCGGTCGGCAAACGTGCCGAAGCCGCAGTCGGGGTTCAGGTAGAGGGTCTCCGCCGGACGAAACTTCAGCAGCGACCGCGCCTTTGCGGCGATAAACTCCGCCGTTTCGATCTCTGACGTGCGCGGGTTGCAGACGCCCAGTCCGATCTCCCGATCCTCCGGCAGCGCCGCCAGCGCCTCCACGCTCCCCGCCCGCTCCGTCGCATACTCCAGCACAAACTGCCGCACCTTCATCCGACAGAAGTAGGGGATCAGCGGGTCGTAGGCTCCCTGCAGCAGCACGCTCTCGTTGCGGCTCCAGTTGCCCCGACAGACATGCAGCGCGGTCTTGACGCCCTCGACGCCCTCGACCACCCGGTTCAGCAGGTCCACCGCAAAGCTCAGTTCCGCCTCTGGGCTGCTCTTTTCGGAGAGCGCGGCGCACATAAAGGTGTGGGTCGCGTGCGGTCCGGCAAAGGCGACCTCAGTCAGCACCGGCTCGTCAAACTGCACGATGTCGCAGCCCGCGTCCCGCAGGGCGATCAACTCCTCGCGCAGGATGCGGGTTACATCTTCGCCCAGCGCCTCTTTGGTCGGATAGAGGTCTGCCGACAGGCTCTTGACCCACATGGAGCGGGTCAGCAGATAGGGACCCGGCAGCGCAACCTTGATCGCCCGGTCGGTCAGGTTCTTCAGAAACCGGAAGTCATCCAGCGCCAGCGGTCTGGCTCGCCGCAGCTTCCCGACGACCACCGGGTTTTTGATGGCGAAGGCGGGCACGTCCAGCGCATTGAGCAGCCTCTCAAAGGCGGCTTTGTCCTCCACATACTCGAGCATGTCCGCCAGGCTCATCAGGCGGACGCCCTCCACCTTCTCCGCGACGAATGAGTAGAAGTTATCGCGCCGCTGTTCGCCGTCGCTGACGATGTCCACCCCGGCGGCGATCTGCATGTTCAGGCACTCGCGCACCGCCACATCGGCGACCGCCTGAAACTCCGCCTCCGTCATCCGCCCCGACTGCCGCTTACGCAGCGCGTCCTGCATCGGCTTGGAGCGCGGCAGACTGCCGACCACCGTCACGGGAAACAACGGAAGAGAACCCATATCTATACTCCTTCAGGGAACCGCCCGCATCGCGATATTCAGGGAAGCCGTATGCGTCAGGGAGTTCGCCAGCGGAGAGGCGGCCAGCGTCTGCTCCCAGATCGCCTGCAGCGTCTCCTCGTCGGTGTCAGAGCGCACATAGAGCGTCCCGGTGATCTCGCGAAAGCCGCTGTGCCCGGTCTGTTCCAGTCCCAGAAAGACCAGAATGTTATCTATCTGCCCGGAGAGCGAGACCTCGATCTCCTCCACGGGCGCGCCCCGCCGCGAGGCGTTGATCTGAAAGCCCATCGCCAGGCAGGCTCCCAGCGCCCCCAGCAGATATTCGACCGCACCGGGCGCCTCATCCTTCACATCGAAACTGGCGGGCTGCCCGACCTCCCAGGAGTGGTTGCGAGCGAAGACCTTCGCCTTCATGCCGCCCGTCCAGCGCACTCGGCACTGCCAGCGGTACTGGCGGGCTTTCTCCAGGTCGTCCTCCACCGGCTCCGCGCCCCCGCCGCGCCGCACAAAAAAGCGGTTGGTATCGGGCGCGGGTCTCCAGCCGAGGTAGGGGTTGCCGGTCATGCGGCACCAGGCGGGCAGGTCCTCCCGCACGCTGATCTCGGTGCTGCGTATCTCCAGCACCCCGCCTGCCGGAACCGGGTTCATCGCTCTCTTGATCAGCAGCAGAAGACCGGAGCCGCAGTCCAGATTGCCCCCTTCGCAGACGGCGTCCGACTGTATCGTCTCCGGAGCAAGGATGATCTCTTCAGGCATGGTTCGGCTCCCGGGGACCGGCGCATCTGCGCGCGCCTGCCCCTGTGAACGTGCATCCGCTTTCTCGGGAGAGGCGGGTCATCTCCTCATCGGTGGGTCTGGCGACGCTCCGTCTCGCGCGAGCGGGGAATCGGAATGTACTCCACCGACGGACGCCGCTGCGCGGTCTGCGGGTAGAGACCCATCAACTGATATACCATCTGCGGCATCTCGGTGCTGATCGGCAGCCCGAAGCTGCGCGCTTCGCGCACGCTGATCGGATAGTCGTGCGTCCAGACGCCGGTCGCCAAGACGCTGGCGATCCGCTCGGCTTCCTCCGCGCCCAACCGATCCGACAGCAGTTCGATGACCGTCGTCTTCACCTGACGGATCGCCTTCTCGGCGATGTCCGCCATAATCAGCGTCTCGTCCTCGATCTCGCTGATCGGCTTGCGCTCCAGCACCTTCAGGATGGAAGCCGCCGGCTGCTGCCCCAGCTGCGGGTCTACCGGACCGAGCACCGCGTTCTCATCCATCACGATCTCATCCGCCGCCAGCGCAATCAGCGTCCCGCCCGACATCGCGTAGTGAGGCACAAACACCGTAACCTTCGCCGGATGCCTGCGCAGCGCGCAGGCGATCTGTTCCGCCGCAAGCACCAGCCCGCCCGGCGTATGCAGCACCAGGTCAATCGGCACATCCCTGTCGGTCATCTTGATCGCACGCAGCACGGCTTCCGAATCGTTGATATCAATGTAGCGCATGAGCGGGAAGCCGAGCAGGCTCAGCGTCTCCTGACGGTGGATCAGCACGATCACCCGGCTCTGTCGCTGCTGCTCGAGCCGCTCCAGCAGGCGCAGCCGCCCGCTCTCCAGCATTCTCTGGCGAATGACCGGCTGCAAAGACGAGATGATCAGAAAAACCCAGAACAGTCCTATCAGGTCCATGTGCCGCTCCGCTCTCACCAGGGCCAGTACTCATCCGCATAGACGCGCCGCTGATAGCGCCGTTGAATAAACAGCCCCACCAGCACAATCCCGGCGACGAAGCCGCCGGCATGCGCCCACCACGCCACTCCGCCGAACCCCTGCGCGTCCATGATGATCGCCAGCGCGCCGTTGAGCAGCTGCGAAAGAAACCAGACCCCCAGATAGACTAGCGCCGGAACCTCGACCAGCCAGGGAAGGAAAAAGATCGGGATCAGCGTGATGACCCGCGCGGTCGGGTAGAGGATCAGGTAGGCGCCCAGCACGCCGCTGATAGCGCCGCTCGCGCCGATCGTCGGAACGGGCGAGTCCGGGTTAAAGAAGACATGCGTCAGGGCGGCTGCCAGTCCGCATAGCAGATAGAACGCCAGATAGCGACCGCCCCCCATGCGGTCCTCGACGTTGTCGCCAAAAATGTAGAGCGCAAGCATATTACTGAGCAGATGGGACCATCCGCCATGAAGAAACATCGAGGTGAAGAGCGTGGCGATCTGATCCGGTCCGGGATGGTCAAGCAGACGCGCCGGCACGACGCCAAAGACCGCGACAAGCTCTTCAGCGCCCGCGCCTAGCGCCACCTCAAACAGGAAGATGGCGACATTGACGGCGATCAGCGCCCAGTTGACGAAGGAGAAAGAGCGCGCGTGAACGTTATCGTAAAGAGGAATCATAACGTGAAGTCTCTGGTCCTCAGGCTCTTCTCGATCTGCGCCCTGTTCCACTCCCGCAGCGACTCTCTCTGCGGAGATGGTAATCTTCAATGGGATTGTGGAACAACGACACAGAAAAAATGCGGGAGTATCTCTTGTCTCTCTGGATTTCGCTCAACGCCTGGTATCTGCATCGCAGCGCGGACCGACGCTACCGGGCGCAGGCGCATGCCGTCTCCGCCTGGCTGACGCGCGAGGTGCGCCGCGCGCTCGGAAACCGCCTCACGCCGGAGCGGGATCGCGCCCTCGACTTCTTTCATCTCTTCTTCGCGCGCGCCGTCTACCGGGAGCTGGCGCGCCATCAGGGGTTCTATCCCATCTCCAACGCGCAGCTTCTCTCCCCGACCTCGCTGTTCGAGGAGGCGATGCGCTATGCGCGCATCGCCCCCAACGACCCGATCATCGGGTGTCTGCCGCATGTGCGGATCCGGATCGTGCCGGAATGGGTGAAGGTCTACGGCATCGGGACGCCGCATCACGCGCCGATTACCCTCTATCCCGCCTCTTTCGCCGCGCAGACGCGCCCGCAGCCTCTTGCGGACCGCCTTGCTCAGTAGGTGATGCTTGTTCCGCCGGTCGCCAGAAACTCCACCGCCTTCGCGCCTCCCACGATGGTTGCGCCCTCGATCAGCGCACTCTCATCCAGTCCGCGCTTTTTGAAGCAGGGCGAACAGACCCAGATCGTTCCGCCCGCCTCCACGAAGTCGCCGATCAGCTCCCGGAGCGGCTTGAAGCCCTCTTCATGGATGTCATCGGCGTAGCCCTTCTGCGCCAGCCGGACGCCCTCCGTGCTCAGAAAGACGACCGTCTCCACATCGGAAGCCACCGAGGCGTTGGCGACCACGAACCCGACCGTCGCGCGGTCGGTATCGTTTTTGGCGTTGGTGATACTGATGAGCAGCTTTGCCACGAGTCTCTCCTTCTATCCTGTTTGCGGCGCAGCGTCGGTCCGCCGCTTCCGAATGAAATAGTGCGCGTTATCGGGTCCGCACGGTCCGGCAAGCAGTTCATGCCGGGTCAGACGGCACCATGCCGGAATGTCTTCGGACGCCCCCGCATCGGTCGCCCGGATCTCCAGCACCTGTCCGGGTTCCAGAGGTCGAATCGCCTTTCGGAGCGCGATCATCAGATCTCCGCAGCCCATCTCTTCCGTATCGCGATAGGAATCCGCCCGGATCTCATCCGTCATCTGCCCGTCTCTGCTGCGCCGAACGCTCTACGCGGTCTTCGTGCCGCGCGCCATCGCGATGACGCCCGTTCGCACCATCTCCCGTATACCATACGCGCTCAGGAGTTCGTAGATTTTGTCTATTTTCTCCGTTCCGCCGGTCACCTCGACCACGAAGGTCTTGTCGCTCATATCCACGATACGTCCGCGAAAGACCTCCGCGATCTCCATGATCTCGCGGCGGTGCCTCGGATCGGCGTTGACTTTGATCAACGCCAGCTCCCGCTCTATCGCCGGAAACTCGGCGTAGTCGGCGACGCGGATCACCTCGATCAGCTTATGAAGCTGCTTGATGACCTGCTCCAGCACGCGGTGATCCTCCCCCACCACGATCGTCATGCGGGAGACCTGCGGATCGTCGGTGACGGAGACGGTCAGCGATTCGATGTTGTAGCCGCGCCGCGCAAACAGACCCGCCACACGCGCCAGAACGCCCGGATGGTTCTCTACCAGAACCGTGATAACATGCTGCTGCTGCATCTGTGCCATGATCGTGTTGCTGATTGCCGTTGCCACTGCCTACTCCTTCTCTTTGCGCGCTTCCGCGGCGCGCACCGCCTCGACATACTGCTCCAGCACCTTCTCCTCATCGGAGAACGACCAGGTCTCGCTGTCGGCATGGACGGTGGCTTTCAGCTCCTCCAGGTTTTCGCGGATCTTCATCTCGTCTATGCTCTGACCGGACGGGATCATCGGGTAGACGTTCTCCTCCGTCGGGATCACGCAGTCCAGCACGACCGGTCGGTTGCGAATCTTCACCGCCTCTTCCAGCGCGGCGCGCAGATCCTCCGGCTTCTGCACGCGCATTCCCACGCCGCCGTAGGCTTCGGCGAGCTTCACGTAGTCCGGCGACGCCTGCAGGTCCACATGGCTATACCGCTCTTCGTAGAACATCTCCTGCCACTGGCGCACCATGCCCAGCGAGCGGTTGTTGATGATCGCCGTAATCACGGGAAGACCGTAGACGGTGGCGGTCATCAACTCCTGCACGCACATCTGGAAGGAGCCGTCTCCGGAGAGACAGACGACGGTGGCGTCGGGGAACGCCTTCTGGACGCCGATGGCGGCGGGTAGTCCGAAGCCCATTGTTCCCAGACCGCCGGAGGTAACCCACTGGCGCGGGCGTCGGCACTTATAGTACTGCGCCGCCCACATCTGATGCTGACCGACATCGGTGGTCATGATCGCTTCCCAGTTGGTCACCTCGCCGATCTGTTCGATCACATACTCCGCGTAGAGCTTGCCGTCGCGCGGGTAGATGAGCGGGAAGCGCGCCCGCCACTCCATGATCTGATCGTTCCACTCCGTCCAGGGGCGTGGCTGCACATGCTTGAGCAGTTCGGTCAGCACCGTCTTCACATCGCCCACAATCGGCACATCCGGCACCTTTACCTTCCCGATCTCCGCCGGGTCAATATCTATGTGAATGATCTTCGCGCCGGTGGCGAACTTGTCCACCTTGCCGGTCACGCGGTCATCAAACCGCGCCCCGACGGCAATCAGCAGGTCGCAGTTGTTGACGGCATGGTTGGCGTAAGCGGTTCCATGCATTCCCAGCATCCCCATCGAGAGTCGGTGCGTCTCGTCAATCGCGCCCTTGCCGAGCAGGGTGGTTGTTACCAGAATGTTGGTGCGCTCCGCCAGTTCGGTCACCTCTTTTGCGGCGCCGGAGGAGATCGCGCCTCCGCCCACATAGAGCACGGGACGCTTCGCCTCGGCGATCAACTGCGCGGCTTTGCGAATCTGCATCTCATGCCCGCGCGTGGTGGGCTTGTAGGAGGGGATGTTGACCTGTGTGGTATAGGTCTCCGGATCCCACTCGATCTTCGTCAGGCTCACATCCAGCGGGATGTCCACCAGCACCGGACCGGGACGACCGGAGCGGGCGATATAGAACGCCTCGGCGATGACGCGGGGCAGGTCTTCAGGACGCTTGACCAGGAAGTTATGTTTGGTGACCGGCATGGTGATCCCGGTGATGTCCGCCTCCTGGAAGGCGTCCTTGCCGATGACGCTGGTGCGCACCTGTCCGGTGATGGCGACGATCGGAATGGAGTCCATGTAGGCGGTGGCGATCCCGGTGACGAGGTTGGTCGCGCCGGGTCCGCTGGTCGCCAGGCAGACGCCCACCTGACCGGTCGCTCGCGCATAGCCGTCCGCCATATGCGAGGCTCCCTGCTCATGGCGAACAAGAACGTGCTCGATGTCGGTGTAGCCGTAGAGGGCGTCGTAGATCGGAAGCACCGCCCCTCCGGGATAGCCGAAGATGTGCCGCACGCCTTCGCGCCGCAGGCACTCCAGCATGATGTTCGCGCCGGACATTTTCATCGTCGTTTCATACCCTTTCGCTTCTGTATAGATCCGCCGGGAGCGCGCCCTTGCGCCCTGCGACCAAAAAAGCCCCTCATCCCCAAGGGACGAGAGGCTGAACTCACGTGGTACCACCCTTGTAGAGCCGCGCATCCGAAGATGCCGGTTACCCCTGTGTAACCGCAGTGCCGCTCCACTTTCTGCGCGATAACGGGCGCGCCCGTAACAGGCTACTAGGAAGCCCGACGCCCGCAGGCGTCCTCCGTTCGACCGTTCAGCTCCGAGGGGAGTTTCCGCGCAGACCCTTATCGCCTCGCACCACCCGGCGACTCTCTGAAACCGAAGCCTGCGCGTACTTGCCTCATCCACGCCTTGTGAAAATTTGGACAGTGGACATAATCATATCACGACTTATACCTGCTCGTCAATTATTTCGGCGCAAATCGAACGCTTTTTTAGTCAAACAAGGAAAAAGATTTCCCGAATCCCCCGCCCTGCGCGCTCTCCTGCCGACTCACAGACAGCCGCAGCCGCCTCCCGAACGGGTACAATGATGGGAGAGGGGCGCGGACGCGCGCCGCGTCTCAACGCCACTTTCCGGGAGCGCCTGTCATGTCCCCTGCTGCTGTCGGAGGCTTCACCATCGGCGGAGAGTCGGATCCCCTGACGCTCATCGCCGGACCGTGCGTGATTGAGAGCCTCGACCTGTGCCGCGAAGTCGCCGCCGCCGTGAAGACGATCTGCGCGGAGATCGGGATACACTACATCTTCAAAGCCTCCTTCGATAAAGCCAACCGCACCGCCGCCGACGCCTATCGCGGTCAGGGGATGGAGAGGGGGCTGCAGGTTCTGGCGGACATCCGCCGTGAGTTCGACGTCCCGGTTCTGACCGACATCCACGAATCCTGGCAGGCGCAGCCGGTCGCGCAGGTCGCCGATGTGCTGCAGATACCCGCCTTTCTGTGCCGGCAGACCGATCTGCTGATCGCCGCCGCGCAGACCGGACGCTGTGTCAACGTCAAGAAGGGACAGTTTCTCGCGCCCGCAGACATGGCGAACGTCGCGCAGAAGATCGTGCAGACCGGCAACCGCAACCTGATCCTGACCGAGCGGGGCGTCTCTTTCGGCTACCACACGCTCATCGTGGACATGACCGCCCTGCCGCAGATGCGCGCGCTGGGCTATCCGGTCTGTTTTGACGCCACGCACAGCGTTCAGCTTCCGGGCGCGGCGGGGAGGCAGTCGGGGGGCAGGCGCGAATTCATCCCGCATCTGGCGCGCGCCGCCGCCGCCGCCGGGATAGACGCCCTCTTCATGGAGGTTCATCCGGAGCCGGAGAAGGGGCTTTCCGACCCGGCGACCATGTACCCGCTGGCGCAGCTTCCCGCGCTGCTGACGACCGTCGTCGAGATCCACCGGATCGCCCGGCGCGCCCCGTCGCTCTGAGGAGATCCCATGCCCTCCCTGCCTGAAGATGCGCAGCGCACGCTTGCGGAGGCACAGCGCATTCTGGTCGTCACCAAGTTTCGCTATCTGGGCGACACCATCGTCGCCACCCCGTTCCTGCGGCGGCTGCGCGAGGTCGCTCCGGAGGCGGCGGTCATTCTGCTGACCGGTCCTGCGCTCCCGATCCTGCTGCAGGGCTGCCCCTATCTGAGCGAAATCTGGACATTCGACCCGCAGAATCCTGGTGGATGGCGCGCCAACCGGCAGTTGATCTCCCAGATTCGCGCGGCGCGGTTCGACGCCGCCTTTCTGCTCAACCGCTCCCTCCACTCCGCCTGGATCGCCGCCCTCGCCCGCATCCCCCGACGGATCGGGTTCGACACGGAGTGCCGGGGACCGCTGCTGACGACCCGCGTTCCCTATCGCCGGGACGCCCGCGAGATTGACTGCTATCTCGACCTTCTGCGCGCCGTCGGCGTGGAGGCGGCATACCGTCTGCCGGAGCTGTGGGTGACGGAGGAGGAGCGGCGGCGCGCGCGGGAGATGCTCGCCGGGGCGGGCGCGCCGCCGCCTCTGCCCCGTCCGCTGATTCTGTTTCAACCGGGCGCAAAAGACCCCTACAAGAAGCGATGGGAGGGGGCGCGGTTCGCCGCCGTCGCCGACGGGCTGGCGCAGCATCTTTCAGGGAACGGCTCCGCCGGTCTTCGCGCCTGCTTCGCGCTGATCGGGGCGAAGGAGGAGGAGGGCGACTGCGCGCAGGTCGCCGCGCTCAGCCGAACCCCCTTCGTAAACCTGGCGGGACGCACGAACCTGCGCGAGGCGCTGGCGCTGCTTGCCGAAGCCGACCTGCTGATCGCCAACGATACCGCGCTGGTGCACGCCGCCGCCGCGCTGAACACTCCCACCGTCTCGGTGCAGGGACCGCAGACCGCCGCCCGATGGGGCTACGGCGCCCCGCATCGGGTCGTAACGGCTCCCTTCTCACCCGGACGCGCCGACCGCCACGCCAACCGGCGTGCCCTCGACGCGCTGCCTCCGGAGCCGGTGCGGGAGGCGGCGCTGGCTGTTCTGAGAGAGATCGGGGCGTAGTCCCCCCACATCGAGCCGTCTGGAAGGAGATCTGGCATGAAAGTTACCGGGATCATTCCGGCGCGCCTTGCCGCCGTGCGCCTGCCGGATAAGCCGTTGCTCGACATCGCGGGCAAGCCGATGATTCAGTGGGTCTGGGAGCGCGCTCGGCAGGCAGCCTGCCTGGACGATCTGCTCGTCGCCACGCCGGACGAAGCGATCCGCAAAGCCGTCGAAGGGTTCGGGGGGAGAGCCGTGATGACCTCGCCCCGGCACCGCTCCGGCACCGACCGGCTGGCGGAAGCCGCCGCGAGCCTGGATGCTGAGATCATCGTCAACATTCAGGGCGACGAGCCGCTGATCGAGCCGCAGGTGATCGAGCAGGCGGTCGCGCCGCTGCTGGCGGACCCCGCCCTGCCGATGAGTTCGCTGATGTGCATCTGCCCGGAGTCGGAACTGGACGCCCCTTCAACCGTCAAGGTGGTGCACGACCGGCAGAACAACGCGCTCTACTTCTCTCGCGCGCGCATCCCCTTTCAGCGGGGCGAGACGGCGGCGATCCCGGTCATGCAGCATGTAGGGCTGTACGCCTACCGCCGGGAGTTTCTGCTCGCCTTCGCCGCGCTGCCCCCGACGCCTCTCGAGCAGACCGAGTCGCTGGAGCAGCTTCGCGCTCTGGAGCACGGATACACGATCCGCATGGTGCGCATCGAGAAGGCGCCTCTGTCGGTGGATACGCCCGAGGATCTGGCGGGCGTGCGCGCGATTTTTGCGGGACGCGGAGAACAGAGGGAATGAATCCTGCAAAAAAATACTGAAAACTCCCCGATCCGAGACGGTCATGCGGAATATGGCACGCAAATTGCATCTATGGTAGACGCGAGCGCATCATACTGTAGCATGTTGAAAAACGCATGAGAAGGCTCAGTTCAAAGCCGAAAGGAACTGCGGCGAAAAAAGCAGGAAAAAAAAGTTGACCCGCATACTCCTTTTGGCACAGAACTTGCATTCAGAAGTCAATGGAGATCTCGACCCATGCGCTGTAGTTGATGAGAAGTAGCCTCCTACGTACTGGAGGAGACCATCACCGAGCGCTCCTTTATCTTCTCTTCTCGAGAAAGGAGACCACCTGTAGATGAAGAAGTTCCTGAGCACTCTGCTGGCGGGCGCCGCTCTGGCGACCCTTGCGGTCACTAGCCAGGCCGTTACCCTGCTGCAGCTCGGCTGGGACGGCACGGGCGGCACCATCAAGTTCGACAACGCCACCCAGGTTCTGTCCGGAACCCAGACTGGTAAGTTCACCCACACCTCCGGCCTCTCCCTGGCGCCGGGCTTCACGGATCTGACTGCGAAGCTGATCTTCACCGGCGCCGCGACCAACCCCGGCTTTCCGGGCTTTCAGGGTCTGAGCAGCTACACGTTCGAAATCACGAACGCCGCCGGAACGGTGACCTACATCAAGGGCGTGGCGACCGCCGCCATCCCGGGCGATGATGTCGCAGCATATACCACCGGCTTTGCCAACAGCATCGGTCTTTCCACCGGTGACGATCCGATCGGCGGGATTATGCTGACGCTGACCTCGGACTACGCGATCGGTCCGTACACCTCCAACGCCGCCTCCTTCACCTCCAACGCCAACGGCTACAGCCCGGGCGGCGGCGTGGTGATTGATGCCAACGGCTTCATGGAGACCAAGACGTTCTCGCAGATCAGCGGCAATATCAGCGGCGAGACGGTCGTTCCCGAGCCGGGCACGCTGGCGATGCTGGTCGGCATGGGCGTGGCAGGCTCCGCCCTCCTCTTCCGCCGACGCAAGCGCTAACGCCCTACATGACCATCGAAAAAATCCCGGAGTTCCTCCGGGATTTTTTCGCAATTAGGGAACCTCTCTCGGGATACGGTCGTCAGACAAACGGATTTCTGAATATCATTCACACACACTATTTTTGTCTCTCTCTTGCCATATTACAAAATATTAAGGCTATGCGCGCCCCCGCCTCTTGCCACATGTCTGTTGTGTCTGAAATCCACCGAGCAGGCTCCCTGTTGAAGTTAATGGTTATAAATAGTAACCGCCTACCATCCATCTCACAGATGCTCGAACGGCGAGAGTCAAAACCTTTTGGGCTTATCCGATATGCCTTTCAGCAGCCAATCTATTTAGCCACCAACTGGAGGAAATCATGCACTGGTCTTCGTTGATCTCTCGCAGCGCTTTACTGGCGGCGCTGCTGGTCGCACTCTCTTTCAGTTCTCCCGCCCGGGCGCAGTATACCGGATTCGCAACCGACGCACAGGTCCCCACCCCCTCCGGCACTGCCCGCGTGGTCTCTTCCGTCTATGTCAATCCTAACGGCAGCATCTCCACCTACCGGCTGAATATCGGCGTGCTGGGCGGCACTATCGGATTTTACGGCTGGGTCTCCGGCCTCAACTTTCTGTCGGAGAACGAGGTGCAGGCAACCGCGAACGGCTTCTGGGGTCGCTCCCGCGCAGTGCTGTACATGTATCTGCGGTCGGACGGCGCCAACAGCGCGATCGGCTTCCGTATTGTGGTCAATGGTGTGAATGTTCTGAACACCCTGGATCAGGTTGCCGGCGACCCGGTAACGATCCTCTCCGGCAGGGTGACGGTCGTCGCGCCCTGACCTCTCCTATCCTGAAAACCGCCGATGCTCATCCGTATTGCCGCTGGGACGCGGTAATACGGATTTTTGTCGTCTGGTTATTCGTACACTATAACAAATAGCCTCACGCACAGGGAGTCGTCAGGCGGTAAAAAAGTCAGAAATTTTCCTCCTGTTCATGACCATCACTGCTCCCTTTGGCATAGAACTTGCATTCTACTTCCATTGAACACCGTGAAGATTTCAAAGAGGAGATCTCCGCGCCTGCGCAGAAGTAGTGAGTGGCGCTGCCAGATTTCGGCAGACTATCCGTTCACACGGCGCAATCATAGATTTACTGATGACAGAACAAGGAGTTGGAAGCACATGAGGAAGTTACTGGTAATATTGATGGCTGGGACGGCGCTCTTCACAGCGTCTGTTACCAGTCAGGCTGTCACACTGTTGCAGCTGGGATGGGATGGCAACGGGGGAACCGTCACCTTCAACAACGCCACGCAGGTTCTCTCCGGCTCCCAGACCGGCAAATTCACTCACACCTCCGGTCTCTCGCTGGTACCCGGCTTTCTAGACGCTACCGCGAAACTGACCTTCAGCGGCGCCGCCACCAATCCGGGCTTTTTCGGGTTCCAAGGTCTTTCCAGCTTCACCTTTAAGATCACCAATGCTGCCGGAACGGTGACCTACATCAAGGGCGTGGCGACCCCCGTCTTCCCGAATGTACCGGGCGGTGATATCGCGGCATATACGCAGGGCTTTGTCAATAACATTGATCTCTCCACGGGAGATGATCCGTTCTTCGGCGTGAACCTGACGCTGACTTCGGACTACGCGCTCGGTCCCTACACCAACGAGGCGGCTTCGTTCACCTCCAACGCCAACGGCTACAGCCCGGCCAACACCGGCGTGGTGATTGGCGGCAATGGCTTCATGAAGACCAAGCTGTTCACGCAGATCAGCGGCAACATCAGCGGCACGCTCGTTCCTGAGCCGGGCACGCTGGCGATGCTGGTCGGCATGGGCGTCGCAGGCTCCGCCCTCCTCTTCCGCCGACGCAAGCGCTAGATCGCTTCCTCGTCCAAAGCATTCAGGATCCCCGGTGACCTCACCGGGGATCTTTTTTATCGCAGCCACAATTGCGCACCGGCACCGCGCAGCACCTGAAAACCCGGTATCTCCCGTAGGCTCGCCCTCCAGAACAGAATGGAAAACTCTGATAGTTCAACGTCGCAGCGTGAACTAGTTACGGTTAAAGGAGTAATACCATGCTTCGCAAGAGCTTTATGTTTCTGGTTGCGGCTGGCGCGATGGCGATAGCGATGGCGAATGCAACCCCCGCAAGCGCGCAGGGCAAGGCGGGTTTCAGCAGCGACGCTTATATTGCCAATGCCGGCAAAACTTACCGCGTTGTCTCTTCTGTCTATGTCTATCCTGACGGAAGAATCAATACCTACCGGTTGAATGTTGGCCAGCTTGGCGGAACGATCGGTTTCTACGGCTGGGTCAGCAAGGTCAACTTCAGCTCCAACCATGAAGTTATGGTAGAGGCGAATGGCTTTTACGGCAAGTCCCGCGCTACCCTCACCATGTACATGAACTCGGACGGCCTGAATAGTTGCCTGAGCTTCAAAATCGCCGTTAACGGCGTGGTGCGAATGAGCTCCGATGCGCTGGTTCCCGATGAGCCGAAACCTCTGCTCAAGGGACGTATCTCGATCTTCCCGCCTACGTGGTAGTGGCAGCGCAGAGACTACAGACTGTCCAGAAGGTTCAGCGGCTCCTCCGCTTGATGGTAGCGGAGGAGCCGCGCGTTTGTGTGCGAGGCATAGGCGCCTTCTATCGCACATCCTGGCGGCGCGTGAACCGGCGCGCCTGCGTGCACGGCTCGCAGTCCGGTGCGTCGCACAGAAGCGACTCTGGGTTGCCGCACAGCATTTCCCGCGCCATGCTGACCGCCTGCTGAAGGCGCATGTACTGCGCGGGGGCGTTGCCGACATACCCTTCACGCAGCAGACGCGCCTGCCGCAGCACCGGCTCGATCTTCCCAAACCCCGCGCTGCACTCCGGACTGCCCTCCATCTCCTGCCACGCATCCTCCTCCACGCGCACCAGACGTCTCCGCCGCGCATAGGGCGCGTCCGCCCAGTTCTCCGCCAGATGCAGCGCGGCGTGCGCGGCATATCCCACGCCGATCAGCAGCGCGCCCCCGTTCAACTGGTACAGGCGCGCCAGCGGGCTGTTGGTTCCAAGCGGATAGTGAAAGGGGGCGCCGGCGGTCAGAAAGGCGGCGTTGGCTCCGAGCGCGGCAAAGGGCAGCAGGGGATGGCGGCTGGAGACGGCTCCCTCACGCTGCAGCAGACATGGCGCCGGAAAGTCCGACTCGCGATCCCGCTCCAGACGAAACGCCGGAATCAGCACAGTTCCCTGCGCGCCGACCGCCTCCAGCAGCGCGTCCAGAAAGGTATCCGCTCCCTCCTCCATCCGCCCGATCGCCCGCAGCGACGCATGAACGATCAGCGAGTCCCCCTCCCGCACGCGCATCGCCTGCAGATCGGAGACGAGCCTCTCTCTCTTCCACATCCTCCCCCGCCTCTCTGCCTGAAGAATGCCCGCGTTCCTGCCAATGATTAGTATTGATACTACCTGATTCGGGAGATAATTGCAGATGATGTCCTCGCAGGCTTCCAACGCTCCGGACCATTACGGCGAGTCGTTCAACGCAGCCAGCCTGGAGGAGATGTGCGGCTACGATCTGGAGATCGCGCAGGAGGTGATCGCCGAGTACCTGGAGACCGCACCGAGCCTTCTGGCGAAGATTGGCGGGGCGGTGGGGTCGGGCAGCGCGCCCGATCTGACGCTGAACGCCCACTCCCTGAAGGGTTCCAGCCGAACCATCGGCGCGGAGGCGATGGCGCAGATCTGCCTGCAGCTGGAGATGGCGGGCAAACAGGAGACGCTCTCCGAGACCCCCACCCTGTTGCGGTATGCGCTGCAGGAGTGGGATCGCCTTCAGCCGCAGCTCTCCGCCTATCTGGCAAAAGAGGCAGCCTGAAACCGCTCAGGCTGCCTCCCTGCACACTCCGCGCTCCTGCCTACTCTCCGAGCAGAATCCGCAGCTCGTCCAGATGCTCCTGCTCATCCTCGACCAGGTTCTCGAAGATCACCTTCAGCGCAATCTGTCCCGCCGCGTCCAGCTTCGCGACATCCTCCGAGTACTTCCGGACCGCCTCCTCCTCCAGCGCGATATCGGCGCGCAGCATATCCTTGATGTCCGGCGAACTGTCTATGTTCTTGGCGCGCATGGAAGGAACTCCTCCGAAAGCCACCACCTTCTTGGCAAGGATCTCCACATGCTTCATCTCGCCGATGGACGCCTTCTCCATGAACTCATAGATCGGCAGGCGGTCCACGCCGCGCGCCATGTAGGCATGCTGCAGGTACTGGAGAATGGCGCGAATCTCCTCCTCCAGATGATAGTTGAGTATCTCCACAATCTCTTCGTTTGTCACGGTTCTCTCCTTTAGGGTGTGATGAGTGCGTATCGCATCAAAGATGCGGCTGGCTGTCCCCCCACACTGTACGATCTTTTTGCCGGTTACTGTTCGACGATGCCGTTACGAACTCCTCTATTTCGCTCTGGCAGAGCAAAAACCGACGCCCCGCGGCAGGAACCAGCCCCCCTCCGCGCCGAACAGATAGGCACATACAGGAGACCGGATTTCCACACTTTTGAGAGAGGAGGACTCCGGGAGAGAGGCGCGCAGCCGCTCTCCCGGCACTGCCTATGAAACGATGGATGGGCTGGATCGGCGCGTTTCTCCTGCTCTGCTGCGCGGTCGGAGTGAGCCAGCCGCAGACGGAGAACCAGCCGGTAACGCTGAACGTGGACGGCGATACCGTCACCATACTCCGGGACAGCTACGGCGTTCCCCATGTCTTCGCCTCCACCCGGCGCGGACTCTTCTTCGGCAACGGTTATGCGGTCGCGCAGGATCGGCTCGGGCAGATGGAGCTTTACCGGCGCACCGCGCGGGGCGAGATGGCGGAACTGGTCGGCTCCAGCGCGGTCGCTGCGGATCGCGAAACCCGTCTGGACGGCTATACCGAAGCGGAACGGGAGGCGCAGTTCGCCCGCCTCTCGCCGGAGATCAAAACGGTCTTCACCGCCTACGCGGACGGCGTGAACGCCTATCTGCAGGCGCTGCAGTCCGGGCAAGCCGCGCTGCCGGATCAGCCCGCTAACTTCCCCGTGAAGCTGACCCCCGCCGATCTGCGCCCCTGGCGCGTAACCGATACCATCGCCATCGGGCAGATGATGGCGCGACGATTTGGCGGCGGCGAAGGCGGAGAGCTTCGCAACATGCTCCTCTTCACCTTCCTGAAAAACCGCTATCCGAAAGACGCCTACCGCCTCTTCAACGATCTGGCATGGCGCAACGATCCCCTCTCACCCACCACCATCCCGGCGCGGGAAGACCGGCGCAAATGGCATGGAAAGACCCACTGGACCGACCCGCAGGGCAGGGTGATCGCCGACGCCGCGCAGACCCGACGCCTCGCCCGGCTACCCTTTGACGACCCCGCCGCCCGTCACGCCGCCGACATTCTCGACCAGAAGGCGCGCCTGGAACTGGCGGAGCGTTACGGACTGATGACGAAATGGGGATCGTACTGCTTTGCGGTCACGGCGAGCAGGTCCGCCACCGGCAACGCCATGCTGGTCGGCGGTCCGCAGATGGGATTTCGCACCCCGCAGATCGCGCATGAGATTCACGTCTCCGGCGCGGGCATAGACTGCATCGGCATGGGGTTCGCCGGAATACCGGGCATTCTGATCGGGCATAACCGGTGGCTTGCCTGGAGCACCACCACCGGCGTCAACGACCAGACCGACATCTTTGTGGAGACCCTCGATCCCGCCGATCCGACCCGCTACCGGTTCAACGGCGAGTGGCGGCAGATGGAGAAGCGCGTGGAGACGATCGCGGTTGCGGGAGGCGCGCCGGTTACGCTGGAGGTCTTCCGCACCGTGCACGGTCCGGTGGTGCAGGTGGATCGCGCAAAGAACCTCGCCTACAGCCGAAAATCCTCCTACTGGGAACAGGAGTTAGGCGCGTTCGAGGGGATCTTCCGCTTCCATACCGCGAAAAACGCGCAGGAGTT
This sequence comes from uncultured Chthonomonadales bacterium, assembly GCA_938005745.1. Classification (GTDB taxonomy): domain Bacteria; phylum Armatimonadota; class Chthonomonadetes; order Chthonomonadales; family CAJBBX01; genus CALLMM01. The sequence goes on along the minus strand of CALLMM010000016.1, from coordinate 34,540 downwards.
CGGCGAGGCGTGCAAACTGATCGCCACGTCGCATAACTTCTTCTGCGCCACGCAGGACGGCGACATCGGATTCTGGTGGTGCGGGCGGACGCCCATCCGCGATCCGCGCGTGGACCCGCGCCTGCCCACTCCGGGAGAAGGCGATCATGAGTGGAGGGGCATCATGCCCTTCGCCGAGCATCCCCAGATCATCAATCCCAAACAGGGCTTCATCGCCAACTGGAATAATAAGCCCGCCGTATGGTGGGATAACTACGACACGCCGGTCTGGGGAGAGGTGTTCCACAGCGGACGCATCGCGCAGCTTCTGGCGGAAAAGCCGCAGATCAGCGCGGAAGACCTGCGCAATGTCCTGCTGGACATCGGCACCAACGACTACAACGCGCAGGTGATGCTGCCCCTGCTCAATCCCGCTTTGCGGAAAAACGCCGCGCTGCTCTCCGAATCCGGCAGGGCGGCGGCGCGGCTGCTGGCTGCCTGGGACCACCACGCCACCGAAGGCAGCGTCGCGAAGACGATCTTCGACGCCTGGCTGCAGCAGGTGCGCGAAGACCTGTTCCTGGAGCCGTTCGGCTTCATCCGTCTTCAAGGGCAGGACCTGTTCAACACCGCAATGCAGCCCAGCCTGATCGTGCATGTGCTGCGCGGTTCGCGCTCCTCCGTTCCGGCGCAGTTTGACTATCTGAAGGGCAGGACGCCGGATCGCGTGATGGCGGAAGCCCTCAACAAGGCGGTGGAGAAGCTGAAGTCTCAGCGCGGCGAGGAGATGGCGAACTGGCGCTATACGCGGGGCATGATCAACTTCCGTCCCCTGCCCGGCATCCCCTCCACCGATCGGGGAACCTATATTCAGATCGTTGAGTGCGCGAAACCCCTGCTGCGGGGCGTGAGCATTCTACCGCCCGGACAGAGCGAGTATCCCTCCTCGCCGCACTTCGGCGATCAGCGCGAACTGGCGGGCTGGTTCTTCTTCAAGCTGATGCTGACCCGGCGTGAGGAGATCGAGAAGAGCCGTCCGGCAAACCGCTGAGGTTTGCAGCAGCAGGGCGAGATTGCTTCGCTGCGCTCGCAATGACAGGCTGAGAAGGATCGCAATACGGCGGACCCTTCCCTGCAGATAAGGAGGCGAACCATGAAATCGTGTCCGCAGTGCGCGCTGCTGCTGGAGCAGGTTGCGTGGGAGAATGCCGTGCTCTGGGCTTGCCGAAGCTGCGGCGGATGCTGGTTCATGGCGCAGGATTTCGAACGGCTGACGCCGGCGCTGGCGCGTCTGGGCGAACTGGATGCCGAGTTTCCGGGCATCGCCAGCACAGGCATGTACGAGGGACTGCGCATGATCTGCCCGGACTGCCGCACCCTCTATCTGGAGCGAGAGCCGCTCCCGGCATCTCCCGACAGTCAGGCGCTGACCTGCAGCCGCTGCCGGGGTATCTGGCTGAAGGCGGGAGAGCGCGCCGCAATCGCCGAAGCCGCGCCTCCCGTCCCTGCGTCCGCCGCCGAAACGATCTCCCGATCCGATGCCGTCGCCCCGCCCGAACCGCCCGCTGTCGTCCTCTCTCCGCCCGCAGAGAAGCCGGTGAGCGTTACGCCGCCGGAGGAGCCTCCCGCGTCTGCGGCGCAGCCTTCCCCGCCTCCTCCGCCATCGGAAACGGTTAGCCCTGTGCGGCAGACCCTGCGCGTGTCCCCGCCGTCTCCTCCCGCCGCCACCCCGGCAAAGCCGGGGCCGCCGGTCTCCACGCCCGATCAGGCGCTGCAGCGACTGCGAGAGGGCAACCGGCGCTTTGTGGAAGACAAAACCATGCATCCGCGCCAGGACTCCATGCGTCGGGCGGAGATCGCGCAGGCGCAGGAGCCGTATGCGGTGGTGGTCGGCTGCTCCGATTCGCGCGTCCCTCCGGAGATCATCTTCGATCAGGGACTGGGCGACCTGTTCGTCATCCGCGAGGCGGGCAATGCGATGGATGAACTGTCGGTCGGCAACGTGGAGTACGCTGTGGAGCGGTTCGATGTAAAGGCGGTGATGGTTCTGGGGCACGCGCAGTGCAGCGCGGTGCGGGCGGCGGTCGAGGGAAACGCCGTCCATCCCTACCTGAACCGCCTCTTGTCCATCATTCAGCCGTCGGTGGAGACCGCGCGCCCGATGCCCGGTAATCTGCTCGACAACGCTATCCGCGAGAACGTCCGGCGCGCGGTGGATCGGCTCGCAAAACAGGAGTCGCTGGAGACGCGGCTTCGCACCGGGAGGCTGAAACTCGTCGGCGCCTGCTATGATCTGGACAGCGGGAGGGTAGAGATCTTCACCGAGATCAGCGCGCCTGTCCCACAGGAAGATCCGCTCTCCGCGCCCTCTCTCGTCTCCATGGCGGCAGCGACCGCCCCCGCACCGGAGGAAGAGGCGCGGCTGGTCGCGCCGAAGGAGATGCTGCGCGCCCTGATATCCAATCCGCAGACCGCCGAGACGCTGCTGATGCTTCTGGATGCAGGCTCCTGGTGCTGTCCGCGCTGCATGGGGGTCTACGAGGAGCCGGGCGTCTGCACAAGATGCCATGTCGCGCTGGTCTCTCCTGATGCGACGGCAGCCTGCCCCGTCTGCCAGATGAGCAACAGCTTCGCCAACGATCGCTGCCGCGCCTGCAGCGCGCCGATGCGAACCGGACAGGTCATGGAACGTCTCTATCCCCGTCTGGACGCGGCAGAGACCGCTCAGGGGGTCGCTCCGCCGGTCGCCGCGCCGTCCGGCGCTCCTCCCGACGCCGGCTCCGCGCAGCCCCAGCCCGCGTTGCTGCCTTTTCCGCGCTGGTGTCCGCAGTGCCGTCGAGGATACCAGCAGCACATCAACTTCTGCACCTACTGCGGGGTCAGCCTGGTCCAGCGAGGCTATCAGGTCTTCTGTGCGCGCTGCCGTCAGATCAACCCGATTGAGGCGGCAATCTGCTTCTCTTGCCAGGCGGACCTGCATCCGGACGGCGTACATGAGATTGTTATCTCCCGGCGGAAGGTTACCCGGCATGAGTTCTGGAACACGCCCTCCGCTCCCAAACGCACCGACGTGTCTCACTCCTGCTCCTCATCGGTCCTGTCCGCATTCAGCGCGCTCCTGTTGTGCAGCCTGCTCGGCTATCTGGTCATCTATGTGCTGCAGGGCGCTCTATCGCCATGAAACGTCCAGAAAGGAGGGTCCTCGTGACCTCTGCGTCGAAATTCCACGGCTTTACCGACCGCGACTATCACATATTCGACCTGCCCGACTTCACCAGCCGGATGTCCGCCATCAAAGCCAGCATCTCCCCGAAGCTGCAGCAGATCGGCGACCTGCTGACTCCCGGGTTAAGCCGGCTGGTCGGCGGCGATCTCTACCCGCATGTCGCCCGGCATGTTCGTCGAACCGTCCATCCTCCTGAAGAGACGTGGGTCGCCTTCAGCCGGTCTCTGCGCGCCTACAAGCCGTACATTCACTACCGTGTTACGATCCATGCGGAGGGACTGAGGATCGCCTGTTTTCTGGAGGACTATGCAGACGAGGACCGACCGACCTTCACGGCGGGACTGGCGGCGAATACGGACGCGCTGGCGCGCTATCTCGCCGCGCATCCCTGCATCTGCAGCTACGACCTCCGGGACGGATCCGGGCGTCCGCTGTGCGGAGACTCACTGAACGCGAAGACGCTACTGCATCTGGCGGAGCGGCTGGAGCGGGTGAAGGGGCAGCATGTGCAGTTCGGCGTGCCGATTGACCGCCGCGAGCCGGCGGCGCACGACCCGAAGGCGATGCAGGAGGCGGCTCTCTCCGCGATGGAGTCTCTGTTGCCGCTCTATCGGCTGGGCGCGGAGGCGGGATACAGGCTCTGAGCCTCGCCTGCAGCGCGGCATCCGCCGGCGAGGCTAGAACCGGCTGGCGTCAATATCGAAGAAGAACCGGTGGCTGAGCGTGGAGTAGGAGAGGGTCACATCGCGCCCGCCGAGGCTGCGCGTGATGCCGAAGGTGAAGTCGCGATAGTCGGCGGAGGCGAAACGCTGCACGGTTGCGCCGAAACTCAGATACCAGCGCGGAACCACAGAATAGCGAAAATCGGCGATCAGGCTGGAGTTGGGCGCGTCTAGGAAGGTGTTGCCGTAGAGCGTCATATACCACTTGCTGTCTCGACTCGCGTAGAAGCTCATCGTCAGGCGATGGCTGCCGCCCGCCGTGAAGACCGTCGGCTGGCGCGTGAAGTCATAGGTTAACTGCAGATTGCCGCCGCCCCCTAGCGAGCGGGTCGCCGTTACGGAAGCCATCGCGCTGGTTCCGCTGTTGCCGCGGTTCGTCCACAGCTGTCCGACAGTGATGTAGTTGGTCAGGGTCGTGTTCCTGTCCACACGGAAGGCATTGCTGAAGAACCGCGCCTGAACGCCCTGCGATACCGTGCTGGCTCTGTACCCTTCCGTCTCCGTTCTCCCCGCGCTGGCGGTTCCTCCCAGCGCGAACAGATACCCGGTCTTCCCCACCGGTCGCGGGATCGTCTCCAGATAGAGGTCTCCCTCCATGCCGCTGCTGCGGAATCCGGTGATGCTGCGATTGGCGGAGAGGTTCAGTCCCAGCTGCATATTGCCGAACCGATGGCTGAGGTTGGAGGAGGCGTAGATGCCGCGATGCTGCGGCAGGTCAATGAAGAGCGAACCGCGCGTATCGAGCGAGAACTCCTGGCTGTGCGTCCAGCGCATTCCCCAGTCCGAGCGATTGATGCCAGTCAGACCGAACTCACCGGTGTAGCGGCTGCTGCTGCGGAGGGAGTTGTACGCCTGTATCATGTCAATCGAGGCGCCGGGGCGCGTTGCGCCCGCACTGCGTCCGGCGCGCTCTCCGTAACGAAACCGAAGCTGCCCTGTCGAGGAGGGACTCATATCGTAGTAGTAGGGAACGTCCACCCCGAGTCCCTGCGTGCCGACGCTCAGGAACTGGTCGCTGAAGAGCTGCGAGGAGTAGAGTCCCAGCGAATAGAACTGCATGGAGAAGAGCGGCTGCCCCTCCTGATAGAAGCGGGGACGCTTGAACTGCAGCTTCTCGCCGGGGAAGAGCAGGATGCTGCGGGCGGTGATCACCAGCTGCGCCTCCGAAAGATCGGTCATATCCAGAAATCGCGGATTGATCCCGAACTCCAGCGGGGTGATGGTCAGGTCATTGCCCTCGATCTTCACGGGGCGCAGGCGGTCCTCCACCTCGGTGATCGCATAGCCGGTTCCCTTGAAAAGCGGGTAGTAGAGCCGGGAGCACTGAAGCCGGCGGGTTCCCCGTATCAGCGTCACGTTGCCGTCGGCGCGCACGGCGTTGGCGGAGCAGTCCACCTGCAGACGATCGGCGAAGACCTCGATATTGCGGAAACTGAGATGCGCTCCCGGCAGTCCCGGATCCTCTTCATTATCGCCGCGCAGTCTGCCTCTTGCCTCGATCACCCGCTCCACCGCACTGTAGAGCAGCGCACTGCTGCCCTGCACGACGATATAGGCGTTGCCCTGAAAGGTCTCAGCGGGATCGTCGGTGAAGACGATCTCCATCTTCTGAAATCCGCCGCCCGCCACCGCCGCCGTGATCTGCGCGGTTCCCTTCTGCGGGCTGGAGAGTCGAATGCGCGCGGATCCGTTGCGCGTGGAGGCGGTCGCCGTCGTTCCGGCGCGGCTGAAGACGCCGACATTGGTCGTAAAGGTTACCACCGTGCCGTCGGGGACGAAGCGACCGCTGCTGTCGCGCACCTCCGCGATGATCTCGGTGGAGTCGCGCCCGTCGTTCAGAACGGCGTAGCGGGAGGCGGTGAGGGTGATCGTCGGCACACCCTGCGCCTCCGCGCGGAGGATCATCAGGAGTAACAGAGCGAGAAGAGCCGATAGAATTCGTATTCGCATGGCGATCTTCAGTCAGGCGAGAAGCCCCAGAGCAAGCGGGGGTCCTGCGGAGGACACGTTAACGCTCTGAGGCTTCCAGGTTCGCCGGTCAGTCATCGTACATCACTAGGGGGGAGGAGGAGGACTGTCGGATCCGCCGCCTCCGCGTCCGCCGCCGGTAGACAGCCCGATTCCCAGTCCCAGACCGATGGCAAGCACGCCCCAGAGCCAGTCCATATTGGCGCGCTTGCGGGGCTTTTTCTCCGCTGGTTTCGTGGTATCCGGCGTTACGGGAACCGCCACGCTGGGGGCAAGCTGCGACATCAGTTTCTCGCCGGCATCGCGGGCGGCGTTGAGAGCGCGCTCCTCTTCGGTACTGCCGCTTCCGCTGGTCGCGCTCAGCGCCGCGTTGCGAAGGACGCGGTATCCCGCTCCCTCGTCGGTTACCTCAAGCAGGCGTCCGCTGATGGTTATGGTCGCCCTGCCGTTGCTGTACTCATAGCTGTCAATCGAGCCGACGAAAGCCTGATCGTAGCCGATCAGCTTCACGATCTTGGCGGGCTTGCGGTTATCCTCTGCATAGGGGGGAGCGATATCCGCATCGGTCAACTGCTGATCGCTATGCAGGCGCGCAACCGTAGGCAGAGCCTTGAAGTAGCGGGTGACGGAGTAGGCGTTGGTCAGGATCAGGCGCGAGTACGCCTGATCGGTCAGCATCTGCGAAATCTCTTCTGCATTGGCGACGCTGACATTGGTCTTGTCGAACGGGAACAGAAGCGCCGTCTTCTTGACAGCCTGCGCCAGATTGCCCTTGCCGGATTCGCCAGCGGAGGCGCCGGTCACGCTGGCGGCTGCCGCCACCGTCAGAGCGGCTGCCAGCGCAACGACGGATCGCAGGGTGATCGGTCGTATCTGCACTCTTCTCATCATCTACAGGGCTCCTTCCAGAAGGAGGAGCCTCTTCCTGCGAAGAAGCCCCTCCCGCTGTCTTATTAGCGAACCAGGGTAACCGGCAGTACGGCGGTCGCGGAGCGTCCCTTATCATCCGTTGCCGTCAGCTTCAGGAGATAAGTTCCCGCCGGGACGGACACTCCCCTGGCGTCCTTGCCATCCCACAGCAGGGAATTGACGCCGCGGGTCACGGCGCGTCCCTGCTGCAGATCGCGAACGACCTGCCCGGAGCCGCCGACGATCTGCGCGCGAACGCTGGCTGTTCCGGAGATGTTGTAGCTGAAGGACATCGCGCCGGCGGAGCGGCCCGTCCCCTTCACGTCGCTGATGATCAGACGCGAGTTATTCGACACCGTGTCCACCAGCAGCGCGAAGCGGCGCGGCTTGCTGTTGTCTCCGGAGTTATAGGCGTATCCCGAATTGGAACCCAGCGCGCGGCGGGCGCCGTTCGCCAGGTCTACGAGCGTTACCTCGTAGCTGCGTCCCATGGCGCTCACGTTCGGGAACTGCACCGTCACGTCGGCATCCTTGCGGTCGGTCTCCACGTCGAACATGATGACGGTCTGGCTGGCGGCGGCGCGAGTCTCCGCCGGAAGCTGTGCGGTATCCGTCGGAACCAGGCGCACCGTCACGTAGTTGCCGACATACGGCGGCTTCTCCAGCATTGCCATCCGTGTTTTGTCGAGACCGGTCAGCGGCACGAAGTTGTCGGTATCCATCCGGTTGCCCATGCGAGCAACGATCTGCAGGCTGCCGTCCCGAATATCCGCCTCGCGGGAGAGCGATGCGGAGCGGGTTCCCGGCGGCGACAGGATCAGTTCGCAGTCCACGAAGGCGCGGACCCAGTAACCGCGTCCCGGTCTCAGCACGCCGTTCGAACTGATGACCGAGTAGCCGCCTGTCGCCTTATCATAGGTCCAGGCGATCGAGCGCACGATGCCGGGAGCATCGCCCACGCCGAGAGTCTGTCCCTGATAGCGCACCTTCACCGCGCTCCAGTTGATATCCTGCAGATAGACGGACCCCACCATGTTCCAGCCGGCTTTCAGCGGGATGCTGTAGGGCTGAGTCTGATCATGCAGTCTGCCGCGCGGGTTGAGAACCACGCTCTCGCTCGGACGCACCCAGTAGGACTGCCCGCCCGCGATGCCCGGGAAGTTGGCATCGCTGTTGAGCAGCAGATAGCGTCCTGCCGGAGCCGTGGTGGTCATCCACTTCACCATGTTGAGCACGGTAACGCTCACCGGATCGCCCGAGCCCGGTCGGGTCGGCGAGAAGGAGATGGACGGATCGGGGGTCACCGGAACCAGCGGCGACGCGATCATATCCAGTTCGCCGGAGCCGATGTTCAGAGTGAAGCCGGTTACCCGGAACGGGTTGCCCAGCTCATCCCGTGAGAACTCGGCGCTCAGCGGGTCAAAGGTTCCCGCGCTGCCGCCCCAGCTCAGGCGCAGTTTCCAGTCGCCGGTCTGGGTCGGCGTGAAGGTGTAGGAGAACGAACCATCCGTCGCGCTGGTAGTCGCGGTATCGTTGATTCCGGTTCCATCCGGTCGGATCAACTGCAGCGAGATGGGCGTGCCGATAATCGGCTGGGTGATCAGCGCGCCGGTGATGGTTACGGGGCTTCCGATGCTTGCCGGGCTGGGATTGATGCGATAGACCCGGAAGACCGGCACGTTGAGCGTCGGTCCGTTAAACGGCGGGTTCGGACTGACCGGCAGCTTCGCCACATAGTCGGCGCTGAGGGTGTCCTGCGCCTCGAAGTAGTAGGTGTGGCTCTGCTGTCCCACGTCCTGCGGGAACCGATACTGATACTGGTAGGTTACGCCCGCCGCGTAGTTGGCACCCGGCGTTACCTTCGTCATATCGTACGGCGTGCCGTCAATGAAGACCCGAACGTAAGCCGGCGCGGTGTTATCGGCGTTCTTGTAGACGACCTGGTAGGTAAAGGTCGTCGAGATCGGTCCGGAGGTCGGGCTCAACGTTCCGCCCGCCGGAGCCTCCAGCGTCGGGATGTTGCGCACCGTCAGACCGGTGATATCCGCCGATCCGGACGGGAACCGTCCGCGATCCTGGACCGGGAAGTTGCTGTCGGAGACGGTGAAGTTGAAGGTCTTCTGTCCCGCCGTCAGCGTGGTCGGATCGGACTCGTAGATCGCGCCGGTGGTGAAGTCTCCCGACTTCCGGGTCAGCGGCAGGGTCTGCGAGTTATTGATCGTGACGATCATGGTATTGGGCGCCGGTCCGGTGTTGTCCAGATCGGTGTACTTCACCCGGAAGATGAACCGGTTGAGTACGTTGCCCGCCACCGGTGGGGTCAACTGATTCTGCGCGTTGACCGTCGGGATGGTCGTGCTTCCCTCCAGATAGACGGTTCCTTCGGAGAGAGTCGGCGCCGAATTGATCGTCGGTCCGGTGTAGTCGGTTCCGGCAGGCGTCGGGCGGTTGACCACCGTCAGGCGGTCTGCCGCCTCGAAGCGGTAGCGGTGCTGTCCCGGAGGCAGCTCTCCGACCGCCGTCTGCAGGCTGTAGAGCACGCCCGTCGGACGCTGGAAGTCGGACTGCGTCGGGTTCTGCGGCTCCGACGGGTCCGGCGTCAGGTCGCGGGTGATCGTCTGCGCCCCCGGATAGCGATTCGGGTCGGGAGTGATGATGACCTGAATGCGTACCGGCGGTACGCCGTCCGAATGGCGGTACCGGATCGAGTAGGTGTACTGCCCGTTCTGCGGTCCGGTCAACGGGCTGACGGTGCCCTCATTCGGCGCGCCGTCTACCGCCGGCAGAAGCTGCGGCACGTTGGGCGCGACGATCTCGAAGGTTCCGCCCGGAAGCGGCGGCAGCGTCAGCGGCGGCTCCGGCTCCAGGTCGTCCTGCGCGGTGAAGTAGAAGGAGTGGGTACCGACCGGGAAGACCTCTGCCCGATAGGTCCAGACATAGGTGACTCCCTGATTCGGGTTAAGCCCCTTGAAGTCGTCGGCTGTCGGATTTGCCGGGATCGTCGTCGGCTGCTCCGGACGCGCCTGACCGTTGATGAAGAGCTTCAGCATCCGCTCGCCGTTGCGAACCGGCGGATCGCCGTTGACATCGGTATACTTCACGGAGAAGACGATGTCTCCCGCCTGACTTGCCGGGTTCGGCGCGGCGACCGCGTCCGTCAGCTGCGGCGGTCCGTTGACGATCAGGTTCAGCGGCGTGGTGCTGGCGCCCTGTCCCTGGAAGCCGAAGGTGATCTCGTGGGTTCCGGGAACCAGGTTCCGGGCGGCATCCGGCGCCTGCAGCTGCACCTGATAGCGCACGCCGTTGCGGAACTCGTTCTCGCCGATCGGATCTATCGGCAGCATCTGCACCGTCTTCACATCATTGGACGGACTCTCCGCCCGGATGCGAAGCTCTATCGGGAAGACCGGAGCCAGTCCCTGGCTGTTGCTGTAGCGAACGGTAAAGGTGTACTTATCGTTCGATCTGCCCTTCGGGAACGGCTGGATTGAGGCGTTGCCCGGCAGCAGCTGAATGTCTCCGATATTGGAGACGCTCGGTCCCAGCAGATCGCCGGAGACCGGGAAACGCACCAGATCGGCTCCATCCGAAGCCTGGAAGTGGTAGGTATGCGGTCCGTTGCCCAGGGTTGCGCCGTCGAGCACCAGGTTATAGCGGACGCCGCTGGCATAGTTGATGGGCGTCGGCGTGTTGGGATCGCGGGTCATGACGAAGGTGCGGTTGCTGTCCACCACCACGACCGGATAGCCCGGCGCAGGCTCCTGATTGTTGGCGTCGGTGTAGATGATGCTGTAGGTGAACTGGGTATTCGGTCCGCCCTGCAGCGGGGTCAGCGTGCCGTTGTTGGTTGTCGGTGAATTGGGCGTCGGCTCCGTCAGCGTGGGCGCGGCATTCTGGTTGATGGCTGGTCCCAGCGTCTCCAGATAGTAGTAGGAGGCAAAGACCGCCTCGCCGCTCTGTACCGCCGTGTTGAGGGTTACCAGCCCGTTCACGGCATCCACCGTATAGCCCAGCGGTCCGGGATCGTCCAGGATCAGCAGGGTCGGAGCGCCGTTGACGGCTTTCCAGAGGAAGGTTGTCGTCGGGCTGACAGACCATCGTTTGGTGCCCTTGGGGTTCTCGAAGACGGTGTTGGAGCCGCCCACCGGCGCCAGTTGCTGCGCGGTGCGGCTAGCGAACGCATTGCTGCCGGTTCCCACGCGCACCAGGGTTGTGTCTACCGACTGCACACCATCGGAGGCGCGGAACTTGAAGCGGTACTGCGCCACCCCCAGTGCCGGATTGTTGTTGCGGAAGTAGGGCAGGCGGATACGCTCCGGCAGGTGATAGAGCACGCCGGCGGTGTAGTTTGTGCTGCCCTCCGCCTTCACCATTGCGGTTCCGCCGTCATAGGTAGCTCCAGCGTCGTTGCTCAGGTAGAAGGTGATGCTGGTTGGCGGGTTGTTGTCCTGGCTCCGGTACTTTACCAGGAAGTCGTAGAGTGTCGCCGACGTCTGCGACGGATCGCTGAAGGTGAAGTCTGCGTCGGTCAGCTCACACGGGCGGTTGCCCGTGATGATCGGTCCTGGAATAACGCTCGACGGATTGCCGTCATCATCGCCCTGCGGCAGGGTCGTCCACTCGCCATACTCGCGGCGCAGCGGGCTGATGCCGTAACGCTGAGTGGTGATGGCGCTGTTCCAGTTATCGCGGAACTTGAAGAAGTAGTAGTGACTCGGCGCCGGCGTCAACTGGGTCAGGACGAAGCGGTAGCGTCGTCCCTGGCTGGTGGGCGTGTTGTCCACCGGCGTCATGCGGTGCCGGAAGGCGTCCGTCATGCCGTCAATGTAGACCCAGGCGTCCACCGGCTCATCGTTATCGGCGTCGGTAAAGGTTACCTCATAGGTGTAGGGCTGCGCCTCCACACCGGAAGGCGGAGAGAGCGTCGGATTGCTCAACACCGGTCGGGAGTTGACAAACGGCTCATTCAGGAAGTTCTTGCCGACAATGCCGGTGCCGAAGTTCACCGGGTTGTTGAACTGCGGAATAAGCGCCGCCTGCGGATCGGGGTACCTTGTGTCTCCCGTTCCATTGACCGAGGTGTCGCGGCGGGGCCAGATCGCCCGGTTGACGCCGTCATCCACATCGAAGTAGATCCAGTGCTGCCCGGTCTGTCCCGGCGCGCTGAAGGTGGTGTCGTAGTAGAAGACGCGCCCTGTCAGGTAGTCCAGATCGCTCGTGCCCGGCAGCGGCTGCATGGTGTGCGGAGTGCCGTCTATCCAGACGCGCACCGCCTGCGCGGGCAGGGGGCTGGTGGTGTCCTTGGTCACGCGCACCTGGAAGCGCACGCGGGTCTTGGTGGTCGGGCGAGACCGATGCGCGTTGCGCCCGGATCCGCCGGCATAGCCGTTCTCCGGCAGGTCATCCGTCCAGCCGCCGTCGGAGAGGATGGGGGTCACGCGCGGATGGTTGTAGGGGGTGCCGAGTGTTCCCAACGAGAAGCCCAGCATGTTGTAGGAGGCTGCGCCTAGATCGCTGTCGTAGTTATACAGGTAGGCGTCCGGATCGGCGCCGTACAGATCTCGGGGATAGGTGTTGATCGAGCCGTTTGTCGGGAAGGAGGGACGGGTAGGCGGTCGCAGGTCGGTGGTGGTCACGAAGTAGTACTGCCACTGTCCGGCGCGTCCCGCCGTATTGGTATAGAACGGGAACGGCTGCCCCGGAAATCCGAATGCGCGCGGGTCCGGATCGGCAAAGCCGGTATAGAGATTGGCAAACGGTCGCCCTATGATCTCCGGCGTGGAGTTAAACCCGATCGGCAGAGCGGGAATGCTGTCCGGCTGGGTCGGTCCGCCAAAGGCGGTGAAGGGTCCTTCGCCGGGGAACGGTCCCCAGTTAAAGCCGTACTGTGTCGGAAGCATGCGGAAGCGATAGTAGACGCCGTTGCTCCAGACGTTGCCTCCAGTCGGGCGGAACAGCGTGTCGGGGTTGAGCGCATCCGTCGTATAGGTTGCGTCATGCAGTCCCGCCTGTCCTGGCGCATCCGGATCTATCTCCATCGGAACCCGGTAGCGGTTCCCCGCCGGATCAATCAGAACCAGATGCAGAGCGCTGTTGTACTGGCGCACCAGAGGCTGCCCCTGCTCCAACCGCGGATCCCGCCATCGGTAGTTGTTTCTGCGGGCAAAAAACTGCAGGGGCAGACCGTCCAGCGTTCGCACGCGCACACGCCATGTGAAGAAGTGCGAGCTGCCGCCGTCGTTGGGCGCAGTGGACTGCGAGGGGTCTACCCGCAGACCGTTGCCGAGCTGACCGGGGATCATGCGCTTGTCCGGCTGGAAGTTCTCATCTACGGGCACGATCTCAACCGCCTGGCTCGGCACCACCCGCAGGGTCGCCGTCGCAGGCTTGGGAGCCGCCTGAGTCCCATCTTGAAATGTGCCGTCCGTGCCCTGATCGCGCCCGAGAATGGACCAGGTGATGTTCGTTCTGACGCCGCCCAGACTGGAGATGAGGTAGCCGGGCACATAGGCAACGAAGGTGCTGCCGCCCACATTAAACATCTCCAGCACAGCAGCTCCGCCCGCCTCCGGGTTGGCGGGATCGAAAACGTTGATGACCACGCCTGCCGGAGTATTGAGGCCGAACTGCGACAGAGCGCGCAAGCCACCCGTCTGCGGCACAATATCGGCTCTGAAGATAAACTGTGTGTTCTCAGTGCCGGTCTCGATACCGCCGACGTTATTCGCCAGAACGACGGCATTCGTGATCTGCGGCGCTCCGAGCGCGATCATAGGGGTCAGCAAGCACAGGACAGCCGTCATCACCAGCCATCCGAATGCGCTGCAATATCGTCTCATCAGTCTCTCCCCTTGCTTCCTTGGTCGTGACAAGATTGGTGTTCTTCTCAGAGACAAACGGGCAGGGGAACGCATCTCCTCTGCATGCCCGCATGGCATATAGCTGTGCCGAACTGCTCAGGTTGTTCGGCGCGTCCTGGGGGATAGGACTTCTCGTGAATGAAAACGCTGGTGTTAGGTTACGAGATCTGTCTCCCGACGGGCGGAATGCTCCAGCCGTCGGGAGACAGGGAAGTCAGCTTAGCGTGTAACGATGTGCGGCAGGATGGCGCGCGCGCTCTGTCCGTCGGGCGTCGTCCCGCGTATCTCGATGGTGTAAGAGCCGGTCGGAAGCGCGATTCCTCTGCCATCGCGATAGTCCCAGTTCACCGTCACCGTATTCCCGGCTGCGGCGGACCGCGAGGTCAGCGTTCGCAGCGGTGCGCCCGCCCCGTTCAGGATGCGGATGGTGATGCTGGCATCCTGGGTCGGGGTGAAGGCGATCGTGGCGCTGCTGCGGCTGCGCGACGGAACTACGTTCGCATTCACGATACGGAAGGCTCCTGCGCGGCTGGTCGGCTCCGCCGTGATCGTGAAGGCGCGGCTGCCGCTCCGTCCGGTATTGATGCGCAGCGATGATGTCTGGCGCATCATGTAGCGATGTCCGGAGGCGTCATCGGTTATGAACAGCTCGTAGCTGCGCGGCAGTCCGTTGATCTCGGGCCAGGAGAGGGTCACCTCTTCGCCCGGATTCGGGCTGCTGACCACCATCTTCCACCGCTTGATGGTTCCGGTGGCGGACTGAATATCCTGCGCATAGGCTCCGGAGCGTCCGCCCCAGCCTTCGCGCACGAACATCAGTTGAACCTTGCCCTGAATCGCCGGCGGCTTCTCATAGTCGCGGCGGTCATAGCCATCGCTGGAGGAGGAGGAGACGCCGATAAAGTTCCAGCCGTCCACCGAGTTGTGTCCGCGCGCCACGATCCTCAGCGACCAGTCGTTGACGCCCTGACGCGCGGACTGCGCGCGGCTGATCGCCGCCGCCCGCCCCGTCGGAACCGGGATGACCAGCGTGATCGTCGGCTTCAGGGCGCGCACCCAGTAGCCGGTGAACGGTCGGAGCAGCGTCCCGAAGTCCTGATCGAACTTATACATCTGCTCCGCGAGGTCGTAGCGATAGATCACCGGCGAGATCCACTGCCGCTGAACGCTGCTCGCCTCCTCCACGCTCAGCGGGCGCAGGAAGTCGGGATCGCTGACATCGGTATTGATCACCTGAATATCGCTCCAGCTTACCGGCAGCAGGAAGGGATTGCCGATCTGGTTCCAGTCGCGATTGAGCTTCAACTCAAACGCCGCGCCCGTCGGGACCGGCGTCGCGCCGACCAGATTGACCGGCGTCTGACCGCTCACGCGCAGCCAGTAGGCTTCTCCGGCGCGAATGGCGGAGACCGCCTCGTAGAGGTTCAGGACGGAGTTCCAGCGCAGAAGGTCGAAGCTGACCGAGCTGAGTCCCAGTGCGACGTTGGGAGTCGGATCGTCGAACGTATACGGGAACGAGACCATCTGCAAGCCGTCGGGGAAGGTCTGGGCTGGCAGCGCGGGAACCTCGATATCCCGCGTAACCGCCATCCCCTGCCCGCCCGGATCGGCGCTGAAGGAGACCCCAAAGGTCAGCCGTCCCGAAGCCATTTCGTTGCCGCGCACGTCCCAGGTAAACTCGGCGCTGGCGCCGGGTCCGACCCCGGTCGCCGTCTTGGTGAGCGTCTCTCCTGTCGCCAGTTCCAGCCCTGCCGGCAGCGAGATGGTGGCGCGTACGCTGGAGAGTGAGAGGGTGTTCTGATTCTTCAGAAACGCGGAGACCTTGAAGGGATCGGGTTTCAGCCGCTGTCCCGTGCCTCCGGCAGCGTCATAGCTGAGGGCGAATACGGCATCCACGCCCGCCGCAATCCGTTCGCCGAAGGTGATGGTGGCGTGCTGCTTGCCCGCATAGGTAACGAATCGCTTCGTGCCTCCCGCCGGCGCGACGGTGGTTACGGTCGAATAGACCGCCGCAGCGGGAGCCGGGAGGGTGATCGGAACCTGCGGTCCCAGATCATAGAGGAAGGTCTGCGGGAAGCGGAACAGATTGGCGAAGACCAGACTGAAAGGCGTGGTGGGGGTCGTCCCGCCGTTCTCCGCCAGCACCGTGCCGCCGAACGTCAGATCGCCCTGCGCGCCGGAGATGCGCCAGTAAGGGGGAATGGTCGAGCCGACGAAGGTGCGGTCTCCGGTAACTCCTCCCACGCCCGGCGCGGAGATCGTTCCCAGCGCAGGGTTCATCACCTGCAGGAAACGGAACCCCACCTGATGCGGCGCGCTGTCCTGATTGACGACGCTGAGGTCGAAACAGGCGCGCTCATCCACCAGCGAGATCGTCAGGTTGATCTCCACGGGGTTCAGGCTCCCGGTCGGGAGGATCGCCCACCGTTCGAAGATGGTTGAGGCGGAATACTGAAAAGCGGTTCGGGTCGTCCCGGTGCCGCCGAGAACCAGATCTGTGCCGTCCATCCGCACGGTGATGAACCCATCCCGCATCAGGCTGGTCGCCTGCGCGTTGGAGGTATCGCGGATCGCGAAGAAGCGTCCCGCCAGCCCCGTAAAGATGGTGTTGCCGGGCAGCAACTGCGAAGCGTCCCACATCTCGACGCGAATCTTGTTATTGGCGATGGCTGCCTGGAGGTTGCCCTGACCGGACGCCGCCACGCCATGACTGATCAACAGGGTTATCGTCAGTAGAGCCAGCCCCATGCGTCCGGCTGCACTGCGAAATCGATTCCACCCCATGAAGAATTACCTCCCACATGGCCCTCGGATAGAGCCGGAGTAGCCCTTGCCGGGGGGCGACAAGGAGCGCGCGTGCCCTCACGATATAAAGGCTGAAGATGGCGGCTGTTATCCGCCCGACAGAGGGATAGACGGGAGCGAGACGGCTTATTTTGTAACCGCTCGCTCGCGCCTCCTATTCGACAGGGGCAGGCGCGAATCCTGCCCCTGCGGCTTGTTTTTGTTACCGAACCAGCGTGAAGGGCTGTATTGCCCTCACAACCTCGCCGTCCGGGCTGACCGCTCGGATCTGAACCAGATAGGTTCCCGGGGAGACGTTGCGCCCTCCCGAATCCCTGCCGTTCCAGACCAGCCGCACATCTCCGGCGGAGGCGGCGCGGGTCGCGACGGTGCTGATGACGTTGCCCGAGGCGCCCAGGATCTTCACCTCATAGGTTGCATCGCCGGAGAGCGTGAAACCGATGGTGGTGGCGGCGCTGGCGCGCCCGCTGGACGAACGCAGCACGATGTTGCTGATCCGCACTACCGATCCTTCGTTGGAGGGGCGCGCGGTGATGGTGAACTTGCGGCTAACGGCTTCGGGTCCCGTGCGGAACGAGAGCGAGTTGCGCGTCCGCATATCCACCACCTGCCCGGTCGCCTCGTCCTTGATGGTGAGCTTCAGGTTGCGCGGAAGCGTCGTGCCGCTCCAGTTGAGCAGCACATCGCTGTTCGCCTGATCGGTATTGACCACCAGGTTCCAGGTCTCCTGACTGCCCGGTGCGCGCAGGTCCTGCGCGTAGATGCCGGAAGCCCGTCCCCAGTCGGAGTTGTCCACCCCCACGCTGACATACGGCGCGACCATCGGCGGCTTGGCGACATCGCTCAGGTCGTAGCCCTTTGCAGCGCGGGAGGAGACGCCGATGAAGTTGTAGGTGTCGCGCAGATCGCGCACGCTGGCGCTGATCCGCAGAGACCAGCCCCCGCTTCCGACCGCCGGCGCATTCGGCAGGCTCCCGGAGCGGCTCACCCGCGTCGGCGGAACCACCAGAGAGATATTCTGCGGGCTTGTCACGCCGATCCAGTGACCGGTCCAGGCGCGCAGCAGTCCATCCGGCAGGGTGCGGAAGGCGTATCCCAGTGCGCCGTCATAGGTGTAGATGTTGGGCAGCAGGTAGCCCTTCTGCACCGCGTTGGCGATGGAGAGCCGCCCCTCCGGGGTCTCCACCATCAGGGTGTTGAACGGCACGTCAAAGGTAAACGGGTTCCCGACCATATTCCAGGCGATAAACCCGCCGGTAGACTGGGTTCCGCGTAGCGGAATGATGAACGGCTTATCGTTCAGCGGCTTTCCGCGAGTCAGGATCGGCTTGATCGACTCGACATCGCTCCAGAACGCCAGTCCCAACGGATAGCGCGGGGTCGTCTCTCCGTCCACGCGCGGAGCCGGTCCTGGCGGCGCGAACGAGGCGTTCGGATCTTTGACGCCAAACGAGGTGTAGAAGGCGTACTGCTGAAGCTCCGGAACCCAGCGCGCCAGACGGAAATCGGCTCCCAGATAGTACTCCGGCGTCACCTGCGGGTCCGGGATGTCCGGGCTGCCCGGCAGCGACTGGAAGTAGGGGATCGAGATCATGCTGCGTCCCGCAGTGAGCACGCGGGGGGTGATGGTGATATTGCGGGTGTCGCTCACCACCAGGTCGGGCGATCCCGGTTTGACTCCGGTCACCTCGATGCGGTGCTGTCCGGGCGAGAACTCGCGATCCCGGATCACCACGTCGTAGATAGTGGGGCGGTTCTGGTTGTCCCGCACCCGCACGTTCTCGATATTGGCGTCGGAGATGTTCACCAGTCCGCCGTCAATGCGAAGGGTCAGGTTCTCCCGCAGGATCTGTCCCACCTCGATCCGCACCACCGGGTTCAGCGTCTCGATGGGGTCAAGATTGCCTCCTCCGCCCGCTTTGCCGCCGGTTCCCTGCGGCTCCGCGATCGTCACGAAGACGGCGACCTTCTGCAGCGCGGCATAGACATCCACGATTCCCGCTCCGAACTCCGGACTCGGCACGCTGAAGCCGGGAACCGGGCGCGCCGTTGAGGTCAGCACGCCCCGCACATCCCCTGCTGAGACGCCCGGTATGGAGAGCAGCAGAGCCGCCGCTCCCGACACCTGCGGCGTCGCCATGGAGGTTCCCTCCGCCAGTCCGTAGTTGGGGGAGGTGGCGCTGTTGCGCGGGTAGGTGGAGAGGATCAGACGACCGGCTTCCTCGTCTCCGCCCGGAGCGGCGATGGTGGTGTACGGATGCACCTGCGAGTAGGAGGCGCGAAGCCCCAGATGGTTGGTTGCCGTCACGCAGAGGATGTTGGGATGCGCCTGAGACAGCAGAGCGGGCCAGAAGGGAGGATTGCCGTTCTGGAATCCGTTGCCCGCTCCGGCAACGATCACCATGCCCGACTGGGCGCAGGCGATCAGCGCCTGCGTCAGCGGATCGGTCAGGTCGGGGGTCGCGGACGAGCGGTCCCCTCCGAGACTGAGGTTCATCACATACTGGAGGTTGGGGTTGGCGTTCCGCTGCGCCAGGCTGTACTGCCAGGCGCGCAGCAGCGAGTCTCCCGGAAATGCCAGACCGCCGTCATCGGCGGCGTTGATCGGCAGGAGCCGGACGTTCTCCCATGTAACGCCCGCGATGCCCTCTCCGTTGTTCGCCTGCGCCAGAGCGATCCCCGCCACATGCGTCCCGTGCGAGTGCGCGTCGGTCGTTCCCACGGGGTTGGGATCGTTGTTCTGGCGGAAGGTGTTGAGACCCGGAAGCGTTCGATTGGCGAACTCCGGATGCCCCACGTCCACCCCCGAATCGATCACGATGATCACCACATTCGCCTTGCCCTTTTCGATGGACCAGGCGAGGGGCATATTGATCTGTATCTTGTCCCACTGCTCGCCGAAGCGCGGGTCGTTGGGCACAGAGCCTCCGCCTGCCTGCAGCGAGTAGCAGATCGGATTCGGTCCGGCAAAGTGAATCCGGGGGTTCTGCTTGAGCGTATTGACCGCTTCCAGCGTCTTGATCTGCGTGCGATCCTCCCGCAGGCGCAGATGGTACGCCTCGAACTTCTTCTCGTAGTCCACCGCGCCGAAGGCATAGACGATATCCGCCCGGACCTGGTCAGCCATCGTCTGGACATCTGCGCGCGGCGTTCCGGCTGGCACGGAGATCAGCAGCTCTCCGGCGACGAACGCGGGTCTCTGATTCCCCTGGGCGGAGGCTCCTCTGCCGAAGCAGAGGAGCGTAACAGCCAGCAGCAGGCTGACTGCCCAGAAAGAACGCCACCGATTATGCATGGTTCAACTCCTCTTTCACCGTTTCCGATCTCTCCGACGCTCATTGCGCCTAAACGCTCCGTGCGCCTAAGGGGGAGGCGGTGGTATGTCAGCCGGAGTAAAACTGCGAGACTGAGAGTAGATATACCGGAAGGTCCGGTCGTTGTCTTTCGGGTCTCTGGTGATCCAGTGCACCGGTCCCGGGCGGTCTGCGCCGTTGCGCGCCCCGACGCGCCAGTAGATGGTCGGCTTGGGCGCGCCCGACACGCCGTTCACAAAGTTGAGGAACGTCGGGTCGCGGCGAAGCTGGCTGCTGTTGCGCAGGTCCACGGGCGCGGAGAGCGACTGCGTGACGCCGTCCGCGTTCGGTGCGGTCGAGAAGACCTGGAACTGCTGGATCAGACTGCGGTTGGAGAAGGTGCGGTCGGTCGAGACCTCCAGCACGAACTCATCCGCTCCCTGGCGGCTGAACCAGGTCGGGTTGAACGACGCCAGGTTAACGTTGGCAGCCTGATCCGCCGGAGCCGGTCCCAGAAGCGGCTGATTGATGGGGGTCGTGGGACCGGAGGTGACGAGTTTGGTCAGAACATCCTCAAACTGGTCGCCGGTTCCGCCGCCCCCTCCGCCGCCGCCCGTATTCGCCTGCGGGACGGGGCGGCGCACCACCGCGTCCACCTGATAGGTGTAGGTGCGTCCGATCACAAAGCCGAGCACGGCTGCCGCCGCCGGAGTCACAACCTCCGCCAGACCGTTGCCGTTGCCGCCGCCTCCCCCGCCTCCGCCGTTATCGGTGTTGGGGCGTCGGAAGCCGCGCACGCCGTCCCAGAAGCTGCCCGGAGCCGGGAAGTCGGTGAAGGTGCGCTCGCCGTTGCCCACCGCGCCGACCGGGATGCCCTGGAAGTTGAAGGAGGCGTCGGGAGACCGCCAGATATGGTATTCGATGGTGTTCTGCCCGAAGATGTTGTCGCGCCAGATCATACGAACCGCCGGCGCGCCGTTCTGAATATCGGCTTCCGCCGTGACGCCGGTGACCGACTGATTGCCGCCGGAGACCGCCGCCACGATAACGATGCCGACCAGCAGCACGACCAGCACCTTGCCCAGCGTGCCGATAGCGTTGTTGCTTCCGGCGCGGCGAGGCGTCACGAGTTCGCCGGTGCGCTCATTGAAGTCCGGCATCGGGAAGATGGCGCGCACCTTGTCTTCCGGGCTGATACCGAGGGTGTTCTCCAGCACTCTGGCTTCGGAGTTGGTCTGGAAGACGCGGGTCAGCTGAATGCGCCCCACGCGCTGCCTGCCGCGCAGAACGATCATCTGCTGACCTTCCGCCAGTCCGTCCCGCTCGCCCTTGTTGATGATGACGACCGATCCGGTGACATCGCCGCCGGTGGACTGGATGACGGTTCCCTCCGGCAGGTTGTTGGCAAGGATCTGCCGGACCGCCAGGAAGCCGGCGTCGCGAACCGCCTCCTGTGCCAGCGATTCGGTGTCGGAGACGCCCGGCTTGGCGCGGGCTTCCCCGATCTGCGCGGCGCCGTTGATCAGGTCGCCGGAGGAAGCCTCCTGCACCCGGACCTTCAAGCCGACGCGAACCGCCTTGGGATTCGCTCCGCGCACCTCTTTGGCGTAAGAGACCTCGCCCGTGACGACGGCGGTCGCCCCGAGCGCGTTGGCGATCCGGGCGAGCGCCACCTGATCGAAGGGCGGGCGCAGCCCCAGTTCGTTTGCGGTGCGGAGGACTTCGTCGCGCTTCAGGATCTCAAAGCGGGCTGAATTAGTCATCTCCACGGCCACCGCATCGGTAGCTAGTCGCGCAAGGGCATTGCCGAGTACGTTTGACTTGTTGACGAAGTCAACGACGATGACGGTCTGAACGTTGCTCGCGCCCTGAGCGCGCGCCGCCTGCGGCTTGAAAGCCTGCGTCAGGAGCGGCAAGATCATCACAACGGTCAGCAACCAGCTCAAGACCCTGGCGGCCCTGCTTTTCCTGATCCGTTTCACTGTGAGAGTTCCTCCCTGTCTGGTTCAATACCTCACCGGCTGGAACAGCCGATGCAGCTCGATGAATTGAAAAATGGACGATGGCAAGCTTTTGTGAGGGGGAGGGAGCGCATGTCCTCCGGAAAAGCCTCCAACCATCGTGAAACTGCCCGATTCATGTGTCCCTTAGGTTGGACATCCGGAAGAAAACATCCTGCGGATGTCCGAAAAAACGCTATTCATGCCCTCTCCTCGAGAGGAGGAGAGGGCAGAACTTCACTCGAAGCCGCTCCCGCTCCGGGGTGATGCGTTTCCCGGTCTCCTCTGCGTTCTCCCGGTATGGATCGCGCAGAGGAGCGAACGGCTTAACGGGTTACCACGATCGGAGTTACCGTTCGGACGCGCTGCTTTCCGTCCGGCGTCTCCGCACGTATCTCCACCAGATAGGAGCCGGAAGGCACGGCGACCCCCTGGTCAGTCTTCTGGTCCCAGGTCACCTGCTGGATGCCCGCAGAGCGGCTGGAGCGTCCGGTAACCTGTCGCAGCGTCTGTCCGTTGGCGCCGAGGATGCGAACCTCAACATTGGCGGCGGCGCTCAGATGGTAGCTGACGTTCACCCCGCTGGAGCGTCCGGGAGCGGTGCGTCCCACCACGCCCGTAATCCGCAGCACGTTGCGATCCGCCGGGGCTACCTCGATCTTGAAGCGGCGGGTCGCCGGCTGATCGCCGGTCTGCCAGCTGTAGCTGCTGGTCGTCCGCAGATCGCGCGACTGCCCGGTCACCAGATCGGTCAGGGTCAGCGTATGCCCCTTGCTGATGGCGGCGGCATTGGGCCAGGTCAGGGTTGCTGTGCTGTTGGGCACGTTGGTCTGGACGCTGAACTCCCAGGTGCGCGGCGCGGTCGAGGAGGAGCGGATATCCACACCGTAGCCGCCCGACCGGTCGCCCCAGCTGGTGTGATCGAAGGTCAGGTGGACATAGCGGTCGCCGAACACCGGCGGCTTCTCGACCTTGTAGCCGTCGAAGCCGTCCGTCGCGCGGCTGCTCATGCCCAGATAGTTGTCGTTATCCTGCACCGAGCCGACGTTCGCCCGCAGGTTGAGGCTCCATCCATCGCCGCCCTGAAGCACGGCGCGGCTGACGGCGGGAGCCGGCGCGGCGCGTCCGATGGCGTCGGTGCGCGGATCAATCCGCAGCGTCACGTTCTGGTAGGCGCGCACCCAGTAGCCGCGCCAGGTTACCAGCCGGAAGTCCAGCACGTAGCTGCCGCTGACGTAGCCCCAGAGCGCGGGCGCGATCAGTCCCTGCGCCACCGCCTGCTGCTGCGAGAGCGTCTGACCGTTGTAGACGACCTTGACCTTCGTCCAGTCAATGTCGAACAGGAACGGGTTGCCGATCATGTTCCACCCGGCGTTCAGCGGGATGTTGAACGGCTGGTTGGGATCGGCGGGAGTCCCTTCCGTGCTCAGCGGCAGGTTGGTGCGGTACGCCATAAAGTAGCCGGTTCCCAGTCGGAACGTCTTCGCCGGAGCCTGTGAGTAGAGCGCGTAGCGTCCCAGGAACCAGGTCGCGAAGATGAAGCTCTTCCCCCGATCCGCAGGCGGAACGCTCAACAGATCGCCGATATCGAAGGTCGGGTAGTCATACGGCGCGGAGACCATCGTCATGCTGCCCGAGAAGGTCTGCAGCGCCTCCATCGAGAAGTTGACGTTGCGCGTCTCCTGTCCGCTGTTTACTGCCGCCGTGCGGGTCAACGGGTTTGCGGTGAAGCCGGAACGGGTCGCCGAGACCGTATAGGTTACACCCGCCGGGACGTTGGCAATCACATAATTGAACTGATAGCCGCCGACGTTCTGCACCGGACCGGTCGTCGTGCTGGCGAGTACATTGCCGTTCGGGTCGCGCACCTGAATCAGCACGCCAGTGAGCGGCGCGTTGTCGCTGGAGCGCGTTACCAGTCCGGAGAGCGAGCCGGGCGGAACGGTGGTAAGTCGGATATCCGGCGCGTTGACCGTCTCGCCCGAGACCACCGTCACCTGCACCGGCGGGCTGTTGGGAGCGAAGCCGGGCGCGGTCGCCACCAGTCCCCAGATGCCGGGGTCAAGCCCGTTGGGCGGGTTGTTTGTCCGATCGAAGCGGTAGCGTCCATCGGCGCCGGTGGTGGCGGTCACGGTCTGATTGCCGCGGGTCGCCGTGACCGTCGCGTTGGCGATCGGGGAGCCGTCCGAGTCGCGCAGCACCAGACCGGTAGCGGCTCCCGGCTCCGGCGCAAGCTGGAAGTCGAAGCCGTCGTAGGTCTTGGCGGGCTGCACTACCTGATCGCGCTGACCGGGGATCGGGTCCTGCGGGTTGGGAACCGGGTAGTTCGCCGGGATACTGGCTCCGAATCCGGTGGCGGAACAGGTCAGCGTATAGGTGGTCTGCGCCGGAACGCGGCTGATCACATACCGTCCGTCGGCGTCGGTAACCGCCGAGAAGGTGGCGGGTGTCCCTCCGGACACCACGTTATTATCGGTCGCCACAACGGTCGCGCCGACCACCGGGGTAACGCCGTCGGTGCGGGTCACCTTGCCGCGGATCACGGCGGGCTGCGCCCGCGTCATGCGGAAGCTCATGTCCGTGCGCCAGCCGCCGTGCACCTGTACGCCGGTGGGCTTCTGGATCACGAAACCGGGCAGGAAGGCGCTGATGTCGTACTGGTCGGTCTCCACGCCGTTCATCACGAAGGAGCCGTCATCGCGGGTGACCGCCGTATAGTCGGGGATGACCCGTCCCTGCGAGTTCACCCGCCGCGACAGGCGCACCAGCACGCCGGGCAGCGGATTGCCCGCCTCCACGTCGCGCACCGTGCCGAAGACCGTTCCGGTGCGCAGCCACGCCATCGCGTTCATCATGATCTGCGAACGGCGATTGCGCAGCACCAGCGTATTCTGCGTATTGGGCGGAGTGAACGCGGAGGAGGAGAACCCTTCCATGCCGCTCGATACATAGATGACTCGCTGTCCGGTCGCGGCGTCAATGTAGTGCAGCAGCGCAGCGCCCGCCCCGCCGCCGTAGTTCACCGCCGCCGTGACGCCCGTTCGCGGAGCCACCACATCGGGATAGACCACGCCGGGACTTCCCCAGGTGCGCTGGTTGTTCTGCGGATCGGTGCCGGAGACCAGGTGCAGCGCCTCGGTCGAGACGAAGTCCTTGTACAGCGGCGGATCGGGCGGACCGAAGTAGAGGTGATGCGGCTCGATCTGCACGATGGATCCGGTGATCCACGGGTCGTGAGTGATCGGGTTGGGCGCGCCTGCCGCCGTCATGGCGTAGGCGCCGCTGAAGAAGCGCGCCAGCGGAATGCCGCCGCCCGCCTGAACGATCGTGAAGCCGCCGGGCTGGTCACGCACGTAGTTGGCGCGCAGAACGTTGGTGAAGAAGGCGTTCTGCGCGGTTCCGTCCAGCGTCAGCGCCCAGCCGATATCCTGTCCGTTCACCAGCAGGCGTCCGCCGCTGGCTACGAAGCTCGTCAGCTGGTTCTGCACCTGAATATCGGTCAGCGTGCCCGGTCCGGCAAAGACGCCGCCGGTGTAGGGCGCATGCCAGATGACCGCCTTCTGGGCGACCATGACGCTGCGCTCCGGCACGCCCGTCAGCGGATCGGCAGGCTGGGTCTCAAAGCGAGGCGCATACTGCTGCAGCACGATATCCGGCACCGGTCCGCGGCAGAGCACGCGCCAGATGTCGTACTGCTGCGGCGCGGGAACGTCCGCCCCGTCCTCCCGGGTGCCGTCCAGCAGGCGCGAGTCCTCCTGTCCGGAGGTCCAGAAGTCGTTGGCGGCGAAGGCGCCGGTAGACTTGACGCCCAGCGTGTTCAGGAAGTTATAGAGCGTGCCGCCCGTGCCGCCCGAGCGCGGAACATAGGTTCGGGGCGCCAGCAGCGCGGTATCAATCTCCGTCATATAACTCTCGGTGCCCCAGAAGGTGTAGAAGGTGTTCACCAGGGCGAAGTTATCAAAACGGGTATTGAAGAACTTCTGTCCGGCGGCGTAGTCGCTGACAAACAGAATGTTGTTGCGGGCGGAGAAGGTCTGGGTGGTAAAGCCCCAGATATTGTCGTATATCTTCCAGTTGTTCCCTCGATCCTGCGAAGAGGTCGAGAAGGGGTTGAGGGCGTTATCGTAGGCGATAACATCCAGATAGTAGTCGCTGGCAAAGTTGTCGGTTTTGAAGGTGGCGGTGTAGGTCGAGACGCCGGTTACCGGGTCGCGGCTCTCCAGCGTCATCGGCAGCCAGCCGGGATCGGGGGCGCGGGTGCTGCCCGAGAAGGCGTAGAAGTCGTCCACGCTGGCGATATAGCGCGGATCGGCATAGCTGTTGACGCGCGGATCGTTGGGGTCGCTGCCGATGAAGATCCGCTGCGACTCATACTCAATGGGGAACGGCGCCAGGTTCGTATGATCCGGAGAGGCGAAGAGGTTCAGGTAGACCTTGTGCTCCCGGCGGTCCGACGACTGGTACTTGCTGTTGGGGTTCTTGACCTGCAGGTAGACATCGCGGATGCCCGCCTCGAAGTCTGCCAGTTTCACCTTGACGGTGACGTTGGAGCCGGGGATCGCGTTGCGCGGAACCACGCTGAGGATGTCGCCGGTCACCTCATCGAAGCGGATGAGGGTCGGGGCGTTCAGGTCAATCAGCGTCGAAGCGAAGATGTCGGTCGGCGTGCTGGCGTTGGGGTTGGCGGGAACCGAGGAGTCGTTTGCCGGATCGAACGCCGTGCGGTTGGTCTGATACGCCACGCGGTAGGTCGAGATGAACTGGGGCCAGGTCGGACGGCGGTCGTCATAGATGCCGGTCGGATCGCTGGTCGGAAGCTTGGAGGCGGCGTTGTTGGTGTCTTCCGGCGTCAGCACGGTGTAGACGGACGGGTTGTCCGGGTCTATGCCGATGGTGGTGCGGAGCCAGTAGATATCGTGGTTGCCGTCGGTGCGCACTGCGTTGGCGTTGCCGTCGCCCGCGGTGTCGAAGCGGGTAGAGGCGAACGCCAGAAGCTGCTGCCCTCGGACGAACTGCGTGCGCGGGTCGCCGCTGGGGTTGTCCACCTTGTTGGTGCTCCACGCCGGCTCGCGGTTATCCGAAGGGCGCCCTCCCGCCGAGAAGTTGGTAACCCGTTTCGCGTTCTGGATGCTCGGATTGATTCCGATCACATAGATATCGCGCGGTCCGTTGAGATTGCCGGCGGGCGCGCGATCAAACGCAATCACGGGTCTCTGGGGGTCGGGGCTGAGGGTCGGATTGCGGTCGTCGTCGGGGGTACTGGTCAGCGCGGTGATCCGTCCGCTCTGCGTATCCACCGTGAACAGATCGAAGTCATTGCGACCGGTCAGGCGTCCCGCAAAGATGATGCCCACGTTCCCGCCGAGCGCGAAGCCGTACTCCGGATGGTTGAGGTCGGCGAAGGTCAGTCCGTTGGGGTTATTGGCGACCAGCCGGCGGGTGGTGCGGGTGGCGAGGTTGATCTCTACCAGGTCTACGGTTCCCGCATTGGGATCGCGCTCCACATAGACGATCGAGGAGCCTCCGGAGTTGAAGGCGGGTTCCGTCTGGTGGGTGCTGGCGCCGACAGGCGGGCTGGCGAGGGGTCCCGTGATGGGGGTCACGCCGGAACCGTCGGGGCGCATCGTATAGATATGCTCCAGGGTTCCCGCCTGTCTCCCCTGCAGGTCCGCCCGGTTGGACTGAAAGGCGATAAACTGCTCGTCTTTCGACCAGAAGGGGTTCTTATCGAATACGGTTGCCGTATTGGGCGTCAGGTTGACCGTTCGGGGGGTGATCGGCTGCCCGGCCCGTCCTTGCTGGCCTCGCACCGGCTTCCGGGTGACCTGTGGGGGCAGAGGCGCGCGCGGGTCTACAAAGGGCACGCGGCGTTCGCCACCATTGCGTTGCGCGAAAGCAGGTATGACATTGTTTGTGAGAAACAGTAGGGAGACCAGCGTGATAAGGTAGACGTGTAGAAGTCTTAAGTTTTTCAAGACGAGTCTTACCTCCTAGAGAGCACGCTTCAGGTGGGGGGAAGGCATCAGTGCCGGGGCGGGCCAGATAGGACATCGCTCACACAGGCAGCCCTGCCACGCCGATTATAACACAAGCCCCGTATTTGTGCAAGCACCTAATTTACGCAGGCAGGCAGAACGTCTCTGCGCCCGGTCTCTCAGGTGGAGAGCGGTTTCAGCGCCTCGAAAAGGTCCTGGACCTGTCTCTCGAGCGAAGCGGCGTCTCCGTCATTCCACAGGACGAAATCGGCGCGCTCGATCTTCTCTTGCAGGGGCATCTGTGCGCGAATGCGGCGCTGCGCCTCCTCCGGCGTCAGGTTGTTGCGGGTCTGGAGGCGCTGTATCTGGGTCGCCTCCGACGCCGCCACCACCACCACCTTATCGAACCACCCTTCCAGGTGCGTCTCAAATAGTAGCGGTACCTCGACAGCGATAACGGTCCGGCTGGGAAAGTCCGCGCGCACAGCAGCGATCTGCGCGTTCAACAGCCGTAAGATAGGCGGATGGGTAATCGTTTCAAGCTTCTTGCGAGCCTCCGGACTGGCAAAGATGCAGGCTCCCATCTTTGCGCGGTCTAGCGTTCCATCCGAACGCAGGTACTCCTCCCCGAAGGTCTCGCGGATCTTCTGCAGAGTCGGCGATCCGGCAGCCATTGTCGCCCGCGCCGCATCATCTGCGCTGAAGACAATCGCGCCGAACTTCTCGAACAGCGCCGCCACCGCGCTCTTTCCGGTGGCGATCCCGCCGGTGATTCCGATACAGGGCATGGATCGGGAGGAAGGCTCGGCGTCGAGCCTTCCGCTGAGACTACTCGTCGCCCTCTGCCTCTTCTTTGGCACGCAGGGCGTCTCCGATGGTAAAGCGCGGCTCTTCGCGTTCCGTCCGGGACTGGAACTCCTCCACCTCCCGGCGTTCGCGGCGGGTCTCCTCCTCCTGACGCGCCTGCCGCAGAGAGAGCGTCATCTTGCGCTCGTCGGGGCGCAGATCTATCAGCTTCACCTCCAGGGTATCCCCCGGCTTGATCGGCTCGCTCGGTCTGCCGCCGCGGCGGCTGCTCAGCTCGGCGTTGGGGACGATCCCCTCCACTCCCTCCGACACCTGCAGGAAGACCCCGAACGGCACCACGCGGGTGACGGTCCCGGTGATCATCTGCCCGACCTGGAACTTCTGTTCGATGCCGCTCCAGGGGTCGGGGAGGATCTGGCGCAGCCCCAGGCTGATTCGATTCTCCTCCAGATTCATCTTCAGGATCAGGACATCCAGCTCCTGACCTTCCCGCAGCACCTCGGACGGATGGTTGATGCGCGACCACGCCATCTCCGAGATATGCAGCAAGCCGTCAATCCCGCCCAGATCAATGAACGCGCCGTAGTTGGTCAGGCGGCGCACGATCCCGCGGCGGATCTGCCCCTCCTGCAGGCTGGAGATCGTCTGCGACTTGCGGCTCTGCCGCTCCTCATCCGCCGCCATCTTGTTGGAGAGCACCACCTTCCGCCGCTCCTTGTCCACCTCCAGCACCTTCAGCGGGATGGACTGCCCGACGTAGCGGTCCAGATTGGTCTTGAGCGAGCCGGAGCCGACATGGGAGGCGGGGACGAAGCCGCGTATTCCCAGGTCCACCACCAGACCGCCCTTCACGCGATCCGTCACCATCGCCATGATGGTCTTATTCTGCTCTTTCGCCTCCTGCACCCGCTCCCAGGCTTTCTCGAAGTCGGCGCGCTTTTTGCTCAGAACCAGATTCCCATCCTCGCCGTCGGTCTGCATCACATAGACGTCAATCGTGTCGCCCACGCTGACGACCGATTCCGCGGGGATGTTGCCGTCCCGCGTCAGTTCAGACATACGAATGATTCCCTCGGACTTCGCGCCGACATCCACCAGCACGCCTTCGCGATCTATGTGCACCACTACCCCCTTGACCACCTCGCCTTCCGTGAGGGTGGGGAAGCTGTGCGCATACTCGTCCCCGCTCTGCGGAGCCGCTCCGCCCGTCCTTTCGCTCGGAGCAGGCGCAGCCTCTTCCGCCGGTTCGACGGAGGCTTCCACCGCCGGTTCGACGGAGGCTTCCACCGCCGGTTCAGCGGAGGCTTCTGCAACCGGGGTCTCCTCCGCAACCGCCGGGGCTGCTGCCGGGGTCTCCTCTGCTGGTTCCGTCGCTCCCGCCGTCATCTCCGGCTTCTCCGCCTCCTGAGGAGCTGCCTGTTCGGGCTTCTCCGACAGACTGCCTGCGTTCTCATCAATAATCTGATCCGTCATCTCAAACCTCGTGGTTCCTCCTCATAACGGTCAGGAGGAACGCCCTGATTGACAACTGTTTCGCGCGGGGCGTCCAGGCTCCGGCAAATGTATATACATCAACTCCAGGATTCGAACTCAGGAGCCAGTCCCTCACATTTTTCGGCAGACCGAGACGAAGACTACCACCGATACGAAAATCTGCACATCTCAATTCTTCCCGGACGCGGTTGTATCCTTCTGAGCTTATCTACTTCTACGCCCCTGCCGGATTTTCCTGCCTCTCCGCATTACTTTCTGCGAAAAACATCCGTCAGGGCGCCGGTTCGGGGAGGGTAACCGGCGTCATCTCCGCCCAGTTGGGACCGGCTTTGGCATCCACCCGCAGCCGAACCTCCATCCGGTAAGCGTTCTCCATCCGCGGCACGATCTCCGAAACCGCCCTCTCCAGCGATTCCGTCCGGACGCTGAATACCAGCTCATCATGCACCTGCAGGAGGAGCGTACAATTATAGCACATCTGCTGCAGGTGTCGAAATACATCTATCATCGCCAGTTTCATGATGTCGGCGGCGGTTCCCTGAATGGGCATATTCACGGCGGCGCGCTCCGCCGCCTGCCGGATGTTATAGTTGCCGCTGTGTATCTCCGGCAGATAGCGTCGTCGTCCCAGCAGGGTCTGCACATAGCCGTTGGCGCGCGCGCCGGCGAGGGTCTGCTCCGTATACGCCTGTACGCCCGGAAACTGCGCGAAGTAGTTCTGAATGAAGGCGCGCGCCTCCTCCACGGGGATCCCCAGCGTGTTCGCCAGTCCGAAGTCGCTCTGCCCGTAGATCACCGCGAAGTTCACTGTTTTCGCCCGCCGGCGCATCTCCCCGGTCACCTGATCGAGCGGAACATTGAACAGTCTGGTGGCGGTCGCCGCATGAATATCCTCATCGGCGGCGAAGGCGCGCAGCATCTCCGGGTCGCGGGTAACGTGCGCGAAGACCCGCAGTTCGATCTGCGAGTAGTCGCAGGAGAGCAGCGTATGTCCCGGCGGCGCGATGAACGCCTTGCGTATCTCCCGCCCGATCTCGGAGCGGACGGGGATGTTCTGCAGGTTCGGGTCGCTGGAGGAGAGGCGTCCCGTCGTGGTGATCGTCTGGTTGAGCGAGGTATGGATCCGCCCGGTGACGGGATGAATCAGTCGGGGAAGAGCGTCCGCGTAGGTGCTCTTCAGTTTGGTCAGTTCGCGGTACTCCAGGATGCGCGCCGCAATCTCATGGTGAGGCGCCAGCGACTCCAGCAGATGGGCGCGGGTAGAGAAGCCGGTTTTGATCTTTTTGCCGGTCGGAAGCTGCAGCTTCTCGAACAGAATCCGCTGAAGCTGCTGCGTGGAGTTGATGGTAAACTCTTCGCCCGCCAGTTCGTAGATGCGCTGCGAAACCTGCTCTATCTTCCTGCCCATCTCCTGTGAGAGCTGCTCCAGCCATTCGCGGTTGACGGGGACCCCCGTCCGCTCCATCTCCGCCAGCACCGGCACCAGCGGCATCTCGATCCGATACATCACCTCCGACAGCCCCTCGCGCTCCAGCCGTGCATGCATCGGGGCGCGCAGGGCGAATATCTGCGCCGCCTCGTCCGCGGCATAGGTCTCCGGGGTGAACGGGCTCTCCGGCTCCGCCTGCCGGCGCAGATACTCTTGCGCCGCATCTATCAGGGGATATTCGGCGCGACCGGGACTGAGCAGATACGCCGCCACCATCGTATCAAAGGCGGGCGCGCGCATCGGCAGACCGTGACGCGCCAGAACGATCAGATCGCTCTTGACGTTGTGTCCGAGCAGCGCAACGCTCTCCTGCTGCAGCAGGCTCTCAAACGCCTGCAGCGGAGCCGCGAACGCCGTGTCCTCTTCGCCCTCCTCCGCAAACAGATCGCTTAGATACGCCGTGTCCTCTTCGCCCTCCTCCGCAATCAGGTCGCCCGTCGCCTTGGTGCTCTCTCCGACGGCGACCGGCGCATAGTAGCCCCGATCCGGCGCGCAGGCAAAGGCGATCCCCAGCAGCGTGGCGCGAGTGGGGGAGGATCCATCGGTTACCGGACGCAGGGCGACCGCCCCGGCTTCGCGCGCCTGCTGCAGCGCGGCTTCCAGCTGCTCCTGCGACTGAATGACAACGATCTCCGCCTGAAATGCGTCCGCGCTGACGGGAGCCGGGTCGCCCTTCTCCCGAGAGATCGGGTTCGGCAGCCGCTGAAGCAGGGTGCGAAACTCCAGATCCGCAAAGAGTGCGCGCACGCGCTCCCAGTCTTCGGGCGTCGGCTGATAGCGTCTAATCTCGCCTTCGAGCGGCACGTCGCAGTGGATCGTCACCAGTTCCTGGCAGAGGCGCGCCAGGTCGCGGTTGTTTTTGAGGCTCTCCCGAACCTTGCCGGGCGGCAGATCATCCACATGGGCAAGCAGGTTCTCCAGCGATCCCCACTGCTGCAGCAGCTTCGTCGCGGTCACCTTGCCGATGCCGGGCACCCCGGGTACGTTATCGGTGGGGTCGCCGACCAGCGCCTTGTAGTCCGCTATCTGCTCGGGACCGATTCCGTACTTCTCGCGCACCCTCTCCGGCGTATAGAGATCGGTCTCGGTCACGCCGGTGCGGGTCATCCGCAGCGAAACGCCCGCTTGCACCAGTTGCAGCTGATCGGAGTCTCCCGTCACGATCACCACCTGGTAGCCCTCCTTCACGCCGCGCTTCGCCAGCGTGCCGATCAGGTCGTCCGCCTCATAGCCGGGCGCCTCCGCCGCCTGAATGCCGAACGCCTCGACCAGCTGCCGCGCCACCGTAAACTGCGCGACCAGATCGTCCGCCGCCGGCGGACGGTGCGCCTTATACTCCTCGAACCGCTCATCGCGAAAGGTCCTGCCCGGCGCATCCCACGCGACGTAGACAGCGTCCGGCTTCTCCTGATTGAGCAGGGTCAGCAGCATATTGGCAAATCCGCGCACCGCTCCGGTCGGTCTGCCGTCCGAGGTCGAAAAGTAGGGTCCCGGGGTGAGATAGGCGCGAAAAAGCAGAGAGTAGCCGTCTATCAACACCAGACGCGGCGCGCTGTCGGCGCGGAGGCTCCCGGACGCGCCTGCATTTTCGATCTCGGTCATTCCCTGAAAATCCTTCCTGAAGTAGACAAAACAGTATTCTCTCTTTCGGTTACAGACTCCTGTGCGACGCCCGACGGCAAACCTCCAGGGCAGGTTATTCGTAGAGAGTAGAAGAAAATTGCCATCCGTACACAGTGCAGATGCACAGGAGCCGCTCCATGTATCTCATCCATCGCGCCTCTCTCGTATGCACGTTCTGCGCTCTGCTCGCGGCGATCTCTGCGCCCCGCTCCCTCGCGATTCCGCAGTCTGCCGCGGCAGAAAAGAGCGTGATCGCCGACCTGAACGGCGTCCGCCGCACGATCCCCGATCCGAAGGCGCGGGCGACCGTGCTGATCTTTACCATGCACGACTGCCCCATCGCCAACAGCTACGCTCCGGAGATCAGCCGGATCGTGCGCCAATACAGTCCGCAGGGGTTCGCCTTCTATATGGTATATGTCGAGCCGGACATTCCGGCGGAGCGCATTCGCAAGCACCTGCGGGAGTTCGGGCTGAGCGCGCCCGCCATTCAGGACACGCGCCGCGTCCTGATCGGCAGGACCGGCGCGACCGTTACGCCGGAAGCCGCCGTGATCACCGGAGAAGGGAAGATGGTCTATCGCGGGCGCATAGACGATCGCTATCTGGACTTCGGCAAGCGGCGGTTCGCCCCCGAGACCCGCGACCTGATCCTTGCGCTGGAGGCTGTCCGGCAGGGCAAGCCGGTGAAAACCGCGCGGACGAAGGCGGTCGGATGTTTTATCCCCGATCCGCCCGCCGGGAAACCGCGCGGCGGCAATTGACAGCGAGCCGGTTGCTCCTCTATAATAGGGAGTGCGCCGGAGTGGTGGAAGGGTAGACACGGCTGACTCAAAATCAGTTGCTCGCAAGAGCGTGGGGGTTCGAATCCCTTCTCCGGCATGCGAAGCGGCTCTCCCGATCGGGAGAGCCGCTTATCTTTTTTTGTAGCGCGCGCTCAGGTACGCCGCATAGAGCATGATCGCCAGCGCGATCCCCCCCGCGGCATAGCCGTATCCGGTCTGCACAAAGCGAAAGAGATAGGCGCAGCCCGCCCAGAAGAAGCAGGATACTCCCAGCGCGATTCGCACCCGCCCCCGCCCCTCGGCGGCGCGCGCCCCCCGCGCCAGATTCAGCACGCCCGCCACCACAAACAGAACCGTCAGAAAGCGCCAGATATTCGGATCGGTCAACCGTTCTCTCCTCCTTCAGCCCGCGCCGTCCGAGCCGCCTCTTTCGATTCTGTTTTGCCAGCGTCCCCCTTTTCTCCTTGTGAGCGTTCCCCCGTGACCTTGCTTCGGTCGGCTCCGCCTCCCTCGTAATGACAATGTGGCAGGCTCTACCGTTCCTGTTACGAGGCACATGCCCCCAATCCGTCATTGCGAGCGATAGCGAAGCAATCTTCCACTTA
>CALLMM010000015.1 GCA_938005745.1 uncultured Chthonomonadales bacterium | reverse complement strand
TGGGATGGCGGTACTGCCCGCGTGGTGGTCAGCCTGCAGCTCGGCTCCGCTCCCGACACGAAGGGTAAAGATCAGGGCGCCTTACCGCTGGAGGGGCTGAATCAGTACTCCGCATCCGCCTCCGCACAGGTAGACAAGGCGGGTCTCCCCCGCCTGATCGCCGACACCACGGTTACCGCACTGCGGAGTGTCCTGCCAGACGGATACGAGATACAACTGCTGGAAGTGATCCTCAACAAGACCTCGAAAGGACTGCAGGTGATCACCGTCGTCGGAGACTGGATCGCGCTAAAGTCCCGCGTTCGACTGGCTGGTTCCACTGTTGTTAACGATGACATACACCGCGCCGTCGCCTCCGCAGTGCTCGCCTCCGTCAACCGCGTCTTGGGTCCCATGCTGGCAAAACTCTGAGCTTCCGAGAACCGTTTGACTGCCTGCAGTCCATGCTGACCACACGGACTGCAGGATGAATAGAGGTACGGGGACTACTTCGGCAGCGAGGCGATCGCCTCTATCTCCACATCCACATCCAGCGGCAGCCGGGCAGCCTGAATGCACGTTCGCGCGGGCTTGATCCCCTTCCAGTACTCGTTGTAGACCGCGTTCAGCCGCGAGAAGTTGTTCATATCCGACAGAAACACCGTCACTTTCAGGACATGCTCCAGGTCGGTTCCCGCCGCTTTCAACACACGCTCGACATTTTCGATGCACTGACGGACATGCGCCTCGAAATCGCCCTCTTTGATCCTCTTTGTCTCCGGATCCATCGGAACCTGCCCGGAGACAAATACCAGACTGCCCCAGATCACTCCGGGAGTGTACGGGGTATTCTCAACCGGACTTCCCGTCCATACGCCTCTCTTTTCCACAGCCTCATCTCCTTGATCATTAACCGGCATGTTAGAGGAGATTGTATTCGAGGGAGGTCTTCGCTGTCAATCACTCTGTGCCGGATCCGCTGCCAGACAGATAATTTTCATGCGACCTTATGCGCCTCCACGTCGTATAAAGTTTACCGTCGCAACCCATTCCGAACCGTGAGAGATTACATGACGACTATTCCCCAACACAGGAACATCCTCCCGCAAAGGGTCGTATGGTTCGTTGTCGTAGTCAGTCTGCTTCTTTCGCCCTGTGCCCTCCTCGGACAGAGAACGACCGATTTTGTGCGTCGTTTCGATCGCATCTGGGAGCTGACACGCGATCAGTTCTATGACAGGCAGATGCACGGGGCAGACTGGGAAGCGTTGAGAGTGAAGTACCGCGACAGGGCAGTCAGCGCGAAAGATCACAGGGAGTTTCAGAGCGTTGTGAACGCCCTGCTCGGTGAGCTGAAAGCGTCGCATACGGGATACTACACGGACGAAGACATGGAGTTCTACATGATGCGAAGCGTCTTCTCCGGCGATTTGCAGAATCACCGTGCGCCGCACATCGGGGTGATGGGCAGCGTACAGGAAAGGCGTTTTCGGGTTCAGGCGGTGCTGAACGACAGCCCGGCGCACAGAGCGGGCGTCAAGTCTGGAGACCTGATTCTGGAGGCGGATGGGAAGCCCTTCAAAACCGTCGGATCGTTTCGGGGTAAGACGCGCAGTTCCGTATCGCTCGTTGTGGAGCGCCCCGGAGCGGGAAGAGTGATTCTCTCCGTGACGCCCGAAGAGACGAACCTGCAGCGCGCATTTTTGGAGGCTACCCGCCGCAGCGTGCGAACAATTCTCTATCAGGGGAAAAAGATCGGATACATCCAACTGTGGTGCATGTCTCATGAGCAGTTCCGGCTGGCGCTGGAGGAGGCGTTGACGCAGAAGCTGGCGGATACGGATGGTTTGATCCTGGATCTGCGTGACGGCTACGGGGGGAACCCCTTCCGGTATGTCGACGTTCTCTTCCGTCCCGTCATCCATTGGAGAGAGGAGCGGCGATCAGGCGTCACGCAGTCACAGCGAACGGGGTATGACCGACCGATCGTTCTCTTGATCAATAGCGGCACGCGCAGCGCAAAAGAGTATTTTGCCTATCAGATCAAAAAGACACGGCGCGGCGCGCTCGTCGGTGAGAAAACCGCCGGCGCATTTCTCGGCGCGGTGGGAATTCCCATCTACAACGACGGGTATCTGGTACTTCCGGTGGCGAACCTCGTGCTGGATGACATCCGACTGGAAGGCGCGGGAGTATCTCCGGATGTTCTCGTCACAGATCAGGACGCGGACGCCGCGAATGAACGTCAGATGAAAAAGGCTCTGGAGACCCTCTACTCCCGACTGCAGCGACGCGGCGAGATGGATCCAGACAGCGGAGAGACCGTTTCGACCGTTCTTGACCAGCCGTCCTATCGTCAGATCGTGCGTTGACAAGTCTGACGAGATTGTTTATACTCTCACTTTACACAACAGGAAAGGAACCGTCCTTTGGAAGCCACCCTTCTGTCTTCTAAAGCGCTCAATGTGATCGAGACGGTTGAAACCGCCATTGTTGGCAAGCGTCAGACCATCCAGTCTGCTTTCGCCATCCTCCTGACGAACGGTCACCTGCTGATAGAGGATATCCCCGGCGTGGGCAAGACCACGCTGGCAAAGGCGCTGGCAAAGACCATTGGCTGCGACTTCAAGCGCGTCCAGTTCACCCCGGATATGCTTCCCTCGGATATTACCGGAACCTCCATCTTCAACCAGAAGGCGGGAGAGTTTGAGTTCAGACCAGGTCCGGTATTCGCCAACATCGTGCTGGCGGATGAGATCAATCGCTCGACCCCCAAGACACAGGCGGCGCTGCTAGAGTGTATGGAGGAGAGACAGGTAACGGTTGACGGCATCACCTATCACCTCCCCTCCCCTTTCTTCGTCATCGCCACACAGAACAATATCGAGATGTCGGGGACCTATCCCCTGCCGGAGGCGCAGTTAGACCGGTTTGCAGCGAGGCTCTCCATCGGGTATCCCGGTCGCAGCGACGAGATGAAGATCCTGGAGAACCAGATGCACAGCCGTCCGGTGGACAGCATCAAGCCGGTGATGTCCGCGGACGAGGTGGTGCAGCTTCAGAGAGCGGTGAGAGACATCCATATTGACAGTTCGCTGCGACAGTATATTCTGGAGATCGTGACGGCAACCCGTTCCCATACCGCTATTGCGCTGGGAGCCAGTCCGCGCGGATCGCTTGCGCTGCTTTACGCCAGTCAGGCGCTGGCTGCCGTTACCGGGCGCGACTACGTGACGCCCGACGATATCAAGGCGATGGCAGTTCCCGTGCTGGCGCATAGAATGATTGTCCGCCCCGAACAGCGTATCAAAGGCGTAACCGCTCAGTCTATTCTGACCGAGCTTCTGCAGAGAACGCCCGTGCCCGTGGGAGTCGCCAGAGGATAGCGTCGCGTCAACGGATACCCGATCCAGGATGGCGCTGAAAGGTGTAGCATGGCCCAGATCAAGCGCATGGCAATCTTTACGGCAGCGATCTTTCTAGTGATCGCTGCGGCGCTTGTTAACGCCGCGCAGCTGTACTTCATGGCTGCCATTCTGCTGGTTCTGCCGATCGTCTCCTATCTGGTGGGACTGCTTGCCCTGAGAGATCTGGAGTTTGAACGCGAGATCCCGGCAAGCGGATGGGCGGGCGAGAGAGCGACGTTCCGGCTCTGCGTGCAATCGAAATCCAGACTGCCCCGGCACTCGATTCAGGCGAGAGATATTCTGCCGGAGTGGCTCGAACAGGACGAGGAGGAGACCCCCTTCATCAATGTCGCGCCGAACACGGTTACCCGTGTGGACTATAAGGTGCATCTTCTAAAGCGCGGCTTTTACACGATTGACAGCATGGTGGTCACGTTTCAGGACCCGCTCGGTCTGTTTTTCTACAACAAGCAGTTCAAAGTCCGCTCCGAGATCATGGTCTACCCGGTTCCAGAGGATATCAGAGACATCATTCTGAGCGGCGCGGAGCGGTACGGTTCGCGGGAACTGCCCATCGCGGCAACGCGCGGAAGCGGTCTGGACCCCGACGGAGTCCGGCAGTATATTCCCGGAGATCCGCTGCGGCGTATGCACTGGAAGTCAACGGCGCGCACCGGAAAGCTCAATGTGATAGAGTTTGAAGAGGCGAAGGCGGTGAACGTGGTGATCGTCCTCGATCTGCATCAGGGGACGAATATCGGGAAGGGAAAGGATACCACCCTCGAATATCTGGTCCGCATGGCGGCTTCGCTGGCTCAGAACGCCATTCGACAGGGCGCATCCGTAAGACTGATCACAGGGGATGATTCCGATCCGGCGGACTTCGCGGGACGGGGCAGCGAGCATCTGTTCGCCATTCTTGCCAGCCTCGCCCGGGCGGAGGCGACCGATCCCCATCCGCTCTCCAGCCGCCTTATTGAACGGGTGGGAGTTCTGCTTCCGGGCACTTCGGTGGTGGTACTGACCGCTGAAGCGGATTCGCAGCTGCCCGGGGCGATCTCCTGCATCACCTCTTCAGGCGCGCAGACGATGCTTTTCTTTGCCGATCCGCGCTCGTTCCTGCCCGGACACTCCCATCCGTCGGAGAGAGCGTATAACGAGTTTATGGAAGGGCTGTATTCCGCCCAGGCTATCCCGGTCGTACTGAAAAAACAAGAAGAGAGTCGCTTGATTGCGGAGCATATAGACTATGTCGTTAGCGCTACCTAAAACAGAACCTCGATTAACCCCTCCTCTCGCACCTGAGGAGGAGTATCAGCCGCCCCCTTCTCTGCTGATGTATCTAGCGGGATTCATCGTCACCTTCTGCGGACTCTATCCCGTAATGCTTACGCTGGAAGACCCCTCCTTCACCATGCTGATACTGTCGTTGACGGTGATCGGTTTTCTGGTCAGTTATGTGAGCTGCCAGCAGAATATCGCCTCTCGGACGATTGAGTTTCCGGCGGCAATCATCTTCTGCGGCGTCTGTCTGCTGACGTTCATGAGCAACACCTCCCTGCCTCTGCTGGCTCCCGCCAGCATCGAGGACGACCGCGCCAAGTCCATTGCAGTGCTCCTGACCTGGATGGTGGTGTTCCGGAGTTTCACTCTGACCACCGACGGCAGGCTGCTCTTCTGCTGCGTTCCCACCATCGCCCTGACCGGACTCATCAGTACGATGAACAGCGATCCGGTTCTGTTGAACCTGTTTCTTGTCTTTCTAGCGTCGGCGACCTTCATGGTGGTGCATGAGAACTTCACGCGGGGTCGCCAGTCTGTAACCGGCTTGAAGAAGACGCATCTGAAGAAGGCGATGCTCGCCGGGCAGTTTCAGATCACAGCACTCTGCTGCGTCGGAGCCATTATTCTGGCGAATGTCGTGGTCGGTCCCATGCGAACGGTCGGCTCTTCGCTGGTATTTGCCAGCGCGCTTCCGGTTCAACGCTCCAACCAGCAGCAACAGCGTCAGAGCAGCACCTCGCGCTTCTCGGAGCAGGATGAGTATACGGTCGCGACCGGTCCGGTTCGGCTGAGCGATCAGGTGGTGATGCGGGTACGTGCGGAGACCGGCGCATACTGGCGCGGAACTACACGAGATGAGTATACCGGTCGCGGATGGAGAAACCGGTTCCCCGCCAATCAGAGACTGGAGCCGATACGCGGCAGAAGCGGCACCGAAATTCCGCTCGACATCCCCCGCACGCGCAGCTTCTATGAGATCGTCAACTTCGATCTGCCGGAGAATGAATTGACGCAGGTTGGCGAAAACTCCATGCGTCTGCATCAGTCCATCCGTCTGGAGCCGGGAGGCATCTTCAACGACATCTACGGCGCATCGGAGGTGCGTGAGGTCCGCACAGGTGAAATCAGGGCGTTAGCCAGTCAGACGGGAACCATCCATCTGGAGGAATCCCTTACGGCATCCTGGTACGAGGTGGTCTCTGAGGTGCCGGTCTGGACGCCTGAGACCCTGAAAGCCGCCTCCCAGAACTACCCGCCGATCATCCGGCAGTACTATCTGCAGCTGCCCGTGGAGAGCGAGGCGATGGATCGGGTGCGCGCGTTATCGGAGGAGGTGACTCGCGATAAGCCAACCGCCTATGAGAAGGTCGTCGCGCTGATGGAGTGGCTGGGGCAGAACTGTAAATATAACACCGACACACCCGCCGCCCCTGCCAACACGGATGTGGTGGAGCACTTCATCTTCGATCGCCGGGTGGGATACTGCGACAGCTTCGCGACCGCGCTTGCCGTCATGTGCCGTTCCATCGGGATCCCGGCGCGCACCGCATCCGGTTTCCTGCCTGGCGAACTGGATGCCCAGACCCAGCAGTATCAGGTGCGTGAGCGTGACAAGCACATGTGGACGGAGGTCTTCTTTCCCGGGGTTGGCTGGATTACTTTTGACCCCACCGAAAACGCGGAAGATATCAGTCCCACCAGCGAGAAGAAGAGGGATACCTCCTTCTGGAACGCGCTGATCGGCTTTATGTTCAAACGCGGCTGGCTCCCGCCGCTCGCGCTGTTTGCCTTCATCGTCATGCTCGCCTATGTGATCAAAGTGGAGGTACTCGATAAGATCCGCCGCCAGCGTGCGCTTGCCAATCCGCTTCAACTGCCCGCAACCAATATGGCGATCGTCGAGACCTATGACGAAGCCTGCAAGCTGCTGGCAAAGAAGGGTCTCCCACGCAGTCCGGCGTCTACCGCAAGCGAGTATCTGGAGGGAACAGGAAGGCATTTGGAGCGATGGCGCGAGGCTCAGGAGGCGCTGGAGAGGCTGACCGCCCTGCTCGTTCGTTCCCGCTACAGCCGGGAAGAGGCTTCAGAGGAGGATGTGCGTATTGCTAGGATCGCGCTGGAGGCGATTGCCGCCTCTCTCAAGCCCGTCAATCGCAAGGAGATGGCGGTCGCCCTCAGCTCTGCAGCGAAAGGCTCTTGAGGGTGGACGTCGTCTTCCATCGGGAGAGTCTCCCCGCCCTGTTTCGTCCTCTCCAACGGGTCTACCTCTTTCACGGAGAGGATGATTTTCAGAAGGAGGAGGCTCTACATCTTCTGCGCAAAGAGGCGCTCGACGAGTCTTTCGCAGAGTTTGACAGTCAGACCATGGAGGCGCAGTCCTCCGCCCCGGAGGAGATCCTTGCGGCGGCAGGACTGGCGCCTTTTGCTTCTCCTGTGCGGCTGGTGGTGGTCGAGGGCGCGGAGGCGTATCGTCGGAGAGAGCGCGTGGACGAAGCGGACAGGCTCGCAACCGGGATTGCGGGACTGGGCGCATCCAGCTGTCTGGTGCTGGTGGTCGGCGCAGAGGAGGAGGAGAGCGGACGAAAGACTATACTGAACGCGAAACTGGATGCGGCGGTACGTGCTCACGGCGCGGTGGTCAGTTTCAGAGCGCTTTCGGAAGAGGCGTTGAGGGAATGGGTGCACCTACGCGCTCGCTCTGCTGGAAAGCAGATAGAGCCAGAGGCGGCGGAAAGACTGGCGCTTGCCTCGCAGGGCGATCGAACAGCCCTGCGAAATGAGCTGGAGAAGGCGATCTGCTACTCCGGAGAACGACCTTCCATTACTCTGGAGGATGTGCAGGCAACCGGCAGCTACGATCCGGAAGATGTGATGTTTAAGCTGGTAGAAGCGATTACCCTGCAGAATGCGGATCGTTCGCTGCGGCTGCTGCGCGAACTGCTCCGGTACGATACCCGACCGCAGAGCGTCTCCGGGAAACTGATTGCCCTGCTGGGCAGGCAGTTCCGACTGCTGTGGCAGGCAGGCGAACTGCAGCGACAGCGGGTTCCGTACATGTCGCTGCGAAACCTGCCCGAGGAGGTACTGAGCGAACTACCCGCCGAGACAAACATCCGTTCTATGGCGTGGAAAGGACGCGAACTCTATCAGCAGGCGCAGAGATGGGACCGCCGCCGACTGCATGTGGCGTTCGGCCTGCTGCTCGATTGCGATCTGGCGAACAAAGGGGGCGGCGAAGGCAGCGAGGATGTCGTCATCAACATTGAACTGCTGATCATCCGGTTGTGCGCATGCCCTTAGCGCGCGTCTGCTTCCGGGAAGCGCCCCTGATCGTCCGTCTCCGTGATCCACCGATCCAGAACCCGCCGCATCTCCTCCAGCTTCTTTGCATAGCGCGCATCCTTCGCAAGCTTCGAGACCTCGTGTGGGTCTGCCTCCAGATCATAAAGCTCTTCGGCTGGCATGTGAGGTGCGCACAGAGCCTCCTGCGCCGGCGTCAACTTTCGCTCCTTCTGAAGCTGCGGGAGCAGTGTCCAGAGAGGATACGGGCTGGCTTTATAGGCACACAGAGAGAGGAAGCGCTTCTCCGGCAGGATGTTACGAAATGTAGCGAAAACGGCTGTCCCGCACCGCCCTGATACGCATGAGGGTCTCATCGCACCGGTCTCTTGCACAAACGCGATCGCCTCATTACAGAACAGGTCGTTGGAGTAGGCTCACTGCCGGTCGTTCAGGTTTTTCACAAGCGTCTCCCGCTTCTCATTGCGCCACAGCTCGGTGGGATAGCTGTTGTGCGCGTGCCCCTGATTCAGGTAACCGTAAAACTCATGAAACCCCTGTCGGTTCGGGATACCGGTGGTATCCGGCTCA
Source organism: uncultured Chthonomonadales bacterium (assembly GCA_938005745.1). Taxonomy (GTDB): domain Bacteria; phylum Armatimonadota; class Chthonomonadetes; order Chthonomonadales; family CAJBBX01; genus CALLMM01. The sequence continues at coordinate 62,440 of CALLMM010000015.1, read as the reverse complement.
CCCAGCCCCACTTCCCGATAATTGCTGTGCGATACCCCGCGCTTTGCATCAGCTTCCCGATGGAGGGGTCTTCCGGATGAAGCGGTACGGTGTCGTTTCCTCGGATGCGCGCGTGACCGGTATGCTGACCGGTGATCAGACAGCATCGGGAGGGAGCGCAGACGGGACTTCCAGCGTAACAGGCGGAAAATCGCATGCCCTCCTGCGCCAGGCGATCTATATTCGGGGTTCTGATCTGTGTCTGCCCATAGCATCCAATGTCGCCGTATCCCAGGTCGTCCGCCAGCATGATGATCACGTTGGGCGGGCGGTTGACCGGCGCAGGGGGCGGCGAGGAGGAGACGAGCCTGTTCACACCGAGGAGCGCGGCGGTTGACAGCAGCATATCGCGGCGGCTGACGGGTACCATGAAGGGACTCTCTCAGCATCCAGAAAGACAGAAAGCGGGAGCAGTGCGCCTCCGCCTGTCGGCGATCTCAAGCGACCGATGCAAACTAGCTCTGCAGCAGAGGTCCGCCCGAGAGGCTGCAGTCAGGACTGAGACTGCATCGCCTTGTTGGCACGCTTCATCAATCTCGACTTACGGCGCGCCGCCGCATTTCGATGGATGATGCCGCGCTCAGCCGTTTTATCAATAACGCTCAAAGCCGCCTTCACAAGCGGAATCGCCGCCTCCGGGTTCTTGCCCTCCAGCGCGGTTTTCGCCTTCTTGATATGCGTCTTCATCGCCGATTTGGCGGAAGCATTGCGCTGACGGTTCTTGCGAGATTTAATCACGTCCTTCATGACGGATTTGATGTTAGGCACGGGTCTATCACCTCCTTACAAGACACAAGAGTATACCAGCTTGTTACATCCACTGACAAGCTTATAGCTCCAGTTTATCGAATCGACCAGCGGTTGGATCCAGAGCGTCTTTCAGGGCATTGTATGCCGCTTCCACACGGTTGAATATCTCCTGCGCCGCCTTCTGCTCTTCGGAGCCAGCCGGAAACCGATCCGGGGCGCAGCGTTTCGCCAGTCCGGCATAGGCGGTCTCGACGGCTTCCAGGTCCGCCCCCTCTTCCAGCCCCAGCACGCGGTAGTGCCGCGCTAACGGATTGACAACCGGAGGAGACGCAGGGCTGATTCGTGTTCCCGCTCCCTCTCCCCGCGTAATCTCCTGCGGCGTACGCCGAGTCGCAGGGGCGGGACCCTCCGATAGCTCCTCCAGCAGCTCATTGCGGGCTTGCTCTGCGGCGCGTCGCTCCGCCAGCTCCTGCTCTATCTCGGCGTCTACCCGATCCAGACGCTCTTTGACCGCCTTGATCTGAGAGAGCGCGATGTTTCGTAATCTTTTTGAGAAGCCCATTATCTCACTCCAAACGCTACCCGGAGGTCTGCTGACGCAGTATGGTCTCATTTTCCACGGCAAGCGCTTCCGCAACGCTGTTATCCAGCAGGTCTATATCGCTGGAGAGAAGCTCCAGCTCCTGAAACAGCCCCTGACTGACCGTGGATGCGCTGGCGATATCCGCCGTTTTGATGCGGATCATCTTCGCTTTCCAGCTGGCAAATGTCGCCTCGATGTTCTCGATCTGGCTGTCTATACGGCTGACCGCCTGCGCGATGGCGCTGTACGCCTCCAGTTCCATCTGGCGCATCTTTAACGCCTGCTCATACTGTGCGCGCGTAACCTCGTCGTGGGTCGCCTGAATGCGCTGCTTCAGCGTATTGCAGTAGTTGCGGAGCGCGCGCTCATCCACATTGAACAGGTAGCGCAGCAGCTGCTGCTTCTTCACCGCCATCTGAACGGCGCGCAGCACCAGCGGAGCCAGCTGCGAGGAGATACGATCCAGATCGGTTCGGACATACGACTGAACATCCTCCGCCCTCGCCTCGCGAACGATCTCCTTCTGGAGCTGCATGATGTAGCGAATCCGCTGCCTGGATTCGAAATCCAGGGTCTCCATCACGCCTTCGATCTGCCGATCCGTCTCCGCCTCTTCCTGCTCCAAGAGCTGTAAGAACAGTCTGCGAAGATAGTTATCGTCGCGAAGCCGAATGAACAGCAGAGCGATCTGCCAGACTCCGGCGATTCCGAAAGGGATCAGGTTCCAGCCGAAAAGATAGGAGACGATAACCGCTGCCAGCCAAAGGCAGAGAGACAGCGGAGAGCGCAGGACGTTCTTGACGACATACCAGAACTTTTCGGACGTTGAACTGTCACGCACAGATTATCTCGATTGGAGAAGTTAGTTGGCTCTGTCGGCGGCGGGGAGATGTCTAACGCTGATTCAACCGCTGCTCCAGTTCACGGAGCTGCCGGTCAATATCGTCTTCCGTTGTCCCTGCGGTCTGTCCGGTCGTCTGTCGCTGCGAGGTGGAAGCGGCGGATGTGCCGATTCCCAGACGGGCTTCCATCTCCTGAAGCTCCTTCTCCGCCTCTGCATCCATCGAGGACTCTTCCAGTTCCATGAGCCGGGCGTTGATGCCTGTTTTGGCGACCTCCGCGCGAGCAGCTGCCTCGGACTGCATCGTTTTGATGCGCTCCTCGGCGCGATCCCAGCTTTGCGCGGTGTCGTCCAGCTGCATGCCGTCCAGCGCCTTGTTGATCTCGATCTGGATCTGCGCCTGCTTCATGTTCGCCTTCAGCGCCAGCGCTTCGGCGGTCTTGACGCGGATGCGCTCCTCCTCGCGCTTGATGGCGAGCTTCACCGCTTCGGAGGTCTCCTCCGCCTGCTTCAGCGAGGCGCGCAGCTGCTCGAGCGTCTGCTCCTTGATCTGCTTCTCCCGCAGCAGCGTGCGGGCAAGCTCTCGGTTGCCCTGCTGCAGAGCCAGCGCCGCCTTCGCTTCCAGCTGCCGGACCGCCTTCTCCTCCTGCGCGACCAGATTCTGAAGGTTGTTCTTCTGGGTGATAGCCTGAACCGCCCGTTCGCGGTTCTTGATCTGGTTCTCTTTCATCTCCCGGACCGCTTCATTGATGATCAGTTCCGGGTCTTCCCATTTGTCCAGCTTGCCGGTAATCAGAGCCTTAAGATAGCGCCAGATACGCTTGAACATTCAGTTCTCCTCTCTGGAGACAGATCCTATGATGACGATCACACCTGAAATTTGGTAATTTTAAGCTGAAACTAAGTCCCATTATCTCATTTTTCTACTCAAATGTCAACGATAATGGCACACGCGACGTATACCCTTAAAAGGCTCATACAATAGGCTCATAATTATATGATTACGTTTCAGAACGCTCTGGAGTATTCGATTATGCGCTTTTTTACAGGGAAAGATCACAATCGCTGGAGATATGCGGCGATGCTGGCAGCCGGGTTGGGAATGCTGCCCCTCCTGTGCGGCTGTCAGGACGGTGCGCCGATATCCCGTTCCGACATCCAGATAGACGAGCCTCCTCCTGCCGTCCCATCGCCTTCCAGCAAGTCGAGCACGGAGATCGTTTTCGGCAACAAGAATCCTGGGCTGGCGGAGAGCCTGGGAGCCTCCGGACCGCTGGGAGGAGCTGCTCCCAAAGTCACCGATCCCGTTCAGGTTCGGGACGAGCAGTACTACGCCGAAGCCGATCTGTATGTCGCGTTGACCTTTATCAAACAGGAGCTGGATCTCGGCATCATCAAGCCCGACCTGCAGCGCTGGCTGGACGACATGCGTATGAAGCTTTCTCAAAAGGTCAAACTGCCCAATGAACGAAGCGGCAGGATCCAGGAAGTGATTGACATTCTGCAGGAGGGGCTGGAAGCGAAAAGGCTGGTCGAACGGTTTGAGACCAACGGCGTAAATCTGGACTCGTTGAGCTGGGGGCTGGGGCGCATGGACCTGGAAAGACAGTTGAAGAGCCGCGTTGACTTGAACCGGCTGCTTCACTCTGATGGCGCCTCCTGGAGCCGGAACCGATCTCTGACCGAGGAGATCCTCGACTACTCGGAGAAGCATCGCGCCTCTCCGCGACAGGTGATGCGCGAGCGGTTCGACCGCGCCAGACGGGAGATTGAGCGGATGAGCAACCTGATGGGCATTGATACGAAAAATATCGCCTCTCCGTTCAGCCCGACCTCCTCCGGCGATCCCATGAGTCCATACTTGAAACCAACACCCTCTATCGTTGATCCTCTCCCGGTTACGCGACCCTGAGTCTTTCCGAAACGGTTCGGATTGACAAGCGGAACCGGTTTTGATATACTGTCTCAGCCGTGAATCTGACGCCTGGAGGCGGCATGTCTACTCCCTCCAAAGGGTCTTTTCGGCATCCGACTACGATCCCCGACGAGAAGAACCACGCCTCTCGCGCCCTGGATGACGGGGTGCAGTTTCTCAAAGGGGTCGGTCCAACGGTTGCGCAGATCCTCGCTAAGATGAATCTCCACACGGTGGGCGATCTGCTTCGCCATGTGCCCCGTCGCTACGAGGACCGCACTCGCTTCCGCCGCCTCTCGGAGATCATGCCTGGTGAGATGGCGACCCTCCACGGCAGGGTGATCGCTGCGGACACGCAGGGAACCTCTCGCAAGAACTTTCAGATCACCAAGGTTCTGATTGACGACGGCAGCGGCATAGGACAGCTGGTCTTTTTTCAGCAGCCCTATCTTCTCAGGCAGTTCCAGGAGATGGCGCATGCCGGGCGCTGGATCGTCGTCTACGGAATGGCGAAACGCAGCGGCTACGGACCGGTTGAGATAGAACGCGCCGAGTGGGAGGAGGTCGGCGACGACGGCGATGCGCTATCCACCAATCGGATCGTGCCGATCTATCCGACGACCGAAGGTATCAGTCAGAAGCGTCTGCGTCGTATCATCTATGCCGCCCTGCAGAGTTACGAGTCACGGATCGAAGAGCCGCTCCCGCCGGATGTGCTGCTAAAGCATCGCCTGCTCGATCGCAGGACCTCCATCCGCAATCTCCACTTTCCGGACAGCCTCGCCATGATGGAGGCGGCGCGCAGGCGGCTGATCTTTGAAGAGTTCTTTCTTTTGCAGGTCGGGCTGGCGCGCAGAAGGAAGATCAACACGCATGAGATACGGGCGCACCGCATCGTTGTGGATGTGGATCGCCTGAAGGAGGATCTGCGTCGAATCTCCTCCTTCGAGTTAACCGGGGCGCAGTGGCGCGCCATTGAGGATATCGCAAAGGACATCTCCTCCGGGAGGGTCATGAACCGGCTCATTCAGGGAGATGTCGGCTCCGGGAAGACGATGGTGGCGGTCGCCGCCATGATGATGGCGGTGGAGGCGGGGTTTCAGGCGGCGATGATGGCTCCCACCGAAATCCTGGCGCAGCAGCATGCGATCGTTCTAAAAAGGCTGCTGGAGCCGCTCAGCATCCCGATAGAACTTTCAATAGGAAGCCTTCGCGCAAAAGAGAAGGAGTTGGCGCGAACGCGGATCGCCTCCGGGGAGAGCCGCATCGTGGTCGGCACACATGCGCTGATACAGGAGGGCGTGGAGTTTCAGAGGCTGGGGCTGGCGGTGATAGACGAACAGCACCGCTTCGGTGTTTTGCAGCGGCAGGCGCTACAGAAGAAGGGAGAGCAGCCGCATGTGTTGGTGATGACGGCAACCCCGATCCCGCGCACGCTGACTCTCACGGTATACGGCGATCTGGATACCTCGATCATCCATGAGCTTCCCCCTGGACGAAAGCCCATCAAGACACACTGGAAGCGGGCTGAACAGGCGGCGGAGGTCTACTCCGCGATGCAGCGGTTAATCCATCAGGGGCGTCAGGCGTATATCGTCTGTCCGCTGGTGGAGGAGTCGGAGAAGCTGCAGATGAAAGCCGCCACCAGACTGGCGGAGCATATTCAGCAGGAGGTCTTTCCTCATTTTCGGGTCGGTCTGCTTCATGGACAGATGCGCTCGGAGGAGAAGGAGGAGGTGATGCGCCGCTTCAAGGCGCACGATCTGGACATCCTGGTGGCGACCACCGTGATCGAGGTTGGCATTGACGTTCCCAACGCCTCGGTCATCGTTATCGAAGATGCGGATCGGTTCGGACTGGCGCAGCTTCATCAGCTGCGCGGGCGCGTCGGGCGCGGTGAACACGCCTCCTACTGCATCCTGATGGCGTCCCCCCGCACCGAGGACGGCATCACGCGCATGAGCGTGATGGTGGAGACGCAGGACGGGTTCCGGATTGCCGAGGAGGATCTGAAGCTGCGCGGTCCCGGAGAGATATTCGGAACGCGGCAGAGCGGACTTCCGGAGTTCTACATCGGCGATATTGTGCGGGATGTGCAGATCATGGATGAGGCGCGCCGGACAGCCTTTGAACTGATAGAGAACGATCCCAATCTATCGCTTCCGGAGCACCGTCTGCTTCATCGTGAACTGCAGCGAAGCCGGGCAGGTTTTGAACTGATACATGTGAGTTAACTAGAGAAATCTCATCCCTTTTCAGGTACAATTTAGCGCAATGGCTAGAGCGATCGTGCCCGGCAGTTTTGACCCCGTCACCAATGGACACCTCGATATTATTGAGCGCGCCGCCGCGCTCTTCGACGAGGTGACCGTTGCGGTTGCGAGCAGCAGTCCCAAGTCCGCGCTGTTTGGCGTCGAGGAGCGCGTGGAGATGCTCCGCGAAGCAAGCAGTCACCTCCCCAATATTTCTGTTGGTAGTTTTGAGGGATTGCTGGTAGAATATGCGCGTGCTCACGGCGCCATCGCCATTGTGCGCGGTCTGCGCGCGGTCTCCGATTTTGAGTATGAGTTACAGATGGCGTTGATGAACCGACGATTAGCCCCGGATATAGAGACCGTTTTTATGATGACGGGTGCGGAATACTCCTATCTTAGCTCCAGCGTTGTAAAAGAGATCGCCCGCCTGGGCGGGTCTGTGGAAGGATTGGTGCCGAAAAGTGTTGGACAACGTTTACGACAAAAAGTCGGCCTCCAACAACGGTGAGGCAGAGGGCAGCGAGCGCGTACAGACACTGCCGCTGAAGAACAGCTACTCGCCCGTCGGAGAGACGGTGGATATTTTCCGCCTGCTGGATGAGCTTGAAGAGCTTCCCGAGAAGGCAAAACACCTTCCCTTTAACACCCTGATCGGCTTCAATCACGAACAGTTCTACTATCTGGTGCTGAAGATCCGTGCGAACCTTCCGGACGATATGAAAAAGGCGCATCGGGTCGCCCGGGATTCGGAACGGATCGTGGATGAGGCGCGCTCGGCAGCCCAGCAGCAGCTGGAATCGGGAAGGATTGAGGCGATCAAGACGGTGGAAGAGGCGAAAGAGGAGGCGCAGCGGATCCTGGAGCAGGCGCGTTTCCGCGCCAGTCAGATGGTGGAGAAGAGCGAGGTCTATCAGATGGCGACCGCCCAGGCGAATGAGATACTGCGACGCGCAGAGACAGAGGCCGCCGAGATCCGAAAAGGCGCGGATGAGTATGCTCGTGATGTTCTCAGCAACATGGAGGCGATCATGAGCAAAGCGCTTGCCACCGTTCAGCGCGGGCGGGAGACTCTGGAGCGATCCCGGGTGTAATGTAAACGGGCAGTGATGAGTGTCGCAGCGCATGTGCATGCGCTGCGCCCCGTCTCTGCGACAACCGCCCGGAAAGAAGACGCGCGATGAAACTCGACCTTTCAGAAATTGTCATGCATGTCGGGATGCGCTACTCCTATGATGTGGAGGAGCCGCCCATCGTGGATGAGGACATAGAGTGCACACGCCCCTACACGGGCAACCTCGTCTTCACCAATACCGGTAATGTTCTGCTGATACGGGGTGAAGTGCAGACCCGCGTCGCGCTGCAGTGTTCGCGCTGCCTGACCTATTTTGAGGAGCCGCTGCGCTTTTCGGTCGAAGAGCAGTTTGCCATGCACGCCAGCAGTCAGGGACCGCGCGCGCACCATGCGTTTATCGTGATTGAAGAGGACGAGAACCCGGATGCGGGTAAACTGTTCGAGGGGCATCTTTTCGACCTGACCGAGCTTCTGCGTCAGGAGACGATGCTGGAACTGCCTCTCTCTCCGCTGCACGATCCCGACTGTAAGGGGATGTGCACGCGATGCGGTCAGAACTGGAACGAGGGTTCCTGCGACTGCCAGGAGGAGACGTTCCATCCCCTATCCGCCCAGCTTGGCGCACTTTTAAATCAACGTGAAAAGGAGCAGTGAGAGCGACCGGCTCTCCATTAGAGAGATAGTATGCCACTTCCAAAACGACGACATTCCAATCATCGCACGCGTTTGCGCCGCACCCACTACAAACTGCATGTTCCGGTAGTCGGCGAGTGTCCCCGCTGCCATGCGCCGCGCCAGCCTCATCATGTCTGTCCAGCGTGTGGTTTCTATAACGGACGGCTGATTCTGCCTCCCCGGCAGAAGAGCGCACGATCGTAAGTTACGCCCGAACTCTCCAAGATGACAACAGGCTCCCTGCGGATCGCAATAGATGCGATGGGAGGAGACCTGGGCCCGGCGGAAGTGGTGCGCGGCGTTGTTCAGGCAGCGCAGCTTCGCAACGGCTCGACCACCCTCATCCTTGTCGGCGATGAAACGATCATCCGGGCGGAACTGGCTCGACTCAAGTCCGTTCCGCCGGAGGTTCGTGTTCGCCATGCCTCGCAGACTATCGAGATGACGGATAAGCCGCGCGAAGTCTACCGTCGCAAGCCCGACGCCTCGGTGGTGGTGTCGGCGCGGCTGGTGAAGGAGGGGGAGGCGGACGCCTTCATCTCCATCGGCAATACCGGCGCAGCGATGGCGGCGGCGATTTTCCACCTGCGCCCTATCGTCGGCATTGACCGCCCCGCCATCGCCGTTACCCTCCCCTCTGCAACCGGCATGGTGGTTCTGCTGGACGTCGGCGCGAATGTAGACTGCGTTCCGCGACAGATACTCGAATTTGCGCTGATGGGCGAGATCTACTCGCGCAAGGTACTGGGAGTGGCGCAGCCTAAGATCGGTCTTCTCTCCAATGGTGAGGAGGAGAGCAAGGGCAATGAACTGACCCGCGCCTCGCACCAACTGCTTCGCCAGCATCTCCCCGGCTTTATCGGCAACGTCGAGGGCAGAGATATCTTTCGCGGACAGGCGGACGTCGTTGTCTGCGACGGGTTCGACGGCAATATCGTGCTGAAGACCGGCGAAGGCGTGGCGGAACTGGTCATGGGGATGGTCAAAGAGGAGCTGTCGCGCTACAAGTGGATGCGCCTGTTCCTCCTGCCCCTTCGAAAAGGACTGATGGATCTTCGCGCCCGGCTGGACTATCGCGCGTTCGGCGGCGCGCCGCTTCTGGGAGTCAATGGGGTCTGCATTATCGGTCATGGACGTTCAGACGCACACGCGATTGTCAACGCGATCAGAGTGGCGGAGACTGCCGTAACGAACAATCTGGTACGCACCATTGAACTAGCGGTACAGGAACATAGAGTAACCAACGACGTACAGGTATAGACCCTATCCCGGAACGTGTTACAGGGATAGTTTTTGGGGAAGGGAGGAGAACATGCAGCGATCCGTAAACGCGGGCATTCTCGGGGTCGGAATGGCGGTTCCGGAGCGCGTTATGACCAACGCGGACCTTGAGAAGATCGTTGACACCACCGATGAGTGGATACGCACGCGAACCGGTATCCGCGAGCGACGAATCAGCAGCCCGGACGAGACCTCCTCCACGCTGGGAGCCGAAGCGTCCCGGCGGGCGCTGGCGCATGCCAGGGTCCCGGCGGAAGAGCTGGATATGATCATCTGCGCCACCGCCACCGGAGACTACATCTGGCCCGCCACCGCCTGTCTGATTCAACAGGCGATCGGTGCGAAACGGGCGACTGCTTACGATATTACCGCCGCCTGTTCCGGCTTCGTCTACGGTCTTGCCACCGCCTCCGCCTACATACAGTCCGGTCAGGCTCGGCGTGTTCTGGTGGTGGGCGCAGAGACGCTGTCCAAAATGGTCAACTGGGAGGACCGCGCAACCTGTGTCCTCTTTGGAGACGGCGCAGGCGCCGCGGTGCTGGGTCCCTGCGCGCCGGATGAGGGCGTCCTCTCCTCCGCTACGGGGTCGGACGGCGGCGGCTTCGAGATGATCATCCTGCCCGCTGGCGGAACGAAGATCCCGATCACTCCCGAAGTGCTGGAGCAGAAACTTAATAGAATATTCATGCGCGGCAGCGAAGTGTATAAGTTTGCCGTGAAGATCATGGGCGATGTCTGTCTGGACGCGCTCTGCAAAGCGAACCTCACGCCGGCGGATGTCAGCCTCTTCATCCCACATCAGGCGAATACCCGCATCATCGAAGCCGCCGCCAGCCGCATGGGGCTGCCTCCTGAGAAGGTCTTCATCAATCTGGATCGGTATGGCAACACCTCCGCCGCCTCCATCCCGATCGGGCTGACGGAAGCGGTCACGGAGGGACGGGTGAAGCGCGGAGATGTGCTTGTCTTTGTCGGGTTTGGCGCAGGACTGACCTGGGGAGCCAACGTCGTGCGCTGGTCTCGCGATTGATCCCCGCAGGAGAGAACGATGGGCAAACTGGCTCTGCTGTTTCCCGGTCAGGGATCGCAGAAGATCGGTATGGGCGCGGAGGTCTGCCGGGAGTACCCCGAGGCGCGAGAACGCTTCACGCAAGCCAGTGAAATACTCGGCTACGATCTGGCGAAGCTCTGTTTTGAAGGCTCGGAAGAGGAGCTGAAGCAGACGGTTCATACGCAGCCCGCGCTCTACGTTACCAGCTGCGCGACGCTGGATGCCCTGCGCTCACGTGTCAAGCTCTCCCCCTTCGCTGCCGCCGGGCACAGCGTCGGCGAGTACGCCGCCATCTATGCCGCAGGCGCGATCTGCTTCCAAAAGGGCTTGGAACTGGTTCAGAAGCGCGCGCAGTTGATGTGGGAGACGGGCGTCTCTAGACCCGGAACGATGGCGGCGATCATCGGACTGGACGGTGAGACGGTGCAGGCTCTCTGCCGGGAGGCGCAGGAGAGCGGCGTCGTCGCGGTGGCGAACTACAACTGCCCCGGACAGGTCGTCATCTCCGGCGAAGTGGCAGCCGTTGAAAAAGCCTCTGCGCTGGCAAAGGAGCGCGGAGCAAGAAGCGTCATACCGCTTGCCGTCTCCGGCGCATTCCACTCCCCGTTGATGGTCTCCGCAGGAGATGCGCTCTACCCTGCCCTGCGCGAGGCTCAGTTCAAGCAGGCGCGTTTTCCGGTGGTGGTGAATGTCAGCGCGGAGTACAATAAGAGCGGCGTGGACTTCGCGCCGTTCCTGACCATGCAGATCAGCGGGAGCGTGCGCTGGGAGGAGTCCATGCGGCTGCTCATTGCCGACGGCGTGGACACCTTCCTGGAGATCGGGGTCGGGAATGTGCTTGCCGGGCTGATGAAAAGGATTGACAGAAGCGTCAGAGTTCTCAGCGTCGAGGACCTGGCATCGCTGGAAGCCGCCGTCGAACTGATCCAATCGCACAACGCAGAAGAATCCTCCTGAGATGAGAACCGGGCGGGCTGACAATTTTCTCTGCGGCTCGGGATCGTGTCGGAGTTATACGTAGATTTACGGGTAGAACGGGTATTATTATCCGGGTAACCCGCCTGAGACGCGGGTCTGCAGAGCGCTGCCCCCGTCAGAGAGGTCGCAGATTCATATGCTGCTGGAGAATAGAGTCGCAGTCATAACCGGAGCCGGTCGCGGAATCGGACGTGCCATTGCCCTGCAGCTGGCGCAGGAGGGCGCAGATCTCGCTCTCTTCAGCTATACCGCCGCCAACGTGGAGTCAGCCGCCGCGGAGGTGAGAGAGAAGACTGGACGTCGCGTGATCGCGGTTCAGGGGGATGTGGCCTCTGCCGGGGATGTCCAGCGGCTTTTTGATGAAACCATGCAGGCGTTCGACCGCGTAGACATTCTGATCAACAACGCCGGCATCACCCGCGATAATCTGCTGCTGCGCATGAGCGAAGGAGACTGGGACGCCGTACTCGACAGCAATCTCAAAGGCGCGTTTCTCTGTACGAAGGCGGCGTCGCGGATCATGCTCAAGCAGAAGTCCGGCAGGATCATCAACATCACTTCGGTTATCGGTATCGCTGGTAACGCGGGACAGGCAAACTATGCCGCCTCGAAGGGCGGCTTGATCGCACTGACAAAGTCTACGGCGAAAGAGCTGGGTTCCAGAGGAATTACCGTCAACGCCATCGCGCCCGGGTATATCGTTACCTCCATGACTGACGCGCTTCCGGAGGAGGTCCGCGAGGAGATGAAACGGCGTATCCCTCTGGGGCGACTAGGACAGCCGGAAGATGTCGCAAAGGTGGCTCTCTTTCTGGCGAGCGACCACTCTTCCTATATGACCGGACAGGTTGTGACCGTAGACGGCGGCATGTTTATGTAGTTCCCTGATGCACAATCAGAATCATCATTTCTTAAACGGGAGGACGAAATGTCTACTTTTGAGCGTGTGAAGAAGGTGATCGTCGAGCAGCTTGAGAAGGACCCATCAGAGGTAACCCCGGAGGCGGATATCATCAACGATCTTGGAGCCGACTCGCTGGATGTAGTGGAGCTCGTCATGGGTCTTGAGGAGGAGTTCGAAATCGAGATCCCGGATGAGGATGCCGAGAAGATCAAGACGGTTCAGGAAGCCGTTGACTATATTGACGCCAAGATGAACTGAATCCAGCCCTCCGGCGAGGTTGCCATGACTGAACACGCAGAGTACTCTCCACCGGAGCGAGTGGTGGTAACCGGCATGGGAGTGGTGACGTCCATGGGGCTGGGGATTGAGCGTTTCTGGCAGAGCCTGATTGCAGGACGCTCCGGGATCGTCCCGATCACCAGCTTCGATGTCTCCGCCTTCACCACCCGATTTGCCGGAGAGATCACCGATTTCGCGCCGGAAGACTTCATGGAGCGCAAAGAGGCGCGCCGCATGGACCGCTTCGTCCATTTTGCGGTCGCCGCCACGCGGATGGCGCTGACAGACGCCTGCTTCGAGATCAGCACGGAGGAGGCGAACCGGGTCGGAGTGCTGATCGGTTCGGGTATCGGCGGGCTGCGGACGATTGAAGAGCAGGCGAAGGTGATGTTCGATCGCGGACCCGATCGTATCAGCCCCTTCTTTATCCCGATGCTCATCGCCGATATGGCGTCCGGACAGGTCTCCATTCTCTACGGCGCGAAGGGACCCAACAGCACCGTCGTAACCGCCTGCGCCACCGGAACGCACGCGATTGGCGACGCCTACCATATCATCCGTCGGGGAGACGCCGACGTGATGATTGCGGGAGGCAGCGAAGCGCCGCTGACAGCTCTCGGACTGGGTGGCTTCTGCGCGGCGCGCACGCTGTCTCAGCGTAATGACGACCCGCAGGCAGCCAGCCGACCATTCGACAAAGACCGCGACGGCTTTGTAATGGCGGAGGGAGCCGGCATTCTGATCCTGGAGTCCCTGTCTCATGCCCGACAGCGGGGAGCGCGCATCTATGCGGAGTTGATCGGCTACGGACTGACAGCGGACGCCTACCACATCACCGCGCCGGCTCCGGAGGGCGAGGGAGCCGCCCGCGCCATGTCCATGGCGCTGAATCGCGCCGCGATCTCTCCGGAGGACGTGGACTATATCAACGCGCACGGCACCTCCACCCACTACAACGATAAACTAGAGACGGCAGCGATCAAAACCACCTTCGGGGAAGCCGCCTACAGAATCCCCATCAGCTCCACAAAGTCCATGACCGGGCATCTGCTCGGGGCGGCAGGGGCGATCGAGGCCGTGGTGAGCGTGCTGGCGATTCAGAATCAGATGATCCCGCCCACGATCAACTACACAACCCCCGATCCGGAGTGCGATCTCGACTACACTCCCAATGTGGCGCGATCGGCGCCGGTAGAGGTCGCCATGTCCAACTCCTTCGGTTTCGGAGGGCATAACGCGACCGTGATTTTCAGAAAACTCTCCTGACGAAAGTCATACCGCCGACGGCAGACAGGATGCAGCTGATCGTTACGAGTCAGCGCATCCTGTTCTCTTTTTCTCGCGTATCCCTGAACATCAGTAACTCCGAAGAACTGGCGTTACGCAGGATGTCCGCCCGGAAAAGTCGAATGACAGTACCGTTACACGAATTTCAGCGCATCAGTACGGCGTAGAAGAGAAGCGACCGCCGGTTCTGGGGTATATCATATCTGGAAGTCTGCAGCGCTGCCATCTGGAACCAGCTGCGGCTGGAAAGACGGGCGAATAAGGACGCAAACGGTGCAGTCCAATCAAGAGATCGAGGAACTGGAGAGTCGGATTGGCGTCTCGTTTCAGGATCGCTCCAGACTGCAGCAGGCGCTCCGTCATCGTTCCGTAACGCCCGATTCGCACACGGACAGTAATGAGCGTCTGGAGTTTCTGGGTGACTCCATTCTCGGCATGGTGATCTGTGAAAGCCTGTTTCACTCGATGCCGGATGCCAGCGAAGGGGAGATGGCGAAAGCGAAAGCCTACGTTGTCAGCGAGTCCACACTGGCAGAAGCCGCGCTTCAACTCGGGCTGGATCAGGCGATCGAGATCGCACCGATAGAGGGCGCACGTCAGCGGAAATCCGTCCTGTCAGATGCCTACGAGGCGTTGATCGCCGCCATCTATCTGGATCAGGGCTTTGCCGCTGCCAGGGCGTTCATACAGAGAACGCTCTCACCTGCCATGCAGCGCATCTCGGAAGACAGCCTGCTGGACGACTATAAGTCGTTGCTGCAGGTGCATATGCAGGCGAGCAGCCGTGTCACGCCGCGCTATCGCATTGTGCGGGAGACGGGAGCGGATCACGATAAGACGTTCATGGCGGAGGCGCTCCTGAACACGGATGTGATCGGGACGGGCGTCGGCAAGAGCAAGAAAGAGGCGGAGCGGGAAGCGGCGCGAGACGCGCTGATTCGCCTTTCGCTGCTGGAAAACGGTTCGTTGAAGGAGGATGCATGACGACAACAGCGAACGCCCCCATCGGCGTTTTTGGCGGTAGCGGCTTCTATCGATTTCTGGACAATGTTCAGGAGGTCTCGATCGAGACGCCCTACGGCGACCCCAGCGACAGTCTCTTTCTGGCAGAGCTAGACGGCAGAACCATCGCCTTCATGCCCCGTCACGGCAGACGCCACACCATCCCGCCCCACAGGATCAACTATCGCGCCAACATCTGGGCGATGAAGTCGGTCGGCATTCGCTACCTGATCAGCCCCTGCGCGGTAGGAAGCCTGCAGCCGCATATCAAGCCCGGAGAGTTCGTGCTGTGCGATCAGTTTGTGGATCGAACGCGCGGCAGAATTGACACCTTCTACGATGGACCGGAGGTCTATCATGTCAGTCCCGCCGAGACCTACTGCCCGAACCTGCGCCGTCTGGCGCGAGAGGTGATCGTCTCCAGAGGGATCACCGTGCATGAGAGCGGAACTATCGTCGTCATCAACGGACCGCGCTTCTCTACCAAGGCGGAGAGTCAAGGGTTCAGCGCGCAGGGCTGGGAGGTGATCGGGATGACGCAGTACCCGGAAGCCTATCTTGCGCTGGAGCAGCAGATCGCCGTCGTGAACATCTCGCTTGTAACCGACTATGACTGCGGGCTCTTTCATGAAGGGGAGATCGAGCCGGTAACCGCCGCCGAAGTCTATAAGGTATTCAAGCAGAATGCTGATAATATAAAAGAGGTCGTACTGGAGATGGCGCGCCGCATTCCCCTGGATATGGACAGTCCCTGCCATCACTCGCTGGATCAAGCGCGTATCAGCGCCTGATACCAGTCTGCCCTTGCCCGATTCCTTGCCCTGAGGGAGAATCTTCCATGCCCGATGCTGAAAAGGTGTTGCAGACCGTGTCCTGGAAGGGCGGAAAGGTCCGCCTGATAGACCAGACCGCCCTGCCGGAACGCCTCACCTATCTCGATCTGGGTGACTGGCGCGATGTCGCACAGGCGATACGAACGATGGTGGTTCGAGGCGCGCCGGCGATCGGCGTCTCCGCCGCGCTGGGGATGGCGCTGGGCGCGCGCGGGATCATCGCTGAGAGCCGCGAGTCCTTCAAGAAACGCATGGAACAGATCGCGGAGACCTTCCGGGCAGCTCGTCCAACCGCGGTTAATCTTTTTTATGCCGTAGATCGTATGATGGGCGTGATCGAGAAGGTAGAGGGCAATATTGTAGACATCAAAGACGCCCTGATCACGGAAGCGCTGGCGATACTGGGGGAGGACATCGAAGCCAACCGCGCGATCGGCATGCACGGCTCCGCGCTGCTGCAGGACGGTTATACGGTACTGACCCACTGTAACGCCGGCGCACTGGCGACCGTCAGCTATGGAACCGCGCTCGGCGTCGTCCGCTATGCGATCGAAGAGGGCAAGCGCATACAGGTGGTTGCCGATGAGACCCGCCCACGCCTGCAGGGAATGAAGTTAACCGCCTGGGAACTGGCGCAGGACAATATCCCCGTGACGATCATCGCGGACAATATGGCGGCGGTTTTGATGCGAGAGGGTCGCATAGACTGCGTGATCGTCGGCGCAGACCGCATCGCAGCCAACGGGGATACCGCCAACAAGATCGGAACCTACAGCGTGGCGGTCCTGGCGCAGTATCATAAGGTTCCCTTCTATGTGGCGGCTCCGCTCTCCACGGTGGACATGCAGCTGCCAACCGGCTCACGCATTCCCATTGAGGAGCGCGAAACCATCGAGATGACCCATGTTGAGGGCATTCGGATCGCGCCGGAGGGCGTACCGGTCTGGAATCCCGCGTTCGATGTTACTCCGAACGAACTGATCACCGCCATCATCACCGAAAAGGGCGTGGTGCGACCGCCCTATGATGAGACGCTGAAAAAACTGGTGGAACAGGTCGCCATTCCTGCGTAATAGAGGCAGGAAAAAAACTTTGAGGAAGGTGGCTTTTATGACCCGACTGCGCGCACAGTCTCTCCTCCGGGACGTGCCGGACTTTCCCAAACCCGGTATTCTGTTTAAAGACATCACCCCTGTGCTGGCGGATCCGCAGGCGGTTCAGGAGGTGATAGATCACTTTGCCATATTCGCCCGAAAAGATCCCCCCGATCTGGTGGCGGGGATCGAGTCGCGCGGGTTTGTGCTGGGGATGCCGCTGGCTCTGCAGCTGGGCGTCGGATTCGTCCCGGTCAGGAAACTGGGGAAACTCCCCTACCGCACCATCAGCGAAGAGTACGCCCTGGAGTACGGCACCAATACCGTAGAGATGCATGTGGACGCCGTCAAGCCCGGTCAGAAGGTGCTGGTGGTGGATGATCTGCTGGCGACCGGCGGCACCGCCGCCGCAACAGCGAGACTGGTCGAGCGTCTGGAGGGAGAGGTTACGGGCTTCTGCTTCATGATCGAACTGGACTTCCTCAAAGGACGCAAGTATCTGCACGGTTATGAAGTCCTCTCTCTGATCAATTTTGAATAGTGTGATCTCCTCCCTCGCAAGCAAACACCTATGAGCGGACTGCCGATAACCGTCAGCGACAGCGAAATTGACTTCGGAACCCTCGCTCCCGGCGAGTCCGGGCAGCGCGCGCTCATCGTCAGCGGCGGTCCGGGGCGCGCCTCCTCCGAAATGGGGCTGTTCACAGTGGAGCCGTCGAAATTCGGTCCGGAGGAGACGACTCTGAATGTCAGCACGTCCGCCGGGAAAGACGGGCAGACGCTCGCCGATGTGCTTCTGCTGGACAGCGACGACCTGCGGGTTCGCGTGAACGTACAGGCGAAATGGGATGCCGCTTCTGCCAGAGCGACCGGTGAGAAGCGACTGCAGGAGCGGATCGGCGAACTGGAGAAGCAGCTCATGCTCCTCAAAGGTCAGGCGCTTGCGCTGGAGCGCAAAGATACGATCCAGCGCAGACGCCTGGAGGAGTTTGAGACGCTGGTCCGTGAGACCCAGCGAATAGCAAAGAACCCGGCATCCTCTCCTGCTGCGCCTCCGGTGAACCTTCAGCCGATAGAGGAGCGTCTGCAGCGGGCGGAGAGTATGCTCAACCAGCTGTCCGGCGATCTGGCGACCCTCAGTTCCAGCGTAAGACAGATCCTGGAGCGGCTGACGCAGTTAGATCAGAATGTCCGCAGACTGGAGACCACGGCGAGCAGCGCCGCGCCATCCCCTCCGCCCTCCGCTTCCTCCGTATCCGCTCTTCCTGAGAAAAAAAACCTGAAGCCGATCGAACGCCTGATGCAGGGACTGCCGGGTCTGGCGGAGCGCGTCCGTTCAGAGGGCGCGCTGTCGCGTGATCAGCTGACCCAGATCATGACCTACTGCGGCTTGAATGAGAGCTGGGCGCTTGAGGTGCTGGAGGGCTGGATGAAGATTCTTCTTTTCGTTCGCGGCTCCTCCGATCCGGCGAAAAAGGAAGGCGCGATCAAGCTTTTCACAGATCGCAATGTTCCGGAAGGTCTGGCGAGAACCGCGGTTGAGATGGTGGCTGCGCCTCCTGTCTCCTCCCCCACCGGCGCGGCAGTCCTGCCTATCTCGGTCAGCGCAAACGCCATACAGTTCGGGTGGCTGCCTCCAGGCATCGGCGCACAGAAGACGATCGTGGTTACCGGCGGACCGGGAAGAGCCTTATCCAGCACTGCGATGGTTACCGTTTCGCCGGGAGTGTTCGGTCCTGGACCGACCACGCTGGTACTGACGCTGCAGGGCGGCGCAGACGGCATGCTGCTCGATGAAAAGCTGATTCTGGAGACCGAAACGGAGCTGATCCAACTGGCAATGACTGCGCTCTGGAGTTCCCAGAACCGATAAACGGCTGTGCTCCATTTATCGCTGGAGAGACATGATGCCTTCTCCCCTCCCCTCACATCTTCTGGATAAGCTCATTCCCGCGCTCCTCCCGCTCGCAGAACAGATCAAGACGCACGGCGTTCGCTCTCTCGATCAGCTCACTCAGTTGATGCTCTCCTGCGGGGTCAATCACGAAAACGCCCTCAATGAACTGCAGACCTGGAATCTTCTGCTCAATCAGGTACGCGGCATCAACGATCCGGATAAGAAGAGGGCTGCGGTAAAGAATCTTCTGGAGCGCGGCATTCCCAATCATGAGGCGCAGAAGAGCGTGGATATCGTCTCTGTCCTGCTATCCGGTTCCGCTGCCGCCAGAAGACCGACCAACATCAAGGTTCAGCCGGGTCGTCTCGATTTCGGCGTCCTCTCCCCCGGAGAAGCAGGTCAGAAGCAGATCGAAGTGAGCGGCGGTCCGGGCAGAGCGTCGGTCAGTTCGCCTATTCTGCGGGTTGAACCGGTTCTGTTCGGCCCGGGACCCACTACCCTGACGGTCTACCTGCAGGGGGGGATGGGAGGAACCACGCTGCAGGAGCAGGTGATCCTCGATGCGGAGGGAGTCAGCCGTGTCAGAATAGACGTAACGGGACGATGGACCGCCGTCGTTGCCACACCGCATCGTCCCTCTGCACAGACCCCCGCTCCTCCCGCTGCCTCAGGAAAAAGCGATATCTTCGATGTGCAGCAGGTCTGGAACGCGCCCCCTGCGCCCTCTTCGGAAGCACCGACGGACCTGCGTGCAGAAGAGGAGGGTCTCCTCCAGAAGCAGATTGCCGACCTCCGCAGCCTGATGGAGGAGCTTCGCAGCGACCTCTATCAGCAGGGAAAGGGCCTGGAGAGCAACGATGCGCTTCAATACAATCGGCTGCTCGATCTGGAGGCGCGAATCAATGAGCTTCAGGGAGGCGTGGAGTCGCTGGAAGAGCGGCTGCAGATCGAGTCGCTCAGGAACGGCATCACGGAGCTGCAGAGACTTCTGGACAGCCGCTTTCAGCACCTGAACATGGGCTATCGCGAACTGGAGCGCAATCTGCAGCCCGTTCTGGATGCGCAGGTCATTGCGAAGACTTCGGAGTTGAATGAGAGGCTTCAGAACCTGGACAGCGGGCTCTCTTCTCAGATTAGAGAGATAAGAGGTCAGACCGCCGATCTCCGCTTTCAGTTTGAGGAGCTGGTTCAACAGCAGACGAAATATCGTGAAGCCCTGAACCGGGAACAGGAGCAGTTTCGACAGCAGCAGCAGGAGGCGGAAGCCTCCTTCGCTGCTTTGCAGGAGTCGGTCGCAGCCTTTTCGGAAGATCGGAAAAGGCTGGAGGATCGGATCACCGAGGTATCGGGACAGTTGACGGAAGAGACGAGCCGTCTGTCCCGCGAGTTGAGCGAGCTTCAGAGCAGATCCGGGACACTGGAAGCGTTATGCGCTGCCGCCTCGCAGGGAGTGGAAGACCTGAAAGAGCAGCAGACACGCATTCTCTCCGATCTTCAGTCCATCGGAGAGCATGTCAATGGTCTGATGCAGAAGCAGGAGAGCCGCGACGCATCTCAGGAAGACCGTCTGAATGAGCTGGAGCAGAGCCTTCTGCCGAGAATTGAGGCGCATACCGCAGAAAAAATAGAGGCTTTAGAGACGCAGTATCAGACGATTCAGGGAGAGATAGACGGCTTGAAACGGGTCTCGCAGGAGCTGTTGACGACACTGCAGGCGGTCATGGCGAGCGTACAGAGACTGGAGAGAGCGCAGGCTGCCAGTTCGACAGGCACGCGCATGCCCGCTTCAGAGGCGTCATCTCCAGCGCAGTTCGATACGCACTCCTCCGGATCAGGCGTACGCCCTCCCCCCTCCTCTCCGAGCGGCGCAACGCTCTCTGCGCCCCCATCTCCCGAGAGAGCTGCTACACCGCGTCCTGCAGCGCCTGCTCGTTCAAAGGCGTGGCTGGAGGACTGGAGACGACTGAACGAGCAGTTGAATCGTGTGAAGCTTCAGCCTCTCTCCCCGACGCTCAAGAAAGACCTGGAGAGACTGGACTCCTACTATCGTGTGCTGGTAAAACAGTGGGATTCTCTCAAAAGCCCTTCGGACGATCCGGCGATGTGGACGGAGTGGATGCTCGACTCGCTGGACTATCATCTCTATCAATCGCCGCAGATCGCATCCCTCATCGAAGCTCTGCCGAACGATGTCAGGACGCTGCTGGAAGATGTTCAACTGGTCATACAGAACGCCCAGATGGACCGTCAGCAAGAGTTGAGAGAGCGGCTGGGGCTGGAACGCATTGAGGGGATCGTCGGTCAGGATAAGCCGGTTGCCTATATCCTCGAACCAGACCCGGACTATGCTCCGGCTGAGACGAACGACAGTCGCATTGACGGCACCTTCTGCCGGATCGTTCCGGGGCATGGCGGCTATCGCCATCAGGGCAAGGTGCTGCGTAAATCGCTGGCGGTCTTCTATCGTTATATCCCTTTCAGCGAGGGGAATATTTAGCCTCATACGGGGAAATCGGGCCGGGAAATGTGGTATCATCCGAAAGTAAAAAAGACTATTCAGGGAGGACCTCCATGCCGACGATAGCCATCAGCGTCGAGTGTCAGTCTGCCAGAAGCGGACGCTGCTATACGAAAGAGATAGTCCAGGCTGCGGAAGAGTTCACCATTCCGTTGACCTGGTTAATTTTTGTCTCTGAAAAAGACCCCATGTCCAACATCAGCCTCTACCATACCGAGTACTTTCATCGGATCCCTGCTTGGCACGAGACCGGTCTGCTGTTAAAGTTTGAGAACAGCAACGGCTACATCTCCGATCCGCAGGTGCGCGGCGATCTCATCCGGATCGGGAAAGATGTGCTGAAGCAGTGCCACGTCAAGCCTACCAGTTTCCGCTCCTACGACTTCGACCTGCTGCCCGCAGACATCAAGCATCTGGAGGATATCGGCATTCTGGTTGACACCTCCGCCTGTCCCGCTGCAAGCGATAAGCATGGCGTAACGCGCCCCGACGGTCCGCGACAGCCCTATCATCCCGGTTACGACGACCTGAACGTTCCCGGAGATGCAAAGCTGCTGATCGCCCCGCTCGCCACGCATCAGGGAATAGCGGGTAATCTCGATCAAGGATGGGAGAAGATCCAGCCCCTGCTGGAGCACTGCCTGGCGAATCAGGAGGTTACCGTGCTCTCCCTGAGCGATGACGTGGATAACGCGCAGACTCTGCACAGAGTGATCGCCTATGCAAAGGAGAGAGGAGCGCGGTTTACACAGCTTACCGAACTTGTAACGCTCTGAAGCGGATTTGCAGACGGTAGCGGAGGACAGTTGATCTGTGAGAGATCAACTGTCTTTCCATTCTCAGAGGATGATACGATGTCGTTGGAAGCTTTGAGACGCATACAGACTACGCAGGGAGCGGTATTCGCCGACAATGACCGGATCCTGCGCTTCGGCAGCGTGGAGGCGGAGTATCGCTCGGTTACGGATGCCATCGGGCTGCTGGATCGCTCCCTTCGCGGAAGACTGCGATTGACGGGAGCAGACCGGATAAGGTGGCTTCAGGGAATGGTCTCCAACGATATGCTCCCATTCGAGAGCGGGGCGGATGTGATTCAAGCCTGCGTCCTGAACGCGACCGGGCATATGCTGGCAGATATAACGGCGGTCAACGCGGGGGACAGCCTGATACTCGATCTGGATAGAGCGACCACCGAAAAAATAGCCCGTCTGTTCGACAGCTATATCATCACGGAGGATGTGGAGATTACCGACGTCAGCGACTCGCTCCTATGCTTTTCACTGCAGGGGGCTGGTGTATCCAGAAACTGGAACCAGTCCATTACGGCTGACAGGGCGATAGTCGTTCCGGCGAGCCATTCGGTCGAGGGAGGATATGATCTCTATCTGCCCGTTGAAGAGGCTCCCGCGCTTTGGGAAAAGCTCACAGCGTCCGGAGCCAGACCGGTAGGCGAACAGGCGGCGGAGATTCATCGCGTTGAGGCGGGCATCCCGCGATACGGCGTGGATATGGATGAGACCACCATTCCCCTCGAAGCCAATTTGGAGACGACGCATATCAGCTACAGAAAAGGCTGCTATGTGGGACAGGAGATTGTCGCGCGCATCCAGTCGCGCGGGCATACCAACCGCGCCCTGACAGGATTGATCCTGGAGGGAGACGCCCTGCCTGAATATAAGAGTTCGATACTGCTGGCGGAGACTTCGGAGGAGAAGCCCGTTGGCTGGATCACCAGCAGCGTCTTCTCTCCCGCGCTCAACGCGGTAATCGCTCTGGGCTATGTGCGGCATGAGCACAGATCCGCCGGAACGCAACTGACAGTTTCCGGCGGCTCAGGGCAACGGAAAGCGACGGCGGCTGAGCTGCCTTTCCGCCGCATACGACAGGTGAACAGATAAAAATATATTTTATTTAGATTCCTGTATATGCAGACTTGACACACACACCCCATCGTCTTATAATTCTCTGTTTGTGTTCCGACACAGACATCCCTCGTTAGCCGTAGGTGCTCTGCGTGAAGGAGAGAAGTATGCCTGCCGTTTCGGACCTTCGACTGCTGCAGGAGATCGCACTGTTTCAGGGTCTGTCCGATCAGCAGCTTGCCGAGATCAATCAGTCGCTGCACCGTAAACACTATCCGTCGGGTGCCAATGTGATCTCCGTGGAGACGCCGGGAGATATCATCTTCATCATTCTCTCCGGGACGGTTAAGATCAAGGTGGATCAGGGAGACGGCACCGAGGTGATCATCGCGCTGCTGGGAGCCGGGGAGATATTCGGCGAGTTGAGCGTGATTGACAGTTCAGGACGATCCGCCGATGTTCTGACTCAGGAGGAGTCGACTCTTCTCTGGCTGGATCGAGGCAGCTTCGAACGTCTGCTGGAGACCAACCCGCAGGTAACACGGAACCTGCTGAAGATCCTCTCTCGTCGCGTCCGGCTCTCCACCGAACAGATACAGGCTCTGTGTACGCTGGATGTCTACGGCAAGGTTGCTCGTCAACTGATCGTCTTCGCCGATCAGTACGGCATCGCGATGGAGGAGGGCGTTCGGATTCCCATGCGCCTGACGCAGAGCGATATCGCCGGACTAGTGGGGGCGTCACGTGAGAGAGTGAATCAGGTCTTTGTGAACCTGCGGAAGCGCAAACTGATCGCCTCCGACACCTCCTATCGCGTAACGGTGCTCGATGTGAAGAGGCTCCGGGAGATTGTAGAACAGAGATAACCGCTGCTTTAGCATCACCGCTTCAGGAGCTGAGCGGGAGTTTCAAGCGAAATGTCGTCCCCTTCCCTTCGACGCTCTCCCCTTCAAATACACCACGATGCGCCTTCACGGCGTTGTAGGCGATCTTCGTGCCGAGACCGGTTCCTCCCGGTTTCGTGCTCTTCGCGTCTCCTCGCAGGATACGCTCCAGGAGCGCAGAAGGCATCCCCCTGCCCGTATCCTTCACCTCGATCAACACATAGCCTCCCGTGGGAAAGACGCCCTGCTGGCAGTACTCGGTACGGATGGTGATGCATCCTCCTTCCGGCGTCTCCGGAATGGCGTTATTCACCAGATTGAAGATCGCGCCTTTCAGCAGGAAGCTGTCGTGCGGGAAGCGCGGCAGAGGTGAAAGCTCCCGGATCAGGGAGACGTTACGTCGGCGCGCTGTAATCTCAAGCCGGTTGATCTCGCTCTCGATAACGGGGTTCGGATCGCTCATCTCGATCTGCGGCTTGGACACCATCCCTTTCACGGTATCGGCGATCAACCGGGTGTACTCCTGAATCTCCTGCACCTGATCCGTCATCGCGTCGAATGCTTCGCCGTAGAATGTTCGCACCGTATCCAGAGCCTGAGCCTGCTTCTTCGCGATCTCTCCGGGAACGCTCGCGCTCAGGGCATCCATGTCGAGAAACATCTGATCCATCATGGGGCGCAGCGTATCCACCCAGCCGGAGATGGGAGCGACCTTATTCTTGATGTCATGGCTCAGCCCGCCGACGGTATTGGCGATGGCAGCTAACTGCGCCTCGCGGTAGAGACGGGCGTTTTCAATCGCGCCTGCGGCAATGGTCGCGATAATATCGATCACCGCCAGATCGCTCTGATCGAACTCTCCCTCTCGCTTGTTCACAAGCTGCATGACGCCGATAGAGCTGCCGGACTGGTATCGGAGCGGAACCGTCAGCATGCTCTCCGTAATCATGCCGATGTGCTCGCCGATGTCGGAACGGTGCGAGGGGGCTTCGTGCGGACGATTGGTGATCTGCGGCTCTCCCGACTGAAACACCGCGCCAGCTACGCCGTCGGATGCGCTCATCGCCATCCCCTTCAAGGTGTTCGCGGAGCTGCCCACTACATACTCAAAAACCAGTTTATCATCGGAACTTCGATAGAGATAGATCGTGCCCGCCGAAGCGCCCACAGTCTCCACAGAGAGATGAAGGATATCGCGAATACGATCCTCCAGATCAAGGCTGGAGGACATCAAGCGCGTAATGGTATGAACGGCATTTATCTGTCGCGTCAATAGCTGCTGACTGCTGGTATTGGAGACGGAAGACATATTTCACCTGACTCGTTGGGATAATTTCTAGCATTCAGTATATCATCATCCTCCCGGGTGATAAAGTGATATTCGTGACAGAGATACGAAGGATAGTGTATTCTATTGTGTTGGTTGAGATTCGGGATCGCCTTTCAAGAGGTTTGTGTTGAAAAAGCAACTGACGCTGCAGTCTCCGGCAAAGGTGAACTATACGCTGGACATCCTCAGCCGCAGAGAGGACGGCTATCATAATCTCTCCAGCATCGTTCAGGTCGTATCGCTTTCCGACCGGATCACTCTGCTTCGCCGTGAGGGTCCCGGCACCTCGCTGGAGTGCGACGACCCGTCTATTCCCAGCGACTCCTCCAACCTCGCTGCGCGCGCGGCGGAGACGGTCCTGCAGTTTGCCGGATGCAGGGAGGGCGTGCATATTCGGCTGGAGAAGCGGATACCGGCGCAGGCTGGTCTGGGAGGAGGCAGCTCGAATGCCGCTGCCGTCATTCGCGGCTTAAACCGTCTCTTTGAACTGCATATGAGCCTGGCAGAGATGACGACACTGGCGGCAAAGATCGGGTCGGACTGCGCTCTGTTCATGACGGGGGGTACCGTGGCAATGCGCGGGCGGGGCGAGGTTGTGACCCCCCTGCAGGACGGTCCGCGCCTCTGGTTTGTGATCGTGAAGCCGGAGGCGAACATCTCTACCGCGCGCGCCTATGCCGCCCTGGACGCTCTTCCGAATCGCGTATCGGCGCGCTCTACCCGAAGCCTGCAGGAGATTCTCGCGAAGGGAGATGTCGAGCGGCTGACGGCGCGCTTCACAAACGATTTTGAACAGGTCGTCTTCCCGGAACATCTCTCCATTGCCCTCTTGCACGATGAGTTTCTGATGGCAAGAGCGCGCAACGCCCGCCTGTGCGGCAGCGGTTCGGCGGTTTTCGGGGTCTGCTATTCGGAGGCGGAGGCGAAGGAGGTCGCGCGGATCATGCGGTTGAAATACCGCGATGTATTCGTCTGCAGGTCGCTGACCAGAGAGGAGAGCCTGAACGGATGGGAGGAGGGTGCGAGTGAGTGAGAAGTCGCTGCGGATTCCGGCGATTGTTCTGGCAGGGGGAAAAGCAAAGCCGGACATGATCGTTGCATTCGGACAGGAGAACCGGGCGCTGATGTCTCTGCGAGGGCGGACCATGCTCGATCACGTCATAGACGCCCTGCAAGGCGCAGAGTGCATCTCCTCGATCGTGGTTACAGGTAACGTTCCCGATTCGAGCCGCTATCGCGCTGTGCCAGATCAAGGCGGCTTTGTGGAGAACATCTTCACGGGGCTGGAGCAGGTTGAGAATGCCAGCCGCGTGCTGATCTGCACCTCCGACATCCCGTTTATCACGGCGGAGGTTGTCGAAGACTTCTGCATCAACGGCAATGCGCTGCTGGCGGATATGGTCTATCCCATTGTTCCGGTGGAGACCTGCCTTCAAAAGTATCCCGGCATGAGGAGGACCGCTCTCTCGCTGAAAGAGGGACGCTATACCGGCGGCAACATGATGCTGGTCAATCCGGATTTTATGCATGCCCAGAGAGAGCGGATCGCCCTGGCGTATGCGGCGCGGAAAAGCCCGATTCGACTGTCGCTCATGCTGGGAATAGGCGCAGCCATCCAGGTCGCACTTGCCATGACGATCCTGCCGCGCCTTCTGACCATTCCATCGCTGGAGGCTTCGGCTGGCAGGCTGGTGGGAGGAACCGCGCGCGCCTATATCAGTCCCTATCCGGAGATCGCGACCGACATAGACCGCGCCGAAGACCTTCAGGCGGCGCAGATGCTGTAGCGATATCAGTATCGCTCTGAGACGGCGGAGTTCGGCGTCAGGCGATTTCGCGACCGATCGCCTGTGCAACACAACGCAGAGAGACGACGAGGGTTTCAAACTGCTCCGGCGTCAGTGACTGTTGACCGTCGGAGAGGGCTTTCTGAGGGTCGGGGTGAACCTCCACGATCAGACCATCCGCTCCTGCGGCGATCGCAGCGCGGGAGACGGCGGGAACGTATCGAGCAAACCCGATCCCATGGCTGGGATCCACGATCACTGGCAGATGTGAGATATCCTTCAGAACGGGCACCGCGTTCAGATCCAGCGTATTGCGGGTGTAGGTGCGATCCAGCGGATGCACGCCTCGCTCGCACAACACGACATTATCGTTCTCCTGCGCCAGAATATACTCCGCCGCAAAGAGAAACTCATCGAGCGTTGCGCTGGGACCGCGCTTGAGCAGAACAGGATGCCCGGACTTGCCGGCGGCGATCAACAGCGGAAAGTTCTGCATGTTCCTCGCGCCGATCTGCAGCATGTCCACATACTGTTTCACGGTATCCACATCGTGTGGATCAATCACCTCGGTAACGGTGGCGATCTCAAACCGCTCCCCCGCCTCACGCAGCAGCTCCAGCCCCTCCTGATGCAGTCCCTGAAACGAATAGGGAGAGGTGCGGGGCTTGAACGCGCCTCCGCGCAGCAGTTTCGCGCCGGCGCGCTTCACCGCCTCGGCGGTTCGGAATATCTGATCCCGGTTCTCCACCGCGCAGGGACCCGCGATCAGTACGCAGGCATCTCCCCCGATCTCGACCGTCCTCACCCGCACGATGCTGGAGGCAGCATGAAACTCACGTGATGCCAGTTTATACGGGCGGCTGACATGCACGACATGACCGACCCCCGGCATAGCTTTCAGACTGTTAAACAGATCGGGGCGAACATCCGGGGCGATCGCGCTCGCGATACCGATTGCGACGTGATCGCTGCCGGGTAGGGATAACGCGCGCAGCCCTCGCGCCGTGATCATCTCCATCACCGCATGAATCTGCTCGGAGGTGGCTTCTTTGTCCATCAAAATAATCATGGCGACTAGAGTATAGCACGACGCCGTCGGTCATGCAAGATTGGCGGCGCAGACACGCGCGCCATGCGCTACAGATACTCCGCGACGACCTGCTTGATCTCCTCCAGGCTCTCCCACTCACCGCCCGGTCCGTCGAAGATCAGCGAATAGGGACCGTCGAAGCCGTACTTGCGGGACAACTCCAAACAGGCGATGAAATCGGCGCGATCCATCTTTCCTGCCTCCGGATAGTGCGCCTTCGCATGCACGGAGGTCGCATAAGGCAGGATCGCCTCCAGATCCTCATACTTTGTCTCCCCGGAGAAGTTGCCAAAGTCCACGCACAACCCCACATCTCCCCCGCAACGATCCAGTATCTCCAGGATCGTCTCTGGTCGTTTCGCGGTAACATGAAAGTTTTCGGTGATCACCTGCACGCCGCATCTCTTCCCGGTCTCAGACAGCGACTTCAGACCGTCCGCGCTGTGATGTACAACCGACCTCTCCACGGCTTTCTGCTTACCCGCGATCACTCTGGCATGGCTCGCTCCCAGAGCGCCGGCGGTCTCTATCCATCCGCGTATCCACTCCATCTCTCTGCGCCTCTGCTCCGGGTCCGGGTGGGTGATATCTCCGTCATCTATCAGCACGCTGAACAGCTCGATCCCTGCGCCCTGTACCGCGTCGCGAAAGTCCGCCAGATATGCCTCCTCCAGGCACGGAAAATGAAAGTGACAGACCTCCAGCGTGCCGATCCCTCTCTGCTTCAGCGCATTCGGCAGTTCCAGCAGGGTGATTGTCCCGCTCTCCTCCCCGTGCCGGATGAGCTTACGGCGGTCCTCCGGCGAAGGATGGTATGCGGGACCCAGAGCGCGATGCAGCGACCAGGTGGATGTGGACAGTCTTGGCATGGAAATCTCCTCCGTGTTTCTAAACGGTCTGCGTTGCTCCGCCCTCTTTGGCAGACCTGAGCGCGGCACGTGTAAATCTCAGCAGGGGAAGCGTCTCCTCTGGCGGAGACCAGTTTCTTCCCTCCCCCCGGATCAGACGGATAAAGGCGATGTCCCCGTTCTCTTCCGGCTCCAGAGGCGGAAGAGGCGTCATCCTGCCATTCTGCAGCCAGTGAGCGCGCGCATTCTCGATCACAAAATCCATCCCCTCACAGTGGATATTGACCTGCTCGCGCCAGCCGTGCGCATCTCCGATGAAGGCGAAGCTGCAGGGAGTGTCGTCCGTCAACAGAGCGTCTCCCCAGATAACCATCGGAACGGGAGTGCCGCGGTTCTCTGTCTTTGCCCGCACCTCCCGCGCCTCTTTCCCGGTAACCCAGAGTACGGTGTCTATCTGATGCCCGCTTGCATCGTAAAAGAAGCCGCCGGGACAGATCGCGGGATCGTGCCGCCACGTGCCCTGATTGGGAGTAACCCAGTCTTCCGCATTGTACATTGTGATCGTTTTTACGCGCCCCCATCGTCCAGACTGGATCTCCTGCCGGAGCGCGCGCGTTCCCCCGTCATAGCGGCGCGGATAGGTCATGGCGACATGGCGATGGACCTCGCGGCTGGAGGCGATGACCGCTTCGACCTCCTCCTCCCGATTGGTCAGGGGTTTTTCGCATAGAACATGCAGATTTGCCGCCAGGGCGTCCAGCAGCTGGGGAATGTGGAAGGCGTTGGGAGAGGCGATGCATACCGCGTCCAGACCGCAGTCCAGAAGCTCGCGATAGTCGGTGGTAAGGGTTTCGGGCTTGTGCGCCAGCCTCCCCGCCACACGATTCATCGCCTCCACATTGGGATCCGACAGCGCGGTTACCTGTACGCCCTCTATCTTCGAAAAACGATCGGCATGTACCGCGCCCAGCACTCCGCATCCGATGATACCGATCCTCAATCTGTCCGTGCTCATGCAACTCCTCCTTACCTGCGCCGATCAAAAAGGTTTTCTTCATCATCCGGCACTTTGCCTTCCCGAACAACCTGTTTTCCCGTCACTGTGAAGGACAAAACGCGCAGTATGTGGAAACTGAGAGCAGACGGCTTGAAACAGGATGGAGGACGCTGTCGTATGCTGACAGTGCTGACGATTGTTGGAACACGACCCGAAGCCATCAAGATGGCTCCCGTCATTCGTCAGTTGCAGCAGAAGAGCGAACGCATCCGATCTGTCGTCTGCTCCACCGGTCAGCATCGCGAGATGCTTCAGCAGGCGCTAGACCTGTTCGGTATCCGTCCGGATATCGAACTCGATCTCATGGAGCCGAACCAGAACCTCTCCTCCCTCACCGCGCACCTGATCCTCAGGCTGGACGCCGTCTATCGGGAACAGAAGCCCGACTGGGTGCTGGCTCAGGGAGATACCACCAGCGTTCTGGCTGCCTCCCTGGTCGCCTACTATCACCGGCTGCGGTTCGGACATGTGGAGGCAGGGCTGCGCACCGGAGACCGCTGGCATCCCTTCCCCGAAGAGATCAACCGACGGCTGGCAGACGCGATGAGCGACCTCTACTTCTGTCCGACCGAGAGAGCCAGACAGAATCTGCTGGCGGAAGGCTGCCCCGAACGCCTGATTCACGTTACGGGCAATACGGTGATAGATGCGCTGCTGGATGTCGCCTCGCGAGATTATGACTGGGCGAACAGTCCGCTTGCTCCTCTGCAGAACCTGCCTGCGCTCGCGCTCATAACCGCGCACCGCCGTGAGAGTTTTGGAGAGCCGTTCAAGCAGCTCTGTCTCGCCATTCGCGAACTGGCGGAAGCGTTCTCTGAGGACGGAGTGCACTTTGTCTATCCCGTGCATCTAAACCCCAATGTTCGCAAGCCGGTCTTCGACATCCTCGCCAATGTCCCAAATATCCATCTGCTGGAGCCGCTGCCCTACGATGCGCTGGTGCATCTGATGAAGCGTTCGCTCTTGATCCTGACCGATTCGGGAGGAATACAGGAGGAGGCTCCCGGACTGGGGGTGCCGGCGCTGGTGATGCGAAATACCACCGAACGTCCGGAGGGAGTCGAGGCGGGAGTAGTTCGACTGGTCGGAACCGAACGCGAACGGATCGTCTCGGAGACCGCCAGACTGCTGCGCGATCCGCAGGCGCGTTCGCAGATGATCAGGGGCGTCTCCCCTTACGGCGACGGAAAAGCCTCGATACGTATTGTGGACGCGATACTGGAAGGAGTATCCCCGTGACCCTCATTACCCTCTTCTTTTTTGCCCATCAGCCGGACAGACTGCTACCCTATGAGCAGCGGAGAAATACCGCACGCGTTACGCCGAAATCGTTTCACAGGCACTTCTTTGATGAGGAGTTAAATCAGCAGGTCTTTCATAAGGTTGCGGACAAGTGCTATCGTCCGGCGACCAGTCTGCTGCTGGAACTGGTGGAAAAGTTTCAGAAACGCGAGAAGCCGTTTCGAATCGCTTACGGTCTATCGGGAACCCTGCTGGATCAGATAGAACGGTACGACCCGCCGCTGCTCGATCTGTTCAAGCAGCTGGCACACACGGGGATGGTGGAGTTTACCGGAGAGACCTACTACCACTCTCTGGCAAGCCTGTTCGACCATGAGCGAAAAGAGTTCATGGAACAGGCAAAAATGCACTCGGATAAGATCGAGGCGCTGTTTGGCAGAAGACCGACGGTGTTTCGCAACACCGAATGTCTGTTCAACAACGGCATCGCTGCCACTGTTCAGTATATGGGCTATGAGGGGATCATCACGGAGGGAGTGGACTGGGTTCTGGAGGGCTGGCGTTCTCCAGACTTCGTCTATACCGCTCCCTGCGGGCTTCCGGTGCTGCTGAGAAACTACCGCCTTTCGGACGATCTGGGCTATCGTTTCAGCAATCGCGACTGGGAGGGCTGGCCCCTGCGCGCCGACACGTTCGCAGAGTGGCTGTCGCTCAACACCGATATGAATGTGGTAATCGCGCTCGACTATGAGGCGCTGGGTGAACATATGTGGGCAGACACGGGCATCTTTGAGTTCCTGCGCCATCTCCCCGATGAGGTCTCCCGTCATCATCAGCTTGCCTTCACCACGCCTACCGAAGCGGTTCGGACACTTCCGAAGATGGGCGAGTTCTCTGTTGACGACTACCGTACTATCTCTTGGGCGGATAAGGAGCGCGACACCTCCGCCTGGCTGGGCAATGAGATGCAGTGGTACTGCTACGAAGACCTGCGCCGGATGGAGCCGCTCATCAAAGCGACGGAGAACCCCTACTTCCTGGATACCTGGCGCAGGATGTTAACCAGCGACCACTACTACTATCTGGCGACCAAGTCCATGAGCGACCAGGATGTGCATAAGTACTTCAGCGCATACGGGAGTGCGTTCGCCGGGTTCATCCGGCTCTATACCGCCGCGCATGAGCTGATGAACCGGGCGCAGGAGTATCTGGAGGGGAGATCGAGCGGATCGTCAGGTGCCGTTGTGTGAGAACTCCACGCCCCAAGCCGCATAGATCATTTCGCGGGCAAACTCGTCATCCGCATCCGGAGGAAGGAGCGCGCTGAAAGGCGATTCCGCCAGTTCCGCCAGAGACCACGCGGTCGGGAACCAGGTTCGCCCCTCCGGCGGGCAGGCAGTGGTCTGGTAGTGCCTGGCGACATCACCGTCGGGATCCACCGAGTGCAGCAGTTCAAGCAGTTGATTGACATGCGCCAGATAGAAGCCGGCTTCCTGCGCGTCGTAGGCGCGCAGGGCTGCGCGCATCCTGCCAACCTCCTGCAGCAAACGAATGCCGAGCGCTTCCAGAGCCGTGTGCAGTCTCTCCTCGCGCGTCTCCCGGTGAACAGGCGAAGTGATGGTGGGGACTTCGGAGATCAGATCGGCAGCGGCACTACTTTCCGGCTCCGCAGGGATCTCCTGTTTCGCATGGATCTGCTGCTCCGCAGGCGCAGCCGTTTCCGGCAGGACGACTGCCGCCGGTGGGAAGTTTTCTATGGCGGGAGCCTCCTCCGCAGCTGCAGTTTCTTCCGATTCCTCCAGGGTAGAGACGCCCTGTATCAGCGCATTGAACTCGAACGCATCGGCTTGCCTACGCAGACGCTGACGTTGAGATGTCAACCTATCCGGTCGCACGATTCAGTATCTCCTCTGCAAGCTGTTCATAGTTCTGCGCGCCGGTCGCTCTCCGATCAAAGAGGATGATCGGCATCCCCTCCACTTCCGACTCGGACAGGCGGACATTCTTGTAGATGACGGTCTGAAACACCTTGTCCCCGAAGCGTTCCCGGATCTCCTCCGCGATCGTCTGGTGCAGTCTGGTTCCCCGCTCATACATGGTCAGCAGCACGCCCAGCAGCTCAATGCGGAAGCGAAGCCCTTTGGTCAGCCCGACAATCATCTTATTCAGCGTATCCATGCCGGCAAAGGCGTAGAACTTGGGCTCCGTCGGGATGAGGAGATGACTGCTGGCGACAATGGCGTTCTGGGTCAGGGTTCCCAGCGAGGGAGGACAGTCAATAAAGACCCAGTCGAACGTCTCCTCTTTGAAGAGATCCTCCAGCGAGTTTCGCAGCCGATACGCGCTGTCGGGACGGGGCATGAGCATGGCTTCCGCATGCGCCAGGTCCAGATGACCGGGAGCCAGATAGAGCGGAAGATCGGCGATCTGGTGCAGAATGTTCTTCAGGGGAACTTCGTCCGGGTCGAGCAGGACATGGTTGAGCGAACACTCCAGTGCGTACCATTCGATCCCCAGACCGAGCGTGAGGTTCGCCTGCGGGTCCAGATCAATCAGCAGCGTCCGGTAGCCGCGCGCCGCCAGACACGCCCCCAGATTGGCGGTGGTGGTGGTCTTGGCGACCCCCCCCTTCTGATTGACAACGGCGACGATTTTCATCCGGTGGTCACCTTCTCCACCGCCGGGGCGATGCGATCCATCAGTGTCAGCCGCGCGGCTTCTGTCGTGATGGAGCCAAGCGGATTAAAAAGCGTTCTCGGTCGCAGGATCACCTGATCCAGCCTCTCCTCCGGTCTGCCCGCGACCACAAAGATGCCGTTGCGCAGATCGTCCAGGAAGGTCATATAGTCATCCGCATTCGGCTGGTCTTCCTGAATGCGAAGGCGGGTGAGGTCTACAATCTGCTGCCAGAGGGGGGTTCCCGGCTCTACCGCGCGCTCGCGCGGACGAAACTGCGCCAGGTCGCCCTGACAGAAGGGATTTCCCCATAGATCGCCCAGAGGCTGCCAGGTAATCTCGTCGTTGGCGGCGACGGTCGGCATCCCGAGGGAGTGTTTGCCGCCGCTGTGTCGGATGGGATAGATCACGGTGCGCGCATAGCCGGTTTCGGAGAAAAGCCCCAGCGCTAGATACTCGTTCACGGTCGGGAAATCGCCGCCGGGCAGATGGTAGAGAATACTGCTACCGTTCTGGCTGAGATGGGCGATCAGCGCATACGCCACTGGCTCCAGATCGCGCACGTAGCGGCGAGCATCCTCAAAAGCTTGCGGCGTCTGGCTCTCCTCCTGCCAATCCAGCGCAATCGACTCCACGCCGCCCTCCTTTGTGAAGGCGATGATCGTGGGACGGATGCACCCGGTTCGCAGAAAACTGCTGGTCGCGCCGATATCCAGCAGCGCGAACTCCCCTTCAAAATCAAACTCTTCGTAGGTCACCGTAATCCTTCCGACGGGCTCATTCGGCGTTACAAACCTCTCCCGGAAGCCCCATTGTAGACTTCATGCGGCTCTCCTGTCAAGTCATGTTTCCGACGGCTCATATCGCGCTCAGTCGGTCCGGGTTCAATCCCTGCAGCTCGGGCAGCACGAAAAGTCCATCTTTTCGCACCAGAACCCCGTCAAAATAGATTTCGCCCCCGCCATACTCCGGTGTCTGAATCAACACCATATCCCAGTGAACCTTCGAGCGGTTGCCGTTGTCCGCCTCCTCATACGCCTGACCGGGAGTCAGATGAAAAGAGCCTGCGATCTTTTCGTCAAAGAGAATGTCTTTCATCGGCGCAGTGATGTAGGGATTGAAGCCAAGCGACCATTCTCCTATATAGCGCGCCCCCTCATCGGTGTCGAGTATCTCGTTCAGCCGCGCAGTATTGCTTCCTGCCTCCGCCTCGACAATCTTTCCATGCCGGAACGCCAGGCGAATATTATTGAAGATCGTGCCGCGATACAGGGTCTCACAGTTGAACTGGATCACCCCCTCCACGGAGTCGCGTATCGGACAGGTGAACATCTCTCCGTCGGGGATATTCGCCTCTCCCGCGCAGGGTATGGTGGCGATTCCGCGCTTGCTAAACTTCAGGTCGGTTCCAGGACCGAGGATATGTACCCGCTCCGTTCTGTCCATCAGCTCCTTGAGGGGCTTCATCGCCTCCGCCATCTTCCGATAGTCCACCTCCGTACAGACGCGGAAGTAGAACTCCTCAAAGGCTTCCGTGCTCATGCCAGCAGCCTGCGCCATGGAGGGATGGGGCCAGCGCAGAACCACCCAACGGGTCTTCGGAACACGGACTTCGGCATGAACATAGTACCACCAGTGTTTGTCGTACAGAGCCATCCGATCCGAAGGCACATCTGACAGCTCCGCGATGTTGTGTGTGCCGCGCACCCCGATATAACACTGCACCGCCTCCATCCGCGCGCGCTCCACGCTGCCGATGGTCTTCATCTGCTCTTCCGTGGCGTTCTGATAGAGCGCGCGCAGCACCGGCATCTGGTAGGTGGATGCCAGGGGATGCCCGCCTGCCTCCGCAATCGTTCGGATCAGCGTTACCGTGAATTCGGCAGGCACATCAAACGCCTCTATCAGCACTCTGTCGCCCGGCTGTACCCGCGTCGAATGATGAACCAGCACCTCTGCAAGTCGTCTGTAGCGTGGATCAGGCATATTCAGCTCCCTGTGGTGGAAGGGAATATCTTCCCCTGTGATGAATCAAGCGCTGCCAGTGCAGCGAAATACTCCGTGAGGTGAAGAGATGTTACGACGTTTCGGCGTGATCTGCCTTCTGCTCGCCATCACAATCTCCGCGTTTGCTTGGAGAGTTCAAAACGCTCCCATGAAATCGGTCACCGCCTCCGCGCGGGTTCTCCACAAGCCGATTGATGAGATGAGCGGCATCGTCAAGAGCCGCCGATACTCAAACGTCTACTGGGTTCACAACGACAGCGGTGACTCAGCGCGGATATTCGCCATTCGCGAAGACGGCTCGGTCATCATCCCGCCCTGGCTGCGCAACAGCTACTACGCAGGTGAGCCGCAGCCCGGCAAAAAGGAGTATCCCGGCATCTCTGTGGACATGGCTTACAACAACGACTGGGAAGATATCGCCATTGACGGCGATACGCTCTACCTTGCAGACACCGGCAATAATGGCAATGCGCGCCGTGATCTGGGAGTCTATGTGCTGCCGGAGCCGAATCCCGAGGGAGTGGAACGGGCGCGCGTCCTCACATGGATCCCGATTGCCTACCCCGAACAGACAGCCTATCCCGGCAGCAAATGGCATTTCGACTGCGAGGCGATTTTTGTTCGCCGGGGAAAGCTCTATTTTTTGACCAAACACCGGGTGTCCGGGCAGATCGGTGCGCCGGAAACTGGCACATATCTCTATCGCCTCGACACCCAGCACACCGACCGCGTAAACCGGCTGAAGAGGATCGACTCCGCCAGGGATCTAGGCGGTTGGGTCACCGGCGCAGACCTCTCTCCTGATGGCAGGACTCTCGCGGTCTTGTGCCATGCCCCAGTCGCATCCGTCTGGCTGTTTGAGGCGAACAGCGGAGACCGCTTCCTTTCAGGAAGAGCCAGACGCCTCATTCTGCGAGGCGCAGGGCAGTGCGAGGCGGTCTGTTTTACCGACAACAACACACTGATCGTAACCAACGAAGACCGCGATCTCTTCCGGCTCTCCGTCTCCGAGTTTGGCGAGGTAACGAAGTAGTATCCCGTGCGCTCGCTCCCTCAGGACGAGAGCGAGAGATCGGTTACCGCCCCCAGACTTGCGCTGGAGACAAGCGCGGCATACTTCGCCATCACGCCCCGGGTATATCGGGGCGCAGAGGGCTTCCAGGCTGCTCGCCGCCGCTGAAGCTCCTCCTCGCTCACGTTCAGCCGCAGCAGGCGTTGATGGGCGTCTATCGTGATGGAGTCGCCCTCCTGAACCAGCCCGATCGCGCCTCCGACCGCCGCTTCCGGCGCAACATGCCCCACAACCATGCCGTAGGTTCCGCCGGAGAAGCGTCCGTCAGTGATCAGCCCCACCGAGTCGCCCAGTCCCGCTCCGATGATGGCGGAGGTCGGCGCGAGCATCTCCCGCATACCGGGACCGCCCTTCGGTCCCTCATTCCGGATTACAATAATGTCGCCGGGCTGTATCTTTTTCGCCAGAATCGCCTGCAGACACTCCTCCTCGCTCTCAAAGACCCGCGCGGGTCCGGTGATGGAGGGGTTCTTCACGCCGGTGATCTTGGCGACAGCTCCCTCCTCCGCCAGGTTCCCCTTCAGGATCGCGAGATGCCCCTGCGGATAGAGGGGATTCTCCCAGGGGCGAATCACCCCCTGATCCTCGCGCGGCGCGTCGGGAATATCAGCGAGGTTTTCGGCGACCGTCTTTCCGGTCATAGTGATACAGTCGCCATGCAGCAACCCGTGAGCAAGCAGCATCTTCATCACCTGTGGAACGCCGCCCGCACGGTGAAAATCGGTGGCGACAAAGCGACCGGAGGGCTTCAGGTCGCAGAGAACCGGAACGCGCTGACGGATCGTCTCAAAATCGTCTATTGTCAGCGGCACTTCGGCGGCATGCGCGATCGCCAGAAGGTGAAGAACGGCGTTGGTCGAGCCGCCAAGCGCCATCACGACGGTGATGGCGTTCTCAAACGCTTTGCGGGTCATGATCTGACGCGGAAGAAGTTGATTTCGGATGGCGTTTGCCAGAGCATACGCCGATTCTGCCGTGCTGTCGGACTTCTCCGCATCTTCCGCCGCCATCGTGGAGGAGTACGGCAAGCTCATTCCCATCACCTCAATGGCGGAGGACATCGTGTTCGCCGTGTACATACCGCCGCAGGAGCCGGCTCCTGGACAGGCGTGCCGCTCGACCTGAAGAAGCTCCTCCCGGTCTATCTTGCCCGCGCTGTACTCGCCGACCGCCTCGAAAGCGCTGACAATCGTCAGGTCGCGCCCGTTATAGTTCCCCGGCTTGATGGTTCCTCCGTAGACAAAGATGGCGGGGATATTCATTCTGGCAATAGCGATCATTGCGCCGGGCATGTTCTTGTCGCATCCCCCGATGGCGAAGACGCCGTCCATTAACTGTCCGTTACAGACCGTCTCGATAGAATCGGCGATGACCTCCCGCGAGACCAGAGAGAACTTCATGCCCTCCGTCCCCATCGAGATGCCGTCGCTGATGGTGATGGTGCCGAAAAGCTGCGGCATACATCCGGCTTCAAAGAGCGCTCTCTCCGCGCGCGCCGCCAGTTCTCCGATACCCATATTACAGGGGGTAATGGTGCTGTACGCGCTGGCTAAACCGACGATCGGCTTCTGGAAATCGTTGTCGCCAAATCCCACGGCGCGAAGCATGGCGCGGTTTGGGGTGCGGTGCTCTCCCTCGGTGATGATTCGGCTGCGTCTATTCTCAGGCATGGTCCCTTCACCTCATTCTTGATGACTGATCCTCGTGACGTCTTCTACTTTTCCACAGAGCGGGGAGGTATCCCTGCATATTTACGGAGGGAGAAGGAGTTGACCGCTGCTTCGGGGAACTATCCCCGCAGGCAATGGCGTGTATATGGAATCGGAGAGTAATTCCGTTTCTCATTCTGTCCAACAGATGCCGCTTCAGAATAGTCAGCGCGTACAATCGTTGTCGTAACTTCCTCCAGGAGCAGCTGTATGCTTATTCGGTTCATGCAGTATATTCTGATGCCTGTCGTCTTCTGCCTGCTCAGCGTAACGCCCTCCTGCGCCCAAAACTACACCATCGAGAACGATGTCGTCTATGGGGAAGCGGGCGGGCAGCCGCTGAAGCTGGATATCTATCTGCCAACACCGGAGCCGACCTCTCCCCGCCCGGCGATCGTGATCGTTCATGGCGGAGGGTGGGCTGCCGGAAGCCGCAAGGGTGCGCTGCAGCAGTCCATTGCAAAGACGTTCTCTCAAGAGGGGTTCGTCTGTGTTTCGGTGGGATACCGTTTAGTGACCAAAGACTCTAACAAATACCCGGCAGCAGTGGATGACGTTCAACGCGCGGTACGCTGGCTGCGTGCCAACGCCAAAAAGTATCATATAGACCCGAACCGCATAGGCGCGATCGGCGACTCTGCCGGAGGGCATCTGGTTTCGCTGCTGGGAACCCGCGAGACCCGCGACAACAGCGATCCCGCGCTCGCCCGCTTCTCAAGTAAAGTAAACTGCGTGGTCAATCTGTACGGTCCCGCCGACTTCACCATCAAAGCCTCGCCGGCTGTCAACAGCGCCGCGATCTCGATCCTCACCTACTTCTTCGGCAAGACGCAGGAGGAGGCTCCGGAGATCTATCGCGAAGCCTCCCCCGTAACCCATGTCAGCAAAAATTCTGCCCCATTTTTGATCTTTCATGGATCGCAGGATTTTCTGGTTCCCCTGGATCAGTCGCAGAGGCTGCACGACGCGCTGAAGCGGGCGGGAGCGGAGGTTAAGCTGGTGGTGGTGGACGACGGGCACGGATTTCGCAAGAAGGAGAACCAGGAGCTTTTCTTTCAAGAGACCCGCGCCTTCTTCGCCCGCCATCTGAAACCTTAAACAGGTTAAGGAGAGAGCCTATCGCCATTCAACGGAAGATTGTCCTGTTGGAAAACCTTTCTAGCATGGAATAACACTCGATCATCCAATCTCAGGGAGTAAAACGATCATGCGTTCTCTGATCCGTATTGACTTCGGAGATGGCGATGTCGCCGAACAACTTTTCATGCTGAAGATATGCGCGTTGAAAAACGACGACGTTCCCGCGCTCTGGCGTCTGACCGAGTCGCTGATGGAAGTTCTCATAGCAACGGCGCGGTCGGAGAGAGATTCCCGCTGGCCCCGAGGCTACGTAACGGATTACCGGCTATTTGATGTGCCGGTGGATCTTGTGCGGGAGCTTCCGCATCTCCTGTGCGAAAACTATATGATCTACCCCTACACGGTTCAACCGCCGCGTATCTGGAGACACGACTCATAGAGTCTGAGCACGGCATCAGCCTGGCTCTGCGGATGAAAGCGTGCGAGGACGCTCTGACGGGCGCTTTCACCCATGCGATGGCGCATGTCCGCACTCTGTAGCAGTGTGATGACGCGCTCCGCAAACACCTGAATATCCCCCTCCGGCGTCAGAAAGCCGGTATCCCCGTCTGCGATGATCTCCGGCAAAGCTCCGGACCGGTAGGCGACGATCGGCTTCTGCATCGCCATCGCCTCCACGGCGGACAACCCGAACGGCTCTCTACGGGAGGGCATACAGACCACATCCAGCGCAGAGTAGACCGGTCGGACGTCTTCGCGCCATCCCGCCCATCGGATAGACTCGCTCACCTTAAGATCGTGCGCTTTCCGCTTCAGACGCTCGGTCCAGGAATTCGAGCGCGACAGAGTTTGATCTTCTTGCCCGATGACCGCGAGTATCGCATCCGGTAACCGATCCCGGATCATCGGCAGGGCTTCGATCAGGTCCTGATGCCCCTTCCAGGGAACGATCCGTCCCACAATCCCTAACAGCGGCGTATCCGTCTCGACCGTGATGCCCTGCCGAAAACCGGCGCTGTCCGCCTTATCTGGATGGAACTGATCCGCATCCACCGCGTTATAGACCACGCAGAGCTTCTGTGCGGGCAATCCCCGGCTGCTGAGAGCCTCCCGAATATAATCGGATACGCAGATGACGGTATCCGCACGCAGGAATGTGAACTTCAGCAGCAGTCGGGCAAGCAACCCGGGATTATCCGGGAGAAGATTATGCGCGGTGAACAGAAACGGAGTTTTTCTTCGCCGCAGTGCCATAGCAGTCACCCATGCGGCGCGAAAGCCGTGCGCATGGATCAGGTCGCTCTCCTTCGCAAGCTTCGCGATCTGCTGCGCGGCTTGAAGGTCTTTGAAGGGATGCGGTCGGGAGGAGAGGGGTATCGGTACAGACTGCTCCCATCCGAAGCCTGCAGGAGATGCGACACGGACGGCTAACCCCTGCCGGGTCTGCATGGCGATCAGCAGCTGCAGATGCCGACGCATTCCTCCGGCAGCCGGACGCATGACGTGTAGTACCCGACAGGAAGACCTCGACATCAGGGATTGATACCCAGCTCCCGATAGACCCAGTGCGACCGCACTCCGCGCTCAATCGCCTTCAGCGCCTGCTCACGCGCCTCCTCATGGCGGTTCTGTCGGAAGAGTGCGCCTGCCAGATTCGCACAGGGGCTGCCATCATTCGGGCGCAGACGCGACGCCTCCCGGAACATCTCTTCGGCGTCCGTCCACTTCTCCATCTGCATCAGCGCCAGTCCCAGCTGCTCATGGTATCCCCCGTTATCCGGCTCTAGCAGCAGCGCGGCGCGGAAGGCTTTCTCGGCATCCGGATAGCGTTTCAACTTGAAGAGCGTTGCGCCGAGATTCACCCGAAACAGCGCGCTGCTCGGTTCGAGGCGTACCGCCTCGCGATACATGGTAGCGGCTTCCTCCAGCGAGTTCTGGACGAAGAGCACATCTCCCAGATTGTTCAGGTAGGAGGGATCGGAGGGCGTCAGACGCACCGACTCACGCATGGCGGTCTCCGCCTCCTCGTAATGTCTCAGCTTGTAGAGTGCATAACCCATGTAGTAGTAGTAACTGCCTGTCTCCGGTTTCATCTGGAGCGCGGCGCGATAGGCATCTACCGCCTCCTCAAACTTATTCTGCGCGATCAGCGTCAATCCAAGGTTCGCTTCCGAGATATACTGTTTCGGGTTGAGGCGCAGCGCTTCCCGGAACGCCGCCTCCGCCTCTGCGTACTTGCGCTGCGGATAGAGCGCTAAGCCGAGATTGTTATGGTGCAGGGGATTGTTCGGTTCTCCGACGATGGCAGCGCGAAATTGGGCTTCCGCTTCGGCATAGCGGCGCGCATTCAGCAGCTCCCATCCGCGATCCACATGCATCTGCACCTCTCGCGACGGGCGTTTTGAGAGCTTGAGGTTCAGGTTCAGAGAGCGCTGCCGGCCTCTCTCCAGCGGTACCAGAAAGAAGATGTCGTCGTACCCGTTGATCCTGAGACCCACTTCGACATCGCGCTTTTCATCAACTCCCAGCGGCACTTCGATGGTGGCAGGGGTCAGCTTTCCGGATACCTCCTGTCCATCAATGATAATGGCGGCTCCGGCAGGATTGGTCTTAATCTCCAGCAGGGCAGTGGTCGGGACCTCCTGAATGACCCCTCCCGATCTGCGTCCCGGCTGAATGACGCGATCCGCCTCCGCGATAACGATCTCCGCCGCGCGCTGCGCGACCACGACCGGGTTCTGCTCTTGCAGCAGAGGATTGTTGCGTGTTCGCTCCCTCACCTTCTGCTTCACATAGGCTCCGAGATCCGCCATCGTGATCCTGCCGGTTTGACTGCGAAGATACTCCACGAGATAGTAGGAGAAGAGGCTGAACCCCCTCTCCGGGTCTTCCCACGAGTACTCCCCCTCTCCGCATGAAAACAGAATGCCCGAACGGGTAACGCTGTCCTCGCGGCTGGCTCGCTCCACGATGCCGCTCTTCATGGCAGGAGTCTGGCGAAAGCCGGGCTGAGCGGCTCCCGGATGATTGCGGCAGGCATCCACCAGAAAGATAAACTGGTTCGGCTTGACGCGCTTCAGCATTCGCTCCAGCAGCTCCAGCGGCAGTGAACTCACCTCGATCCGCGCCAGACTGCTGTTGTCGGTCTCCACCGTCGCCAGGAACTGTCGCCCTTCAAAACTGAATCCATGACCGGAGAAGTAGAGGACAAAGGTATCGCCCGGCTGTATCTCTCTGGAGAGACGATCCAGCTGCAGGATGATGTTGCGGTTATTGGCGTAGTATTTCCCGCTGTTAGGCGCGCTCGTCATCACGACGACGTTCTCGGCGGGAAAGCCGGCATATCCGACCAGCGTATCGGCGACCAGATTGGCGTCCTTGATCGCAAACGAGAGCGTGGGCAGGTACTGGTAGTCCTCGATGCCGATCACCAGCGCCCAGCGTCTGCCGTTCTGCGCGGACGCCTGCATGACGGGGAGTGTTATCAGCGTCGCCAGCAGCAGTATCGCTGTGACCATTCGAAGTCGTCTGTTCGCCGTCATCTTCTGCTCCTGTTTGGTTGCCTCATCTATACTCTACCGGAATCACGGCGTTATATTACCGTGTTCGCCGCCTTGACTCCAGCTCGTTTTCCCCGGTATCTTTCCCACTATGAACGCGCCCGAATCGCTGTCGCCTAAATTTTCGTTAAGTGCAGGCAAAACGCTCAAGAGCGCGACCCGTGCTGTCTGGGACGATCTCGGCACTATCTGTGCCGCAAGCATCACCTTCTTTGCGGCGCAGGCGGTCCCTCTGCTGCTGATGATGACCCTGAGCCGTATTCATCCCGGCATCGGTCTTGCGGCTTCACTGCTGGCGGTCATTTTTTTCGTCGCACCGCTCTATGGCGGCATCTGCTATCTTTCGCACCGGATCTACGCTAACGACGAACCGGGCTATCTTCACGTCTGGATCGGATTTGCCCGTTACTATCGTCAATCGGCAACGCTTGGCTTCCTTCAACTCCTTATCACGGGCATCCTGATATCCAATCTGCTCTTCTACCTCTCGCGCGGATCGCTCCCGTTTCTGATTATGGGGGTGTTGTTCCTCTATGTTAACCTCTTCTGGGCGATGAACTGCCTCTATCACTGGTCTGTTCTGATCGCTTCGGGAGAAGGTATCATACCGCGTGAGGGAGGAGGCGCGCCCGGGCTGTTTTCGGTTTTCCGGAACGGTTTTCTGCTGGCAGTCAGCGCGCCTGCCTTTACTTTTATCGTCCTGCTGTTTATAATGGCAGTATGCTTACTCCTGTTGACTTCCGGTGTAGGGCTGGCTCTGCTTGGCGCCGGAGTGGTTAGCATGTATAGTATGCAGGCAGCGCGCGATCAGTTTGTCAGATTTGGACTGCTCCCCCCGCCGGCAGACCCGGATGAACCGATGATGGATGAAGGATGGAAGCTCTCCTGACAGATTCATCCTGAAGAGCGCGCCTGCGGAGAGAGTCCACACTAGGTCATTGAGTAGATGGGAGCCTTGCATGTCATTAACGGATACCGTCAGCAGCAACCACGGTAAGTCTGAATTAAAAACGATCGTTGTCGGAGGAGACCGTCCCATTCAGGTTCCAACCGGAATAAGAATGGCGTATATAGACCATCTCGGGCGCGAAAACGTCGTGTTTGTCCCGAACCTGATCCGCGTCTCCTCAATGGGAGACTGGAATGAACTGGATGTTCCCGTGCTGCTTCTCTCCACGCAATCACAGT
This sequence comes from uncultured Chthonomonadales bacterium, assembly GCA_938005745.1. Taxonomy (GTDB): domain Bacteria; phylum Armatimonadota; class Chthonomonadetes; order Chthonomonadales; family CAJBBX01; genus CALLMM01. The sequence continues at coordinate 17,794 of CALLMM010000015.1, read as the reverse complement.
CGCTTTTCAGCGGCGCACCGATCGAATGGAGGGCGGGAAAGGATCAGATAGTCCGTATCGTTCCCGCCTCTGAGGTGCAGGAGAGGCTGCGACCGATCATCCTTACCGTTGCCGATCTCATAGAATGGGCGAGGATCAGCCGGGACCCGCATCTGCCCAATCAACTGCTCGGGGTAGCGTTGAACATTCTGACATGGCTCGGTCGCCCGCACATGACACCTACCCAGCACTCCCAGTGGATGCATAAGCTGGAAGCCGCGCTGACCGATATCGAATCCGCCTCCTGAAAGAAAAAAGGGCGCGTGCTGCGCCCTTTTTTCCTCTGTCTCTCCGGTCTACAGTTTCAGTCTTCCCAGCACGGACACGATGGTATCCTCGCTGTTGAGGAAGACGTTCGCCTCCGCCCCCAGACGACGGCTGAATTCAAACCCGACCAGCAGTTTGCCGGTGAACCGGGTCTTTCCGCCGAAGATGAAGCCGGCTCCGCCGCCGATATACCCCACCTGACCGGTGGCGGTCGGATTGCTGTAGTAGACCTGATTGATCGTTACCGGAACGATCGTATTGATTCCGGCGAAATTCGCTTTGAAGATCACATCCGCATCCAGACGTCCCGACCAGCCGTTACCGAGACTGAACGAGGGCAGCGAAGCGTCAAGCCCCGCCAGTCCCGCCCCTCTCGGACTGACCATCGCGCCTCCGCGAAATGCGAACGATGTGAAGGGATTCGAGCCTCCGTCCTGAACGCCCGTAACCGGCAGACCGCTCAGGAATACCGTATTCTGCAGCGTGGAGACGGGCAGTCGAGATCCGGGTACTTCGGTCTGTGCGTTCGCTCCTGTAGCAGCCAGAGACAACGCCAGCCCTGTAAATGCAGCAAACAGCCATCCTTTCATCAAAAAACCTCCCTGTTTAAGCTAGGATCGGCGACGGCAGGGCAGGACTGCACCACAGGAAGCTGTTCCCGGTTGCGCTATCTATCGGAGAGCCGCCCTGCATCCGATCGTTTCAGGTACGAGTGCTCAATTTCAGCGCCTCTATTCTTACAGTTACCCAAAATGGTTGCCGACTCCTGCTTCATACCGCCGGAGCGTTCTCTCGCTCTTCCCATTCGCTGTAGCTGCCCGGGTAGTCTTCCAATCCTCCCTCCCCAAAGATGAACAGCCTCTCAGCCAGACGATCCAGAAGATAGCGGTCGTGCGAGATGATCAGAAGTGCCTGACGCCGATGGATCAGATACGCCTCCAGCCAGCGAAGCATCTCAATATCCAGATGGCTGGTCGGCTCTTCCAAAAGAAGAAGGCATAACCTCGCTCTCTTTGCGAAACAGAAACGAAAACCGTCCTGGCAGCGAAACGCCGGGACGGTCACAATCGTGCAAATCGAAAGTAACAAGGACAACTCATCCGTTAACGAGATGTGAACTGCCGCTCTCACAAAGAGACGGGAGACCCGGGCGTTTCGGCATCAGCATGAATGGGTGATTATCACGCGCTCAACTCCTTGAGTGTGCAGTTTAGATATATTTCATAAAGATCCGTTTTCGTCAGGAAGAAAAAGGGAGACAGGAGCGCCTTGACAGATCTCGACCCGTTTACTATAATGCATGTCGGCAATCTTATCCAGACTAAAGGCTGAGACGGAGACGAGTAACCCGAAGAGGATGCCACAGAGAGTCGGAGTAGCTGAGAACCGGCGCAGACTCCCGGGTGAAAATGACTTCCGAGCCGCGCACCGAACCATTTCAGTAGGCTGCGCCGGGGGGCTCCCGTTACAGGGTTAGGGTGTAGAGACTGGCGCATACACGCCGTCCAGCACTCGCAGAGGCTGTATTTGTGAAAATATAGCGAAAATCAGGTGGTACCACGAGAAGCGCGCCTCTCGTCCTGAGCGACCCATGCTGTCACTCGGACGAAGGCGTTTTTTTTTATACCCTTCCCGAGCGAAACGTCCGGTAAGATTGCACTCCTAGAGAGAGGCAGGAAAGATGTCGAAAGTGCTCGGAATGAAGTGTCGGGAGTGCGGGGAGATGTATCCCGTCGAACCGCTCTATGTATGCGAGGTCTGTTTTGGACCGCTGGAGATCGTCTACGATCTCGACTCGATCCGTCAGAGGGTCAGCCGGGAGAGTATTGCCGCCGGTCCGACCTCCATGTGGCGATATATTGATCTTCTTCCCATTGAGGGAGAGCCGACGGTCGGAAAGAGCGTCGGTTGGACGCCCCTGGTGCATGCCAGAAGACTGGGGGCGGAACTGAGTCTCAACCGTCTCTATATCAAGAACGACAGCGTTAACCATCCCACGCTCTCCTTCAAAGACCGGGTTGTCGCGCTGGCTCTGTCCAAAGCCCGAGAGTTTGGTTTTGAGGTGGTCGCCTGCGCCTCAACCGGCAATCTGGCGAACTCCGTTGCCTCACAGGCGGCAGAAGGCGGCTTTCAGAGCTATGTCTTCATTCCCGCCGATCTGGAGCAGGGAAAGATCCTCGCGAACCTGATCTATGGTACGAATGTGCTGGCGGTGTCCGGCAACTATGATGAGGTGAACAGGCTCTGTTCGGAGGCGGCGGGAAGATACGGTTGGGCGTTCGTCAACATCAACTTGCGTCCCTACTACGGAGACGGCTCCAAAACCTTCGGATACGAGATCGCCGAGCAGCTGGGATGGCGCTCTCCCGATCATGTGATCGTTCCCTGCGCGGGAGGCTCGCTCATCTCCAAGATATACAAGGGGCTAAATGAACTCTTCGCGCTCGGGCTGATCTCTTCTGTCCCAACAAAAATGCATGCGGCGCAGGCGACCGGCTGTAATCCGATCACCCATCTGGTGAAGAGCGGCGCGCAGGTACTGCGCCCGGTGAAACCCAACACCATCGCGAAATCCATCGCGATCGGCAACCCTGCCGACGGCTATTTCGCGGCGGAGACGGTGCGCCGAAGCGGCGGCACCGCAGAGGACGTGAGCGACGAGGAGGTGATCGAGGGCATCCGTCTGCTGGGACGCACCGAAGGCATCTTTACCGAAACCGCCGGCGGGGTAACGGTGGCGGTTACGAAGAAGCTGGCTGAACGCGGCGTCTTTGATCGGGAGGAGGTTGTCGTGATGGCGATCACCGGGAACGGGTTGAAGACGCAAGAGGTGATCATGGGGGATGCGCGACGACCTACATATATTCAGCCCAATCTCGATTCGCTGGAGACCGCGCTCAGGTCCGAACGTCTGTTGACTGGAGCCGGCTTCAAATCCGCCCTGTAAGGAGACTGACAATGCCTGTAAGCGTTTTAATTCCCACCCCGCTGCGTAAATTCACGAAAAATCAGGAGATGGTCTATGTCTCACCGGGCACCATCGGCTCCCTGATCTCTGAACTGGAGGAGCAGTTTCCCGGACTGGGAGCGCGCCTCACCGATGAAGAGGGAAATCTTCGCCGGTTTGTCAACATCTATCTGAACGAGGAGGATATTCGTTTCCTGACGGGGAAAGAGACTCCTGTCAAGGACGGCGATGCGGTTTCCATTGTGCCCGCAATCGCCGGAGGTTAATCCCCCATCGGAGGCATTCGCCCGATATGCCCGTTATCACGGTTCAGATCAGCACACGCACGAAGGATCAGGTCACGCAACCGATCCTCTATCGCATTGGCAAAGATTTCAATGTGGTTACCAACATCCGTCGCGCACAGGTGACGGAAGACTACGGCTTTGTGGAGGTAGACATCGAGGGCACGCTGGAAGAGGTGCAGCGCGCTATCTCGTGGCTTCACACCACCGGCTTGCATATAGACGCAAAACAGCGTTCCGTCTCGGACGAGAGCAATCTCTGAAACCATAGATCCTATCTTCGACTGCGAAGCGAGGAGGAGCCTCCAATGCCTCCTCCGCTTCACTCTTTTGCCGGAAACTCCGCTTTTTTTCTCAATCGCTCATGCTCAGGTTAGATAAAGCGATGGCTCAACGCGGTCTCACGCGCAGCCGGGAGCGCGCGCAGTCGCTCATCTCTGCCGGACTGGTGCGCGTCAACGGACTTACGGCGCATAAGGCAAGCATGATGGTGGAGGATACAAGCGTAATCGAGATCCTCGGCGAAGCCATTCCCTACGTGAGCCGGGGCGGGCTGAAGATGGAGGCGGCGTTGACGCGGTTCCATCTGGATGTGACCGGAATGCGCTGTCTGGATGTGGGTGCCTCCACCGGCGGCTTTACCGACTGCCTGCTGCAGCGCGGTGCGAAGCGCGTCGTCGCGGTGGATGTCGGGCATGATCAGATGGACGCCTCCCTGCGCAGCGATCCTCGCGTGGAGCTGCATGAAGGGGTCAATGCGCGGTATCTGACCCCGGATCAGTTTTCGATCCCCTTCGACCTGATCGTTGTTGACCTCTCCTTCATCTCTCTCACGCTGGTTCTTCCCTCGCTGACGCCTCTGCTTGCCCCTGAAGGATGGCTCCTGACGCTGGTCAAGCCGGAGTTTGAAGCGGGGCGGGAAGCCGTTGAACAGGGAGGCGTCATCCGCGATCCCAGAGTCAGGCAGGCTGCGCTGGAGAGAGTCCTGAAGTTTGCTCAGGAGACGCTTCGCCTGAAGCTCGCAGGGGTCATGCGCGTCCCGAAGATCGAGGGCGTCAGAAGCATCGAGTTTTTCGCGCTGTTTCAACACAGCTGTCCAGCCTCTCACGGTAGCCGCCTCTCATGATCTCCTTCCTCCGCTCTGCCTGGCTGCCCGTAACCATCCTCTGCCTGTTGATCCTCTGGGCGTTTCTGGAACAGTCTCCCGAACAGAAGGGGGATGTCGTCGTTCTACGCTGGGTAGTGAATTCCCTGGAGAGAGATCAGGTATTTGCACAGGCGGCTAAGAGAGCGTTTGAGGCGAAGCATCCCGGCATCCGCATTCAGTTCATCAAGACGAACGAGGGGCGCAAAGTAGACACGATGATCGCCGGCGGAGACGCCCCGGATATCCTCTCGGTCGGCATGGATCGCGTCCACTACTTCATCAAAGCCGGAGTGCTGCGCGATCTGAAGCCGTTCATGACCCCGGAGGATGAGGCGGATCTGAAGAGCTTCTTTCCGGTAACCCTCTCCCCGTTCAAAAGCGGTGAGAAGGTTTTTGCCATCCCCTGGGGTTATGTCCCGTTCATCCTCTTCTATAACCGCAATCTGTTCGATAAGTACAGCGTCCCCTACCCAAACGACACCTGGACGTGGGAGCAGTATCGTATGGCGGCAAAGCGGATGACCCACGATCTGGATCAAGACGGCTTCACGGACGAGTTCGGCGCCTCCTTTGCCCAGTGGCAGGACGGATACTACTGCTGGTTCTATCAGAACGGGGGGCGCGTTCTGACTGCGGACGGCTCACGCGCCACCTTCGACGACCCGAAGGTGGTGGAGGCGATCGAATTTCTGCGGAGTCTGACCCGCGATGACCGTGTGATGCCAACCGATGTGAACAAGCCCCGACAGGCGGGACTAGGACTCTTTGAAGCCGGAAAACTGGCGATGAACGGACCGATGGGGTCGTTTATGATCCCTACCTATCGCACGTATGAGAAGGTGGACTGGGATATCGCCAGCGTTCCCGCCGGACCGAGCGGCAAAGGGACGATGGTCGCGCCGATCGCGTTCGGTGTTACCTCGCAGAGCCGAAACCCGAAGGAGGCGTGGCAGCTTGTTCAGTTCCTCTGCGGAACGGAGGGGCAGAAGATCCTGGCGGATTCGGGGCTGTTCGTGCCGTGCCGCCGATCCGTCGCGCTGTCAGAAGCGTTTTTGAACGCCCCGGGACCTCCCGCGAACAAGTACGCGCTGGTGGCAATGATGGACGATCGAGAGGGAAGAAAGCCCTGGGGGATCGTGCCTCCCTGGTCCGGCGACCGATGGGGCGATGTGAACGACGAGGCGTTGAATCAGATCCTGAACCCGTTTCTCTTCGGTCGCCCGAAGCCGGGAGAGACCTCTCAGTCCGTCGCCGCCGCCATCAACGCGAAAGCGAATGAGATCCTGGCGGAAGACCGCGCCGCATATCTTGGATCGCCGGTCCCCTGGAAGCCGGTACTCTGGACGGCGATCGTGCTGGCGGGAGCGGCGGCAGTGATCTGGGTCTCCATCGTTGTGCGCGCGGGGAAAAAGTCCCGCCTGACAGGGGCGGAACAGGCGTGGGGCTATCTGGCGATCAGTCCGTGGCTGATTGGCTTTCTGCTCTTCTCGCTGGGTCCCATCCTCTTCTCTATCGTCCTCTCCTTCACCCACTGGAACAGCCTCGCTCCCGCCTCACAGGCGCGTTTCGTCGGGCTGAACAACTATGCCACCATTCTGGGAGGTCAGGACGAACTCTTCTTTCTCTCTCTGAGGGCAACAGCTCTCTACGCCCTGCTCAGCCTGCCTCTGTCGCTGGTCTTCGGGTTAATACTTGCATTGATGATGAACGCCCGTCTGCGCGGAATACCGTTCTTTCGCACGCTCTACTACCTCCCCGCCGTCATGCCTGCCGTCGCGACGGCAGTCCTATTCAACTGGCTGCTGCGTCAACAGGGTCTGTTGAACTACCTGCTGGGCGGCTTCGGCGCAATCCCCTCCTCGAAGATGCCCGACTGGATGAACGATCCGTCCTGGGCAATACCGGGGATTGTCTTTATGAGCCTCTGGGGGGTCGGCGGGGGGATGATGATCTATCTCGCGGGACTGCAGAACATTCCCACGCAGCTTTACGAGGCGGCGCAGATAGACGGAGCAGGCTCCTTCGCGCAGTTTCGGGTGGTCACACTCCCGATGCTCTCTCCGGTCATCTTTTTCAATCTGGTGATGGGGATCATCGGATCGTTTCAGGTCTTTACGTCGGCATTCGTGCTGTTCGGCGGCTCGGCAGGACCGGAAAACGCCGCGCTCTTCTACAGCTTCTATCTCTACCGCAAGGCGTTTGAACAGTTCCAGGTCGGTTACGGCTCTGCGCTCGCCTGGATACTCTTTGTGATCATTCTTTTCTTTACCCTGATCGTCTTTCGATCCTCCACGTTCTGGGTCTACTATGAGGGGCAGAAAGAGGAGAGACGCGCATGAGACGCCTCTTGCGACGAAACGGGAGAGCATGGCTGCTCTATCTCACGCTCACCATCGGAGCCGTTCCGATCATGATCCCCTTCTTCTGGATGCTGGCGACCTCTCTGAAGACGCGGGAACTGGTCGGAGAGATGACCTGGATCCCGGAGCGTGAGCGCGCCTATCTGATGCGTGACGGGCGGCGGCAGGAGGTTATGGTTCTTCTGACGGGAAAGGATGGAAGGATCAAGATACGCTATCCGGACGGGAGTACGGGCACGGTGGAGAAGACGGAACTCACCACCGAACGAGTCATCGAGCCGCAGTGGTCGAACTACACGCGCATCCTTCGCCCGGAACAGAAGGGCAGCGACGATGACTTCCCGCGTTTCCTGCTGAATACGCTGCTGATCGTCGCCCTGACTGTTATCGGACAGGTGCTCACCAGCTCACTGGTTGGATGGGGGTTCGCCCGTCTGCGTTTTGCGGGCAAGAATGCGCTCTTCATGATCATGCTGGCGACGATGATGATACCCGGTCAGATCAGCATGATACCCACGTTCATGATCTTCAAATGGCTGGGATGGATTGACACCTTTCTGCCTTTGATCGTGCCAGCATGGTTCGGGAGCGCGTTTTTCGCCTTCCTCTACCGACAGTTTTTCATGGGCATTCCACTGGAGATGGATGAGGCGGCAAAAGTAGACGGATGCAATCCCCTGCGAATCTTCTGGGAGATTCTGCTGCCGATGTCGAAACCTGTTACGGTCACGGTAGCCGTCTACACGACGCTCGGCGCCTGGAACGAATTTCTTGGTCCGCTGATCTATATCAATTCGGATCACAAGCGAACGCTCTCGCTGGCGCTGGCGAAGTTTCAAAGCGCCTACTATGCAGATGTTCCGATGTTGATGGCAGCGGCGACGCTGATGCTGATCCCCGTGCTGATCCTCTACTTTATCAGCCAGAGAGCCTTGATTCAGGGCATGGTAGTCAGCGGCGTGAAGGGATAGCCGCCTGTGGGAAGAGAAACAATGAAGCGATACAGTTACCGGATTTTACGTCTGCTTATCATCAACGTTATGGCGCTGATCATGACAGCTAATCTTCAAGCACTACAAAATCGTCTTCCCTCCGGTCCACTGCCGGAAGGACTGGGCGTCAACATCCACTTCACCGACCCGCAGCCCGGCGAGATGAAGATGATGGCGGATGCCGGGATCCGATGGGTGCGCATGGATCTCTTCTGGGATCAGACAGAGCGAGAGAAGGGCGTCTATGACTTCTCCGCCTATGATCGGCTTATCAAAGCCCTGGAAGAGTATCGCATTCGCCCGATTTTCATCCTGGACTACGTAAACAAATTTTACGATGATGCTCGCTCTCCGGATACGCCGGAAGGACGCGCCGGGATGGCGCGCTGGGCGGCGGCGGCGGCAACCCACTTTCGCGGACGCGGCATTCTATGGGAGATGTATAACGAGCCGAATATCTTTCCCTTCTGGAGACCGAAGCCGAATGTGCAGGACTATATCCTGCTGGCAAGGGAGGTCGGTGAGGCGATCCGACGCGCCGCGCCGGAGGAGATCTATATCGGACCGGCGACATCGGGCGTTGACTTTCGCTTTCTGGAAGCCTGTTTTCAGGGAGGACTGCTCGACTACTGGAAAGCGGTCTCCGTGCATCCGTACCGCTCTCAGGACCCCGAAACGGTGGAAGAGGACTATCGCCGCCTCCGACAGCTCATTGAGCGGTACGCCCCCGGGAAGAAGATTCCGATCATCTCCGGGGAGTGGGGTTACTCCGCCGTGTGGAGCGGGATGGATGAGCAGAAGCAGGGCAAGATGCTCCCCCGTCAATGGCTGACCAACATCGCCAATGGGATCATTCTCAGTATCTGGTACGACTGGAGAAACGACGGACTTGATCCGAAAGAGCCGGAGCATCACTTCGGGACGGTGCATCACACCTTCCGCTCCGGGGAGCCGCAGCCCTTTGAGCCAAAACCCGCCTACCTTGCCGCAAAGACGCTCACCGGGACGCTCAAGGGGTTTCAGTTCAACAAGCGTCTGCATACAGGCGACGAACGCGACTATGTTCTGCTTTTCACGAAAGGGAGCGATATCCGTCTGGTCGCCTGGACACGCTCCCCGAAAAAACAGACAGACCGCATTCCGGTCAGTCCCGGAAGGTTTCAGGTGATCAGTCACCTGGGCGAGAGGCTGCCGGACATTCAGGCTGACAGCGCGGGACTGCCGATCACCCTGACGGATGCGCCGCAGTACCTCATCCCGGAGAAGCCAAACGAGCTGCTGATACTGGCGGCGTCCGCTGAGCGCGCTCCGCTGGAGATTGTCGTCAGAGACTATGATTCGCTCCGAGAGAAGGGGTTTGTGCGACCGGAGACGCCGCGTCTGCGTCGTGGTCTGACACTGAAAAACCCGCTGAAGCGAACGCTCAAGATCCAATCGGAATCGCAGACGGTAACCCTGCGACCGGGCGCATCCGCGACGATCTACAGCTCCATGAGCGTGATGCGCTCCCGCGCGCAGCGACCACTCTATTATGAATGGAACATCGAAGGGGTCGGAGTCATACGTCAGAGAAGCGCGGTGGTGGTGGAGGACTACTTTACTCTGACGCTCCTCCCGCCCGCAGGCGATGACCTCCTCGTGCGTCTGGATAATCCCTCAAAAAAAGCCTTTCAGGGAAGACTGGCTCTCTACCCCGACGGCGCGACAAAGGGCATCTATAAACCCGTGGAGCTGAAGCCGGGAGAGGAGAGCGCTCTGGTTCGCTTTGCGGGTCTTGTAAAGGGCGGGAAGCTCGTAAACAGCGCCTTGGAGTTAAGTTATGCCGACAGGACACTGATCCTGAAGGAGACTTTCAGCAGCGTCTCGGTGGTGGACCGTTTTCAGCGCGCAGGAACCGATTCGCCGCTCTCAGACTACCGCCTGCAGCCGGATGGGGACAGCAAGGTGGCTTCCGAACAGACGCTCTTCGTGGAGTGTCCCCCGGAAGGACCGCCAGTACCGGGCATGAACTGTCTGAAAATCCAGTATCGGTACGATCCAGGCTGGAAGTTCGTCCGGATGATCCCGGAAAGAGAGTCTCTGCGGAAGATTGAGGGGCGTCCGAAGGCGCTGGGTTTGTGGATCTATGGCGATGGACAGGGTAACTCACCCCGCCTGCGGATTGTAGACTCAACCGGACAGACGTTTCAACCAGAGAGCGACCCGATAGACTGGAAGGGCTGGCGGTATGTGCTGTTCGCGATGGACGGCTCCCGCGGCGGTCACTGGGGCGGCGCAAATGACGGCGTGATACACTACCCCATCCGGTTCGATACTCTGTTTCTGCTGGACAGCCCCGGAGGTAAAGCCACACAGGGCGCGATCTACATCAGCAGCCCGACTCTGATACGATAGTCTTTTCGCATAACGGATAAATCACGGAGGACACTTGGACAATGGAGTTTTTCAACGGTCTGGGAATGGGTCTGCACACCCTCTCTCGCCTGTCCCGGGCAAAGACTCGATCCATCAGCGCGGAGAATCCTGACGGCTCTCCGGGTAAAGGCGCGATGGCGCTTCCCCCGGTGGACGAAAGGGGCAACCCCCGCGGAGCCGCCAGAGAGTTAGGGCAGGGATGGAAAGTTCGCCCCTGCATCAGCCTGGAGCCGAAGTCCGTAACGACGCTGGCGGATATCACCGGTCCGGGAGCAATCCAGCATATCTGGATTACCCTGCATCCCGAGTGGTGGCGTAGGGTCGTCCTGCGGTTCTACTGGGACGGCGAAGAGACCCCCAGCATCGAGACGCCGATCGGGGACTTCTTCTGCAACGGCTGGTGCCAGCGCTGCAATATCAGCTCCTTGCCGGTGGCGGTGAACCCGGCGGGCGGATTCAACTGCTACTGGGAGATGCCTTTCCGTGGTACTGCGCGGATCACCGTCGAAAATCTCTGGGATGAGCCGCTGCACGGCTTCTTCTACCAGATCACCTATGCGCTGACGAAGGTGCCAGAAGACGCCGCCTATCTCCATGCACAGTGGCGTAGAGATAATCCGCTGCCCTATGCGACCGAACATACCATTCTGGACGGCGTCCGGGGACACGGGCACTATGTGGGAACCTATATCGCCTGGCAGGTGAATAACAACGGATGGTGGGGAGAGGGCGAGATCAAGTTCTATATGGACGGGGATACCGACTTCCCGACCATCTGCGGAACCGGAACCGAGGACTACTTCGGAGGAGCGTGGAACTTTGAGCATCCGCCGGGACAGTACGGGAGCTTCTCCACGCCGTTTCTGGGACTGCCCCAGGTCATCACGGCTGGAGCGGAGGGTATGTATCGCAGCCAGCAGCGATTCGGTCTCTACCGCTGGCATGTGATGGACCCGATCCGCTTCGAGACCGATCTAAAGGTTACCATCCAGGCGCTGGGCTGGAGAAGCGGAGGGCGTTATCTGCCGCTGCAGGACGACATCTCCTCTACCGGCTTCTGGTACCAGGCGGAGCCGCACGCTCCCTTCCCGCCTTTGCCGGATCGCAACGGTCTGGAGGTGATCTAACGGTTCGTCTGTCCGCTCCCCTCATCTGGATGAGGGGAGCGTTTTTTCATGGCAGGTCGTCCATTCGGAAGATCAGGCAGGCGTTGATCCCGCCGAAGCCAAACGAGTTGGACAGCGCAGTTCGCAGGGGCGCGCCCCGGAACTCACCCGGCACATAGTCGAGATCGCACTGCGGATCGGGATGTTCCAGATTGAGCGTGGGCGGAATGCTCTGGTTCTGCAGCGCAAGACAGCAGATGACCGCCTCAATGGCTCCCGTTGCGCCAAGCGCGTGACCGTGATAGGGCTTTGTGCCGCTGATCGGGACACGGTAGGCGTGCTCTCCCAGCGCTTTCTTGATCGCCAGCGATTCGGTGACGTCGTTGAGCAGCGTGGAGGAGGCGTGCGCGTTGATGTAGTCGAGTTCGTCGGGCTGGATGTCCGCGTCGCGCATTGCCTGAGCGATACAGCGGCTGGCGGACTCGCCATCCGGACGTGGAACGGTCATGTGGTGGGCATCGTTCGTCGCGGCAAAGCCGATGATCTCCGCATAGATTCGCACGCCCCGTCGAATGGCGCGCTCCCTCTCCTCGAGCACCAGCGTCGCCGCCCCCTCCCCCATCACAAAGCCGTCACGGTCCCGGTCAAACGGACGACAGGCGCGTTCAGGGGCGTCGTTACGGGTAGAGAGCGCGCGAATCAATCCGAAGGCTCCGTGACAGAGCGGCGCAAGCGGAGCCTCCGCGCCGCCCGCCAGCATCACATCCGCATCGCCGCGCCGGATCGCATGCAGCGCGTTACCGATGGCAATAGTTCCGGAGGCGCAGCTATCGGCGTTCGCCGTGCTCAGACCCGTCAGCCCGAAGCGGATCGCGGTACAGCAGGTCCCCGCCCCGACAAACATCTGGAGGGCAAGCTGCAGCTCTACCGCGCGCACTCCCTGCTGAATGTACTGCGTGTGTTGCTGCTCAGCAAACCCCGCGCCTCCCAGCGCGCTCCCGATGCAGACGCCGATGCGCGTGCAGTCCTCCCCGGAAAGGTCCAGGCAGGCGTCCTGTATCGCCAGACCGGAGGCGTGGACGGCAAACTGGGAGCAGCGATCCATGCGTCGGAGGGATTTTGAGTCCAGAAACAGGGAGGGATCGAATTTGTCTACCTCTGCAGCAATCTGCGCGGGACTCTGCGAAGCGTCAAAACGGGTGATCCTGCGGATGCCAGATTCTCTTTTCAGCAAACCTCGCCACAGCTCCTGCGCTCCCACGCCGGTTGCGCTGACCACGCCCAGCCCCGTTACTACGACGCGCCTCTGTGCGGACCTGTCTCTTCTACCATTGCTTTGATGCATCGCAACGTCTTTCCGGCAATATTATGAACAAAGAGTCTGCCCACGATCCATTCGGCAAAGAGCGGACCAAGAAGCGGTACAGGATAGGTCAGCGTATGCGAAATGGTAACACGCACGGCGTCCCCTTCAGGAACCAGTCTCCACTCCACCGACATGCCTTTTGTGATGCCGCCGATATGCTGGAACAGGATACGGTACTCCTCTGGCAGGAGTTCCTGCCGGGCGCGCCATTTCACCGGGAACCAGTCGCGCCTTGCTCCCATGCGGGCGATTTTGTGCCGCTCTGACTGCTCTTCGATCACCACGTAACGGTAGTGCGGCAGAATCTTCGCCCAGTCCTGAATATCAGCCGCCAGTTGATAGATTCGCTGTCTGTCGCCGTGGATGAGGATCGTATTTTCGGTATGCATCGCCCTGACCTGTCAGATGGGAAGCAGCAGCCGCAGTAGATATCCGGGATGCAGGACACGACCAGGCGGCTCGGTATCGCTCAGAACCTGAAAAAGCCGATCCTGCAAAGCAGGATGTCGGTTCAGTCTGCGGACCACCAGATTGAACAGGGTTGGCGTTCGGACGATCCCCTGCACCAGACCGCACAACAGATACCGCCGCATCAGTTCACGACGCGCGCGATCATACGACGCCAGGCTCACGGCGGAGACATCTCCGGATGTCAGCGCCTGGTACGCCGTCCGCGCCGCGAGTTCTGCGCCGCGCAGCGCGAAGAAGACTCCCTCGCCCGTGAACGGGTCTACAAATGCGGCGGCGTCCCCTGCCAGCATCACTCCGTCATCAGAGGTTCGACGGCAGTAGTGACCGAAGCAGTGAGTCGTCTGGATCTCCGGCTCACGCTGTCCATCCGGGAGTCGGGCGGCAAGGTCCGGGAAGTGACGGTATATCATCTCCGTAACATAGTCCCCGGCTCTTCCGGCGATCTTTCGCGACTCTCCTGTGGGGACTACCAGCGTCAGATTGACAGAATGATCCGGCAGCCTCCCCGCCCCGCAGACTACCGAGCCGGAGGAGCGCATCTCCAGTCCGCAGTCCAGTTCCAGCCCGCGCCAGTGTGTTACGACTGCCAGACGCTGCAGCCTGCGGATCGGTTTCACGACGCCCATTTCGCGAGCTACTTTGGAACGCGCGCCGTCCGCGCCAATCACCAGTCGAGAACGCCATTCGCAGAGGGAAGCGCACTTGCCGGCGGCGAGAACGCCTCTCACCTGCCCCGATTCGCGTATCAGTGACCGGAAGACGACCGCCTCCCTTACCTCCACGCCGACGGATCGCGCCTGCTCCAGCAGAATGGCGTCCAGCGTTCTGCGCCGGACAGTCCATCCAGCGGTCAGGTTCTCTTCGGGAGCATGTTCCAGCCTGAAGCGGTTTGCGGAGCGAATGCTCAAACGATCCACAGGAGAGATCCCCTGCTCCGTCAACCTCCCCCAGACCCCCAGCGACTGTAAGATAGACGCCGCGCCGGGCGTCAGAAACTCTCCGCAGGGCTTATCGCGCGGAAAGCGCGCCCTGTCCAGCAGAAGCGTCTCCCAGCCGGCTTCAGCCAGCATTATCGCGCTGGCGGCTCCGGCAGGTCCCCCTCCAACCACAATCACATCGTATGTTCGCGGAATGGGACGATCCTCCCGTTTTCAATCGTGTCAGGCTCCAGGTGAGCGAGACAGGTCCAGCGGGTGACGATCGCGAACGATCTCCAGGTCGTCGCGGGAGCGAACCTCCTCCAGCATCGCTTCTGAGACCTCGAAGACCTCCACAAACTCCGTATTGAGAATGCGCACCAGACGCACCTTCTCATGCCAGCCCTGACCGCACGCGCCGATTGCCGCCCGAACGCACATCTGCGCATCGTCCAGAATGATCGGCAGACCGCCCCGTATGACGCCTCCCTCACCGCTGGTTCGATGATTGGTAGCGGTGACATCGAAGTCTATCTTCTCGATCAGCTGCCGCGTGGTCATGTCAGCCAGTCCGATCCCCGCGGCGTTGCCATGCGATTTCTCGGTCAGGTCCAGCACACAGACGATGCGGGATTTCGGTCCATCCCAGGTGGATTCGTCTATGGAGGGCATCCTGACCCGACCGATCACATGCGTGTCCATCCCGGAGCCGGAGATGTCCTTTCCCATATAGTCCACCACCAGCACATCGAGCGTCTTAAAGGGCAGGCGCGGAGCCAGCGCACGCGCGCGCGCCAGCAGGTTCTTCTCCGTCTCTCGTCCGATACCGTCCGCCAGCACACCGTGTATCTCGGCGGTCTGACCGAACTGATTTTCGATGATCGCCACTCCGCCAACGATGTTGACTGTCTCCAGCAGCTTTCTGGCGACCTTGGGCATGATAGTGCGAAGTCCGTCTGCGCCAAAGCGATGGATCGAGTCCGCGCCCTTCTGCTTTCCCAACCCGATGGCGCACATCTTTGCCAGACCGCTTTCGATCTCGCCCGCAAAGTCGGTATGGTGCTTGATGCGGTTAACCACGATCACTGCATCTGCATCCAGAGCGTTGCAGTCGAAGTAGACCGGATAGCCGTCCTCCAGTTCTCCGACCTGCGCCACCTCCATAGTCGCGAGAATGGGCACCCCCATCGTCTCCGGCGTAATTCCGTAGTCGCGCAGAATGGCGACCTGCCCCTCAACGGTCGCCCCGCCATGACTGCCCATCGCGGGCACGATGAACGGCTCCGCCCCGCCCTCCTTCAACTCCCGGATGACCGCCTGCAGGATGGCAACGATGTTATTGATGCCGCGACTGCCGACGCCGATCGCCACCGATGCACCCGGTCGCAGTCGGGGATCGGTCAATAACCCTTCCACTGCCGCCGCCGCTGCCCCTGCGATGTCCTGCAGTACAGGCGCCTCTATCTTCTGACGCACGGTGTAGACATCCGGCAGTCGGATATGCGGATAGTCGAACGCCCGGGTATTGATCTCAATCTGCATGGCTGCCTCTTTTCACAGGTTGTAGTCGAACCGTGTAGCGCGCGGTCTGCCTGTCCCCTTTCCAGAAAGCAAGGTTGAAATCGGAGACCTCCTGAAAATGGTAGTAGGTCTGATCGCCGGCGGTGATACGAAACAGCATGACGGTGTTTGCATCGCCAAAGGTATGCTTCAACGGGTCTCTGCCAAAGGGATTGCGGGGAAGCGTAACGCTGCCCTGCTCGTCGAGAGAGAACTCCAGAGAGGGATTTCCCTCGAACAGCTTACCATACCAGGCGTCCGGACGCGGCTTCGCCTGCCAGATAGAGAGTCTCCCGTTCGCAGCGGGTCTCCCCTCCGGATCGAGAAAGGTGAAGATGTTGCTCTCCGGCAGCTCCTGAATATACTCTCCGATCACCGAAGGGGCGTTGTAGTTGCCTCCTCGCGCCCGTTTCCCTTTCACTCTCTCCAGCGCGCCGGCGGTGTACTCATCATAAAAGGGGATGATGCCGCCCCCCATCAAGCCGCGATACTTGTTGAGATGGGGCAGAACCGCCCGCATCTCTTCCGTCTCGACAGCAGGTTTGCCGCGATGATCCGTGATCTTCACGCTGTCGGGATGAACGTCGAAGCCGTAGCTGTCTATGAGATAGCGCGCATGAGACAGCTCATGCAGCAGCGCCCAATCCACATAGAAGGCGGGCGTCCCCTCTACCGGTCCCTTCGTCCAGGGCGTCCGTTTCCAGTAGTCGCTGATCCGCGCATCGGGTTCGCAGTTAAATCCCCAGACGATATCCACCGTTTTATCGCGATTGTCGGGATTGTTACTGGGAAGTCCGCCGGATAGCGGAAGCGCGCCGGTTGGCACAACCACCACGCGGTCCAGCCGCCAACGGTCTGACAACCCGTTGGGAGAGAGCGGATGGATCGCCTCCGCCATCAGACGATTCCACTGCTCAATCATCCACTGCGCCCAGTCCTCAAAGCTGTTATTCTGCGGGTTCTGTTCGTTCTGATTATCGTGCCAGTAGTCCGCAAGCTTCTCCTCAATCCAGAAACCGACGGTCAGCGCGTCCGTATAGATCAGCCTGCGGTTATTGCCCTCAACGCTGTCCCGACTGTCTGGAAATATGATGAACTCCAGCGTATGCCGTCTCTGTGTCCATTGCCAGGGCAGACGGACAACAGCCTGCCCGTCCCGGGGGATGCGGCGGATCCTGCCCTCTGCGACCTTCCTGCCGTCCTGCCGCCATTCGTAGGGGAGGCTGCGTGTCTCCGCGCCATAACTGCGGATATGTGCGACCCATTCGACCCGCTCTCCCTCCGCAAGCCATCCTGGACCATTTCCCCTGTCGGGCGCATCGTAGTCTACACGGGGCAGGCGTTCTATGTAGAGCACATCCAGATCGGTACGCCGGTTCTTTCGTTCCCATCCTTCAATCTTCACGGACAGCGAGGCGGAGAGTCTGCCGAAGGTCGCCTGCAGGGTAGCTTCGCGTGTCTCGTTCTCCTCTACCTTTGGCGCAAGCAGTTCGTTGGGAAACCCGCGCCGATAGGGGCGAAACCCCTTTCCGGAGAATCGCGCCTTTCCGGTTACATCCATCTCTACGCCCTGTGCGGAGGCGACGGCGCGCAGCCTGACCACGCCGCCGGATGCAATGAGCGAGCCGGGTTTCCACTCCGGTCGCTGGGGGACGGTCTCCAGTTTCAGCGACTCCGCAGGAACCAGCCGGCAGAACTGCCATTCAAAGATATGAACGTAGTCATCTCCTACAAGCCGCCGGGTATCTAGCACAAAGACCTTTGCGCGTACCGGTCTTGAGAGTCTGACAATGGCGCGTCCCTGCGCGTCTGTCCTGCGCGAGCCGGTCAGATCGCGGAAGCTGCGCGCCTGATCCCACAGGTCCTGCAGCGAATCGGCGCAGGTGATCCGGTACTCCGACA